>NZ_JBHUKR010000045.1:0-846 GCF_042684065.1 Amycolatopsis pigmentata | reverse complement strand
GGCTTGGGTGGAGGTGACCCAGCCGTTGCGGATTTCGTGGGGGGTGCGGGCGGAGATGATGGTGATGTCGTAGCCGTGTTCTTGGAGGGTGAGGGCGAGTTGGAGGCCGGATTGGCCGGCGCCGACGATGAGGATCTTACGCATGGGCGCGGTTCTTTCCGGTTTCGTGGATGTGGTGGGTGGTCAGGGTGTGGGTGACCAGTGTTTGGAGGGCGTTGATGGTGTCTTTGGGGTTGCGGGCGTCGCAGGTGATCAGGGGGATGTCGGGGTGCAGGTCGAGGGCTTCGCGGATGTCGTGGAGGGGGTGGGTTTGGTGTCCGTGGAAGAGGTTGACCGCGACGATGAAGGGCAGGTCGGTGTCGTGTTCGAAGTAGTTGATGGCGGCGAAGGATTGTTCCAGGCGGCGGGTGTCGACCAGGACGATCGCGCCGAGCGCGCCGCGGGTGATGTCGTCCCAGAGGAACCAGAAGCGGGCTTGGCCGGGGGTGCCGAACAGATACAGCAGCAGGTCGGGGTGCAGGGCGATGCGGCCGAAGTCCATCGCGACGGTGGTGGTGGTCTTCCCACCGTCGGGGGGCAGGTCGTCGATGCCTTCCCCGGCTTCGGTCATCCAGGCTTCGGTGTTGATCGGGGGGATGTCGGAGACGGAGGTGACCAGGGTGGTCTTGCCGACGCCGAACCCGCCGGCGATCACGATTTTCGCCGAGATGGTCAGGTTCTCAGACGGGGAGGTGCTTGAGTCCATCCAGGATCCTTTCCAGCATCGGACGGTCGTGGCGGTAGGCGTGCGCGGTGGGGTGGATGGTCACCGCGCCCTGCCCGGCCAGATCCGAGATCAGCACCCGC
>NZ_JBHUKR010000044.1:0-506 GCF_042684065.1 Amycolatopsis pigmentata | reverse complement strand
ACCCGGAGACGGAATATCCAACTTCAACTTCTCCGACACATGCTCATCCACCACCGCACCCCCACCACCCCGACCACCATGAAACTTACTCGCCGCCGCCAAAATCCCCGCCCACGACGCACCCGGAGAATGCGTCGCCAAATTCGCCAAAACATTCCCCACCACCGCACCCGCAAACTGCCCACCCATATACCCCACATCCGCCACCAACGACACCACATACGGCGGAAACTTCCCCCGCGCCTCCGCCCCGAACATCTTCGCAACCCCCACCGCCGCACCATGCGCCACCCCCGCCGCCGCACCACCAATCGCCCCACCAATCACCGAATTCTTGACCGAATCCCAATCCATCCCATCCCGACCACCAGACAAATTCTGAAAACCCTGAATCGTCAAATCCAAACCCCCCATCAACCCCGCCCCAAACGCCGCATACCCCGCCACCGTCTTCCCCAACGACCACGCCGCCTCCCCCACATCCCGCACCGTCAACGCCCCCACCT
>NZ_JBHUKR010000042.1:0-1998 GCF_042684065.1 Amycolatopsis pigmentata | reverse complement strand
GTTTCGGAGTGCGTGGGTCCACGGAGTGGGGATCTTCGTCCCTCGCCAGGTGTGGCGTTCGATTTTCATCGAGTTGGGGTTGAAGAGTGTTACTCCGTTCGGCGCTGAACACCACTTGCTGTTTCTGTGGTAGCGTCGTTTGATCCACTTCCAGTGTTGGTTGGGGTGTTTGCTGCGAAGCCATTTCCAGACCCGATACCACAGGTAGCGTTCCAGGTCGTGGAAGGCGTCACTGGCTGCCCCGTGCCGGAAGTAGAGGGCCCACCCGCGAGTGATCTGATTTAACCTCGGAAAGAGAGTACTCGCGGGCTGGTTGATGGTCTGTTTACCGGTGGCTTCCTTGATCTTCCGTCGCACGTTGGTGACGGATTTCTTGGAAGGGTAGGAATATACGTACCTCCGGTCGCTTCCCCATTGGCGGTGCCGCTGGATGCGGACCCCGAGGAAGTCGAGTCCCTCATCGATGTGCACGACCTGTGTTTTCTCCGGGGCCAGCCGCAGGCCGATCTCGGACAGGACGTCACTGACCTCTTCCCACTGCGATTCGGCGTGGTCTCGGGTGCCGTTGACCAGGATCACGAAGTCGTCCGCGTACCGGATCAACCGGTAGGTGGCTCCTCCGCGCTGCCGGTAGCGGCGCCGGTTCCATTCGCCGCCGTGGGCTGCCCACCGGGCCTGGAAGTAATCGTCCAGGTGGGTCAGGGCGAGGTTGGCCAAAAGCGGCGATAGAATACCGCCTTGGGGAGTGCCTGAACGCGTGTCGTGTTCGATGCCGTCGGAGTCTAACAGTCCAGCTTTCAGAAAGGCTTTCACCAACGCCAATACCTTCCCGTCCCCTACTCGTTTCCGCAACCGGTCCATCAACGCGGTATGCGAGATCTCGTCGAAACAGGAAGCGATATCGCCCTCGAACACCCACTCATACCCGCAATGGGCATAGTGGCGGATGTCTTCGATGGCGTCCTGCGCGCGGTGGCCTGGCCGGAACCCGTGACTGAAGGGCGAGAACTCGACCTCCAGGATCGGCTCCAACACCAGTTTCAGGCAGGCTTGAACGACGCGATCTTCGACAGTCGGGATACCGAGGCTTCGTAGTTTCCCGTTGGCCTTCGGTATTTTCCGTTGTCGTACGGGAAGCGGCCGGAACGTGCGACCTTTGAGCCGTGCCCGCAGGTCTTCCAGGAACGCTTCCACGCCGCCCGCGGACGCTTCGATCGCTCGCGCTGTGCGCTTGTCGATTCCTGCCGTCCGTGCGCCTTTGTTCTCCCGGACCCGCCACCAGGCTGTCACCATGAATGCCGGATCCGCCACGAGGTTGAACAGATCATCAAACCGGCGACTCCGATCTGCCGTCGCCCAACTGTGCAGTTTCGTTTGAATACCCAGTACCCGCTTCCCTGCCCGATACGGGGCCGAAAGCATGGCGCCGATGTTCACCGGCGCGTCTTCTGGCATGACCACAACTCCATCCGCTGACTCGCTGCCGCCCTTCCCCATGTACGTGGCTTTCCCATGCTCGGAGTACTACGGCGGCTCCGTCCCACACCACAACCATCGGCAGGCAGTGTGCTTTCCCTACCCTGTCCCTGGCCGGGAAAAGGTGAGGGGATTGTGGTGTGGTTCCCATGTTCACTTGTTACCGATCGACGAGTGAGGCACCCAGCTGTACCCCGACGGCCCCCGCACCTCCACCGCAGACAATCGGCACGGGCTGCCCAACATCACAGGCCGTGATGCCAGGCGGATAACACTCCCTAAAGACTTCGTGTTATGCACCGCAATACCAGCCCTGATCCACCAGGTTTCGAGCCGGCTCCACATAACGGGGCGTCAACCGCTGATTCCTTGTGTATACCTTCTCGTCTCGCTCACCGGACCCGCACCATCTGGCAGTACTGGCACGTTCCGACTTTGTCAGGGCCGCTTGCTACCCAAACCCCAACACTCCCACCGGGATTTAGGCTGCCCTCAGCTTCACCCAACTGCTGCGACAGCCAG
>NZ_JBHUKR010000041.1:0-637 GCF_042684065.1 Amycolatopsis pigmentata | reverse complement strand
CACCTCCGGCACCTCGGTCACCAACGCCGCCGGCAACAACACCGACGCCGTCGTCCCCTGCGGCACCCGCCGATCCAGCCACGCCCGCATCCCATGCCGCGCCGTCAACCGCCGCACCACCGCCAACCCCATATGCCGCACCGACTCATCATCAAGCACCGGCGAACCCGCCAACCGCTCGTTCAACCGCGCCAACCGCTCCGAGGGCAACCCAATCCCCTCATCCTCCACCCGCACCAGCACACTGCCCTGCTCCGTCAAATGCCCACTCACCCGCACCACCGACGACGGCGACGACCACTTCGTCGCATTATCCAGCAACTCCGCCACCACCCGGCCCACATCCTCCGCCGCGAAACCCACCACCCCCAACCCCACCACCCGCCCAATCGTCACCCGCGAATACTGATCAATCGACGACATCGCCGCCCGCACCACATCCACCACCGACAACGTCTGCCCCACCACATCCGACGCCTCATGCCCCGCCAACACCCGCAAATTCTCCGCATTCCGCCGCAACCGCGCCGCCAAATGATCCAACCGATACAACGCCGCCAACCGCGCCCCGTCCTCCTCCCGCGCCTCCATCCCCTCCAACTCCGACAACAACACATCCACCAAATTCAAATCACGC
>NZ_JBHUKR010000040.1:0-3163 GCF_042684065.1 Amycolatopsis pigmentata | reverse complement strand
TCGGCCTATTAGTACCAGTCAACTTGGGAACACATTGCTGTGCTTCTATTTCTGGCCTATCAACCCGGTCGTCTTCCGGGGGCCTTACCCCGCGTGGGGTGGGAGACCTCATCTTGGAACGGGCTTCCCGCTTAGATGCCTTCAGCGGTTATCCCTTCCGAACGTAGCTAACCAGCCATGCCCCTGGCGGGACAACTGGCATACCAGAGGTTCGTCCGTCCCGGTCCTCTCGTACTAGGGACAGCCTTCCTCAAGTCTCCTGCGCGCGCGGCGGATAGGGACCGAACTGTCTCACGACGTTCTAAACCCAGCTCGCGTGCCGCTTTAATGGGCGAACAGCCCAACCCTTGGGACCTACTCCGGCCCCAGGATGCGACGAGCCGACATCGAGGTGCCAAACCATGCCGTCGATATGGACTCTTGGGCAAGATCAGCCTGTTATCCCCGGGGTACCTTTTATCCGTTGAGCGACACCCCTTCCACCAGGAGGTGCCGGATCACTAGTCCCGACTTTCGTCCCTGCTCGACCTGTCAGTCTCACAGTCAAGCTCCCTTGTGCACTTACACTCAACACCTGATTGCCAACCAGGCTGAGGGAACCTTTGGGCGCCTCCGTTACTCTTTAGGAGGCAACCGCCCCAGTTAAACTACCCACCAGGCACTGTCCCTGAACCGGCTCACGGTCCGAGGTTCAGATTCCCAATCCGGCCAGAGTGGTATTTCAACAACGACTCCACCGACACTAGCGTGCCCGCTTCACAGTCTCCCACCTATCCTACACAAACCGAACCGAAAACCAATACCAAGCTGTAGTAAAGGTCCCGGGGTCTTTCCGTCCTGCCGCGCGAAACGAGCATCTTTACTCGTAGTGCAATTTCACCGGGCCTGTGGTTGAGACAGCCGGAAAGTCGTTACGCCATTCGTGCAGGTCGGAACTTACCCGACAAGGAATTTCGCTACCTTAGGATGGTTATAGTTACCACCGCCGTTTACTGGCGCTTAAATTCTCAGCTTCGCCCCGAAAGGCTAACCGGTCCTCTTAACGTTCCAGCACCGGGCAGGCGTCAGTCCATATACATCGTCTTACGACTTCGCATGGACCTGTGTTTTTAGTAAACAGTCGCTTTCCGCTGGTCTCTGCGGCCAACCCACCCCAGCCCGCGAAGGGCTTCAGGTGTTTCGGCCCCCCTTCTCCCGAAGTTACGGGGGCATTTTGCCGAGTTCCTTAACCACAGTTCACCCGAACGCCTCGGTATTCTCTACCTGACCACCTGTGTCGGTTTAGGGTACGGGCCGCACATGTTCTCGCTAGAGGCTTTTCTCGGCAGCTGAGGATCACCCTGCTTCACCACAACGGCTACGCATCACGCCTCACCCTGACTGGACGACGGATTTCCCTGTCATCCGGGCCACACGCTTGCACCAGCTATTCCACCAGCTGGCGGGGCTACCTTCCTGCGTCACCCCATCACTCAACTACTACACACTCAGGCCCCACGCTCCCCACCATCAGCCCGAAAGCCTCCGACGGTTCGGGTGGTTAGTATCATGCGCCTCGTCCTTGTCGAACACACGCGGGTACGGGAATATCAACCCGTTGTCCATCGACTACGCCTGTCGGCCTCGCCTTAGGTCCCGACTCACCCTGGGCAGACAAACTTGACCCAGGAACCCTTGGTCATCCGGCGGCAGAGATTCTCACTCTGCAATCGCTACTCATGCCTGCATTCTCACTCCCACACCCTCCACCACTGGCTTCCACCGCGGCTTCTCTGGATGCAGGACGCTCCCCTACCCACCCACACCACTAGACCACCACCTCAAGGACGGTGACCGATGTCTTGTGTGAGTGACTCGGCTTCGGCGGTGTGCTTAAGCCCCGCTACATTGTCGGCGCAGGACCA
Source organism: Amycolatopsis pigmentata (assembly GCF_042684065.1). NCBI lineage: Bacteria > Bacillati > Actinomycetota > Actinomycetes > Pseudonocardiales > Pseudonocardiaceae > Amycolatopsis > Amycolatopsis pigmentata. The sequence continues at coordinate 1,259 of NZ_JBHUKR010000040.1, read as the reverse complement.
CTTGACCAGTGAGCTATTACGCACTCTTTCAAGGGTGGCTGCTTCTAAGCCAACCTCCTGGTTGTCTGGGCAATCCCACATCCTTTCCCACTGAGCACACACTTCGGGGCCTTAGCCGGAGTTCTGGGCTGTTTCCCTCTCGACGACGAAGCTTATCCCCCGCCGTCTCACTGCCGCACTTCACGTAATGGTATTCGGAGTTTGGTTGACTTCGGTAAGCCGGTAAGCCCCCTAGGCCAGCCAGTAGCTCTACCCCCACCACGAAACATACGACGCTGCACCTAAATGCATTTCGGGGAGAACCAGCTATCACGGAGTTTGATTGGCCTTTCACCCCTACCCACAACTCATCCCCCAGGTTTTCAACCCTGGTGGGTTCGGGCCTCCACACCGTCTTACCGGCGCTTCACCCTGGCCATGGGTAGATCACTCCGCTTCGGGTCTAGACCACGCAACTACAACGCCCTCTTCAGACTCGCTTTCGCTACGGCTACCCCACACGGGTTAACCTCGCCACGCAGCACTAACTCGCAGGCTCATTCTTCAAAAGGCACGCCATCACCACCACACAAAGCAGCGGCTCTGACGGCTTGCAGGCACACGGTTTCAGGTACTCTTTCACTCCCCTCCCGGGGTACTTTTCATCTTTCCCTCACGGTACTAGTCCGCTATCGGTCATCAGGAAGTATTTAGGCTTACCGGGTGGTCCCGGCAGATTCACAGCAAATTCCACGAGCTCGCTGCTACTCGGGACACCACCACACCACACCAACACAGCTTTCGCGTACGGGACTCTCACCCACTCCGGTCTGCCATCCCAGACAGTTCCACTAACCATGCGGCACAACGCCAGAAATGTCAGTCTCTGGACAGTGGCTCCCACAACACCCCACACACAACCCCTGACAGGTATCACATGCGCGAGGTTTAGCCTCCTCCGCTTTCGCTCGCCACTACTCACGGAATCACTTTTGTTTTCTCTTCCTACGGGTACTGAGATGTTTCACTTCCCCGCGTTCCCTCCACACCGTCTATAGATTCAACGGCGGGTAACACCCCATCACGGATGCTGGGTTTCCCCATTCGGACACCCTCGGATCACAGCTCGGTTGACAGCTCCCCGAGGCTTATCGCAGCCTCCCACGTCCTTCATCGGCCCCTGATGCCAAGACATCCACCATGCGCCCTACACAACTTGCCACAAAGATGCTCGCATCCACTCTACAATTCTCAAACACCACACCAGAAACAACACCACG
>NZ_JBHUKR010000039.1:0-507 GCF_042684065.1 Amycolatopsis pigmentata | reverse complement strand
GAACGATGATGGCGTCGCGCGCAGGAGTGGGCTGGTCCAGGCGCCGCCCTTCAGTTCGTGCCGGCCGGGGTTGGTGTCCGTGGAGCACCACTCCCAGATGTTCCCGCACATGTCGAACACCCCGTAGGGGCTCACACCGCTCTGGTAGCAGTCGACGGCGGTTGTGCTGCCCACGCCGTTCTCCCGAACGTTGCACTTCGCCGGTGTGGGCTGGTCGCCCCACGGGTAGACCGTTCCCCTGGTGCCGCGTGCAGCCTTCTCCCACTGCTGCCCACTGGGCAAGGACTTCCCGGCCCATTCCGCGTACGCGGTGGCATCGTTCCAGGTCACGAACACCACGGGATGGTCACCAAGATCCTCAGGAGGCCGCCCGTCCTCCCAGTACTGGGGCGGCGCATGCCCAGTAGCGGCAACGAACCGCGCATACTCGGCATTGGTCACCGGATAGACATCGATGTAGAACGTGGGCAGCCACACGGGCCCGTTCCCCGGCCCGGACAGGAAAAC
>NZ_JBHUKR010000038.1:0-624 GCF_042684065.1 Amycolatopsis pigmentata | reverse complement strand
ACCTGGTGATGGCCGAGTTGGACCGATTGCATGAACGGATCGTGGACCGGTTTGTCCGCTCCGAACCCCGCGCTCGGGTGCGGGAGTACGTGTCCGGGCTGGTTGCGGGCCTGGAACGCAAGAACGGTTGGACGCTTGCCGAACGAGCGGGCGAGGTGTCCCCGGACGGGATGCAGCGATTGCTGCGCCGGGCGGACTGGGACGTTGACGGGGTCCGTGATGATGTCCGCGACTACGTCATTGAGCACCTGGGCGACCGGCAGGGCGTGTTGATCGGTGACGAGACGGGGTTCATCAAGAAGGGCCGGCGCTCGGCCGGGGTGCAACGCCAGTACTCGGGAACCGCCGGGCGCACCGAGAACTGCCAGATCGGCACGTTTCTGGCCTATGCCTCGAAACACGGGCACGCGTTGATCGACCGCGAGCTCTATGTGCCCGAGTCGTGGACCACTGATCGGGATCGTTGCCGCGCGGCCGATATCCCGGACGAGGTCGAGTTCGCGACCAAGCCACGTCAGATGATCGCGATGCTGGCCCGCGCGTTGGACGCGGGTGTCCCGTTCGCGTGGTTCACCGCGGACGAGGTCTATGGACAGGCCGGGTATCTGCGGGACTGGCTGGAAG
>NZ_JBHUKR010000037.1:0-2339 GCF_042684065.1 Amycolatopsis pigmentata | reverse complement strand
TAGCGGGCAGAGATTGGAGGTACATCTCTGGATCTGATGCCTTACCTTGATCCGAAAGGAAATATGGGGACAATAGCATGGCAGGAAATCGGCGATCATGCCCAGGCGTACGGGGTGATGCGCCGAGTGATCCGCGTGATATGGCGAAAGCTGGATTGCCTGAATCCCAATCTCCAGAAGGTGCAATTTGAGACACCCGTTGGAAAGACGCCTGTAACCAACGCCGACCCCTGCGGCAGGATGAGTAATGGCCTGCCGCAAACCTCCGGGGCACGGAGCGATGCCCGATCAGGGTATTCAAGGAGATGAGTGGGGCGCCTAAGTCGCGCTAGAACGTATGGCACTGACAAACGTGGGATCACCTAAGGGGCGCGAGTCCTATGGTGACAGAGGAACCGTAGTAGTCGCAGGAGTAACGACCTGCCAAGGAGGACGGGGAAGGCCCGCTCGCAGGGCGAAGGGTTCCAGGTGATCGGACATCAACAATACCGGAAAGCATGCGTAATGCAAACCGCCGCAACGGTGCTGGGCGTCCTCCACGATCGTGGCAGGAGAGGTCTGCCGTGCGATGAACTGTATCGCCAGATGTTCAACAAGGAATTGTACTTGCTGGCCTACGGGAACATCTACGCCAACCAAGGCGCGATGACACCCGGGGTCACGGACGAAACTGTGGACGGCATGTCCGAGGGGAAAATCGACGCCATCATCGAGGCGATGCGCCACGAGCGCTACCGGTTCGCTCCCGCCCGCCGGGTGCTCATCCCGAAGAAGAACGGGAAGTTGCGCCCGCTGGGACTGCCGACATGGTCGGACAAGCTTGTCGGTGAAGTGGTGCGCCTCCTGCTGGAGGCCTACTATGAGCCGACGTTCTCCGACCGCTCACACGGGTTCCGCCGGAAACGGGGATGCCACACCGCGCTACGCGAAGTGGAACACACCTGGACCGGAACCGTGTGGTTCATCGAGGGAGACATCGCCGACTGTTTCGGCAGTTTGGATCACGAAATAATGATCAAGATCCTGGCGGAAAAGCTCCACGATAACCGGTTTCTCCGGCTTGTTCGGAACATGCTCAAAGCCGGGTACCTTGAAGACTGGGAACACCACGACAACCTCAGCGGGGTTCCGCAAGGTGGTGTGGTATCTCCCGTCCTCTCGAATATTTACCTGAACAAACTGGATGAGTTCGTCGAGAAAATTCTCATCCCGCAATACACCCGAGGACAACGCCGACGGCGCAATCCCGAATACTCACGGGTGAAACGCCAACGGCAGGAGACACGCACACGCGGCGACCGCGCCACAACGCGGGAGCTGACCAAGCAACTGCGCACCTTACCCTCGGGTGACCCTATGGACCCCGGATACCGGCGGCTGCGGTACTGCCGCTACGCCGACGACCACATCCTGGGGTTCATCGGACCGAAGGCCGAAGCCGAGGCCATCAAAGACGAGCTGGCCAGGTTCCTGCGCGACGAACTCGCACTGGACCTCAGCGCCGACAAAACGCTCATCACCCACGCCCGCACCCACGCGGCGCGGTTCCTCGGCTACGAGATCACCGTTCAGCACGCCGACAGCAAGCTCACCCACGGCCGCCGATCGGCCAACGGAGCGATCGCGCTACGCGTGCCCCGCGATGTGATCACGGCCCACTGCGCCCCCTACCGACGCCATGGCAAACCCTGGCACCGGTCGGCCATGCAGAACCTGCACGACTACGACATCGTGCGGACCTATGCGGCCGAATACCGGGGCGTGGTCAACTACTACCTTCTTGCCATCGACGTCTGGCGTCTCGCAACGCTGCACTGGAACGCGCAGACGTCCATGCTGAAGACCCTGGCAGCCAAGCACAAGTCCACGGTCACGAAGATGGCGGCCCGACACCGGGCCAAAATCGAAACACCGTACGGACTGCGCACGTGCTTCGAAGCCCGGATCCGCCGCGACGGCAAGCAAGACCTGGTAGCACGGTTCGGCGGGATACCCCTCACACGGAACAAGAGCGCGGTCATCACCGATCGCACTCCGGTCCGGGTTCCCTACCCGCGCAAAGAGATCATCAACCGGCTCGTGCGGAGCAGATGCGAGCTGTGTGAGAATACCGGCCCCGTGGTGGTCCACCACGTCGCCAAACTCGCCCGGCTCGGACAACCCGGACCCGACCAACCGGCCTGGGCGGCGGCTATGGCAGCCAAACGGCGGAAGTCCCTCGTGGTCTGCCGACCATGTCACGACGCCATCCACGCCACCCCCGTCACGAACGCGGCGTAGTCACTGGAGAGCCACGTGCATCGAAAGATGCCCGCGTGGTTCGGAGGGAGGCTGCACGA
>NZ_JBHUKR010000036.1:0-521 GCF_042684065.1 Amycolatopsis pigmentata | reverse complement strand
CCGGATCGGCCGTATGTTGTTCAGTCTGCGGATGTGTACGTGGGTTCGTTGGATCTTGTTGTGTTCCGTCGGGTGTGGCAGCGGGTGGTGGATCGGCATTCGGCGTTGCGTAGTGCGTTTGTGTGGGAGGGGTTGGCGGAGCCGTTGCAGGTGGTGCGGTCCTCGGTTGAGGTGCCGTTTATGGAGGTGGATTGGTCGGGGTGTGACGCCGAAGAGGTCGCGCGGCGGTTGGATGGGTTTCTTCGTGAGGATCGGGCGATTGGTTTTGATGTGTCACGGGCGCCGTTGTTGCGGTTCGCGTTGATCAGGTTGGCTGTTGATCGGGTGTTGGTGGTGTCGTCGTTTCATCATCTGATTATTGATGGTTGGAGTTTGCAGATTTTGACCCGGGAGTTCACCGCGTTGTATCGGGCCGCGCTGGACGGAGTGGATGTGCGGTTGGATTCTCCGGTGCCTTTCGCTGATTATGTCCAGTGGCTGGAGCGGCGGCCTGTGGTGGATGCGGAGGGGTTCTGGCGGCG
>NZ_JBHUKR010000035.1:0-823 GCF_042684065.1 Amycolatopsis pigmentata | reverse complement strand
GACGGCGAGGCCGGTGGGGAAGGCGGATCCGAACGCGCCGGTGGCGGCTCCGGAGTTTGTGGATTATTCGATTACCGCGCCGGATGGGGTGACCGCGGGCGGGTCCCGGCAGTGGATCACGCGGGGCCAGAATTTCGTGCTGGTCTACAGCGAGCCGGTGGCCGGGGATGTGCTGTATTCCGGTGCGCTGGCCTCGGAGCAGGTGGTGCTGCTCATCGACGAATCCTCGGCGATGACCGGGACCGGTTCCGGCCAGACCCACACCGCCACCGGCCCGGCCCTGGTGGTGATCCCCCCGGGACAGGCCGAGATCACCTCGACCGGGACCGGCCCGATCGTGCAGTTGATCCAGTCCGACGAGGAGGAATGGGCCAAGCGGGCCTCCAACGCCGAGAGCTACGCCACCCCCCACCCCCGCGTCGCCCCGCTGGAGTTGTGGCCGGAACCGGTGGATGGCTACCGGTGGCGGGTCTACCGCATGGCCGATGTGCCCGACGAGCCCACACGGTTCGGGCGGATCTTCCGCACCCGCGCCTTCATGGTCAACTTCATCAAACCCATGCAAGGCCCCCGCGACCCCCACAAAATGTCCCCCCACTTCCACGACGACTTCGAACAATGCAGCCTCATCGTCGCCGGCACCTACGTCCACCACATCCAAACCCCCTGGAGCACCGACTCCACCACCTGGCGCCCCGAAGACCACGCCCGCGTCGGCAGCCCCTCGGTCACCATCATCCCCCCACCCACCATCCACACCTCCCAAGCCATCGGCTCCGGCACCAACCACCTCATTGACATATTCTCCGGCCCCCGTCACGAT
>NZ_JBHUKR010000034.1:0-644 GCF_042684065.1 Amycolatopsis pigmentata | reverse complement strand
CAGGGAGTCTGACGAACACCGGCGGCAAAAGGACTACTGGCAGCGCGCCGCAGAGGACGCCGGCTACCAGGCATCACAGGAACTGCGCACCGGCAACGGCACTATCCTCGATGTCGCAATCGAGGGACCGCGTCGAACCGGCATCGAGGTCCAGCACTCCGCGCTGGACACCCGACTGGCCAAGTCACGCAGCACCCGGTCGTTCCGCGCCGGCTGGCTGCCGGTGTGGTTTCTCGACTCCGACCACACCCCTCAATGGTTCCATTCCGTGCCCGCCGTGAACTGCAACGTGCAACTGCCGTGGAGCACCACGTTGCCACCGCGCCGATCGGCGACCGCGCTCGGGCCCAGCAAGTTCGTCGCGCAGGTATGCACCGCGACAACCTTCGGTACCTGCCCCGCCAACTCCAGGGGTCGTCCGAAACGCCCGTGCGGCAAGCACCATCCCAAACGCGAACCTTGGTACGGGCTCACAGTCGACGACGTCGCCGCCCTCATCCCTGCCGAAGAAATCGTGCCCATGCGCGACCTGCAAGGCAACGTACACCTGATCGACCACGACAACCTCGCGCTGTACAAAAAGCTCACCGGCTTCCACGCCACCTACGGCCCAACCACCCCGAAGCAAACCCAGCGCAAGCCCG
>NZ_JBHUKR010000033.1:0-40915 GCF_042684065.1 Amycolatopsis pigmentata | reverse complement strand
CGACAACGCCGAACGAAGATCATCCTTCGCGTAAGCCACCCGACATCCATCCCTTCCAGCCCGGCCGGCCGTCGCGATCGCGGAGTGAGCCGAGAGTGATCCCGGAACGTCGGAGAGGCGGCACCGGCCGCGACCCCGGTTCGGACGGCTCGGCGAAACGCGGTGACAAGGCCATTCTTCTTCGTTTCAGTTTCGTTATCCGAACAACTTGTTCACGATGTGCAGCTTTGCACGCTTTGAGTGAGCAGGCAAGAGTCTGTCCCGATCCTCGGAATCGTGCGCCTTGTTCGATCAGCGCTTGGTAGGACGCCGGACGCGCGCTGTGATCGCGGGCGTGCGGAAGGCGCCGGTTACTGCGACAAGACTGCGACCTGGCCCGGACAGGATTTCCACCGGCGCGCGGCACGATCGGCGCCATGACCCAACCGCAACTGGTCCAGGCCAGCCCTTCGGCCGGCGGGCGAAAGCCGCACCTGCCCGCGCTGGACGGCCTCCGGGGTGTCGCGATCCTCGGTGTGCTGTTCTTTCATACCGGCCATCTCTCCGGCGGATTCCTCGGGGTCGACCTGTTCTTCGCCCTGTCCGGCTACCTGATCACGGACTTGCTGCTCCGGGAGGTCGCGACCACCGGGACGCTGTCGCTGGTCGCGTTCTGGGGCAGACGGATCCGCCGGCTGACGCCCGCGCTGATGGTCATGCTGGCCGGTGTCACGCTGGTGGTCTGGACGGTGGCGTCAGCGGACGTGCGGCGGACGACGCTGTCGGACGGGCCGTGGGTGCAGGCGAATCTCGTGAACTGGCATCTGCTCGCCGAGTCGGCGAATTACTGGGACCGGTTCGGTCCGGCCCGGGTTTTCGAGCATTTGTGGAGTATCGCGGTCGAGGAGCAGTTCTATCTCGTCTGGCCGGTGGTCGTGCTCGTGGTCGCCAAGCGGGGTCGATGGGTGAATCGCCGGGTCGCCTTGCTCGCGGCGGTGGCCTCGGCAGGCTCTCTCGTGCTGATGGTCGCCCTGGCTGATCCCTCGGATCCCACCCGGGTTTACACGGGCACCGATACCCGCGCGTTTTCGCTGCTGCTGGGCGCGATGGTGGCCACCCAGCCGGTGCGCAACCTGCTGATCCGGGTGGCCGGACGGTGGGCCGGCGTCGCTTTGGGGGCGCTGGCGGCCGGACTCGGCGCGATGTGGCTCCTCGTCGACGGAGTGAATTCGCCGTGGCTGTTCGAAGGTGGGCTTTTCGCCCATTCGCTCGCCGCCGCCCTGCTGGTCGGACTGTGCGCGCAGGCACCGCGATCAGTGGTCGCCAAGGCCCTGGCCTGGGAGCCGCTGCGGTGGCTCGGACTGATTTCCTACAGCGTCTATCTCTGGCATTGGCCGATCCTCGCGTTGCTTTCCCCGCGCGGGGCGGCGAATCCCGGATGGGCCACGACGGCGGTCGTGTTCGCGTTGTCGATCGGCCTGGCCACGGTGTCGAAGTACCTGGTCGAGGACCCGATCCGGTTCCACGCCCGTTGGGCACGGGGGCGTCTTGGGCTGCTGGCGTTCGCCGTGGCCACGCTCGCGCTCGCCGCGCTGTGGCTGCTCGTGCCCGCCCCGGCTCCGGTGACCATCGACATCAGCGACCTGGGCTGATCACCGGAACAGCGGGCAGGTCCGCTGTTTGTCCGATTCCGGGGTGGCGTCGGTGAACTCCACCTGCACCTTGGTGGTCTTGTCGCCGCCACCCTGGATGAAGACGCCGAGTGCCGTGCACACCAGTTGGTCGATCCCCAGCGGGCTGACCTCCCTGAGGCTCAGGGGAACCCTCAGCTGGATCAGGCCGGGAAAGGTGTTGACCTCGGCCCGCGCCGACCCCGTGCTCTGGATTTCGCTGTGCAGACCCGATTCGTTCGCGCCGAACAGCAGCAGGGGAATCGCGTCGGAAATCGAGCCGAGGTGGTTCGTCTGCCGTAACTGTGGCTGAAGGCGCAGGCTCGAGTCCACGAAATACAAGGTCACCCCTGGTGCCACGCCGGTGGGTGCCTCACCCGCGCCGGCCACACCGGACGGCTCGACGCCACAGGCCGCGAGCAGGACCAGCAAAGGCGGCCAAGAAAGCGCCGCGGCCCACCGTCTCCTCCTCATGCGTCCTCCAGGTCGCGTGGCAGCCTCAGAACGAACCGCGCTCCACCGCGCTTCGCGTTGCCCGCGACGAGATCTCCGCCGTGCAGCCGGGCGTTTTCCAGCGCGATCGCCAGTCCGAGCCCGCTGCCCGGGGTGCGGGTGCGGGCCGCGTCGGCCTTGTAGAACCGGTCGAACACGTGCGGCAGCACCTCCTCGGACAGGCCTGGACCATTGTCGACGACCTCGACCCACAACCACTCCGGGTCCGCCGAAACCCGCACACGCACCGGCGGTTCGCCGTGCCGCAGGGCATTGCCGACCAGATTGGCCACGATGACGTCCAGCCTGCGCCGGTCCAGCCACTGCCGGGTTTCCCCTCGCGCCATCAGATCGACCTGGCCGAGCCAGTTCCGCGCGCGAACGCAGTAGTACACGGCCTCCGCCGCGTCGATGTACTCCAGCCGCAGCTTCGCCGTACCGGCATCGAAGCGAGAGACCTCCATCAGATCTTCGACGAGCTGGACCAGCCGGTGCGTTTCACTGATCGCCATCTGGGCCGATTCGCGCGCGTCCGCTTCCATGTCCTCGGCGACGATCGCCAAGACGTCGACCACAGCGGTCAGCGTGGTCAACGGGGTGCGTAGTTCGTGGGAAACGTCCGCGGCGAAACGCCGGGCGTCGGCCCGCATCCGCTCCATCTTCGTCATCGAGGTCTGTACCGAATCGGCCATCTCGTTGATCGTGACCGTCAGTTCCGCCAGTTCGTCGGCACCCCGGGGCGGGGACCTCGCGTCCAGGTCACCGGCCGCCAGCCTGCGCGCGGTGTCCCGGAGCTTGCGGACCGGCCGCAGCACCGTGCGCGCGGCCAGCAGGGCCAGCACCACCGCCAGGGGCAGCACCAGCGCGGAAGTGACGGCCGCGGTCCGGGTGAGGCTGTTGATCTGCTCCTGCACACTGGTGAGGTCCCGCACGGCGTAGACCTCGATGCCCGACGGGGTGCGCGTGCCGTCCGGCGCGGTGATCATGACGGGCGTGCCGAGCAGCAGCCACGCGGTGCCCTTCGCGGAGATCCGCTGGGTGACGAGGCGGTTTTGGGAGCGCGCGGCCTCGCGCACCGCGTCGGTGATCAGTTCGATGTCGGCGCCACTGGCGGACCGCAGATCCCGGTAGGTCACCACCGTGTCCCCGCCCACGGTGCCGCGGAGCAGGTCCAGGGTGGCCTGGTCCGGGGGATAGGTCAGCTGGGGAGTGACCGCGCCGATCTGACCGGCCAGCGTTTCGCTGAGCTGCCGTTGGCTGGCGGTGACCAGCGAGCCGCTCGCCGACGCGGCGCTCGACCAGGCGGCGGCGGTGGCACCGAGGACGGCCACGAGGACGAAGGTGACCAGCAGGCGGGTGCGCAGGCCCCGCAGCCGCCTGATCACAGGGGACCGAACCGGTAGCCGAATCCGCGCGCGGTCTGAATGTATTCCGGTTTGGCCGGGTTCGTCTCGATCTTCGCCCGCAGTCGTTGGACACAGTTGTCGACCAGCCGGGAGTCGCCGAGGTAGTCGTGTTCCCACACCTCTTCGAGCAACTGCTGGCGGCTGAACACCCGTCCCGGCGTGCGGGACAAGGTGAGCAGCAGCCGCAGTTCGGTCGGTGTCAGCGTGACCTGCTCGCCGCGCAGCGACACCGTCAGCGCGGTGGTGTCGATGCGCAGATCCCGGTGCGCCCGGACCCCGTCGGGCGTCGGCGTACTGCGGCGCAGCACCGCGCGGATCCGCGCGTCGAGCACCGTGGGCTGGGTGGGTTTGATGACGTAGTCGTCCGCGCCCGCCTCCAGACCGCCGACGATGTCGAAGTCGTCGGCCCGGGCGGTCAACATGATCACCGGTACCTCGCCGGCCGACCGGATGCGGCGGCAGACCTCGAATCCGTCGATGCCCGGCAGCATCAGATCGAGAACCACCAGGTCCGGCCGGGACACCTCGAATTCCCGCAGGCCGTCCTCGCCGGTTTCCGCCGTGCGCACATCGTGGCCGTGCCGAGAAAGCGCGAGCTGGAGTCCGCGCCGGACCAGCGGATCGTCTTCGATGAGCAGAATCGCCACCACGCGGCCATTATCTCGGCCGTGCCGCGCGCCGTGACGGCAGGACGAATCCTTGCGACAAATCCGCGACACAGCGGCGAAAAGACCACGACATCCAGGCGGCATCGTTGCTGCCATGACCAAGAAGACACCGACCTTCGTTCTGGGCCTCGCCGGCAGCGCCGCCGCCCTTCTGCTGACCGCCGCCTGTTCCGGCCAGTCGTCCGTGACCAACACCGCCGGCAACAGCGGGGCCGGGACGGACTCGGGCAGCGGCCCTTCGGGCCAGGCCAAGGTGCTGTTCGTCGGCGACTCGGTCGCGCTGGGCGAATCGCAGGCCCTGGCCGCCGCGGCGGCCGCCAGCAAGCTCCCGTTCCAGTCCGTCGCCGAAGATGGTGGCGGGAATGTCGTCGGGCCGAACTCCGACGAGATCTGGAAGGAGCTGTCCGGGAAGATCGACTCCGCCAAACCGTCCGTCGTCGTCTACCAGATCACCACCTACGACTGGGGCAGCGAACAAGAGCAGAAGGCCGCTTACACCAAACTCGTGCAAAAGGATTCCGACATCGGCGCGAAGACGGTCTTCGTCACCATGCCCCCGATCAAGGCGGACGATTTCTACCAGTCACACATGGCTGATCTGAACCGGACCACCTCCGTCGCCCGCAAGGTCGCCGACGATTCTTCGGGCAAGGCCGCGCTGCTCGACGCCGGCGCGGTGTGGGGAGACAAGTACCAGCAGATCAAGGACGGCAAGGCGGACCGTAGCTCCGACGGCATCCACACCTGCCCCCAGGGCGCCGCGCGCTTCAGCAACTGGCTGCTCACCGGGCTCGCCAAGCTGATCCCCGGCCTGAACCCCGCGCCCGCCGCGTCGTGGGCCAACACCGGCTGGGCCGCCGACAAACACTTCACGGGCTGCTGATCGGACATGACCAGGAAACCGGGTCTCGTCCTCGGTCTCGCCGGGGCAGCCCTCCTGCTGACCGCCGCCTGTTCGGTCGGCCAAGCCGCCGTGACCGGCGGCGGAGCCGAGCCGGCCGGCAGCGCCGCACTCGCCTCGAACCGCGCCAAGGTGCTGTTCCTCGGCGACTGCATCGCCGTGGCGGAATCGCAGGCTTTGGCCGCCGCGGCCGGCGCCGGCGACTTCGCCTTCGAGTCCATCGCCGCGGAGGGCGGCGGGAACGTCGTCGGGCCGTTCGCCGACGAACAATGGCAGGAACTGCCGGGAAAGATCGCCTCCGCCAAGCCTTCCGTGGTCGTCTACCAGATCTCCACCTTCGACTGGGGCACCGAGCAGGAGCAGGAGGCGGCGTACCACCGGCTGGTGAACACGGTCGCCGACGCCGGTGCCAAGCTGGTCTTCGTCACGATGCCCCCGATCGAGCCGGACGACTTCTACCAGCCGCATATGGCCGACATGGACCGGACCACCTCCGTCGCCCGCCGGGTCGCGGACGCTTCCGCGGGCAAGGCCACCTTGCTCGACGCCAGTGCGGTGTGGGGAAATGCCTACCAGCAGTTCAGGGATGGCAAGCCGGACCGCAGCTCCGACGGTATCCACATCTGTCCCCAAAGCGCCGCGCGTTTCACCGCATGGTTGCTCGCCGCGCTCACCGGGCTGGTCCCCGGCCTGACTTCCGCGCCCGCGGAGTCCTGGGCCAACACCGGCTGGTCCGCGGACAGACACTTCCAGGGCTGCTGATCAGCCGGATCACGTGATGGTGCCCGCGTCGATGACGCGGGCACCATCACGTTCGCGGGTCAGTACCCGAAGTTCTGCGTCCAGCACGGTCCGCCTCGCCCGAAGAAGACGCCCACACCGATGGCGCGGAAGTCGGCGTTCAGGAGATTCGCCCGGTGTCCCGGGCTGTTCATCCACGCGTCCATGACGCTTTGCGGGCTCTTCTGCCCGCGCGCGACATTCTCCGCGCCGGGGTCGGGGTAGAACTTGGCGCGCATCCGGTCGGCCGGGCTGAGCCCGTCGGGATTCTCGTGCGCGCAGAAGTCACGCCGGGCCATGTCCCGGCTGTGTTCGCGCGCCGCCGCCCGAAGCCGTTCGTCGGCCCGCAGTGCCCTCAGGCCGGCACGGGCGCGCGCCGCGTTGACCAGGCGGAGTACGGCCTCCTCGTTCTTGGCCTGATGCGCGCCGGTACCCACGATCGTCGCCAGGGACGAGGGATCCTCGCCCCATCTGGTGGCGGCTTCGAAGTCGTCGTCGGGCTCGTCCGGCAGATGTGAGATGCGCTGCGATGAGGGAGCGAACCGGACGACCGTGCCGTCAGGTCGTTTCCGTTTCGGGCTCGTGGGCAATTTCGCGTCTCCTCGATGGCGCCGGTCAACAGCCGACGATTACCTGCCGATCTCGGCGCCATTCACCGGATTTCCCGAAAGGGCGTCCGGTTGTGCACATCCGGTCACGACCACATCGTGGGAGCGGGTGGCCCGCCGACGGGGTGGCGCGCACGATGTCGATCGAATCGGCAGGCCTGAGGCGGCCGGGAAGCGTGCCGGACGGAAGTCACAGAGGAAGGGAGGCCCCCGTGTCGCTGACCTCGAAACCGTTGCGCAAACTCGGATTCCTGACCATCGGCCTGTTCGACGAGGCCGATCCGCGCCGCGGGCACGAGTCCACCCTCGAGATCATCGAACTCGGTGAACGACTGGGGTTCGACAGCGCGTGGGTGCGGCACCGGCACCTGCAGTACGGCATCTCGTCCCCGGTCGCCGTGCTGGCGGCGGTCTCGCAGCGCACCAGCCGGATCGAGCTGGGGACCGCGGTCATCCCGCTGGGCTGGGAGAATCCGCTCCGGCTCGCCGAGGACCTCGCCACGGTCGACATCCTCTCCGGCGGACGGCTCAACCCGGGGGTCAGCGTCGGGCCGCCCATGCGCTACGACCTGGTGAAAGAAGCCCTGTACCCGGACACCGCCGACGTCGAGGACTTCGGCTACGACCGCGTGCGGCGGTTGCTGGACTTCGTGCGCGGCGAACCGGTCACCGGCTTCGGCGGGACCGAGGGCTTCGAGGTGTTCTCCGACCGGGTCCAGCCCCACTCGCCCGGCCTCGGCCGCCGCCTGTGGTACGGCGGCGGGAGCCTGTCCTCGGCGCGGTGGGCGGGGGAGCACGGAATGAACTTCCTGGTCAGCAGCGTGGTGAAGGCGGAGGACGCGGAGCCGCGGGATTTCGCCGAGATCCAGTTTTCGCACATCGAGGCTTTTCGCGCGCACCACCCGGATGGTGGGCACGCCCGTGTTTCGCAGGGGTTGGTGGTCATTCCCACCGACAGCGCCTCGCCGGAGCAACGTGCGAAGTACGCCGAGTACGCACGGAAGCGCCTGCCTCGCACCGCCACTCCGCAAGGCCCCGCACGTCTGATGTTCTCGCCGGACTTCGTCGGGACTTCCGGTGAGATCGCCGAACGCCTGGCCGCCCACGCCGCGTTCCGCGAGGTCGACGAGGTGGCGTTCGCCCTGCCGTTCACCTTCGAGCACGAGGATTACGTGCAGATCCTCACCGACATCGCCACCCGGCTCGCTCCGGCACTCGGCTGGAAACCCGCTTCCTGACCCTGACCCTGAGCCTGAGCCGACGGGTTCAGCGGGTCGACACCGGGAGTTTTTCGAGTCCGCGCATGAGCGTGCTGAACCGCCAGGTCAGGGTTTCCGGGTCGGCCGCGAGCCGGAGACGGGGGAAGCGGTCGATCAGCCTGCCGATGGCGATGGTCCCTTCGAGACGGGCGAGGGGAGCGCCGAGGCAGTGGTGAATGCCGTGGCCGAAGGCAAGGTGCCCGGCTGTCTGCCGGGCGATGTCGACACGGTCGGGGTCCTCGAAGCGTTCGGGGTCGCGGTTGGCCGAGGCCAGGGAAACGGCCAGGAATTCGCCGGCCGGAATCTCCACTCCGCCGACGCTGATCGGCCCCGTGGTGAACCGGGCGGTCCCGAGATGGACCGGCCCTTCGTACCTCAGCAGTTCTTCGACGGCGGCCGGCACCAGGCCCGGATCGGCCCTCAGCGCGGCCAGTTGCTCAGGCGCCCGCAGGAGGTTCAGAGTTCCGTTGGCGATCAGGTTGACCGTCGTGTCGTGCCCGGCGATCACCAGCAGCGAAGCCATCGCGACGAGTTCGTCCTCGGACAACTGGTCGCCGCCGTCGGTCACCGCGATCAGGTCGGACAGCATGTCCGCGGACGGGTCGGCTCGCTTGCGGGTGACGAGATCCGCGAGGTAGGCCCGGAAATGGCCGGCGGCATCGGCGAGCCGCTGGTCACCCACGGACGAAACGATGGTCCTGGCCCAGTCCCCGAACTTGTCCCGGTCGTTCTCGGGGACACCGAGCAACTCGCAGATCACCGTGATCGGCAGCGGCGCGGCGAAGTCGGCCACCAGGTCGACGTCGTCCCGATCCGCCATCCCGTCGAGCAGTTCTTCGGTGAGACTTTCGATCCTCGGCCGGAGCCGGACGACCGCACGGGTGGTGAAGGCCTTCGCGACCAGCTTGCGCAGGCGGGTGTGGCCGGGCGGGTCCGTGTTGAGCATATGCGCTTCGATCAGGCGGAACTCCGGAGACCGCAGGCCGGACGTCGCCTCGTGGCGTTCGCTGAGCAACTCCGCGCGCTGGGCTTCGTCCTTGCACACCAAGGGATTCACCAGCACTTCCTTGACGTCGGAGTAGCGGGTGATCAGCCACATGCGCATTCCCCGGGGCGTCACCATGAGCCGGGCCGGCGCTTCCTTCCGGAGTTCGGCCTCGACCTCGTGGGGATGCTGGACGTAGTGGGCGTCCATGGCCAGCGCGTCGGCATTGTTCGCCAAGTTCGGTTCCTCTTCGGTCAGCGGCGCCGGGCCGGACGCCTCCGCGCCGGCGATTCGGTCCCGATCGTAGGAGCCGGGGCCGCTCCGGAAACAGTCCGTCACCCACAGTGTGCCCGGCGAGGCCCCCACGGAGCGCACGAAAACACCCGAGACGCGGCCGATGGCGTAGGCCGGCCGTACGGATGGAGCAGACTCGGCTCGTCCGCCTCTATGACGTCTTTGACGTTGTGGCTCGGGACAGGAATTGGCCGACTTCCCCCGGGCCGCGCAGGAGGTGGACGTCGGCGCTCCGCGGTCCGCAACAACCCGCCCCGTGACATCCCTGTCACGGCCAGCTCCCGCAATGCCGCACACACGTGCGCACCCAGCTTCGTGAGGCCTTCCGTGTCCTCCCCGGTTTCCAGCCATGGCAAGGCTTTCCCGGGCGTGGACGTGGACTCCTCGGAGGGGTCGGGAAGGTACTGCTGATCGGACATGGCCCTATATTATCGAACAATCAAACGAACACATATGTCCGAAAGCAACACGATAGGGTGATGCTCGTGAACGTCCTCATTGGACATTTATCGAGCGGTTTTCCCTTCTGTGGCAACGTCCCTGTTGGCGGCGGGTGGGTGTTGCGTGATCGCGAGGGCTATTTGAAGGCGAGTGCGTTCGGTGGCGAACCCACGCCGCCGGGGATGTTCAGCGGCTTGCAGGTCAGGAAGAACTCGTACCTCCCGTCGGCGGCGCAGTCGGCGGCGAGTTCGTCGACCTTCCAGAGTTCGCCCATGGCCATGCCCAGCAGGGCGATGAGCGGGCGGTGCAACATTCCGCTGTGGTTCACGCCCCGCTCCGGTGGCCGCTCGCCCTCGTACCGGAAGTCGGAGTCGATCACCGGATCGGCTTCGACCGCCGGGTTGTCGCTCGCGACGAGCGCGATTTCGTGGTCCCACAGCCAGCGTAGGATCGATTCGCGCTGGGCGAGTCCGGGGGAGGCGTTGCGCTTGTTGAATTCGACGCGTTCTTCCATCGATTTCGCGACATAGTTCTCGGCCCACCCGGTGCGCAGGATCAGCATGTCACCGCCCTGCCACTGGACACCCTGTGACCGCGCGATCGCCTCGATCGTCACGTCGTCGAGCGCGATCGTCTGCTCGCAGCTGTAGGGCTTGCCTTCGCGCTCGAAGAAGCGCGGGATGTCGAGCAGGACACCGCGGCCGGCGATGCCCGACTCCGCCCAGTTGTGAATGCCGAGCGCGGTCGAGTTCTCGTTGTTCTCCTCGGCCGGGATTCCGCCGTAGAAACCGTGCTGGGGATGTCCGATGTGGCGCAGGGAATCGAGTTGTGACGTCGACTGGAGATAGAACGAATCGAGCCAGTCGTCGCGATGGAACTCGTTGTTGGCGAAGATGTGGTGCTGGGTCGGATGCCGGGTCCCGGTCGGGTAGGGCTCGAAGGCGTTGACCGGGTAGTCGAGATTGAACCGGCGCCCGGTGCGGACCAGGCGGGCGGCCGCGGCCACGCGCTCGGGGGTGAGGAAGTTGACGGTGCCCAGTTCGTTGCCGCGTCCGAAGACCTCCCAGCTCGAACCACCGATCTCGTCATAGGTGGGCAACGCGTCTCCTCTCCTGGCCGCCGCCCATTTCGTCGCTGAGCGCGGCCGCTGTCATCAGAAGCTTGGTGAGGGCGGGCGACCCGTACGAGAGGTCCGCCATCTGGTCCGCGCCCAGCAGCGCGATGGTGGCGCAGATGCCGTAGTCGTCGAAGATCGGTGCCGCCGCGGTGAACAGACCCACGGACGGGGTCGCGATGCTGTAACCGTTGCGCCGGGCCATGTGCACGCCGGCTTCGAGTTCGGCACGCCTGGCGTCCGAGACGTCCGCGGTGACCCTCGCGAAGGCCTGCTCGTCCTGGCAGGCAAGGAAGACACGCATCTGCGCCGAACTCAGGTCGAGTTCCGAGCCGGCGTGCACCGTGACGAGCACGGTACGGCTGACGTCCTCGTTGACCAGTGCCACCACGGGGCCGCGTGCGCCCCAGACGGCGAGCACCGTCGTCATTCCGACCGTGGCGGTGAGTTCCGCCAGGTACGGCGGCGCGACCTTGACCACGCGCCGCCGTTCCAGGGCGTGCATTCCCAGTTGCAGCATCAGGCCGCCCAGCACGAAGGTGCCGCGACGGTGCCCGCGCTCGAGTATTCCGGCCGTGACCAGCGAAGCGCAGTACCGGTAGGCCGTCGTCCGGTTCAGCCCGAGCCGGCCGGCCACGTCCGCGGCGGTCAGCTCGGCCGTGTGCGGTCCGAACAGCGAACAGATCTGCCCGACCCGCTGCACCGCCTGGATGTCGGAGCCGGACGCGTCCTTGGCCGGGTCAACGCCGGTCATGGCCGGACTTCGGTTCAGCCGGCGTGGGAAGTCCGGGACTCCTGGTCTGCGTCGCGAACATGGTCAGGCGCTGTAGCCGCCGTCGACGGGCAGGACGACACCGTTGATGTCGCTCGCGCGATCGCTCAACAGCCACGCGGCGGTGTTGCCCACCTCGGTGGTGGTGGCGGCCTTCCGCAACGGGACGGAGGCGACCCGGCGCTCCACGGCCGCCGGGTCCGCCTCCCGCCACTTGACGAACATCGGGGTCTCGGTGGGGCCAGGGGCGATGGCGTTGACGCGGATGCCGACCGGCCCGTTGTCGTGGGCCGCCGTGCGGGTGAAGCCGATGACCGCGTGCTTGCTCGCCTGGTAGGCGCCGAGGCCCGTGTTGCCGCGGAACCCGCCGACACTGCTGGTGTTGACGATCGAACCGCCACCTGCCGCGCGCATCACGCGGATCTCTTCGCGCAGGCACAGCCACATGCCCTTGACGTTGACCGCCATGACCCGGTCGAAGTCCTCCTCCGACACCTCGTCGAGCCTGCCGTACTGGTTGATGCCCGCGTTGTTGAACGCACCGTCGAGCCGGCCGAACCGTTCGATCGTGGCCTCGACGAAGCGCGCCACGTCGGCGCCGACGCTGACGTCACCAGCGGTGTAGGCGACGTCGTGACCCGCCGCGGTGAGCTCTTCGGTGAGCTCCGCGAGCGTGTCCTTCGAACGGGCGGTGACCATCACCGAGGCGCCCTCATGGGCGAAAACCCTTGCGGAATCGGCCCCGATGCCGGTGCTGCCACCGACCACGAGGACGACTTTGCCGGCGAGCAGCCCGGTTCCGGGCGCCGTGGACGCCGGTGCGTTGTCGGACAACGTTTCTCCCTAGTTCTTGCTTGCTGATCAGTGTGGCTCTACAGCGCGATGTTCTTCGCGCCCTTGAGGGCCAGCATCCGCCTGGCGTCTTCCGGTGTCGCGATGGGCCTGCCCAGGTCGGTGACGACATCGCGGATCTTGCGGACCTGCTGCGCGTTGCTGGTCGCCAGTTCGCCCTTGCCGATGTAGAGGTTGTCCTCCAGCCCGACCCGGACGTGACCGCCCATCCACGCGCTGTGCGTGCCGAACTGCATCTGGTGGCGTCCCGCGCCGAAGCACGAGAAGTGGTAGTCGCCGCCGAAGAGTTTGTCGGCGATGGTGACCATGTGGGTGAGGTTCGCGTGGTCGGCTCCGATGCCGCCGAGCACCCCGAAGACGCCCTGGATCAAGAACGGCGGCTTGGCCAGCCCCCGGTCGGCGAAGTGGGCGAGGGTGTAGAGGTGCCCGATGTCGTAGCACTCGTACTCGAACCTCGTCCCGCCCTTTTCTCCCAGTTCGCGCAGCGCGTACTCGATCTGGTCGAAAGAGTTGATGAACGGGTGGCCGTAGGTGTTTTCCACGTAGGGCTTTTCCCAGTCGTGCTTCCACTTGGTCACCTTGTCGGCGATACCGGAGAAGACGAAGTTCATCGAGCCCATGTTGAGTGAGGCGAGTTCGGGGCTGAACCGGGTCGCGGCGGCCAGCCGCTCCTGGATCGTCATCGACGACGCCCCGCCGGTCGAGATGTTGATGACCGCGTCGCACTGGTCCACGATCGGCGGGATGATCTTTTCGAACACGCTCGGTTCGAACGCCGGCCTGCCGTCGTCGTGCCGGGCGTGCAGGTGGATGATGGCCGACCCGGCTTCCGCCGCTTCGAGGGCCGCCGCGACGATCTCCTCCGGCGTGATCGGAAGATGGTCGCTCTGGGACGGGATGTGGACCGAGCCCGTCACGGCGGTGGTGATGATGACGCTGTCCGCGGTGATCATGCCGGCTTCTCCTCCAGACCGAGCAGGAACGCGGGGTTGTCCGCGATGACCGTACGAATGTCCTTTTCGGACACGCCATGGTCGAGCAGCTGGCCGACCAGGTAGATGTAGCCGTCCACCGGCAGGGGGTTGTTCTTCTGGCCGAGGTCGGAGGAGATGACCGTCTTCTCGGGGCCGACGCGCTCGATCCAGTCCACCAGCTTCTGGACGGGCCAGGCCATGCTGGTGCCGGGGTAGTACATGGCGATCTCGTGCTCGACGTAGGCGCCGATGCGCACCAGTTCGTCGACATCGTCATAGGACGCGCCGACGATGAAGTCCGGATGCTGCAGAAGCATGCGCCGCACGCCCTTTTCCGCGGCGAGCGAGAAGAGGGCCTTCGTCGACTCGGGGTCCAGATGCCCGCCGGCGAGCAGCGCGTCGGCCTCGGCGATGATTTCGGTGACCGTGACCGTGTCCGCCGAGATCTCCCCGGACTCGTCGTAGATCGAGACTTCCTGCTCCCGCATGTCGAAGCCGGAGCTGGGGAAGCTGCCGCCGTGGTTGTGGTGCTCGATGTGCGGGGCGGCGCAGGTGGTCGGCGCCCACACGCACCGTCCTCCCATGCCCAGGCTCATCGCCACGGCCGACGGGTTGATGCCGCCGACCTGAGTGTTGAGGGCGATTCCGCCGTAGAGCGGCGTGGGTGCGTCTTCCAGTTGGGCGGCCATGGACTTGATGTCCATCACGGTGTTGTGGTGATGGGACTTCAACAGGAGCGCGCGCATCCCGATCCGGGCCGCGTCGTACGAGGCTTCGACGTGGTTGATCCGCCGGGGGAAGGGGCTTGGCCCCGAGTGACAGTGCAGGTCCACCGCACCGTTCAGGACTTTCAGGACGGCCGGCGAGGCGGACTGCGTGTCCTCGGCTGAAGGCATAAGTGGGCCCTCCGATAGTACGGACTGCGAACTGATTGTTCATCATACGGACAAGGCACCCCCGTGTCTACGATCCGGAGACCCCCTGGGATCGGTACATGTGGCGTCACGGAACGGCACTGTCCGCAATGCGAAAGGGCGGGTTGCATGATGAACTTGCGGTTGCTTTACTGCATCCGCGGTCCCGGTGAGACGCTCGTCGGCCGGTGCTCGAACTGGCCGGACGACGGCAACGGATTGGGGAGAGCATGAACGCGGACGCGCCCCGGGCGATCGACGCGCTGGCACGGGATGTCGAACGGCTCGAGTCACTGCGTGAGGTCAAGGATGTACAGCGCGCTTACGCCCAGTTCAGTCAGTTCGGCCAGTGGGAAGCGATGGCGGCGCTGTTCGCCGAAGACGGCGAACTGCGCTGGGGCGAGGAAATCGCGACCGGACGCGAAGCGATCGCGGCGTGGCTGGAGGCCGACGCCGGCGCGATGGACGGCCGCACGCCGGGCACGCTGCACACCGAGATCGTCGACCAGCCGCTGGTGAACCTGTCGGCCGACGGCCGCACCGCCAAGGGCCGCTGGCACGGCATGCGATTCCTGGGCGACGGCAAGGGCCGGGCGCGGATTCAGGGCGGGCTCCACGAGAACGACTACGTTCTGGAGAACGGTCGCTGGCGGATCGCGGCCCTGCGTTATCACCCGCAGTACGAAGGCGACTACACCACCGGCTGGACCAACGTCGGCGACGACGGAATACCGATCACGCCACCACATTTCACCCTCGACGAGTCGGGCGTGCCCATTCCGCCGCCGTCCGGTCCCGCGCCCCGCACCACGGCGAGCGCGGCCGAACTGGCGGAGCGGATCGCGAGGCTGAACGACGAGGACGAAGTCCGCAATCTCCAGGCCGTCTACGGCTATTACGTCGACCGCAAGATGTGGAGCGACGTGGTCGATCTCTTCGCCGACGGTGCGGTCGTGCGGATCGACGGCGCCGGAGTCCACACCGGACCCGACGGCGTGCGCCGCGCGATGGAACGCATGGGGGCGGAAGGTCTCTCGCACGGCGAGCTCAACGACCGCCCGATCTTCGACCTGATCGTCGAGATCCGTCCCGGTGGGCAGGAGGCGATCGCGTGCGGATTCGAGATCGGCATGCTGGGAAACGCCGACAAGCGTGAGGGTTCCTGGGAGTTCTCCGTCTTCCGCAACCTTTTCGTCAAGGACGGCGGGTTGTGGAAACTGAAGGAACTGCATATCACGCCGCTGCTGGCCGCCGACTATTTCCAGGGCTGGGGAGACGGCGGCACGACGCCGGAAACCGAGCGTGTCGTGCCGGAGTTCCTCGAGGTGACGCGTAAGCGCGACGAGAGCGGGACCGGTGCGACCGAGGGGAGCGCGGACCCGTCGGAGGAAGAGCTGGCCGATCTCCGCCGCAGGCTGGCCCGTTCGGAAGCGTGGGACGGGACCGAGAACGTCTCGGCGGCCTACGGGTTCTACATCGACGACATGCAGTGGCCGGAGATGGCGGGCATCTTCGCGGTCAACGGCAACAAGTCCTCGCCCTTCGCCGGTTACTACTTCGGCCGGGAGCGCATTCTCGGCGCGGCCAACGCCTTCTACAAAGGTTCGCGGCCGGCGGATTTCCGGCGCGCCCGGATTTCCTACCATTGGCGCACGCAGCCGGTGATCATGGTTTCCCACGACGGCCGCTCGGCGAACCTGCGGACACGGCTGTTCCAGCCCCGCACCTCGCAGACCGTGACCCCGGACTTCACCGGCTTCGCCGGCGGCATGTATCCCAACGACCAGGCGGTCCTCGAAGACGGCATCTGGCGGTTGTGGAGCCTGACCATCGACGAACACTATTTCAATTCGCCCACCTGGGAAGGCGGCTGGGCGATGGCGGAGGATCGTCCGGCGGGCTCGCCGAACCCGCCACCGAGCAGGCTGCTGGAGATCTATCCGCCGGACGTCAAGCTCACCGAACTGGGCAAGCGCCAGGAAGGCTTCCGGGGCGGCGGGGGCACCACGATCGACTGGCCCGGCATTCCGCCGATGTGGTTCGGCTACCGCAATCCGGTGAGCGGCCGCGTGCCCGAACTCTACTGGCCCGACTGTGTCACCTACCGCCTGCGGCCCGAGTCGAGCATGACGGCGCACGGTTATCAGCTGCCGCCGACCGGGCCGTCGATCGACGGAGTGGATCTGGACTAGACCAGTCGGTCCCCGGAATTTTCCGTGTGCTCGCGAAGATGATGCGGGCACACGGAAAAACCACGTCCGTCCTTTGTGTATTCCTTGTCCTGGGCGAACTTCCCCGCCGCCGTTGACGAGTTTTTATTCCACGAGACGAAAGCCGTCTGCAGCCGGAGCGGTATATTGGCGACCCTTGTGGCCAACCAGAGCAAGGTCGTGACCCACTCCGCAAAGAAGCGGGAGAAGAAGTTGAGCAAGAGAATCAAGCACGTTCTCGCCCTCCTCTCGGTGGCCGTCGTGGTCGCCGCGTGCGGCGGCAACGGGCAGTCGGGCAATGACGCGGCCGGCGGTCCGCCGAAACGGGGCGGCACCCTCACCCTGCTGGAGCGCAACGATTTCGCGGGGGCATGGCCCAGCGGGCTGGACCCGGCCACCAACACCACCGGTGGCGCGAACATGACCCAGATGAACGCCATCTTCGGCGGCCTGTTCGTCTTGGCGGGCAACGACGACGGCAGCAACATCCACGTGCAGCCGGATCTCGCGAGCGGCTACGACCTCTCGCCGGACGGCAAGACGCTGAAGATCACCATCCGGGACGGCGTGAAGTTCAGCGACGGCACGCCGTTCGACGCCGAGGCCGTCGCCTTCAACTTCAAACGGGACGTCTCCTCGAGCTGTACCTGCGCGCCGAAGTGGCCGCTGGTCGCGGACAACCCGATCACCACCGAGGGCAACACGGTCGTGGTGAAGTTCACCCGCGCGAACGCCGCGGTGATCAACGGGTTCACCGTGTCGAACGTCAACTGGATCGCTTCGCCGACCGCGTTGCAGAAGATGGGGCCGGACCAGTTCAAGATCGCGCCCGTCGGCGCCGGGCCGTTCGTGGTGGACCACGACGTGCTCAGCACGGAACTGGACCTGAGCCGCAACCCGAACTACTTCAAGCCGGGCCAGCCCTATCTGGACAAACTGATCATCAAGGCCATCGGTGGTGACCAGCCCGCCTACCAGGCGATCCAGGCCGGTCAGGGCCAGGCCTACGAAAGCATGCAGACCACGCCGCTGGTCGAGCAGGCGAAGGCGAACAAGAACCTCCAGGTGACCGAATCCCTGCCGACCTCACCGTATGTCATCCAGCTCAACACCAAGATCGCGCCGTTCGACAACCAGCGGGCACGGGAGGCGATCTACTACGCGACCAACGCCGACGCCATCAACAAGGGGTTGTTCAAGGGCAACTACGCGGTGACGCAGTCGTTCACCGCGCCCGGCGGCCTGTTCTACAGCCCGTCGGTGCCCGGCTACCGCACCTTCGACCTGGAGAAGGCCAAGTCGATCGTGCAGGAACTGGGCGGCCTCACCGTCGACCTCGGCCTGCTGAAGAGTTACGTGGCCGAGCAGGTCGGCACCGCGTTGCAGAGCCAGTGGCAGGCGGCGGGCATCAAGGTGACCATGCATTCCGACCAGCTGAGCGGGACCATCCAGAACTTCAACTCCGGCAAGTGGCAGTCGATGCTGCAGACCGCCGGATCGTGGGATCCCGCCGCGGGCACCGGGGTGAGCTTCCGGTTCGCCTCGGGCGTGCCCTACAGCGGTGTCGCCGACCCGGCGCTGGACAACCTGCTCAACCAGGCCGCGGGCGACCTCGACCAGGCGAAGCGGAAGTCACTGTACGACCAGGCCGCCAAGCTGATCAGCGACAAGGCCTACGCGCCCTTCATGTTCACCATCACGCCGGCGAACGTGGTGGTCAAGGGCGTGCACGGAACCGGCCTGACCACCAAGCTGGCACCGGTCACCGGAGTCAACCCGACCATCCTGTGGGACACGGTCTGGATGAGCCAGTAAGCATGGTCAGTAAGCGCGGTCAGTAACCACCATGGAGGGCCCCGGCCGCCGGGGCCCTCCATCTTCTCAGCGGGCGGGCGCGTAGACGCGCACGTAGTCGACCCGCATCGCGGCGGGAAAGGGTGTGGCCGCGGTCGGGGGGCCCGGCCAGTTCCCGCCCACGGCCAGGTTCATCAGCAGGTAGAACGGGTGGTCGAAGACCCATTTCTGGCCCGGCGCGAGCCGGTCGGGGGTCAGCGTGAAATAGGTGGCGCCGTCCAGTTGCCAGTCGATCTTCGACGGTGACCATTCGACGCCGAAGGTGTGGAAGTCCTCGGCGACGCGCCGTCCGCCGGGCAACTGGCGGCTGCCGCCGATGCCCTGGTCGGTGAAACCCGGGCCGTGCGCGGTGCCGTAGACGGTGCCGGGTTCGGCGCCGACCGCTTCCATGATGTCGATTTCACCGTTGGCGGGCCAGGGGTGGCTGTCGTCGTCCGCGCCCATCGCCCAGAACGCCGGCCACAGGCCGGGGCCGTCGGGGATCTTGATCCGGGCCTCGAACCGGCCGTAGGCCTGGTCGAATCTGGCCTTCGTGGTGACCCGCCCCGAGGTGATGTCGCAGGACCCTTCGGCGCAGGGCGTCATGCCGGGCAACTGCTCATGGCGGGCGCTGATCAGGAGATTCCCCGTGCCGTCCTCGGCGACGTTCTCCCGCCGGCTGGTGTAGTACTGCCATTCCTGGTTGCCCCACCTGGGCTCGCCGCCGGTGTCGAAGACCCACTTGCCGGGGTCCGGCCCCGTGCCCGCGCCACCGTCGAACTCGTCGGACCAGATCAACCGCCACGCCCCCGCGCCGGACGGTGGTGGCGGTGGGGGCGCGGGAGGTGCCGGATCGGGCGACGGCGGGCCGATCACCACGCTCTCGGCCGTCGCCGGGCCGAGCGCGATGGCCGGCGGCGCGGATGACGTCGCCGCGAGCGGAGCGGGCGCCGCGACGGGCTGATCAGGGGTCGCGCCACACGCCGAGGTCACCAGGGTGGTCACCAGGAGGGCCACCACGGTGAGAAACCCGCGTTGCGCGGGCCGGACGGCTGTGATCACGCCGTTATCTTGCCGCTTGCGCGCCGGAGGTGATCTCGTCGCGCGCGATTGTTTCCCCAACGTGCAAGTGTCGTGCACAAGTTGTCTCCACGGCGACATCGAGACCGTTTCCACACGGAAACCTCACAAAGAAGCACATACGGTCTTCGCGCTTCCCCGGTGGTGTCAGCCCACGGGCTCGTTGGCGTGGGAGGAGACTCGGAAGGCGAGGGTAGTGAGCGTGGTCGAGCGGGCCGGCAGGGCTGGACCGAGCGCGGCACGGCTGATAGTCGCCGCGAGCGCGGGGGACCAGCGGGCACTCGACGCGCTGGTCGCCAAGTCCGTGCCCCTCGTGTACACCATCGTCGCCCGGACGCTGTCCGAGGACGCCGACATCGACAGGGTGGTCGAAGACCTCATGATCCGGGTCGTCCGGGACATCGGGGCCCTTCGTGACCCCCGCCGGTTCCGGTCCTGCCTGGTCGCGGGCGCGATCGACCAGATCCGTGCGCATCGCAAGCGTTACCGCGCCGGCGTCGTGGGCGGGCGCGGCGGCGAGGGTGCCGGGATCGACGAGGACGACGAGCAGCCGCCCCCGCCCGACCTGGAGTCGGAGCAGCGGGAGGAGCTCGAGCACGCGGCGCGCTGGCTGGACTACGAAGACCGCGAACTGCTGTCGCTGTGGTGGCTGGAACTCGCCGGGCACCTGACGGCCGCGGAAGTGACCGGGGCACTGGGGATCGACGCCCGCGAGATGGATCGCCGGGTGGCCAAGCTGAGCGAGCGGTTGGACGCCGGGCGGCTGCTGGTGCGGGCGCTGGTGGCGGTGCCGGTCTGTCAGGGGCTGGACCGGGAGGCCTACGACTGGACGGGCGAACCGACTCCCGGGTGGCGCAAACGCTTCTTCCGTCACGTCGGTACCTGTCCACGGTGTTGCCAGGCGGCGCTGGACATGCTGCCCACCGACGAACTGCTCACGGCGCCCGCGCTGCTGCCGTTGCCCTCCGGCTACACGGCGCGGGTGATAGCCGCCGTGCACGAGGAGATGCCGGCGGACACGCGGGCCGGTGAGGAGCCGAAGCCTCCCCGTTCGCGTTGGCGTTTCTTCGGCACGAAACCGGCGGTCATCGTGGCCGGTCTTTCGGCGGCCTGCGCGCTCGGCGGCTCCGCGATCGTGGTGCCCCGCCTGCTGGCCGATTCCACCGGTACGCCGCCCTCCGGCCCGTCGTCACCGGTGTCGAGCGCGACCGCGACGTCATCCGGGCCCGCGAGCAGCGCCGCGCCGCCACCGCCCGCCTCGCCTGCCGCGAACCCGCCCGCCGCGCCGCCCCAGGCCGGGCCGCCCCAAGCCGGGCCGAACAACACACCCCCGCGTCAACCGGCTCCGCCGAATGCTCTTTCCGGACCCGCCGAGCAGGTGCTCGCCCTGATAAACAGGGCACGGGCCGCGGCGAAGCTCCCGCCGTACCGGATGGACCCGGCACTGGTGGCCAGCGCGCTCGCGCACACCCAGACCATGTCTTCGGGTTGCGGGCAGTCGCACCAGTGCCCCGGTGAGGCTCCGATCGGCGACCGCGTGCGCGCGGTGGGCGTGCAGTGGAGCGCGGTAGGCGAGAACGTCGGCTCCGGCACCTCCGTCCCGGCGTCCGCCGTCGAGGACGTCGGGGTCGGCATCACGCAGCACATGCTCGACGAGAAGGCGCCCGACGACGGCCACCGCAAGAACATCCTGAGTCCGTCGTTCGGCAGGGTCGGCATCGTGGTCACCCGTGACCCGTCCGGTGCTCTGTGGATGACCCAGGACTTCGCGAACTGAGCGTTGGTACCGCGCCGGGACTCGGCCGGCGACAGCGGGGTGACCGCTGCCGTGTCCTTCCACACCGATCCCGAAGCCGCGGCCAGAAGCCAGTTCGGTGGGCTCATCGCCAGTGGCTGGCACGTCGGGGGCATCTTCATGCGGTTGTTCGCCGACCACTACCTGACCACGGTGGCGAGCCTGGCGTCGCCGGGCCTGGACGAGTTGCGCTGGAACGCTCCGGTCCGCCCCGGCGACCGTCTCAGGCTGCGTACCACGACCGTCGAGACCCGTCTTTCCCGGTCGAAACCCGATCGTGGTCTGGTGAAGACCAAAGCCGAACTGATCAACCAGCACGATGCGGTGCCGGCGACGATCGTCGCCGTGAACTTCATCGCCCG
Organism: Amycolatopsis pigmentata; assembly: GCF_042684065.1. Taxonomy (NCBI): domain Bacteria; kingdom Bacillati; phylum Actinomycetota; class Actinomycetes; order Pseudonocardiales; family Pseudonocardiaceae; genus Amycolatopsis; species Amycolatopsis pigmentata. The sequence goes on along the minus strand of NZ_JBHUKR010000033.1, from coordinate 19,526 downwards.
GCGTCCCCGCTGAAGCTCGTCCTTACCGGGAAAGGCGAACCGCCCAACCGCATTCGGCCTGTCGGAGCAATTCTCGTGCCGGAGCGTTGCCGGCGTTGTCTTCGGGAGCGCGGGGTGTGTATCACTGCTGATATTCCCCTGCCTCACCGAGGAGCGTGCGCACTGTGGCGAGCGAGAATGTTTCCCGGGTCTTCGGCATCGTCGATTCCGGTGACGCGGCGGCTTTCGGGAGGCTGTTCTCCGAAGGCGGCCGGATGGTCTTCGGCAACGGCGATCCGATCCACGGTCCGGACCGGATCGCCGAGAGCGTCGGGGAGTTCTTCGCCACGATCAAGGGGCTCCGGCACGCCGTGCGGAACGAATGGACGGTCGGACCGGACACGATCATCGAACTCGCCGTGACCTACGACCGTCTCGACGGGAAGACCGTCACCGTTCCGGCCGTGACCATGTGGCGTGCCGCGGACGACGGCCTGATCGACGACTATCGCATCTACATCGATCTCGCCCCCGTGTACGCCTGATCCCGGGTTTCGGGCACGGCGAGCCTCCGGGGCAACAGGAACGGTGTGCCCAGGAGGGCGACTCCCGCGAGGGCGATAGCCGCATGCGGGCCGGTGAACTGGGCAAGGAGGCCCCACACCACCGTGCACACCGCGGTGCTGGTGCCGGTCGTGGCCGACCAGGCGGCGAGCACTCGCGCCTGGCGGTCATCGGGGGTGTTGTTCAGCCGGTAGGTGGCCGAGACCGGGCTGAAGATGCTCACGCAGAGAATCAGCCCGAACTCGGTGACCATCACGATCAACAGCCCGGCGAGGCCGGGCCGGATGAACACCAGTCCGAGCGGCCAGCAGGCGCGCAGGGCGCCGAAGACCCGCAGCACCCTGGCTTCGCCCCAACGGGAGGAGATGCGCCGGGCGAGCCGTGACCCGATCAGCCCGCCGGTGCACGGAACGGCGAACGCCAGCCCGTACTCCCACACCGGGAATCCCAGGTGGGACAGCATCAGCACGGACAACAGCGGTTCGGTCGCCATGATCAGCGCGTTGACCAGCATGGTGTTGACGAAGAGCCGCCGCAGCGTGGGATGCGCGAACAGGTAACGCCAGCCTTCGACGATGTCGCTCCACCGGCGCACCTGGGGGTTTCGCGGCTTCTGGGGCTGTTCGGGTTCCCTGATCGCGGTGACGCCGATCGCCGAGAGGAGATAGCTCACCGCGTCGGCGACGACGGTGACCACCGGCCCCAGCAGCCCGATGGCGGCGCCGCCGAGGGGCGGCCCGACCATGGAGGCGGACCAGTTGGTGGACTCGAAGCGGCTGGTCGCCACCAGAAGCCGGTCACCGGGGACGATGCTTTTGAGATAGGCGCCGCTGGCCGCCGTGAACGCGATCTTCGCCGTCGCGGTGACGATGGAGACCGCCAAGAGTTGCGCGAACGACAACACGCCCAGCCAGTAGGCGAGCGGGATCGAGGCCAGCGCCCCGAAGCGGACCACGTCCATGGCGATCATGACCGGCCGCTTGGCGCGGAACTCCATCCACGGCCCGAGCGGGATCGCCAGCAGCGCCCCGATCGCCAGTCCGGACGCCGACAGCGCCGCCACTTCCGCCGAACCGGCGTTCAGGACTTCGATGGCGATGACCGAGAAGGCCCCGAACCCGAGCCAGGTTCCGTAGACGCTCACCGCGTAGGCGGCCCACAGCCACCCGAACGCTCGTCCCAGGCGCTCTCTTGGCCGCATCCTCGAAGCTCCTTCCCCTGAACACCGGTGTGGTCAAGGGATTCAAGCCGGTCGGCCCGCGTCGTCACCAACAACGGCTCCGGCGGCGTGCCACAACCGATCGTTGTGCGAGCTGGACCTCATGCACAAGGTGAGGTGCCAGTGGTGGTGAGACGTGACGCGCCCGCGAAGCTACGGGGGTGGGAAGGCAGGCGCTTTTCCGCCCGACTGGCGCCCAGAAGTGGATGTCACGGCCTGGCTGCCCGTACCCGTGGGCGCGTCCCAAACAACGCTGTAGGTTCTCCCGCGTGGATCTCGAGGGGGTTCGGACTTTCGTCGCGGTGGCCGGGGCAGGCCAGTTCCAGGCCGCCGCCGACGATCTGGACATCACCCAGCAGGCGGCGTCCAAACGCGTCGCGAGCCTGGAGCGGAGTCTCGGCGTGCGACTGTTCGCGCGGACCGCCAGGGGTGTCCGGCTCACCGTCGACGGGCAGGCACTGCTCCCTCACGCGCGCGAACTCCTCCGCGCGGCGGAACGCGCCAAAGCGGCCGTGACGCCGGGGCGCCGGGCCTTCCGGATCGACGTCGTCAACCGGAGGACCGCGCCCGCCAACCTCCTTTACGACTTCTACCGGCAACACCCCGGCATCGAACTCGATGTCGTCGTCCTGCCGGACGCCGACGCCGCTTCGGCACTGGCGGAGATCAGCGCGGGCACCGTGGACGCCACCTTCAGATCATTGCGGGACTCCGCGGGTGAACCCCCGCGCGGACTCCGGGCGGCACGGGTCATCGACGACCGGCACGAGGTGCTGGTCGGTCCCCGGCATCCGCTGGCGGATGTCAAGTCCGTGACGCCCGCCGGACTCGCCGATCACCCCATCTGGATGCCCAGCCTCACCGACCATCCCGAACCGGCGGGCTACTACCACGATCTGGCGAAGGCGTTCGGACTCACCATCGACATGCTCGGGCCGAGCTTCGGCGTCGAAGCGTTCCTCGCCGAAATCGCGGACTCCGCCGAACTCGCCACCTTCGTCGGCGAGGGATCCCGATATCTCTGGCCGGAAAGCTACGATCTCCGCCGGATCCCCGTCGTCGACCCGATTCCGGTCTATCCACTCTCGGTGATCTGGCGGGCGGACAACGCTCACCCTGTGCTCGCGAACTTTCTGGACTTCCTCCGGACCCGGTACCGGGCCACCGCACGCGACGACGTCTGGGTTCCCGGCTGGGCGCGCCGGTAGTTCGCCTGGTTTCCCGCCTTTCCGGGCATTCTCGCCGGCCCGCCGGTGAAAGGTGAAGGCATCCCCCTTATTTTCGGGTAATTGCGTGTCCGGTTGTCGCGGGCGAAGAAGATAGCGGAACCTGACTGGTGTTCGGTTTCGGTGGTGCTAGAGTGGAAAGTCCCACTGGCGGCGTGCACACCGGACGGTGGAGGACTTTCACGGACAAGATCCGTGACGGATTTTTGAATATCATTCAGGTAGTTTTGTGATGATTTCGCACGCCGGTCACGTGCTGGAAGAACCCGAAGCGATCCATCCGTCCAAGGAGATCCACGTGGGGAGAGCAGTCGACATCGCGGTCCAATCGCTTGATTCTTCAACTGTTGAGGACGAGCAAACCGAGGACAGCTATGCCCATCCCACCGTCCGGAGCCTGGCGACGGCGCTCGACGCGGTGGCGCCCGCGACGGCCACACCGCCCGAGCCTGCGAAGATCGGCAAGGACGCGACGATCTTCAGCCGGAACGTGCCCGTGTGTACCGATCTGCTCACCATCGGCGACCGCACGGTGATCCGCGAGGACGCGTTCTTTCCCGGCTACCGGGCCGTTTCCGGGGTGATCCGCACGGGCACGGTGACGCTGGGAAAGGGCGTCTTCGTCGGCGAGACCCCGCACGAGCACCGGAGTGGCAACCCGGCCAGGAAGACTTAGCGGACAACGAAAGTGTGAGGGGAGGAAGAACCGGATGGAAACGCGATCGCGGGAGGGCCATCGGTTCTGGCACGAGGTGCTCACCGCGGGCGGGCACACGGCGATCCCGCGATGGACCACCGAGCCCCTGCCGGGCTGGGCCGAGCACGAACTCATTCTCCCCGGTGATCTCGACGCGGACCTTCGGCGGCTCGCGAGTGAGTTCGCGGTGCCCTTCGGCTCGATCCTGCTCGCGGCGCACGCGAAGGTTGTCGCGGCGCTTTCCGGCGAGCAGGAGGTGACGACCGGTTACGCGGTGGCCGCGGACGGCCCGGTACTGCCCGCGCGGCTGACGGTCACGCCGGGATCGTGGCGCGAACTCGCCGGACGCGTCCGGCGGATCGAGCGCGAACTGTTGGCGCACAAGGACTTTCCGGTCGATGAACTCGTCCGTGAGCTCGGCGTGACCGGGCCGCTGTTCGACACCGTGCTCGATCTCTCCGGCGGGGCGGCCGATGAGGCGGTGCTCCGGGTGATTCCGGTGCGGCGCGATGGCCGGCTCGTGCTGCGGCTGCGGTACTCCACCCAGGCGATCGACGCGGAGAGCGCGGCGCGGATCGCCGGATATCACCGGAGGGCGCTCACGCTCATGACGGCCGACCCGGAAGCCGGGCACGAGCGGCAGAGCCTGCTTTCCGACTCCGAACTCCGGTTCCAGCTCGACGACCTCGCCGGAGAGCCGCATCCGTTGCCGGATCGCCGGTTCCACGAATTGTTCTCCGAACAGGTCCGGCTGCACCCGGACGCCGTCGCCGCGGTGCGGGGCGAAACCCGGCTGACCTACGCCGAACTCGACGCCAGGGCCAATCGCCTCGGCCGTGCCCTGCTGGCCCGCGGCCTGCGCGCCGAAGACGTGGTCGCCGTCGTGACCGAGCGGAACCTGGACTGGATGACCGCGGTGCTCGCGATCTTCAAGGCGGGCGGGGCCTACCTGCCGATCGAGCCGCACTTCCCGCCCGGCCGCATCGCGACCACGCTGTCCCGCGGCGGATGCCGGTTCGTGCTGACCGAACCGGGCAGCCACGCCACCCTCGACCAGGCGCTCACGAGTTTGCCCGGAGTGGCGGAGATCTTCATCGGCACGGCGCTGGCGGAGGAGCACTCCGGCGACGACCTCGGGGTCGATGTCGCGGCGGACCAACTCGCCTACGTCTACTTCACTTCCGGCTCCACCGGCGAGCCGAAGGGCGCGATGTGCGAGCACGCGGGCATGCTCAACCACCTCTACGCCAAGATCCGCGACCTGGGCATCGGCCAGGGCCAGGTGGTCGCCCAGACCGCGCCCCAGTGCTTCGACATCTCGTTGTGGCAGCTAATTTCCCCGTTGCTGGTCGGCGGCCGCACGTTGCTGGTCGAGCAGGAGGTGATCCTCGACGTCGAGCGGTTCGTGGACAGGATCGTCTCCGACAGGGTGGCGGTGCTTCAGGTGGTGCCGTCCTACCTCGAAGTGGTTCTGTCCTATTTGGAGCAATACCCGCGTGCCCTGCCCGACCTCCGCTGCGTTTCGGCGACCGGAGAGGCGCTCAAACCCGGCCTTGTCCGGCGCTGGTTCCGGGCCTGTCCCGGGATCAAGCTGGTCAACGCCTACGGGCTGACCGAGACTTCCGACGACACCAACCACGAGGTCATGGCCCGCGCGCCGGAGGACGACCGGGTCCCGCTGGGCCGTCCCATTTCGAACGTGCGGGTCTACGTCGTCGACGAGCATCTGATGCCGGTGCCGCTCGGCGCCCCCGGCGCGATCGTCTTCTCCGGCGTGTGCGTCGGCCGGGGGTATCTCAACGACCCCGAGCGCACCCGGCAGGCCTTCGGCACCGACCCGCACCGGCCCGGCGAGCGGCTCTACCGCGGCGGTGACTACGGCCGCTGGCTGCCCGGAGGCACCCTGGAGTTCCTCGGCCGCCAGGACACCCAGGTCAAACTCCACGGCTTCCGGATCGAGATCGGCGAGATCGAGAACACCCTGGCGCGCGTGCCGGAGGTCGCCGACGCCGCCGTGGTGGTCGCGGAGCGGGCCGGGGAGGGCAAGCAACTCGTGGCCTTCTACTCCGGCCACCGTCCGCCCGGCGCGGACGTGCTGCGGGACCGGCTGGCCGCGTCGCTGCCGGGTTACATGGTGCCCGCGGCGTTTCACTGGCGGGAAAAGCTGCCGTTGACCGCCAACGGCAAGATCGACCGGAAGTCGCTGACGGCCATCGCGGTGGAGGCCGCGGAGTCCGGCCGCTCCGCGACCGGTGAGCGGGACGGCCTCGCACCCCGCACCCCGGCCGAACGCCGCCTGGCGGCCGCCTGGGCGCGCGTGCTGGGCACGTCGCCGGAGCGGATCGGCCGCCGCGACCACTTCTTCGATCTGGGCGGCACGTCGCTCTCCGCGGTGAAGCTGGCGACGTTGCTGGACCGGGCGGTGTCCGTCCGGGACGTGATCCGGAACCCCGTGCTCGCCGATCTGGCCACCCTGGTCGACGGGCGGAGGGACGCGCGAACGAAAGAAGAGTGACATGGTGTCATCCCCGGCAACACTGTCCGATGTGGAGATCCGGCCCGGCAGGCCTGTAGTGCTCGGCGTGCAAGGGGGGCACGACCCGCGGGGCTGGGCCGCGGACCACGCGGGCGCGCTGCGCGACGCGGTCGCCGAGCATGGCGCGATCCTGGTTCGTGGCCTGGGTCTGCGTGACGCGGACGAGGTCACCGACGTGTTTCTGGCAGCCGCGCGTACCGGCCTGATGACGGAACGGGAGGCCTTCGCTTCGCGAAGCGCCTATGCCGAGGGCGTCTACTCCTCGTCACGATGGCCGCCCAACCAGCCGATGTGCATGCACCACGAACTCAGCTACCGGCTCGAGTTCCCGGGGCTGATGTTGTTCGCCTGCTTGACCGCGCCCGCCGAAGGCGGCGTGACGGGGGTCGCCGACGCCACGACCGTACTCGAGGCGCTGCCGGCCGACCTGGTCGACCGCTTCACCCGGCACGGCTGGCTGCTGGACCGGAGCTACAACGACGAGATCGGGGCTTCGGTCGCCGAGGCGTTCGGTACCGACGACCGCGCCGCCGTGGAGGCCTACTGCCGCGCCAACGCGATCGAGTTCGAGTGGCGCGACGGCGGGCTGCGCACCCGGCAGCGGCGCAGTGCCGTGGTCCGGCATCCGCTCACCGGGGCCAGGTGCTGGTTCAACCAGATCGCCTTCCTCAGCGAATGGACGATGGAACCCGAAGTGCGCGAGTACCTCGTGGACGTCTACGGCGCGGACGGACTTCCGTTCACCACCCGCTTCGGCGATGGCGAGCCGATCGGCGAGGACGTCGTGGGCCTGTTGAACGAGATCTACGAAGCCGGGACGGCGCGTGAGCCCTGGCAGGCCGGCGACCTGATGCTGGTGGACAACATCCGGGTCGCGCACAGCAGGGAGCCCTACTCCGGGCCACGCGAGGTGGTGGTCGGAATGGCCGACCCGGTCTCGCTTTCCGCGTGCTCACCCACGGTCGAGGTGACGACATGACGACCGGATCACCCGCCACCATAGTCGAAGCGACGAGCCGTTCCCCGGACGGCAGTCCGTCGTTCGCGGTGGTCTCCGGTGTCCAGGCCGAGCGCGTCCTGCACGGCCGCGAAAACCGGATCGTCGCGCTGATCGAGGCGACCTACCGGCTGCACAACGAGGGCGACTCGGTGAACCCGCCGTCCTACCTGATGTGTTTTCCCGACCGGCCCGCCGCGCGGATGATCGCGTTGCCCGCGTCGATCGGCGGGGGACTGCGGGTGGACGGGCTGACCTGGATCGCCAACTTCCCGGAGAACGTGCCCGCCGGCCTGCCGCGGACCTCCGCGGTGCTGATCCTCAACGACCACGACACCGGTTATCCGTTCGCCTGCCTGGAAAGCTCGATCATCGGTGTCACCCGGACCGCCGCGTCGGCCGCGCTCGCGGCGGGCTGGCTGAGCAGGTCGCGGCGGCATCCGGCGCGCGCCGGGTTCGTCGGCACGGGCATGGTCGCCCGCTACATCCACGCCTTCCTGGTCGGCACCGGCTGGTCGTTCGACGAGGTCGGCATGTACGACACCGGTGGCGTGTCGGAGTTCCAGGAGTACCTGGAGCAGGCGGGCGCCGGGGCCCGGATGGTCGAGCACTCCGACCTCGGCGAGTTGGTGCGCTCTTCCGACCTGGTGGTGTTCGCGACCCTGTCGCGGCGGCCCTATGTGCACGACGTGTCGTGGTTCGCCCACGATCCGCTGGTGCTCCACGTGTCGCTTCGCGACCTGGCACCGGAGGTCGTGCTCGCCTCGGCCAACATCGTCGACGACGTGGAGCACGCCCTGATCGGCAGGACATCACTGGCGCTGGCCGAGCGCCTGGCCGGTAACCGGGACTTCGTGAACGGCACGCTGGCCGACGTGATGGCGGGCCGGGTGCGGCTGCCCAGGAAAGGGCCGATCATCTTCTCGCCCTTCGGGCTCGGGGTGCTCGACCTCGCGGTCGGGAAGTACGTCTACGACGAGGTCGCCCGCACCGGTGACCTGCTCGTCGTCGACGACTTCTTCCAAGGACTTCGCCGGTACGGATGATCGAGAAGCGCTTCGAGGAGGGAAATCGTGCAGATCATATCGGCTCCCCAAAACTTCAATGAGGAGGAACTCTACGTCGACCTACAGCCGATCTTCGGGCACTCGCTGTACCTGAAGTGCGAGGGATTCAACTTCGCCGGCTCGATCAAGCTGAAGGCCGCGGCGGAGATGGTGGCGGCCGCGGAACGGGAGGGGGTGCTCCATCGGGGCTCCGTCCTGATCGAATCCTCGTCCGGCAACCTCGGCGTGGCGCTGAGCATGATCGCGGCGAGCAAGGGATACGGCTTCCTGTGCGTGACCGACTCCCGGTGCAACCTGTCGACCAGGCGCCTGATGGAGGCCCTCGGCGGCCGGGTGCACATCATCACGGAACCGGACGCGAACGGCGACTTCCTCGGCGCGCGGATCGACTACGTCCGAGCGCTCTGCGCCTCCGACGACCGGTATGTGTGGCCGAACCAGTACACCAACCCCTACAACTGGAAGGCGCACTACCGGACCACCGCGCCCGCCATCGCCCACCAGTTCCCCCGGCTGGGCGTGCTGTTCGCCGGGGTGGGGACCACGGGGACGCTGATGGGTTGCGCGCGCTACTTCGCCGAGTGGCACCGGCCGGTCCGGATCGTCGCTATCGACAGTGTCGGTTCGGTCGCCTTCGGTGGCACGCCGGGACGGCGGATGCTGCCCGGGCTCGGCACCAGCGTCCGGCCACCGTTGCTTGACGAGTCCTTTGTGGACGATGTGGTGCGGGTCGAGGAAGCCGACGCCATCCGGGCCTGTCACCGGATGGCCCGTCACGGCTTTCTCTTCGGTGGCTCCACCGGAACGGTGGTCAGCGGCGCGTCCGCGTGGCTGCGCCAGCACGACGTCCCGGGCGACCTGGATGCCGTGACGATCGCGCCGGACCTCGGTGAGCGCTACCTCGACACGCTCTACCAGACCAACTGGCTCCACGATCTCTACGGCGAACACGTGCTCAGCGACGAGGTGGTCGCCGCCGGTTCGCGGCGGTCCTGAGAAACGGACCGGCCCGGCACGCCGGGGAAAGCACATGCCGGACCGGAGGCGGTTCTCCCGGACTTCAGGAGGACTGGTGCCCGAGCGGGAACGCGTGGCGCGTCTCGACTTCGCCGCGCGTCCTGAAGACGAGATTGTCGAGCGCGAAACGGCCGGGGCCGGCGAAGACGATGATCAGGAAGGTCCAGCAGAACATCGCGGCCGATTCACCGTTGTTCGTGATCGGCAGCAGGCCGTTGGTCTGGTGCACGGTGAAGTAGGCGTAGGCCATGGACCCCGAACTGACCAGGGCGGCATAGCGGCTGCCCAGCCCGACGCACACCAGCGCGCCGCCGACCAACTGGATCGCCGCGGCCCACCAGCCGGGCCAGGTGCCCAGCGCGATCACGTTCTTGGCGCCGAACACGCCGAACAGACTCTTGGCGCCATGGCAGAAGAAGAGGAATCCGATGACGATCCGGAAGAGACCCAGAATGTGTTTTTGCGCAGCCGTGAGCCGGTCCATTGTTTTCCTCCGTCAGACTACACGGGCGGTCAGCTTCCTGACCGTCATTCGCCGTTGAATGGAAAATCAGTTATAGCAAGGGGCGCCGACGGGGATCGGACACTCGTGGCGTAAGGTCGCCGCAGGCGAAAGTCCTTGTCCCGCATGGTCACCGGCCGTCGGTGGGGCACCGGGCGGATCGTGCCTGGTCGGGGCCGGTTTCAGCCCTGGATGTCGCCTGGTTTCGTCCGCCGCGGGTGGGCGAATATTTTCGAACGCATTATGAAACTTTCCTGAAAGCGCATTCTCAAGCTGCCGCGCAGGTTTTTTCGGGTCCTCGGGTGATCCGCGACGGGGGCCGGTGTGGCTGATTTCAGCTTCCGGTGGAGGCTTTCGAACGGCGCTGCCGCACGGGTTGTCACGTCCGCTAGGGTGGCCGCGACCGCGCGACGGGAATGTCGCCGGACAGACGAAAGGGATCACCCGATATGTCCTCCCCCACCGATGACGCGGGCAACGTCGACGCGGTCCACCGTGAACCGCCTCCGTGGTTGCGGCGATGGCGTTTCCTGGTACTACTGGTCGCGACGTTCGTCATCATGGCGGCATTGCAGGAGTTGAGCGTCGCGCTCAGCGGCCTGGGTGTGGTCGAACTGGTGGTGGGCGTGGTGAGCGCGGCCGCGGCCCTGTTCGGTTACGACCGGTTGTGCAAGTTCGTCGAGGGGCGGACGGTCATCGCTGAACTGCCGCGCGAGTCGGCGCCGTCCGGGCTGTTGTGGGGAATGGGCATCGGGGCCGGCCTGTTCGTGGCCACCATCGGAATCATCGCGGTCTTCGGTGGTGTGGACCACATCGGCGGCGGCGGCGACTGGTGGAAGTTCCTCGCGACCATCGGGGTCATGGCCTGTACCGCGGCCACCGAGGAGGTCGTCTTCCGCGGTGTCGTCTACCGCATCACCGAAGAACGGTTCGGCACCTGGATCGCGCTGGTCGTCTCGTCGATCGTCTTCGGTGCGGTGCACCTGGCCGGGAAGAGCGAAGTCAGCGGTGGCGCGGAGGTGCTGGGCGTGGTCGGCATCATGATCCAGGGCGGACTGGTGACCGGCGCCGCCTACGCGGCGGGCCGCGCGTTGTGGGCGCCGATCGGCATCCACTTCGCCTGGAACCTGACCGAAGCCGGATTCGGCACCGCGGTGTCGGGCAAGACGAGCGAGTTCGGCAGTCTGGTCCAGACCATGTTGACCGGGCCGACGGCGCTCACCGGTGGTTCGTTCGGCCCGGAAGCGAGCGTGACCGCCAACGTGCTGGCGCTCGTGCCGGTCGTCCTCCTGCTGCGCTGGGCGGCGAAGAACGGCAAGGTCGTACGGCGCGGCGGGAGTTCCAGCCCGCGGGCCGCACAAGCATGAGGCCTGCTCAGCGGTGCAGCCACGTCAGTACCGACGTGGTGCCTGCGAGGAGCACGACGGCCGCCAGGTTGGTTCGCCAGTACTGGGCGAGCAAGGCCGCGAACTCGCGCAGGAAGGCGCTGAGCACGAAGTAGGTGGCGGTTCTCGCGCCCATCACGTCCAGTCGCAGGCGAAGCCGCCGTGCCAGCACGGCGGTCCGGAACATGTGGTAATTGCTGGTGACCGCGACCATTTTGCCGGTGTGGCCGTGCTCGGCGAGCACGGCCACACTGAACCGGAGGTTCTCCTCGGTCGAGGTGGCCTTGTCCTCCAGCAGGATCTTCTCCGCCGGTACCCCGGCCTCGCGCAGGTAGTCGCCCATCGCCTCGGCCTCGCTGACCGGTTCGTCGGGGCCCTGGCCGCCCGAGACGACCATCACCGGGTCCGTGGTGGCACTGCGTTTACGGCAGGCGATCGCCCGGTCGAGGCGGGCGGCCAGCAAGGGGGACACCCGTCCGTCGAGCAGTCCCGCGCCGAGCACGATGATCGCGTTCGCGTCCCGCTCCCGGCGGAAGGTTCCGTACAGGACCGAGTACGCCAGCAACGCGGCGAACAGGAACGCGAAGTAGCCGGTGATCACGAGCGACGTCAGCGCGATGGCGGTGAGCCAGGGAAAGCGGCCCAGCATGGCGGTGGCCGCCGTCGCGCCGAAGACCACCAGCAGGGCCACTCCGGCCAGTAACGAGAGCAGGTTCGCCAGGCCGTGGCCTTCCCTGCGCCACATCACGATCCCGTTGGCGATCAGTGCCCACGGCAGCACGAGCACGATCAGGGCCGCGATCGCCGCGAGCACGGCCAGGGCGAGGTTCCTCAGCCAGGAGATGCCGGCCACCTGATCCAGCAGCCACAACCCGGTCAGGCACGCCGCTACGCCGAACCACACGGCGTTTCCGAGGCGCCTGGGTTCCCGGAACACGCGGTAGGCGAAAACCAGCACCGCCACGAGGGCCACCAGTCCGAGTGCCATGGCCTCTCCCGCCCGTATCCGGTCGTGCCGCCGTCGCCGGGCAGATTTTCGCCGGGAACGGGAGGATCCCGTCGCCGCCCGAACGATACGTCATCCGGACGCAGGGCGGGACGCGAGCGGCCGATTGACGCTGCCGGGATTTGGTCTATACCATTTTTCCGAAAAGCCCGTCTCATTCGCGCGGCCTCGCGGCCCGAGCCCGTTCCTTCCTAGTCCGGTCACAACGACGTCCCGGAGAGTGGCCTGTGTCCACAGTGATCGATCGGCCGAGAATCCGTCCCTGGCGGCGCATCGTTTCCGCGGTTGCCGCCGTCCTTCTGCCGGTCGCCGGCACGGCGGTCTTCGCCTCCGCTCCGGCGGATGCCGCGAGCTCGCTTCCGTGCGACATCTACGCCGCGGCAGGCACTCCGTGCGTCGCCGCCCACAGCACGGCACGAGCCCTCTACTCCGGCTACAACGGCAGCCTTTACCAGGTCCGGCGCGCGTCGGACGGTGCCACGGCCGAGATCGGCCTGCTCTCACCGGGCGGCTACGCCAACGCGGTCTCGCAGGACACGTTCTGCGCGCACACGTCCTGCCTCATCACGGTCGTCCACGACCAGTCGCCGCAGCACAACGACCTGACCATCGAAGGTCCGGGCACCGCGGGCGGCCAGGACTCCGGGGCGAACGCGGCGGCGCTGACGGCGGTCGCCGGAGGCCACAAGGTCTTCGGCGTCTACATCGCTCCCACCACCGGCTACCGGCATTACGTGGGCGCCGGGGTCGCGCAGAACGGCCGCCCGGAGGGGATGTACATGGTGGCCAGCGGCACGCACGTGAACAACGGCTGCTGCTTCGACTACGGAAACGTCGAGGCCACGATCGCCGACAACGGCAACGGTCACATGGACGCGGTCAACCTCGGCACGACGTGCTTCTTCCCGCCGTGCGGCGGCAGCGGACCGTGGGTGGCGGGAGACCTGGAAAACGGCCTGTTCCAGGGCAACTACTCCAACACCGGCAATCTCGGCAACAACAGCACGTTCGTGACGGCACTGCTGAAGAACAACGGGCAGAACACCTTCGCGCTCAAGGGCGGTAACGCACAGTCCGGTGGCCTCACCACGTGGTACGACGGGACCCTCCCGTCCGGCGGCTATATGCCGATGCACCAGGAGGGCTCGATCGTGCTGGGGACCGGCGGTGACAACAGCAACGCCTCCGTGGGCACGTTCTTCGAAGGCGTGATGACGGCGGGCTATCCGTCGGACGCGGCCGACAACGCCGTTCAGTCCGACATCGTTTCCGTCGGTTACACGGGCTCGACCTCGTTGCCCGCCACCGCGGCCACCGTCACCGGACCCGGGGGCACCTGCGTCGATGTCGCGAGTGACGACCTCGGGGGCAACACCGCCCCGGTCCAGTTGTGGGGCTGCCAGTCGTGGGCCGTCGACCAGCACTGGACGCACAACTCCGACGACTCGCTGTCGACGATCGGTCGCTGCCTGGACGTCGTCAACGGCGGCACGGCGAAGGGCACGCAGGTCCAGTTGTACGACTGCAACAGCACCGGCGCCCAGAAATGGCTCCAGCAGGCCAATGGTTCGTTGCTGAATCCGCAGTCCGGTCGCTGCCTGGACTCGCCGCAAGGAGCCACCGGCAACGGCACCCGCCTCGAAATCTGGGACTGCAACGGTTCCGGTGCCCAGACGTTCTCCGTCAACGGAGGCGGAGTCGTCGACGGACCGGGGGGACAGTGTGTCGATGTGGCGAACGACGACAACGGGGTCAACGGGACGCCCGTGCAGTTGTGGGGGTGTCAGTCCTACGCGGTCGACCAGCACTGGTACCACAACGCCAACGGCTCGCTCGAAACGCTGGGCCGCTGCCTGGACATCGTGGGTAACGGCACCGCGCCGGGCACGCAGGTCGAGTTGTGGGACTGCGACGGCGTGGGCGGCCAGGTCTGGGCGCCGCAGGCCGACGGCTCGTTGCTGAATCCGCAGTCCGGACGCTGCCTGGACGCCACGGACGGAGCCACCGGCAACGGCACCCGGTTGCGGATCTCGGACTGCGACGGCAGCCCGGCGCAGAAGTTCACCTTGAGCTGACGACGCGCCGATGAGTTTCCGGGCCGACGCTGGTCTGCATGGGTAACCACAGTCTGAAGGAGGCTCCGCGATGAGCAAGACCGTAATCGGGACCGGCATCCGCCAGGTGAACCTCGTGTGCCTGCCCACCCCGGATCTGGACACCGTGATTTCGTTCTACGAGTCACTCGGCTTCGAGAAGCGCACGGACGTTCCGATGGGCGACAAATACCGCTGGGTGGAGGTCTACCCGCCGGAGGGCGCCACCGGCATCGCTCTCGCACCGCCGCGCGAGGGCACCGAAGCCACCCCCGCCGAGACCGGGATCATCCTGACCACCGACGACATCGACGCCACCCACGCGGAGTTCAAGGCCCGTGGCGTGGACGTCGACGCCGAGGTGGCACGGATGGGCGACCCCGTGCCGCCGATGTTCTGGTTCCGGGACCCCACCGGCCACAGCCTGATGGTCGTGGAAAACACCGGACAAGGCTGAGCTACCGAGGTTACCGGGCGGCGTCCCGTGTTCCGGCGCGGGACGCCACCCTCTCCAGCGGATCGCCCATCAGCGAGGAGAAGCCGAGCTCACCGGCACCGATCAGGGTCGCGTCGTCCCCGAGTGCGGAAACGCTCAGCCGTACCCGTTCCCGGGCGACGGGCAGCACGTTGATCTCCATGCGCGCGCGGACCTGCGCGGCCGTGCCGGGGTAGATGTCACGCAGCATCCCGCCGAAGACCACGACGCCGGGGTTGAACAGGTTGATCAGGTTCGCCACCCCGATGCCGAGCCAGTCGCCGATGCGGCCCAGCGCCGCCCCGGCGACGGGATCGCCGCGGCCGGCGTCGGCCACGACGGCCCGCACGGCATCGCGGCCGAACAGGTCCGCCGGGCGTCCGGCGGCGTCGAGCAGGGCACGTTCGCCGACCTCGGCCTCCAGGCATCCGCGCGATCCGCAGCCGCACGGTCGTCCGTTGTGCGGGTTGACCACCATGTGCCCCAGCTCGCACCCGTAACCGCCGTCGCCGTCCAGCAGTTCGCCGCCGACGATGATCCCTCCGCCCACACCGACATCTCCGTGCAGGTAGATCAGGTTCGCCCAGCCCGCGCCGGCGCCGCGCCGCTGTTCGGCCACCGCCCCGAGATGTGCCTCGTTGCCCACCGCCACGGGCAGGCCCAGCCCCAGGCGGCGGCCGAGTTCGGCACCGAACGCCTGGTCCACCCACCCCATGTCGGGCCCGAAGCGGACCATCCCGTCGCCCGGCCTGATCATGCCGCAGTACGACGCGCCGAGGCCGACGCAGAGCGACTCGGGCGGCGCCGCCCGGTGCAACTCCCGGCCGAACCCGGCGACCACGTCGACGACGTACTCGAGATCGGCTCCGGCCCGGACGCGGGGCGCCACGCGACGGTCCAGCACTTCCCCGCCCAGCCCGATGCGCGCCGCGACCAGCCGGTCCACCGCCACGTCGAAGGCGAGCACGTACACCCGGTGCGATTCGGGCCGCACCATCAACGACGGCCGGCCCGGCTGGCGGGCGCCCGTCGGATGCTCTTCACGGACCAGTCCGGCCGCGCTCAGTTCCGCGGTCAGGCCCATGATGGTGCTGCGGTTCAGGCCCATGCGCTTCGCGAGCACCGCGCGGGAGACGGGGCCGGTGGTGTGGACCAGCCGGAGCAGAGCGCCGAGATTGTGCCTTCGGATCTCCTCCGGCACCAACCCGACCTCTGGCGTGGTCTGGGTTTTCAGCATTCGCGATGCCTCGCTCCATGGACGCCTGTGGAGAAAAAGAAGGCTACTTCATCGAACCACGACGGAACGACGACCGCGAGGCCGGCCGAAGGGCGGGAGACGAAAGTTACCTGCTCTCGCCGGGTCCCGCCCGGCCGTCGTCGGCGCAGGCGGCGAGCCGGCGAGCCAGTGCGTGCACCTCGTCACGGAGGGCCTCGGGATACTCGATCACGAACGGGCGGTTCAGCCAGGCGAGCGCGGACGGGACCCATTCCAGCCGCTCGGCCCGCAGCCGGACCCGCACCCATTCTTCTCCGGGCAGTTCCCGCACGACGGCGATCCCGGACGGCAGCCGGGCCTTGACCTCGTCGGCGGACATCTGGATCCGGAACGACACTTCGTGCAGGTAGGGGACCTCGGCGAGGCGGGAAAGGACGTGGGCTTCCGGGTCGAACCCGGCGGGCACCTCGAAGGACCCGGGTGCCGTCGTGGTGCTTTCGATCCGGTCCAGCCGGAAGGTGCGCACCTCGCCGCGGGCCGAGTCCGCGCCGGTCACGTACCAGCGCCCGGAGTGGGCGACGATGCCGTACGGGTGCACCGTGCGTTCGCTGCGCCGCCCGTTCCAGGCGGTGTAGGCGATGGCGACCGGCCTCCGGTGGCGTGCCGCTTCCGCGATCGTCAGCAGCACGTCCGTCTCCGGCGTGACCACGGGCCGGGCCGGGACGGTGAAGCCGGCGGTGGCCAGGAGTGCGTCCAGCCTGCGCCCGAGCGCCTCGGGCAGCACCCGTCGCACCTTGGCGGTGGCGCTCTCCGCCGCCGCGACGGACGTGGTGACCAGTCCGGCCCGCCTGCCCGCGACCAGCCCCAGCAGCACGGCCAGCGCTTCCTCGTCGGTCAGCATCAGCGGAGGCATCCGGTAACCGGGGGCGAGCCGGTAACCGCCGTACCGGCCGCGCACCGACCGGACCGGGACGTCCAGGTCGATCAGGTGGCCCACATAGCGGCGGACGGTGCGCTCGTCCACGCCGAGCCTCCCGGCCAGTTCGGTGACGGTGCGGGTGCCGCCGGACTGGAGGATCTCCAGCAGTGCGAGCACCCGGGCGGTCGGTCGCGTCATGAGCCGCATTCTCTCCTGGATACCGGGCGGATCCTGTCCGATATCGTTCCTAGCGTAGGCGTTATGGCAACCTACGTACTCATTCCCGGGTTCTGGCTCGGTGCTTGGGCCTGGCGCCCGGTAACCGCCGAGTTGCGGACCCGCGGGCACGACGTCCACCCGCTGAGCCTGACCGGGATGGCCGAACGGGCGCACCTGGCCCGGCCCGGCACGGACCTGGAAACCCACATCACCGACGTGCTCAACCTGATCCGCTACGAAGAGCTTTCCGACGTGGTACTGGTCGGGCACAGCTACGCCGGTGCCGTGGTGATCCCGGCCGTCGCCGACCGGATACCGGAAAGCGTCAGCCGCCTGGTGTTCATCGACAGCGGCCCGTTGCCGGACGGCATGTGCCAGGCGGAGTTCCCTCCGCCGGAGGAGCGGGCCCGCATCGCCGAACTCGTGCGCACGGCCGGGCACGGCAGGCAACTGCCGCCCCCGGACTGGTCAGGGCCCGCGGCCCAGGTGGGCGGCCTGCCCGACGACGTGCTCGAACGGCTCGAGCGGTTGTCGGTGCCCCAGCCGTGGGCCACCGCGACTTCGCCGGTCCACCTCACCGGTGCCTGGCGGAAACTGCCCCGGCTGCACGTGCTGTGCAGCTTCGGGATCGAGCAACTCCGGGCGAAGATCGAGACCGAGAAGGCTTTCCAGCCGATGGAGACCGGCGACTGGGACTACCGGGAGTTGCCAAGCTGGCACTGGCCGATGTTCGACCGGCCCGGAGAGCTGGCGGCGATCCTGCACGAGGTGGCTTGACGCGGTTTTCCGCGCGGTGGCTTGAACGTCTCGTGCCCTAAAGGGCACTGTCGGACAGTTCCTGGGGCGATCCGAAAATCATGACCGGTACCAGCCTCTCGAGGCAACATCGCCTACGCACGGGTACCGTCGCATTGAGGAAATGTCGTTCGGGAAGGCGCGGGTCATCGAGCGCGGCCGCCGTCACGGCGATGCGTTCCGCGGTGAGTTCGACGCTGTAGCCACCGGGCCCGACGTGCGGTCATCGGGCGCTCGCCGGCCGTAGCGATGCCACGCCATCGGCGGTCGGGTGGGGGTTTTCCACCTGGTCACGCGGTATGCCGGTTCCGGCCCTGTGATCCGGCGCGGCGCGCGGTGCGGGTCACGGCGGACTCTTGCCTGCTCCGGAAAACCGTGTCATGCTGCTTGACGCATCGCGAACATGCTGTTCGCATAACGAAAGATTGGCCTTCGAGGATCGGCGGAATCCGGGATGTTCCAGAAGTTGCTGAAGTCTGCCCAGCGACCTGTCATCGGTACCTTCGTCAAGTTGCCCGCCCTGGAGGTCGCCGAGATCATCGGCGCGGCGGGATTCGACTTCGTGGTCATCGACACCGAGCACGCATTGCTCTCGGTCCGCGATGTGTACGCGATGATCGTCGTCTACTCGCGCGCGGGTGTGGCCCCCCTGGTCCGGATCACCGACCACGGTTACGGCGACGGGCAGCGGTACCTTGACGCCGGCGCGGCGGGGATTCTCGTGCCCCACGTGTCCAACGCGCAGCAGGCGGCGTCGACCATGAACCAGTTCCTGTTCCCCCCGGCAGGCACCCGCGGGATGGGTTTCGCCGCGCGGGCCGGTGAGTGGGGGAGCATCGAGGGCGGCGCCGCCGAATACGTCCGGCGAGGGCAGGAAGACGTCGCGCGCATCGCGATGGTCGAAGAGCAGGAGTCGGTCGACGACCTCGAGGGCATCCTGGCCGCGCCCGGGGTCGACGCCGTTTTCATCGGACCGGGCGACCTTTCCCTGAGCATGGGCGTGCCCGGCGGGTCGCAGCCGGTCCGCGACGCGGTCACCCACTCCATCAAGACGGCGGTCAAGGCGGGCGTCCCGGTCGGCACCGTCGTGACGGCCGAGGCCGACATTCGCCTGCGCATCGAACAGGGCTGCAGCTTCATCATGGTCGGCAACGACACGGGGATGATCAACCGCGCCGCCCGGCAGACCATCGCGCAGGCCAAGGCGGTCACCGAGGAGATCGCCGCCGGGACGGTGAGTGCGTGATCGGCGCAGGCTCGAAATGCGACATCGTACGGCGTGCGGCACGCTGAACAGGTACCCCCGGCCGCGCTGCCCGCGGTGCATGGCGGACGCTCGCCGATTCGACAGGGGCGACGACAAAGCGATCCGCAACCGACCCCCGCGGTAGACACCCGTTTCCGCCGCGGCTGACGTCGGATAGGTAAAGAAAGACACAGTATGGCTTATGTGGACGCTCCCGACCCGGGATCGGTCCACATCGGGATGCCGGTGCGGTCCGGGAAAGGACTCGGACCGCGAGAACGGATCCGGTTGGTATTCCAACTGGCTGGGCAGGAAGGGATGGATGTCGGGTGGCTTACGCGAAGGATGATCTTCGTTCGGCGTTGTCG
>NZ_JBHUKR010000032.1:0-12461 GCF_042684065.1 Amycolatopsis pigmentata | reverse complement strand
GCTCAGCCACTACAAAAGACGCGGATACCCACTCACCTAAGTGCCGTTGCAGTACTAGTTCGTACAAGGTCTCGAACTCGGTCGGTGGCCGGTAGCCACAGGCCTCGCGCAGTCGACGATTGTCGTACCACTCCACCCACGCGAACGTCGCGATCTCGAATTCGTGTTTATTGTGCCACGGTCCTTGCGGTTTGATCAGATCTGTTTTATGAAAGCCGATCGTGGATTCAGCTAGCGCATTGTCGTACGTGTCGCCGACCGTGCCGATGGCCGCGTCGATTCCCGCGTCGATAAGATGTTGCGTGAACTGGGAATTCCTGTCATAAGTCTCTCGTCTTCGATCTCACGCCGTGATTCGGGTGCGCCAGAGCGGCATAATAGGTGGACGGAGCGATCTTGATGCCGCATTCGGTCAGCACTCTACAGATCGGCTCGACTCCGAACCGGTCCTGATAGTCCGTTACGAGCGTGGGGGTCGAGGGTCGAGCTCCCTCGCGAAGAACGCCGAAGGGGCAGCACCCACTTCCGCAGCGACTCGCCCGACACACCCACCGTCGCCGCCACCGAGCAGATCGCCTCCCACTGCGACGAACAGTGCGCTACCTGCTCAAAAACCAACGCAACCGCGCGCTCGCGGAACTCACGTGAGTACCTCTTCCCGGCCATGACCCACATCCTCACTCAACGAGTGAGCCTCCATCGAACCCGGGCGGTTCACGCACAATGACTACGTCGGTGGGCCTGACGTGTCGGCATACGAACCGCGACGTGCTGCGACGCGATCACCAGCGGGGTTGACCCGGCCCAGGCGCTCCTTCCCCGACAGCGCGGAATTCCATTCCAGGCGGGCGTGAAGCACCGGGTCGACATCCCACTCTTTCTCGGGCTCCACATGTACCGCCAGCCGACCCGGTGATGCGTCAGGTATACGCCAGGTCGTCATCCTCGGGTTCCTTACACCATTCGTAGATGGGCAACTCATCCTCGATCCGCGCTATGCGGCAGACTGCGGGGGATCCAATGAGGGGGCCAAAATGATCATCCTGGACAACATGACGCTGCAGGGTGCCGCTCGGGCGTTGTCCCGCTGGCAGCCCGACCTGTGGGGGACTCGCAGCAAGAAGCACCGTAATGCTGACAAATGGGACTACGCCTACAGCGATGACCTGCGCATGACTGCCGATATCCTCGCACTCGCCCAACTAGTGCAGTCAATCGTCCTGTACGACGAAGTCGGCGTCGGGCCCTATGGCACTCCAAGCTGGGCGAAGACACGACCTTGGCTGGAGCTTGAGCCGCCCAACGAGCTTGACGGTGTTGCAGGGCTGCTGACGGTTCTCGATCGCGGCTATGACCATCAGAGCCTGATCACCAAAACTGCCCTACGCGCCCAGGAACACACACGCACCGAAGACTTCCGCGACTATATCCGGACACTGGAAGACCAGGACGCGCTCGGCGCATACCTGCGGATCAGCAATGGCTACTTCGGCACTGGGTTCTCCGATGAGCTCCTCTGCGGTGACTCGACGGACCAAACCATCTTTCACCTCATGGACAACGCGGAGAAGAACACACGTAACCGGGCCGGCATCTTGGCGCGGCTGCTTACAGCCGGTGGCCGAGGTTGGGGCAAAAGCACGACAAAGGCTGCCAGGCGTGAGCGCGAACTGGACTATCAGAGCGACGTCGACATCACCTTACATCCGTTCGACCTGACTCAGGTCGAATCGGGGGACTTCTACGAGAAAGTCACCGCAGGACTAGACCTCGTCCGCAATATCGCGGCGACCTACTACTACGACCGGCTCGCCGCGCACGCCAAGTCCGCTTACGCGCCACATCCCCTGCGCGTCCGGTTCGTCGAATACCGGGCTCCGGACGAGCTCAGCCCAGCAGACCTCGTCCGGAGGATGGAGGAACGGAGGGCCGGGAACGTCCGCTCGGCGAGACAGAAGATCGCGCGTACCTCTTGCGGTGGTGAGGACCTCGTCGAGGTCAGGCTGCCCTTGTTCCTGGCGGCCGTGCTCACGGAGTCCGCCGAACCGGAGGATGTTGTCGCGCAGGCACTCCATCTCCGTGACTCACCACCCGCTCGGAGGCTGCGGGCGTGGTTCGAGGAGACCGGCGAGTTGTGCCGATCGGGAGGTCTCGGCATCGACCAACTGACAGCTCGCGTTCAGGAATTGGAGAAGGCACTCGATACGTGGTGGAGCTCAGGGCAGCGGCACGACCCGAAGGCCACCATCGGTAAGATCACCATCGGTCTCACTGCCTGGCCGCCCGCTATCCAGGCTCAGGCGCAGGACGTGTCACTCGTGCTCCCGAGGCTCGGCAGG
Organism: Amycolatopsis pigmentata; assembly: GCF_042684065.1. NCBI lineage: Bacteria > Bacillati > Actinomycetota > Actinomycetes > Pseudonocardiales > Pseudonocardiaceae > Amycolatopsis > Amycolatopsis pigmentata. The sequence goes on along the minus strand of NZ_JBHUKR010000032.1, from coordinate 10,122 downwards.
CGACGGCCGCGGACTTTCAGGCTGCTCTACGATCTCGCGCAGATCAGCCGCGACAACCTGAGTCTGGCACCGGAGTTGGGCCGGGTGCTGGGGAGTGATGCCGCGGACGCGTGGCGTCGATGTGCTGGCATTTTTGAACAGATCGAGACCGGGCGCACCCGAAACTGCCAGCAAGAGTCTGTAGATGCCGACTAGTGTCTGTCGACACGCGGCGCGAACGCTTTCTTCGGTCGGCATACGAACCGCGACGTGCTGGTCGAAGGGCCTGAAATCACCTTCCGCCCGGTGGGCACTCGTCGTATGGTCGCGCGTGGTGGTTCTCGACGAACGCCGACGGGATCATCACCGGGTTGACGGCGTTGACAGGCGAACGGGCCGGGCTGTGTGGTGTGCGGCGCAGACTACCTCCGGGGCCGGGTTCCGCATGTGGCGATGGGCCGGTCGGGCCGGAGGCCGAGCGGTGCGGAGCCGGAACCGGATCGCGGGCACCAGTAACTACTGCCGCAAGGTGCCGCGGCGGTGGCGGCGACAAGGCAGGGCCATCGACGGCGCCGAAACGGAACGGCAGGCCCGGGAACTGTTCGACGCCCCTGTTGCGAACACGCGCATCAGCGGACGCTTGACCCCGTTCATGATCGTTTGCCGCGGGAATGCCGAGACCCACGGCGAAGACGCAACATTCCGGGACCGCAAAACGTCTAGTACGTGCCGAGCACTACTGGGTGGCCAGCAGCAGGCAGACGATTTCGTCGGTGTGGTCCCGGGCCTCAAACCCGGTGAGGCCGTCGCCGGCGATGGGAAAGGCCAGCACGTTGGCGCCGGTGGCCGGATCGACGACCACGTTGGGCCATTTTCCCCGGGTGGCAAGGACTTCCGGGGATTTCACGATTCGTTCGATGTTCAGGATGGCCTCGCTCTTGTCCGCATCGCCGAAGGCCCAGTGCGGCAGCGTGGCCCGGGAGGCCCGCTCGTCCCACAGGCAGGCGTAGTCATCCAGCCGCATGTAGTCGCCGTACCCCTCCTCGTCCCATTCCGCCTTGACGATGGTGTTCGCATCGGCCATCGGGACGACCACTGTGGTCACCCGGTTTTCCGAGACGCCCTTCGAGGAATAGTCGCGGCCGCCCACGTAGACCGGATAAGTGCCGGGCGGCACCTCGTGCGTGAACGGGCCGTCGCGGGACAGTTCCGGGGTCATCCAGCCCACGATTCCGTCCACCACAACGAGATCGCCCACCCGGTCGAACCAGTCGATGCCACAGACGTCGCCCCCGGCGCGTTCCGTGCACAGTGGCCCGGCGATGTGCCGCGCGAGCTGATCCAAACCAGCATTCATGGCGGGAACCCTAGCACGGCCGAAATTCTCCGGATACTCCCGCCCGAACGTTTTTTTCCGGCTTCTGTCGGCCTTAGGAAACAATTGCTTCGCAGGGGTGGAGCGGGGCTGATCCGAGCGGTCGTATTCGGTGGGCCTACCGTGTCGGCATACGAACCATGACGTGCTGGTCGAAGGGCCGGAGATCATGATCCGCCCGGTAGGTAGCCGTGCCTGGCGACGGGTGGTGTCGGGGGTGTGCGCGAAGACCGTTGGCGACCGGCCCTCGCGCAGCCAGCCGGCGACCACCCTCGTCCACGGCCGCCACCCCACGACGGTCTCCTCGATCGAGTACCGGCCCAGGGGTCGGTGCGGCGACGCGCCCCTCGCGCGAGTAAGCCACACAACGGCCCTGACCAGGGTCCCGGCTACGGGCACATGTCCACAGAGCTCGCCGCGTCGTTGAAGTTATAGGTCTCGAAATCTTGGATCTGGGTATTCGGGGGGAAGGTGACGAACCTTCCGCTGCGATCGGAGTTTTCATAGACGCACCAGCTGACTGGGCTCTTGTTCACCGCGGAACTGACCGCGTCGTTCGGAATCCAGGCGCCGCCAATGGTCACGCTGGACCGCGTGAACGATATCATCCAGCCATTGAAATTCGCGTGCTCATACAAGCAAAACGAGCTTTGCGGGCAGTCTTGGAAGGTCGAGGCATCGGCTGCCGCCGGAGCGACGAGCGACGAGCGACGAGCGACGAGCGACGAGCGACGAGCGACGAGCGACGAGACCATACCGGCCGAGATCACGGCCGCCGCAAACAATCCCTTGGTAGCTGGTTTACCATATTTCATCAACAGACCCTCCGCGTGTGATTTTGTCCGAAAAGAGCCGACCAGGTGACCGTCGATGATCCCGCCAACTCGACCAGCCTCGCACGGAGTTGCTGTCGTCCAGGCCGTCACCGTAATCATGGGCGTGGTCGACGGCCTGACCTTTCTGCTCGGCTTTGACAGAATCTGCAACCTCGCTCTCAGACCGGGTGGCCCCGATCCGGGTCGCCGCTCGTCTCTCCCGCAGTCGACCTCTCGATCCTGGTCCTGTTGCTCGGCATCCGGCACCTGGCTCTCACCAGTGCCTCGCAAGACGTACTGCGACCCGCTCGCTGGTTCCCGATCTTCGCGAGCGTCGGTCACCCTCGCGCTGAGCATGGCAGAACCTCTCGTGGCCGGCGGGGTTTCCACATCGTGGCTGCCCGGTCGAAGGATCTGGAATTCTCGACTGCTTGACTCCGTGCCGCCCGTTTTCCGGACGGCACGGCCGCTTCTCCACACATAGTGGTCGTCAGTTGCCGTTGTTTTCCGGTGCGGCGCTGCCGGTGTATTCGCCGATGTCGGAGACCAGTTCGGCGATGTCGGGCAGGTTGTCGAATCGGCGCTGGTGAATCTCGGCGAGCTTCTCGCCCATCTCCGGGTCCGGGTCGTCGGAGATGTCGAACGACTCGAACCTGTCGACCAACGGAAGTCCGATCCGGTCGATTTCGAGGTGTGCCGGGTGGTTCATCATGTCGTCGTAGCCTTCAACGTCCTCGAGCACGGAAATCGCGCCGTAATCGTGCTCGCCGCCGAAGACACGGCCGACGATGAACGACTTGATGGACGGTATGGCTCGGCTCGCCTTGCGCATGCCCTCCAGACCTGCCGCCACCTCGTCCTCCGTGACGTCGGGCTTGAGGGTGAAACGAATGCCGTGGTAAATCATCGAAACTGTCCTTTCCGTTGGTGTCACTCAGGGTTATGCCGAAGCGAAGGCCGCCGCGTGGTCGCGTGCGAAATCGGCGAGATCACGTGCGGGCTGTCCGGTGAGGTCCGTGACGGCAGTGTGCACCTCGGCGGCTTCCCCTCGGGCGTAATGGGCGTAGTCCTCGACGAGGCCGTCGAGCTGCCACGGCGGGACAATTTCCGCCAGCGCGGCGGCGAACTGCTCCGCGGAGACGTCGACGAACGTGATGTCCCGCCCGGCGGCGATCGAGAGTTCGTGGGCGATCTGGTCGTGCGTGACCGCGCGGGGTCCGGTCAACGTGTACGTGCGGCCGGAGTGCCCCGTACCGGTGAGCACGGCAGCGGCGGATTCGGCGATGTCCCTGGCGTCGACGAGGCTCACGGCGGCATCGCCGATCGGTGCGGCGAAGAAACCTTGTGCGGCGATCATTCCGGCGAAGCCGAACAGCCCCTGCATGAAGAGGTTGGGGCGCAGCACCGTGTGGTCCAGGCCAAGTTGGTGCACGTGTGTTTCGACCTCGGCGTGCCAGCGCAGGAATCGCACCGGGGAGTCTGCGCGTGCCGCGTACTGCGACAGCAGCACGAGCCGGCTCACCCCGGCCTGCCGGGCGAGGTCGGCGAACTGGATTTGCAGCGTTGCCGCATCCTCTGCCGACGGACTGTTGAGGAAGACCGCATCCACGCCCTTCAACGCGGCGGCGACGGATTCCGGGTCGTTCAGGTCGGCCGTGACGTTTTCGGTGTTCTCCCCGTGGGCGGCCGGCTGGTCGGGGTTGCGGGTCATCGCGCGAACGGCGGCGCCACGGGCCTGCAGGGCGGGTACCAGGGCGGAGCCGACCGTTCCGGTCGCACCGGTCACGAGCACGGTGGGGGTGTTCAGCGAGTTCATTGTCTTTTCCGTTCTCTGTTTCGCCGGGGCGGTTCCCGGCGGTTTCGTGCGGAGGGGTTCGTTACGGGTCAGTGTGTGCCCGCTGGGTTTGGGGTAGTCGGTGTCTTGGCGCCAGGGAAGAGCGACAGCGCGAGGGCGACGATGATGCCCGCGGCAGCACCCAGGAACGCGGTCGTGAAGTCAATGCCTCCGTCTGTTGCCGTGGCGGTGCCGGTGGTGCTGCTGATGGCGACGATCCCGACGAGACCGGCGAGCCCGACGGCGCCGCCCAACTGTTGTGCGGCGCTGATCAGTCCGCTGAGCAGGCCGCCCTCAGCTTCGGTCGCGTCGCGCACCGACATCGCGGTGGCGTTGACTGCGCTGAGACCCAAGCCGCCGCCGATCAGCACGAACGCGCCCAGCAACGACGCGGAGAACCCACTGCGCGTCAGATCGAACGCCAGCCACAGCAGGCCGGCCAGCAGCACGGCAAGGGCGACCGGTAGCGCGCGGGTCAGCCCGATCAGCTTCGTCAGCAGCGGCGCGAGCACGCTGCCCACGATGATCATGGCGGCGAGGGGAAGCTGGCTCATTCCGGTCTCCAGCGGGCTCATCCCGAGCACCTCTTCCTGGTACGGCGGCAGGAGGAAGAACAAGCTCGTCAGAGTGCCGCCGACCAGCAGCATCACGAGGTTCGCCATGACCACCGGCTTCCGGCCGAAGACACCGAGTGGCACCAACGGGTGCGCGGAGCGTCGCTCGACGACCACGAACGCGACCAGGAACGCGACACCGACCGCGAGACCGCCGAGGGCGAGCAGCGAGCCCCATCCGGCTTCCGAGGCCGAGATCATGCCGAGCGCGAGAGCGGAGATCCCGGCCGTGAGCGTGACTGCGCCGAACGCGTCGAAGTGTCCGGACCGGACCGGAATGGACGGCACCGAGCGCCACACGATGACGGCTCCGAGGATGCCGAACGGCACCGGGGTCCAGAAGACCGACTCCCAGCCCAGCGTCTCGGTCAGCGAGCCACCGAGGAAGACACCGCCCAGGCTGGCGGCACCGGCGACGGCGCCCCAGATGCCCATCGCGCGAGTACGTTCGGTGCGGGACGGATACAGAGCGAGCACAAGCGAGAGCGCGGAAGGCAGGACCAACGCGGCGCTGATCCCCTGCCCGATCCGGGCGGCGATCAACATCTCGCCGCTCGTCGCGACGGTGCACACGATCGAGGCCAGCAGGTAGGCGCCCATTCCGGTCAGGAGCACCTTTCGGCCGCCGAGCAAGTCCGCGAGGCGGCCACCCAGCAGCAACAGGCCGGCAAACGGCACCAGATAGCTGTCGATCACGAGCGTCAGCTGGATGTCCGTGAGCGCGAGGCCCGCACGGATCGTGGGCCCGGCAAGGTTCACCATCGCGCTGTCGAGGATGACCATGAACATGGCCGTCGCCAAGCCGGCAATCGCGACTCCACGCGACGTCCGTGGGCGAGTGACCGCTCCGGGGTCCGTGGCAAGGCTATTCATCATTTCGTCCTTCCACATGAATTCATCGTTTCGGCTGGCAGAGGAGGTTCTGAACCAACGGTCGCGTGAGTACGCCCGCGCTCGCGTCGGTGACAGTTGCCTAGATCCGTCACCTATCGCCGGAGAACTAATGCCATAGCGGTGGCACCACGCCTATCGTTCGCACCATGCCTACGCAGTCCGCCCGTTCGCTTGTCGGCAGGCACGACGAGATCGGTCGCCTCGGGGCGCTGATCACCGCCGCGGAACGGGGCCAGGGTGGTGCACTCGTCGTCCGTGGGGAACCTGGGATCGGCAAGAGCGCCCTGCTGGACCACGTCGAACATGCGGCCGCGGGGAAGGTCCAGATCATCCGTGCGTCCGGGTCGGAATTCGAGGGTGAGCTACCGTTCGCGGCACTGCACCAGCTGTGCCTTCCCGTGCTGGCACGCGTGGATGAACTGTCCACCTCCTACCGCGACGCGCTCCGGATCGCGTTCGGGTTGGCCGACGGCGCGCCGGAGGTGTTCCGCGTTGGCCTCGCCGCCCTCGAACTGCTGGCCACGGCGGCCAGGGAACGTCCGCTGCTGTGCCTCATCGACGACGCGCACTGGTTGGACACCGCGTCGGCGAAAGCGTTGACTTTCCTGGCGAGGCGCATCGCCGCCGAGCCGATCGCGATGGTGTTCGCCGCTCGCGACCAAGAAGTCGTCCCCGGGTTTGACGAGCTTCCCGGGTTGACCATCGAGGGCCTGAAGGACGCACACGCCCGCGCGTTGTTGGCTGAGGAGAAGACACGAACGCTCGACGAGCGGGTGCGCGAACGCATTCTCGCCGAGGCACGCGGTAACCCACTGGCGCTGATCGAGTTACCGAAGGCCGGCGGCTTCGCGCTGCCTACGCCGTCGCCTGTCGTGAGCCGGATCGAGTGGAGTTTCCAGACCAGGCTGGCGGACCTGCCGACGGACGCACGGCTGCTGCTGATCCTCGCGAGCGTGGAACCGACCGGAGACGCGAGCCTGCTGTGGACAGCAGCGAAGCTGCTGGACATCGACCTGCCCGCCGCGAGCCGGGACTCAGCGGCATCCGGATTGGTGGAGTTCGACGCGCGGGTACGGTTCTGCCACCCGCTGGCGCGCTCGGCGGTATACCGGGCGGCCGAACCCGCCCAGCGGCATGCGGCGCATCGGGCCTTGGCCGAGGCCACTGATCCGGTCACCGCGCCGGACCGGCGGGCATGGCACCGCGCACAGGCTACCGCCGGCCCGGACGAGGACGTCGCCACCGAGTTGGAGTCATCGGCCTCGCGTGCGCAGGCGCGTGGTGGTGCCGGCGCCGCCGCCGCGTTCCTCGAACGTGCCGCGGCGCTCTCGCTCGACCCGGACAAGCGGACCGACCGCACGCTCGCGGCCGCGCGAGCAACGCTCGACACCGGTGCGGCGGACGCGGCGGCGGACCTGCTCTCCAGCATCGACACCGGGTCGCTTGACGATCTCCGGCAGGTGTCCGTCGACCTGTTGCGCGGGAAGATCGCGTTGGTCAGCGGTGCGGACGGAGCCGACAGCGGACCGGACCTGATCTTGCGCGCGGCCCGGCGGCTCGCCGAACATGATCCGGCGCGGTCGCGCGGGTATTTCGTGGCCGCGGTGGAGATGGCGATGGCCGTCAGCCGGATCACCGGTGTGATGGACCGGGTGCTCGACGCGGCGCGCACGGCCCCGCCGGCAGCGGAGCAACCGGACCTCCTCGACGGGCTGATCCTGCTGCGCACCAAGGGCCACCGCGAAGGCGTGCCCGTGCTCAAGCGGGTCCTCACCGGCAAGGGCGCCGACTGGACGCACGCGCCGGGATTGACAACCGTGCTCGCGGGCGAGCTATGGGACTTCGACCTGCACGCCGCGGTCGTCGACTGGCTAGTGCGGACAGGGCGGAACACCGGCTCGCCGATCACCATTCGTCTCGGCCTTTCGCAAGTGGCGATAGCCGCGGTGCTCACCGGTGACTTCGGGAAGGCCATAGCCGCGATCGCCGAAGAGGAAGCGATCGCCGACGCCGCCGGCGACGTACCTCAGATGTACCCGAGGGTGTACCTGGCGGCGATGCGCGGCAGGCGCCGGGAGGCGCGCGAGGAGTTCACTGACGCGAAGAGCCGTGGCACCGGTCAACTGTTCACCAACGTCCAGTGGGCCACCGCGGTGCTGTGTAACGGAACCGGTGACTACCGCGACGCGCTGCAGGCAGCCACCAAGGCCACGGAGGCCGGCGATCTCTTCGTCTCCGGCTTCGCACTGCCCGAATTGGTGGAGGCGGCGGTGCGCTGCGGGGAGAAGGCCGTCGCAACCTCCGCGCTGGCCTCGCTCATCGAACGCACCGAACCCGCCGGCACCAGCACGGCAAGCGGCATCGCCGCCGGCGTCACAGCGCTCGTCACCGACGCCGAAGACGACCACCGAGAGGCCATCGAGCGACTGGCCGACAGCCCACTGGCCCCACATCGCGCACGGGCGCACCTGCGCTACGGGGAATGGCTACGCCGCGAGGGCCGCCGCCGCGACGCACGTGAACACCTGCACATCGCGCACGAACAGCTGTCGGAGATGGGCATGGAGGCGTTCGCCGAACGCGCGGCGAACGAGCTGCGCGCGACCGGCGAGGTGGCCCGCCGCCGCACCGAGCACACCTATGACCATCTGACCATGCAGGAGATGCACATCGCGCGACAGGTCGCCGCGGGCGCGACCTCGAAGGAAGTCGCCGCGAACCTGTACCTCAGCCCACGCACCATCGACGCCCACCTGCGCAACGTCTTCCGCAAACTCGGCGTCACCTCCCGCAGGCAGCTCAAAGACCTGCCTGACCTCGCCTAGTACTTGCTTGGCCGCGAACGCGGGTAGGCAATTCTCACCGACGCGAACAGCGGGCCCGCCAGGCACCCTTGTGTCACTGCGCAGCCGATCGAAGGACCGGCCGCCGGGCCAAGGAAGGCGAGCACATGATCACCGAAATCGACCTGAGCGCACCGGTCATCGTCCGTCGCGAAACCGTCATCAACGCACCGCTGCAACGTGTCTGGCAACTGCACACCGACGTGACATCTTGGCCACAATGGCAGCCGGACATCACCGCCACACAGGCCGACTGTCCACTGAGGATGGATACCACGTTCCGCTGGAGCACCGGGGGCCTGGATATCGAGTCCACCGTGTACGAAGTGGAGGAGCCACGCCGGATCGTCTGGGGCGGCCCCGCCCACGGAATCACCGGAATCCACCTGTGGACCTTCGACGTGACCGGTTCCGCAGTACGCGTACGCACAGAGGAATCCTGGGACGGAGACCCGGTTCGCGCTGACATCCCGTTCATGCGGGCCGCCCTCGACCAATCCCTCGCCGCCTGGCTCAACCACCTGAAGAAAGCGGCGGAAAACGCACGCTGAGAACCGACCGGAAATGATGTCCACCGAACCAGCGTCGGCTACCGCCACCCGGCCGGTTGGCGCCCGCTTGGGTTACCGTTGAAACGAAGGCAAGGAATGTGCCGGTAATGGTTCGCAGGAGGCCGCGAAGCGCCCTTGACCGGTGCCTCCCGGTCTGGCAGCCCTTCCCTTGGAGTGAAGGATTCCTTCGTCCTCAGCCTTCCACGGGGGCGAGGGCCGGGCGCTTGGGGTGGATGCCGTCGCCGGAGGACTCGCCCCGCAACCGCCGCCCGATCCACGGCAGCGCGTGCTCGCGGGCCCACCGCAGGTTCTCGGCGCGCTGCTGCCGCACCGACAGGACGGGGCGCGGCCCGAGCGCGGCGGGAGCCAACTCGTGCGGGACACCCAAGATGTCGAGCACGGCGATCGCGACCTCGGTGTGCCCGAGCGCGTTGAGGTGCAGGCGGTCCGCCGACCACAGCCGCCGGTCACCCAGCCGCCGCATCGCCCACAGGTCCACCAGCCGCGCTCCGTACCGGCCGGCGATGAGCCGCACGTGCTCGTTGTAGATCGCGGTGCGGCCGCGCAACCGGCGGAACACCGGGTCCTCGGCGCCGTCGACCGCGGTAAACAGCACCACGGTGGCTCCGGTTTCGGACAACCGCGCGACGGCCTTGTCGTACTCCTCGGCGAGAGCGTCGAGGTCCACCTTGGGGCGCATGAGGTCGTTGCCGCCCGCGTACAGGGTGACCAGATCGGGATCCATCGCCAGGGCGGGATCGAGCTGCTCGGCCAGCACCTGGCGCAGCAACCGGCCGCGAATGGCGAGGTTGGCATAGCAGAACCCGGGCTGCCCTGCGGCGAGGACCTCGGCCACGCGGTCGGCCCAGCCCCGCACCCCGTTCGGGCGGCCGGGATCGTCGTCGCCGACACCTTCGGTGAAGGAATCGCCGAGTGCCACCAAGCGTTTACTCATGCCGCCCACTCTATTCCGGCGGCTTCACCACCGGATCGGCTCCAACCTCCACCCAACTGGCCAAAGCGGTCAATCCGATCGTCAGCGGCCGAATGCAGTGCTGTGGCGCGTTCTCCAGCTCCGCGCCGCATCGCCCGAGAACCAGACGCCGACGGAGAACAAGCACCAGGGGTGCCCCGCGGTGCGGCCGCCCTCTTCGGCTCGCTAGATGTGTATTCCGGCCCAGCGGGCGAGGTTGGCGAGGGTGTTGGTGCGGTAGCGG
>NZ_JBHUKR010000031.1:0-3591 GCF_042684065.1 Amycolatopsis pigmentata | reverse complement strand
GACATCCCTCGGGGAACCCGGCTGTTCGACTCGATTCTGGTGTTCGAGAATTATCCCGCTGCCGGCTCGGCCGCCGAACTCCCGCACGGCATCACCCGGCAGCGGCGCACGGCCGTCGAGTGGCAGGACTATCCGATTTCGGTGGTGACCCACCTGGCGGATACGTTCTCCGCTCGATTCACCTACGATCTCGGCTTGTTCGATCCGTCGGCAGTGGACCGGATGGCCGGCCATTTTCTGACTCTGCTGGCGAGCGTGGTCGCCAACCCGTCGGCGCGGTTGCGCGAGCTGGAGATGTTGACCCCTGCCGAGCGTCGGCGACTGCTGGTCGAGTGGAACGACACCGCGGCCGAGTTTCCCCGGGACGCGTGCGTGCACGAACTGGTGCAGCGGCGCGAGCCCGACGCCATTGCGGTGACGTTCGGCTCGGAATCCTTGACGTATGGTCAGTTGAACGCCCAGGCCAACCAGCTCGCCCGATTTCTGGTGAACCGCGGCGTCCGGCCGGGTGCAGTCATCGGCGTGTGCCTGCCGCGGTCGTTGGAACTCGTGGTGGCGTTGTTGGGGGTGTTGAAAGCCGGCGCTGCCTATGTGCCACTGGATCCGGGATATCCGGCGCAGCGGTTGGCGTTCATGCTGTCGGAAACCGCCGCTCCCACGGTCCTCACACACAGTGCCGTGCGGTTCTCGGTGCCGGCGGCGGATGTCGTGGTGGTGGACGAGGACTGGCCCGCGATCAGCGCGCTCTCCGACACCGATCTGGTGGCCGAGGTCCGACCGGATGATCTCGCGTACGTGATGTACACCTCGGGTTCGACGGGGGAGCCGAAGGGCGCCGAGATCCGTCACGACTCGATCGTGAGTCTCGCGATCAACGGTGACTACGTGGATATCGTTCCGGGTGACGTGTTCCTGCAACTGGCGCCGGTGTCGTTCGACGCGGCGACTTTCGAGATCTGGGTGCCGTTGATCAACGGGGCGACGGTGGCGATGGCGCCGCCCGGTGCGCCCGATCCGGCCGGCCTTGCCGAGGAGATCCGGCGTTCCCACGTGACGGTCGCGTGGCTGACGGCTGGGTTGTTCCATGCCGTCGTGGATTCCGATCCGCGATCGCTCGCCGGGTTGCGGCATGTGCTGGCGGGTGGTGATGTGCTCTCGCCGTCGCATGTCGACCGGTTCCGGCGGGCGCTGTCCGGTACGCGGTTGACCAATGGGTACGGGCCGACGGAGACCACCACGTTCACCTGCTGCGCCGACCTGACTGACGCGCCCTACGGCTTGGCCGGTGTGCCGATCGGGCGACCGGTCGCGAACACGACGGTCTATGTGGTCGATCGTGGTGACCGGTTGGTGCCGGTCGGGGTGCCGGGGGAGTTGCTGGTCGGCGGCGTCGGCGTCGCCCGTGGCTATCACAACCGGCCCGAGCTGACCGAGGAGCGGTTCACCGCCGACCCGTTCTCCGCCGACCCTACCGCGCGGGTGTACCGGACCGGGGACATCGTCCGGTGGTTGCCCGACGGGACACTGGACTTCGTCGGCAGGCTCGATGACCAGGTGAAACTCCGCGGGTTCCGGATCGAGCCGGGCGAGGTGGAGTCGGTGCTGGCCGGGCATCCGGAGGTGTCTTCATGCGTGGTCACCGTGCGCGAAGACACGCCCGGAGACAAGCGGTTGGTGGCCTACTGCGTGCCGGCGGGCACGGCGAGCGCGCCGGTGCTCCGGGAGTGGTGTAAACGCAGCCTCCCGGAGTACCTGGTGCCCGGCGCGTTCGTGCTGTTGGACGCGTTGCCGCTGACGGCGAACGGCAAGGTGGACCGCCGAGCGTTGCCTGCTCCCGATGGCGGCCGCCCCAAGCCGGCCACCGGGTACGTCCCGCCTCGGGATCCGGCCGAGCAGGCGGTCGCGCGAACCTGGTCCGAGGTGCTCGGTGTCGACCAGGTCGGCCGGTACGACAACTTTTTCGAACTGGGTGGTGACTCGATCCTCTGCATCCAGGTGATCACGCGGTTGAAGAAGTTCGGTATCCATGTGACTCCCCGGCTGCTGTTCCAGCATGCGACCGTCGCTGAAATCGTGGTCGCGGCGAGAGCGTCGGCACCGGTGGTGGCCGAACAGGGCAGGGTCGCCGGCGAGGCCGTGCTGTCACCGGTGCAGCGGTGGTTTTTCGAATGGGATATGGCACGACCGGATCGGTTCAACCAGTCGGTGATGATGACGGTTCAAGGGCTGGCGCCCGATGCGCTGGAGCCGGCCCTCGCAGCCTTGGCCGACCATCACGACATGCTGCGGGCCCGGTTCACCCGCGAACCGCACGGCTGGGCACAACACATCGCCGAGGGTGCCGAGACGGTGGTCCGGACACACGACCTGTCCGCCGAACCGGATGCGGGGGCCATGATTCGGACGCTGGCCGACGACGCTCACCGGAGCGTAGATCTGGCGGCCGGGCCGCTGCTGCGCGCGGTGCTGTTCGACCTCGGGCCGGATCGCGGCCAGCGACTGCTGATCGTCATCCACCATCTGGTCGTGGACGGCGTGTCCTGGCGCATCCTGCTGGACGACCTCGCGAACGCCTACGAGCAGGTCAAGGCAGGCCGTTCCGTACTGCTGTCCGCCAAGACCACCTCGTTCCCCGAATGGTCCGCGCGACTGGAGCGGTACGCCGGGTCAGCCGCTTGTCTGGCGGAACTGCCGTACTGGAACCGGCCGCGACCGGCCACCGGACTGCCCCGGGACGGCGACGGCGCCAACACGTTCGCCGCCGTGCGGACGGTGGCGGCGTCGTTGGGGCCAGAGCAGACCGCCGCGTTGCTGCGAGACGTGCCGCGAGCGTTCGACACCCGGATCAACGACGTCCTCTTGACCGCACTGGCCTGCGCGCTCCGCGACTGGACGGGTCAGACCGCGTGTGTCATCGACATGGAGGGCCACGGCCGCGAAGATCTCTTTGCCGACGTCGACCTCTCCCGCACTGTCGGGTGGTTCACCAGCATCTTCCCGGTAGTGATCGACATCGGATCTGCAGTCGACGTGGCCGAATGCCTCCGCCAGGTCACCGCGCAACTCGACGCCGTCCCGAACAACGGAATCGGGTACGGGGCGCTCCGCTATGCCGGCAGCGACGCGGTTCGCCGGCAGCTCGGCGCGCAGGACATGCCGGAAATCAGCTTGAACTACCTCGGCCAGTACGAGAACGAGGTGCCTGGCCTGGGCCGGTACGCGGACGGCGCCGAACCCTCCGGTGAGCCGGTCGACCCGGCGACCACTCGTCGGCACCTGATCGATGTGCGCTGCGTCGTGCGAGACGGCGACCTGCTCGTCTACCTCGACTACACGCCATCTCTGCACGACACCGAGACGATCGAACGAGTCTCCGCTGGACTGCTCGATCACCTCCGCGCTCTGACGGCGGCGGTGGCCGATTCGACCACGCGATCCGCGGCCGACTTCCCGCTGTCCGGCCTGGACGAAGCGGCGTTGGCCGCGGTATTGGAAAGGTTTGTCGAATGAGCGATGCAGGGGTTGACAACATTTACCGGTTGGCGCCGTTGCAGGCGGGGATGCTTTTCCATACGTTGAACGATGATTCGC
>NZ_JBHUKR010000030.1:0-52329 GCF_042684065.1 Amycolatopsis pigmentata | reverse complement strand
GGCGACGAAGGTCTTTCACCCCCATTCGGTAAACAAGCGCCTCATGGCGCACCTTCAGCCGTTGGTGGGTTCGTCGAGGCGGCATACGACGTAACGCACTTCGGCGCCGCTCCCGTCGGGGGTGGGTTCGCCAGCTGCGACGACGTCATAGTCCTGCCACATGCCGGGTCCGAGTGTGGCCCAGCGGATGCGCTCAGGCCCGACAGGACGGTCGGGTTCGGCGGCGGCCCGGTGCAACAGGTCGATCAGCGGGGCTTGGCTGCGGAAGTCGACGCAACGGCGGATGTGGCCATCGGCGCCCACGGCGAGGTCGAGCCGGTCGAAGGCTTCGTTGGTCAGGTCGATTTCTTCGAGCAGGCAGTCCACCACGACCAAGGGCTGTGGGGACAGGGTGAGTGCCGCTCGGGCGCCGGGTGGCCGGTCGCGGGCGGGGGTGAGCCCGGATGCGGAGTCGGGGTCGGGCATGGTGACTCCTCGGAACCAGCCCGGTTGCTCGGCATCGCCGCGGGCGGCGATGCGTAAGGCGAGAGGGGCGCCGGTCTTGTTGTGGAAGGTCTTGAAACTGCACAAGTGCAGCTGGTCGGGTTGGGTCAGCATCTGATCGCGCAGACTCCGGATGGCTGGCCGCCACGGTTCCAGGACCCGGCTGGTGACGAAGGAGTGCGCGTCGAACCAGCGCCCGTGGGGGTAGCGGGGCCGCAGGTCCTGGCCGACGGCCCGGTCTGTGTGCTGGTCGGTGGGAGGCACTAGGCCGTAGAGTTCGAAGAGTGCGTCGCTCCAGCCCATCACGTTGTGGTGGTCGGTCCCGCCTTCGGTGATCAGCCATTCCCAGCTTCCCGCGGCGGGCGGCGGGTAGTCGGCCCAGTCCGAGCCGGAACGGATAAAGGCGCCCATTACCGCGACCACGACCTGGGTGATCGGACTGCGGACCGGCAGGACCCTGACTTTCCACACGGTGCCCGAGGCCGAGTCGGGCAGACCATCGTCGTCAACGAGGACTCCCTCCTGGGCTGCCCGTTTCATGCGCCCCACCAACAGGTTGTAGGCGGAGCGGTTCTGATGAAAGGCAGTCTTGACACTCACCCCGTGATACGTCGCGGGGCCGACGGTCAAGACACCACCGAGTTCGCGCTGCCGGACGGGGCTGCCAGGTTCAGCGTCGGCCTTGACCGCGCGCGTTTCGGCCACCACCCACTGGCCTTGCAGAGAGCGCGGTTGCCTGCGCGTCGAGCTCATCGCGGTCCCCTCAGCGTTGTCCGCCGTGTGGCGACAGCGGGAAAGTGGCGGCTTGGTCCTGGGCGGATCGCGTCACTTGCCCGCGCTGCCCGTTTCGGCCGTGTGGTCATGTGAACCAGGTTAACCACTCGGTGGAACAAAGTGTGGACTCAATTTCAGCTTGGTCTGGACAGGAACCCAAGATCGCCGTTACCGTGAACGGCGGTATCACTGCGGTGGCCCCGGTCACCGCCGCACCCGTCCCGGCATCCCGGGCGTGGCTGACTCTGACGGAGATACCGGCCGAATCCGCACGCTGTGAGGCGCCTGGCGTACCTGTCTTGTCTGCCGGGCTATTTTGGCGTGCCGGCCACCTGACTGTCGAGTGTGGACGGGGCGGTAGCAAGCATGACAGCGACGATGGACAGCGTTCCCAGCGACCGTGTCGAGGCCATGGATCTGGCGACCAACGCACTCAAGTACGCCAGCCGCGCGCAACATGAGGACCACAACCCCAGCCATAGTGACTGGCGTGCCCTGCACGCCGGAGTGGTCCATAGCCTGCAGCACCTCATCGAGTTGACCGAGGTTCTGGCCCGTCAGATGCCCCACTACGGCAGCGACAAGATCTTGTGCGCCGACAATGCTGAACAGGGCGGAAATCCTTATCGGCAGATCATCGAAGCAGCGTGCCTGACCAGCGAGACCAAACACCATCTCGAGCGCGCCCGCCAAGCCGCACACAGGTCCTGGGCCCACATCCGCCACGTCGATGTCGCCGCCGACCCCAACCTCGTCATCGCCGAGGACTGAGACACCGGCACTGCGATCGCTATGAACTTACGTCTGTCTACTTCGGATCTTGCATGGCGCCGGAGAATCGTGCTGGGTTGGGCGCTATCGTGACCAGCTGTCGTCGGCTGGTCCATCGGTCCTATGTGGGCGGTTCACGCTGGCGACTGTTATGTCGCACTGTGTCTCGGTAGACCCGCAGCCGCGGGGCGGGGTGCTGAACTCTTGGGCAGCCCGGGTGAGGCGTAGTTCGAGCCGCAGACATCATGGTCACGAACAGGTTCACGACCATGCGTGATCAGAGACGTGTTGATATTGGGCTAATTGAGTGAAGATCGGCCGCTGAACCGAAAACTAGGCCTGGTAGCCGGTCAACAAATCACTCACCGTGGTCTATAGTGGCGAGCCTGAGGTCCACCTTCCGCCCGAGTGGCGGATGCGTGGGGCCCGTTCCTTTCTCTCGGACGTGGCCGGAAGCCGCACGTGGCTTCGTGCGGTGAGCCGATTGCGTCAGTCTGTCGCCGAGGGAATGGGACATCAATGGTGAACATGCCAGCGCGCATGGCCGCGTGTGAAAACCTGACTGATCTTCGCCACCACACTCCCGACGTGGTGGAGGCAGGGCAGCGGGGCCCGATCGGCGGAGGCAGGCTCGGTGCGGGCGATGCCTTCCAGCGCTCCGGTGCTGGATCTCGCTGTGATGCCGGAAACGACGCGGTGGACCGCCGCGGTCCAGACCGTTGTCGTCAGGGTGCGCGGCCTGTCGGCTCTCGTGTCAGTCCGGTCAATTGTGGCGGGCGGGCAAGGATGGCCGTCGCTGTCACCGCGTACCGGAGCGGTGGGTCCGGCTGCGGGTGCGCCGTAGGCGGAGCCTGTTTCCTGATGGATCTCCTCGATGTCTCGCAGCCATCGCGCGGGTCGGGCGTGTCCTCGAGATGCCGTTGCCTGGTCGGTATGGCGGGGTACGGCTGATCTTTCGGGGGACACCATGAGGACGATCAATAGTTTCGCCGCGGCCGTGCACCGTCTGCGACGGGCGCGGGGGATGTCGCTGGGGGACATCGCCGCGGAGACCGGCTACAGCGCGAGTTATTTGTCGAAGGTGCTGCACGGTCACCGCCGTCTGCAGCCCTCGGTGGCCAGGGAGATCGACAAGGCCCTGCGCGCCGACGGGGAGCTGGAACAGCTAGCCCTGGCTCAGACCGCGGGGGAGGCCGCGCCGGCACGGCCGATGCAATTGCCCCCGGCGGGAGCTGACTTTGTGGGCCGCGAGGACGATCTGCGCCGGATGAACGAGGCGGTGATCACGCAAGACCGGCCGGGGACCGCCACGACCATCGTCATTGAAGGCGGTTTCTGGGCTGGTAAGACCGCGCTGGCGGTGCAGTGGGCCGCCCGGGTGCAGGACCGCTGGCCCGGCGGATGCCTGTTCGCCGACCTGCGTGGCCTGGCCCCCGGCGAACCGGCCGACCCCGGCGAAATACTGGATACCTTCATGCACGCGCTGGGCGCGGGGGCGGACACCCTGCGGGGCTCGCTGGCTGACCGGGCCGCCCGGTACCGGTCACTGCTGGCTGAACGGCCTGCTGTAGTGGTCCTGGACAACATCGCCGACTATGCGCAAGTCCAGCATCTCCTTCCCGGTGCCGGGTGGGCCGTCGTGGTCACCGCCCGCGAACACCAGTCCGCTCTCCTGCTGCGCAGCGGTGGCCTGCTCATCGACCTGCCGCCCTTACGCCTGAGCGAGGCGCTGGTGTTGCTTCGACGCCGCCTCGGTGATGCACGCGTGGACGTCGACCTCCCTGCCGCGGAGGACGTGGCCCGGCGGTGTGGAGGTCTGCCGATGGCTTTGCTTCTTGCTGCCGAACAGCTTCAGCGCCGCCACCATGGTTCGCTATCTCGTCTGGCCGAGGAGTTGGCGATCGAGGAACGTCGGCTGGAGGTGTTCGCCTCGCCAGACCCGGCGGTCAACATCCACACGGTGATCGACCTGTCCTACCTCGCTCTGCCGCCCCGGGCCGCTCGGGTGTTCCGGTTGCTGGGTATCTGCCCGGCCCGGCGGGTCAGCGATGAATCGACCGCCGCCCTGGCCGGTGTCAGTGTCGAGCAGGCCCGCGATGCGCTCGACGTGCTATCTCAGGCGCACGTCCTCGACAGCGATGTCTCAGGGCATCTGCAGATGAACGACCTGCTCCGCGCCTACGCCCAGCACAAGGCCGTCACCGAGGAGCCCGTGTCCGAAGTGGAACGGGCGCATGATCGCGTGGTGCGGTGGTGTGCCGGGACCGCGTGGGCGGCCAGTAACACCCTGGCGCCAACCTGGTCCGGTCCCGGGCTCGCGCGGGAGCCTGCACCCGATATCGAGCCGCTGACCTTCACCGACGCGGGTTATGACGCGGCGCTGGCGTGGTGTGACGCGGAAGCTGATACGGCGGTTGAGATCGCCCGCCACGCCCG
This sequence comes from Amycolatopsis pigmentata, assembly GCF_042684065.1. Taxonomy (NCBI): domain Bacteria; kingdom Bacillati; phylum Actinomycetota; class Actinomycetes; order Pseudonocardiales; family Pseudonocardiaceae; genus Amycolatopsis; species Amycolatopsis pigmentata. The sequence goes on along the minus strand of NZ_JBHUKR010000030.1, from coordinate 47,865 downwards.
AGGCCCTGCAGCGCGTGACGCGGGCTGGATGCTGCCCACCCTGTTTCTGCCCTACTTCTATGTCACCAGAAACTGGGGCGTGTGGCTGACCGCGGCCAGCGAGGGCCTGGCTGCCGCCCGCGCTGCTGGGAGCCGGTACGGGGTGGCGTGGACGTTGCTGAGTCTGGGCTGGGCCGACCATGAACTCGGACGCCCGCAGGAGGCGGTCGCCCATTTACGCGAAGGGCTGCGGTTGTGCACCGACCTCGCCGATGACCGCCTGCGAGGATGGACCTCGCTGGTGCTCGGCTTGGCCTACCGTGCCCTCGGTCGGGGCACCGACGCCCGCTCCTGTTTCGATGTCGCCGACCGCTTGTTCGCTGCGCTGGATTTCGATTTCGGGTTGGCGTTCACCGAAGCCACGCTCGCCCACCTCCACCAAGCCGTGGGCGAGACCGACGCGGCGAGCGAGGCCGGCTATCACGCACTCAGCCGCGCTCAGAAGGTGCGCTCCACACCTGTGGTCGGCCTGGCGCACCACCAACTCGGGCTCCTGTTGCTCCGGCAGCGCCAGTACCGGCCCGCCCTCACCCATCTCGACTCGGCCCTCACCTTGCGCCGCCGAAGTCACGAACGGTGGGCCGAGGCGAGAACACTCATCGCCCGCGCGGAAGTCTTCTCTGCCATCGGCGAGCCCGTCCGCGCGCGAGAGTCCTACCTTGAGGCAGCCACCATCCTGGAAACCCTGCGAGACCCCCACCTGCTCGACATCCAGGCAAAAATCGCCACGCTCAACACTCGGCTGAGTTCCCGCGACAACTGCACCCTTTGACCTGTCCCCACCGCGACACCGCCGCCCCCTTCCCCGAGACGGGGCGGCGGTGTCGCGGTATTCGCGGCGCGCTCGCTGACACCGCAGACCTCCATTTTTCCCGGCGTTCGTCCGACCCCAAGGGGCTGATTCTCGTCTGAGACGACGGAACCCGCATGTCCTGTGCCCGTCCGCAGACCAGTGCTGAAAACGGTTTCCATCTTGACAAGTTGTGTACCAGAAGAGCACAAGAAGAGGACAGTTTTGTGCTCGCCATAGTGTTCCCCAAGCCGCGGTTCATGGTCCAGAGTGGAGTCATGCGAATCGATCACAGCCCTCGCGGTGCCGGGAGGCGAAGCGAGGGGATCCCCAGGCTGTGGCCGGTTCGCCAGCCGGGCGGCACCTAACCCTCACCACGGGTGCCGCCCGGCGCACTATCGCAACCCAAATTTTTCACCGCACTTGAGTATCCGAATTCCCATTGTGTCAATGGCGGCCGCTGTGCCGCTATGAGAATCAACAGGAGAAATCTGATGATGAAAATACGTACTGTGGTGGCGGGTGTGGTCGCGGCTGGGGCGATCAGCGCGGCGGGTGCCGCGATGGCATCACCCGCGTGGGCAGGCGAGACCGCTCACACCGGCGGCGTTTCGGCCCAGTCGTGCGGCCTGGCGGCCTGGGGCCCGTCGGTGACGCCGGACGGTGGGATCCACAGCCGCGCGGGCCGAGGCGGCTGCGGTTCCGCCGATGTGGTCACGTATTTGTGGGCGCGGGTCTACAAGTACAACCCGTATTGGTTTGACTCGGTGTATGCCGAGCACCATACAACTTACGTCAGCAACGGATGGGTGGACGCGCACGGCCATTGCGGCCCCCACGGAACCTATTACGCGGAAGCGTCGGATTCCCGCGGCAACGTGGCCGACACCGCGGAAGTGGATATGTGCTGAGCGGCAACGCCAAGTGAGGACGTGAAGAGGTGGTGCGGTGCTCATACCGGGCGCCGCATCACCCCAGCAAATACCCGACCCTTTGAGGAGAGGTGCTGTGGATATCACGTTGAACGACATCAGTGCCGCCTATCGAGGCGACACGGTTCTGCGCAAGGTCAACTGGACAATCATGCCTGGCGTGAACACCCTGCTGGGTGAGGAGAGCGCGGGCAAAACCACCCTGCTCTCCGTTGTGGCCGGACGGATGCCCCAGTCCGCGGGCACGATCACCACAAAATCCACACAGGACAATCTGGGCCGGAGAGCGGCGCGGTTCGGGTTTGTGCCCCAGCGGTTCTCCGTGGTCGGTGGTATGCGGGTGGGCGAGACCATCGGTTACGTCGCCTGGATTACCGGAATTCCGCATCATGCGTGCACGAGGATCGCAGGCCTGGCGCTGAGCGCCGTCGGCCTGCCCGGCACCGGCCGTGCCCGGGTGCGGTCGCTGTCACCGGGGCAGCGGCAACTGCTCGGGATCGCGGGCGGCCTCGTCAACGACCCAGATGTGCTGGTGCTCGACGAGCCGACCGCGGGCTTGGAGATCGCCGAGCAAACGCCAGTACGGGATGTGATCACCGCGCTCGGAGCCACACGCCCGGTCCTCGTGTCCGTGTGTGACCCGCAGGAGGCGCGTCTTCTCGGTGGCCGGGTGGCCATTCTGTCCGGGGGTCGGTTGGTCTTCGACGGCAAGGTGGAGGAGTCCGGATCGACCCTGGCCCGCTGGCGCGCAGGGGACGCCGGACCGGAGGCCGAACGAGCGCACCACACGGCGGTTGGCACCCTGCGGGAGCCGCGATGAACCGCTCGCCGCGTTCGTGGTCCCCTCCGACGCTGCTGGTCATCGTGGCCGCCAGTGTCGCGATCGGCGCGGTCGTGCTCGTCGTGACCTGGCCCATGCTGTCGTGGCCTTACCCGCGATGGGTGGAGACTTCAGCGCAGTGGCATCAGCGGTTCGGGTGGGCCGGTCCCATCGCCGGCACGATCGCCTGCTGGTATGCGACCCGGTTCAACCCACCGCACCGGATCTGGAACCAACCCGACGCTGCGCGGTGGGGCTGGCCCGTCGTGGTGCGCCATCTACGGCTGCTCGGCGCGTGGCTGCTCGGCGCTTACATTGTGGCGCTTGCGCCGCTGACCGCGGTGACCGCGATCCGCGGTGGTGCCGGTGACCCGGAGGCGCTGGTGATGGTGTCCAGGGTTCTCGCGATGGTCGCGGCGATCGCGCTCGGGTACGCGCTGGGCACCCTGGTGGCCTCCGTGGTCATGGTGCCGGTCACTGCGGCTCTCCTTGCCGGTCTGAACGTGCTGACCGTGGCGGGAGCGGACACCTTTGCCCCTGTGGTTCCCGTGCTGTATCTCGAGCCGCAATTGGGACAGCAGGAGTCGACGCCCTTGGTGGTGTTCCGCACCGCGCTGTTCCTGCTCGTCGCCGCAGCCGCAGCGGCGGTGGCCGCGAAAACCTTGCTGCGCCGCAACCGCGGCGAGACCTCCACCGTCCGAGCCCGGCTCAGCGTCGTCACCCTCACCGCTCTCGCGCCTCCCGTGTTGATCGGCATCGCCCTCTTACACCAACCGGCGTTATTCACCGTCGCGCCGAACACCGGCAAGGCCTGCCGCATCGCACACGACATCACCTACTGCGTGCACACCGCCGACGAGCCACAGTTGGATGCACTGGTCGCCGCGGTGGATCCGATCATCGCCCGCTACGGTTCGCCACCGGAGGCCCTGCGCGGGGTGTGGGACCAGGCGCTGGTGCTCGCCGGGCCCCCACCACCCCATGCCGGGATCGCGGTCGTGCCCCTGACCAGCAGGGGCACCATCGACCTCGCGCAATCCGGCATCCTCGAATCCCTCACCGGCGCCGCCCAGTGTCCGGCCGGAGTACGCGATCCCACCACGACGGCCGTGCAACGGGACCTCGGAGCGTTCCTGACGCACACCACAGCACCGGGCGGTGTTTTCGCGAACATGACGGTGCCGCAGGTCCAAGACTGGATCCGCCGCAACCACACCACGATCGCCGCCTGCGCGGTGAAACCGGGCGAGCTTCCCCAACGACCACGAGTGGCGCCCCTGCCGCAGCCGCCACCGGAGGCGACGCCATCGCCGCCGTCGCCCTCGCATCGGCGGGCAGCCCGGCCCTCACCGGTTGCGGCGACACCCTCCCCACACCAACCCGATTCCACTGTCCACCCCGGATCACCACACCGGTTCCTCTCAGCCTTTGCGGGCGATCCTCAACCACCGGGATTCTCGTCATGACCACTCCAGCCCACACCCTCAACGCCCACCTCGCACACTGCGGCCCCGACGCCGGAGCCCCGCGCCCCGCCACCACAGCCAGCGACGGTGCCGCCGCCACCATGGTCGTCCGGCGGGAGGCGGTGTGGCGGGCACTGGCCGAAGCCATCACCTACGACTGCATCCTGACGTTCGACCCCGCCAGCGGCTGGGGCCACTGGGCCACCACCATCCCCGGCCAAACGCCTCTCTTCCTGGGATTCGTCCAGGCCGACCCGGAGTTGCGGGAACTGCCTGAGTTGGAGGGCATCACGCTCGCGGTGCACCGTGCCCAGGCAGACGGCGGTTTCCGCGTCACAAAGGACGATCGCCACCCTCCACAATGGAACACCTGGCGGGTGTCCCAGGCCTGGACCCGCGAAGGCTTGCGGGAAGTGCAGTTGCGGTCCGGGTTGCGGACCGCCCTGGTGGGGCGGTGAACACCGATGCGTTACGACCACGTCCATGTGCTCGGCCTCGCCACGGACATCGGCCGCCTCGTGCCGGTCACCGACGCGAACGCCACCACCGCCTACGACCCAGAGGAGACAGCGGCGGTGGGGCAGAAGTCGGTGGCGATCACCGCCATGCCCGGGCCGCAGTTGGCGATTCGCGCCGGGCGCCGGGCCCTAACCGCCGTGCGCGAGACCGGGGGCACCAATCAGACCTCCATGGTCGGGCTGCACCTGCACACCTCGCTGCTCTCGTGCGGTCTCGACTTCTGGTCACTGGCCAGCCACATCCGCAGCCAGTTGGGCATCGGCGCTGGTGCGGCGCTGTCGGTGAACATCGACGCGATGTCGAACTCGGCGGTCGCGGCGACCGACACCGCCGCCACCTACCTCACCGCCAGACCGGACCTCGACACCGTCCTGATCACCATCGGCGACACGTTCACCCCGCCGTTCCAGCGTTTCTCCGACCACGGCCTCGTCTACGGCGACGCCGGAGCGGCCCTGCTGATCGGCCGGCACCCAGGCCTGGCTCAGCTGGTGTCGACCGCGTCGTGGTGCGAACCCGACCTCGAAGGCACCACCCGCCCCCATCCCGAGGCGGTCACCACACACACCGCCGCGAACCTGCGGGCAGCCAAACGCGGCTGGCTCGCCCGCGGAGAGGCCCGCCGCGAACACGCCCACACTCTCATCCGGACGGCGGTGGCCGAGACTGTTAAGGCAGCGCTGGCTGACGCCGACCTCACCCTCGACGAGGTGCGGTGGGTCTTACCGCCCTTCTACGGCCGCAACCTGTTGCGACGTCAGGTTTTGGAACCCCTGGGCTTGCCCGAGGAGCGGACGCTGGCCGGGCTGGGCCTGCGGGTCGGTCACTGCGGTGCCGCCGACCAGATCCTCGCCCTCGACCACCTGACCCGCCACAACCTCGTCGAACCCGGCGACCGCGTCCTGCTGCTGGGTATTGGGCTCGGCATGACCTGGACCGCCGCCGTGCTCGAAATCGGCACCCTGCCCGCCACCGAACCGGCGGAGAAAGGAGGCGCCCTGGCCGCCTAAACACCCCAGAAAATCAGCGATGACCACATTTCTTTCTTTTCATCCCTCGACGTTTTCAGGAGGAAGACGTGAACACCATCAAAACCACCCTGACCGGCGCGCTCGCCCTCGGCGCCCTGATCGTCGGCATGGCCGGAATCGCCTCGGCCGCCACGACATCCGCCGCACCGGCACCCGACGGGACCCGCATCTGGACCACTCCGGCCGCCGGATCGCAAGCCCACACGGTCAGCGGAACCCTCACGTGGGCGGACCCCAACAGCAGGGAACTCTAACCCCGGTTCCCAGCTGGGTGGCGGCGGCAGCACACAGCCGTCGCCACCCAGCTACCGCGAGCACCAGCCGAGTAGTGAAAACCGTTGTCGTCTTGACAGAAACGGCACAAAGACAGCACAAAACGAGGACACAATTGTGCTCCCCAAGCCGTTCTTCCGCATCCATTAGATGCCCACAATAAAGCAATGCGGTCCTCGATTCCTTGGCCACCCGGGGTCTCACACGCGACTCATGACGTTCATACCGGTACCGATGGACCATCCGCAAACATCATCGGCGTCCGCACGACAACTTTGGGGGAGGAAAACATGAAACATCCTGCTACGGCATCACCAGTGAGCATGGGAGAATTCGATGACGGCCCAGACGCCATGCTGTGGGATCCCTGTCTATCGCGTGCTCGCTGGCGACGAGAAACACTGCGCGCAGTTATGTCCGCCCGCGTTGTGTCGTGTGGACTGTTGGGTGCCACGGTCCTCGTGGGCGGCATCGCTTGCGAGACCGGGCTTACCGCGATGCTGGCTGCGAGCCTGGGTGTTGTCGCCATCGGCTGCGCGACTTTCGCCGCAGTGGTCAACGCTGCGTGTTTCGGCACTGACCATGTCCATGATTGGCACTGGCGGTGTCGTGTGGAACAGCGTCCGGGCGAGTTCTTCTACCGCACTAACGACTTCGCTAGCTTGGGCTCCGCCGTACGCGGCATTGTGGGCGGGCTCCTCGATAGTGTCCATCAGCTCCACACCACTCCTGCCCGCGCATGGCTCCCAGTTGGTGTGCCTCGCGAGGCGCATCTGGTGGTCTGGGAGGTGCTGTGCTGCCTGGACCGCACGCGCACCGCCCGCGTCGTGGCAGACCAGCTTCGCGGCGACCACGAGGCAACCGCATTCGCGACCCAGGTGGACGAGGCCATCGCCGTGATCGACGACGCTGTGGGTGAGGCCCTGTGGTACCTGCATGACACTGTGACCCTGGCACAGGCCTGGACCACCAAGCTCGCGTACGTCGATCTGGAAACCCGTGTCCAAGATACGCTCTCGTCTTTGCGGAATTGCGACGTGGCGCGCATCGCGGCTGCCGCGGAAGTCCTGCCACAGAACGTGTTTGCCTTTATCACCGCCGCTCGCGATGTCACGGGAACAGGCCTGTTCCCGTGGGAAAAGGCCGAAGCGTTCTCCTCGGCGGCGCTCGACTTTGGCGGCGATGCGCGTACCGATACCGATGAAGACGACGCCTGTCACGGAGGGTTTTCATGACGGCGGGGATATCGACACGTGTCGGAGGGGGCGCGGCGCTCTGGTGGTCTGTGGCCGGTTGTCCTGGCCGCGTTCCAGGTGGCCGCTCATCCGCTCGCGGTGGTTCAGGAGGTGCTGGTGGTGTTGATGCTGCCGTGGGCGATCGGTGCGGGCGGAATGCTGGCCGGCCCCGTGGTGGTGGCCGTCGCGGAGCGGACGACCGGGCCGTTGTTCGCAGACTCGGGTTCGCAACGCGGGGGACTGGCCGTCGCAGTGTCCGTCGTGACGGGGGGCCTGTGGGTGCTGGGGTCGGTCCGGTTCGGCGTGACGCCGGTGTTGGTGGCGTGGTCCTGGGCGTGCGCCCTGGCTTGGGCTCTGGTCATCACGGATGTGCACTGCCGGCGTCTGCCATTTCCCCTCGTCGCGGCTCTGGCGGGCGGCGGTGCGGTGGGTTTCCTTGCCGCGGCGGCGCTGGAGGGCCGGTGGGCGCGGCTGGGTTTCGCGTGCGGGGCGGGGGTGGTGGTGTTCGGGCTGGCCGGGTTGGTGCAGGCGTGGATGCCGGAGCACACCGGGGGTGGGGACACCGCACTGTACGGGGCAGTCGCCGTTTATGCGGGCTGGTTCGGATGGGAGGGATTGCTCCGGGGGTTGCTGATGGCCACCGGCTTGACGGGGTTGGTCGCGCTCATGGTGGTGGTGTGCTCCCGGCGTCTGGATGCGCGGTTTCCCGCTGGGCCGTCGCTGCTTGTAGGAGCGTTGCTGAGCATGGTGTTCGCGTAGCTGACCACACAAAACCTGACTGCGTCGGAGAAATCGGTCCAGACGGTAAGGAACGGAAGTATCGGAGAGAAATGGTCAACATGGTCGGCACTCGTCGTTGGCGGCGCTGCCTCGTCGTGGCAGGAGCGGCTCTGGTTCCGGTGCTCGAGGCGTGTAGCGGCGGCGGCAGCCCTGTCCCGGCACCGCCATCGCCGAATCTGGCGGCTCCCTCGCAGGCACCGACGGCCGGGAGTTCGCCGGGACAGGATAAGCAGCAAGCGGTGGTGGCTGCCTACACCCAGTACTGGCCGCGGTCGGCGCAGGCGCCGCACCAGCCGGAGGACACATGGCAAACGGCGCTCGCCGCGGTCGCGGTGGAACCCCAGTTGTCCACGACGCTGGAAGCGATGCACCGCAACAAAAGCGTGGGATTGACGACCTACGGCGATGTGACGGTGCGGATCGTCTCGGTCGAGATTACCGGGGATTCGGCGACCGTTGTGGATTGCCAGGACGCCTCCCGTGCGGGACAGGCGGACGCGGCGACGGGTGACCGGAAAACCGTGGGTGTGCCACGGATGCCGGTCCACGCAACCTTGGCCCGCGACACTTCGGACGGACGGTGGAAGGTCTCGCAGCTTGATTTTTCGGGTAGTGCGTGCTGATGCGCCCCCGTTTCCCGTTGACGGGCCTGGTGATCGGTCTTGCCGTACTCGTTGGAGTGGCGGTCGCTAATGCGCCCCCGGCCGCTGCGGAGGGGGCGGGCGATGACGGGCAGGTCATAGTCGTTCCGGTCGACCCCTACGGACAGGACACGCGTCCCGGGGTGGACCTGCGGGCATTGGATGCCCGGGGCGAGGCGCCGATCCGGCCGGGTGGAACCGGGAATTCCGGCCAGGGCGGACAGTCTGGCGCGGACACCGACGGGCAGTCTCCGGGTGGGCTTCCTCCCGGATGTTTCCTGGGCGGTTTCGGTGTCGGGGGCGGTGTCGGCGGTCGGGGACCGGGTGGTGCGGGTCCGGGCGGAAGCGCGTTCGGGGTGCGGTGCCTGCCGCTATTACCGGTTGAGGGCGTGCCGCCGGTGCTGACTCCGGCGCAGTTGGCGGCGCAAGCGTTCGAGCAACTGCGGTTGCCGCTGCCGGTGCCGCGCCATTCGCCGAACGTCCGGTTGCCGGACGGGCGGGACGCGACGATCGTGGGCGAGAACACCTGGATCTGGACCGACCACAGCGTGTGGACCCCAGCGGCGCGGCGGGTGCAGGTCGGTCCGGTGTGGGCGGAGGTGACCGCGACCCCGATCGGCTTGTCGTTCACCTCGGGCACGGGGGGTTCGCTGTCGTGTTCCGGTCCAGGCACGCCCTATGACCGCTCCGCCGGACTACACGCCGCCAGCCCGGATTGCGGGTTCGTGTACACACGCTCGTCCTACGGGCAGCCACAGGACGAGGCCACCGCCACGTGGGCGATTCGCTGGTCGGTTCGGTGGGTGGGCTCGGACGGCGCTGGCGAGGTCGGCGGCGACTTCCCCGCGATGCTCTCGCAAGCGAGCGCCACGTTCGCGGTCGCGGAGGTGCAAGCCCTGCGCATGAATGCGGATATAGCCCAGATTTCTGGATCAGGGAGGGAGTGAGCCCGATGGGTAATGCCGTGTCCTTTTCCCGGCCGCAGCCACGCGACAGCGGGGCGGGCGACGCGCCGCGGGTGCCGCGACGACGGCGATGGTGGCTACTGGCCGTTGCGGTGGTCTTGGCCGCTGCCGCGGCCTTCGGCAACGTTGCCGTGATTTCCGGACAGGACAAGCGGATCGAGGTCCTGGTGCTGGCCCGCCCGGTGAGCTGGGGCCAGCGGATCGGCGACGAGGATCTCGAGGTAGGGAAAGCAGTCCCGTACCCGAACACGGCCGTCATCCTGTCTCGTGATCGCGCGGCCGTGGTCGGCGCGATCGCCCGCGCGACCCTGCCCGCCGGCACCGTGCTCGCGCCCGGCCAGCTCACCCAGCAACCGGTGCCCGGTCCGGGAGAGCGGCTGGTGGGCCTGCCGGTCAAGCCGGGCCGGCTGCCCGCGCGCGGGCTGTCGCCCGGTGACCTGGTTCAGGCCACCCCCGTCGCGGGTGAGGCCGGAACCGACGCGACACCGCAGAGCGCGGCCGGACCGTTTCGCGCGCGAGTGCTGGAGGTCGGCCTCCCGGATTCCACCGGCGCGGTCACAGTCGATGTCGTCGTCGGCCCCGACGCCGCCCCAGCCGCGACCGCTGCCGCGGCAGGGCAGGTCGTGCTGGTGCAACTCGGCCCCGGCACCTAGATGTCGAAGGCTGTTGAGAGAGGCGGTGAAGGGGTTGGCGATGATCACGATCGTCTCAGGAAAGGGCGCACCGGGCGCGACGACAACGGTGGCCGCCCTGGCGGCGGTGTGGCCGGCGCCGGTGGTGCTGGCCGATTGCGACCCGGCCGGTGGCGATCTCGCCGCGGGGTGGCTGGGCCAGTGGGTCCTGGACGGCACGATCCGCACCGATATCGGCGTCTTGTCCTACGCCACCGCCACCCGCCACGCCGTTGTCGGCGATCCGGCGGTGTTGTCCGCACACGTGCAGGTCGTTCCCCCAGCACCGCATGTCGGGTTGCTGGCGGGGCTGTCGTCACCAGGCCAGCAGACCGCGGTCGGTGCCGCGGGCTGGACCCGCCTGACCGCGGCCCTGGCCGCGGTCAAAACCGCAAACGGCCGTCCCGCCGACGCACTGGTCGACGTCGGCCGCTACAGCACCGTCACACCGTGGCCGTTGCTAGCGGCGGCGGATCTGGTGTTGGTCGCCGTGCGACCCACGCAACGGCACGTACTGGCCGCACGCCCGATCCTGACCGAACTCGCCGAGCGCATCGTCCCGAACCGGTTGGGGCTGGCAGTGTGCGCCACCACCCCGGCAGGAAGCCGGGAGACCACCGCCGCACTCGGCCACCAAACAACTGTCCAGACCGCAGCCGATGCCCGGACAGCGGCGGTGCTTTCCGAGGGCGCCAACGCCGGCACACTTCCACGCCGTTCCCCGCTGCTGCGCAGCCTCCGCCACACCGCACGGCGCCTGCACCTGACCTACCACCACTACACGCCTCACGAGCTACACGGCCCGCACCCACCAGCCCGGACGTCTGCCGGAGGGAGACGATGAACATGCGACACAACGGCGATCAGCCAACCACCACCCCCACCCAACACAACGAGCCGGCATTCCACTCGCAGCGGCCATCGTCCTTCGCCATGGATCTGGGTGGTCCGGACCTTTCGTTCACGGCCGGACCGCCGAACGGTGGTGGGGCGGTGTACTGGGATGCGGAGGCGGTGCGGGCGATCCGGGAGGCGGTTGCCGCCCGGTTGGAACGAGCCGCGGCGGGCCAGCTACACCGGGAGGTGCCGCCCTCGGCCGAGGAAGCGCAGGCCCGGGTCCACGCCGCCGCGACCGAGGAAGTAGGGGCGTGGGTGCGGCGTCGGGCCGGTGCCGGACAGCCACCGGTCCCGCTGGCCGACGAGCGACGGCTGGTCCGCGCCGTGGTCGCCGCACTGTCCGGACTGGGCGCGCTGGACGAGCTGCTGGAACGCGATGAGGTGGAAAACATTCACGTGCACGGCTGCGACCACGTGATCCTGGAGCTGGCCGACGGCACGATCGAGCGGTGGCCTCATCCTATTGCCGACACCGACGCCGAGCTGGTCGAGATGCTGGCGGCGATGTTCGCCCGGCAGGGCCAAACCTCCCGTGAGTTCAACCCCGGCCGCCCGATTGGCAACCTCCGCATCCCCGCCGGCGGCCCGCTCGGGGCACGGGTCGCGGCTGTGATCGAGGTCAGCGACCGGCCACGGGTGGCGATTCGGCGCCACCGCCTGGTCAATACCGGTCTGAACGACCTGATCCACAACGGCACCCTCGATCCGGTATTGGGGTCGTTCCTGCGCGCGGCGGTGCTCGCGGGCTGCAACATCGTCGTCTCCGGCGGTCCGGCAGCGGGGAAAACCACGCTGCTGCGCGCCCTGTGCCGCGAAATTCCGGTCGTCGAGCACGTGGTCACTGTGGAAGAGGAATACGAACTCGGCCTGCACCTGGGTACCCGGCCGTTGGTGACCCCGCTGGAAGCGCGCCCGGCCAACAGCGAGGGGAGGGGGGAGATCACCCTGGATGACCTGCTGACCCAGACGCTGCGGCACAGTCCGAGCCGGGTGATCGTCGGTGAGGTCCGCGCGGGTGAAGTGACCGCGATGCTGCGTGCCCTCGGCAACGGGGCCGCGGGCGGGATGTGCACGCTGCATGCCGCCAGCGCCACTGCCGTCTTCGACCGGATCGCTGCGCTGGGCCAGTTGTCCACACCTCCCTTGCCGATCGACGCCGCGCACCAGTGGACTGCTTCGGCGATCGATCTCGTCGTGTACGTCACCCGCACCGACCACGACCACCCGGGCGAGAGCCGCCGACAGCGGCTGGTTACCGAGGTGATCGAGGTCGGCCCCATCGGCGACGCCGGACGCCCGGACACCATCCGGGTCTTCGCCCCACACCCCAGCGACAGCCGCGCAACACCGGCCTATCCGCCCAGCCAGGAATTGCTGCAACGGTTGGCGCATCACGAGTTCGACCCCGCCGCGTTCGACACCACCTGGGCAAACCCCGGGCAGTTCACCGGCTTCCGGGAAGGAGGGCTGTCGTGACCCTGGTGTGGCCGGGATTTCTCGGCGTCCTTGCCCTTCTCTCGGTCGGCTGCACGGTCGCCGCTTTCCGCCCGACTCGTGGCCGAGGAACGGAAACGCCTGGTGTGTTCGCCGCGATCGGTGGCCTTGCGCAGAGCGGGCGGCGTGTCCTCGCGCGGATCGCCCTGCGGCGGCTGCTCGTGGCCGTCGTCGTTGCTGTGGTGGTGTGGTGGACCAGTGGCTGGCCCGTCGCCGCCGTCCTGGCCGCGGCCGGGGTGGTGACCGTGCCGGTCCTGGCGCGGGGGGACGATCCGCGGCGCCTCATCGCGCGACTGGATGCGTTGGCGAGTTGGGTGCGGCGGTTGGCCGACCTGCTGTCCTCGGGTGCGGGCGGGCTGGAGCAGGCGATCACCACCTCGGCCCACACCGCACCCGAAGCGCTGGCCATCGAGGTGCAGACCCTGGCCGTGCGGCTGCGGACCCGGGGGCTGGAACCGGCGCTGCGCGCGTTCGCCGACGACCTGGATGACGAGGCCGCCGACGAAGTGGTCCTGGCCCTCATCGTGCGCGCCCGCGCGGGCGGGCGCGGCCTGGCCGACATCCTTGACGCCAAAGCCAAAGCTCTGGACGCAGAGGTGGTCGCGCGTCGTGACGTCGAAGCGGACCGTGCGAAACCACGCACCGACGTCCGCACCATCCTGGCCATCACCGCCGCACTGCTGGCCGGACTCATGGTGTTCGCCCACGACTTCCTGACCCCATTCGATGAAATGCTGGGCCAACTCGTGATGGCAGGGATCGGTGTCCTGCTGGGCGCCGCCGGGTGGTGGATGCACCTGTTGACCCGCGCCCGCCGCCCGGTCCGCCTGCTCGGTGGCGCCGCAGAAAACCCCGCGGGAACACCAAAGCCACCGCGGCGACTGGCTGTCGTCCCGCACACCACGGAGGTGCCGCGATGAGTCCCGGAACCGTCGCCGCGGTGCTGGGCGCGCTGGCCGGGGCGGCGGTGGCGTGCGTGATCGCGGCCCTGGCGCGTCCCGCACCGATCAACCTGGCTGCAGCCGTGGCCGAACTGGACGACCGCGCTGCGCGCCAAGACGAGGGCGCTCGACCGCGCGGCCGGTGGACCGCCCGGTTGGAACGCCTGACCGGCTACTCGGCCCGATACTCCAGCCGTTGGTGGGGCATCCCCGCCGGTGACCTCGATGTCCTCAACCACACACCCGAACGGTATGTCGCCCGCCGGCTGACCTGGGCTAGCAGCGCCGTCGCCCTTGTTCTCGGGGCTGCTGGGGTGGCCTGGGTGGGCGGCATCGGGCTTTCGCTCGCGGTGATCGCGATGGCAACGGTGGTTGCGGCCATGGCCGGGTCGGTGGTCCCGGTGCTCGCGGTGCGCGAGGACGCCGCCTGGGCGCGGGAGGAATTCCGCCGGGCGACCGCCGCCTATCTTGATCTGGTTGCCCAGGAACGCGCGACCGGTCGGGCCGCGAGCCAAGCCCTGGCCGAAGCCGCCGCGGTCGCCGACTCCTGGGTCTTCACACGGATCAGCCGCACCCTCGGCCAGGCAATGCGCGCCGGCCACACCCCGTGGGAAGCGCTGTCCCGATTGGCGACCCGGATGGGCGTCGTCGAACTGGCCGACCTGGCCGGCATCCTCGCCACCGCAGCCGACGGCGCCGCGATCTACACCACCCTCGTCGCCAAAGCCGCCGCGCTACGCGCCGCCGCACTCGCTACGGACAAGGCCGACGCCAACGCCCGCTCCCAACGCCTCGCCCTCCCCGTGGCGCTGCTCCTGGTCGCGTTCCTCCTGCTGGTGATGTACCCGGCGGTGATCCGCCTGCTCACCGGAGGCACCCACTAGACGAAAACGGTTACAGGACAACACCCTTTCCCCGCCCAACCACCGAAAGGAGCTGAACTCACATGACGAAGAATACCGTTCACTTTGAAGCGCGCCGCTGCTACCGGCAACTCCAACTGGCCTTGGCCAGTCTGGCTGTGGTTCTTGCCGTCACTGTCCACAGCCGATGGACACGCATCCGCGCCAGCCGGGACCGCGGCTCCGAATCTGTGGAAAAGGCCGTCCTGGTCGCCATCGGCCTCGCGGTAGCGATCGGACTCGCCGTCGCCATTCGCGCAGTAGTCCAGAAATACCAGAACCAAATCCAATAGAAACCCGCAAGGCAACAGGGTAAGGAGGATCAGGATGGCGACGACGGAGGAGATCGAACGCCGTGTGGAGGAAGCCGACCGTGCCCGGAGCGTCCGGAGATCTGCAGCGGCACAACGGGTCGGTGAACTCGCGCACCGCCGGGCACTGATCGTCCAGCAACTTTTTGACATCGAGCGCGAACTCGGCGACGTGCTCGCCGAATCCAGCGATGTCATGGAGATCGACGAACTCGCGCGATTCACCGACCTGCCCGCCGCCGACCTGACCCAATGGCTCAGCGGCCGGAAAACCAGTCGCACCAAACGAAAGAAATCCATAGGTGACTCACCAGGAGCAAAAAATGCCATGAACCGCCGAACATCCACAACGACATCGCCGTCCGTCCAGGTATCCACACCACACGAACGTTCCAAACGGAGCGACAGCACAGCGAACGCGCACGCACTGGCAGGTGCCCAATGATGCCACTCAACCATCCTGTCCAGGCCGTAGCAAATACAGACCATCCCGGGCCACATGCACACCCGACGTCCCACAAGGTGGTGCACACCGAGCAGTCAACCCTGTGCTGCCAAGGAAACGAGCACATGCTGCACCAAGGAAGTCGACCATGATCGAGGACCAGGACACCAGGATGCTGCGCGAATCTTCCACGGCACCGCGAGCGACATCACGGCAAACCATCCCATGTGGACAACATCGTGGACTCCGTGCACTGGTCCGGAGACGGCCCGATAGCGGGTCGGAATCGGTCGGTCTGGCCGTGCTGTTTCCGGTCGTGTTGGTGCTGGTGTTGTCGATCGTGCAGGGCGGGTTGTGGTGGCATGCCCACACGGTCGCTGCGCAGGCCGCGCAAGCGGGCGTCGATGCCGGTCGCCCGGTCGGCGCCACCAGCAGCACCGCCGAGCACGCCGCGCGGTCCTTCACCGAGCGGGCCGGCCGCGGGGTGCTCACCACCGCGGAGGTGCGTGCGACGGTGACCGGGCAGACCGTGCAGGTCACGGTCTCCGGCACCACGACACGCCTGCTGCCCATCCCCGGCCTGGATATCCGGGTCGACGCCACCGCGCAGGCAGCCAAGGAACGCTTCACCGTCGCTTCCCGCGAGTTCGGGATTGCCGAGGGGTTCTCGGGTGGAAACCGTAGTGGGGGTGGCCGGTCGTGAGTCACACTGTCCCATCCCGTCGTCGTGTTCTCCGGTGCTGGACTGATGCAGGCTCAGTCAGCGTCGAGGCGGCGGTGCTCGTGCCGGTCGTCCTAGTCGTGGGGCTGCTGGTGATCGCTGGTGCTCGTCTGGCTTCGGCGCAGCAGGCGGTCGACAATGCTGCCACCGCTGCAGCGCGTGCCGCGTCGCTGGCCCGTACTGAGGCCGCGGCACAACATGAAGGGACGGTGGTCGCGGGCGAACGCCTGGCGCGTGAGGGCATCACCTGCGAGATGGTCAGCGTGTCCGTGGATACCGACGGATTGGCTGTCGGCCATGCCGGACTGGTTCGGGCGACCGTGACATGCCGTGTCCCGCTGCATGACCTTGCCCTGCCCGCATCGGGCGGAAGCCCTACCGTCAGGGGTAGCTTCACCAGCCCGATTGACCCGTATCGAGGCCTCGGATGACCGCCCCGGTAACGCCGCGGGATGCCGGGTCGGTGAGCGTGATGGTCGCGGTCCTGGTGCCCGCGCTGCTGTTGGTGCTCGCGCTGGTGGTCGACGGCGGCGCCCGGTTGCGGGCGATCGCCCGTGCGGACGCGCTCGCCGCCGAGGCTGCCCGCGCCGCCGGAACCGCCGTGGACACCCGCGGCCCGACCGTCAGGGTCGACACCACCAGCGCCCTACGTTGCGCCCAGGACTACCTGGCGCGTGCTGGGCACCCCGGGCAGGTCACGGTCGCGGGAGCCCGCGCAGTGCGCGTGACGGTCACGGTGTCCGAGCCCACCCCGATCGGGCTGCTCGGCGGCAGCATCCAGTCGACCGGCACCGCCCTGGCCGAACTCGGCGTGGGCACCCGCAACGGCGGCCTCCCATGACACCCACTCGCGTCGAACGGGTCCGTGGCGTGTTCGCCGCGCTGGGCCTGCTCGCCTTCGTCATCGGCATCCCGTGCGGACTTCTCGCGCTCGGTGCCAGCCCGGCCCGCCTGATTCCCGGTCGCTGGCCGAGCCCGGTTCCGATCAGCCAGTGGCCGCAACGGGTCTGGTACACCCTGCGGTGGGCGTGGCTCACCGGCGACCTCGTGATCTGGCTCATCGTGGCGGTCGCGTGGGCCGGCTGGCTGGCGCTGACCCTCTCCGTGGCCGCCGAAGTGATCCGCCAGACCGGACACGGAGTCCGCGCCGCCCGCAGCACGCTCAACAGAGTTCCGCGCGGCCGGTGGATCGCTGGACTCGTCGCCGCCGTCCTGGTGGCAACCTCCGTCGGCACCGCCATGGCCTCCGGCACGCCCGCAACACCGGTCACGGCCACCGCACCGCCATGGCCGCCCACGCACCCCGTCACGACAGCACCCGAACCCAGAACCCACACCGCGGACGCCCCGGTGCTCGACACCGCAAACGCCGCTCCAACCCCCTCAAGCGCGCGGCAGGACAAGGCGGTGCCGTACACGGTCATCTATGGCGACACCCTGTGGGGCCTCGCCGAACGGCACCTGGGCAACGGCATCCGATACCGCGAGATCGTGCAGCTCAACCCCGCGCTGCTCGCCGGCGCACCTGACTACCTGGAACCTGGGTGGACCCTCTGGCTGCCATCGGATGCCGTCGGCCTTCCCCGTCCCGTGGACACCACCGAGGCGACAGGCCGCACAGTCACCGTGAGGCCCGCGGACACGCTCTCCGCCATCGCGGAGCGGGAATTCGGCGACCCGCAAGCCTGGCCGGTGCTCTTCGACCTCAACGCGGGACGCACCCAGCCCGACGGTCGCGCGCTACGCCACCCTGACCAGCTCATGCCCGGCTGGAACGTGGTCCTGCCCGGCGACGCAACACCGCTGCCGGACAAGCCAGCGTCCGCGCCGAGCGTGTCATCACCGGCGCCGACTCCGGCGTCCCCGCAAGACTCACCTGCTTCTCGCGAACAACCCGCGCCGCAGGCTCGACACGACGATGAGCAACACACGCCTAACGCTCGCCCAGCGACCGGCATCGCGCTGCCGACAGGGGCGTTCGTCGGCCTGGGACTGGCCGCACTGGTCACCATCGCGATGATCAGCGTGCGACTACGGCGTCGCCGCTGGTACCAACCCGGTTCACCAGACCAACCTGACCCCGCCAGCCTGCCGGTCGTGCGCGCGCTGCGCATCGCGCACGACGCCGTCACACGGGAACCGGACGATAACGCCATGCCGGTTGCAGCACCTGCGCAGTCGGGCCGGGCGCGGCCGACCGAGATGGACATCTGTGACCGTGCACAGGCCACCGTGCGGGCCATGCTGCCGGATCCGCAGAACACTCCGCTCGGCGTCCGCGACGGACAGGACATCGCACTCGACCTCGCACGCACGCAGGGCCTGGGACTCGTCGGTCCCGGCGCTCACGCCGCCGCACGGGCACTGATCGTGACCCTGCTTGCTCGGGCCACCAGTGCCGGCATCGACACCATGATCGTGATCCCCAGCGCCGAGGCCCGCTCACTGTTCGGACACAACCTCCCGGGTCGCGTCCCGCAACGGCTGCGCATCGTCGATGACATGCCCGCGGCCCTTGATGTCCTGGAAGCCGAACTGCTAGCGCGTACTCGCCTACAGGACAACGTCGTGCACGGCCCGTCCGAGTACGCACCAGAATCGCGCAACGGCAACGGGACCGTTCTGCTCGTGGCGGCACCTACCGCAATCACCAACCAGCGCGCGCACACCGTCCTGCGCAACGGCGCGCGCCTCGGTCTGGCCGGAGTGTTCTTCGGCCTGTGGCGGCCCGGCGGCACTGCCCGCGTACGCGACGACGGCACCGTGGAAGCGGCCAGCCCCTCCCTGCGCGAGGAGTTGACCAATGCCCAGCTGTTCACGTTGCCGGGCACCGACGCCCTCGACCTGCTCGCACTGCTGCAAGCGGCAGACCCCGGCAGCGACGAAGGATCCCAGAATCGCACTCCTGCCGAAAACGCAGCAGTCTCAGCCCCACAGCGGTCGAGTCGAGGCCAAAGCGCTGGCGCCAACGCCGAGCCACTCGTCTCCACGTACGAGTTCATCGCAACAGTGCCCAAGCCAACTACCGACACCGCGCCGGTCGCGCCCCCGACGTCGGCCATGATCGACATCCCCGACCTGCGCCCGGTGGCGAAACTGTCTGCCACTGAGGCCGTGGGGAGCGGTTCTTCCTCGCGGGATTCCAGCAACGGCACGCAGAGCCGATCCGCAACGTCCGCCGTGTGTCCCGCCGACCGATTGGTCGCGGAGCATCTGCCCGCAGCTTCATGTCCGATTGCACCACTGCATCTGCATGTACTCGGGCGGCTTCACCTGACTCGCGCGCACCCCGAACCTCGCGACCTCATCGACGCTTTTGCGCCACGACAACGCGAAATCCTGATCTACCTGGCGCTACACCGCGAAGGCGCCCGACGCGAAACACTTAGCGCCGCGCTCTGGCCAGACGCGCCGGGCGAGCGTCCCTACAACAGCTTCCACGCAACCCTGTCCCAGCTACGACGTAGCCTTCGCCAAGCAACTCCGGGCGACACCCTCGACATCATCATCAACCAGGACAGCCACTACGGGCTCGACCGGACGATCGTGACCGTCGACCTCTGGCAGTTGCAGGACGCCCTCGCCACCAGCCGCCATCAGGGCCCGCCGGCCGACGCCATCGCCGCGCTGAACCGAGTGACCGAGCTCTACCGCGGAGACCTCGCTGAAGGCATCTCCGCGGACTGGATCGAAGGCCCCCGCGAGGCACTCCGACGTGACGTATTAGACGCCCTGAGCACCCTGATCCGCAAGATCCGCAACGACAACCCCGAACAGGCACTCGCCCTACTGGAACAGGCTCGCCAATTCGACCCATACAACGAGGCGATCTACCGCGACCTCATGCGCGTACAAGCCCGCCTCGGCCAACACGACAGCATCCCGCGAACACTACACCTGCTCACCACATCACTGTCCGATCTCGACCAACGCCCCGCCCCAGACACGCAGAGCCTCGCGGACGCCCTACAACGGCCAGAAAACCGCACGCGGAACCGGCAAGCCAGCTGACTAAACTTCACCCGGGAAAGGGGCAGAAGGCGTGGGTGTGGACAGTCCCTCGGAATCGGCGGTCAGAAGTCGTTGGGACTCATGAACGTCGAGATGTCGGAGCTGGGCGTGCAGGGCTGTGTCATCCGAGCCGCCTGCTTGTCCTCGGAACTCTCCCGTGGCTCAGGTGGTACATACGTGGAATCGGCCCACGCGCAGTGCGGGCACACCCCCGCCACCACCTCATATGAGCCGCATGCTTCGCATCGCCTCGGCAAGCCCGCCAGCCGGAGCCGCGCCGCTGTGTACGTGCCGAGCAGGTGCTCGACCGCCTTGAGTCCGATCTCGGCGTCCATCCGCACGGCGTTCTTGGCGTGGGTCAGCCAGTTGACGTACTCCCAAGTCTCGACCGCCAGCTTCTTCAGGTAGGAACGCAGCCGAGCACCGGACTCGCCGGCGGCCAGCCAGTTGGCCAGCAGTTCGGTCCAGCCCTTAAAATCGGCGGCCTTTGGCGAGGTCTGGCCGTCCGGCACCAACTCGTCGTCGCGGATTTCGCCGACGAAAGAGACCAAACACTCCCGGAGCCGCACACCAACCGACTGGAACGCTTCCGCCTCGTCGCCGTTGTCGTAAGACTCGAAGGCCTGCTGCCAGCGTCGCCAGGAGCCTGGTAGCAGCTCGGCCGAGGTCGGCGCGACCGGCACCGTGCGCTCCCGGCTGTACTCGATGCGCAGCGTCAACCCGATGTGGAAGGTCAGTACCACGTCACGGCTTTTGAAGTCGGTCTGGTCGTACAGGTTGGTCGGGTTGGTCATGACCCACCAGCGGCTCGCCGTGCCGTGCACATCCCAGATGTCGTGGCGCGCCAAACCGACCAGCTCCGACGCGGCTTTCTCCAGGTGGAGAACCTCCTCGGCTGCCTGGCTCTCCACGTACGCGCGGATCTCGTCCGCCTGACGTTTCGCCCCGTGCATCTCGACAGCATCCCCCTCGTTCGAATTCAGTGGTGTGGTCCATGCGCGCGACACGCCGATGTAGTTGATTCTGACGCGTGAATTACTGGTCATGGTGTAGCTTCGGCGTCGTGAGCGAACAGCAGGATGTTATCGCGGAGCTCGGGGAGGCCGGGGTCCTGGGCGGCGTGCGCTGGGCGTACCTCTCGGCCACCACCCGGTCGCTGGAGGCCTACTCCGAGGCGGACGGTCACGACGCCGCATGGCTCGGCAACACCAGGTTCACGTACTTCCGCAACCGCCTGGACCGCGTTTTTGCTTGCGAGCGCTACGCCGTCCGCTCCGGCGACGACGATGCCGACCTCGACCTGTTGTACGCCGAGCTGTCCGATCGGGACATCGAGACCATGCCGCGGCTGGTCCCTGGTCTGGTCCGCCGCTCCAACCTCAACGGCAGCCCTGGTTGGGCCCATGGCCAGTGTCGGTTCCTGCTGGCCTCGTGCGCGTTCGGCAAGCTCGACCAGATGCCCTGGCCCCAGAAGAGCCCGACGAAGCAGCGGGTGGCCCGCCAGCGCAATCCCGAGCCGCCGCAGCCGTCGCTCTTCGAGGGTTTTGCCGATGAGGAGATTGGCGGGCTGGAGTCTGCCCTGAACGCCGCGAACGAGTTGGACATGGTGACGTTCGTGGTCGCCCACAGCCTCGACCCGCTCAGCCAGCAGGTTGAGCTGGTGCTCGGCCGCGCCCGGCTGAACTCCGGCGGCGGTCAAGCCTGGCACTGGCGGCAGGATCTCCTGGGCACCCCGCCTGCGGACGGTGGGCGTCGCACCGAGGACACGCAGCTGCCCACGGGGCCGAGCACCGTGCCGGACGCGCCGGTTCGTTTGCGCGGCCGGGCCAAAGGGCGTCGTGATGATCGTGCTAGTGGTGAGCGGTGAGTTCTCGTACACCAACAACAGATCGGGCAGCCGACGTCGCCGCGCTTTTCGACGGAGCCCGTCTCACCCTGGCCCGGCACCTCGCAGGTCTACGCAAGAGCGACCTAGCCGCCAAGGTGGAGAAGAGTCCGACCGCCGTGGCCGCTTGGGAGTCCGGGGCCAAGCGGCCCACGGCCGCCACCGTGGCGCAGTTGGCACTGAGCCTGTCGGTCGAGCCGGGGTTCTTCGCGATTCGTCCGGATGACGTGGCCGCGCTCAGCACCACGCCGCACTTCCGGTCGCTGCGTTCCACCAGCCAACTCGCCCGCGACCAGGCCTTCGCCTACGGGCAGTTGGCTGTGGACATCGCGACCAGCCTGGAGAAGCATGTCGAGTTCCCGGAACCCGATGTGCCGAGCCTGCCCGTGGCGGTCGACGACCGCGACGGCGATGGCCCGGAGCGCGCCGCGCAGCTCCTCCGACAGCAGTGGGGGATCGGGGCCGGGCCAGCCGGTCACCTCGTCCGGCTGCTGGAGAACCACGGCGTGCTGGTGGTCTTCAGCCCTGAGCAGGCGGCCTCGGTGGACGCGTATTCCTTCGACAGCCGGCTGCGCTCGGTCGTGATCCTCAACCCGATCAAGCGCGACTACTACCGTCAGCGCTTCGATGTGGCGCACGAGTTAGGCCACTTGATCATGCACAGCGACGCCGAGCCGGGCGGCCGGATCGTCGAGGACCAGGCTCACCGCTTCGCTGCCGAGTTGCTGATGCCTGCCGACCAGATCCGCGACCTGCTCCCGGCGACCATGGGGGGCAACGTCTGGCAAACCCTGGCCCGCCTGAAGGAACAGTGGGGTGTCAGCATCCAGGCCCTGCTGTACCGCGCCCGTTGGCTCGGACGACTCAGCGACGTGTCCTACCGCAACGCCATGACAACCATTTCTGCCCGTGGCTGGCGGCGAAACGAGCCTGGCTTGATCAGCGCCATCGAGCAGCCCTCGCTACTCCCGCGCGCCGTGGAGTTGCTGGCGCAAGAGGGCATTGACGAGATACAGCTTGTTGCTCAGTGCCGTGTGCCGGTCGATCTGTTCCGCACTGTAACGTCGCGTACCCCCGACAGCGACACACCCGTGTCAGCGGACGGGCCGACCACGATGGGGCGGTCGGGTGGCCGCGTGGTGTCGCTTTTGGAGCGTCGCCAAGCAGCGGCGGAGGCGGGGAGGCGATGAGTCGCCATTTGCGGCCGATGAATTGCGGGAATATGTGTAGAAATACAACAAACTGTAATGTATCAAGTAATCGAGAATCTTCTATGGAATATTCGGTCTTGTTCATCAGTTGTATTGTGCATTCAGCCGGGGCGGCGGTATGACCGCCCGTATCTCTGGCCTGTGGTCCGACGACCCGGCGAGTGTGGACCTGCTGTCCTTCGACGCGGTTGCTCAGACCGTCGCTGACGCGCTGCTCGATGACACGCTTGATCCGGTGGCGCTCGGCCTGTCCGGCAGTTGGGGCAGTGGCAAGACCACGGTGCTCAACCTTGTCGCCCAGGAACTCGACCACCGGAAGACGGCCGACCAGAAGGTTTTGGTCATCCAGACCGACCCTTGGCGCTACGACCCGTCAACCGGTGCCAAGGAAAGCCTCATCGCTGAGGTGTTGGATGCGCTTGCCGCCGAAGTCGCCAGCTCGGCCACAAAGACCGACAAAGCAAAGAACCTGTTGGTCCGCCTGGGTAAGCGGATCGACTGGGCCAAGGCCATCAAGCTGGCTGCCAAGTCATCGCTCTCCTTGCAGATTCCCGACTTCGACAAGCTCGTCGAGCTGGTGAAGCCCAAGGAGGACGACAAGGAGTCGGTTCGCGGCTTGGATGAATTCCGGGACGAGTTCGCCGAACTCCTCGGCTCTGACGATCTCAAGCACGTCCGGGCTGTCGCCGTTTTGGTGGACGACCTCGACCGCTGCCTGCCTGAGACGGTCGTGCAGAGCCTGGAGGCGATGCGTCTTTTCCTGGCCGTGCCGAAGATGTCGTTTGTGATCGCCGCTGACGAAGAGCGGGTGGCGGACGCCATCCGCACGCGATTCAAGGCCACGGGCCGACCCGACGAAAGCGACGACGAACAGCAGGATCCGGCCACGCTCTACCTGCACAAAATCGTACAGACCACCGTCCCGCTTCCGGCCCTGAGCCACTTCGACACTCAGGCCTACCTGCTGCTTCTCCAGATGCAGGCCGCGGCCAAGCCCAAGCAGCTCACCGCGCTCGTCGAGCGCTGCGCCCAGATCCGCCGAGACGGCGGCAGCATCGACGACATCGGCGAAATCGACGGGCTGGCCATGGACGACGAGTTGGCCTTCGCCCGCCGCCTGACGCCGTTGCTCTACGAGAAGTTGCGGGGCAACCCTCGCTACATCAAGCGCTTCCTCAACGACCTCCACGTCCGTCAGTCCGTGGCCTCGCGACGGGGTATCAGCCTCGATCCCGGCGTAGTCGCCAAGCTCATGGCTCTCGAAGCCCTCATGAAGGCCGAGTTCAAGCTATTGCTGGACTGGTTCGCCAAGGGCCAGATGCGGGACCACCTGGGGAGCTTGGAGGATGAGGCTGGCCGGCCCGCGCAAGTCGACACGGCTGTCGCCGAAGACCGGGCGGACTCAGATGGGGCAAGCGGAGCTGCATCGCGACCGCGGGGTGCTGCGTCCGCCACTCGCTCGCGGACGGTCACCCCAGCCACGTCAGGCCAGTTCTCGCAGGCCATGGTGCGCTGGGCCAGGTTGGCGCCGCCGCTGCGTGGGCTCGACCTATCGCCTTACCTGACCCTGGCGGCGAGCTTCGCCAGCATCACCTTGATCGACGACAGCTTGCCCGAACGGCTGCGCGACATCGCGGCCAACCTGCTTTCGGAATCGCGACGCGCGCAAGCATCGGTGACTGATGTCGAGCTGGATGGGCTGGGCGACGGCGACGCCACCGACCTGCTGCGGCACATCGGACGGACCATCCGTGACCAGCCCGCCAAACAGAAGGCTGGTGCCAATGCCATCCTGCGTATCGCCCGGCGACGGCCGGGCGTGGTGACGACGGCCCGAGATGCCCTCCTGATGTTGCCGCCCAACGAAATCACCATCGCGACACCGATACAGTTCAAGATCGACGACCCCGCAGCCATCCGGAGTGTCCTCACGACTTGGAAGGGAAAGCTGACGGACGGCCAGGTCAAGCGGTCCGTCGAAAGCGCGCTGGGGAACAGGGGAACCACCTGATGGGCACCAGCGGCGCCTACTCCGGCAGCGGCGGCAAGGACGGCAAGGCGGTTCGCGATACCGTCGGTCACTATCTGGATGGCCTGCCGAGTTCTGACGGGGCAGGCCCCGATGGCCAGCGGCCACCACTCGATCCGGCTGCGCTCCAGCGGATCATCAACCTCATCCGTCCCCGCGGACCAAGCGCCGGGCGCGGTGACGGTCCCAGCGGCGGAGGTAGCGGGGCGTCTGGTGGCGGGACCGGTTCACGTGGTGGCGGCCCGCAACGCTCGGCCGTCGGCTCTGCTCGCACGGCAGGACGCGCGGCCGCAGCGGCATACGCGTACAGCACCGGTGACGCGGCGACCCTGCAACGTCTGGGCCTGGACTACAACGAACTACGCAGCCTCGGGGACGACATCGAAGTGGCGCGCCGCATCGTTGACATGGCCTGCAGCACGTCGGACAGCAGCATCGAAGACCACGAACAGCGGTTCGTGGCCGCCGAGGTTGCCGAGTGGGTGATGGAGCAGGAACGGGACGGATACCGGCTGACTCCGGACGAGATGGTCCGTCAGACCATCGCCGTCATCATCGCCGAGACGCTGCTCGTCGAGACTGGCGATCTGGTCAACAGGCATGACATGGCCGATGTCGCCGAGAGCGACATTCGCGATGCCGCAGAAGCGATTGCCGCTCAGGCCGACCTGTCCGTGGATGGTGCCACCGAGGATGAGATCAGCCGAGCTGTCGAGGCTGGTCTCGAACGAATCCGCGACATCGTGGGAGGTGGCAACTGATGCCGCGCTTCACATTGCGCTTGGCCGCAGCCGAGGAGGTTCCGGCGGACGAGGCTGCCTCGTCCTTCTACTGGTTGAGTGACCAACGTTCATCCTTCACACCTGGCATCAGCCCCGACCTGGAGCAGCTTGGTCCGGTCCTGCCGCTCAACGTCGATGTGGTCCGGATCGCCCTGACGGTGCTCGCGGCCGATCGGTCGGTGCTTCGACGCGGCGGCGGGTCCGACTGGAATCAGCGCCAGATCGACCTCGAGATCCCGGTATCCGATGCGGCCACCTGGAACGGTGTCGCCGAGGAGCTGGCGCGGACACTTGGTTTCCTCAGCGGCGACCGGTGGGGCTTGGCGTTCACGCAGCAGGAGCCCGCCTCGAAGGCGGTAGCGCCGGTTGAGGAAGCGACCGCGCCCAGGCGCGTCGTCCTGGTGAGCGGTGGTGCCGACTCGGCGGTCGGCGGCCTGTACTCCCGCTCGTTGCTTGAGGCCGGTGAGCGCCACGTGCTGCTCTCACACTTCACCAACACAATGCTCGCGCCCATCCAGCGCCATATCGCAGCTGAGATCGAACAGCTGGTTCCCGGCCCCAGCCAGGAGCATGTGGTGGTGCACCTGGGACGCCGCAGCGAGCGGATAGATGGCACGCCGTACCCGAACGAGCCGACCACGCGGTCACGGTCTTTCCTATTCCTGGCGCTTGGGCTTGCGGTGGCCTCGGTTCATCAGGTGCCGCTGTGGATACCGGAGAACGGCTTCGCATCGATCAACCCGCCGCTCGGCCCGGAACGCCTCGGCAGCCTGTCGACGCGTACCACACATCCGAAGTTTCTGCGGGACCTGACGGACGTGCTTACTAAGGCTGGCGCCCACGCCGTCATCAAGAACCCCTTCGCACGCACCACGAAAGGCGAGATGTACCAACAGGTTGTGGATCTTGTTGGCCTGGCAGAGGCGTCCGCCTACCTGAGCGCTACTCATTCGTGCGCGCTGAGCGGGCAGTGGACGCGGGGCATTTCGAGCGAGCGGCCCTGTGGCGTGTGCTTCGGGTGTGTCCTGAGGCGCGCCTCTTTCACAGCATCGGGCGTGCGCGACGCCACCGACTACATCGCGCCGAGCGCTGACCCTTACGTGCAGAAATGGCTGGACTCCAAGTCGGTCGAGCAGCAGGTTCGCAACTTCATCCGACGGGGCGTGCGGATGAGGGATCTCGCGACGCTGAGCTTGCCGACCGACTACCCGCTGCGGGATGCGTACGACCTCTGCCAGCGCGGGGCTCAAGAGTTACGGAGCCTCTACCCATGAGACGCCTGCCATCGATCGACATGCATGCCCACATCGAACCGGACATCTCGCCCGGCGATCTGCTGGACCTGGGCGCGCTCGTGTTTGCAGCAACACGTTCGCTGGACGAGGCCGAGCAGGCGCTCAAGCGCTCCGACTCGTGGACAGTCTGGGGCGTGGGCTGCCACCCCGGCCTTGCCGGCGTCCAGAAGGCCTTCGACGCAGACCGCTTCGCGAAACTCATCGCCAGCACGCCGTACGTCAGCGAGGTTGGCCTCGACGGCAAGTCCCGCGTTCCGATGCACAGGCAGAATGAAACCCTGGACGCCATTCTGACGACGCTCGAATCGACACCGCGCATCACGAGTATTCACAGCTACGCGGCAACCAGTACCGTCTTGGAGTGCCTGGCGGTCCGTCCAATCCGCGGCGTCGTGCTTCACTGGTGGCTCGGTGACCAAAAGCAGACCGACCGTGCGGTCGAACTCGGCTGCTTCTTCTCGGTCAACGCCTCGATGCTGCGGCGACCCGATCTGTTGGCACGCCTGCCGCTGGATCGGGTATTCCCCGAGACCGACCATCCCTTCGGTGACAAGTCGAGCGGGCGTGGGCGCCGACCGGGCAATGTCGAGAACGTTGAGCGAGCCCTTGCCCAGGTTCATGAGCTTAACCAGCAGGGAGTCCGTCAGCAGACCTGGCGCAACCTCGCGGAGCTGGTGCGCACCACAAAGTCCGGGGCATTGCTGCCCCGATCGGTGCGGGTAGCGCTTGCGGCGTCGGTGTAGCGCACTCGGTACGCCTCCTTGCGAGGAGAAATGACCCTTCTTGGCAAGCGATTCGGGAACAGGGCACAGATCGCCCGAGATCGACATGCCGCGCGCACCGAGACCCTGCAGCCGCGCAGGTTCTCACGGCTGAGCCGAATCTCACGGGCGATGTCGTGCGGATCTTGTATACGACAGAATCGCTGCGGCTGCGCGCCGAAGCAGCCGCTCAGCACCTCCGGAAGCGCGCGCAATCCGGCATGAGAGTGCCGTCATGCTAGAGCGGACTACTCGTTGACCTCCCGAGCGGCGACCGCGGAGGCTGGGGCGAGCCGACCGAGCACGTCCCGGCAAGGCGAGGGAGCGTCCATATGGCTCGCTGGGATGATGAGCGCATGATGCGTCGGGAGCCGTCGGCCAAGTCGGCGAGCGTCGGTGTGACTCGTACGAGGCTGGCCGTCGAAGAGGAACTCGGCTGGCTTTTCCGTGAGCAGCCGACAGAGGACTTCGGCATCGACGCTCATATGGAGGTGGTCGACGGCGAGATCGTCAAGGGAAAGCTACTCGCTCTGCAGATCAAGAGCGGGAGGAGCTTTTTTCAGGAGAAGGGGCCGGATGGCTGGTGGTTTCGGCCGCATGATGACCACGTGCGTTACTGGACGAATCACTCACTACCGGTGGTGCTCGTCATGTATCGCCCGGAGACGGGCCAATGCTACTGGCAACTCATCAATGACCGTACGCTCGTCGAGACTTCGACCGGCGGATGGAAGGTGCTGGTGCCCGAGCGGCAGGTCTTGAATGAAGGTGCCCGGGGACCGCTACGTGTAGCCGCCGGCGACTGTCGCGACGTAGCGGGCGCCCAGGCGCGACGCTCCACCGGCGTGAGCGGCGGAGGTGAGGGCAACTGGTATCGCCTGCGCATGCCAGAGAACGTGCGTACGCAGGTGATTTCCACGATCTACCGCACGGCTGACGAGGTGGGGTGGGACCGGCTGGCTGCTCACGACAGGACGAAACTTCTGACGGAGTGGGTCGACGACCCGGTGGTGGGTGGTGTTCTATCACCGTACTTCCCTGATTATGGTATTCGAGTCTGGCTGAAGGACGCGCCGCTAAAAGAGTATTCCCGCGCCAAGGAGGGGCTCGGCCCCTATGCGCGATACGTGACAAAGCGGTACCAGACACCTGACGAGATCGTGCTCGCGGTGTGCGGAAATGGATGGTCCGTTGAGTCCGGGACTTTGGATTTCGGACCGCGCCGCTGTTCGGCGACGAATGGACGCGTCAGACGGCACGTGTTCTGGGGCGAGGTTTCCGAGTTCAAGAACCTTCTGTACGCGGCGCTCGACGCGGCCAGGGAGGACTTCCTTAATCCTATCGTGGTTCTCCTGCATCGCGAGAACCAGTCCGTGGAACACGATGATGATCGCCGTGCCGCCATTGCCGGCCGGGCCGGGGCAGAACTGAAGTACCTGGCGCGCGCCGAGACGTCAATTTCTGAGTAGGTCTCCGGAGGGCGCTGCCTGGTCGGGTAACGTCATAAGCTCTTGCATCGGTTCGGCGAGACAGACCAACCTTGATTAGTCAGTCCTCAGCCGGGCAGGTGGGGGACGGAATGCCGAAGGTCAAATTCAGTTGAGGAACCTCTAGTTCGGAGAAACTCACCTACTTGGCGCGTTGCTGGCCGACGGTCCTCGCGAATTACCGATTAGATCGGTATACCCTGATGGACCCAATTGATCCTGGTCAAAGCGGCCCCAAGTGCTACCGATGCTGCGGCCGACTCGGTTGCCGGCAAGAATTTGAACAGTCGACCTGCGGGTCGGCATGGCGTTTTGATTTTTCGGTGGTTGGGTTTGGTGGGACTGTTTCGCTGGGTTGGTCGGGGCTTCGCGGTCGTGCACGCTTTGGTGACCGCGCTCGTGATGGGCGCTTTTCGGTCGGTGTCGTGGGTTATCCCCTGGGCGCCACTCCGTCGCTGGTCGTCTTTAGAGCTGTTCGTGTGGTAACTGGCCAACGTGTCGGATTTTGAACCGTTATGCCCGATTGTCAACGAGGTCTTACGGGCGGAGCGACAACCGCAAAAAATACCTTGACAGCGACTAGGATTAACTGTAACGTAGTTGATGTGAGGGCGACACGGGGTCCAACTCCCCGGTTGTGCCTGACAACTTCACAGCGAGAAACCTTGAGCATGTGATTCTGGCACTCCGTGAGCGAACGCGAACGGTGTCAGTCGCTGCTGGCTGGACCCTGTCTGGTCATGTCGGGCGATGCTCAGCTTTGCCGAGCGACCCGGATGGATACACGATATATGGTTGACAGTGACAAGGTTTTCTCGCATACTTGAACTACCGGCCGCCGGAGAAAACAGATCTCCGGCCCCCGGGATCCACGTAGACACAGGCGTGGTGATCACGTCTTGACGTGGCTAGCGCACCAGGGCGCGTTGCTTGCGCCGGGAGATCCACCTTCCGGAATGCCGCGACGTCGTTCGGGACGTAGGCCAGCGAGTCAGGACGGCAAATGGTCCACGGGTAGCGCGGAGCACCCATGCCGTGAGGCAGTACCGAAGATCACTGCGTAAATCAGCGGGCACGACCGTGTGGATAACGGCCGAAGGCTTCAAATAGCACCGTACCGGGCCTGATACCTGGGCGAGCGGAGCGAAAGCGAACGCGATGACCCTAGCGAAATACGCGGCGACCGCGCATAGGCGGCGCAGTAGACAACGAACCGGGGCGGACTGCACCGACTGAGTGAGAGTCAGTCATCCCGATGACGGTTAGGCGCGGTGCATCAATTGGCCGCGCCTAGCCGTGTTTCGGCTACCTGTGTTCATTGCTCCCAACCAGACATCACGGAAAGGGAAGCTATGGTTCTCTACCAGATCACCGGGCGCCGGATCAATGACCGGCCGGACGCGGATGGTTGGTACTCCAGCGGAATCGACCTGCCTACGTTCTTTGTGGACGCGGTGAGCGCGACGGATGCCGCTGCCATCGGCCACGACGTGGCGGGACATGGAGTCACGACCATTACGCGCACGATTGTGCAGGTCTACCGGGCAACGGAGGACACAGAAGAGTTCGACGTCAGCACTCGACGGTGGACGAACGACCGGGACGCGCCAGACACGCGGTAAGTCCGTCGGCGCCGGGCCCGCAACTGATCGCAGCCCGATGTGCGCTGCGATCACGCGGGCAGGAATGTCACGGGACAGTGAGGCAGTGCCGCTTGGTGTCCCCGAAAGCCACGCCGAAAATTCGGTCGGCCTAATCGCGCATGGTGACGTGCGGTAACCCGTGCGTCGGCCATGGCCGTTAGGCCAGCGGGTGCTGAACGCGTTTCGCGTTGAGCACGCGTTTAGGGCGAACCCCGGACAGGGACCGTAATTCCCTGCCGGGGTTCTTGACATATCAGAAGGTAGCTCTGTTATGCCCACCAGCATTATAGACCTGGTCGCGTGCGCCGACTGCGGCGACCAGGTGTCCGATGCGGTACTGACCGACGATGACCGGGAGATCTGCGCGGACTGCACCGATGTCTACTGCCAGTGCGCCCGATGCGACCGGTACGCCACCGACGTCCGTGAGACCGTCGAGGGAGACGATGTCTGCGACGACTGCGCGCTCCGATACTACAACGAGTGCGATGACTGCTGCATCCTGACCAGCGGTCGTTACACCACCGGCGCCGGTGACCGGATCTGTGGAAACTGCGCCGAGTCGTACTGGTCCTGCGAGCGCTGCGACGACTTGATCAACAGCGGCGACTACTGCTCCTACTGCGAAGATCGTTTCGACAGTGAGCTGTCCGCTGGTGGCCTGGTCCATGACTACGGCTACAAGCCCCGGCCGACGTTCCACGGGAACGGGCCGCTGTTTCTCGGCCTCGAACTGGAGATCAGCACACCACACGGCTACCTCGACGACTGCGCGGAACTCGCGTCTGATCGTCTTGGACGGCTGGGTTATCTGAAGCAGGACTGCTCGCTCAACGACGACACGGGTTATGGCTTCGAGATGGTGAGCCACCCGATGTCGTACCAGTGGGCGATCGACCAGTACCCGTGGGAGCTGCTGTCCGCTCTGCGGCGAAACGGGTGCAGCGGTACCGGAAACGGGTTGCACGTCCACATCAGCCGTGATGCGTTCGACTCGGCCAATCACACCTACCGGTGGATGAAGTTCCTTTACCGCAACGCAAGCAAAGTAACCAGGATGGCACGCCGCGTCTCCGACACGTGGGCAGCGTTCGACGACTACGACCGGAAAATCGCCAAGGACCTCGCCAAGGGCCGCAAGGGATACCGGCACCGTGCGATCAACACCGTGAACGACGACACCCTGGAACTGCGGGTGTTCGCAAGCAGTCTTGAACCCCAGCAGGTTCAGGCCGCGCTTGGCCTGGCGGCCGCCTCGGTCGAGTACACCCAGCAGTTGACGGTTGCCGCCATCGCCCAGCGCAACGGGTGGGACTGGTCGGCGTTCGTGACATGGCTGCAGGCGCGCCCCGAGTACGGCCCGCTCGCGCGAGAGTTGGAGGACCGAGGATGTGCCTGCTGACCTTCTATCCTGAGGGCATTCTGCTCGAGACCGGCGCGCTCATGAACGGCGCCGAGTTCAACAACGACGGCCACGGCTTCGCCATCGTCACCCAACACCACATCATCGTGTGGCACTGCATGGACGCACGTCTCGCGGTCGACACCTTCGCCCGGACACGCACGAAATATCCGGACGGCCCCGCCATATTCCACAGCCGATTCGGCACACACGGCAGCGTCGGCCTGCGCAACTGTCACCCGTTCCGCGTGGGCGGCGACGCGCGGACAGTGCTCGCACACAACGGTATCCTGCCCTCCAGTGTGCAGCCTGCAAAAGGTGACACACGGTGTGACACCCGT
Source organism: Amycolatopsis pigmentata (assembly GCF_042684065.1). NCBI lineage: Bacteria > Bacillati > Actinomycetota > Actinomycetes > Pseudonocardiales > Pseudonocardiaceae > Amycolatopsis > Amycolatopsis pigmentata. Next base: position 15,145 of record NZ_JBHUKR010000030.1, on the reverse strand, counting down.
ATCGCCGCCGAGGATTTCCTTCCCGGATCGCCCTTCGGGTCACTCGGTTCACGCCGAAACCGCGAACGCCTCGCCCGCTGGCTCGGTCCAAGCAACAAGCTCGTGGTGCTCACCATCGATCCGCGATACCGCCGGAACGCCTACATCCTCAACGAGGAATCCGGCATCTGGGATGGCGGAGTCTGGTACTCCAACAGTGACTACCGGGAACCCTTTATCGACTCGCTGGACGATTACTGGTGCTTCGAGTGCCACACGTTCGAGGTCGACCCCGTGACAGGCATGTGCACCGAGTGCGGCGCGTGCCGTGATTGTGGTGAACGCCCTGGGCACTGCTTCTGCTACCAACCCGCCAAATTCCCCGCTCCAGACGAGCAAGACTTCCTTCCATCGAGGTGACATAACATGCGCTATTCGACTGCCGACAAAATCGACACGATACTCGTGGTTGCCGTCGTCCTATGCCGCATATTTCAAATGGGACTCGCCTTCTGGCTGTGCTACCGCCTGGGCTCGGAGGTGCGCGAGCTGCTGGACGCGCTCGAACGCTGCCGCTGACGCAACCGACATCCGGGCCGACCGGTCGACATAGCTGCTGACGCACGTGACGGGATCGCTGTAGAGCGGTCCCGTCACGCGCGCCCGTGGCGGCCCGGACCGACTGTGAGGAGAAAGGCATGACCGAGGTCAAGATCACCCGACTCACGGAGATGAACGTCAGCGCTCTGCGGGAGACGCTCACGGCCGAAGACCTGGAGTTCGTCACGCTCGGGGCGACGGTCGCCACGTTCCACACCACGCCCGAAGAGGCCCTACGGGTGGTCGGCGACGCGCAGACCCGAGCAGGCGCCGAGCGTGGCACCCGGGGGCACCCGTACCAGTCGCTTCACGCGGTTATCCGGAAGCTGACCGCCGCGCAGGACGGCTGATGCTGGGCGCGCGGTGAGGGACCGGTCTCACTGGCCGGTCCCCTTTCTCGTGCGTGCGAACCGACCAGGCGAAGAGAGAGGGTTGAGTGGCATGTCAGACATCAAGGCCAAGGCGCACGGGATCACGAAAGCCTTGGGGGAGGGGTGGACGGTCGGCACGAGCCCGCGTGGCTCCGACGGCGCGTACCTCAACGGACCGGACGGCGAGAGAGTTCACGTTGTCCTGAACGGATACCGGACTCAGCACAAGGGCCGTTTGTGGATCTCAGCGTCCTATGAAGAGTTCCGGAAGATCTCTACCCGGTGGGCACCGGAGCATGGCATCACGGTTACGCCGGCCAAGACCGGGGACCAGATCGCACAGGACATCCAGCGTCGGCTCCTGCCGGGTTACCGGGAGACACTCGCCGAGCTGCGCGAGCAGCTGGCCAGGTGGGAAGCGTCCGAGGCACGAGAGCGGGCCGGAATAGCGAGGCTTCGCGCGATCCTGCCCGACACGCAAGTGTTCGAGTATCAGAGCGCGGTCGACTTCGCCCGGCTCGGCGACGCCGTACGTGGCGACTTCCGGGTGCTGAGCAACACGGTCGAGTTCAAGATCGAGGTCAGCTCGGAGTACGCACATGAAATCGCCGAACTGATCGCCTCGATTTACGTGCGCAGCAAGAAAGTGCGAAAGGGGTGAACTATGGGCTCGTGCGGAATTATTGTCTACCGGCGGTTTTGGCGGAACGGGCGTCGCTGTATTCACGACCGGGCGTTGCCCGATAGGTAACGGCACTGGCAGCTACTACCCGAACGACTGGGGGCCAGCCTGCCCGTGCGGCCATTACTACGACGACGCCCCACAAGAATGGTGCGATCGCGACCGAATCTGACGATATGGGGTGATGACGTGAACGAAGATCAAGTGTTTGCCTATGCGCTGGGCGCGGTGGACGGTGACAAGCTCGCCCGGTGGGTGGATCGGCGCCGGTTGTCCGACCGGTTCGACATCCCCGATTATGTCCCGCACTTCTCCGACGTCAAAACCGAGCTGGATGCAAACCAATTGGGTTTCTGGACGATGCTCGCCCACCGTGTCGGCGGGTTCGCCAGCGAACTCGCCCGGCAACGGGAGGAAACGAGGTGACCTGTACCAAGGTCAACCTGAAAGCGAGAACGCCATGAGTACCACTGGCCATGTTAAGGCACAGCGTGGCGACCTGGCCGTGATCGTGAGCCAGGTCCACGACTTCATTATCGGCCAACCCCTGAGGACCCGCACAGAGGTGGATGTCTGCGAGGTCACCAACATCACTCGCGACGGTCACGTGAAAGCCGTGATCAAGGCAACCTGGGGCATGCGGGTCGAGATCAAACGCTGGGTTCATCGGCACACGATCTACATCGTGCCGAAAAATGAGATCGATGTTTCTGCGGCGATGAAGGCTTCTGCGGAGAACCCGTGGCCGTCCGGCCATGCGGGCATGCCGTACCGCTCTCTCGGCGACGCCCGCGAAGCACTCCGGCCGTTTCGCCGCCCTGCAAGCGGCGAATCAACAGCGTGACCGCTCTCACCAAACGAAACCCGACACGAGGGAAAACGGCAATGGACATACCGAAATTCGTGGCAGCGATGGCCGAATCGCTCGACGGATTGTGGACGATCGAGCTCGGCCACCATGGTCACCGCGACCGCTACCTCATCGGCCCGGACGGCGAACGGGTTCACGTGTGGTATTCCGACCGGGAGAAGACACCACGGCTCAGGCTGTCGGCGAGCCTGCCACACGAGCTCTGGGACCTCCGCTACCGGCACGGAAACCCGGTCCCGAACCACGAAATCTCCGTCTCACCGGCCAAGACGCCGGAACGAGTAGCGGCCGAGACAGCCAGGCGGCTGCTTCCTGGCTACCGAGCCACCCTCGCCGAAACCCGCGCGCTGCACCAACGACTCCACGACCAGGCCGCCGCGCGGGACCGGCTGGCGCACCACATCGCGGAATCGCTCGGCGCGGCAGTCGAGCATCTCCGGTCCAGCGCGACCGGCGCGGACCCCCAGCACGCGATCGTGCGCTACTCGGGTCCGCTCGCCGGCACCGCCACCGTGCCCCGCAACGGTGGCCGCGTGGCCTTCGCCTTCTCGGTCGAGGCAGAAGACGCTGCCCAGGTCGCCGCGTTCCTCGCCACCTTCCCCAACCCGGCATCCAAAACTGTGCCCAATCCAGAAAGGACCCGCGAAACATGAGCAAAGGCAGCCTCAGCGACGAATGCGGCACCCCGGGCTGCGACAACATCGGCATGGGCATCTCCATTGCCGTGTCGCGCCCCAGCATCTACCGGTGCAGCGCCTGCCTGGACTGCATCAACGCCCTCGCCCCGGCGTGGACCCGCGGAATGACCGACGAGGACGCCTACGAGCGCCGTAACCGCGCGATCGGCAGGATGGACGCGGAAACCCTGCACCGTGAGGCAGCGCCGATCCTCGCGCGAATCACCACCGCCCGCGACGCCTACGCGACACTGGCCGACCTCATCGGAGCCACCGTCGCGCGCGACGCCGTGACCGCGATCGTGAACGCCGGGGACCGCGTCATTGATGTCACGGTCACCAACTGGTGGGCCGCCTACCGCTGGCCGGAGCACCACCGCGCCACAGCACCCGAACCGCAGCCTTTCACCTTCACACAGGCGTGGCCCGTCACCATCAAGGGACTCGGGATCGGCACCGTCCAGCGCACCATGGACGGGCTCAACGAGCGCTACATCGCCCGGGACCTGACCGGCGGCAGCATCCGCCCCGACGGTCCCGCCCCTGAAGAACCCACCTACGACACCCCGCACCAGGCCGCACGCGCACTCGCAGCGTGGGCCGCTCGCATGGGATGGGATCAGGACCGCTGACCCGACCGTAATGGTCATTGTCCGGCTCGCCGCATGCCGCGCTCGATCCCACACACGACCGACGCGCCACAGGCCGGGCGGGACCGCGTGCGCTGGTTGCCGAGCCGCGACCCGGGCCCCGCTGAGCAGCCCGTTCCGTACGTGGCGCTCGACCTGATCCCGGCGCCGCACGACAACCCAGCGAAAAAGGAGGAGCGTCATGACTGACTTCGTTGTTCCCCCCATTCCGGTGTGGCTCAGCCATCTGCCGACCCTCGGCGGCCTTGTTGTCCCTTGGATCACGCCCCGCACCGCCGACGGCCGGTACCTCTTCGGCTCGGTGGATCAAGATCGGATGGCACAGGCACTGAAACGCCGATGGTGCGGAGTATGCGGCCAACCGTTGGGCAGCCGGTTCGTGCTGATGATGCGGCTGTCCGATCTGCCTCGGCAGTGCACCAACGAGCCAGCCCTACATCCGCAATGTTCGGCCTACACCACCAGCGCATGCCCGATGATCGGCGGACGTCTCGACCGCTACCGGACCTCCCGGCCACGACTGGACCACACCATGCTGCCATCGCCAGACGCGACCAAACGGCAAGGCGCCAGCGCCGAACCCTGGTTCGCAGTATGGCTGGCCACCTACCGGGTCATCACCGACCACGGCAACCTCGCGGCGTCCTACACAGACACCAGGCCACTCCGAATCCGGCCCATCACCTGGCGGCTGCCCGGACTCCTCTAAACGGCAACGCATCCACTGCTCGGCACCCACCCACCGACACAGCCGCGCCTTCACCGCAGTTCAGACCGCCAACGAACCCAGACGGCGGGCCCGGGGCGTTGCCCTGAATGGACGCGCCTGAATGTGCGGGCCCTCTATTGGGAGTACTGAATCAATGATAGGAAAGGAAACTTCGATGGACCACGTACAGAAAGCCGCCGCACGCGAATACCCGCGCGACCTGATCAAACTGTCCGATGTGGACCTCTGGCGTGCTCTCACACTGTGTGAACTGGCGATGTACGGCGACGACGATATTCCCGAGCCACCCTACGATGACGAGGGCAATGCTTGCATAGCCGAGATCGGCCGTCGCTGGGGCCCCGAGGCACTGGAACGGGTGGCGACCGTGATAACGGGCGGGAAGTTCAGCCCGGACGACGAGTTGCGATGGCTGGACAGGAACCCCGACTCATTCATGCGCCTGGTGCGCGGAGAAACGACGCCCGACGACCTCTTCAAAAAGTGGTACGGAAAGAACGAGGACTGAACCAAGCCGACCGGTAGCTCCCGGTCTTCCATGCCAGTTCGGGCATTCACCCCCCGAATCGGCAGCGTAAAGGTGGGCAGTCTGCTGGAGCGAGACGGAACTCCGCGCCGCTCGGGCGGCGGTATGCCGGTGAAATCCGGTCTCCGTGCGGCATGAGGTCACCTCGTGCTGCACGGAGACCGTTTCGGCCAGCAACCGGCCCGACGCCAACCAGCGAAAGAGATACCAATGTTCGGTATGAACGAGCAATTCAAACCCGTCTTCCTCTACGTCGACGGTGACGGCGAGCCCGTCTACGGACGTATCGACCGGGGACGTAAGTCGTGGTGCCCCACCTGCGGTCAGGATGCCCACTCGTGGCGCGGCTGGAACGACGAAACCGGCTGGATCTCTGACCATGCCGCCCCGGACTTCTCGGAGTGCGGCGACACCTATGGGGTGTTCCAGGACGAGATACCCGGGGAGAGGTGACTATCTGCAATGGCCGGTGATTCGACAGTGGACACGACCGTTCCTCCTGTGACGAAGATGGTTTGACGTCGTCAAGGCAATGTCCCACGTTCATCGAGATGCAGGAGAGGCATGCTGAAAGGATGGCCCTGTTCGTGCCTGAATCAAACGGCTGAGCGACAGGCCGAGGAGCCGACGGTAGATGCCTGCCGAAAGATGGCTGCATCGTTCACCGTGCACCCCTCGGCGGCAGGGTCGGCGTGACCACCGACCACGCCGACGACCGCAATCGCGGTCGGCCCGACTGAGTGATTAGCCGACCTCGAGTAGATCGGCCCGGACGGAAGCGCGCGGGTTCGCCAATTCTCGAGGCTGCTGACAGCGAGCCTGCGTGTCGACATGCCTGAGCAAGCGCATCGACGCGTCGGTTCTCCACGGATGCGGCCATCTCGCCGGGCTTTGTGTCGGAGCACGAGGAACATCAGCGCTACCCAGACGCCATCGACCGGGCGCGCCGGTTTTCGCAGCCGCACAGACCGGTTCCTGAAATGTCTGCGCCTCCCGGTAACGGGGTCACGTCCGGCGGGGTGGTGTAAGGGCGGCCCCGCGTGATCCATTGTGGACTTTAGGCGGTTATGGTGTCGGTTGCCATGATTTCTTTGGTTTTGGGGTTGATGTCGTCGCTGGTGACGAGGTGCATTCGGCTGCGGGCCAGTAGTTCGGGGCCGATGTAGCGGTGGCCTTCGGCCCATTCGTCGGTTTGCTCGGCCAGCACCGCGCCGACCAAGCGGATGATGGCGGCCCGGTTGGGGAAGATGCCGACGACGTCGGTGCGGCGGCGGATCTCTTTGTTCAAGCGTTCTTGGGGGTTGTTGGACCAGATCTGTTTCCACAGCTCACGGGGGAACGCGGTGAACGCCAGCAGGTCGGCTCTGGCGTGGTCGAGGTGGTCGGCCGCGTCGGGGAGTTTGCCGGTCAGGGAGTCGACGACCTTGCCGAACTGCTCGGCCACGGCGGGGGCGTCGGCCTGGTCGAAGATGGTGCGCACCAGTGTCGCGACCCCGGGCTGGGCGGTCTTGGGGACCTTGGTGAGCAGGTTGCGCAGGTAGTGGGTGCGGCAACGCTGCCAGGACGCGCCGGGCAGCGCGGAGGCGATCGCGGCCGTGAGGCCGGTGTGCGCGTCGCTGGTGACCAGAGACACCCCGGTCAGACCGCGGGCGACAAGACCCGCGCAGGAACGCCAGCCACCCGGCACCGTCCTCCTCGGAGGCGACGTCGAGGCCGAGGACTTCGCGGTGGCCGTCGTTGTTCACCCCGGTGGCGATCAGGGCATGCACGTTGACGATCCGCCCGTTCTCACGGACTTTCATCGTCAGGGCATCCATCGCGACAAACGTGTACGGGCCGGCGTCCAACGGACGTTCCCGGAACGCCTTGACCTGCGAGTCCAGGTGTGCGGCCATCTCCGACACCTGCGACTTGGACAGGCTCTTGACCCCGAGCTGGTCGGCCAGCTTTTCCACCCGCCGGGTCGACACACCCAGCAGGTAGCTGGTGGCCACCACCGTGACCAGGGCCTGCTCAGCGCGGCGGCGATGCTGGAGCAGCCAGTCGGGGAAGTAGCTGCCCGACCGTAGTTTCGGGATCGCCAGCTCCATCGTGCCCACCCGGGTATCCCAGTCACGGGTGCGGTAGCCGTTACGGGAGTTCACCCGGTCCGGGCTGCGGGTGCCGTATTCGGCACCACAACGCTGGTCGGCCTCGGCGGACATCATCGCCTCGGCGAACGTCTTGACCATATTCCGGAGCAGATCCGGACTGGCAGCGGCGAGTTGCTCACCCAGCCAACCGGTCGGATCGATACCCTCAGGTGCGGCCATCGTGTCTCCTTCGATCTCGAACTAGCCAACTCGAAGGATCACGCGGTGGCCGTCCTTTATGGAGACGCCACGCCGCTAACCAGCGGAAACGCCATACGCCACCTCAACGGACGCAACCGGTAACGGTTGGGGTTCCTATGGCGGCATGGGCCTTGTCGTGCGTCGTGCGTGGGTGGAGGGAAGGATGGCCGCATGCGGTCAGTGATGAACCCGGGGACCCGTGCCCGTTGCCGCTTCCTCCGGGTGGGATCGACGTCCGCACCGAGCATCGGGATGGGGCCGTGGTGCTGGCGTCATGTTCATTGGGATCGGCGGGGAGGACGGTGCTGGTCGCAGCGCACCGTGGGGCGGGCGAGGTCGCAGTACGGGTGGTCGCGGCCCGGGCCCGTTCGCCGGACGTACTGTGCACCTGGCCAGCCTGGATCAGGTTCTGTCGATCTTTCCCGCGCTCACCCAGGCCGCCGCTGACCGGGAGGACCCGGTCGCCGCGCATGGGTGATGCCGGGGCGGGCGGAGTGGTCCGCAGGCTGACGAGGGTGGTTTGTTGCGCGCAACGCGTTCCCCGGGATCTGGCGTGGTGCTGAACTGGCCTGCATGGCCACTGTCAGGCGGGCGGCGACTGCAACGCCACTGACTGCTTCTCGTCATGGCGCCTGACCCGCGTCAGTCGTCCGGGCTCCCGGTCGGGGGCCCGTCCGCCCGGTCACCGCTTGCTGCCACGTCCAGGCCAAACGCGTGGGCAAACTGCGTGCGCAAACGCCCAACAGCAGCCTGCATACTCGCCGCCACCTCGTGCGGCTCCAGTTCGTCCGACGAGCACGAAGGCGGCGTGCTAGGAGATAAGGGACGCTTCACGATGCCGTGGCTACCCAGCCCATCGTCCGTCCAAACGCGCGGTCAGGTGCCACCCTTGGCGCGGATCGAGTGAGGCTTTCGCTGGGGACGCGCTTGGTTTGTCGTGTGTTCGCGCTCGTAGGCGTCGGGGGTTTCACCAGCGCGCCATCGGGCAGCGAGGGCGTTGGCGTCCACCCATGGGTGTCGCCCACACTTCGATCCGGTGACTTTAAGGATATATCTAGGCACTGAAAGTTACGATTTTTCGTGCCTGCCCGAGGTTCGGGATGGCGGAAGAAAGGAACCTTTCGTGAAACGAAGAGTCGCGACTTGCCAGCGCCCTTTAGCTGCTCGCCTTGCGGTGGTAGCCGCATGCGCAGTGGCCCTGGGGACAGCGGGCACCACCGCCGCGATGGCTGACACCAGCGGCGCCGACGTTCGGGCCGCAGCACAACACGTCTTCAACCCGCACTCCGGTCTGTGCCTGAACGTCAAGAGCTACAGCACCAGCCCGGGTGCCCCCACCGAGATCTGGAACTGCAACAGCAATCCTGCGGAACGATGGGAGTACCGGAGCAACGGCAACCTGTACAACCCGCACTCTGGGCAGTGCCTGAACGTCAAGAGCTACAGCACCAGCCCGGGTGCCCGCACCGAGATCTGGCCGTGCAACGGCAACCCCGCGATGGTGTGGCACTGGCGCAACGACGAGACGCTGTACAACCCGCACTCCGGCCTGTGCCTCAACGTCAAGAGCTACAGCACCAGCCCCAGCGCCCCCACCGAGCTGTGGTATTGCAACGGCGCACCCGCGGAACGCTGGAAGCCATTCACCCCGCCCACCGCGGCCTAAAGTACCCGGTCAGTGGCACCGGCGGGTACGGACCCGGAGAAGCCAGGCCTCTGGGCCGTCCCCGCCGGCTCGCCAAGGGTTGCACCACAGCGCTCTGGTCCCAGGAAGCGGTTCCTCCGCGTCTGGGTGGGGCCCGCCGGGGGCAGGCAGGCCACCGGCGGTCAGCGTGGGCCGGTTGATCGGCGCTCGGGGTGGGCAGCGTAGACGTAGCGCATGGCGGTCGCGACGGTAATGCCGAAGACGCGCACGAGGCGGACCGGGTCGGTGGTGGCCCTGGCTTCGTCAAGGATGCGGTCCTGCCGCAGTTGGGTCACGTGAATGCCCACAGTTTAAAGATCGTGACGATCACCAGCGGAGACACTGGTCATGATGGCGGTTTGCCGGGTCAGCAGCAGGTGCGGGGCCGCGGGCATCTGCGGAACGGGAGGATGCCCCAGCAGCCACAATCCACGCAGCTGCGCGGGGGCCTCCCGCGGCGACGGACGGCGCGGCCGCGGCTTCGGCCGGACGGTCTTGGGCAGAACCTCGCGCCGGTGCGCGCCGAGCACTCCGACGCGGCGCAGCACCTCCGCTGACCACCGAACACAGGCGGCAGAGGTTCTCCCGGTTGCAGTGACCGCGACGTCGGCACAACCGTTGATCCGGATACCCTTTCCGCCACGGCGCGCACGCGCCGCACCGGTCAGCCACGTCCAGCGGGCCCCAGCCCAGGCGGCCCCCGCATTGCCGTGGGGGATTCGGTCATCGTGTCGGTAGTGGGCGAAGCCGGGTCGAGCTGGACGTCGGCCGGAAGGTAGGAAGGAAGCCATGAACGAGCAGCCGGCAGCCGACGACGATCTTATGCTCGCCCTCGGCCACAAACTCGCCAAGACCGCCCTCGACACTCTGATGAGCTCCCTGGGCGAGAACCTGCTCGGCGCCGCCGAAGTCAAAGGCATGCTCGAAGAGAAGCGCGGTAACGAAATCAGTCGGCAACGTGTGGATCAGATCACCCGCGCCAAGGGCTTTCCGCAGCCAGTTGTCCGGCTGGCCATGGGACCCGTCTGGTGGAAGCCGGATGTCGCGCAGTACATCGACGCTGAACGTCGTCCAGGCCGTCCAAGGAAAGGCGTGGCGTGACACGGAACCTCCGCAGGTGCCGTCCACCGCAACGGCAGGCGGCGGCCTACGCCTTCAGAAGGTTTGACAGAGATAATTCTGAACGTCTGATCACGTAGCGTCACTGGGTGAGCGCGCTCGTCACATCTGTGCGCGGTTTCTGGCGCCACGGCATCGCCAGGTGAGCGCCGACCTTGCTCCCGAACGCGATGGTTCGTGATCGAGAGAACCGGCTCCTTGCGAACGTGAACTGCCCAAGCTGGCCACCTTTGCCACTCTCCGCAGTTCATGCTAACGACGACTACAACGCCGTGCGCGGGATGCAGACCTATGGTGATCATGGTCAGTGGCCCCGGCCTCCCGGACCACCAGCTCAACCCGCCTAGCATACGGCGTGGCCCAGCGCCTCCGCAGCCGAATGGTTCGACAAGGAGTCCGTTGATGGATGACCTTCGCGCCACCACGCTCCTTCGCACGTAACCCGCCGGCTGGTTCGCGGAACCGACCACTTGGCGGGGACGTTGCAGCGCACGACCGGTGCGCTGCAGGCAGTGTCAGGTGCTGTTGTCGCCGGAACTGCGGCCGGCGTTGCGGGGGCATCTGGCGGCCAACCCGACTTTTGCTGCTGCCACGAGTCCGAACCGAACTTCGGCCTAGCGTCAATGCCGGTCACTTAGGGTGTTTTGGCTGGTTGCGGGTGTCGTTCGGGTTTGGAGGGTGGGGTGATCATGATTGCGTCGTGGGGCGGGCGGCTGTGGCGGTGGCGCTGTTGATGCTGGGGTCGTTTGACGCCGAAGTTGCTCATCTTCCGTTTGATCACGCGGGGGTAGCTGCGGTCGCGTCGTGGTGGGTTGGTCTCGGCGGCGACTTCGGCGAGGAGGATCCGGTAGTGATCATCTTGATGGGAGAGGGGGAAAAGAGCCCGGTACCCAGATTCTGGATCGGATGATACGGACGGTGTTTTTGTGCGAGATCCTGTCGGGGTCGACATCCGCATGGTGGGCGGCGTCGGTCATGATGGCCATGGTCGCGTAGTGCACGGCCAGGTGTGCCCAGAATTCCTGGCGGACGCCGTCCGGGGATTTGGACCGGAAGATCTTGGCGTCGTTGAGCTGGACGCTTTTGATCTGCTTGAAAAAGCCTTCGATGTCCCACCGTTCGTGGTAGAGGACCGCGAGTTCTTTCGCGGGCGCTCGTGCGGGATCGGTGATGGTGGTGACGAGCCGGTACAGCTCGTCTTTGCCGTCGGGAACGTCACGCAGCTTGTATTCGACGACACGCAACCGGAAGGAGGCCATGCCGCATTTGTACGGAGGGATCACCTCGGCGAGGTAGGAGCCGTCTGGAAAGTGTTCGACCGGCCGCAGGGTCAGGTTCGCGTTCACTCGCCACAGCAGGTCAGCCCCAGTGTCGACAGCACGGCGCCAGCGGTGGAACGAATAGAAGTACCGATCGGCCAGCACCAGCATCCCCGGCTTGAGCGCGGCGAACATTTCCTCGGCCAGCATCGATTCCGACGCAGCGTAGGCATCCAGTCGCGCGTCGAACACCGCGTGGGTACCCAACTCGATCAGACAGGCGGTCTGCACCTGAGGATAGGCCGCCCGCTTTTCGCCCCGCCCCGACCCCGGACGCCCGAATTCGTGATCATTTTCGTCCGAGTCAGGCACCGTGAACGTGGTGCCATCGAACGCGGTCAACCGCCAATCCCGCTACCACGCACCCAGCGTTTCCTCGCGCGCCACCGGCTGGATCACCGCCCGGACGATGGTTTCCACCGGCTCGGCCCCCAGCCGGCGGCGCGCGTTCACAATCGCACCATTCGTCGGCACCCGGCCATCGTCGGCCAAGCGCCCGAACGCGCCGAGCAAAATCTTCAACGCCGACCGATACGACTCCTGGGGAAACAAACACAGCACCAGCAGGAAATAGAACACCAAACGGGTGGGCAAAGCCCGGGTCCGCTGCTCACGGCGCCAATACTGATCGATCACCCGATCCACCAACTCGATCGGAAACGCCCGGGTCAACACCCCGATCGCCGCACGCTCCGCCAGCCCACCACCGCGTCCCACCGCCGGTTCAAGATCCACAAACCCGCAGCCTACCGCCCCTCACGCAGCCTAAGTGACCGGCATTGGGGGGACTGTTCCAAGATCGGTGTTTCCGGCCCGACACGCCGGGCCGAGGTCCGGCGGGATGGGCACTGTGAGTGATGACATCGGACCTTGTGAGTCCACGTAAGAGTGAGAAGCCGGCGCGGGAGCTGTCGCCGGAGCAGGCGGCCGCGGCGGCGATGGTGGCCGAGGCCAAGGCTCGGGGGCTGGCGTTGACCGGGCCGGACGGGCTGTTGAAGCTGTTCACCCGCAACGTGCTGGAAACCGCGTTGAACGAGGAGATGACCGAGCACCTCGGCCACGAGAAGAACCAGGCCGAGCCGGACCGGGAATCGACGAACGTGCGCAACGGCACCCGGCCGAAAACGGTGATCTCGGATGCTGTTGGTGAGCTCGAGATCAACGTTCCCCGGGACCGGGAGAGCACGTTCGAGCCCCAGATCGTGAAAAAGCGGCAACGCCGGCTCACGGATGTGGACGAGATCGTGCTGTCGCTGTACGCCAAGGGCATGACAACCGGGGAAATCTCCGCGCATTTCGCCGAGATCTACGGTGCTTCGGTGTCGAAGGAGACGATTTCGCGGATCACCGACAAGGTCATCGCGGAGATGAACGAATGGGCCAACCGGCCGCTGGATCCGGTGTATGTCGCGGTGTTCATCGACGCGATCCACGTCAAGGTCCGCGACGGCCAGGTGTCCAACCGGCCGGTCTATGCCGCCATCGGCGTGACCGTGGACGGCGGCAAGGACGTCCTGGGCCTGTGGATGGGCACCGGTGGCGAGGGCGCGAAGTTCTGGATGAGCGTCCTGATCGACCTGAAAAACCGCGGTGTCCGGGACGTCTTCTTCCTCGTCTGCGACGGCCTGAAAGGACTCCCGGATGTGGTCGCGAACGTGTGGCCGCAAACCACCGTTCAAACCTGCATTGTTCATTTGATCAGGAACACGTTCCGGCTCGCGTCCCGCCGCGACTGGGATGCGGTGAAACGGGATATCAAACCCATCTACACCGCACCCAGCCCCGACGCCGCACTCGCCGCACTCGACGAACTGGAGGAGAAATGGGGTAAGAAATACGGGGCGATCATCCGGCTGTGGCGCACCGCTTGGGCGGAGTTCGTCCCGTTCCTCGACTATGACGTCGAGATCCGCAGGATGATCTGTTCCACGAACGCGATCGAATCCCTCAACGCCCGCTACCGGCGGGCCATCCGCGCCCGGGGACATTTCCCAACCGAACAGGCGGCGATGAAATGCCTGTACCTTGTAACCCGTAGCCTGGACCCCACCGGCACAGGCCGCACCCGATGGACGATGCGCTGGAAACCCGTGATCAACGCCTTCGCCATCACCTTCGGTGACCGCTGGCCGGGGAGTAATTGTCAAGATCTGTGGATGAAGATCTTTTAGGCGGCGGTGGGTGGGGCGTGTTCGTCGGGTCGTTCGACGAGTTTGCCGTTTTCGAAGCGGGCGCCGGCACGGACGAGGGCGACCAGGTGGGGTGCGTTCACGGCGCGCCAGCGGGCCTGGGCTGATTCGATGAGTTTGAATGCCATCGCGAGCCCGGCCGCGCGTGATCCTGGGCCTTTGGTGACCTTCGTGCGGTGTCGCACGGTGGCGAAGGTGGACTCGATGGGGTTGGTGGTGCGCAGATGGATCCAGTGTTCGGCCGGGTAGTCGTAGAACGCCAGAAGCTCGTCGATGTCGTCGGTGATCTTGGCTGTGGCTTTGGGGAACTTGGCGCCATAGGTGGCGTCGAAGGCTTTCACCGCGTCAAGAGCGCGACGTTTATCCTCGGCGTTCCAGATCTCGGCCAGGGCCTTCTTCGCCCCGGGATGCGCGGACTTCGGTAAGGCGGCGAGGACGTTGGCGATTTTGTGGAACCAGCAGCGCTGCTCCCGTGTTTCCGGGAACACCTCCCGCAGAGCGCCCCAGAACCCGAGCGCCCCGTCCCCGGCCGCCAGCACGGGGGCACGCATCCCACGGCGGCGGCAATCCCGTAGCAGATCGGCCCAGGACTCGGTCGATTCGCGGTAACCGTCGGCCAGCGCGACGAGCTCCTTACGTCCGTCAGCGCGCACGCCGATCATCACCAGCAGACACAGTTTCGCCTCCTCCAGGCGGATGTTGACGTGGATCCCGTCCGCCCATAGATACACATAGTCCACATCGGACAGCTCACGCTCGGCGAAGGCGCGCTGCTCGGCCTTCCACTGCTCGGTCAGCTTCGTGATCACCGGCCCTGACAGGCCCTTGGCCGAGCCGAGGAACTGGCCCAGCGCGGGCACGAAATCCCCGCTGGAAAGCCCGTGCAGATACAGCAGCGGCAGCACCTCGGTGATCTGCGGGGTCTTACGCGCCCAGGGCGGCAGGATCGCCGAGGAGAACCGCTGCCGCTGGCCCGTGGCCGGGTCGACGCGCTTGTCGTTGACCCGCGGTGCCCTCACCTCGACCGCACCCGCCGAGGTGAGCACCTCCCGTGGCTGATGGGAGCCGTTACGCACCACCAGGCGGTGCCCGCGCTCGTCACGCTCGCCGGCGAACCGGGCGATGTAGGCATCCACCTCGGCCTGCAACGCCTCCGCCAGCATCCGCCGCGCACCCTCACGCACGATCTCATCGATCAACGACGACCCGGACGAGCCGACAGCACGGCCATCATCACCAGCGGCAGGATCAGGGACTACGGTGAGCATCGGGTCGTACCTTCCCGGCCGACGTTGGCGCGTCGGCCTGTGCTTGCAACCTGAACAGGGTCACCGGGAAGGTACGCCCCTTCCCAGCCCATCCACAGGTCTCAAGCATTGCCTGCGCCACGAGGTGCAGTGTCGTATCGCCCGCGT
>NZ_JBHUKR010000029.1:0-249544 GCF_042684065.1 Amycolatopsis pigmentata | reverse complement strand
GGCTCAGCCACTACAAAAGACGCGGATACCCACTCACCTAAGTGCCGTTGCAGTATTAGCGGGCCTACCTGATCACCGCGCCAAGGGATTCCTCGAGGGGTTCTCCGTCTGGCCGTGACTCCAGCAGTCCACGAACTGGGTTGCCGCCGACGGGACCGTCGGGGCCGTCGATCTCAATCGGGCGATGGCCATCCTGCTCAGCCACGGCTACGACGGTGCCCTGTCGATCGAGTACGAGGGCTTCGGGGAGATCCCTGGGCCAAGACCCGCCGGCGCTGGCCGACATCGCCGAGGGCATCGACCCGTCGATGGAGTTCCGGCAGGTCACGCTGCCCGGCTTGTTCTTCGTGGACCCCCGGCCCGTGCTCACGGACGGCGAGGTGGGGTTGCCGGCCGCCAGCATGGCGAGCGGCATCGGCGGGATGGGGGTCCACTGGGCCGGAGGACTACCGCGGTGAAGTCATGACGTGCCGCGTAAGGGTGCGCCGAGCGGCACTCAGGCCGGTTAGCACGTTTTCCTCGGTGCCGCCCCATACCGGGTCCTCGGGCTCGACGCTGACGACGCCGCGGTAGCCGTGTTCGTAAAGCCGGTCGATAAGGCGGGCCCAGTCCACGTGTCCCAGACCGGGAACCCGGTAACGCCACCAGCCCATGCCCCAGGCGTTCTCGCGCGCCTGAGCCGGACCGTGGATTCCCCAACGGTCGCGCTTCTCCGGGAACATCTCGATGTCCTTGGCCTGCCAGTGGGGAATCCGGTCGACGTACGGTCCGACGACCTCGACCGGGTCTATGGCCGATCCACATCAGGTGCGACGGGTCGAAGTTGAGGTACAGGCCGAGGGAGAACATCCATTCCCACAACTCGGGGCTGTACGCGAGATTGCCGGGGTAACCGTCGGGGTGCCACCCCTCCATGACGCAGTTCTCGATCATCAACTTGACTCCGAGTTCCCCGGCCCGGTCGACCAGGGGCTTGAAGATCTCGTCCGCGACCTTGAGGTTCTCCGGGACGGACAAGCCGGGGTCGCGGCCGACGAAGGTGCCGACGGCAGGCACCCCGAGCTTGGCCGCGGCCCGACCTGACCGAGCGCGCGGCGGTTCACGGGCGTGTCTCAGCGGACGTGGATTCCGGCGGTGAGTTCCTCCGCCGGCCGGCCGGGCAGTCGCAGGCTGGCGGTCGTGCCTGGTGGGACGGTCACTTCGGCCCGGAGGCCGTCGGGGGTCACCGACCACGCCGACCGGATGGTGCCGTAGGGCGTGTCGAGCGTCGCCTCCGCGGATGTCAGCGCCCCGCCGGGCCGTGGGGCCACAACGAACTGTCGGTAGGCAGGCACGCCCGGGACTTGGCGGATTCCGGCGACGTACTGGTGGAGGAACGAGATCACGGCGCCTTTGCTGTAGTGGTTCAGCGAGCCGAACGTGTTGCCGTCGTCGTCCTGTCCCTGCCAGAACTCCCAGACGGTGGTCGCGCCCCGGTCGAGCATGCACAGCCACGAGGGCTCGGTCCGCTGCAGCAGCACGTCGTAGGCGACATCGAGATGCCCGTGGTCGGCGAGCACCGGAAGCAGCAGTGGCGTGCTGAGGAACCCGGTCCCGAGGTGGTTGTCCTTGTCCTGGATCATCTTGGCGAGCCGGTCCGCGGTCGCCTGACGCATCTCGTCCGGGACGAGTCCGAAGGCGAGCGCGTGGACGTAGGTCGCCTGGCGCGACGGGACGAGTGAGCCATCGTCCGCGGTGTACTCCTTGATCCACGCGTCACGCACCGAAGCCGCCAGTTCCGAGTAGCGCCCGCGGTCGCGCCCCAGGATGGAGGCGATTTCGGCCATCTGGGTCGCCGAGCGGTAGAGGTACGCGGTCGCGACCGAGCCTTGGTCGATCTGTCGCGCGATGATCGCCTGGATGGTCTCGAGGTCGACGTCCGGTTCGAGCCAGTCACCCCAGTGATACCCGCCGTCCCAGATGAACCGCTCGTGCGGCTGAGCGGGCGTCCCCTGCTTCGACGAGTGGCGGCTCGTGGCGGCCTGCCGCGTCGCGAAGGCGAGCCACCGTTCCATCGAGTCCCACTGCTGTTCTAGGGTGCCGACATCTCCGTAGCACCACCACTGCTGGTACGGCACCTGGACCGCCGCGTCGCCCCAGCCGGCACTGCCGGTGTAGCTGTCGCTGACGGCGCGGTGCTCGTCGCTCCAGCCAGGCTCCGGGACCCAGCTCGGTACGCGGCCGTCAGGCCACTGCTGGGCGGCGAGGTCGCGCAGCCACTTCGTGTTGAATCCCGCGACGTCGTATAGGAACGCCGCCGTCGGGACGTACAGCTGCCAGTCACCCGTCCAGCCCGCGCGCTCTCGCGTCGGACAGTCGGTGGGTACATCACAGGCGTTCCCGCGGAAGCTCCACACCGCGATGTCGTGCAGACGGTTCAGGTCTTCGTTGCTGCAGCGGAAGTCCCCGGTGCGCTCGAAGTCGGTGTGCACGACGACGCCGGTGATATCGGCGGGCGCGGAGGTGCTGACGTAGCGGAAGCCCTTTGTCGAGAACCGGAACTCGGCGGTACCGGGCCCCGTCACGACGTCGACCTGGCCGGGGTCGTGCCCGTCCGGGCCGGACAGGTTCTGACGCGTCGCCTTGCCCTCGGAGTCGAGTATCTCGCCGTGTTCGATCCGGAGGGTTCCGTCTGGGGCGTCGACCCGGACCCAGCCGTTGATGTTCTGACCTAGGTCGGCGACCTGGGTGCCGTCCGTGAGTCGCGTGACCAGGACCGGCGCGATCTCCTCGACACGGCGTACCGGGGGTGCGGTCGTGCCCGTCAGGGGCTCGAATGGGTGCTCCACGACGCGTACCGGCTGCCAGCTGTGTGGCTGTACACGCAGGTCGACGGTCTCCCCGGCGATGAGGTCGGCGGCGAGCACGGGACCGAGGCCGGACTCCCAAGCGGAGCTCGTCCCGAGACTCGTCACCGTCCCGTCGGCGTGACGGACGACGAGCTGGGCGAGCAGCGCGACCTCGTCGCCCCAGCAGTTGCTGATGTGAGAGTGCGCGTTCATGCCTCGGAACCACCCGTCGGTGAGGGTGACGACAAGTTCGTTTTCACTCTCGAGTAACTCGGTGACGTCGTAGGCCTGCACCTGCAGCTGCGTCCGATAGTCGGTCGAGCCCGGTGTGAGCTCTTGATCACCGACACGGGATCCGTTGAGGTAGGCCTCGTACACACCATGCGCGGTGATGTGGAGCTGCGCCGCCACGGCCGGCCCGTCGAGATGCCACTTCCCTCGGAGCAGATGGCCGGGGCGTGATCCGGGTGACGCGACCTCGTCCTCCACTGGGGAGATCCACTGTGCCTGCCAGTCGTCCCGGCGCAGCGCGGTACCGAACGTCGACTCGGCCCACCCGGTCTCGATCGAGTCGGTCCAGACCTTGACGCGCCACGGCACGACCTCGGACGCCGGCAGCCGCGGCCCGTTGTACTCGACCAGGACCGACTGTTCGCTCTCGATCCGGCCGCTGTCCCACTCGCCGACGACGAGCTGGTAGGCCTGCTGCCGCACCGCGCCTTCGGGGAGCCACCACGAGAACCGGGGCTTCTCGACGGAAATGCCCAACGGTGCGTCAAGGTGCTCCACGCGCAGGTGCGCCGGGGAAGGGGCTGGCGTCATCGGTACCGGTTCCTTTGCTCGGGTCCGACCAGCCCGGCAGCACTTACAGGAAGGCGTTTTGGGCTTTTTCGCCGGACATCGGCTGGGTGAGCAGGCTTCACCTTAGAGCCCTTCGTGACAGCTCGCAATATTCTATGCTGACTGGCATACGACTGACTGTGCTGATTGACATAGACTAGAACGCACTGCCATAGTTCGTCTGTGACGACGACCAGTGAGCCCCGCGAGGCCGGCTCGGCTCCCGCCTTCGAGCGCATCCGCTACACGACCGAGGACGACGGCACCATCGGCCGGATCACGCTGGCGCGGCCCGAGCGGCGGAACGCGCAGGACTACCAGATGCTTCACGAGATCGACCGGGCGTTCGCGCTCGCGGCGCAGGACGATCGGGTCAGGGTCGTCATCCTCGACGCGGACGGACCGCATTTCTCTTCCGGGCATGACGTGAGTGGCGGACCCCTGGAGGTGCACAACTTCTGCGTCAGCCACGTCGGAGGCTTCGACCAGCCCGGCGTTCTCGGACACATGTCCGCCGAGGAGGAGTACTACCTCGGGATGTGCTGGCGCTGGCGCAATTTTCCGAAGCCGACCATCGCGCAGGTCCACGGCAAGGTCATCGCGGGCGGCCTGATGCTCGTCTGGCCCATGGACCTGATCATCGCAAGTGACGACGCGACATTCTCGGACCCGACGGTGGCGTTCGGCGTCAACGGACACGAGTACTTCGTCCACGCGTGGGAGTTCGGTCCGCGCAAGGCCAAGGAGATGCTGTTCCGCAGCGCGGCGCTGACCGCGGCCGAGTGCCGCGACCTGGGCATGGTGAACCACGTCGTGGCCCGTGACGACTTGCCCGGGTTCACGCTCGGGATCGCCCGCGAGATCGCCGGACGACCGGTGATGGGCACCAAACTCGCCAAGTCCGCCGTGAACCAGAGCCTCGACGCGCAGGGCCAGTGGACGGCGCTGCAGGCCGCGTTCGGTCTGCACCATGTCGGTCACGCGCACGCCCGTGTGCTGCACGGGATCCCCGTGGACCCGTCGGGCCTCGACGTCATCCGCCGGCTTTCGCGCTGACCGTCTAGCCACCGTCGAGAAAGACAGGACAGAGTCGTGTTCCAGGGAAAGATCTGCTTCATCACCGGCGGTGCGCAAGGCCTCGGTCTCGGCATCGCGCGACAGCTCGCCGACCGGGGTGCGCTGCTCGCGATCGCCGACCGCGACGCCAAGGCGCTCGTGGAAGCCCATCGCGAACTCGAGAAGCTCACCGACGTCCGGACCTACCAGCTCGACGTCCGCGACCGGCAGGCTTTCCTCGCCGTGGCCGACCAGGTCGAGCAGGACCTCGGGCCGGTCCACGGAGTGTTCAACAACGCCGGCGTCGTCGACAGCGTGTCCCCCTCGCGGATGCGCGGTGAGCTGTGGGACTGGATGGTCGGCGTCAACCTCAACGGCGTGTACAACGGCGTCCAGGCGTTCGTGCCCCGGATGATCGCTCGCGGCGACGGCGGCATCGTCGTCAACGTGTCGTCCGTAGCCGGCATCCTGCCGGGCGGGAGCGGGTTCACCTACCACGCTACGAAGTTCGGTGTGGTGGGCATGACCTTGGCCCTGCGTCAGGAGTTGGCCCATCACGACATCCGCGTGAGCGTGATCTGCCCCGGTGAGGTGACCACGAGCATCGTGCGGAACACCGCCGCCCAGCGCCCCGCCGAGGCGGAGGCCCACACGGACCGGGCGAGGAAGATCCTCGACGCGGCCCAAGAGTCATTGCTGAGCAACGGCGTCAGCATCGACGACGCCGGACGATCGGTGGTCGAAGGGGTGATCGCCGGGCAGCCCTTCGTCTTCACCGACGGCCTGTACCGCAAGTACATCGAGGAGTACCACGCCCAGATCCTTTCCTGCATGCCCGAGGCCGACCCGAATCGCGCCGGTCGGTGAAGGTGACTCCTGGCCCAGGCCCCGCACCACACCACACCACACCACCTCGCAAGGGAGCAGTCATGGCCGCTGACGTTCGTGTCGCCGGAGTCGGCATGGTGCCGTTCACGAAGCCGAGTGCCGGTGCCGGCTACGAGGACATGGGCGTCAGGGCGGTGCGGGCCGCCCTCGCCGACAGCGGGATCGCCTACGAAGACGTCCAGGAGGCGTACGCCAGCTACATCTACGGTGACTCCACCTGCGGGCAGGTCGTCCTGTATTCCGTGGGCCTGTCGGGTATCCCGATCGTCAACGTCAACAACAACTGCGCGAGTGGGTCGACCGCCCTGTGGCAGGCGCGCAAGTCCGTCGCCAGTGGCGACGCCGACGTCGTCCTCGCCGTCGGCTTCGAGCAGATGCGTGCCGGTGCGCTCCGCGGCAACTGGGACGACCGGCAGGCGCCGAGCCTCCAGCACTTCGTGCGGCTCAACGAACTCTACGGCTTCGAGGCTGCCGAACCGCCCGCCGCTCAGCTGTTCGCCGGTGCCGGCCGCGCGCACATGGAGAAGTTCGGTACGAGCATCGAGGCGTTCGCCCGGATCGCTGTCAAGGCAAGGAAGCACGCCGCGAACAACCCGTACGCGGTGTTCACCGAGCCGCTCACCGTCGAGGAGGTCTTGGCTTCGCCACATCAGGCCGGGCCGCTCACGCGTCTGATGTGCTGCCCGCCGACCAGCGGCGCGGCCGCCGCGATCCTCGTCAGCGCCGAGTACGCCAAGAAGAAGGGCCTCGACGCACGCGTCCGCATCGCCGGTCAGGGCTTCACGAGCGACACTCCCGGCAGCTTCACGGGCGACATGCGGCACGTGGTCGGCTACGACCTGTCCGCGAAGGCGGCCGCCGACGCCTACGCCCAGGCCGGTATCGGCCCGGACGACATCCCCGTCGTCGAATTGCACGACTGCTTCACCGCCAACGAACTGATCACATACGAGTCGCTCGGTCTCACGGCGGAGGGGACCGCGGAGAAGTTCATCTTCGACGGCGACAACACCTACGGCGGCCGCGTCGTGACGAACCCGTCCGGCGGTCTGATGTCCAAGGGACATCCGATCGGCGCCACCGGCCTCGCCCAATGCGCGGAGCTGACGTGGCAGTTGCGTGGCACGGCCGGCGATCGGCAGGTCACGGGTGTTCGTACCGCCCTGCAGCACAACATCGGGATCGGCTCGGCGTGCGTCGTCACCGTCTACGAGGGCGTCGACTAGGAACGTGTCAGATCGACAACGCGCTGGCGTTCCTGCGTGATCGGGCCGAGTGTCCGCTCTGCCCGGTCACGCAGGCGCCGGCTGTTCAGGCGAACGATGGGCTGCGCTTCTCGACGAACGCGGAGAGGCCTTCGGCCGCGTCCGTGCTCCCGGCGGCGGCCCGCAGCGCCGTCTGCTCACGCTGGAGCGCCTCTGCCGGAGCGGGCAGGGCCTGCCGACGCACCAGATGTTTTGTCGTCGAGAGAGCCTCCGCCGAGCCGCGCGCCAGTACCTCGGCGAGCTCTTGTGCTCGTGCCATCAGGTCTCCCGGTGGCACAACCTCCGCGACCAGACCTTGTCGCAGCGCCGTCTCGGCGTCCACGACCGGGTTCACGAGGGCCGCGTACAGCAGCCGGTGGACGCCGAGTGACGCGGACAGCATCGTCGTGCCGCCGTCGGGAGTCAGCCCCAGCTTCGTGTACCCGAGCGTGAACCGGGCGCGGCTGCTGGCCAGCACGATGTCTCCGGCCGCCGCCAGCGGCATGCCCGCGCCCGCCGCGACACCGTCTACCACCGAGAAGACGATCGCGTCGAGCGACTGCAGTCCCGACACCGCGGCGTGCAACCTGGTCGCGAGTTCGTCGATGTAGCCCTGGCGATCCTGGGACGACGCGAACGCGGCGACGTCACCGCCGAAGCACCACGCGTCCTCGTCACCCGTCAGTACCAGCACCTTCGGCCGCCGGGTGCGTGCCTGCTCGATCACCGTGAGCAGCGCGTCGGCGGTTTCGTGCGTCAGAGTTCGTCGGGCACCGCCCGCGCAGACTTCCGCCCACATGATGCTGTCGCCGACCGCCCCGGACCCGTCATTGTCTGTGTCCGTTGACATAGACTAGATCATCGTGTTCTATCGAAATCCTGTCAACGCTCTCTGTGGAGGATCCATGCCTCATCGTCTCCGGTACCGGCGGCTCGAAGGGCGGGTCGCGATCGTCACCGGGGCAGGGGCCGGCCTCGGTCGTGCTCATGCGCTCGCCCTCGCCGAGCACGGCGCGAAGGTCGTCGTCAACGACCTCGGCGGCTCGACCGACGGCACCGGGCAAGGCAGCGCGGCCGCCGACCAGGTCGTCTCGCAGATCCTCGCCGCGGGTGGCGAGGCCGTCGCGGAGTACAGCTCGGTCGCCGACCCGGGCAGCGCCGCTCGCATCGTCGATGCCGCGATATCGGCCTGGGGGCGCCTCGACATCCTCGTGAACAACGCGGGCGTCCTGCGGGACCGCACGATCCCGAACCTCACCGACGAGGACATCGAGACAGTCCTCGACGTCCACCTGAAGGGGTCGTTCTCCGTCAGCCGCGCGGCCTACCGCGTCATGAAGCCTGCGGGCTTCGGACGCATCATCCTGACCGCCAGCGGCGCAGGGTTCTTCGGCGCTGCCGGACAGGCGAACTACAGCGCCGCCAAGGGCGGCATCGCGGGTCTGAGCCGGGCACTCGCCGTCGAGGGTGCCCGCTACGGCATCACCTCGAACTGCCTGGCTCCGCTGGCGCAGACCCGGCTCACCGGCGACGCGTTCGGCCCGCTCGGCGCCGCGCTTCAGCCGGAACTCATCTCGCCGCTGGTGGTGTTCCTGGCCAGCCCGACGACGACGGTCACCGGCGAGGTGTTCAGCGCCGGCGGCGGCCGCTTCGCGCGGATCTTCACGGCGTACACCCCGGGCGTACTGCTCAACGCGGGTGCCGGCCCGACGACCGCCGACGAGATCGAGGCGCACCTGACGGAAATCCTCGACGTCGACGGGTACACCGTGCCGGCCTCGTCGGCCGAGGAGGTCATGACCCTCGTCGGTCAGCTCGCGGGCCACTCCGGTCCAGCATCGGTCGCCGACTGACCCAGTCGGCCCCACCCCCAGTGAGATTGGAGCTGCGCGATGCGTGACGCCGTCATCGTCGAAGCGGTGCGAACCCCCATAGGCAAGCGCGACGGGGCCTTGTCCGGCCTGCACTCCGCTGACATCAGCGCCCACGTTCTCAACGCGCTCGTCGAGCGTGCGGAGATCGACCCGGCATGCGTCGACGACGTCGTCTGGGGCTGCGTCACCCAGATCGGCGAGCAGACCTTCGACATCGCTCGCACCGCAGTGCTGTCCGCGGGATGGCCCGAACACGTCCCGGGCGTGACCCTCGACCGGCAGTGCGGCTCGTCGCAGCAGGCGGTGCACTTCGCGGCGGCAGGTGTCATCGCCGGGCAGTACGATGTCGCCGTCGCAGGCGGCGTCGAGATGATGAGCCGCACGACGATGGGGAGCAACAACATCCCCGCCGCGTTCGGACCTGCTTACCTGCGGCGCTACGACGACGTCGTCCCGGACCAGGGACGCGGCTCGGAGATCGTCGCCGACGAATGGGGTTTGAGCCGCACCCAACTCGACGAGTACGCCCTGCGATCGCACGAGCGCGCGCATGCCGCACAGCAGCGCGGCGCGTTCGCAGCGCAGATCGTCGAAACTGCCGGCACGTTCCTGGACGAGGGCATCCGTCCGGGAGGCACTCTCGAGAAACTCGCGACGCTCAAAACGCCCTTCAAGGAGGACGGCAAGGTCTCCGCCGGCAACGCCAGCCAGATCTCGGACGGAGTAGCGGCGCTCCTCGTCACGACGAGCGAGTACGCGGCCGCGAACGGCCTCCGGCCGCTCGCGCGCATCCACACCGCCGTCGTCACCGGTGCCGCTCCGATGCCGATGTTGACCGCGCCCATCCCCGCGACCGCCAAGGCGCTGAAGCACTCCGGGCTCTCGATCGGCGACATCGGTGCCTTCGAGTGCAACGAGGCCTTCGCGCCCGTGCCGCTGGCCTGGCTGGCCGACACCGGCGCGGATCCCGCACTGACCAATCCGCTCGGCGGAGCGATCGCACTCGGACACCCGCTCGGTGCCTCCGGTGCTCGTCTGATGACCACGCTCGTCCACCACATGCGTGACAACGACGTCCGCTACGGGCTGCAGACCATGTGCGAGGGCGGCGGCCAGGCGAACGCGACCATCCTCGAACTCCTCTGACCGGCACGCGACGTCGGGCGTCCGAGGTCCTCCCCGGCGTGTGAGACCCAACCGGATCAACACCCTGAACTCCGAAGGCAGTCACTGATTGTAGGGCCCAACGAAGGGATCCGATGACAGACGCAACCTCACTTCGAGAGTCCTTCCGGGTAGGCGGTCGCAGGACGATCTTCGTTCTGAGCGGGCTCGCGGTGCTCGACGCGGCGGATAGCGCCGGCTTCGGCGTGCTGGCTCCGGACATCCAGAAAAGCCTGCACCTGAGCACCACGACGATCACCGTCACTGCCGCTCTTGCGGGTTTCACCGTCTCGTTCGCTGCTCTTCCGCTCGGCGTTCTCGGCGACCGGATGCGTCGTACTCTGATCGCCGGGGTCAGCACGCTGCTGTGGGCCGGTGCTTCCGTTCTCACCGCTGTCGCGCAGGCTGCGTGGCAACTCGCGCTGATCCGCACGCTTTCCGGCATCGGCAAGGCGAATGAAGGGCCCGTCCAGAGCGCGCTGCTGACCGACGCCTATCCGCCGCGGGGCCGAGGGAAAATCTTCGCTATCCACCGTGCCGGTCTCCCCGTCGGCATCCTTCTCGGTCCCGCACTGCTCGGTGGCGTCGCCTCCGTCGCCGGGGGCGGCGACGGATGGCGGTGGGCCTTCGCTTTCATGGCCGTACCTGCGGTGATTCTCGGCGTCACGACGCTGTCGGTACCGGAGCCCGAACGTGGCCGGTTCGAGGCGGGCGACCACTCGGCCGCGGCAAAGCCGGACGATCCGGCGGTGACTCTCCGGACCGCCTTTGCCAGCCTCAGGAAGGTCCGGACCTTCTCCTTGATCATGGTCAGCCTGGGAGCGTTCGGCTTCGCGGTCACCACGGTGCCGATTTACCTGAACATCGTCATGGAGCAGCACTTCCATCTGGAAGCCGGTTCGCGCGGCGCGGTCGGTAGCGTTTCCTCCGTCGGCGCGCTCCTCGGAGCCGTCGTCGGCGGCAAGTACGCCGACCAGCTCTTCGCCCGCAGCCCGGAGCGCTGCATGTACGCCGTCGGTGTAGCGGTGGCCGCACTCGGCTGCGGCCTGGGCCTGCAGGCGTACGCCCCGAACGTCGCGGCCTTCATCGTCATCGGTTTCATCACGCAGGCCCTGCTCTTCGCGGGGCTCGTGCCGGTCATCCTCGTCGTCGCGACCATCACGCCGTTCCAGTTCCGCGCCGTCGGCTTTGCCATCGTCGGGCTGTACCTGTCCCTCGTCGGCGGCCTCGGCGGTGCTCTCCTCGGCGCTGTCTTCGAGGGCGCGTTGGGTCCGCAGGCTGCCGTCGCGATCCTCGCGCCGGTCGCTTCCCTCGTCGCCGCTGCCTTCATGGTGCGCGGCGCGCGAACCGTTCGCGCTGACGTCGCGCAAGTTACGGCCGTTTCGGGCTGATCGCCGTCGACGCCCCGCCGCACCGGCTGGCCTGCTGGAACGCGTCCGCGCGGTGACCTGCTACCGGTGGTCGGCGAGGCTTCGAGCAGGCGCTGGAGCCGACTCGAGCGCGCTGCCTTCGGCGTCGACGTGCGGCAGGACGCGATCAAGCCACTGGGGAATCCACCAGGCTTTGCCACCGAGCAGTGTCAGCAGTGCCGGAGTGACCACCATGCGCACGATGAACGCGTCGGCGAGTACCCCGACCGTGAGCGCGAGGCCGAGCGAAGCGACGATCGGCGCGGGGGTGAGCGCGAACCCGGTGAACACCGAGGTCATGATCAACGCGGCGGCGGCGACCACCACCGCGGTGCGGCCGAATCCGTCGAGGACGGCCTCGTTCGGGTCGAAGCCCCGCCGGTGCGATTCGTGGATCCGGGACACCAGGAAAACCTGGTAGTCCATCGCGAGCCCGAACAGGATGCCGGCGATCAGCATCGGCAGGAGCGTCAGGATCGGGTTCCCGGTCGGTGCCGCGAACACGGCACCCCACCAGCCCCATTGGAAGACCGCTACCGTCACCCCGAGCGCGCTTCCGAGTGACAACAGGAAGCCGAGCGTCGCCATCAGCGGTACCAGAATCGAGCGGAACAGCACCATCAGCAGGAGCAGCGACAGACCCACGACCGACAGCAGATAGGTCGCCAGGGCTTGTTGCAGAGCGGCGTTCGTGTCGGCGTCGATCGCGGTCTTGCCGGTCACGGACAGAGTGACTCCGTCCACGTCGTGCGCGGTGCCGCGAATCCGGTGGACGAGATCCCTCGTGCTCGAATCCGCCGGGCCATTCTCCGGAACGACTTGGACGAACGCCGCGTCGCCCGCGTCGGTCACGCCACCGGGCACGGCCGCGACCACGCCGCCGATCCGGCTGAGCGACCGGATCACCGCGGGCAGCCGGGCGCCGACGTCCCCGCCTTCCGCCAGGACGAGCAACGGACTCTGCGCGCCGGCGCCGAACTTTTCGGCGATCCGGTCGTAGGCCGCCCGTTGCGTGCTGTGTGGATCGTCCCCTCCGGGCGTGATCAGTGCGGTGTTCATCGACAGGACCGGCACCGAAAGCACGAGCAGACCCGCGATCGCGAGTCCGCCGACGACAACCGGTCGGCGTACGACTACACGGACCCAGCGTTCCAGGAACGTGAGCCGGTCCGCGTGCGAGCGGCGCGACGCGTTGCCACGCCGCTCACGCCGCGGCAGCGCGCGGTGTCCCATCGTTCGCAGCAGGACGGGAAGGAGGGTGATCGCCATGAGCACCGCCGTTGTCACGGCGAAGGCCGCGGCCAGACCCATCTCCGTGATGAACCCGATTCCGGTGATCGACAAGCCGACGAGCGCGACGACGACCGTAGTCCCGGCGAATACCACCGCCGATCCCGCTGTGCCGACCGCGCGGCCGATGCCTTCCTCCACCGGCCGTCCCGCGCGCAGTTCCGCCCGGAACCGGGCGAGGATGAACAGGCAGTAGTCGATGCTGACGGCCAGGCCGAGCATCACCGCCAGGGTCGGTGTGGTGGTGTCGACGGGGTGGGCCGCGGAGAACGCGAAGACGCCGAGCGAACCGACCGCCACCCCGACGAGCGCGCCGAGCAGGTTCGCCCCGGCGGCGACGAGCGATCCGCACGTCACCAGCAGAACCAGGAACGCCAGTGCCACACCGATCGCTTCGGTTGCCGAACCCGCCTTATCCTTGGCGTTCCCGAGCGATCCGCCGACTTCGGCATCGAGCCCGTCCGCGCGGGCAGCCGCGGCAACGGCCAGGACCTCGTCGTGAACGCGCGATGCGTTGTCGTCCGTCAGGCCGGTGATCGTGAGCGTCGATACCGCCGTCGTGCGGTCCGGTGAGACGTAGGGTTTCTTCGCGTCGAACGGGTCGGTCGCCGAGCCGACGTTCGGGACTCCGGCCGCGGCCATCACCGCCGCGCGGACGAGCGCCGCGTTGCCCGCGCTCGTGATCTGCTGGCGGTGCGGAGCGGTCAGCACGAGTTGCAGGGAGCCGGTGCTGCCATCGCCGGACGACGCGACCCCGGGGAAGTCGTGGTTCAACCGATCGAGTGCGCGGCTCGCTTCCGAGCCGGGCACAGAGAATTCCTCTTTGCTGAACTTCGAGCCGGTGGCGCCTACGCCGAGGGCGACGAGCGCCGCGGTCCACAGGACGAGCACGAGAATGCGATGTCGGCCGCAGGCGCGACCGAGCCGATAGAGAAAGCGAGCCATGGCGCCAGCATCGCGATCCGGGACGCTTGTGACATCGTTCGACGGTCGGAACTCGTCTACTGCCCGCGCATCAGCGATCCCTACTGCGTCGGTGGTATCTCGACGGCTCCTCCCGCGTGCAGCGCGATCACCAAGGCAGCGCGGTCGCGTGCGCCGAGCTTCGCCATCGCCCGGTTGATGTGCGTCTTCACGGTGAACGGTGAGATCACCAACCGCTCGGCGATCTCACCGTTGGTCAGTCCGCGGGCGGCCAGTCCGGCGATCTCCCGCTCTCGGCCGGTCAGCGTGGCCAGCGCTTCGGCCGCGCGCGGATCCAGGGCGCCAGGCGTGATCGCGCGGGCGATCAGCGCCCGCGTCGCGCGCGGCGACAACAGCGTGCTGCCGCGCGCGACGACCCGGATCGCAGCCAGCAGGACTTCCGGATCGGCGTCCTTGCCGAGATAACCGCGAGCCCCCGCGGTGAGTGCCCGCAGCACGTACTCGTCGGTCTCGAACGTCGTGAGAACGAGGATGGCGACGCCGGGGGAGGCGCCGGGGTCCGCGGTCAGCTGCCGCGTGGCCTCGATGCCGTCCACTCCGGGCATCCGCAGGTCCATCAGCACGATGTCGACGTCACCTGCGCGTACTGCCTGGACGGCGGCGGCCCCGTCGCCGGCTTCACCGACCACGGTGAAGCCCGGTTCGGACTCCAGGACGCCGCGCAGTCCCATGCGGATCAGTGACTGGTCGTCCGCGAGCAGCACGCGGATGGGGAGTGCGTCGCTCATCCGTGACGTCCGTCCTCGGCCAGGTCGGTACCCGCTTCGAGCGGCAACTCGGCCATGAGCCGGAAAACACCGCCGCCGCTCGAAATCGCCAGCCGGCCTCCCACCGCGTGCACCCGCTCCCGCATCCCGACCAACCCATGACCCCCGCCCTCGCGGCGCGGCGGTGTAGCCGCGACGGCGTTGGACGCCACGAGCGTCAACGTCGCCGGCCCGGTGCGCACCACGAGCTCCAACGGCCCGGTGCCGTGCCGCCGGGCATTGGTCAGGCATTCCTGAACCAGCCGGTAGGCAGTGACCGCGACCAGTTGCGACACCCGCTCGGCGTCGACCTCGC
Source organism: Amycolatopsis pigmentata (assembly GCF_042684065.1). Taxonomy (NCBI): domain Bacteria; kingdom Bacillati; phylum Actinomycetota; class Actinomycetes; order Pseudonocardiales; family Pseudonocardiaceae; genus Amycolatopsis; species Amycolatopsis pigmentata. The sequence continues at coordinate 234,905 of NZ_JBHUKR010000029.1, read as the reverse complement.
GGTCGAGCACCACATCGAGGCCGGCACCACGCGCTGTCTCGAGCAGAGCGTCGATCTCTTCGAGTTTCGGTAGCGGTGAGGGCGGTTCCGCATTCGCCGTGTCTCGCAACAGCCGCAGAATGCCGGGCATCTCCCGCATGACCGCCTTCGCGGCCGCCTCCGTCTCCCTCAGCGCGGTCGCCGCCCGGTCGGGCGCCGCGCGGAACGAACGGCGCGCCAGTCCGGCGTGCACACGGATCACCGCCACGTGGTGTCCCAGCACGTCATGAACTTCCCGCGCGATCCGCAGGCGCTCTTCGGCGACACGGCGGCTGGCTTCCGCTTCCCGGGTCTCCAACGCCCACCGTGCCCGCGCCTCTACCGTCATGGCGTACTCACGCCGAATGCGGACCACGGCTCCCAACCCCGCGGAGCCGAGGGTCCACCCCGCCACGGTCATGCCACCCGCACCCAGGAAGTGGAATTCCGGCTGGGGGCTTAGCGCCACGCACATCGCCAAGAACGTCACCACTGTGGCGAGCGCCGCCACTCGATGTCTCCGCGCGGACACCAGATTGAGCAGCGTCAGCTGGCACAACGCGCCGGTCTGCGCCCAGACGCCGGAAACCGGTGCGTTCATCGTCAGCAGCATGCCCGCCACGCCGATCGCCCATGGGGTCACCGTGCGGCCGCCGCGGAAGACCACGGCGGCGCACTGAACGAGGACGACCGCATACGCGCCCGTGAAGCTGTCCGCCTGGACCGTTCCGTAGGTGACGAGCGCGGTGATGACGAGCGCGATGAGCGTGATCCACGTATCGAACCGGGCGATGACGTGAACTCGTGCGTGGGCTTCGCTCGCCGGGTTCGCCGACTGGCTGGCTCTGCTGACGTTCCGCTCCTCTCGAACCGGGGCCCGCCTCGCGGGAGAGCGAGCGTCTGCGGCCGGCCGATCGCGCCGTACTCAGACCGCGAGCAGCCTCGCGAGGCGGCGTCGCTGGAAGCCTGGATCTCCGAGCAAGATGCTGTCGCTGACCGCGTTCTTGTAGAACAGGTGCGCGTCGTGTTCCCACGTGAAGCCGATGCCGCCGTGCAGCATCATCATCTGCCGCGCCGCCTTCACGTAGGCCGGGGAGGCGAGGAGGCGGGCGGCGGCGGCGCATGCGGAGGCGTCCGGTTCGCCGCTGTCGGCAGCCTCCACGGCACGGCGAGTGGCGGCGTCGACGAGGCACCAGTCGGTGTAGATGTCGGCCAGTTTGTGTTTGACCCCCTGGTACGAACCGATGGGCTGGCCGAAGCTGTACCGAACCTTGGCGTAGTCGGCCGTGAGATCGAGGGCCTTCTTCATGGCGGCGGACTGCATGCAGGCCAGCGCGATACCGGCGAGGTCAGTGACCCGGTCCAGTGCCGCGTCGGCGTCGCCGGATACGCGTTCAGCCGGGGTCCGGTTGAACGAGATCGTCCCGGTTGCCGTTGTGCGGTCCAGTTTCGGCTCAGGTGTCACCACGATCCCGGGGGCGTCGTGACGCACCAGGAAGATCCCGTTCCGCTCGCCGTCGTGTGCGTGGACGAGGAACAGGTCGGTCTGGGCGGCGTTGAGCACGGCGTGTTTCGTCCCGTTGAGCACGGTTCCCTCCGGCCTCCCGGCGGCGGTGGTACTCGGGCGACGGTCCGTCCACCCGTCAGAGCCGGGCTCGCTGACGGCCAGAGTCCCGAGAAGCTCACCCGTCGCGATCTGCGGCAGCAGCTTCTTTTTGAGCGGCTCCTCGTCGAGGGAGAGCAGCGCGTGAGCCGCCAGCACACCGCTTCCGACGAGCGGTGAGGGGACGAGCCCTCGTCCCAGCTCACGGAGGGCTGGGGCGAGGTCGGCGAGCGAACCGCCGGCGCCGCCATATGCCTCAGGGATCGTGATGCCGGGGAGGCCCAGGTCTGCCAGCCGCCGCCAGAGATCCGGGTCGAAGGCTGTGTCGCCGTCGAGCACCTGGCGGACGCGCCTCATGGGCGAGTGGGTGGAGACGAGTTGCCGGACGGTGGCGGCCAGGGCCGCCTGCTCGGCTGTGTCGGTGAGTCCCATGCTCCGCTCCCTGCTCAGCCGAATCGCAGTTGGTTGAAGGGGACGTTCTTGTCGACTCCGCCATCCTTCGGCAAGCCGAGGATGCGCTCCCCGATGATGTTCCGCTGGATCTCGCCGGTCCCACCGGCGACAGCATGGCCGGGTGCGTAGACGCTCGCGTACCGCATGCCGGCGAGGCCGGAGTCCAGGAGGAACGCCTCGCCCAGCAGCTCCGCGGCGAGGTCGGAGGCCCAGAGCATCAGCTCGCCGGCGGCGAGCTTGCCGACGGATCCGCGGGAGCCGATGGGGACGCCTGCGAGGCTCTCCTCGTGCAGCAGACGGCCGAACTGGCTCAGCGCCAGCTCGCGTGCGTGGAGTTCGGCGAGCCCGTCGCTGGTCCTCGCCGAACCGGCCGGTGATCCGGCGCCGCGCGTGGCAGCGAGCAGCCGGTCGAACCCGAGCGGGTTCCCTCGCGACCGCCCGCCGGCGCCGAGCATGATCCGCTCGTTGCGCAGCATCACCACGGCGGCCGGCCAGCCCTTGCCGACCTGGCCGATGACCGCGTCCTCGGAAACCTCGACGTCGTCGAAGAAGACTTCGTTGAACGGAGCCGCACCCGTGGCGATCCGCAACGGCCGCACGGTGACACCGGGGTGGCGCATGTCCACCACGAACATGGTGATGCCCTCGTGCTTCGGCACCGTCGGGTCGGTCCGGGTGAGGATCGCACCGAAGTCACTGTGGTGGGCGCCGGAGGTCCAGACCTTCTGACCGTTGATGACCCAGCCGTGCTCGGTGCGCGTGGCGGTCGTGCGCAGTGACGCGATGTCCGACCCGCCGCTGGGCTCCGAGAAGAGCTGACACCAGATCTCCTCGCCCGACAGCATCGGAGGCAGGTACCGCTGCTTCTGCTCCTCGGTGCCGAGCTCGATGAGGGTGGGGCCGATCATGCCGTGGCCGATGCCGAACACCGCATTCGGCACGACGAAGTCCACCGAGACCTCCGCCCACGCCAGGAGTTCCTCGACTCCCAGGCCTTGACCGCCGTACTCCTTCGGCCAGGTGAGCCCGGCGAGACCAGCGTCGAAGAGCGCCTTCTGGAAGCGGCGGGAACCCGGCAGGTCAGCGTCGTAGCCGCGCGCGCTGTCGCCGGCAGGATCGTCAGCGCCGACGCGCTCCGCGTTCGCCTCGAGCCAGGCCAGGGCGCGGGACCGGAAAGCCTCGGTCGTCGTCATGACTCACTCCGATCGAGGCGGATCAGCGGGATCCTCCGCCCACCCGCCCGCGCCTGGTAGGTGTAGAACCCCTTGAAGCGGCTTGTCGCGAGGCGCCATGCGGCGTGGTACTCCGCGCCCTCGAGCTCACGTGCCTGGACAGGGATGCTCTGGCCGTTCAGGTCGATGGTGACGGCGGGGTGGGCCTTGATGTTGAAGTACCAGGCCGGGTGGTTCGGGGCGCCGCCCTTGGACGCGACGATGAGCCAGTAGTCGTCCACGGACAGGCACATCAGTGGTGTCTGGCGGGCCTGTCCCGTCTTCGCGCCGACATGGTGCAGCAGCAGTTTCGGGTTGCCTCGCGCGCGGCTGCCCTGCCGGCCCTTGGTACGGCGCATCACGAACCGGTCGATTGGGCTCAGCACATTGATGACGAGCCATGCGCCCTGTCGTGTCGCCGCGAGCCGCTCAGCGGCACATACCAGCCGCCCGGGCACCTCGATGTCCTCGGTCATGTTCCCTCTCACGTCGTCGTCCGGTTCTGCTCGGCGCGGCCCGTCACGACCCGGGAGGTGGAGAGGCCAACCGGCGGGAGAGGAAGTCGACCTGGTGCCGCACCACCTGCTCGTGCCACTCGCGCCCGGGGTAGACGTCGAAGTGGTCGCAGGGGTAGTGCCGCACCTCTGCCGACCGGAGTTTCTTGGCCGTTTCGGCAGCGACCAACGGAGGGGCGCTCTGATCGAGGTCGGCGATCTGCACGAGCACCGGGCAGGAGATTTTTGGAGCCTCCCTGCCGGGGTGGTAGCGGGCGAACGAAAGCGCGTTCCTCATCGTGTAGCGGTTCTCCCAGGTGGGTCCGGCGATGGCGGTGTAACCCTCGAACGCCCCGGGGGCGTTGACCGCGCCCGGGTCTCCGGGGTGTCCGGTCAGCGGCTGGTAGAAAGGATGCTTGTTCCTGGCCGCTGCGACCGCGCCGACGAGACCGGCCGCGCTCGTGGTCAGCGCCCGCCCGACACCGTTGTGCTTCACGGACAGCCGAGCGGTGGCAGCGCCGTCGGTGGCGGGTGTCAGCGAGATCGCCCCTGCCAGGCGCTGGTCGCCTGCGGCGATCCGGAACACGTGACCACCGGAGAGGGAGACACCCCACACGACGACCCGGTCCGCATCGACGTCGTCGAGTGTCCGCGCGCAGGTCACCGCTGCGGTGTAGTCCTCGAGTTGCGCATCGATGTCGACGAGCTGACGGGGCTCGCCCGCGCTCGCGCCGAACGTGCGGTAGTCGAAGACGAGACTGTCGACGCCGGCGGCGGCGAAGGCCTCCGCGAAGCCCTCGAGGCCGCTGTCGCGCGTACCGCCGAAGCCATGGGCCAGCACGACGCAGGGCCGGCCCTTTTCGGTCGCCAGGGTCTTTGACGTTGCCCGGTAGTGCCAGGCGGCGGACTCGACGCCGTTCGACCGGAAGGAGATGTCGGCTCGTGCCGTTTTCTGTACCCGCATCGCTACACCGCCGCGGAGAGGGAGTCGGAGGCGCGGCCTTCGAGCTTCACGGGACCTTCGCGGCGGGCCCGCTCCCAGCCGGAGGCAAGTTCCTCGGTTCTCATCTGGTGCTCGTAGACGTAGTAGTCGATCTGCTGGGTGTGCCGGGGCCGGTCGATGTAGTGCCCTCGGTGCAGCTTTTCGTCCTCGACGATGATGCGCTCCATCTCATCCGGTGCCGGCGGGCGGTAGGTCCCGGCGAGGTACGCCGCGACGAGGCGCGACTGGCACTCCACGAACGGGAACAGGGTCGGGATGGGCTGCGCGAAGCCGACGAAGACCAGGTCGTCGATGTCCGGCCGCAGCATCCGTTTGTAGAGGGGGAACTTGTTCTCCGGTGCGGAGATGAACTCGGGGTCGAAGAACGGGAAGGTGATGTTGTACCCGGTGGCGTAGATGATGACGTCGAAGTCGTCCGACGTGCCGTCGGCGAAGTGCACGGTGGAGCCGTCGAGGCGCGCGATGTTGGGCTTCGGGATGAGGTCACCCGACCCGAGGCGCAGGTACAGCTCACTGGACATCGTCCCGTGCGACTCGCCGTAGTAGTGGTCCGGCTTGGGCAGTCCGTACTTCACCGGGTCGCCTGCGGCGATCTTCGGGAAGTTCCGGATGATCACGCGCTGCAGGGCCTTCGGGAGCCGGGCGTTCCGGCCGGCGAACTCGTCGATCGGCCGGCCCAGGAAGTACTTCGGCACAATCCAGCCGCCGGAGCGGGTCGACAGCGTCACCTTGTTGCGGGTCGACTTCGAGGACAGCTCGGACGCGATGTCGACGGCGGAGTTCCCGAAGCCGACCACGAGGATTCGCTTGCCGTGCAGTTCCAGCGGGGAGAGCGGGTCCACGTAGTAGTGCGAGTGGATCACGACCCCGTCGAACGTGCCGGGAAAGTCGGGGTAGCGCGGGTTCCAGTGGTGGCCGTTCCCGACCACGAGCGCGTCGAACGAACGCACGTCCCCGCGCTGGTCGGTGATATCCCAGCCACCACCGGCGCGCCGCTCGGCGTGGACGACGCCGTTCTCGAACTCGATCCGCTCTCGCAGGCCGAAGGTGTCCGCGTAGCTGTCGAGGTAGGCCTTGATCTGGCTGTGGTGGCAGAAGTCGGGGTACTCCTCGGGGATCGGGAAATCGAAGAAGCGGCAGATCTTCTTGGAGTTGTCGATGTGCAGCGACCGGTAGGCGCTCGAGTGGCCGTTCGGGTTGCCGAAAGCCCAGTTGCCGCCGACGCGATCGGAGGTCTCGAAGCAGGTGTAGGGGATCCCGTAGTCCGTCAGCATCTTGCCGGTCGTCAGACCGCTGATGCCTGCCCCGATGACCGCTGTGGTCGGACGCTGAATCGACAATCGCTTCTCCCGTGACACGACGAGGCGGTCCCCGTCGACTCTGACGGATCGCGGCAGGCCGCCACGATCGGTTGTCGTCATTGAACACCTCGACCGATTCTATGTCAATCAACATAGTGATGGTTGACGTGAAATCCCTCTGTCACGCCGAACTGGACAAGCCGGAACGAGCCTGCTGGGCCCCCGAGGTGCGGTCGCCCTCGCTTGTGCGTGCGACTGTCGTCCCCGCTGGGCTATGATGATCGGCATAGAGTTGGTCGGCATGCTAGGTCGTGGAACGCGGCTGGGAAAGGGTGGTCCTGTGAGGGAGTGGAACCGTTCGGTCGCCTTCATCACCGGAGGCGGGCAGGGCATTGGCCTGGGCATCGCCCGGGCGCTGGCCAAACGGGGCGTGCGGCTGGCGCTGGCGGACGTCGATGAGGCGGCGCTGGGCCGCAGCACGGAAGAACTGTCCTCGGTGACGGAGGTCGAAGCCTTCCGCTTGGACGTGCGCGATCGCGACGCCTTCGCCTCGGTCGCCGACCAGGCCGAGGTGAAGCTGGGGCCGGTCGGCCTGCTGTTCAACAACGCGGGCATCGCGCCGACGTCGCCGTTGCCTGAGCTGAGCTACGAGAGGTGGGACTTGGCGCTCGGAGTCAACGTCGGCGGTGTGGTCAATGGGCTGCAGACCTTCCTGCCCCGGATGATCGAGCGGGGGAAGGGCGGCTACATCGTGAACACCGCCTCCGGTGCCGGCTTGGTGGCGGGCTCGAACCTGCTGTACACGACGGGCAAGTACGCCGTGGTGGGGCTATCCGAGTCGTTGCAGCAGGCGGCGGGCAAGTATGGCATCGACGTGAGCGTGCTGTGCCCCGCCCACGTCGACACCGGCATCCTGGCGCACACCGAGTCGCTGGCCGGCGACCGCAGCATGTTCCCGCAGGGGGAGCAGCGCAGGAGGGAGGAGGAAGCCTTCAAGGCGGGGGTGTCCATCGACGCCGTGGGCGAGATGGTCATCGCCGGCATGGAGGCGCGCGCGATGTGGATCTACACCGACGGCTTCCTGCGGCCCTACCTGTCGATGCGGATGGAAGCTCTCCTGGAAGCCATGCCCGAGGCCACGGGGCAGGAGGTTTCCTGACCCCGTCACGAGCTCGGGCAGCGGGGCGCCGCGTCGTCGCCCCGCTGCTCCATTTCCCGGGAGCGCTATCCCTTCGAGAGCCGGCGCATGACGCTTCAGCCCGAACGCGGGACGCTGGGCGATCTCCGACGCCGGCCCAAGAGTGAACTTCCTCGAGGGTTGCGCCACCGCCAGCACATCCCGAGGTAGAACTCCTCGTTGGCCATCGGCCTGGCCTGGCCGGGCTGGGCGTAGCCACCAGTCATGGACCGGCAGTGCGATCGCGACGTAGTCCGCGAACCCGGCGCCCTGCTCGGCGTAGACGCGGGCGAGCCGGTTCGACCGCCGTTCGAGCTCCAGCCGGGTGATGGCGGCGCCTTCGCGCGTGATGGCCACGAAGTCCGGGTCGTCCTCCGCGGGGCGGGCCATCGTCCGCAGGAACGGTTCCGCGGGCTCGCGGCCATCAGCCGCTTCAGTTCCGAAAAGTCCATATCACACCTAATCTTCCGATCATCGGTGACAGTTGAGATGACTCTATGTTGTTCGACATAGAATGAACACCCTTGCTGTGGCGAGCGGAACGGCACCTCTAAGCTGGGGCCGTGACTTCTGCTGGGCGGCGCCGGATCGACGAGATCGGTGACGAGAGTCGTCGCCGCATCCTGGACGCCGCGGAGGAGCTGTTCGCCGAGCGGGGCTTCGAGCGGACCTCGTTCGTGGACGTCGCCGAGCGTTCGGGGATCAGCCGGGGCAGCATCCCCTGGCACTTCAAGAACAAGGACGGCCTGCTGATCGCCGTGCTGGACCGGGCGATGGACCGGTTCATGGACCCCGAGCAGTACCACCAGGCCCTCCCCACCCTGGCCACCCTGCTGGAGGACTACCGGCGCTGGGTGGCCAGCGGCAACTCCGCCCTGATGTTCATGGTCCTCACCGAGGCCATGCACAGCGCTGGCACCGTGCACCAGCAGTACGAGGAATTCCTCGGCCAGCGCCGCCAGGGCGTCCAACGCTGGCTGCGCGCTCACCGCCCGGCCGGTGTCGATCCCGCCGCCGCCACCGAGCGTGAACGCGCCGTCGCCGCGGCCCTCAACGGCGCGGTCATCGGCATCCACCTCCAGGCCCTGATCGAGCCCGATGGCGTCGATCTTGACGCCGCACTCCAGTCCCTGGCCGGTTTCGTCGACGACAACTTGACGGACCTGTGGAAAGAGCCCGCCAAGGACAAGACGCGCCGCGCGCCGGGCAAGGGCACCCGCTCCCGCAAGCGCGCCGGCTGAGCGGCCGCGGGTGCCGTGTGGGCGCTCATCGCACAGGAGCCCACGCTCTGCTCAGCGCCGAACCGAGGACGGCGTCGACGATGCGGGCGGCGCGCGCGCCGTCCTCGAAAGTCGGCAGTCCGTCCGGAAGCCGGCCGGTGCGGATCCCCTCGTAGGTGTCGGCGACGAACGCTGAGAAGGCATCCTGATACCCCTGCGGATGGCCGCCAGGCAGGAAGGACAGCCGCTTCTGAGCGTCGGAGAGCTCGCCCGCCCCACGTGCGAGCAGTGTCGCCCCGTCGGGATGACCCAGCCAGGCGGACTCCGGGTTCTCCTGGTCGAACACCGCGGAGCCGTCGGCGCCATCCAGCTCGAACCACAGGCGGTTGCGGCGCCCCGCCGCGACCTGCGAGACCACGACGTTTCCGGGGACGCCTGCCTCGGTGAGGAACGTCGCGATCGCAATGTCCTCCGTCGTGACGGCCTCCGTGGGGCCGTACCCACCATCACCGCTGAAGCTCTGGGTCGACGTTGCGGGGCGCTCCGCCACGGCGACCGACGTGGTCGCCGAGACCTCGGCGATCCGCTCTCCTGAGACGAACTCCACGAGGTCGCACCAGTGGGTACCTATGTCGGCGAACGCCCGAGAGGCGCCGCCTGCGGCGGAGTCGACCCGCCAGTTGCCCGCGGACGGCGCGAGCATCCAGTCCTGCAGATAGCTCCCGTGCAGCGCGTTCCAGCGCCCGAACCGTCCCTGCATACGCCGCGCCCGCAGCTCGCTTATGAGGGGGTGATACCGATACACGAACGGCACGGTCGCCACGACGCCTGCATTCGCTGCCGCTCCGGCGAGCAGGGCGGCGTCTGCGACGGTGGTGGCGAGGGGCTTCTCGCACACCACGTGCAGCCCGGCGTCCACCGCGGCGAGCGCGTACTCCAGATGCGTGGCGTTCGGAGAGCAGACATGGACGACATCGATGTTCGCCGCAAGCAGGGCGTCCAGGTCGACGAAGGACGTGGTGTCCCACTGGGCGGCGACAGCGGCGGCGCGCTCGGGGGAAGACCCGAGTACTCCGGCGACCACGCCGCCGGAGGCGAGGATGGCGCGGCGGTGGACGGCGGCGATCATGCCGCCGCCGATTACCGCCGCGTGCAGGACGCGCGCAGTCACCGCGCGGCCGTCGCGGCCGTGCCGACCCGCTCGTTGAGCTGCAACGCGATCTGGTTCGCTGCCCGCCACGCGAGCGCCACGATCGTCAGGGTCGGGTTCGTAGCCGTCGCGGTGGGGATCACGCCGTTGCCGCCCACGTAGAGGTTGTCGACGCCCCACACCTTCAGGTGCTGGTCGCAGACCGAGGTGCCATCGTCGACCGCGCCCATCCGAACCGTGCCGTGGTAGTGCAGCGACGATCCGCCCGCAGCCAGTTCGGGCTCGGCGGCGAGACCGCCCACGCGGTCCGCGCTGCGACGAGCGTTCTGCTTCAGCTGCTCGATCGTCTGCAGATCCTTCTCGGTACGCGAGTAGTGGATCGTCATCTTCGGCATGCCGTAGAAGTCGGTCTCGGTCTCGCTGAACTCGATACGGTCGCAGTACTGGATGTCCTTCGCGCCGTACCAGGCGAACACCGTGAGGCGCTCCGCGCCCTCCTGCCCCGCCACAGCAAGGCGGTAGGGCGAGTTCATCAGCGGAAGAATGCCGCCCTGCATCGGACGCTCGTCCGAGAACGGCACGATCACGTAGCCGACGTGCTCCGGGTCGTTATCGAAGCGCTCCGGGGCGAAGTCGTCGGTGAGTGCGCCGAACGCAGAAACCTGGAAGTGCTCATTCAGGTAGTGGGCGAGTGCCGGCGGACGCACGCCGGAGGCGAATAGCACCTGCGGGGTACGCAGCCCGTCCGCGCAGACCACCACGTGGTGCGCGCGCACCTCGTACGTCTCACCACTGACCCGGTCTTCCAGGGCCGCCCCGACGGCAACGCCGTCCTCCACGATGACCCGCTTCGCGAGAGTCTGCGCGCGCAGCTCGAAACCGGGCACCGTCTCTTCGATGTCGCCGAGGATCATGCCGGTGCCGCTGAAGCGCAGGCGACCGTCCTCCCAGCGGTAGGCGGCGGGCATGAAGCCCACCGGCGTCAAACCGGGGCCGTCGAACTCCTCCGCCTGGGCGGCCCGGATGGCCTCCGCGAGCCCGGTGCCGGGGACATCCCACTTCCTCACTCCGAGCAGCTGCTCAGCGTGGTCGAGCGCGGCGTCGAGCTCTGCCGTCGGGATGAACGGGGTGCGCTCCGACTGGCTCGGGCGGGGGCACGAGATGCCCCAGTGGATGCCCATGCCGCCCACGCCGCTCGCCATGCTGGCGGCGGGGAGGCCGACCTCACCGTCTTCGAGCGCGGGGCGCGGATCGAGGAAGAACAGGCCGGGAAGGATCGTGTGCCGGAACTCGAGGCTCGGGTCCAGTCCTTCGGCGATGTCCGACAGAGCCTGCGCGCGCTCGAGACCCTCGTCCGGTCCCTGCGTGAGCAGCTGCGCGGCCGCGCGCTCCTCGTCCGTCATGTTCTGCGTGTGGTCCCCGCGGATACCGGGGATCACAGGCCCTGCCTCGACCATCAGGATGCGCGCGGTGGGCACCGCGTCGCCGATCGTTCGGGCGTAGGTGGAGCCGGACGGACCGGATCCAATGATGAGAACGTCGACCTGCTCGGTCATGCGTGCTGTCCTTCCTGGACGGTGCCCTGCGGGGCGTACCGGCGGGTCACGTCGAGGATGTGCCGGACCTTCTCCCACGGGTCGCCGCCCTGTCCCTCGTACTCGACCGTGAGCGGCCCGTCGTACCCGTGCGCCGCGAGGATGCCGAGCGCGCGAGGCAGATCCACCACGCCGATCCCGCCGTCTTCGCCGACCTCATGCGCCTTGACGTGCACCAGTTCGGCGCGCCCGGCAAGCGCTTCGATGCCCGCGTACACCGATGTCATGTCGACGCCGTCGTAGAGGCCGTCGAACTCGATAGGCCCACCGCTGAACAGCATGGCGAACATCGGCAGCATCAGAGCATCGAAGTTGCCGAGGTCGAGCAGCAGGCCGAGATGTTCCTCGCCCACCGCGTCGAGCAGGGCGAGCATCCAACCCGGGTCGCTACTCGGGCCGCCATGGTTCTCGACCAAGAGGCGGGCACCGCGCTCACGCGCATACAGACCGAGGTCGACCAGCGCCTCGACGAGGTACGCTGGCGGAGCACCTCCAGCGTGATCGCCGAACGGTGAGCCGGGGTTCACGCGCACGAACCGTGCGTCCATGGCAGTGAAACGCGCGATCCACGCCCGGATCTCCGCAACATGCGCGGCCCGCTTCTCCTCATCAGGCTCGAGGAGGTCCCCGGCGTCGATTGCCACGTTCAGCAACTCGACGCCGGCGGCCAGCAAGCCGGCCCCGAACCTGTCGATCTCGGGATCGTCGATCCCGGAGAACTGGACGGCCACCGTCTCGACCGCACCGACTCCGAGCTCTTCCTTAGCCCGGCGAGGGAACTCCGAGAGGTTCAGCAGCTTGGCATACGGCAGCTCATGATAGATCGGCGTGCCATCGGGGGCGGTGAAGTCGAGCGTCACGGGCCCGAGGTGCTCACGCATGCAGTAGCTGGAGGCGGAAAGGGTGCTCATGGGAAGTGCTCCTTGATCTAGAAGGATCAGAGGACAGGGTTCTGGGGATGGCTGCTAGTGGGCTTGATTCTCATTACTGGAGCGAAGCAGGGATCCTCCTCCTGACCGATGTCGGACAGCCGGCGCACGGCGACGGTGCCCAGTAGGCACAGCACGGCCAGCGTCAGGTACAGCACGGGAAAGCTTCCGAGGGCGAGCAGTGCCGGGGCGATTAGCGGCACGAAAGACTGCGGCAGCGTGTTAGCCATGTTGATAATGGCGAGGTCCTTGCCTGCGTTCTCGCTGCTCGGCAGCATGCGGACGCACAGCGCCAGGTCAATTGCGAAGAACAGTCCGGTTCCGACGCCCGTCAAGGCTCCGGCGACGAACACGTGCGAGACGTCGGAGGCGAAGGCCATCACGATCATCCCGGCCGCAGCGAGGACCCCCGCGGCGACAACGAACGGTTTCTGCCTGCGGATCTTGTCCGACAGCACGCCGCCGATGGCGCTGGCCACCACGATCAGTCCGACGGTCAGGAGTGCGATGAGGAGGACCTGCCCGCCCACCTCTTCCTCGGTGTACCCGAGCTTTTGCATGAGGAAGAACGTCTGGTACGAGTTCGCGGCAACTCCGCAGGTGATCAAGAAGCGCGTGATCCACGCCCAGCCGAAGGCGGGGTGACGCCGCGGGTTCAGCCAGAAGGACTTGGCCAACTCGACGATGTTGAGCGGAACGCGGTCCGCCTGCAGGTGCTGTGGATCGCGGATCAGAATCACCGCGATGATGCCGGCCACCAGGGCGACGACCGCAACGATCGTCCACTGGATCAGCGAGTTGTGGATGAGGCTGACTGCCAACAGGCCCAACAGGGGTGCTAGAGCGGCGACCGCGCCTGCGAGGCCTGCGACCGTTCCACGGCGCTCTTCCGGCACCTGATCCGGCATCAGCGCATTGGATGCGGCCAGCTGGAAGTTGAACGCCGTCTGCGCCAGCGCCCACACGATGATGACCTGCCACACCTCGGTGGTGAAGTTGATCGCGAAGATGACGAGGGATCCGGCGATGGCGCCGGTGAGGATCCAGGTGCGACGACGCCCGAAGCGTGCGGCGGTGCGGTCGCTGAGGCGGCCTCCGAGTGGGTTGGCGAACACCGCGAACAGTGCGCCGATACCCGAGACAACGCCGAAGGCGGCAGCTGCGTCGACTCCGGCGATGCGGGTGAGGTGCAGCGTGAGCAGCAGCTGCAAGGGGGTCAGCAACGCGATCATGCCGCCGAGGTTCGAGATGAGCATTCCCGTGACCAGCCGAGGGAACGGCGTGTGCGGTACGGCCTTCAGCAGGCTGGCGGTCGCCAGAGGTTCGGCTGGAAGAGTCATGACACCCCTTTGTGGCAAAAACGGGAATGATGCCCACTATGCACTCATACCCGTTCGTTAGGCAAACCCGCTTTCGGTACAGTGCTCACATGGGACTGCGTGAGATCAAGGCGGAGAGAACCCGCAAGCACATCCTCGATGTGGCACTCGACCTGTTCCTGTCGCAGGGCCTCGCCGCGACCACGATGGAGCAGATCGCCGAGCGAGCTGAAGTGGGATCGACCACGCTCTACCGCTATTTCCCCAGCAAGGACCATCTCGCCATTGGGCCGTTCAGCAACGGAATGCGGATGGGCGACGCCCTCCGCCGGCGCCCGTTATCCGAGCCCCTGGCAGAGTCGCTCGGCGCCGTGATCATCGGCGCGCTCGACGTGCACATCAACGACATTGGACGCCTGATCGCCGCACGCCAAGTCATGGACAGCAACCCCACGACGCGGGCGGCCCTCTGGGACATCTTCGAAGAAGGTAAACAGAACCTCTCGATCGCTCTGGCGGAGCGCATGGGCAAGGAACTTCACTCGCCCGAGGTGGAGTTGACGGCGAAGATGACCTTCGCCGTGTGGGAACTCGCGTGGACCCACTGGGGCGACAATCCCTCTCGCTCGCTGGAAGAGAGCGCCGCCGAGGTGCTGGCGACCATCCAGGGCGTCGACATCGTCGTTCCTGCGCTGCCGTCGCGGGCCCTGGCCGCTCACGCGGCCGAATCGCCCACTTCCCGCGCCAGGTGAAGGCCCCCAGTTCGGCGACCTCACGTCCGGAAACGACAGCAAGGGAAACAATCATGAGCGAGACATCGCATCCCGTCACTCTGTTCACCGGGCAGTGGGCGGACCTGCCGTTTGAGGAGGTGGCGCGCCTCGCGGCCGAATGGGGATACGACGGCCTCGAGATCGCGGCGTCGGGCGACCACCTCGACCTGCAGCGCGCCGACGAGGACGACGCGTACGTGCGCTCGCGCCTCGAGATCCTCGACCGATACGGCCTGAAGGCGTGGGCGATCTCGAACCACCTCGGCGGCCAGGCGATCTGCGACGACCCGATCGACTTCCGCCACCAGGCGATCGTGCGTCCCTACATCTGGGGCGACGGCGACGCCGAGGGTGTGCGCCGGCGTGCGGCCGAGGATATGAAGCGCGCCGCGCGTGTGGCCCGCAAGCTCGGGATCGACACGGTCGTCGGGTTCACCGGGTCGAGCATCTGGCAGTACGTGGCGATGTTCCCGCCCGTGCCGGCGGAGCGCATCGAGGCCGGCTACGAGGACTTCGCAAACCGGTGGAATCCGATCCTCGACGTCTTCGACGCCGAGGGCGTGCGCTTCGCCCACGAGGTGCACCCGTCGGAGATCGCGTACGACTACTGGACCACCGTGCGCACCATCGAGGCAATCGACCACCGCGCGGCCTTCGGTCTCAACTGGGACCCGAGCCACATGTTCTGGCAGGGCATCGACCCGATCGGGTTCATCGTCGACTTCGCCGACCGGATCTACCACGTCGACTGCAAGGACACGCGCCTGCGCCCGGCCACGGGCCGCTCAGGCATCCTCGGCTCGCACCTGCCGTGGGGCGATCCGCGCCGCGGCTGGGACTTCGTCTCGGCCGGGCACGGCGACGTCCCGTGGGAGGACGCGTTCCGCGCCCTCGGCTCCATCGGCTACGACGGCCCGATCTCGATCGAGTGGGAGGACGCCGGCATGGACCGCCTGCACGGCGCGCCCGAGGCGGTCGGCCGCATCCGCTCGTTGCTGTGGAATCGGCCTGAGGCGTCGTTCGACGCGGCTTTCGTCAACCAGTAGGCCGTCAAGTCTGGCGGTGCCAGGGGACAAGCGGTTTCCCACGGGCTGTGCTGCGGTCCATCGTGGGCCGACGCCGCCGGATGTCAGCCGGCGTCGCCCAGCGCCAGATCGAGGAAGCCGGCGACCCGCTCGCTGCCAGTACCAGCGTCCGTCGGAGTGCGGCCGGACGTTGCGACGCACCCCATCCCGGGTCGGGGGGCGTTTGCGGCGCGGGTTGTACGCCTTTTTGGCCTCGATCACCTCGTCGAGCGAGCCGAATCCGTTCGGCGCGCTCGACATGAATTCGATGATCCGCCGGACGCCCTTGGGCTCGACTCGCGGCACGATGTCGACGAGCACCAGGGCACGCGCCAGATCGCCGCGTTCACCTTGGCCGATCAGGGCGGTCATCCCGCCCATCGAGGCCCCGACGAGGACACATGGCTCCGCCACGGCGTCGACGATCGCAGCAAGGCGCATGCTTTTGCGCAGGATCTTGCCGCTGCGGGTCTTGGGTAGGGCGGTCACGATCGCGATGTCCTTGAGGTTCGCGACGGCGCCGATGCGGTCGCGGACCATCCGTACGAGGTCGGCGCGCAACTCTTCGCCGTCCGCTGCGGCTCCGGCTTTGAGTACTACGAAGCCGCGCGGGATTTGCCCTTTCAGTGAGTCGGCGACGCCGATGACCGCGCACTCGGCGACATCGGGGTGGGAGGCGAGAATCTCCTCCATACCGCCGGTGGACAGCCGGTGCCCGGCGACGTTGATGATGTCGTCGGTGCGGCCCATGACGAAGACATAGCCGTCGGCGTCGATCCGGCCACCGTCACCGGTGAGGTAGTAGCCGTCGAACTGGGAAAGGTAGGACTTCACGAACCGTTTGTCGTCGTTCCATAGCGTGGTGAAAGCGCCCGGTGGTAAGGGCAGTTTCGCGACGATAGCGCCGTCTTCGCCGGGGGCGGCAGGCGTGCCCTTGGTGTCGAGGACCTGGATGTCCCAGCCTGGCATGGGTTTGGTCGGGGAGCCGGGCTTGATCGGCAAGAGTTCGATTCCGGCCGGGTTCGCCACGATCGGCCAGCCCGTTTCGGTCTGCCACCAGTGGTCGATCACCGGTACCTCGAGCAGATCGGAGGCCCATCGGTAGGTCTCGGGATCCAGCCGTTCTCCGGCCAGGAACAGGTACTTCAGCGTGGACAGGTCGTACTGGCGGGCGAGCGTTCCTTCGGGATCTTCCTTCTTCAACGCGCGAAAGGCGGTCGGCGCGGTGAACATGCTCCGCACACCGTAATCGGAAACCACACGCCCGACATCGGAGGCTGTGAAGATCGTCTGACCCACGCCGACGTCGTACACCTGCGCCATCGACCAGGCCAGTGCCGTGGCGTACCCGCCGCAGTCTCGGACCACGCCCTTGGGCTTGCCTGTCGTGCCTGAGGTGTAGAGGACATAGAGCGGGTCGGTCGAGCGCATCGGTACGGGCTCGGCCGGCGTTGCCTTCGCCATGGCGTCGGTCCAGTCGATATCGCTTGCGGACATGGCCGCCTCGGCTTGGGGTCGTTGCAGGATCACCTGGGCGTCCGGTTTGTGCGAGGCCATGCCGATCGCCTTGTCCAGCAACGGTTTGTACTCGATGACCCGCTTTCCCTCGATGCCGCAGGAAGCGGAGACGATCACCTTCGGAGCCGCGTCGTCGATGCGGACGGCCAGTTCGTTCGCGGCGAACCCGCCGAACACCACCGAGTGCACCGCGCCGATCCGGGCGCACGCCAGCATCGCGATCACGGCCTCGGGCACCATCGGCAGATAGATGACCACGCGGTCGCCCGGAGTGATCCCGAGGTCGCGGAGGACCCCGGCGAAGGTGGCGACCTCGTCGCGCAACTGCGCGTAGGTGTAGGTCTGTTTCGTGCTGGTGACGGGGGAGTCGTAGATCAACGCCGGCTGGTCGCCGCGGCCTGCTTGGACGTGCCGGTCCAGGGCGTTGTGCGCGACGTTGAGTTCGCCATCGGGGAACCACCGGTAAAACGGTGGATTCGACTCATCGAGCGCCTTCGACGGCACGGTGTTCCAGTCCAGCCCCGCGGCGGCCTTCAGCCAGAAGCCTTCCCGGTCTTGCACCGCCGACCGAAAAACGTCGTCATAGCTACAGTAAGGGGACTCGAACCCCTGACCCCCTTGGGGATCTCGGCGACGTCACCAGGGTTGCGGCAGTGAACGGTCTGGTCTCCAGCCCGAACCACACGAGGCGGTCGTGGGCATTGTGCGGCCGGTGCTGTTCCGCGATCGCGAGCTGTGGCCCCCGTACCCAGGCGTCGGCGGCACTGCTGGTGCCAGACTCGAACCCCGTCCTGCAAGACGCAGAACTCAGCCCTGTGCTCGTGCGGGACCTCGACCCGAAGCCACTCCGCTCCGCCGCTCAGCACGTCGAGCAGTGCATAGACCGTCCACCAGCGTTCGAACCGGACGCCCAGTTTGCTCGCCACACCCCCCGAGCACGGGCACATCGTGGTCCTCTCGGTGATCAGACCCGACATCGTTTACCCCGCCAGCGCCAGGCCAACCGTATTGGCCACCCGGACTGCATGGCGCAGACGCTGGACGACCAGTGATGATCACCGACCTGTCCCGTGACTGTCCCGCGAACGCTGGCAGACGCCGACGGCCAGCGACTGACGGCCACCGTCCACAAGATCACCAATTGACGGCTAATGGCCAGGTCAGAGTGCGTTTTCTGGCTCTGTCATCGGTGGGCCGGGCGGGACTCGAACCCGCGGCCAAGGGATTATGAGTCCCCTGCTCTAACCAACTGAGCTACCGGCCCCCGGGAGCCGCTGCCGACGCGTGGCCCCAGGATGCCGGTCAACATACCGTACGCGCTGGTGAGCGGGCTGGTGAGGTCGCGCACCCGACTTCCCGTCGTGATCACGTGGCGGGAAAAGAGTTGGGCGGGATCGTGTCGGGTTGGTAGCTTGCAGTCGATCGTGACGCCGTCCGAGGAGGTGAGACCCATGAACGCGGTATCGACGTGGGTGCTCTCCTTCCCGTCACGGTCGGGCGATTGACGTAGGTATCGCCGGGAGCGCCTCGACAACAAGGCACTCCTGGAAGGCGAATTCCATGGTCAACAATCTTGCCCTGGTTCTCGGTGGTGGCGGGGCCGCCGGACAAGCGTGGCAGATCGGTGTCATCGCGGGTCTGGCCGAGGCCGGACTCGATCTGACAGAAGCCGCCGATCTGGTGGTCGGCACATCGTCCGGTTCCACCACGGCGGCGCAGGTGCGCAGCGGTATCCCAGCGGCCGGACTGCTCGCGTCGGTACTGTCCGCGACGGGTCGGCCGGCCGGACAGAGCCGACAACTGCCGCCGTCCCCGCCGATGGCGACGGTGTTCGAGCGGATGAGGGCCATCGGTGCCGCCGCCACCTCGGCGGCCGATCTGCGGCGCGCGATGGGTGCGTTCGGGTTGGAGAGTGACTCCGGATTCGGGCCTGAGGTGGCTGGACAGCGGCGGGCGACAGTCGCGGCCCGGTTACCTCGCGCTGAATGGCCGGACAGGCCGATGATCGTGGTGGCGGTCAACGCGCATACCGGCGAATTGGCGGTGTTCGACCGTGATTCCGGCGTCGACCTGGTGGACGCGGTCACCGCGAGCACCGCATTGCCCGGTGCGGGGCCCACGCACGACATCGACGGCACTCACTACATCAACGGTGGCGTGCGTTCCGCCGAGAACGCCGACCTTGCCTCGGGCTACGGACGCGTCGTCGTGCTCTCGCCGTTCGGCGGACGGAGCCGGACACCACCGCGAGCAGGTCAGTTCGAAGGTCTGCGCAGAGACCCGGAATGGGGCACGGATCTGGCAAGCCAGGTCAAGGTTCTGCGCGAGCAGGGAAGCCGCGTCGAGGTGATCACACCGGACGCCGATTCCCTGGCCGCGATGGGCACGAACCAGATGGATCCCGCGACCCGTGTCCCCGCCGCTCGTGCCGGTTACGCCCAAGGCAAAAAGGAAGCGACCCGCGTGAGCGTCCTCTGACATGCGCTGTCGTGGCGGCCGGTCACCCGGCCGCCACGACAGTGGGTTTCCCGATCGCAATTCGCGTCGCCGGATTCTGGAATTCGGAGAGCACGCCGTGCGGTATTCGCGTGACCGGCCTGAACGAAGCGCGGCGGTGGGCCGTCGTCGAGACAGCGGAGTGGTCAGCGGTAGCCGGCGGCGGCGTGCGCGCGCAGGCGGGCGACGGTTTGCTGCAGTTCGCGGACCTGGGCGGTGAGCTCCTGGACGCGGTGGGAGTCCTGGGACTCGGCGAGCCGGCGGATCCGGTCGATCTCGACGGCGACCGTTTGCGCCGGGTCGGGAAGCGGGCACTCGCAGTGCGGACAACGCGCCGAATCACTCATGGGATACCTCGCTCGCTTGCTGGGGCGAAGCCGACGCTACGCGTGACCGCCGGGCCCCAACAATGACAGCGGCCCCAAACCTGGCCTCGCGTTCTTGGGTCCGGGCACAAAGCTCGACGGCCGCCGGCGAAATTGCCTTTACGATGTGCCCGTGGCGGATAACGAGATCAGCCGCGAGAACACCGCACTACGTGGACTGGTCGCGGTGTACCGCCACCTGTCCACGCTCGCCGCCCAGGACTCGGGCATCGAAGCCGTCACCGAGCTGATCGCCGAACGGATGGATGCCACGGTCGCCGTGGTGGACGAGCGGATGGGGGTGCTCGCCGCGGCGTCCCCTGCGGGGGTGGCGGAAGAGGTGGTGCGCGAGCGTGTCGTGCATCCCCGGCTGGCGCAGGTCCTGGCGCTGACCGGGCACACCCGGCGCGCGGCGCGGATCCCGGATGTGATCGAGCCGTCGCCGATGATCGTCGCTCCGATTCCGGTCGGCAACGAGGTGCCTGCCTTCCTGCTGACCCTGCACGACGGCGAGGGCGACATCGGCGACGACATGCGCCTGCTGGTCACCGAGCACGCCGCCACGGTTTGCGGGGTCATCCTCGGCCGTGAGCGGGTGGTGGCCGCGGCGGGAGCCCGCGCCCGTGAGGACCTGATCGAGGGCCTCCTCTCCGGCAAGGGCAGCGACGCCGACGAGGTGCTGCGCTGGGCCCGTCACCTCGGTTACGACGAGACCCGCGACCATCGCGTGCTCGCGTTGGTCGTGGAGCAGAGCCAAGACGGGCTGGGGGAGCGGGCGCCGGTCGTGATCGAGCGCTTCTTCGGCACCCAGGCCTCCGATGCGATCATCGCCGTCCGCGACCGCGAGGTCGTCGTGGTGCTGCCCAGCGACACTCCTCGCGCCGACCAGGCCGACCGCGCCGAGCGGTTGACCAACGCCTGCCTCGACCGGGTTCGCGAGCTGTTCCCGTCGGCCCTGGTGACGGTCGGGATCGGCGGACGCTGCGGACCGCCGGAGCAGATCGCCACGTCCTACGACGAAGCCCGGCGCACGGTCGAGACAGCCCGCCGGATGGGCCGCACCGGCACCGTCGTCGCCTTCGACGAACTGGGTATCCACCGGCTGCTGCTCCAGGTGGCCGACCCGGCACAGTTGCGCGCCTTCGCGCACGAGGTGTTCGGTGAGCTGAGCACGCATCCCCGGGCCGCGGTGTCGGAGTATCTGACCACTCTCGGCTGCTATTTCCGCGCCAACAACAGCCCGCAGCGCGCCTCCCGTGCTCTGCACGTCCACCCGAACACGGTGACCTACCGCGTACGGAGGGTTGAGCAGATCACCGCATTGGACTTCACTAACTATCGCGACCGTCTCATGGCTCAGGTCGCCCTGGAGATTCTCGACGCGGTAGGGGAGGGACCATGATCGCAAGTCGCGCCTCTCGAGGTGACCACGGAGCGCGCCCGTCTTTGTCCGCGCTCAGGGCGGCAGGGCGCCCAGCCATCCGACGTGACCTGCGCTGGGCAGGAGCGCCCTGTCGACATCATCGAGGGGGCGCGCGAAGTCGCGGGGAAACCGGAGGGACCATGACTAGGGTCGAGGGGGCGCGCGAAGTCGCGGGGAGAACGGAGGGACCATGAATTTCGCGGAGGTCCTGCGCGAACGGGTGCTGGTCTGCGACGGGGCGATGGGCACCATGTTGCACGCGGCGGGCAACTCCCTCGACCGCGCGCTGCCCGAACTGAACCTGTCCAACCCCGAACTGGTGAGCACGGTCCACGAAAGTTACGTCGGCGCGGGCGTCGACATCGTGCTCACCAACACCTTCGGCGCCAATCGTTTGCGGCTGGCCGAACACGGCAGTTCCACCAGCGTCCGCGACATCAATCTCGCCGCCGTCCGGCTCGCCCGGCAGGCTCGTCGCGGTGTCGACCGGACGATCTTCGTCGGGGGTTCGGTCTCGCCCGCGGTGAGCGCGAGTCAGCGCCAGAGCGTGCGGCCCGACGAGCGGGTCGAGGCGATCCGGGAGCAGGTGCGCGCGCTCGTCGACGGCGGTGTCGACCTGCTGGTGCTGGAGACCTTCGGGTACCTCGACGAACTGGTCGAGGCCGTCCGGGTGGCCGCCGGCCTCACCGAACTGCCGATTCTCGCCCAGGCGACGTTCACCGCCGAGGGCCTCATGCCCGGCGGCGAGACCCCGCACGAGGTCGCGAGCGCGCTCGGTGAGCTGCCGATCACCGCGCTCGGCGCCAACTGCACGGTCGGCCCTCAGCGCATGCTCGCCGTCGTCGACGAACTGCGCCGGTACACCACGTTGCCGATCAGCGCCCAGCCGAACGCCGGCCTGCCCCGCAGGATCGGACGCCGGTTCGAGTACAGCGTCGAGGGCGACTACTTCGCCCGCTACGCGCGCCGTTACGTGGAGCGAGGTGCCTCCATCGTCGGTGGCTGCTGTGGAACCAGCCCCGCCCACATCCGCGACATCGTCACCACGCTGACCGATCTGCGGCCGAAGCAACAGCGCCGTCCGAAACCGGTGCGCCCGCGCCCGCTGGTCCAGCCCGAACACGGCAGGCTCGCGCAACGGCTCGCGGAGCGGCGTTTCGTGGTCGCCGCGCAGATCGCGCCGCCGGCAGGCGGCGGTGCCGAGGAAGCCACCGAACTGGTCAGTGTGTTGCGCCGCAACGGAATCGACCTCGTCTTCGTGGCCGCACGGGAGAGCGCCCGCGCACAGGTCAGTTCGGCGAGCCTGGCCCTGCACGTGGAACGCGAGGTCGGCGCGGAGACCATCGCCACCGTGACGACCTGGGACAAGACCATCATGACGTTGCAGGCCGACCTGCTCGGCGCGCACGCCTTCGGGATGCGCACCGTCGTCTGCGAGACCGGCAACCCGCCGCTGCGGGGCGACTACCCGAACGCGGACGGCATATGGGAGGTCGACTCGGTAGGCCTCATCGAACTGCTGGCCGGTCTCAACGACGGGCGCGACTGCAACGGTCTCACCCTCGCCACGAAGACCTCCTTCCACATCGGAGCCCGGTTCAACCCCGGCGCCGAAGACCGCGACGCCGAACTCGCCCGCACCAAGGCGAAGATCGCCGCCGGTGCGCAGTTCCTCATCACCAGGCCGATCTATGAGACCGAGGGCCTGGCCGCGATGCTCGCCGTACTGTCCGAAGAGGACGTTCCGGTGCTGATGGCGGTCTCACCGCTGACCGGGTACGCCGAAGCCGAATACCTCGCCCACGAAGTGCCAGACGTGCGCATCCCGCGCGCCACGCTGGACACGCTGGAGGCGGCGGGCGATCGCGGCCGGGAAGTCGGCCTGGAGCTCGCCTCCGAACTGCTGGCCGAGGCGCGTCCGCTCGTGCGAGGCGTCGTCCTGGTGTTGCGGGACGGTCGTAAGCTCGCGGATTTCCTTCCGTTGGTCGCCGAACACAAGTGAGTTGTTTGCCGGTGCCGGTTACCGGGCGGTAGGGTTCACCGGGCAAGCCCGCGCCGACAGGACTGTCCTTTGTGGAGGATTCAGGTCGTCCCGGGGACGGTACGGCAGTGAGGCGGACCGCATGGGTGTCAACCAGCGCGCGCAGATCCGGATGACCGACGAGGAGATCGCCGAGTTCATCGAGAAGAGCCGCACGGCCACGATGGCCACCCTCGGCCCGGACGGCGCCCCGCATCTGGTCGCCATGTGGTACGCGGTGATCGACGGCCAGATCTGGTTCGAGACCAAGGCCAAGGCACAGAAGGTGGTCAACCTGCGCCGCGACGGCCGGATCACCTGCATGATCGAGGACGGCCATACCTACGACAAGCTGCGGGGCGTGTCGCTGGAGGGCCGTGGGGTGATCAGCGAGGACCCGGAGGAGCTCTGGCAGGTCGGCGTCAGTGTTTGGGAGCGCTACCACGGCACCTACGGCGACGAGATGAAGCCGGCCGTGGAAGCGTTGCTACACAAGCGGGTCGCGGTGCGGGTGGAGGTCGACCGGGTGCGCTCGTGGGACCACCGCAAGCTCGGCCTGCCCGCGATGCCCCTCGCCGGTTCCACCGCCGAGCACCTCGATTAACGCGTGTCCCAAGCCTCCCCGGTCAGCTCTCGATCAGCTTGGCGCGCAACAGGTCCGTCTCCGCGCCGTCGAAACCGTGCTCGGACAACCAGGAGTGGACTCCGCCATAACGGACGTCGATCTGATCCAGGAACGTGGCCATCGTCTCGGCCCTCGGGGTGTGGTCGGCGTCGTCCGGCCGCTTCGCCAGATCAGGCGCGTAGGTGGGGGACGCGCGCAGGCGCGCGAGGATTCCGCTGATCCGGTTGCCGCTGGCGGCGTAGTCGGCGATCACCGCGTCCCGGCGTGTCCCGGCGACCGACAGGGCCAGCGCAACCACCACGCCGGTCCGGTCCTTGCCCGCGGCGCAGTGCACCAGCGCGGCGCCCCGGGCCGCCGCGACCGATCGGAGCGCGCCGACCACGCTGTCGGGCCGGTCCTCGAGATAGCCGAGGTAGATCGCGCACACCGGATCCGCCGGGTACCGGGCCAGCGCGCGCTCACGGCGGTGGCCGAGCATCGCCTCCGCGCCGGCGTCGGTCGCTTCGCCCGCCTCGGGCAGAACCGAGTGGTGCGCGTGCAGCACGGACTCCACACCGCGCAGCGGGCCTGGCCCTTCGGCTTGGACCTCATGGGTCCCGCGCAGGTCGACGACCGTGGTCAGGTCGAATTCCTCGACGAGCAGTTTGATGTCGGTGACGGTCAGGTCCTGGAGGTTGTCCGAGCGGAGCAGGCGGCGCCGGGCGATCCGCCCGCCGTCGTCGGTGGGCAGTCCGCCCACATCGCGGGCGTTGACGGCGCCTTCGAGTTCGAGCCATCGCATGGACCCATGGTTCATGGTGCCGGAGGCGCAGCCAAGGCGGCGGTGGGGCGAACCTCGCCGGCGCCGGGTTCTTCGCGGACGCGGCCGATCCGCGCGGTGCCGGCGTAACCGTGGCGCCGCAACCACGTCAGCCAGCCGAGCATTCCGATGTGGGCGGCGATCAGGTGCCCGGCGAAGGTGAGACCGGCGGGCAGCGTGGCGGGCGCGTCGGTGACATAGATCACCGCGATGAACAGGTCGATCGCGGCCACCGCCCACCCGCGCTGCTTCGGGACGAGGACGATCGCCATCGCGCCCGCGGTGGCGAAAAAGCCGTAACTGACGCCGACGTCGAGCCACTGCCCGGCCTCATGGGGGAGCAGCCCGGCCTGCAGCGCCACGATCATCGGCACTTCCGTGGCGAGCGTGGCCAGCACGTGCCCGCTCGCGAAGATCGCGAACGTCCACCCGGAGCCGATCCGCCGTTCCAGCGGCGCGACCGCGACCGCGAAGATCACCGCGTAGACCAGCCAGTCCTTGCTTCCCAGCCACAGCGCGCTGCTGATCAGGCTGTTGATCGGGTGATGAACGAGGTTGTCGGCGTCGGTACTGGACACGGCCAGCAGGCGGGCCGCGATCTTCGCACCGGCGAGGCGCTGGATGTTCGAGGTCACCAGCAGGACGACCAGGTAGCAGAACGTGAACGGGGTCCCGGTCGGGGTCGGAAGCAGCCGTCCGGCCCGGATGACCCACCGGTGCCGTCTTCGCGTCGTGGCCGCTTCCTCACGCACTGACTCAGTTTGCGGGCTCACTCTGAAAAGAAACCATCGCCCGGCTGTGAATTCACTGTGATCCGCGCCCGTGACCGCCGTCCGGCCCATCGCTTGCCGACGAAGGGAGCCCACACGTAATCCGTGTGACCGCGAGCGTGGTGTCCGGCATGGTGGAGCCATGACACCCCTTGGGTCAACCCGCGGCCGTCCAGGTGACTACAGAGCGCGCCTTCTTTTGCCGCTGTCGGGGCGGCAGGGCGCCGTTCCGCCTGGCGTGCCGTGTGCAGGGAAGGAGCGCTCTGTCGACACGATCGCGGGGGCGCGCAAGGTCGCGAAGGGACAGCGATGACCGGACGCACTGCTTTCGGAAGGGTTTTCGACGTCCCCGACGGTTACGTGAACACGCCGAGCATCGGGATTCCGCCCGCCGTGACGGCCGACGCGGTGGCCGCCGCGGTGGACCGGTGGCGGCGCGGGGCCGACGCCCCACCGGATTTCGACGAAGCGGTGGCGGCCTCGCGGCGGGGGTTCGCCGACCTCATCGGTGTGCCCGCGGACCGGGTCGCGATCGGGGCGTCGGCGTCGCAACTGCTCGCGGTGGTCGCGGCGGGAGTGCCGGACGGCGGGAAGGTGCTGGCGGCGGCGGGGGAGTTCACCAGCACCACGTTCCCGTTCGCGGCACAGGAACATCGCGGTGTCACGGTGACGGAAGTGGATCTCGGCGAGCTCGCGCGGTCCGTGCCGGGCCACGACCTGGTGGTGGTGAGCGTCGTGCAGTCGGCCGACGGCGCCATCGCCGCCCTCGACGAGCTGCGGGAAGCGGCACGGGAGGCGGGAACCGCCGTCGTCCTCGACGTTTCCCAGGCCGCCGGCTGGCTTCCGCTCCGGCTGGACTGGGCGGACTGGGTGGTCTGCGCCGGCTACAAGTGGCTGCTGTCCCCGCGCGGGTCCGCCTGGCTCGCGGTGCATCCACGGGCGCTGGAGCGAGGCGTGCCGGTCGCGGCGGGATGGTTCGCGGGCGAAAACCCTTGGCAGACCTTGTATGGCATGCCGCTGCGGCTCGCCCGTGGTGCCCGCGCGTTCGACCTGTCCCCGGTCTGGCTCGCCCACGTCGGCGCGGCGGTTTCGTTGCCCTACCTGGCCTCGCTGGACATCGCCGAGGTCCGGGACCACTGCGTCAAACTGGCCGATGCCCTCTTGGCCGGGCTCGGCCTGCCCGAGCGAGGCAGCGCGATCGTGTCCGTGGACGGCGACGCCGCCCGGCTCGAGGAGACCGGCGTGAGGGCGAGCTTCCGCGCGGGGAAGGCACGGTTCGGCTTTCATCTTTACAACACGATGGACGATGTCGAGCGCGTGCTCTCCGCGCTCGCCTGATCAGTGACTCTGCGCACATCAGGGGTGAAGTCGGGCGAGAAAGGCTGAACTTCGAGCGGGTTAACGCGGTGGGAAGCCCGCGAGCGCAGTACCGTGGTCGATCGTGGTTGGAGCCCAGTTCCCGCCGAACGGCGGAACCGCGCCGCTGCCCAGAATCCCGGCGGCGCCGAAACGGACCGGTTACCTGCTCAAGGCCCTCGCCCTGGTCGCGGTCGCGGTGGTCTCGGGCCTGCTCTGGTGGCTGGTGCGGCATGACTCTGGGCAGGCCGGGGTGGCGAGCCCGGCGGTCCACAAGGAGTTCACGTTCGCCATGGCGGAAGGCCCGGTCGTGTCGACCAACTGTGCCGCCAATTCGACCGGCGAAGTGCGGACGTGGTTCACCCAGCACCCGTGCCAGCGGCTCGCGCGGGCCCTCTACAACACCGCCTACGGCAATTCCCGGGTGGTCGTGTCCATCGCGGTGGTCACCACCGCCAGCCCCGCCGACGCCGCCGCGCTCAAGTCGATCGCCGACCGGGACGGCACCGGCAACATCAACGACCTGATCAAGGACGGCACCGCCCACCTCTCCGACGCCCCGAAGCGGCTCGGCGCGGGCAAGTACGGGTCGAAGACCGACGGCGACCAGGTGACCATCGTGCTGTCGGCGTTCTCCGACGACCATCCGGACGACGCGACGCTCAAGCGGGTCGACGCCGAAGCCCTGGCGCTGAGCGCTCAGCTCGGCTGAGCGCCCGGGAGCGCGACCGCGATGGGCGAGATGTCGCCCGAGATCCGCCAGCGGGTGCCACGCCGCGCGGAGAGCAGCATGCCTCGCAGGGCGAGCGCTCGCAGTTCGCCGTCGCCCGCCCGTTCGAGGACGCCGCGCCACGCGGCCATCGCGTCGGCTTCGGCCGCCGCGACCGCGTTCTTGGCCGAGGCCGCGTCGGTCACCGGCTGCGGTGTGAGGTAGGCGGGTTCGGCGGGCGCGGGCTGGGCGCCGGCGGCGGTGAGCATCACGATGCACGCGTCGCGGCGGTCCCGGTGCTCGGTGGCCCCGTCGGCGGCGCTGTTCACGATGTTGCTCGGCACGAACGCGGTCACCAGCGTGTACACCCACACGGCCGCGTGTTCGGCGGTCAGCACCTTCTGCAGCGAGTCGACCGACTCGGCGGCGACGGGCGAGCGCGTGGTGCCGAGCGGGCCGGGGTCCTCGCCGGTGCCCAGTTCGGAGACCTCCTGGAGCCCGGCGCACCCGGCCGCGACAGCGGCCACCAGGCCCGCCCGGAACCCCTGCAGAGAGGGCACCAGGTTCTCGGCCTGCTGCCGTGCGGTGGCGAGCCGGGCCCGCAGTCCGCTGACACCGGCGCCGGACGGGGTGTCGGGGTGCGTCGCCGACTTCGGCCGGTTGAGGCGGTCCACTTCGGCTTGCAGCGCCTGGGCGTGGGCGCTCCGCAGGGTGGCCATCTGGGCCGCCGCGGCGCCTTGGACCTGGTGCGCGGCGTCCGCGTCGGCGCGCGCCTGCTCGGCCAGCGGCGCGAGCGGGTCGGGCTCGTCGGAGTAGCCGGTCCGGCATGCGGTGAGCGAGACGGCCAGCGCGGCCAGGGTGCCGGCACGCAGGACGTCACGACGGGTACGAGGCGTCACGGTGAGCCATCCTGCCAGGCCCGGCGACCGGCCTGACAGGCACGGCGCGACCAGGACATACGCGGAGACGACTCAGCCGTTTGACGCAGACAAGATAAGCTTGACCCTCACAGACGAACAGAAAAGCAACAGGAGAGCGCCAAGGTGCCTGGAGAACTCGCCGCCCGGCTCGAGCCCGTTGTGGCCGAAGCCGTCGCCGGCGCGGGTTTCGACCTCGACGCCCTCGATGTCCAGCAGGCGGGCCGCCGCAAGCTGGTCAAGGTCGTCGTCGACTCGGACGACGGCGTCGGGCTCGACGAGGTCGCCGAGATCAGCCGCACGGTTTCCGCCGTGCTCGACCGGCATGACCATCTGATCGCGGGCGCCTACACCCTCGAGGTCACCTCGCCGGGCGTGGACCGGCCGCTGACCCTGCCGAGACACTGGCGCCGGGCCCGTCACCATCTGGTCCGGGTCACGCCGGCCGAAGGCGCCGGCTTCGTGGGCCGGGTGGGGCACGCCGGCGCGGAAGCGGTCCGGATGCTGGTCGAGGGCCAGATCCGCGAAGTCCGCTACCGCGACGTGAGCAAGGCCGTGGTCGAGATCGAATTCAAGCAACCGCCGACGGAGGATCTGAAACTGCTCGAGACCGACGCCGCCGCGACGAAGGAGGAAACCAGGTGAACGTCGACATCGCGGCGCTGCGTGCCATCGAGCGGGACAAGGACATCCCCTTCGACACGGTGATCGCGGCCATCGAGACCGCACTGCTGACCGCCTACCGCCACACCGAGGGCCACCAGCAGCACGCCAAGATCGACATCGATCGCAAGACCGGCTACGTCCGCGTGCTCGCCTACAAACTGGACGAGAACGGCGAAGTCGAAGAGGAGTGGGACGACACTCCGGAGGGCTTCGGGCGCATCGCGGCCACCACCGCCCGCCAGGTCATCCTGCAACGGCTGCGCGACGCCGAGCACGAGCGCACCTACGGCGAGTTCTCCGCCAAGGAAGGCGAGATCGTCGCCGGGGTGATCCAGCGCGACGCCCGCGCCAACGCCCGGGGGATGGTCGTGGTGCAGGTCGGGGACACCGAGGGCGTGCTGCCCGCGGCCGAGCAGGTGCCCGGCGAGTCCTACCAGCACGGCAGCCGTATCAAGGCTTACGTGGTCGGCGTTTCGCGTGGCAGCAGGGGCCCGCAGATCACGCTGTCCCGGACCCACCCCAACCTGGTGCGCAAGCTCTTCGCGCTCGAAGTGCCCGAAATCGCCGACGGCACCGTGGAAATCGCCGCGGTGGCGCGGGAAGCCGGGCACCGGTCCAAGATCGCCGTGCGCTCGACGGTGCCCGGGGTCAACGCCAAGGGCGCGTGCATCGGGCCGGTGGGCGCGCGTGTCCGCAACGTGATGAGCGAGCTGGCCGGGGAGAAGATCGACATCATCGACCACTCGGACGACCCGGCTCGCTTCGTCGGGAATGCCTTGTCCCCGGCGAAGGTTGTCTCGGTACAGGTGGTGGACGAGCGCACGAAGACGGCCCGCGTCGTGGTGCCGGACTTCCAGCTTTCGCTCGCCATCGGCAAAGAAGGACAGAATGCCCGGCTCGCCGCCCGGCTCACCGGGTGGCGGATCGACATCCGCAGCGACGCGGCCGCGGACCCCGAACCCCGTCCGGCAACAACCGGTTCGGCTGAGTGAGGGGCCACGAGATAGACTCGGAGAAGGTTCGGAGGCCGCGTACGGGTGAAGCATGCGCCGGAGAGGGGGAGACCCCGATCCGGACGTGTGTCGGATGCCGGAAGCGGGCTTCGTCCGGTGCGTTGCTGCGAGTGGTCGCGACGGGCGGGCGGTTGGTCGCCGACGAACGTCGGCGGTTGCCGGGCCGGGGTGCATGGCTTCACCCCGTACCGGACTGTCTGGCCAAGGCCGAGCGGCGGCGGGCGTTCACCAGGGCATTGCGGGTTCCTGGGCCGCTCGACGGCGCGGAGTTGAAGCGGGTGCTCGGGGTGAGCGCCGGAGAACCAGTGTGAAGTGAGGCGCACAAGCCGTGCCGGACGCGAAGGCGGCCGGCGGGCCGCGATTCGCCGAACAAGACGGATGGGGGACCCCCCTCCATCCGGCCGGAACCAAGGAAGCAGGTCGACCCGTCATGAGTCAGCCGTGAAGCTGAAGCCATGAACGCGCGACGATAGGACGAGGTCAGCGGAACCCTTACCGCCTGGCCTCATCAGTTGAGGAGAGCAGTGGCAGGTAAGGCCCGCGTACACGAGCTCGCCAAGGAGCTCGGTGTCACCAGCAAGGAAGTTCTCGCCAAGCTCAAGGAGCAGGGCGAGTTCGTGAAGTCCGCGTCGTCCACCGTCGAGGCCCCGGTGGCCCGTCGGCTGCGCGACGCGTTTTCGGCGAAGGACGGCCGGTCCGGCCGGTCCGGTGGTGGCCGCAAGCCGGTGCCGTCGGCGCCCCCGGGCAACGGTGCCGTTCCAGCGCCTCCCCGGACTCCCGAATCCACCCAGGAGCGGCCGCGTCCGTCCGCGGTCCCCGGTCCGCGCCCCGGACCCCGTCCCGCTCCGCAGCAGACCCCGGTGCCGCAGCAGGCTCCGGCCCCGCAGCAGGCTCAGCAACCGCAGCGCCGGACGGAGGTGCCCGCGGCCAGGACCGAGCAAAGGTCCGAACCGAGGCCGTCCGCTCCGAAGCCCGCGCCCCGGCCGCAACCGCAGTCCGGTCAGCAGGGTTCGGTGGTACCCCCCAAGCCGCAGGGTCCCAAGCCCGGCGGCCCGAAGCCCGGCCCGCGTGCGCCGCGGGTGGGCAACAACCCCTTCGGCGTCGGTTCCGGCTCGCCCGCGCCGCGTCCCGCCGCGCCGCGTCCCGGTGGTGACAGGCCGTCGCGCGACGAGCGTGGCCCGCGTCCCGGTGGCGAGCGTCCGGGCGGCGAGCGTCCCAGTGGCGACCGCCCGGCTCCCGCGCCACGTCCCGGCGGCGGCAACCGGCCCAGTCCGGGCAACATGCCGCCGCGTCCGAACCCGGGCATGATGCCCGGCCGTCCGGCGCGGCCCTCGGGCCCCGGCGGTGGCCGTGGTGGTCCCGGCGGCGGCCGTGGCGCCGGTGCGCCCGGCCGTGGCGGTCCCGGCGGTGGAGCCGGTCGCGGTGGTCCCGGTGGTGGCGGCGGCGGTGGTTACCGTGGCGGTCCTGGTGGCGGCGGCGGTGGCGGTGGCTTCCGCGGTGGTCCCGGTGGCGGTGGCGGTGGCGCACCGGCCGGTGGCGGCGGTTTCCGTGGCGGCGGTGGCCGTGGCGGCGGTGGCCGTGGTGGCACGGCCGGTGCCTTCGGCCGTCCCGGTGGCCCCTCGCGAAAGGGCCGCAAGTCGAAGCGGCAGAAGCGCCAGGAGTACATGGACAACATGCAGGCGCCCAGCGTCGGCGGTGTCCGCCTGCCCAAGGGCAGCGGCGAGACGATCCGCCTGCCGCGTGGTGCCTCGCTGACCGATTTCGCGGAGAAGATCGACGCGAACCCGGCTTCGCTGGTCCAGGTGCTCTTCCACCTCGGTGAGATGGTCACCGCGACCCAGTCGGTGTCCGAGGAGATCCTCGAGCTGCTCGGCTCGGAGATGAACTACCAGGTGCAGGTGGTCAGCCCCGAAGAGGAGGACCGCGAGCTCCTGGAGGCCTTCGACATCAGCTACGGCGAGGACGCCGGCGAGGAGGAGGACCTGCGGGTCCGGCCTCCGGTGGTGACCGTCATGGGTCACGTCGACCACGGTAAGACCCGTCTGCTGGACACCATCCGGAAGACGAAGGTGCGCGAGGGCGAGGCCGGCGGCATCACCCAGCACATCGGCGCCTACCAGGTGGAGACCGCGCTGGAGGGCAACCCCCGGCTCATCACCTTCATCGACACCCCGGGTCACGAGTCGTTCACCGCGATGCGTGCCCGTGGTGCGAAGTCCAGTGACATCGCGGTGCTCGTGGTCGCGGCCGACGACGGCGTGATGCCGCAGACGGTCGAGGCGATCAACCACGCCCAGGCGGCCAAGGCGCCGATCGTGGTCGCGGTCAACAAGATCGACAAGGAAGGCGCGAACCCGCAGAAGATCCGCCAGCAGCTCACCGAGTACGGGCTGGTCGCCGAGGAGTACGGCGGCGACACGATGTTCGTGGACATCTCCGCGCGGGAGAACGTGAACATCGACCAGCTCCTCGAGGCGATCCTGCTGACCGCCGACGCGACGCTGGACCTGAGGGCCAATCCGGACATGGAGGCCCAGGGTGTCGCGATCGAGGCACACCTGGACCGTGGCCGCGGTCCGGTCGCCACGGTGCTGGTCCAGCGCGGAACGCTGCGGGTGGGCGACTCGGTCGTGGCGGGCGACGCCTACGGCCGCGTCCGCCGGATGGTCGACGAGCACAACCAGGACGTCACCGAGGCGCTGCCGTCGCGGCCGGTGCAGGTCATCGGGTTCACCTCGGTGCCCCGTGCCGGTGACACCTTCCTGGTCGTCGAGGAGGACAGGGTCGCCCGGCAGATCGCCGAGCGCCGCCAGGCCCGTATCCGCAACGCGCAGAACGCCGCCAAGCGGAAGCGCGTCAGCCTGGAGGACCTCGACTCCGCGCTGAAGGAGACCTCGACCCTCAACCTGATCATCAAGGGCGACAACTCGGGTACCGTCGAGGCGCTCGAAGCGGCCTTGCTGCAGCTGGAGGTCGGCGACGACGTCGAGCTCAACGTGGTGCACCGCGGCGTCGGTGGGGTCACCGAAAGCGACATCGACCTCGCCACCGCCTCGGACGCGATCGTGCTGGGCTTCAACGTGCGGGCCCAGGGCAAGGCGACCGAGCGGGCCACCCGCGAGGGCGTCGACGTCCGGTACTACACGGTGATCTACCAGGCCATCGAGGAGATCGAGCAGGCGCTCAAGGGCATGCTCAAGCCGGAGTACGAGGAGGTCGAACTCGGCAAGGCGGAGGTCCGCGAGGTCTTCAAGTCCTCCAAGTTCGGCACCATCGCCGGTTGCCTGGTCACCTCGGGCGAGATCCGCCGTAACGCGAAGGCCCGCCTGCTGCGGGACAACGTGGTGATCGCGGAGAACCTGCCGGTCAGCTCGCTGCGCCGGTTCAAGGACGACGTGGTCGAGGTACGCGACGGGTTCGAGTGCGGTCTCACCTTGGGGTCCTACAGCGACATCAAGGTCGGCGACCAGGTCGAAACCTACGAACAGCGCGAGAAGCCGCGCGCCTAGTGACGCGGTGAAGAAGGGGCTCCGGGGCGAACCGCGCCGGAGCCCCTTCTCCGGTACCGGAGAAGAGAATGTACGTAGGGGCGCTCGAGGTCGACGTGCTGCTCGGTGACGTGCGGTCGCTGAAGCAGAAACGGTCGGTGGTGCGGCCACTGATCGCCGAGCTGCGCAAGCGGTTCGAGGTGGCCGTGGCCGAGGCCGGACATCTGGAGTTGCATCGGCGCGCGCTGATCGGAGTGGCGGTGGTGGCCGCCGACGGCGCGCACGTCCGTGACGTGCTCGACGAGTGCGAGCGGTTCGTCGCGGGAAGGCCCGAACTGGAGTTGCTGTCCACGCGCCGTAGGCTGCTCGGGCCCGAAGACTGAGCGCGGCCGGCCTGAGAAATCGGCGCCAGGACGGGAAAAGAGTGAGAGAGGGGATGCGCCATGGCCGATCCGGCACGCGCACGCAGGCTGTCGAAGCGGATCTCCCAGATCGTCGCGTCGGCGATCGAACACGAAATCAAGGATCCACGCCTGAACTACGTGACCATCACCGACACGAAGGTCACCGCGGACCTGCATGACGCGACGGTCTATTACACGGTGCTGGGGGAAAAACTGGACTCGGTCCCCGACTTCGCCGGCGCGGCGGCCGCGCTCGAATCGGCGCGCGGGGTCCTGCGCAGCAAGGTCGGGCAGGGCACGGGCGTGCGGTTCACGCCGACTCTGACCTTCGTGGCGGACACCATTCCGGACACCGCGAAGCACATCGAAGATCTCCTTGCCAAGGCAAGGGAAGCGGACGCGGAAGTCGCCCGCCGGGCCACCAGCGCCCGGCACGCGGGCGACCCCGACCCCTACCGCGCTCCGCGCGAAGACGACGAGGACGCCGACTTCGACGAAGAGCCCTAGGCCGGTTGCCAGCGTTCGATGCGGTCGCCCTCGGGGCCGGTGACCGAGCGCGGGACCGGGTCAGGACCGGGGTTTCCGGGCCACGATCAGGTCCCGCAGGATCGCCTGGTCGACCCGGTGGGAGAAGTCGGCGAGGTCGGTGCGGACCTCGAGCCCGGCGTCCTTGAGGATGTCCGCGAGTTCGTCGCGCTTGACCACGTGGGTGTTCCACGACAGGCCGATCGCGCCTCCGGCCCGGAGCGCGCGAGCCCAGATCGGGACCGCGGCGGCAAGCAACTCGCGGGGACTGCGGGACAGGGTTTCGGCCTGATGGCTACCGTGCTGGACGCCGTAGGGCGCGTCGGTGACGATCACGTCGGCCGAGTTCGCGCGCAGCAGCTCCGTGGTGAGCAGTGTGTCGCAGTTGAGATAGGTGATCCGGCGCGTTTCCCCGGCCTTGTAGGCCTCCTTGGTCAGGCCGAACTCGATTTCCAGCCGCTGCCCGAGTTTGACCTTGTTCCGGCGCAGTTGGCCGGACTCCGCCGTGTGCTTGATCCGCTTGCCGCGCAACCAGGTCACGATGAACTTCTGGTAGGACTCGAAGTCCTTGCGGTCGAGTTCGACACCGGTGGCGTCGAAGCCGTACATCATGGCTTGATTGAGCGTGGTTCCCCGGCCGCACAACGGATCCAGTACGTGCTGTCGCCGCCCGAAGCCGTCTATTGTGGACAGAATGGTGACGTTCAGGAGAAGCTTGGTGAACAACTCGTTCGTCTTGCCCTGGTACTTCTGAATCGTCAGCAGGTCCGAGTCGAACTTGTCGAGCGGCCGGATGCGGACCGGCCGCAGGAGGTCCTCGCTCAGCTCGAACAGGGCGTACAGCGACGAGAGATTCGACAGCAGTGCGACGTCCTTTTCGGACAGTCGCTCGGCCGTCGAGAAGGTGACGTAGCCGACGCCGCCGAGCTCCCGCTCGGTCACCTCGCCGGGTTCGGTGCTCAGCGCCGGGCCGAACGCCGCCAACTCGGCGCGCAGCAGCGCGGGGGAGGCGTCGGCATAGACCCGGTTGGCGGCCGGGTAGACGAGGATCGCGTAGTCGAACATCGCCCGACAGCGTAACTTGGTAATTTGCGAGGCATGAGCACGCCTGCCCAGCACGACCTTCCCGCGATCGCCGAGCTTCTGCGCGGGGCGCGTGACGTCACCCTTCTGGCCCACGTCCGTCCCGACCCCGACGCGCTCGGCAGTGCGCTGGCCCTGGGCCGCGCGCTGTCCCGGCGCGGCGCGACCGTGCGGGTGTCGTTCGCGATCCCGGACGAGGTTCCGGAGAGCATGCGCGGACTGGACGACGGGGGCCTGGCGGTGCCGGCGGCCGAGGTTCCGGCGAGCGCGCCGCTGCTGATCTGCCTGGACACGCCGAGTCCGGCCCGGCTCGGCAGCCTGGCCGACCGGGTGGAGGGCACGCGCGCGGCCGGGGGATCGGTGCTCGTCATCGACCACCACGCGTCGAACCAGTTCTACGGGACACATCACCTGGTCGACGTCGAGGCCGAGGCCACCGCGGTGCTGGTGCTGAAGGTGCTCGACGAACTCGGGGTGACGCTCGATGAGCCGATCGCCCGATGCCTCTATGCCGGCCTTGTCACCGATACGGGTGGTTTTCGCCGCGCCACCCCGGCCACGCACGCGATGGCCGCGCGGCTGCTCGAAGCCGGTGTCGATCCCTACCGGCTGGCCCGTGAGATCGTCGACGACCACCCGTTCGCCTGGCTGCCGATGCTGTCGCGAGTGCTCGCGACCGCCCGGCTCGAACCGGAAGCCGCACAAGGGCTGGGGCTAGTGCACGCGATCGTCACCGCGGAGGTCGCGGCCACGGTCCGGATGGAGGAGGTCGAGGGGGTGGTCGACGTGGTGCGTTCGACTCGGGAGGCCGAGGTGACCGCGGTGTTCAAGGAGCAGGGGCCGGGCGAATGGACCGTTTCCCTGAGGGCGGTCGGCAAGATCGACGTGTCGGCGGCGGCGCGGCGGCTGGGTGGCGGTGGGCACCAGCTCGCCTCCGGATGCACGTTGTACGGCACCGCCGAGGAAGCGCTTGCCCAGATCCGGGAAGTGCTGTCCGCCGCGCCGTTGATGTGAGAGCGCTGTTCTTAGGTGAGGTTGCTCGTGGTGGTGAGGTGTGAGGCCCCTGTGGGCGCGTCCTGAACAAACGCTGTGATGCTCCGCAAAATGTGACTGTTGTTTTTGAGATAGTCAGTTACGCTGGGTCCGGTGAGCGTCGATCAGGTTCCCGCGAAACGCGTCTGGGGACTGGCCGTTCCCGCGCTCGGTGTCCTCGCCGCCGAACCCCTCTACGTCCTGGTCGACACGGCCGTGGTGGGGCACCTCGGGGCGCTGCCGCTGGCCGGGCTCGCGCTCGGCGGGGTGGTGTTGTCCCAGGTGTCGACCCAGTTGACCTTCCTCTCCTACGGCACCACATCGCGCACCGCGCGGCTGCACGGAGCCGGACGGCGGGCCGACGCGGTGGGCGAGGGCGTGCAGGCGACCTGGCTGGCGATCGTGGTCGGCGCCGTGCTGCTGGTCGCGGGCCAAGCACTGGCCGGGCCCATCGCGCGGGCGCTCTCCGGCGGCGGTGACGTCGCGGTCGCGGCACTGTCCTGGCTGCGGATCGCCCTGTTCGGGGCGCCGCTGATCCTGATCACGATGGCCGGGAACGGCTGGATGCGCGGAGTGCAGGACGCGATGCGGCCGCTGCGGTTCGTCCTGGCGGGCAACGGGATTTCGGCGGTGCTGTGTCCCGTGCTGGTGTACGGGGCGGGCTGGGGCCTGGAGGGGTCGGCGGTGGCGAACGTGGCGGCGCAGGTGATCTCCGCGGGACTTTTCCTGCGAGCCCTTGTGTCGCAAGGGGTTTCCCTTCGGCCCCGCTTCGCGGTGATGCGCGCGCAACTGAGCCTCGGCCGCGATCTGGTGCTGCGCAGCCTGGGCTTCCAGGCCTGCTTCGTCTCGGCCGCGGCGGTCGCGGCACGGACCTCGACCGCCGCGGTCGGCGCCCACCAGATCGTCCTGCAACTGTGGACCTTCCTGTCGCTGGTGCTCGATTCGGTCGCGATCGCCGCGCAGTCCCTGGTGGGCGCCGCGCTCGGCGCGGGGGACGGCCGGCAGGCACGGGGCATCGCGACCCAGATCACCCGCTACGGCCTGATCTTCGGCTGCGCGCTCTGCCTGGCCTTCGCCGCGGTGTCGGGCGTCCTGCCGCGGGCGTTCACCACCGATCCCGGCGTCCTCGGCCAGATCCCGAACGCCTGGTGGTTCTTCGTCGCCCTGCAACCCATCGCGGGGGTGGTGTTCGCGCTGGACGGCGTGCTCCTCGGCGCCGGGGACGCGGCCTTCCTGCGCACCGCGACCCTGGGCGGCGCGATCCTCGGGTTCCTCCCGCTGATCTGGATCTCGCTCGTGCTCGGCTGGGGGCTGACCGGCATCTGGACCGGGCTGTCGCTGTTCATGGTGCTGCGCCTGGCCGCGGTGGTGGTGCGATGGCGGTCCGGCCAGTGGGCGGTCACCGGCGCCGTCCGGTAATTCCACTGTGGACGGTGTGGCCGAAACCACGAGGATTCCGGGTAAGGATCGCGGCCTCTCCGGCGATGAACTGATCGGGACGGCAACGCCGGCGTCTGGGCCGCGTTCTCCAGATCCGTGGGCGCGGCTTTCGTACACCGTGAAAGTCGTTGGGAGGAAACACTCCGTGCCGCTCCAGCAGGCACCCGTGATCGGCAAGGCCACGCGCCGGTCGTGGCTGATCTGGTCGACCGCAGCCGCCGTCTATCTCCTCGCCGTGTTCCACCGCACCTCGTTCGGGGTCGCGGGACTCGCCGCCGCCGACCGGTTCCACGTCGGCGCGGCCGCGCTCGGCACCTTCACCGTCCTGCAGGTGGGCGTGTACGCCGCCATGCAGATCCCGACCGGGATCCTGGTCGACCGGTACGGGCCGCGGAAGATCCTCACCGCGGCCCTGCTGTTCCTCGGCCTCGGCCAGATCCTGGTGGCGCTCGCGCACTCCTACGCGCTGGGCCTGATCGCCCGAGGGGTGATCGGTTTCGGCGACGCGCTGACGTTCGTGAGCGTCCTGCGGCTGGTCGCCGCGCATTTCCCGGGCCGTCAGTACGCGGTCGTCACCTCGCTCACCACGGTCTTCGGCTTCCTCGGCAACCTCGCCGCGACCGTGCCGCTGACCCTGCTGCTCGGCGGTCCCGGCTGGACCCCCACCTTCCTGGTGGCCGGCCTGGTGACCGCGGTCTACGCGGCCGTCGTCGCGGTCCGGGTCCACGACTCACCGGCCCATTCCCGCACCTCCCGGCCGGAAGCTCCCCGGGTGGACGGACGGACGGTGGCGCGCCAGGTGCTCACCGCGTGGCGGATTCCGGGCACCCGGCTGGGGTTCTGGGTGCACTTCGCCACCATGTTCGCGCCCAACGTGCTGACCCTGGTGTGGGGCATGCCGTTCCTGGTCCAGGCGCAGGGCGTGCCGCCCGCGGTGGCCAGCGCGCTGCTCACCGTGTTCGTCTTCGGCTCGATGTTCGGCGGCCCGCTGGTCGGGACCACCATCTCGGTGCGCCCGGTCTGGCGCATGCCGATGGTCGGCGGTTATCTCGCCGGTGCCGCGCTCGTGTGGACGCTGCTGCTGTCCTACCCGGGCCGGATTCCGCTGGCGGTGCTGATGCCGTGCTTCGCCTTCCTGTCCCTCGGCGGCCCGGCTTCGATGATCGGCTTCGCCCTGGCGCGCGACTACAACCCGCTGGGCCGGGTCGGCACGGCCACCGGCGTGGTCAACGTCGGCGGGTTCGTCGCGACCACGGTCACCGCGCTGGCCATCGGCCTGCTGCTGCAGGCGGGTCGCGGTGACTTCCGGATCGCCTTCCTGGCCGTGGTCGCGACGCTGGCGCTCGGCACCTTCCGCGTGCTGGTCTGGTGGCGGCGCGCCCGTGCCGCGCTCTTCGTGGCCGAGGCCCGTGGCGAAGCCGTCCCGGTCGCCATCCGGCGGCGGCCCTGGGACGTCCCGGAGGCCGTGACCGCGGCGGCAGCCTGATCCGCTCGCACGCGGGGAAAAGCACGGTCCTAGAGTTCAGCCGTGCCCGAAGAGAGACGATCCCGTCCCGCGCCCGGCCCAGGTCTGCTCGTCGTCGACAAGTCCCCGGGCATGACCTCGCACGACGTGGTGGCACGGGTCCGCGGGATCATGGGCACGCGCAAGGTCGGCCATGCCGGCACGCTCGATCCGATGGCGACCGGGGTGCTGGTGCTCGGCGTCGAACGCGCGACGAAGCTGCTCGGGCACCTCGCCCTCGATCGCAAGACCTACCTCGCCACCTTCGCTCTCGGGTCCGCGACGACCACCGACGACGTCGAGGGCGAGCGACTGTCCACAGCGGATCCCTCCGCGCTGGCGGCGGTCACCGACGACGCCATCGCGGCCGGAATCGCCGCGCTGACCGGGGAAATCGAGCAGGTGCCCAGCGCGGTCAGCGCGGTCAAGGTCGCCGGAAAGCGCGCGTACGCCCGCGTCCGCTCGGGCGAGGAGGTCGACCTCAAGGCACGCCCGGTCACGGTCCACCGTTTCGACCTGCTGGCCATCCGGCGCGAAGGCGACCACCTCGAACTCGACGCGGTCGTGGAGTGCTCGTCCGGCACCTACGTCCGCGCGCTGGCCCGCGATCTCGGCCGCGCGCTCGGCGTCGGGGGGCACCTGGCCGCGCTGCGCCGGACCACCGTGGGGCCGTTCACCCTCGCCGCGGCGCGCACTCTCGAACAGCTCGAAGCGGACCCCACGCTCTCCCACGACCTCGACAGCGCGGTTGCCGCCGCCTTCCCGCGCTACGACGTGGACGCGCGCGCGGCCAAGTCCGTCCAATATGGACAGCAGATCCGCGCGTCCGGGATCGAAGGCACCTACGGGGTGTTCGCGCCCGACGGCCGCGCGGTCGCGCTCGCCGTGGACGCGGGTGGCGTGTCCCGCTCGATCGTCGTCCTCGCCCCGGCCTGATTCTGACTGAAAAAGCGACGCGAAGCGTTTCGGTTGAGGGCGGTCGTGGGCGGCGGGCGGGCTGAAAGGTAACGCG
This sequence comes from Amycolatopsis pigmentata, assembly GCF_042684065.1. Classification (NCBI taxonomy): domain Bacteria; kingdom Bacillati; phylum Actinomycetota; class Actinomycetes; order Pseudonocardiales; family Pseudonocardiaceae; genus Amycolatopsis; species Amycolatopsis pigmentata. The sequence goes on along the minus strand of NZ_JBHUKR010000029.1, from coordinate 194,430 downwards.
AAGTGTTTCGGTTAGGGTGAGAGCGTGCAGAGGTGGCGTGGTCTCGAAGAACTCCCCAGCGGCTGGGGCCGATGCGTGGTCACGATCGGTGTGTTCGACGGCGTGCACCGGGGGCACCAGGCCCTCATCGGCCGCACCGTCGAACTCGCCAAGCAGCGCAACCTGCCGAGCGTGGTGCTCACCTTCGACCCGCACCCGTCGGAGGTCCTGCGGCCGGGCAGCCATCCCGCCCAGCTGACCACCTTGCGGCGCAAGGCGGAGCTGGTCGAGGAACTCGGGGTCGACGTGTTCGCCGTGCTGCCGTTCACGCTCGAACTGTCCCGGCTCACCGCGGACGAGTTCGTGCACGAGGTGCTCGTCGACCGGCTGCACGTGGCCGCCGTGGTGGTGGGGGAGAACTTCACCTTCGGTCACAAGGCCGCCGGGAACGTGCGCCTGCTGACCGAACTGGGCCGCCGCTTCGGCTTCGCCACCTACGGTGCCGAACTCCAGGGCGACGCCGTGCCCAACGGTGAGCCGGTCGAGATCACCTTCTCGTCCACCTATGTCCGGTCGTGCATCGACGCCGGAGACGTCACCGCCGCGGCCGCCGCGCTGGGCAGGCCACACCGGCTGGAAGGCATCGTGGTCCGCGGCGACGGCCGGGGCCGCGATCTCGGTTATCCCACCGCCAACCTGTCCACTCCGCGTTTCGCCGCCGTCCCGGCCGACGGGGTCTACGCGGCCTGGTTCGTCCGCGCCGCCGATCCCGGTAAGAAACTGGCCTCGGCCGTGTCGGTCGGCTCGAATCCCACCTTCTCGGGCAGGGAGCGCACGGTCGAGGCGTTCGTGCTGGACGTGGAGGAGGACTTCTACGGCCAGCACGTGGCGTTGGACTTCGTCAGCAGGCTCCGTGACCAGATCCGGTTCACCTCAGTGCCCGATCTCGTCGCCCAGATCGACGACGACGTGGCCCGCACCCGCGCCATCCTCCGCTAGAGACCCACTCGAGTGGTTCGAGTGCATTTGCTAACGGCTGGGCGAAACCGCCCCGGGCGAGCTGTCCTGCCTGGCAAGATGCAGAAAGCTACTGGGGTGAGGCGGATCCTCACCGCGAACTAGGGGAGCGGGCATAAGGTGGAGGACCACAAAATCGTCCAGCGCAACATAGCCCTGCAGCGTGAGTGGTACGGCGAGCCGCTCGGCGACCGGGTCCGGCGGCTGGTGGTCGCGTTCAACGTGTCGCAGGCCTTCCTCGCCGAGGTTCTGGGCATCAGCGCGCCCATGCTCAGCCAGGTGATGAGCGGACGCCGCGCCAAGATCGGCAACCCGGTCGTGCTGGCCAGGATGATCATGCTCGAGCGCAAGTGCCTGATCCCCGAGGTGGCGGCCGGGCGCAAGGAGGCGCTGACCGCCGCGCTGGAGGACGTCCGGGACTCCCGCCCCACCGTCGGGCGCGACAGCATTCCGGTCGGGGCCGTCGCCGACGACCAGCACGTACTGGTCGCGTTGCGGGAAGTCGCCGAGGACGAGGACCTCACCGAGGCCGCCAAACGTCTCGACCAGGACTTTCCGGCGCTGGCGGACCTGCTTCGCCGGGCCGGCTTTCCGGAGTGACCGTCCCCGGCCGAGACACCTCGTGGGGGCGCGCAAACGGACGAAACGCTGTGTCCGGCTGCTTCCTCGCGGTATGAATGACACCGTGAGCATGCTGTTGTTCTCCGCCCTGTTCCCCCCGGCCGCGATCGTGGAATCGTTACGGGCCGAGCTGTCCGGCGTGTCCGGGCCCGGGTCGCCGGACGGCGTCCGGTGGGCCGATCCCGCGACCTGGCATGTCACGCTCGGTTTCTACGCCGGCGACGACGATCCGTCCACGCGGGCGAAGTGGCTGCGGGACCAGCTCGCCGGACGGCCCGCACCCACGCTCCGGCTGGAGGGCGCCGGGTCGTTCGCCCACGTGCTCTACCTCGGCGTGTACGGCGAGGGGCTGACCGAGCTGGCGATGGCGGCCGGTGCCGGGGCCGACCGTCCTTACCTGCCGCACCTGACCGTCGCCCGTACGCGGAACGAGGTCCCGCCCGAACTGCCGCGTCGGCTCTCGGGTTATGCCAGTGACTCGTGGACGGCCGAGGAGGTCGTGCTCGTGCGCAGTGACCGGACCGCCGGTGAGGATTCCGGACCGTCGAAGTATTCGGTGGTCGAGCGGTTCGCCCTGCCCTCCGGCCGGGGTGGACCGGGCGGCGACTGATATCCTGGCTCATTGGGTCCGGCTGCGGTCCGTGGCGGCCGGTACCGTCTTACCAACACGGCACGTGACAAGAGGAGAAACACAGCGTGGCGCTGTCCACCGAAGAGAAGAAGTCGATCCTGACCGAGTACGGCCTGCACGACTCGGACACCGGCTCCCCCGAGGCGCAGGTGGCCCTGCTGACCAAGCGGATCATCGGGCTCACCGAGCACCTCAAGATGCACAAGCACGACCACCACTCTCGCCGTGGCCTGCTGCTGCTGGTCGGCCGTCGCCGCCGGCTGCTGGACTACGTGAAGAAGGTCGACATCGAACGATACCGGTCGCTCATCCAGCGACTCGGCCTTCGCCGATGACACGCGGAGAGGGGGAGTGACCGCCCGGTCGCTCCCCCTCTCCCACATCGGGAGGAACGGATCCGGCGCCAGGGTGGTGCGCCCCGTTCGCCCCTGGTAACACAGCAAGAAAGAGGACAGGGCCGCGCACACGCGGGGAGAAGGGATGCCGGTCCTCGGTAGTGGCTCCCGGGAGAGGTCCCGAGGGCTTCGATCGATGACCGGTTTCGCTCCTTGTGGGGTGTGCGCGCGCCCGTACGAACGAGGAGAAGTTACGACAATGACTGAAACAAGCGGCATCGCCGTGCACGAAACCGAAGCCGTCATCGACAACGGCAAGTTCGGTACCCGCACGGTCCGCTTCGAGACCGGCAGGCTGGCCCGTCAGGCCGCCGGGGCCGTAGTGGCCTACCTGGACGAGGAGACCATGCTCCTGTCCGCGACGACCGCCTCCAAGCACCCGAAGGAGCACTTCGACTTCTTCCCGCTGACGGTGGACGTCGAGGAGCGGATGTACGCCGCGGGCCGTATCCCGGGCGCGTTCTTCCGCCGCGAGGGCCGTCCCTCCACCGACGCGATCCTGACCTGCCGCCTGATCGACCGGCCGCTGCGCCCGTCGTTCGCCGACGGCCTCCGCAATGAGATCCAGATCGTGGTCACGGTGCAGAGCCTGCACCCCGAGGACCCGTACGACGTGCTCGCGATCAACGCGGCGTCGGCCTCGACCCAGATCAGCGGGCTGCCCTTCTCGGGCCCGGTCGGCGGCGTGCGCGTGGCACTGATCGAGGGCCAGTGGGTCGCCTTCCCGACCTGGTCGCAGCTGGAGACGGCGACCTTCAACATGGTCGTCGCGGGCCGTGTGGTGGGTGACGACGTCGCGATCATGATGGTCGAGGCGGAGGGCACCGAGCACACCCTCGACCTGATCGCCGGCGGTGCCAAGGCCCCCGACGAGCAGACCGTGGCCGAGGGGCTGGACGCCGCCAAGCCGTTCATCCGCTCGCTGTGCGAGGCGCAGCAGCGGCTGGCCGAAGTGGCCGCCAAGCCCACCTCCGAGTTCCCGGTGTACCCGGCCTACCAGCCCGACGCCTACGAGGCCGTCGCCGCCATCGCGACCGACGACCTGTCGCGCGCGCTGACCATCGGCCCCAAGCAGGAGCGCGAAGCCGCGATCGACGAGGTCAAGGCGAGCCTGCTGGAGAAGGTCGGGCTCGGCGAGGGCGAGGCCTTCGCCGACCGCGACAAGGAGATCGGCGCGGCGTTCCGCGGGCTGACCAAGAAGCTGATCCGCCAGCGGATCCTGCGGGACAAGGTGCGCATCGACGGCCGTGGCCTGACCGACATCCGGAGCCTGGCGGCCGAGGTCGCGGTCGTGCCGCGGGCCCACGGCTCGGCGCTGTTCGAGCGCGGCGAGACCCAGATCCTCGGCGTCACCACGCTGAACATGCTCCGCATGGAGCAGCAGATCGACTCGCTGTCCCCGGAGACCACCAAGCGCTACCTGCACCACTACAACTTCCCGCCGTTCTCCACCGGGGAGACCGGGCGCGTCGGCTCGCCGAAGCGCCGGGAGATAGGGCACGGGATGCTCGCCGAGCGCGCGCTGGTGCCGGTGCTGCCCAAGCGGGACGAGTTCCCCTACGCGATCCGTCAGGTGTCGGAGGCGCTGGGTTCCAACGGCTCGACATCGATGGGGTCGGTCTGCGCGTCCACCATGGCGCTGCTGAACGCCGGTGTGCCGTTGAAGGCGCCGGTGGCCGGCATCGCGATGGGCCTGGTCTCCGACGAGGTGGACGGGAAGACCGAGTACGTGGCGCTGACCGACATCCTCGGTGCCGAGGACGCCTTCGGCGACATGGACTTCAAGGTCGCGGGCACCAAGGACATCATCACCGCGCTGCAGCTGGACACCAAGCTCGACGGCATTCCCAGTGAAGTTCTGGGTGCTGCCCTCAAGCAGGCGAAGGACGCCCGGCTGACCATCCTCGAGGTGCTGGCCGAGGCCATCGACAGCCCCGACGAGATGAGCCCGTACGCCCCGCGCGTGACCAGCGTGAAGATCCCGGTCGACAAGATCGGCGAGGTCATCGGCCCGAAGGGCAAGATGATCAACTCGATCACCGAGGAGACCGGCGCCGACATCTCCATCGAGGACGACGGCACGATCTACGTGGGCGCGGCCGACGGCCCGTCGGCGGAGGCGGCGATCGACAAGATCAACGCCATCGCCAACCCGCAGTTGCCGAAGGTGGGCGAGCGTTTCCTCGGCACCGTGGTGAAGACGGCCGCGTTCGGCGCGTTCGTCTCGCTGCTGCCGGGCAAGGACGGCCTGGTGCACATCTCCAAGCTGGGCAACGGCAAGCGCATCGGGAAGGTCGAGGACGTGGTCAACGTCGGCGACAAGCTTCGTGTCGAGATCGCCGACATCGACAACCGTGGCAAGATCAGCCTGACCGTGGTCAAGGACGAGGACGAGAAGGCGGAAACGCCGGCCGAGTGACCAAGGCCGGTTCTGTGGGGGGCACGGTCCCCCACAGAACCGCTGGGGGCAAGCCCCCGGACCCCGCGGGTGAGGGGGCGGGCCGTCAGAGCGGAATTGCGACTCATAAGGGACCCATGCGGCGACAGACACCGGGCTACGAGCAGCCGATCGGCAGCACCAGAACGCTCGACGAGGGCGTCAAGCGCACCGTTCTTCCCGGTGGCTTGCGGGTGATCACCGAGCACGTGCCCGGTGTCCGCTCGGCGACCGTGGGACTGTGGGTCGGTGTCGGCTCGCGGGACGAGCCGATCAGCGTGGCCGGTGCCGCGCACTACCTGGAACACCTGCTGTTCAAGGGAACCACGAACCGCGGCGCCACCCAGATCGCGGAGGAGATCGACGCGGTCGGCGGCGAGTTCAACGCGTTCACCGCCAAGGAGCACACCTGCTACTACGCGCAGGTGCTCGACGAGGACCTGCCGCTGGCCATGGACCTGGTCACCGACGTGGTGTTCGAGGCGCTCTGCGCGGACTCCGACGTGGAGACCGAACGCAGTGTGGTGCTCGAAGAGATCGCGATGCGCGACGACGATCCCGAGGACCTGCTGCACGAGACGTTCGCCGAGAACGTCCTCAGTGGACACTCGCTGGCCAGGCCGGTGCTGGGCACCGAGGCGTCCATCACCGGTATGTCCGCGACGGCGCTGCGCGGTTTCTACCGCCGTCGCTACCGGCTCCCGCGCATGGTGCTGGCGGTGGCCGGGAACATCGACCACGGACGCGTGATTCGCCTGGCGCGCAAGGCATTGCGTGCCCGTCTGTCCGGTTCGGACACTCCGCTGCCGCCGCGCCGCGGCACCGCGCGGATCAGGACCGAGCGGCGTCTGGTGCTGCATACCGACGACACCGAGCAGGCGCATGTGATGGTCGGGCTGCGCACGCCTTCGCGTCACGACGAACGCCGTTACGCCCTCAGTGTGCTCAACGCCGCGCTCGGTGGCGGGATGAGTTCGCGCCTGTTCCAGGAGATCCGGGAGAAGCGCGGGCTGGCCTACCAGGTGTACTCGTCGGTCGCGAACTACGCGGACACGGGCTATCTGTCCGTGTACGCGGGATGCCAGCCCGATCGCCTGGGCGAGGTCGCGGGTGTGCTGCGCGATGTGCTCGGCCAGGTCGGCAAGGAAGGCTTCACCGACGCGGAAGTCGCCCGGGCGAAGGGCCAGTTGCGGGGCGGGCTGGTGCTCGGCCTGGAGGACACCGCGTCCCGGATGTCGCGGATCGGCAAGCAGGAACTCAACTACGGCCTGTACGAAGGCGTCGACCAGACGGTGGCGCGCATCGACGCGGTGACCGCGGACGAGGTCTACGACCTGGCGCGCGGGTTGTTCCGGTCCGCGGGCGTTTCGGTGGGCGCCGTGGTCGGCCCGTACGCTCACAACGACGACCTCCCGGACGATCTGCACGAGGTGATCGCGTGATTCGCGTTGGTGTGCTGGGTGCGCGTGGCCGCATGGGCGCCACCGTGGTGAAGGCCGTGGAAGCCGCCCCGGACATGAAGGTCGTCGCCGAGGTCGACGACGGCGACGCGCTCGATGCCCTGTCCGAGGCCGAGGTGGTCGTCGACTTCACTCATCCCGCCGCGGTGATGGACAACCTGGCCTACGCCGTGGAGCACGGCATCCACGCCGTGGTCGGCACCACCGGCTTCACCGAGGAGCGCTTGGCGTCGGTGCGCGGGTGGCTGGCCGAGCGGCCCGGCACGGGCGTGCTGATCGCGCCGAACTTCGCGCTCGGCGCCGTGCTGGCGATGCGGTTCGCCCAGCAGGCCGCCCGGTTCTACTCGTCGGTCGAGATCATCGAGTTGCACCACAACCGCAAGGCCGACGCCCCCTCCGGTACCGCGGCGCACACCGCGCGGCTGGTCGCCGAGGCACGCCGTGAGGCGGGGCTGGAGCCCGGTGCGGACGCCACGACGACCGAGCTGGACGGCGCCCGCGGCGCCACCGTCGACGACGTGCGCGTGCACTCCGTCCGGTTGCCCGGCCTGGTCGCGCACGAGGAGATCCTGTTCGGGCAGGAGGGCGAGACCCTCACCATCCGGCACGACTCGATGGACCGGTCGTCGTTCATGCCCGGGGTCCTGCTCGGCGTGCGGGAGGTCCTCCGCCGTCCGGGCCTGACCGTCGGCCTGGAGAACGTGCTCGACCTGTGAAGGCGCGTACCACTGCCCTGCTGCTCACCGCCGCGCTCGCGGTCTATCTGGTGCTTCTGGCCGAGCGCGGGGTCGCGTTGCTGCGAAGCGGTACCCCGGCCGGCGTGGCGCTCGGGGCCGGTGTGCTGCTCCTGCCGGTGGTCGGCGTCTGGACGGTGGCCGCGACCTGGCGGTCGGGTCTGCGGATCCAGCGGCTCACGCGCCGGCTCGAAGCCGAGGACGGGCTGCCCGACGTGTCGGACCTGCCGCGGATGCCGTCCGGGCGGGTCGATCGCCAGGCCGCGGACGCCTGGTTCGACGAGCGGCGCGCCGAGGTGGAACGGCATCCGGACGACTGGCGGACCTGGTACCGCCTCGCCTACGCCTACGACATCGCCGGTGACCGCCGCCGCGCCCGCGCCACCATGCGCAAAGCCGTCGAACTGGAAGAGCGGCGGAACGCCGCTTGACACAGGCGCTAGTGCATCCAGCCCGCGAAGAGCGCCGGTGAGGCGGCGAGAACGCTGTAGCGCGCGAAACGCCCGGCCAGGCCCGCGCCGATGAACAGCGACATCCGCATCCGCGCGAATCCGGCGAGCACCGTCATCGCCATGTAGGGCGGCAGGCCGACCAGCGCGCTCACCGTGTACGTCACCGCCATCCACCCCGGATGCCGGTGGCATCGTTCGCGGAGCCCGTCCAGCTTGGCGCGCAGTCCCTTCGTGCGTGCCCGCCATGCTTCCCGTCGCGGCGTTACCGATCCGACCGAAAGAAGGCGGATACGATCCGCATCCGACTCGCCGGTAGCGAACCGTTTCCGCCGTGGCTGCCGTCGGATCGGTGACGAACGGCGCAGCATCGGGCGTTCACGGTGCGCCTGGTTGTGGAGGAACGAGGGCAGCCGGATCGAGCCCCGCGCGGCGAGGTAATAGAGCAGTTTCCCGGCCACCTGGCCGATCGCCACCGCGGCACCGATCATCGCCCAGTGCACGCGGGGGTTTTCGGTCACCAGGCCGAGCACGAAGACCTCGACGCTGATGAGCGGCAGCAAGGCCGATCCGAGCGCGACGCCGACGGTCACGCAGAACCAGCCGAACATGCCGGTGCCCTCCAGAGTGGTTTCCTGCGACGCTAACAGTCACCGCGGGAGTGCACAGTGGAGCTGTCCCTACCATGCGCGGTCGTGCCGCGACACTTTCCGGACACCTGGCGCTGACATCCTGCCCGCGTGCGAATAGACGTCCGGCGTGCCCCAGAGTTGTTTTCGTCCTTCTGCGCCGCCGTCGTGCGCCACCTGCCCTTCGGCCTGGACACGGTGGTTGCGCCCAGTCTGGTGGGTTTCGCGCTGATCAACGGGTTCACCTTCGGCGTCGATCTGACCCTGCTCACGGTCGCACGCAGCGTGTTCGGACTTCCACTCCCGGTGAGTGTCACCGTCGCGTACGTCTGTGCTTTCGCTCTCAGTTTCGTCCTCAACCGGAGTATGAACTTCCGGTCGCACGCGCCGATGGGCAGGCAGGCCGTGCTCTACGCGATCGCGATCGGCGTCAACTACGTGGTTTTCATTCTCGGTGTGGGCGCCGGACTGGCCGTGACGGGGGTCGAATACCATCTTGCGCGGATTCTCGCGGGTGCCTGCGAGGGCGTGTTCCTGTACTGCGTGATGCGCTGGATCGTGTTTTCCCGCGCACGCCTACAGGGACCCCGCCCGGAGCGGGTGAGTCGTGGGCGGCCAAGATAAAGGCTGCCGCGTGGTGTTTGTGTGATGCGTCCTCGTGGCCGGGACCTGGGAGTGGCGATTTGGGATCTGTCATCTCGACGATGAGGCAGGGCAGCACGGCCGAACGGCTGCGGCTGGTTTTCGAGCTGGCGCTGGCCGTCGTGTTCTTCTGCGCGATGGCCTACTACGCGCACGGTATCGTGAAATGGCCGACCGACGTCGATGTCTACCGGCTCGGTGCGGACACCTTCCTGCACGGCCACTCGATCTACACCCAGCTCCCGGTTTCCCCGGTGGGTGGCGCGCTGCCCTACACCTATCCGCCGTTCTCCGCGGTCGTGTTCACCCCGCTGGCGATCTTTCCGCCGAGCATCGGTTACCCGCTGCTGACCGGCGTCACCTGCCTCGGGCTGATCCCGATCGTGCTGGCCTACCGCAAGACCTCGCCGGAACTGCGCGGCATGCTGGCCAAGCCGTGGATGGTGCTGGCGGCGTGCTGCGTGCTGGTGGTCGCCCACCCGGTGGCGAACACCATCTTCTGGGGCCAGATCAACGTTCTGCTGATGATGCTGGTCGCGGTGGACGTGCTGTGGCCGAACCCGAAGTGGCCGCGCGGCGCGCTGATCGGCATCGCGGCGGCGATCAAGCTCACCCCCGCCGGTTTCGTGCTGATCTTCCTCCTGCGCAAGGACTTCCGCGCGGTGGTCGTCAGCTTCCTGAGTTTCCTGCTGATGACCGCGATCGCGTTCGTGCTGATGCCCGGTGACTCGTGGCTGTACTGGACCGACCGGATCTTCCACGCCTCCGGGATGAACATCGGGCCGATCCACGCGAACGAAGCGGTCGTGTCCAGCTACGTCAAGCTGGGCCTGAGCGGTTCCACGCTGGCGGTGGTCGGTGGCCTTTCGGTGCTGGCCGTGGCGGGCATGACCGTGCTCGGCACCCAGCGTGCGCTCGCCGACCGCAACCTGCCGCTGGCGCTGGGCGTCAACGCGACCGGTGACCTGCTGCTGTCCCCGATTTCGTGGTCGCACCACTGGATCCTCGCGCTGCCGACGGCCGCGCTGATCCTGGTGATGGGCTACCAGAAGCACGATTTCTGGCTGTTGTTCGGTGGCTGGGCCGGGTGCCTGATCCTCTGGCTGGCCCCGCACTACCAGGTGCCGCTGGAATATCAGATCTGGAGTTTCCCGCAGAAGGTCGCGGGCAGCAGTTACCAGATCATCGCGGTGGTCTTCCTGATCGTGATGACGGTCCGGTGGTTCCGTGGGCGGCGGCGCTCAGCCGACGAGCACGACTTCGAGCTCACCGGTGATGCGGAGCTCGCGCAGCCTGCGTTCGCCGGTGTCAAGGGTTCGAACGGTGCCGTCCGGTCGCCAGCCCGCACGCCGGAAGAAGCTCAGTGACGCCGGATCGGACTCGGCGACCCAGGTGATGCCCCGCTCGGCGCCGCGCTGACGGAGTTCGTCCGCGGCGGCGGCGAGCAGGCGGCTTCCGTGCCCGCGACGGCCCCAGCGCGGCTCGACCAGAATGGTCGCGATGAGGCCGGTGCGCCCGGCGTCGGCGGGCAGCTCCCCCGACGCGCTGGCGACGTCCTCGGCTGGCGCGAGCCCCGCGACGCAGAAGCCGACGACGAACCGGCCCTCGGTGGCAAGCTGGACCGTGGTGTCCGGATGCTCGATCGCGCTCGCCCAGCGTTCTTCCGGCTCGGCGGAGTCGAGCTGGGCCAGGACCGCCTCGCCCAGCAGATCGGCGTACGCGGCGCGCCAGGTGACGCGCTGGATGCGGGCGATCTCGGTGGCGTCCCCGGCGACGGCGGCGCGGACTTCGGCGGTGCTCACGTGTCGAACATAGACAACTCTCCCGAACCCGACCGCCGCGGGCAGCGTGTTGGAGGCAGGCGCGGCAGACGTGTGCCGCGTGAGTGGCGGGCGCGTTGAGGCACGCGCCGGGAACGAGGAGTGGTCCCATGGCGGCGCTGAACCGGCGCGTGATGCTCAAGACCGGTGTCGCGGCGGCCGGCGCGGCCGCGATCGCCGCGCTGCCGCCCAACCTGCGGAAGATGCTGGCCGCCTCACCAGCGGCCGGGGAGTTGTCCGACATCCGGCACATCGTCGTGCTCATGCAGGAAAACCGCTCGTTCGACCACTATTTCGGCACGCTGCCCGGTGTCCGCGGATTCGACGACCCCGACGCGATCACGCTGTCCACCGGCAGATCGGTGTTCCATCAGCCCGATCCCGGGAATCCGGCCGGTTATCTGCTTCCGTTCCACCTCGACACCCGCACCAGCAGCGCGCAGGCGATTCCCTCCACCAGCCACGCGTTTTCGGTGCAACACGCGGCGTGGAACAACGGCAAGATGGACAACTGGCTCCCGGCGCACCGCAAGGCCGACGGCAACGCGTACGGCCCCTACACGATGGGCTACTACACGCGGGACGACATTCCGTTCCACTTCGCGCTCGCCGAGGCGTTCGCCGTCTGCGACGCCTACCACTCGTCGGTGCTCGGCCCCACCTGGCCCAACCGCCTCTATCTGATGAGCGGCACCATCGACCCGGCGGGCGCGAACGGTGGGCCGGTCATCAGCAACGCGATGACCGCACCGTTCAGCTGGACGACCTACCCGGAGCGGCTCACCGACGCCGGCGTCTCGTGGCACGTCTACCAGGAGGAAGACGACTTCGGCTGCAACGTGCTGGAGTTCTTCGACAACTTCCAGAATTCCGATTCCCGTTCGCCGCTGTACCGGCACGGCATGACGATCGGCCCGGCGGACCAGTTCGACCGGGACGCGCGTGAAGACCGCTTGCCGACCGTCTCGTGGGTCATCCCCACCGCCTCCCAGTGCGAGCACCCGGACTACCTCCCGGCCGCGGGCGAAGACTTCGTGGCCCGGAAACTCGACGCCATCGCGGCCAATCCGGATGTCTGGCGCAAGACGGTCGTCATCGTCACCTACGACGAGAACGACGGGCTGTTCGACCACGTGCCTCCGCCCACCCCGCCGCCGGGAACCGAGGACGAGTTCGTCGGCGGCCTGCCGATCGGCGCGGGATTCCGGGTGCCCTGCGTCATCGTCTCGCCGTGGACGCAGGGCGGATGGGTGGCGCGTGAAAGGTTCGACCACACCTCGATCCTGCGGTTCATGGAGCTGTGCACCGGGGTACGGGAGCCGAACATCAGTGCCTGGCGGCGGGAAACCTTCGGCGACCTGACCTCGGTGCTGGGGCAGTCGGCCGGCCGGCCGTTCCCGGACCTGCCGAAAACGAAGGACCATTTCCGGCGGGCCGAACGTGACGTGGAAACCCTGCCGCACCTGCCCCTTCCCGGGGCGGACCAGGTTCCGCCACACCAGGAGCCGAGCGGTCGTCCGCCGGTACCCGCCGCTCCACGAGCCACGTCGATCCCGGTGGCGCGCCCGCGTACTCCGGGCCGTGTGCTCGAAACGCTGACCACGCACCGCGCGGACTTTCCGCGCGGCGTGGCGGGCGCGGGTTTCCCCGGCATTCCCGTGGCCGCCTTCGCGGCGGCGGGCGCGGCCAAGAGCACCGCGTCGCACGCCTACGTCACGATGCTCAATTCCTACTCGGTCGGCGTCATCGACACCGGGACGTACAAACTGGTCAAGGCCATCCACTCGGGGGCCAACCCCTACGGCATCGTGGCGGCGCCCGACGGCTCGAAGATCTTCGTCACCAGCTCCGGCGGCGATTCCGTCTCCGTGGTCGATCCGTCGGCCGACAAGCTCATCGGGACGCTCAAAGTGGGGCAGGGACCACACGGGATCGCGCTGTCGCCAGACGGCCGGACCGCGTATGTGGCGGCCAGTGACGCGGACATCGTCTCGGTCCTCGAAGTGGCGGCGGGCAAGGCGGTCGGCTCGGTGGCCGGTGAGATCAGGACAGGCTCCGCCCCGCGCGCGGTCGCGGTCTCCTCGGGCGGTGCCAAGCTGTTCGTGGCCGGTGAAACCGGTCTGTCTATTGTGGACACAGCGAGCCGGATGGTGCGGACCACGCTACCCTCGCTCGCCCGCGCGAACGGACTCACGGTCGCACCGGACGGCAGGCACCTGTACCTGACGCTGCCGTGGGAAGACGCCATCGCCGTGCTCGACACCGTGTCGGACAAGGTGGTGGGGCGCATCGCTTGCGGCCGCGCGCCGTGGCAGGTCGCCGTCCGCCCCGACGGCGCCTTCGCCTACGCCGCCAACGCAAACGAAAACACGGTCTCGGTGATCGACACCGGCAGGATGGCGGTGGTCGACACGGTGCCGGTCGGTCACGTTCCGACCGGGATCCGCGTCACCGCGGACACCCTCTGGGTGGCGACGAACGCTTCGTCGACCGTGCAGGCGGTCACCCTGGGCGATCTCCGGGTGGCCGCGACGATCCCGCTCGGCCTGTCCTCCCAGCCCGCCTCCATCGCGGTGGTGTGAGGAACCGTCGGCCGGGCGCGTTCAAAAGGCACTGAGTTTTTGTCGGTGGGGGGTGGCAGCATGTGCGGCGATGGAGACGATGAGTGTGGCGGTGGCGCGGCGCGTCGCGCTGGCCGCCCAGGGTTTTGCCGACGCCCGGCCCGAGGCGGCCACCCGGCGGCACCTCAAGCGGGTGCTGTCCCGGGTGCGGTTGATCCAGCTGGATTCGGTGAACGTGGTGGCACGAGCGCATTACGCGCCGCTGTTCTCTCGTTTGGGCAGCTACGACCGGTCCCTGATCGACGAGGCGGCCTGGTCGCACAGCGCCCGCCGGCCCCGCATGCTGGTCGAGTACTGGGCACACGAGGCCAGCCTGGTGCCCGTCGAGGACTGGCCGCTCCTGCATTCGGGCGCGAAGCGGCCCGGCTGGTGGCGCAACTACGCGCCGATCGTCGAGCGCTCCCCTTCGCTGCCCGAGGACATCCTGGCCGTGGTCAAGGAGTTCGGCCCGATCGGCGCCGGCGGGATCGAGCGCGAGGTGGCGGGGGAGTCGAAGCGGGTCAAGGGCCCGTGGTGGGACCGGTCGGAGGTCAAGAAGGTCTGTGAGTGGCTGTTCGGTACGGGCCGGCTGACCACCGGCACGCGCCGCGGTTTCGAACGGCTCTACGACCTGCCGGAGCGGGTGCTGCCGCCGGAACAACTGGCCCGCCGGGTCGACCCGGAGGAGGGCGCCCGGGAGCTGATCTCCCGCGCCGCGAGCGCGCTGGGCGTGGCCACGGAGACCGACCTGCGCGACTACTACCGCCTCGGTCCCGAGGTCACCCGGCAGGCGGTGGACGAACTGGTCGAGGCCGGGGTCCTCCTGCCGGTGCGGGTGGACACCTGGCGCTCCACGGCCTACCGGCACGCCGGCGCGCGAGCCCCCCGCCGGATCACCGGCCGCGCGCTGCTGTGCCCGTTCGATCCGCTCATCTGGGAGCGAGCTCGCACGGAGCGGCTGTTCGACTTCCGGTATCGCATCGAGATCTACGTGCCGGAGCCCAAGCGGGTGCACGGCTACTACGTGTTCCCGTTCCTGCTGGACGGCGAACTGGTCGCCCGGGTGGACCTCAAGGCCGACCGCGCGGCGGGCCTGCTCCGGGTCCAGGGCGCCTTCGCCGAACCCGGTGTGGACCTGCCCCGGGTCGCGGTGGAACTCGCCGGAGAACTCCGCCTGATGGCCGCCTGGCTCGATCTGGACGGGGTCGCCGTCGGCACCCGGGGCGATCTCGCCCCGGCCCTGCGTGCCGTGACGAAGTGAGGTGAGGGGCGTTCACTCCGGATGACCGGGTGAACGCCCCTCACCACCCCCTTCTGGAAGTGGCTCTACTGGGCCGCCTTGGTGACGACGGCGGCGCCGGAGCCGGTACGAGCGCGGACCTGGAGCGGGATTTCGCCCTCCGGTGCTTCCATCGCGACGTCCAGCTCGCTGGACACCTTGCCCGCGCTCGAACTGAGATCGATCTCGGCGGCCACCCCTGGGCGCACCCCGACCCGGATCTCACCGGAGCCGGTGATCAGGTCCAGCTTGCCGCTCGCCGCTTCGGCCACCGAGAGGTCTCCGCTGCCACTGCGTACCAGGATTTCCCCGGAGGTGGCGCCGAGCCAGATGTCCCCGGTGCCGGTGGCCAGGGTGACCGAACCGCTCAGCGAAGACACCTCGACGTCCCCGCTGCCGGTGCGCAGTTCCAGGCCCGACAGGGCCGGCCCGAGCCGGATCGGGCCGGAGGCGGTGCGCACGGTGGCGGCGCCGTCGACCCGGTCGAGTTCGACTTCGCCCGATCCGGTCACGATGTCCGCGCGCCCGGCGGCGCCGGTGACCACCACGTCGGCGGAGCCCGTGCGCACCTCGACATTGCTCCCCGCGGGCGCGTGCACCTTGACCGCGAGCGGGATGTGGCGCAGTGGCAGGGCCTTCGGCGCGCGGACGACCAGACGCTTCCCGGTCAGCTCGACCCTGGCCTGCTCGACGGCGTCCGCCGGGCTGCCCCTCAAGTCGGTGCCCAGTCCTTCGCCGAACCGCTCGCTGACCCAGTTGAGCACGCCGGTCACGCCGTCGGCCCACGACGGTTGGCCGGACGGATCGTGCCGGACTTCGACGAGCGCTTCCTCCCCGGCGTCCAGCTTGATCTCGACCCGCCCGACCGCGACGCTGATGTCGAGTTCCAGCGCGCCCTCGACCGGAAAGGTCTGCGTGCGCACCAGTGCTTCCTCGTTCATGATCACCCCTTGACCCAGCCGTGGAGATGCGAGTCGGTCTTCTTGCCCTGCCGCGGTTTCTCCTTCTCCCCGTGGCCCGGTACCCCGCCGCGGAGCGCGCCCTGCACCGCCTGGGAAATGAACGTGTTCAGCGAGACGCCCTGCGCCGCGGCCGCCTGTTCGGCCTGGCCCTTGATCTGCTCGACCATGCGCAGGGTCATCCGCGCGATGTCGCCTCCGTCGGTGGGCGGTGGTGGGGGAGGAGGTGGTGGGGACTGTGGTCGCTCCACGGGCTCGTCCTCCCGCGCCGCCCCGGTGACCACCACCCGCACGTCCCGCCGGTCGAGTCGCACTTCGACCACCTGTCCCGGCAGTTGCGCGGTGACTTCGGCGGCGAGATCGGACAGCGCGTTCATCAGCGCCAGCCGGACCGACGGTTCCAGTGCGGCGGCCAGCAGGGCCGCCGCGCGCCGGGTGTGCTCGTCGCCCGCGGAAGCCGTGGTGGTCAGGTCTTCGCGCAGGCTGGTGATGTACGGCATGAGATCCATGACACCACTATGACGTCACTCATGACGTCAGTCAAGCCGTCGCGATGGTGCGTCGAGCTGTCTCCGCGCGCCGGGGGTGGCCCGACTCACCGCGGGCGGCGAACGGAACTCCGGCCCGTCCGCACTAGGCTGTGTTTTTGAGGCGCGCGATCGGATTTGCGGAGACGGGCCGTGGCTCTCGCCGTCGGCGTCCGTTTGCAGGGCAGGCGGCCCGCCTCCGAAAATCCGAAGCCTTCGGCACCCGCGCGCAGGTGGTCGCCTCACGCGGGAACACCGCCTTCTGAGGCTCGCACTAGGCTGTGCTCTGTCGAAGCAGGGGAAGGAGAGCGCGAGCATGGCAGAAACGGTGACGCCCAGGGTGCAGTTGATCGCCAAGACCGAGTTCTTTCCACCCGAGGACGTGCCGTGGTCCACCGACGCCGACGGCGGTGAGGCGCTGGCGGAGTTCGCCGGACGCGCTTGCTACCAGTCCTGGTCGAAGCCCAACCCGAAGACGGCCACCAACGCCGGTTACGTCGACCACATCATCGAGGTGGGGCATCTTTCGGTGCTGGAGCACGGTTCCGCCACCTTCTACATCACCGGGATCTCGCGTTCCCTGACCCACGAGCTGATCCGGCACCGGCACTTCTCCTACTCGCAGCTGTCGCAGCGGTACGTGCCGGAGCGCAACGCCGCCTTCGTCGAGCCGGACGTGATCGCCGGCGATCCGGTCCTGCACGAGAAGTTCCTCGCCGCCACGCAGGCGAGCGTCGACGCCTACACCGAACTCCTCGCCGGGCTGGAGGAGAAGTTCGCCGATGCCCCGAGCGCGACACTGCGCCGGAAGCAGGCCCGGCAGGCGGCGCGCTCGGTACTGCCGAACGCGACCGAGACCCGCATCGTGGTCACCGGCAACTACCGCGCCTGGCGGCATTTCCTGGCCATGCGTGCCACCGAGCACGCCGACGTGGAGATCCGCGCGCTCGCCGTGGAATGCCTGCGGCAGTTGCAGAAGGTGGCCGCCAACGTGTTCGCGGACTTCACCATCTCCACCCTCCCGGACGGTACCGAGGTGGCCTCCAGCCCGAAGGTCTCCGAGGGGTGAAGCGCCTCGCGATCGACGTCCAGCCCGGCGTCTACGCCGTCGCGAAGCTCGATCCCGGTGCGCCCGTCCCGCCCGGGCTGTTTTCCCCCGGCGCCGGCGGATTCGTCTCGGTCACGCGGACAACGGAGGAGCTGTCCGTCATCTGCCCCGAGTCGGAAGCACCCGCCGGCGCGGCGGTCGAAGCGGGCTGGCGGCTTCTCACCGTCCGGGGCCCGCTCGCGTTCACGCTCACCGGCATCATGGCCGCCCTCGCCAACGAACTCGCCGCGGCCGGTATCGCCCTGTTCGCGCTGTCCACTTTCGACACCGACCACGTGCTGGTGAAGGCGGCCGACCTGCCGCGCGCGGCCGCCACGCTGCGGGCGGCCGGGCATGAGGTCAGCCTTCCCGCCTGAGCCGACGGGAACGCCTGGCTACTGCGCCGAATACGCGCCCGCGTCGATGTCTTCGATGAGGGTGGGCCCGGAGGGGGTCCAGCCAAGGAGTTCCCGCGTGGCGGCACTGGTCGCCGAAAGGTCCAGGGCGAAGAAGTTGCCGATCCAGCCGAAGTGGTCCTGGACATCGCCGGGGTCGACAGAGGTGACGGGCAGGTCGAACGCCCGGCCGATCGCCTCCGCGATCTCGCGGGAGGGCACGCCTTCCTCGGCGACGGCGTGCAGGCGGGTGCCGGCCGGGGCCTTGGCGAGGCCGAGGGTCACCAGGCGTGCGGCGTCCGACCGGTGCACGGCGGCCCAGCGGTTGGTCCCGTCACCGGGGTAGCCGGAGACGCCCTTCTGGCGGGCGACCGCGGCGAGGACCGCGATGAACCCGTGGTCGCGGGCGCCGTGCACGGTCGGCGCGAAGCGCAGGCTCACCGAGTGCACGCCGCGGTCGGCGAACTCGAGCGCGAGGTTCTCAGTTCCGCCCCGAGGTGAGTCCGGACCGTGGAACGGGGACGCGTCGGCCTCGGTGACGGACCTGCCCTGGGCTATGCCGGCGATGCCGGAGGCGAGCAGGAACGGACGGTTCGTGTCCGCGAGTGCGTCACCGATGGTCTGGACGGCGGCCCGCTCGGCCGCGTTCGTGGCGGCCTGGTCGGCCCAGTCGTGCTTGTTCGCGAGGTGGATGACGGCCTCGGCCGCTTCGGTGCCGGCGCGGATGCCGTCGAGATCGTCGAGGTCGCCGCGGCGCACCTGGGCACCCTTCGCCTCGATGGCCGCGGCGGACGCGTCGGACCTCGCCAGGCCGGTGACCTCGTGTCCGGCCGCCAGCAGGTCGCCGACGACGGCGGAGCCGATCCATCCGGAGGCTCCGGTGACGAAAACGCGCATGACGTGCTCTCCTTCGCCCCGCCCTGGAGCGGGGGTATCTGATTCGCGTGATGATGTCTGTGACTGACGTCGGCCACAGACATCACCGTACTCTTCAGGTCAGCCGCTGTCATCACTACACTCGGCACCATGGCGCGTTGGGAACCGGGCGCTCCGGAGCGACTACAACAGGCCGCACTCGAGCTGTTCGCCAGCCGCGGGTTCGAACAGACGACGGCCACGGACATCGCGCAGTCCGTCGGCTTGACCGAGCGCACGTTCTTCCGTCACTTCAGCGACAAGCGGGAAGTCCTCTTCGGGGGACAGGAAGTGGTGGTCCAGGCCTTCCTGGACGGGGTGGAATCCGCCCCGCCGGGCACGTCCCCGATCGAGATCGTCGCCTCCGCGCTGCGGTCCGCGACGGCGGTGTTCCCGGATGACCGCCGGTCCACCTCCCGCCTGCGGCAATCCGTGATCGACCGGAATCCCGCGCTGCGGGAACGCGAGCGGCACAAACTCGCCAGCATCGCCACGGCGGTCGCCGACGCTCTTCGTGCGCGGGGTGTCGGCGAAGTCGCGGCCACGCTGGCGGCGGAGTCCGGCGTAACGGTGTTCGGACTGGCGTTCGCCCAGTGGATCCGCGAGGGCGAGCAGCGATCTCTCACCGAGATCGCCGCAGCGGTGCTCCGCGAACTGCTGGCTCTGACCGGAGAGGCGGCGGCGTCTCTCGGGAGTCCGTGAACCGCATCGATGGATGACGGCAACAGTTCACGGCTCGGGTGAATCTTTGCTCGAAACTTGGTAACACTGCGGCTGACGTCAGCTGTACAGCAGAGTTCGGCTCGCCTAAACTCGAAGTTCGGCAGGAGGTGTACGGATGGCGATCGCGGAAGCCGCCCGCCCGGCACTACGGCGGGTGCGCGCCGGATCCGCCCTGCTGGGACCCGCCTTCGTCGCCTCGATCGCCTATGTCGACCCCGGGAACGTCGCGGCCAACGTCAGCGCCGGAACCCGCTACGGCTACCTGCTGGTGTGGGTGGTCGTGGTGGCGAACATCATGGCGGGGCTGGTCCAGTACCTGTCGGCCAAGCTGGGGCTGGTCACCGGGATGTCGTTGCCCGAGGCTCTGCGGGAGCGAATGCCCGGCGCCGGGCGGCTCGCGTACTGGGCGCAGGCGGAACTGGTCGCGGTGGCCACCGATCTCGCCGAGGTGGTGGGCGGGGCGATCGCGCTCGACCTGCTGTTCGGCCTGCCGCTGCTGATCGGCGGAGCCATCACCGGCGCGGTGTCCATGGCCCTGTTCGTGGTCCAGGACAGGCGTGGGCAGCGCCGGTTCGAGCGGGTTGTGACCGGCCTCCTGGCGATCGTGGCGATCGGGTTCCTGGCGAGCCTGTTCGTCCGGCCGCCGTCCGCGACGCACCTTCTCGGCGGCCTCGTGCCCCATTTCAGCGGCGCGGACAGCGTGCTGATCGCGGCGGCGATGCTGGGGGCCACGGTCATGCCCCACGCGGTCTACCTGCACTCGGGCCTGGCACGGGACCGGCATGGCCGGGCGGACGATACGCGGCGGGCGCGGTTGCTGCGGATCACCCGTTACGACGTGGGGCTGGCGATGCTGGTGGCGGGCACGGTGAACCTGGCCATGCTGCTGCTCGCCGCGACGAACCTGCGAGGCCAGGAAATCGACTCGATCGCGGGTGCCTACACCGCGGTCGGCCAGACGCTGGGCGCCGGGGTCGCGCTTCTGTTCGCGGTCGGCCTGCTCGCCTCCGGGCTGGCCTCCACCTCGGTCGGCGCCTACGCCGGTTCGATGATCATGCAGGGGCTGCTGCGCAAGCGGGTACCCCTGCTGCTGCGGCGCCTGGTGACGATGACCCCGGCGCTCGTCGTGCTCGCCGTCGGTGCGGAGCCCAGCGCCGCTCTGGTCGGGTCGCAGGTGGTGCTCTCGTTCGGCATCCCCTTCGCACTGGTTCCGCTGATCCGGCTCACCGGCGACCGGGCAGTGATGGGGCAGGATGCCAACCACCGCCTCACCTCCGCACTGGCCTGGCTGATCGCGGGACTGATCATCGTGCTGAACGTCGTGTTGATCGGTCTCACTTTCCTCGGCTGAGGAACCCGGAAGGCCCGGAAACGGTCGGAGGGGGGCATTCGCTGTTTCTTTCGAGGAAGGCCGTTCGTGAGCAGTGACCAGACCACCGAGCACACCACCGCGCCCCGGACCATCGCCGGTCGCTACACCCTGCTGGCCGAAATCGGCCGTGGCGGGATGGGTGTGGTCTGGCGTGGCGAGGACACGGTGATCGGACGAGAAGTCGCGATCAAGGAACTCCGGCCGGCCGACGGAGCGGCGGACGACGTGTTCACCGAGCGGGTGTTGCGTGAGGTGCGGGCCGGGGGAAGGCTCAACGATCCCGCGGTGGTCACCGTCTATGACGTGGTGGCGGACTCCGGTGCCGCGTTCATCGTGATGGAACTGATCGCCGCGCCCACGCTCTCGGACCTCGTCCGATCCCGCGGGCCGCTTCCCGCCGCGCAGGTCGCCTCCATCGGGCGGCAGGTGCTGTCCGCGCTGGAAGCCGCGCATCGCGCCGGGATCGTGCACCGGGACGTGAAACCGGGCAACATCATGATCACCCCGAACGGCCGGGCGAAGCTGACCGACTTCGGGATCGCGCAGGCCGTGGACGACCCACGGCTGACCCTCAGCGGCACGATCATCGGCTCGCCCGCGTTCATGGCCCCCGAACGGGTCGCGGGCAGGCGGGCGGAACCGGCTTCGGACCTGTGGGCCCTGGGCGCCACGCTGTTCTTCGCCTCGGAAGGGGTCATGGCCTTCGAACGCCCGACCACGGCGGCCACCCTGCACGCGATCGTGAACGACGTGCCCTACCCGACCCGTGCCCAGGGGCCGCTCGCGTCGGCGATCACCGGCCTGTTGATCCCGGACCCCGACGCGCGGCTCGTCGAGGCGCAGGCGCACGAACTGTTCGGGATGGCCGAGGCCGGGGCCGGGACCGGCCCGATGGGAATCAGGCCCTACGCCGAACCGGTGACGGCGGTCCAGCACGCGCCCCGGACGAGCGGAAAGCGGCGGGCCCTGGCGACCGTCGGCGCGCTGTGCGGCGTGCTGCTGCTGGTGGGCGCGGTAGCGCTCGGCCGCTGGTGGGGCGCGCCGAAAGCGGACGAGGCGATGCGGCCGACGCTGAGTTACGGTCCCGACGGCGACGTGCCCAGCCTGGGAATGGGCTACGAAAACTGCACCAACCGTCCGCTGACCGGGGAAGGGCTGGTCAAGGACAACTACGTCGACTGCAAGGACCTGCACTACCTGGAGTTCTACGACAAGTCGGACATTTTCGACTCCTCCGAGGCCACTGTGGCGGCGCCGTATCCCGACCCGGGACTGCTGAAGAGCTGGGCCGAGGCCTACTGCGCGACGAGTTTCCACACCAGGACGAGCCACGCCGGTGACACCGCCACGCTGGACTACCAGGCGCTGATCCCGGGCAAGCAGGCCTGGGAGCACGCGCTGACCAGTTCGAACGAACCGGTGCGGCAGATCCGGTGCGTGCTCGGCAAACGTGACGGCAGCTCGTTCACCGGCGCTCGCGCCATGCCCCTGAAGTAGGCTCCGCGCCGCAGAAGTTCCTGTGGCGCGGCGGTCGCGCGGGCAATTCTCCGCTTTACCGGCTCGGGCGCATGTAGTAGCCCATAAGAGGTACCGTCATCCCATGTCGAGCCCACCTACCGCAGCCCCCGGCCGCCCGTTCGGCCGCGTGCTCACCGCGATGATCACCCCGTTCGACTCCGAGGGCGCCCTGGACCTCAAGCGGGCGCAAGAACTCGCCGTGCATCTGGTGGACCTGGGCAACGACGGCCTGGTGGTGAACGGCACCACGGGGGAAGGCCCCACCACCAGTGACGCCGAGAAGAGCGACCTGGTCCGCGCCGTGGTCGAGGCGGTGGGAGACCGCGCGACCGTGGTGGCCGGGGCGGGCACCTACGACACCGCGCACAGCGTCGAATTGGCCCAGCAGGCCGAAAAGGCCGGGGCACACGGCATTCTCCTGGTCACGCCGTACTACTCACGCCCGTCGCAGGCCGGCGTGTACGCGCACTTCACCACGATCGCGGACGCCACCGAACTCCCGGTGATGCTCTACGACATCCCGCCGCGCTCGATCGTGCCCATCGAGGTCGACACCCTGCGCCGCCTCGCCGAGCATCCCCGCATCGTGGCGGTCAAGGACGCCAAGGGCGACCTGTACGCCGGCAGCGAGGTCATCGCCAACACCGACCTGGCCTACTACTCCGGTGACGACGCGCTGAACCTGCCCTGGCTGGCGGTCGGCGGCATCGGGGTGGTCAGCGTGATCGGCCACGTGGTCGCGGGTCGGATCCGCGGCATGATCGACGCCTACGAGAACGGCGACACCTCGACCGCGCGCACCAATCACCGGGGTATGCTCCCTGTGCTGCGCGCGTTCTCCCGGGTTGGCGGGGTCGTGTTCGCCAAGACCGCACTGCGGCTGCGCGGAATCCCCACCGGCGACCCGCGACTGCCGCTCGTGCCGGCGACCGACGAGCAGGTCGACGCGATCGCCTCCGACCTCACCCAGGCCGGCGTTCCCCTCGACAGCACGTCGTCCGCCGACTGGCACGGTTCCCGGGTCGCGCAAGCCGATTCGGCGGCGGCATACGTCGCCCCGACCACACACACCAGCGTAGGGACCATCCACAGGTGACGGTGTTGCACAACGATTTCATGGCGTCCGGCGGCGCTCCCACGGAAACAGCCTCCGGAATTCTCGCGAGGGGGCAGCAGACCAGGTGAGCTCGACTTCCGCGGGGCCCGGCCCGACCAACACACCGCCCGCCGTGCCCGAGGGTGCTTTGCGCGTCGTCGCGCTCGGGGGGATCGGCGAGGTCGGCCGTAACATGACCGTGTTCGAATTCGACGGCAAGCTGCTGATCGTGGACTGCGGGGTGCTCTTCCCCGAGGACGACCAGCCCGGCGTCGACCTCATCCTCCCCGACTTCCGGGCCATCGAGGACCGCCTGGAAGACATCGTCGGCCTCGTGCTCACCCACGGGCACGAGGACCACATCGGCGCTGTCCCGTTCCTCCTCCGGCTCAAACCCGATCTGGAGGTCTACGGGTCGCGGTTTACCCTCGCCCTGCTCGAGGCGAAGTGCCGCGAGCACCGCCAGCGGCCGAAGCTGGTCGAGGTGACCGAAGGAGAGCGCCGTCCGGTCGGGCCGTTCGACCTGGAGTTCTTCTCGGTCAACCACTCCATCCCCGACGCGCTGGCGGTGGCACTGCGCACCCCGGCCGGCGTCGTGCTGCACACCGGTGACATCAAACTCGACCAGCTGCCGCTCGACGGCAGGCTGACCGACCTGGCCGGCTTCTCGCGGCTCGGTGACGAGGGCGTCGACCTGCTGTGCATCGACTCGACCAACGCCGAGGTGCCCGGGTTCGTGACGCCGGAACGGGACATCGGGCCGGTACTCGACGACGTGATCGGCAAGGTGACGCAACGGGTCATCGTCGCGTGTTTCGCCAGCCACGTGCACCGGGTGCAGCAGGTGCTCGACGCGGCCAAGAAGCACGGCAGGCGCGTGGCCTTCGTCGGCCGGTCGATGGTGCGCAACATGGGCATCGCGGCCGATCTGGGCCTGCTGGAGATCCCCGGCGGCCTGTTGATCGATCTCGACGAGGCGGTCAACCTCCCGGAGACCAAGGTGCTGTTCGTCTCCACCGGTTCCCAGGGTGAGCCGCTGTCGGCGCTTTCGCGCATGGCGCGGGGCGAGCACCGGCAGATCTCGATCCGCGCCGGCGACACGGTGGTGCTGGCCAGTTCGCTCATCCCGGGCAACGAGACCGCGGTGTTCGGCGTGGTCAACGGACTGGTGCGGCTCGGTGCGAACGTGGTGCACCAGGGCAACGCGAAGGTCCACGTCTCCGGGCACGCCTCGGCGGGCGAGTTGTTGTTCCTGTACAACGCGATCCGGCCCAGCAACGTCATGCCGGTGCACGGCGAATGGCGGCATCTGCGTGCCAACGGCGCGCTCGCCGTGCGGACCGGGGTCGCGCCGGAGAACGTCGTGCTGGCCGAAGACGGCGTGGTGGTCGATCTCGTCGACGGGCGCGCCCGTGCGACGGGCCGGGTCGAGGTCGGGCACGTCTACGTGGACGGGCTGTCGGTGGGGGACGTCGGCGAGTCGACCCTGTCCGACCGACTGATCCTGGGCGAGGGCGGGTTCATCGCGATCACCGTCATCGTCGACTCCGCGACCGGCCGGGCGGTCAGCACTCCGACGGTGTCCGGTCGCGGCTTCTCCGACGATCCCAAGGCCCTCGACGCGGTGATTCCGCTGATCGAGATGGAGCTTTCCCGGACGGAGATGGAAGGCATCACCGACACGCACCGGATCGCGCAGTTCGTGCGCCGGGTGGTGGGGCGCTGGGTGGCCGAAACCTATCGGCGGCGACCCATGATTGTCCCGACCGTGATACCGGTGTAGTCCATAAGGACTAGTCAGACTGCGTCATCCGGCGGGAAACATGAACGGATTTTGCCTCTAATCTGAACCTCGCCCACGGTGAGCCGTGAGCAGGTCCGAATCCGCGCACCAACCGGCAGGAGGCGATACCGGTGGGGCGACACCTGCCGCCCACGAAGCGCGGAGTGCGCGCACCCGTCGTCGTCGCCGGCGTGGTGGTGGTGCTGTTCGCGGCGGGCACGCTGACCGTGGTGAGCCTGACGAAGGGCGCACCACCCTGCGCGAACGCGGTCCCGGTCAAGGTGGCGGCGGCTCCCGAGATCGCGCCGATGGTCAACGAGATCGGCCATGCGGTCGAGGAAGCCGACCCGTGCTACGCGTTCGACGTGGACGACCGCGACCCGGGCGCGATCGAGGAATCGCTGGAGGTCGTCGGGAACAGCGAAAAACCCGACGTCTGGATTTCGGACTCCACGCTGCGCCTTCGGCGGGCCAACGCGGAAGGCGCGGCGGACGTGCCGTCGTCCGGGTTCTCCATCGCCGACTCGCCGGTGGTGTTCGCGGTGACCGAGCCGGCCGCGGCCGGGCTGGGCTGGCCTGGCCGGACCCCGGGCTGGTCCGACATTCTCGGCGACAGCCGCATCACCCTGGGCATTCCCGACCCCAGCCGCGACCCGGTCGGGATCTCCGCGCTGATGGGGGTGCGGCAGGCCCTCTCCACCACCGGAGCCAAGGACGGGGACACGAGCCTCGCCTACGCGTCGGTGCTGCGCCGGTTCTCGGCGAACACCTTGCCCGCGGTGGACGACCTGTACTCACGTCTGCCCAGCGCGGGAGGCTCCAAGGAACCGGTCACGGCTTTCCCGTCATCGGAAAACTCGCTGCTGCGGAACAACGTCCGGGAGAGCGCCGCGAACGGGCGGGGCAGCCTGGTGGCGGTGTATCCACCGCAGCCGATTCCTTCGCTGGACTACCCGTTCGCGGTGCTGGCAGGCACCGGGAGAGATCAGGCCGCCGGCGCCGAGAAGTTGCTGCGCGCGTTGCTGGACCCGGCGGGCCAGGCCGCGCTCGCAGGCGCCGGGTTCCGCACCCCCGACGGCCGCTCGCTGCTCACGCGTTCTCAGGACGACCACGTCTCGGTGGTCACGCAGAACCTCGCTCAAATGCCCTCGGACAGCGCGCTCGACAGCCTGATCACCGAGTGGTCGAAGGTGAACCAGAGTTCGCGGGCGCGGGTGCTGATCGACGCGTCCGCCGCGATGAACACGGTCGTGCCACGCTCGGGCGGCCGGACACGGATGGACCTCACCACCGACGCGGTCGCCCGTGGCCTGAACCTGTTCAAGCCGACCTCCGAGTTGTCCACCTGGATCTTCGCCACCGACCTGGACGGCCGCCGCGACTATCGGGAGGTCATCCCGATGACGCCGGTGTCGGACCTCCTCACGGACAGGGCGGCGGACACCATCCGCGGTCTCCACGCCACGCCCGACGGCCGGCTCGGCCTGTTCGACAGCGTGTTGGAGGCCTACCGGGACGCGCGGGACGGCTGGGAGGTGGGCCGGCTCAATCTGCTGATCGTGCTGACCGGCGGGCGCAACGACGACCCACGCGACCTGAATCTCGACAAGTTCCTCACCGAGATGGGCAAGCTGACCGATCCCCAGCGACCGGTCCCGGTCATCGCGGTCGGGGTCGGCCCGGACGCCGACCTGACGCAACTGAACGCGATCACCGGCGTGACCGGGGGCAGGACGGTGGCCGCGACCGACGCGACGGACGTCGCCAACGTCCTCTACAACGCCCTCGCGGCTCTTGCCGGCGCCGGCTCCTGAGAGACTGCCTGCGAATAGTGAATGAAGCAACCGGCCAACGCGCCATCCGAAGGTAGCCGATCTCGGGGGCAGGGCTCCGGTCAGCCTAAGAGATGTTTATGCACTAAGGAGAGCCCTGGCCACGAGGTCGGCTGGGCGCGTTTACAACAAGCACTGAGCGCGGCTCGGTGCGTTGAGCTGCACCAGCAGCGCGCCCGTGAGCAGGACTCCGGCGCCGACAGCCTGAACCAGGGTGAGCGCCTCGCCCAGCAGCGCCCAGGCGGTCCCCGCCGCGACGACGGGTTCGAGCAGAGCCAGCACGGAGGCCACGGACGCGGGTAGATGGCGAAGCGACATTGTGCTCAGGAAGTAGGCCACGACGGTGGAGAACAAGGCGAGGCCGAGCAGCACCAGCCAGACCGGTGGGTGCCACGGCCCCAGCGCGGCCGGCGTGGTGAGCACCGCGCCGGGCAGCGTCCACGGTGGCGCGGCCGTTCCGACCGCGACCGCACCGACGATCATTCCCCAGGTCACCATGCTCAGCGGGGTCCGCTTGGCCGCCCCGTGCTCGGCCAGCAGGAAGAAAGCGGCCGAGCACACCGCCGCGCCGAGTCCGGCGAGCAGGCCGAGCGCGTCCAGCCGGAGCCCCTGCCAGATCTGGGCGATCATGGCCAGCCCCGCCATCGCGAGCGCGATCCCGGCCCACATCGCCCGGGGCAGGCGCGCGGCCCGCACGACCCGCGCCCACAGGGCGATCAGCACCGGAGAGGTGTATTCCAGCAGCATCGCGATACCCACGGGCAGTCTCTTGACCGCGATGAAGTAGCACAACTGCACCCCGGCGACGCCGAGCAGCCCGAAACCGAGCAGCAGCGGCCACTCCGCCCGGCGTACCCGCAGCAGCCGCGGTCGTATCGCGGCGGTGGTGATCGCCAGCAGCACCGCGGCCAAGCCGATTCGCGCGGAGGTGACCTGTGCCGGCGAAAGCCCGGCTGTCATCCCGGATTTGCCCAGGACGCCGGAGGTGCCGAAGCAGACCGACGCGACCGTGATCAGACTCGTTCCGCGGCCGGGACGGACGGAGGACAAACCGACGGACGACCCGGCCTCGGTGACCACTGAATCAGTGTATGACGGTCACGAGTGATCATTTCCCGGCTGGGGGCGCCACGGGCTGACGGTGTCGGTCGGCCGGGTCGGATCGTGAAAGCGCGGCTCGTCCATTTCATCGGCGCGCAGCGGGACCAGCCCCTCGGTGATCGCGCGCATGATCCTTTCGTGCGCCCGCATGGCGGACCCGGCCCGCTCGGGGTCCAGGTCGGACAGGTCCACCGGCGGCCCGAACCGCACCCGGAAGGTCGGCCGGCGCAGGGGAGCGGTGAGACCGGACCGGGCCAGCGGCAGCAGATCGGCGGGCCCTTCGACGCTCTCGGTGCCCCAGTACACGGCCTCGTGCGCACCCCACTGGCTGATCGGCACCACGGGAACGCCCGCCGCCAGCGCCAGCCGGGCCGCGCCGGTCTTCCCGCGTTCCGGCCACAACCCCGGGTCGTGGCTGATCCGGCCCTCGGGGTAGACGATGATCGGGTTCGGCGTGGTGCGCATCGCCTCGACGGCCTGGGCGAACTGCTCCAAGGCGGTGGCCTTGCCACGGTCGATGCGCAGGTGCCCGCTGGCCCGCAGCGCCGGGCCGACCACGGGGGCGTCGAGAAGGCCGCCTGCGAGCATGAACCGGGGCGCGAAACCCATGCGGCGGCAGGCCGCGATCAACACGAGCGCGTCGAACACGCCGATGTGGTTGGCGGCCAGCAGCAGCGGCCGGCCTCGCAGCCGGGCCGGTATCCCGCCGGTGACTTTCAGCCGTCCCACCAGGGAGACGAAGCCGCTGTCGAGACGCGTGATGGTCCGCCATACCGCGGGTGGCCTGCGGCGTGGCTCACCCTGTTCCTCGTGGCGCAGCGCGAACATGGTGCAGAGCATGACAGAACGAGCCGCGCGGCGGAGCGGAGGCGCCTGGTTCGCCGTCAGGGAAGTGACGGTTTCGCGTGTGGCGTTCGGGGCTGGTGGGGCGGAAGCGGTTACCGTAGAGGCTATGGCGAGTGGGTCGGCGACCACGAGGAGAAGCACGGCGAAGCGGAGCGGTAGCAAGAGCCCGGCGCGGAAGACCAGTACCGCCGGGAGGTCACGCTCCGGGTCGAAACGTACCCCTGCCCGCCGGAGTTCGCCCACCGTCGGCCGCGCGGTCCGTGGCGGCTGGACGTTGCTGGCCAAGGGACTCGGCTCCGTCGTGCGGACCGCGGGCCGTGGTCGTGAGCTGGAGGCCGAGCACCGTCGTGACGGTCTGGCCCTCGCTCTGGTCGCGCTGGCCGTGCTGCTCGCGGCGGGCGTGTGGTGGCGGGCGGCCGGGCCGGTCGGGCATGCCGTGGAGACCGCGGCGCGCACGGTGTTCGGCGCCGGCGCGGTGATCCTGCCACTGGCCCTGCTCGTGGCCGCGATCGCGATGATGCGCACGGAACCCAGCCCCGAGACCCGCCCGAGGATGGTCATCGGCACGCTGCTGGTCACCTTCGCGCTGCTGGGCCTGCTCGACGTGTTCACCGGCATGCCCGTGACCAACGACGACCGGATGTACGCCGGTGGCCTGCTGGGCTCGGTTTCGGGACGGTTCTTGGCGAAGGGTGTGACGTCCTGGGTCGCCACACCGGTGCTCTTCCTCGCGCTCGGCTTCGGTGTGCTGGTCTTCACCGGCACGAGGATCCGCGACGTCCCTCGCCGGCTGCGGGAATGGGGCCTGGAGCCCGAAGAGATCGAGGCGCTGCGCGAGCAGGAGGCCGCGCGCGCCGGAAAACCCGAGACTCCTGACGGCGCCGAAGCAGTCACCGACGCCGACCCCAAGGCCGTTCGCCTGCGCAAGCCTTCGCGGCGACGGCAGGCCACCGGCGCGGGGGAGCAGCTCGACATCGAGGCGGCGCTGGCCGAGCCTCCGACACCCGGCCGCCCGCCGAAGGTCAAGGCCGAGGAGGTGCCGGAGAAGAAGCCGAAGAAGGTCGATCCTCCGCTCACGGTCACCCGGACCGTCGAGGGCGACTACAAACTGCCTTCGCCGGAGCTGCTTCAGCTCGGGGACGCGCCGAAGACGCGCAGCAAGGCCAACGACACCATGATCGAGGCGATCACCGGCGTCCTGGAGCAGTTCAACGTCGACGCGCAGGTGACCGGCTTCACGCGCGGGCCCACCGTGACCCGGTACGAAGTCGAACTCGGTCCCGGCGTGAAGGTCGAGAAGATCACCGCGCTGACCAAGAACATCGCGTACGCGGTGGCCACCGACAACGTGCGGCTGCTCGCGCCGATCCCGGGCAAGTCCGCGGTCGGTATCGAGGTGCCCAACTCCGACCGCGAGATGGTCCGGCTCGGCGACGTGCTCCGCTCGCCGAAGGCCGCCAAGGACAACCATCCGATGGTGATCGGGCTGGGCAAGGACATCGAAGGACACTTCGTCACGGCGAACCTGACGAAGATGCCGCACCTGCTGGTCGCCGGGTCCACGGGTTCCGGTAAGTCGAGTTTCGTCAACTCGATGCTGGTCTCGCTGCTCGCCCGTGCCACGCCGGACGAATGCCGGATGATCCTGATCGACCCGAAGATGGTCGAACTGACGCCCTACGAAGGCATCCCGCACCTGATCACACCCATCATCACGCAGCCGAAGAAGGCGGCCGCCGCGCTGGCCTGGCTGGTCGAGGAGATGGAACAGCGCTACCAGGACATGCAGGCCAACCGCGTCCGGCACATCGACGACTTCAACAAGAAGGTGCGCTCCGGGGAGATCACCGCGCCCCCGGGCAGCGAGCGCGAATACCGTCCCTATCCCTACATCATGGCCATCGTCGACGAGCTCGCCGACCTGATGATGACCGCGCCGCGAGACGTCGAAGACGCGATCGTCCGCATCACCCAGAAGGCGCGCGCCGCCGGGATCCACCTGGTGCTCGCGACCCAGCGGCCGTCGGTGGACGTGGTCACCGGCCTGATCAAGACGAACGTGCCCTCACGGCTGGCGTTCGCGACCTCGTCGCTGACCGACTCCCGGGTCATCCTCGACCAGCCGGGCGCGGAGAAGCTGATCGGCATGGGGGACGGGCTCTACCTGCCGATGGGCGCGGGGAAGCCGATCCGGATCCAGGGCGCCTACGTCGGCGACGACGAGATCGCCGCGATCGTCAACTACAGCAAGGAACAGGCGCAGCCGGACTACACCGAGGGCGTCACCGCGGCGAAAGCGGGCGAGGCCAAGGAGATCGATCCCGACATCGGCGACGACCTCGACGTGCTGCTCCAGGCGGCCGAACTGGTGGTCACCTCGCAGTTCGGCTCCACGTCGATGCTGCAACGGAAGTTGCGGGTCGGCTTCGCCAAGGCCGGGCGGCTCATGGACCTGCTGGAGAGCAGGGGAGTGGTCGGTCCTTCGGAAGGCTCCAAGGCGCGTGACGTGCTCGTCAAGCCGGAAGAACTGGACTCGATCCTCTACCTCATCCGCGGCGGCGGCCCGCCACCCGAAGCCGGCGACGACGAATAGCTACAACTCCAGGAGCATGCGCGAATTGCCGAGCGTGTTCGGCTTCGCGTAGGGAAGTTCGAGGAATTCGGCCACCCCCGGATCGACCGAACGGCGCATTTCCTCGTAAACCGCCTGGGGCACCGGTGTGCCGTCGATTTCGCGGAAACCGTGCGCGGCGAAGAACCGGGTTTCGAAGGTGAGCACGAAGATCCGGCGCAGGCCCAGCTCCGTCGCGAGCTCGATCAGCCGGGAGACGAGGGCGTGCCCGATGCCCTGCCCGCGTGCCGCCTTGTCCACGGCGAGGGTGCGGATCTCGGCGAGGTCCTCCCACAACACGTGCAGCGCACCGCATCCGATGATTTCACCGCCGGAGTCGGCGACCCAGAACTCCTGCACGTCCTCGTACAGGGTGACGAGTTCCTTTTCCAGCAGTACGCGCCCGGCGTCGGCGTCGACAAGCGCCTTGATCTTGCGGACATCGGCGATCCGTGCCCGGCGGACCGCGGGCGGGTTCGCGGGAGCGTGGTGCACCGTTCGACCGTATCCGGGCTGCTACGCCGCTGTCGCGGTGGGTTCCGCCACGTCGGCACACCCTCGTATGCTGCGAGGCAACGCAGGGCGAAGACACAGGGGCGGGGGAGCGAATTGACGCGCGCGGGCTGGGATCCCTTTCTCGAGGCCGAGCGTCAGGCCGCGATGGGCCGGACCACGGTGCTGGGAACGCCGGACGGAGTCGCCTGGCTGCTCGTGCCCGGCCGTCCGTGGCAGTGGTCACGGCACGGCTCGCCGTGGCAGTTCGGCGCACCGCCGGCGGACCCCGGTTACCGCGCCGCCGCCCGGTTGATGCCGCCCCCGCCTCCGGCGACCCCCGCGCCCATGGCCCCGCCCGCTCCCATGGCTCCGCCGGTGGTAACCCCACCGCCCGGCATGCCGATGCAGGCTCCTGCCCCGCCCGCGTACGCCCAGCCGAACCAGCCTCCGGCGGTGCCACCACCACCGCCGGCGGCCCGGCCCGCGAGCCCACCGCCTTTGCCGCCTTCCCCGCCGTCACCGGCCGGGTCCTCCTCGGGACTCGTCGAGCACCTTGCCACCGGCTCACGGTTCGTCCGCGGCGAAGAGTCGGCAGGGGAGTTCGTCGCCAAGGTGGTCCGCATCGTCGGGTGGGCCGACCGCAGCCGCCATCCCGGCGAAGCCCCGCCTCAATCCCCGCCTCCGGTCGCGCCGCCGCCACCGCCGCCCGAGCCGGAACGGCAGGCCCAGACCGGCTCCGGGGGCGGCCTCCTGAGTGACATGGCCAGGCACTCCAACTCGCTCACGCTCGACGTGCTGGCCGCGGGCAACCGCGCCTTCAAGTGGCGCGACCAGCGACGGCACGACGAGGAGTACGAGCAGGCCCATCAGGAATGGCAGCGGCAGTACCAGTACTGGGAACAGCAGCAGAACGCCTATGAGCAGGCGCGCCAGGAATGGGAACGGCAGCAGCAGGAAGTGCAACGGCGGTTCGCCCTGGAGGCTTGGGAACAACGTCAGCCCAACCCCCTGATCGTGCTCGTCGGAAAGCCCCACAGCGGGCAGCGACGCCTGTTCCGCGGCTTGGTGGCGGCCCTGGTGGCCCAGGAGGTCGTCTTCGGCGAGCAGATCGCGACCCTGGCCGCGGACCTGTTACAGGACAACGACCGCGGTGGCGATGCGCCGGTCGACGCGGTGTTGCGGCGTTTCGTCGCGGGCCAGGATGGTCAGGAGGCCCCGCCCGCGCTCCTGTTCGACGAGGCCGACGCCCTTTTCGAAGGCAGCTCCGGTGGCGTCGCGGGATATCTCGGCGAATTGGCGCACGATCAGGGAAGCTGCCGTCTCGTCGTGCTCGCCGGGAGCGAGAAGTTCCTCGACAGGCTGGGCACCGAGGCTCCCGAACTGCTGCCGCGGCTGCTCGTCTACCGCCTGCCGGACCTGTCGCAGCCGACCGCTGTTTCCGCTTTGCTGGACATCTTCGCCGCCGAGCGTTCCGTTGTGCTGGCTCCGGAGGCGCGCGACCGCCTCGCCGCGCTGGCCACCGACGGCGGCTCGGCGAACAACGCCCGCGAGGTCGAGGCACTGTTGACCGCGGTGAGTCAGAGCGCGCTCGCGCGGGGTGGCGCCGGCGACGGCACGGTGCGCATCGAGACGTCCGATGTCGAGCAGCTCGCCGCGCTGAGCAAGCAGCGTCGCCAGGGCGAGAAGTCGATCGAGGAACTGCTCGCCGAACTGGACGCGATGATCGGCTTGGACTCGGTGAAGCGGCGGGTGCGGTCGCTGGCCAACGAAGTGACCATCGACGCGCAGCGGAAGAAGGCCGGGCTGCCGGTCGCCGCCCGCAGCAGGCATCTGGTGTTCACCGGTAATCCCGGCACCGCCAAGACCACCGTGGCCCGGCTGGTCGCCCAGATCTACCGCGGTCTCGGCGTACTGCCCAAGGGGCAGGTGGTCGAGGTGACGCGGACCGACCTGGTCGGCGAGTACGTCGGCCAGACCTCGTTGAAGACGCGCGCCGCGTGCGAGCGCGCGATGGGCGGGGTGCTGTTCCTGGACGAGGCCTACAACCTGGTCGCCGATGACGACGACGACTTCGGCAAGGAGGCCGTCACCGAACTGTTGCTGCAGATGGAGAACCACCGCGACGACTTCATCGTGTTCGCGGCCGGCTATCCGAAGGAGATGGACCAGTTCATGGAGTCGAACCCGGGCCTGCGGTCCCGGTTCGCCGGCCGGGTCGAGTTTCCCGACTACACCAACGAAGAACTGGCCCGGATCTTCGCGCTGATCGCCGAGGGGCAGGGATACCGGCTCTCCGACGACTTCCCGAAAGCGCTTTCCGAAGCGATCCGCCGCATCCCGCGCGGGCGTGGCTTCGCCAACGGCCGGTCGGCCCGCGGGCTGCTCGAAGCGACGATCGCCAAGCAGGCCACCCGGCTGACCGAGCGGCCGTCCACCGACGCGGCCGCGCTCGCGCTGCTCGTCCCCGAAGATCTGCCCGCCCCGGGCGAAGCGGGCGCCGGACAGGCCGACGATTCCGGCCCCCGGCGCGGCCTGGACGAACTGATCGCCGAACTGGACGGCTTGATCGGGCTCGACCCGGTGAAACAGCGCGTCCGGACGCTGGTCGCCGAAACCCGGCTGGACGCGCGCCGCCGCGAGGCCGGGTTGCCGGTCGCGGCCCGCAGCAGGCACCTGGTGTTCACCGGCAACCCCGGCAGCGCGAAGACCACGGTCGCCCGG
Source organism: Amycolatopsis pigmentata (assembly GCF_042684065.1). Lineage (NCBI taxonomy): Bacteria > Bacillati > Actinomycetota > Actinomycetes > Pseudonocardiales > Pseudonocardiaceae > Amycolatopsis > Amycolatopsis pigmentata. Next base: position 159,756 of record NZ_JBHUKR010000029.1, on the reverse strand, counting down.
TTGATGGGCCAGATCTACCGGGAGCTGGGCGTGCTGCCCTCCGGGCATCTGGTGGAGGTCGCGCGCCCCGATCTGGTCGGCGAATATCTCGGCCAGACCGCGCCGAAGACCCGTGACGTGTGCGAACGGGCCGTCGGTGGCGTGCTGTTCATCGACGAGGCCTACAACCTCGCGCAGGAGTACGGGACCGGCCAGGACACCTACGGCAAGGAGGCCATCGCCGAACTGCTGGTGCAGATGGAGAACCACCGTGACGACCTGATCGTGATCGCGGCCGGGTACCCGGGTGACATGGATCGCTTTCTCGGCGCCAACGAGGGGCTGCGGTCGCGGTTCGGCGGCACGGTCGAGTTCCCCGACTACACCGGTGACGAACTCGCGGCGATCTTCTCCGCGATGGCCGCCCGCCAGGGTTACCGGCTCGCGCCGGACCTGGAACAGGCGCTCGGTCAGGTCATGGCCGGGATCGACCGGGGCCCCGGCTTCGCCAACGGCCGCACGGCGCGCGGCATGCTGGAGACGGCGATCAGCGCCCAGGCGATGCGGCTCGCGGGCCCGGACGTCGACCTGAAGAGCCTCGCCGACGAGGAGCTGACCCTGCTGACGCTCGCCGACCTGCCCCGCCAGCTACCCTGAGTGTCGTGCCTTCCCCTCACCGCGTGTCCCTGTTGACCCTGGGCTGTGCCCGCAACGAGGTCGATTCCGAAGAACTGGCCGGCCGCTTGGCGGCCGGGGGCTGGGAGCTCTCGGAGGATCCGGAGTCCGCGGACGTGATCGTGGTGAACACCTGCGGTTTCGTCGAGTCGGCGAAGAAGGACTCGGTGGACACGCTGCTGGCGGCGGCCGATACCGGCGCGAAGGTCGTCGCGGTCGGCTGCATGGCCGAGCGTTACGGCGCCGAGCTCGCGGAAAGCCTGCCCGAGGCCGACGCGGTGCTGGGCTTCGACCATTACCCGGACCTCGCGCAACGCCTCGGCGACATCGTTTCCGGGCACAAGATCGCTTCGCACGTGCCCGCCGACCGGCGCACCCTGTTGCCGATCACCCCGGTGGAACGTCCCGCCGCGGCCACGACCGTCACCGTCCCGGGACACGGGGATCAGGCCGGCTGGGGTCCGCGCGTGCTGCGCACCCGGTTGGACAGCTCCCCGGTGGCGGCGCTGAAGATCGCTTCGGGGTGCGACCGGCGGTGCTCGTTCTGCGCGATCCCGTCGTTCCGGGGTTCGTTCGTCTCGCGTCACCCCGACGAGATCCTCGCCGAGGCGGCCTGGCTGGCCGGTCAAGGCGTCAAGGAGTTGTTCCTGGTCAGCGAGAACTCCACGTCCTACGGCAAGGACTTCGGCCGTGAGCACGGCGGGACCCGCGCGCTCGAACGGTTGCTGCCGCGTCTGGCCGCGGTCGAGGGCATCGAGCGCGTGCGCGTCTCCTACCTCCAGCCCGCCGAGACCCGTCCGGACCTGGTTCGCGCCATCGCCGGCACCGCGGGCGTGGCCGACTATTTCGACCTTTCCTTCCAGCATTCGAGCGAGTCGGTGCTGCGGCGCATGCGCCGGTTCGGCTCCACGAAGTCGTTCCTCGCGCTGATCGACCAGATCCGCGAACTGGCGCCCGCGGCGGGCATCCGCACCAACGTGATCGTCGGCTTCCCCGGGGAGACCGAGGCGGACGTCGACGAGCTGATGGGCTTTTTGACCAGCGCCCGGCTCGACGCGGTCGGCGTCTTCGGCTACTCCGACGAGGACGGCACCGAGGCCGAAAGCTTCGACGGCAAGCTCGACGACGAGGTGATCGCCAAACGGGTCGCGCTCGTGTCCGGCCTGGTGGAGGAGCTGACCGCGCAGCGTGCCGAGGAGCGCGTCGGCGAGCTGGTCGACGTCCTGGTCGAAGAGATCGGTGACGAGGTGTCGGGTCGAGCCGCGCACCAGGCGCCCGAGGTCGACGGCGCCTGCGTCGTGCTGGACGCCGATGACGCCGAGGTCGGCCGGATTCTGCGGTGTCGCGTGGTGGACAGCGCGGGCGTGGACCTCATCGTGCGGCCGGACGCCGGAAGATGAGCGAGAGCACGGCGGACGAGGGCGACGCGCCCGTCACCGCCGCCGAGACGAAGGTTCCGACGCTCAACGTCGCCAACCTGCTCACCCTGTCGCGGCTGGTCCTGGTGCCGTTGTTCGTGCTGGCCCTGTTCGCGGGGGGAGGTCACGATCTCTGGTGGCGCTCGATCGCGACCGCGCTGTTCGTGGTCGCCTCGTTCACCGATCAGGTGGATGGCTGGGTCGCCCGCCGCTACGGCCTGATCACCGACTTCGGCAAGGTGGCCGACCCGATCGCGGACAAGGCGCTGACCGGCGCCGCCCTGGTGGGCCTGAGCGTGCTGGGCGAGCTCGGCTGGTGGGTGACGATCGTGATCGGTGTCCGCGAGATCGGCGTGACGCTGCTGCGGTTCTGGGTGATCCGCTACGGGGTGATCCCCGCCAGCCGCGGCGGCAAGGCCAAGACGATGACGCAGATCGCGGCGATCGTGCTGTTCGTGCTCCCGCTTCCGCCGGGTGCCGAGGTGGTCCGCTGGCTGCTGATGGGCGTGGCGCTGGCGCTCACCGTGGTCACCGGGGTCGACTACGTCTTCCGGGCGATCCGGCTGCGGGCGGCCGCGCGCCTATGACCGTGCCCGAGACGGTGGCTCCGGCGCTGGTCGAGGCGCTGATCGGCCGTGGCGAGACCGTCGCCACGGCCGAGTCGCTCACCGCCGGACTGGTCTGCGCCACCCTGACCGACGTGCCGGGGTCGAGCGCGGTGGTGCGGGGCGGACTCGTCGTCTACGCCACCGACCTCAAGACCCGGCTCGCCGGGGTCGACCCGGCGCTGCTGGCCGACCACGGCGCGGTCCACCCGGAGGTCGCCGCCCAGCTCGCCGCGGGCGCGCGCGATCGCTGTGCCGCGGACTGGGGGCTGGGACTGACCGGCGTCGCGGGCCCGGCCGCCCAGGACGGGGTGGAGCCGGGAGTGGTGTACATCGGGCTTGCCGGGGCGCGGGTGACGACGGTCCGGCCTCACCGGTTTGAGGGGGATCGGCGCGCCGTTCGAACCAAGGCGGTCCGGGCCGCGTTGAAATTGTTGTGGGAAGAGTGTGGGGTCGCTCCCGGCGACACCTGAACGGACCAGTGCATTCGCTCGCCGAGAGTCATAGTGTCGTCACGTCGGGGTGGTGGCCGGGCCTGGGAAAGACGGATCCGGTCGCTGGAGGGAACCATGCCGACGATCATGTGGACGAGGAACAATTTGGGTAATCGGGGCGTTCGCCCTTGGCGTACGGTCTGTGTCAACCGATGCGGTGAGGGACTGGATCTGGGTAACGTGTTCGGTATCAGGAAGGGAGGCGCGCGATGACCGTGCTGTTGCGCGAGGCGATCGGTGATCGGCTCCGTCATGCCCGCACCAACCAGCGTCGCACGCTGCGCGACATCTCCCGCGCCGCCAAGGTGAGCCTCGGCTACCTTTCGGAGGTCGAGCGAGGGCAGAAGGAAGCCTCCAGCGAGCTGCTGGCCTCCATCTGTGAAGCGCTCGAGCTGCCGCTGGGGGAACTGCTGCACCACGTCGCCGCGGACATTTCCGCGCTGGACCACGTCGAGGTCGCGCCCATGCCGCCGGACGCCCGGCGCGAGGACGAGCGCGAGGAGCGCCCCGCGGAGGCGACCGGACGCGTGGAGGGCGGCAGGCTGGTGGACGGCCTGATCGGCAACGACCTGGCCGACCTGCGGGTTTCGGCGTCACGCATGGGGCCGGCCCTGCGCACGACCATTCGCTCGCCGAAGATGGTCGCCGCCTGATTCCGGCTGGGTTTTCCCGGAAAGCCATCTTGGGGGTCCTGAAAGACCTCTAAGGTGGCTTTCGGCGGCTCTGGGTGGCTCCGGGCATGATCAGGGTGGTCCCTGAATTCTCCCGGGGTCGCCTGGAACCGGGGGCGGCGACCTGACACGATGGAACCCACACCGAGAGCGGCGCGTTGCTCGGACAGGGGAGATCGGCGCCCCACACGCTATCGGGTCGACGTTGAGACAGTGGGACGTAAGAAGGCAGGCGGAGCAGATGGCCAACCCGTTCGTTAAGGCCTGGAAGTACCTCATGGCGGCGTTCTCGTCGAAGATCGACGAGCACGCCGACCCGAAGGTGCAGATCCAGCAGGCCATCGAAGACGCTCAGCGCCAGCACCAGGCGCTTTCGCAGCAGGCCGCGGCGGTGATCGGGAACCAGCGCCAGCTGGAGATGAAGCTCAACCGTCAGCTCGGTGAGGTGGAGAAGCTCCAGGCCTCCGCGCGCCAGGCGCTCGTGCTCGCCGACGAGGCACGGGGCAAGGGGGACAACGAGAAGGCGGTCCAGTACGAGAACGCCGCCGAGGGCTTCGCGACCCAGCTCGTCACCGCCGAGCAGAGCATCGAGGACCTCAAGACCCTGCACGACCAGGCGCTCCAGGCGGCCGCTCAGGCCAAGCAGGCGGTCGAGCGGAACTCGATGATGCTCCAGCAGAAGCTCAGCGAGCGCACGAAGCTCCTCTCACAGCTGGAGCAGGCGAAGATGCAGGAGAAGGTCTCCGCCTCCCTCAACCAGATGTCCGAGCTGACCGCGCCGGGCAACACGCCGTCACTCGAAGAGGTCCGGGAGAAGATCGAGCGTCGCTACACCACCGCGCTCGGGCAGGCGGAGCTCGCGCAGAACTCGGTGCAGGGCCGGATGCTGGAGGTTCAGCAGGCCACCACCCAGCTCGCCGGCCATTCGCGGCTGGAGCAGATCCGTGCCTCGATCAAGGGAGATTCGGTCGCTCAGGTGACCGACGGTTCGCAGGGCGCCTCGTCCTCGGCCGACATCCAGCGTGAGATCCAGGCCCGCGTCCAGGCCGACCAACAGAAGAACGAAGCTTGACACCATGGCTCAACTCGCGGCTGCCAAGGTGACTACAGAGCGCGCCCTGTTTTTTCCGCTATCGGGGCGGCAGGGCGCCTGTACATCCCCCGGGACGTCCGTTGGGGAGGAGCGCCCTGTCGACACGATCGCGGGGGCGCGCAAGGTCGCGAAGAAATAGCGGACACCGCAGGAGGTCACAGTGTCGGCCAGGCGGGACTTCGGGGAACAGCTTTCCGCCAAGCTGGAAAGACATCTGGAACGGCTGCCCGAGTACGCGCAGCGTGCTCAGGAGACCGTTCAGCGGTACTTTCCGCCCGCGGACGGGCACCAGCGGCCGAACCCGCTGGTCCGGCCGTCGGCGCGACCTCCGAGGGTGACCGACGTGCCGCTGGTCGCCGAGGTGACGACGAGGTGGGCTCGGTGGAACGAGCCCGCCGCCAAGCTGGAACGCCGCAAGCGGCGCGCGTCCCGGGCACTGTCCCTGTGGGTGGTGCTGACGCTGCTGTGCGTCCTGCTCGGCGTGGCCGGGGTACTCGCCGAAGCGGCGATGGCCTTGATGGCCGGAGCCGCCGGAGTCATCGTGTTCAGCACGCTCTCCATCCGGTCGGGCATGCGGCTCCGGGAGCTGAAGCGCACCCCGGTGCCCCTCCGCGCGGCGTCGCCGGAGCCCTTGCCCCTGCCGCCGACGAGTTCAGCGGCGTACGAGCCGATGCGGCGACTGGCCGAGTGCGAGGAGTCCCTGGCCGAACTGCTGCGCCAGCTCTCGCCGTCCGATGCGGTGCCCGAGGTTTCCGTCGATGAGGCGCGCACCACCGCCCAGGAAGCGGCTAGGACGCTGCGTGGTCTCGCGGCACGCATTCAGGCGGTCGAGCGAGCTCGCAACGCGTCCCCGGCCGGTGAGCGCGCCGCGCTCGACGCGGCCGTGAACACATTGCGTGAGCAGCTCGACGACGGTCTGGACGGCTACGGCGCGCTCGTCGCCGCCGCGGGCCGGGCGGTCGCCGCGAGTACATCGGGGATGCGGCAGTCGCAAGACGCGCTGACCGACGCCACCGATCGTCTCGCCGGGCTGGCCCTAGCCCTGCGCGAGCTGTCCTGACCAGGAGTGCCAGCGGCCACACGACGCTGAGGCTCAACCACGGCCGGCGAGGGCGCGGTTGAGTTCGCGAACCAAGCCCGGCCCCTTCAAGGCGAAACCGGTGTAGACCTGGATCAGGCTCGCCCCGGCGTCGAGCATGCGTCGTGCGTCGGTGGCACCGAAGATTCCGCCGACGCCGATGATCGGCACCTTTCCCTCGGTCCGGTCGTGGATGAACCGCACCACTTCCCGGGCCCGCTCGGTCAGCGGCCGCCCGGACAGACCACCGGCTTCCTGACCGGTTCGCGCGTCCGCGGGGCTCAGTCCTTCCCGCGACAGCGTGGTGTTGGTGGCGATCAGCCCGGCGACGCCGTGCGCGTCACACACTTCCAGTAACTCCGCCAGCGCGTCGTCGGAAAGATCGGGCGCCACCTTGACCAGCAGCGGTGTCGGAGTACCGGAACCGGCGAGCGCCACCGAGGTGGCCCGGAGCCCCGCCAGCAACTCCGTGAGGGCACCTTTGTCCTGGAGCGCGCGAAGCCCGGGTGTATTGGGCGAACTCACGTTGATCGCGAAGTAGTCGGCGTAAGGGTAAAGAGTGCGCAGAGAAGCCTGATAGTCGGCGACAGCTTCCTCCACCGCCACCACTTTCGACTTCCCGATGCTCACCCCGAGCGGCACGCCGGGCTTTCCGTGCCGGGCGAGGCGCCGCGCGAGCGCTTCTGCGCCGGAGTTGTTGAAACCCATGCGGTTGATCACCGCATCGCTGGCCGGAAGGTGGAACAAGCGCGGTTTCGGGTTGCCCGGCTGCGCCAGGTGAGTGACCGTGCCGACTTCGACGAAACCGAAACCGAGCGCCGGCCACGCCCGTAGTGCCCGCCCGTCCTTGTCCATACCGGCCGCGAGCCCGACCCGGCCGGGGAACCGTAGCCCGAACACCGTCACCGGGTCGTCGGCGCCGGAGAAACGCCGGAGGCCTCCCATCGCCGGGGCGGTCGCGCCGAGCACCCGGAGGGTGCGCTCGTGCACCAGCTCGGGATCGTTACGGCTCAGGCGGTACAGAGCGGGACGGGTCAGCTTCTCGAAGAGCACGTGCTACATCGTCCCTCAGCCCCGCGTTCGCCCGGAAACGCCCGTCGGGTGGTGTGTCCGACGACTCGGCCGCGGGCACTTCGGATTCGTGGCTGGTCCTTCAGCGTCTTTGCCACTCGACCGCGAGCATCGCGTAGACCAACTCGTCCTTCCACACCCCGTCGACCAGTTCGCTCTCCCGCAGGTGCGCTTCGCGCCGCATGCCGAGCCCCTCCATGAGCGACGCGGAGGCGACGTTCTTCCCGTCGCAGTGGCCGACGATCCGGTGCAGCCCGAATTCTTCGAACCCCAGCCGCAGCAGTTCGGCGGTCGCCTCGGCGGCGTACCCCTTGCCGTGGTGCTTGGGGTGGAAGACCACCTTGATCTCGCCGCTGTTGTTCTCGACACTGGTCAGCGCCAGCGTCAGGTCGCCGATCAGTTCGGCCGTGTCGATGAGTTCGACCGCGATGGACAGCGCGTCGCCCGGTATGGTCAGAGCCCGGTTTTCGATCTTCTCGGCCAGCACCCTCGCGGTGTCGGCACGGCCCCGGGGCGCGCGGCCGAGATAGCGCGCGACATCCGGGCGCGACTGGAGGGAGTGCAGGGCCGACAGGTCGTCCCTGGTGAACGGGCGCAAGATCAGCCTGGCCGTCTTGACCGGATACGTGGGCTGCAGCACAACGGAGAGGGTAGTCGCTGCACGTGCATGCGTGTGGGTATTTTCGCCAAGATTATGAAGAAACCCCCGGCGAACCTCCCGAGCGTCGTCAGCCGCTCGGGCCCGAGCCGGACTGAGCTCGGGACGCCGGGGGTCCGGTGACTGACTGGTATTCACCAACGTCACCCGCGGGATCCGTTAGCGGACAGCCACCTCACGAGTCCTGTAGTTACACAACTTTGGACCACCTCCTTTCCCGTGTAAGCGTCACGCTAGGCAAGAATCCGGGATTGGGCAACAGGATTATCGGGCCCTGGGCGACGGGTGAGGTCGGCGCCGATCTCGTTGATTTCGCGGGGATCGGGCGCCTCAGGCGGGCGCGGGGCCGGACTGGCAGCGGGGGCAGAACCAGGTGGGGCGGGCCTGGACATCGTGGTCCTGGGTGGCGACGCGGACAGCGCCACCGCAACGGTGGCAGCCCTGCCGGGTCCGTTCGTAGACCCAGTTGCGACGCCCCCGGGCCAGTTCGCCGGTGGTGCTCTGCTCGTGGCGCCAGGCGTTGGCCACCAGCAGCTTCCGCGCCAGCGCCACCACTTCGCGAGCGTCCACATCGGACACCGGAGTCCACGGGGTGACGCCGAGCAGGAAGCAGATCTCCGTCTTGTAGAGGTTGCCGACGCCGGCCATGACGCGCTGGTCGAGCAGAGCCAGGCCGAGCTCGCGCGCGGGGCCGGCGCTCAACGCCGCGGCGGCCCGTTCCGCGTGCTCCGCGGACCATTGATCGTCCAGAAGGTCAGGACCGAGGTGGCCGACCAGGCGCGACTCTTCCGCGGTGGGCAGGATCTTCAGGTCGTGCAGCCGGAATCCGACCGCCTGCGCGTCCTCCGCGGCGAGGATCACGCGGACCTGGTGGGCGGGATGCCGCCAGCGGGCGCCGGGCCGGTAGATCTCCCACGAGCCGTCCATCTTCAGATGGCTGTGCAGGCTCAGCTCACCGGAAAAGCGGGTGAAAAGATGCTTGCCGACGGTGCGAACCTCCAGCACCGACCGGCCGGTGAGGTCCACAGTGGCCAGTGCGGGATGCCGGAAGTCGGTACGGGACAACGTCTTCCCGGCCAGGGCGCGGGCGAGCGTCCGGCCGGCGAGGAAGACGGTGTCACCTTCGGGCATCGGTGGTCGGGATCCGGCCGGTCGTCTCGGCCTCCGCCTCGGACTCGCCGGCCATCCGGTGTCGTCCGGCACGGTTCGAGCGCAGGATCTTGGCCAGCACCATGTTGAAGGTCAACGCGATTTCCTGGGCGCCGGGGGAGTGCCACTCGTGGATCGGGCTGCACGCGCCCTGGGCCTGCTGGATGGCCAGCCGGTCCGGGATCGCGGTGGGCATGACCAGAGAGCCGAAGGAATCCCGCAGCTCCGCGATCCGGAACTGGTGTTCGTGCGAACGCGGGCGCAGGCGGTTGACCAGCACCCCGACCGCGCGCAGATCGGGATTGGCCTCGGCCCGGATGCGCTCGATGGCCTCGAGCGCGCGCTGCGCGCCGGCCACCGCGTACATGGTCGGCTCGGTGACCAGGATCGCGCTGTCCGCGGCGACCAGCGCCGACTTGGTCAGCCTGCCCAGCGATGGCGGGCAGTCCAGGATCACGAGCTCGTAGGGCTTGCCGTTCGGCGGCGCATCGTGCAACTCGTCCAGGGCACGGGAGAGGTTGCCGAGCCGGCGGTCGTCCGTTCCCGGCTCGTTGAGGAGCTCCAGCTCCTCGGCACCGACGAGGACGTCGACCTCGTCACTCCACACGCTCGGCGCTATCGCGCGCTGCAGGACTGCCCGGTGCGGGGTTTCCAGTACGTCGGCGAGCGTGGCGTCGGTGTAGGGCGGGTCGAGTGAGGCAGTGGCGTTGCCCTGCGGGTCCAGGTCGGCGACCAATGCCCGGATGCCCCTGCGGAGAGCAGCCGAAGCTATCCCGAGCGCGACCGTGGTTTTGCCGACACCACCCTTGAGGCTGAGTACGGCGACCGTTTGCACAACCCGAGCGTAGCCGGGGGAACCGACGATGCGGCAGCCTCTGTACCTCCGGCCGCCCCGGGCCCACCATCCAGCGCCCACCACATGCCCTGACTAGGCTGTCAGGCCATGCGAACGGACACCGGCACGGCGCGCGGCTCGGGCGCGATCTGGCGAGCGTTGCAAGCCGAGCTTGCCCGGGTGAGCCCGGCGGAGGTGCACGTCGTCGATGTCGGCGGTGGCAGCGGCGTGTGGGCGGTGCCCCTCGCGGCCTCCGGCTGCCGAGTGACGGTGGTGGAGCCCAATCCCAACGCCGTGGCGACGTTGCGCCGTCGCGGCGCGGAGAGCGGAGTCGCCGACCGGATCACCGTGGTGGCCGACGACACCGATGCGCTCGGCATCCGCGTGGCGACCGGCGAGGCCGACCTGGTCCTGGCCCACGGCCTGCTCGAGGTCGTCGAGGACCCGGCCGCGGTCACCCGGGCGCTGGCGGCCGCGGTCCGCCCGGGCGGAGCGGTGTCGGTACTGGCCGCCAACCGATACGCCGCCGTGCTGCACCGGGCTCTGGCCGGACGCCTCGGTGAGGCGCGGCAGTTGCTCACCGGAGCAGACGGTGTGCTTTCCGACGACGGGGAAAACCTTGCGCGCCGCTTCGACGCCGGCGGGCTGAGCGGTCTGCTGACCGCCGCCGGGCTGGTCGTCGAACTGGTTCAAGGTGACGGGGTCGTGTCGGATTCCCTCGGTGAAGCGGAGACCGATCAGTTCACCGGTGAGGAACTGGCCGAGTTCGAAGCGCTGGCCGGCGTCGTGCCGCAGTTGCGGGACATCGCGACCCGCCTGCACGTCCTCGCCCGCCGCCCGGGGTGATCCGCCTCGCCGGGCCCCGGAATGTCGGTAGGGCACCGTAAGGTTGGACGCCGATGGGAAAGAAACCGGGGCTGCCGCCCGGCTATGAGCGCTTCCGGGTCCGGGACGGCTACACCCCGGAGGACACCGGCTGCGGACTACTGCACGTCGACATGGACGCCTTCTTCGCGGCGGTCGAGCTGCGGACCCGCCCGGAGCTGAAGGACCGTCCGGTGATCGTGGCCGGCGCCGGGCCGCGCTCGGTGGTGACATCGGCGAACTACCCGGCGCGCGAGTTCGGCGTGCGGGCGGCGATGCCGGCCGCGGTGGCCCGGCGGCTGTGCCCGCAGGCGGTGTTCATCCCGCCCACGCAGGGCCTCTACGGCGAGGTCTCCCGGGGCGTGATGGCGATCTTCCGCGAACTCACGCCGTTGGTCGAACCACTCAGCCTGGACGAAGCCTTCCTGGACGTCAGCGGCGCGCTGAGGCGGCTGAACGCGACGCCCGCCGAGGTCGCCGCGCTGATCCGGCGACGGGTCAGCGCCGAGCACGGCATCACGTGCTCGGTCGGGGTCGCCGGGGTCAAGTTCGTCGCCAAGCTCGCCTCCGGCATGGCGAAGCCCGACGGCGTGCTCGTGGTGCCGGTGGACCGGGTCCTGGAGTTCCTGCACCCGTTGCCGGTCGCGTCGCTGTGGGGGGTGGGCAAGCGCACCGAGGAAAGCCTGCGGCGGCTCGGGTTCGCCACCGTCGCCGATGTCGCGCACGCGCCGCTGAGCAGGCTGCGCCGGGCGGTGGGCAACGCGGCCGCCGAGCACCTGCACGCGCTGGCCAACGGCCGCGACGAGCGCGGTGTCGTGGCCGACGTCCCGGACAAGTCGATCGGCGCGGAGCGCACCTTCGACACCGACCAGCGTGACCGCGTGGTGCTGGAGCGCGAACTGCTCAGGTTGTCCGAACGAGTGGCGGCGAGCCTGCGGGCCAAGGGCGTGCGCGGGCGGACGGTGTCGATCAAGGTCCGCTTCGCCGACTTCCGCACGATCACCCGCGCCCGCACGCTCGCCTCGCCCACCGACGTGGCCCGGCTGATCCACACCACCGCGGTGACGCTGTTCGGCGAAGCCGTTCAGGGGGCGGAAATCCGGCTGCTCGGCGTCCGCGTGGAGGGGCTCACCGGCGGTGACGAGCCCGAGCAGCTCAGCTTCGAACGTGACGAGCCGCGCTGGCGTGACGCGGAGATCGCCGCCGACGTGGCGCGATCGAAGTTCGGCGCCGCGGCCGTTCGGCCGGCCTCTCTGCTTTCTCCGGGCACCGACGGAACTTCCTGAACCGGAAGGGCCACAGCTTCGTGTTGGGATCGGGTAGTCGTGAGCGCGCGGGACTCGTATCCTGGGTGATGGACACCTCAACACGGGGTGTCGAGTTGGGTCCAAGACGTTGCGTGGCCCGGCGCCCGTGACAAAGCTGTGCCGGAGGAGGAGACATGCCACTCTCCGAGCATGAGCAGCGGCTGCTCGACCAGATCGAGCGCGAGCTCTATGCCGAGGACCCCAAATTCGCGTCTACGGTACGCGGTGCCCGGCTACGCCGGCCCGCTCGTCGGCGTCGAATCCAAGGGGTCGCGCTGTTCATCGTCGGGGTCGCGCTGCTGGTGGTGGGCGTGATGGTACGGGCGTTGTGGGTTGCCGACTTTCCGCTGATGAGCGTGCTCGGCTTCCTGGTGATGTTCTTCGGGGTGGTGCTCGCGATCATGTCGGGCCGTCATCCCGCGGGCGCGGCCCCCCAGAAGGGCACGGCCAAGGCCAAGAGTTCGTTCACGCAGCGCATGGAAGAACGCTTCCGCCAGCGTTTCGAAGAGTAGGACGCGTTCCCGAGCCGGAAAGTGCCCGCCCCTTCCGGGGTGGGCACTTTCCGGCATGAGGGTCAGCGGCGCCGGAACACCGAGCGTGGGAAAAGCCGTCCTCGCCAGGACATCGGCGCGTTGCGCCGGAGGCTTTCCCGCAGCCCTTCGAACGCCCTGGGGAAACCGGGGTCCTCGTCGCCGCCCGGCGCGTACCAGGATCGCTCGACGACCCCGACCACGGTGCGCAGGCTCTCCTTGCCGGCCTCGTCGAGGCGATGGTCGTGCGCGACCCGCTGCGCGGCGGTGCGCACGGTGTCGGTCGGCGGCACCGGCGCCCCGCGGTCGGCACACTCGTCGAGCAGTTCCTCCCACGCGGCGTTCGCCGCGCCCGGTTCGCGGGCGGCGATGGCACGCAGCCTGCGCCGCCGCTGGATCTCCCTGAGCACCGCCGGAGCGAGCCCGATCCCGGCGATGACCAGCAGGCACAGCGCGAAGATCCAGTGCACGAGCCAGGCGGTCAGCAACACCGCCAGAAGCCAGCCGAGGGCCGCGGCGAGCGGTAGCCAGCGGGCCATCACCGAGCTGCTCCTCGCCCGGCGCGTGGAGACGAAGGCCGCCGCCGTCAGCGCGATCGCGGCCGCCACCACGGCGAGGACGCCCCAACCGGTCCAGCCCGGCGCGGACCCCGCGGGGGCGGCCTGTGACGGGCCCAGCCCGCCGTTGGCGTTCTGCGCCGCCGGGGCACCGGTCGGGGCGACGTGCGTGGTGGAGACGCTGGGGACATCGTCGCGGGTCTGCGCGGAGGGGTCGTTCGAGGAGTTGCCGTTCTGGAGGTAGGGAGGCACATAGCCGCGGCCGTCCGAACGGGGCGTCGGGTCGAAGTTCACCCAGCCGAGGTCCCCGAAGTTGACCTCGACCCAGGCATGCGCGTCCTGCGAGGTGATCAGCCGGGTGTCACCGTCGGCGAAGCCGGTGGTGAAGCCGACCGCCACCCGGGCCGGGATGCCGAGCACGCGGAGCATCACCGCCATCGCCGAGGCGAACTGCTCGCAGAAACCGCGCTTGCCGTTGAACAGGAAGTCCGACAGCGCGTCCGCGTCCGCCGTGGCCGCGGTCTTCGTGTCGTAGACGAACTGGCCTTCCGACGTGAAGTAGCGCCACAGCGCGGTGGCCTTGTCGAAGGTCGTGGCGGCGCCCGCGGTGATCTGCCGGGCCAGCGCGGTCACCCGCGGGTCGACACCGGAGATCTGCGTGTAGACGCGGGGGATTCCGATGGCCTTCGGCGTCCCCGCCGCCTCCAGCTGGGAGCGCGACGGCTCGGCCAGTGAGGCGTTTTCGACGTAGGACGGCGGATGCTGCTTACGTTCGGCGAACACCGCGCCGCTTTCGGGGTCGTAGAACCAGCCGGGCGGGATTCCCTGCAACGTGCGGGGCGAGCCGTAGATCGGCAGCCACACGTCGTTCCAGTTCAGCGGCTCGACGTTGATCTGCCGCGACTCGGCGGTGCCGTCGTCACCCGGCGCCGGGGGCAGCGGCTGGAGCGCGGGAAAGCCGGCAGGCATCGGGCCCGCGGGCAGGCCCCAGCCCCGGTTCGGCTGGTAGGTGTCCAGCGTGAAGGCACGCAGCAGGCGCTTGTCGTTGCCGAGGCCCCGGATCCGGAACAGATCGACGGTGTTGCCCTGGTCCAGCATCCCGCGCAGGGAGGTGAACGGGTTGACGCCGAGCCCGCCGGCGCCGGCGCCCTGGCTGCGGCCGCTGCCGGGCAGCCGTCCCACGGTGCCGACCGCGGTGATCGTCGCCCCCGCGGTCAGGCCCAGCACGAGCGCCAGGGACACCACCACGACCGGTGCCGCGGCCGCGGCCGGGGACCCACCGAGACCCGGCGCGTCACGGTTGCGCCATCGCCGGTGCCGGTGGTTGCCGTCCACCGCGAGCAGGGCGGCGAACGCGGCCGCGCCCAGCACGAAGGTCCACCATGGCAGCATCGTGTCCGACAGCGAAGCCGGGACCGCGTACACGCACAGCAGCACCAGACCGGTGGCCGCGGGCGCCGACGCGGCCACGGTGAGGGTGTCGACCAGCACCGCGACCAGGCCCATCGCGATGGTGACCAGGCACAGGATGGGCGGTGTCGCCTCGACCGGCGGCAGGCCGGTCCGGATCTGCTCGAAGGCGGCCGAGAGCACGTCGTCGATCTCGGAGAACGCGGCCGGACCGGGGAAGACCGCCAGGATCCCGTGACTGGTGAAGATGCCGGTGACCAGCAACAGCAGCACGACCAGCTGGGCCAGTCCGACCAGCACCGTCGGCGTGCGGACCGGCCGCAGCGCCAGTCCGGTGCACGCGACCAGGATGACGGCGACCGCGACGTAGCCGAGCCAGGACAGGCCGGCCACGACACCGGTGAGCGAGGTGGAGGCGCACAACGTGGCGACTCCGGCGGCGGCCGGGGCGAGCACGGTGGAGCGCCAGGCCGGCGGCGTCACGACCCGCTTGGTCGGGGTGTGCTGTTCGACCGGCCCCGGGGGAGTCGATCCCGGAGCTTGCCTCGGCATGGTGGCGGTCACGCTGTTTCCCCCGCGAGTTTGCGCGCCCCCGCGATCGTGTCGACAGGGCGCGCCTTGTGAACGCGTGCCACGCCAGGCAGTTGGGCGCCCTGCCGCCCCGATGAGGGGGTCTGGGGGCTTGCCCCCTGTGGGGGCGTGGGGGCCGTGCCCCCACAGAACACAGGAAAGAACGGGCGCGCTCTGTGGCAACCTTGGCAGCCGCGGTCGGGCATACGAAGTCTCATGCCCTGCCTCCGACGAGGGCGCCCCGGCCGGTGCCGGTCCGGCAGAGCTCGGACCAGACCTGGGCCATCGGGGCGCCTTCACCGGCGACCACCACGGCCCAGCCCGCCGCGCGGAGCAGGGCCGCGGACTCCTCGGTCGCCACCGCGCGGTGGTCCGGTGCGGTCGCGGCTCCGCCGAACGCCGCGGTGTCCAGCACCACGGCGAGACTGCGGGAGCCCCGGCGCCGGTAACGGGCCAGTTCGCTGACGGCCTCGTTGCTCACCGTGCCCAGGATCGCGATCAGTTCCTGCCCCTCGGCCGGATCATGCCCGGTGGTGAGATCGCGCTGGTGCGACGGCTGGAGCGCGGCGAGCGCGTCGAGGATGACGTTGTCGGCGGTGTCGCTGCCTTCGCCGCCGAAAGCCGGGGCGTCGGCGAGGACGCGGCCGTGTTCGGTCACCAGGCGGACGCGGTGGCCCGCCCGGCGGACGTGCACGCACACGCTGGCGGCGAAGGAGATCGCCCACTCCAGGCTCGCGGTGGGACCGGTGCCGTGGTGGGCGGCGGCGCGGTGGTCGAGCAGCACGGTGGTGCCGCCGCGCCACGGCCGCTCCTCGATGCGGACCATGATCTCGTCCCGGCGTGCCGTCGAACGCCAGTGCACCTTCCGCATGTCGTCGCCCTTCCGGTACGGCCGGACGATGACGTCGGTCTCGCCCTGCCCGGCGTGCAGCCGGACGTTGCCGTCGTCGCCCGAGCCGAGCCCGCCGGCCCCGGGCAGGCCCCACAGGGGGACGACCTTGGGCACCACGAGCAGCCGGGAGTGCCCGATGAGCTCGCGGTCGAACTCGCACAGGCCGAAGGGATCGGTGAGCGTGGCGCGCAGCGGGCCGACCTGCTGGATGCCGCGCAGCATCGGCAGGATCGGGTACCGCAACGCGACCGCGCGGCCCTGGGGCAGGCGCTCCACCACGAACCGCGGCCTCGAGCCCAGCGCGTACGGGACGCCGTCTTCGAGCAGTACCTCACCGCCGGGCAGCTTCCCGTTGCGCCACAAGGAAAGTTCGACCTCGGCGGCCGACCCGGCGGTGACCCGGTCCGGCAGTAGCCTGCGCGAGGCGCCGATGCGGACCCGGGACGCCGAGATGAACATGGCGACGACCAGGGGAAGGCCGATGACGAACACGGCCACTCGCAACAGGTCCCGCTCGTTGAGCACCACCGAGCACACCGCCGCCGCGACACCCGCGGCGAGCAGGCAGCGGCCCCGGGTGGTCAGCCCCGACAGCGCGCGCATCACGGCCGGCTACCGGCGTGCCTGGCCGTTGGCCACGGTGGCGGTGCCCGGCACGGCAGGAGCTCCCACGGGCACGGTGACCCGGTTCAGCACGGCACGGACCACGTCGGTGGCCGAGCGGCGGGCGGCATGGGCCTCGGTGGTCAGGACCAGCCGGTGCGCCAGCACGGGGACCGCGACGGCATGCAGATCGTCGGGCACGACGTAGTCGCGGCCGGACAGCGCGGCGTGCGCCCGCGCGGCCCGGACCAGTTGCAGGGTGGCCCGGGGCGAAGCGCCGAGCCGGATCTCGGGCACCTGCCGCGTGGCGGCCGCCAGTTCGACGGCGTAGCGGCGTACCTCCTGGGCCATGTGCACGCCCCGCGTCGCGCGAATCATGCGGTTCACCGTCGCGGCGTCGGACACCGGTTCGAGGTCCTTCAACGGGTTGTGGCCGGAGTGCTCGTCGACCATGGCCAGCTCGGCCTGCGCGTCGGGATAACCGATGGACACGCGGGCGGTGAACCGGTCGCGCTGGGCCTCGGGCAGGGCGTAGGTGCCTTCCATCTCGATCGGGTTCTGGGTGGCGATCACCATGAACGGGTCGTCGAGGCGGTAGGTCGAGGTGTCCACGGTGACCTGCTGCTCTTCCATGCACTCCAGCAGCGCGGACTGGGTCTTGGGCGAGGCGCGGTTGATCTCGTCGCCGACCACGATGTTGGCGAACACCGGGCCGGGCCGGAACTCGAAACCGCCGGTCTGCCGGTTGTAGATGGACACGCCGGTGACATCGCTGGGCAGCAGGTCCGGGGTGAACTGGATGCGGCTGACGGTGCAGTCGATGGATCTGGCCAGCGCCTTGGCCAACGAGGTCTTGCCGACGCCCGGCACGTCCTCGACGAGCAGATGGCCCTCCGCGAGAAGGGTGACCAGCGCGATCCGGACCACGTCGGGCTTGCCGACCAGCACCCGCTCCACGTTGCTGGCGATGCGCCGCATGGTCTCCTGCAGTTCGCCGAGGCTGTGACCGTGGTAAGCGCCGGTCACGCCCCCGGCCGGGCCCGACGTGTAGTACGGCGCCTGCCCGGTTACCTGCTCGCCCGCGTATTCACCGGGCGTCGCAGGCTGTGTCCTCGACGTCACTCGACCTCCTGGTGCTGAAGCCCTGTGCATGCATGCTTGTGGTGGGAGCGGACCGCGCGACCGTGTCCCTTCGGTGGCGCGGAAGACTCTCATGGCCGTATCCCGGCAGCGCCGACAACCCTCCAGCACCGCCCAGCCTGCCACCAAGTGTGTCAAACTCGTGCCAACCGCGGTGAGGAACCCGGGGTTTATCGTATGCTTCCGTCCGAAACCGGCCGGCTACTCCAAAGGTGCGAAGCGAACCGATGACCGAGGCCCCGACCCTGCCGGGCGTGGAGGCAGTGGGAAACCAGGCCGGCGTCGCCGTGCGGGCCCGGGTGGAGATGCCGTCACCGGTGGACTTCGACCCGGTCCGGACCATCCGGGACGCCGCCTCCAGCGGTAATCTTCTGGATCTGATCGAGCTGTCCGACGTGCTGTCGGCACGTCGCGACGAGGCCGGTATCCGCGAGGCCCTCTACCGGGATCTGGCCGAGCGCGGCCTGTCCACCGAGGGCGGTCCCGATCCGTCGCTGATGGCGGGACTGACCACGCTTTCCGAGGCGGACGTCTACGTCGAATGCGAGGGCTTGCCGGATCTGGCCCGGGACGGGGAAGTCCGCGCGGTGGCTGCGGCAGGCGGCAGGCGGGCGGTGCTCGTCGGCCATCCGGGTGAGACGCTCGGACTGTCGGGAATCCGCGAAACCGAGATCTGGACGGCGGTCGTGGGCCTCGTGCCGCCGCTGGAACCAGGCCCGGGACACGGTGTGACCCTGCCCGCGTCCGCCTTGCGCGCACTGGCTGAGGCCCCGGCGTACGGCCTGGGCAACGGCACGTCGGCCTATGGTGGGCAGATCCGTGAGGTAATGGCGATCCAGGCACGGCCCGTCCTGGGCGCCGGCCAGTTCTCGGTGCGGGTGCGCGAAAACGGACGGCTGCGCCGCACCGGTGGCGTCAGCTGGTTCGTCACCGATGCCGGCTCCTATCTCGGCTCGGTCGGCGCGGGCCGGGGCCGGGAGGACTGGGTGAGCGTGTCCCCGGCCGACCCCCAGCGGCTCGTGAAACGCCTGGCGGGGTTCCTGGAGTAGACCGGTTCTCCTCGCGCCCCCGGCAAGCCCCACCTTCCCCCACGATCACGGGCACGGACGCGCTTCCTGCCGGAAGCCGGGCGTGTGGAGCGATCATGCGACCGTTCCGTCTCCCCTGCGTGGGCGACGCTCCCCTCCCGTCCCCCACCCGTACCCACCGGCTTCCACCTGCGGAAACGCTGTGATGTTCGCCCGGAAGTGGGCGCGATTGGCGTTGACTGTGGTGAAAAGTGGGGTACGGTGGTGCGCAGTGGGGCGGCAGGGAGCCCCGTGGGAGGTGGGGCCGTGTTCCTCGGCACCCATACCCCGAAACTGGACGACAAGGGGCGGCTCACGCTGCCCGCGAAGTTTCGCGACGCGCTGGCAGGTGGGCTGATGGTCACCAAGGGGCAAGATCACTGCCTCTACGTGTTCCCACGGGCCGAGTTCGAACAGCTGGCGCGCAAGGTCGCCGAGGCTCCGTTCACCAACGAGGCGGTTCGCGCCTACCAGCGCTACCTGTTCGCGGGGACCGACGAGCAACGGCCCGACGGCCAGGGGCGGATCTCGATCGCGCCGGAACTCCGGCGCTACGCGGGGCTCAACAAGGAGTGCGTGGTGATCGGGGCGATCACCAGGCTCGAAATCTGGGATTCCCAGGCTTGGCAGTCCTATTTGGAGGAACACGAAGACAGCTACGCGCAGGCTCAGGAGGAGGTATTGCCGGGCGTCTTCTAGACGACCGGTCTGCGGGACCCACGTCGTCGGGGGACGCGGGTACCGGCATCGGGCGGGGACCGAACCGGATGTCGTGAGGCCTCTGTCCGCTCAGCGGCCCTGGTGCACCTTCCCCGGCACCAGGTTCGCAGCGGGCGGGCGGGGACCTGACGGCATCCGGCACCCCAGGGGATTGGGACTACAGGACACGATGACGGCACGACGGGTGGTCTGCTGACCGCGGCTCGGTCCGGCGGGCGGATCGCCGCGGTGGTGCGCTCATGGCCGGATCACACCGGCACCCGGCACTCTCGCGTGGAGGACGCGATGACGGCCCGGTGCACAGTCGCCGGTAAGGCCGGAAGGGGGTGGGATCGATGGCGGCGACCAAGCACGTCCCGGTGCTCCTCGAGCGGATCCTCGAGCTGTTCGCCCCCGTACTCGCCGACCGGCCCGCGGTGCTCGTGGACGCGACGGTCGGCCTCGGCGGCCATGCGGACGCACTCCTCTCGGCCCACCCACGGCTGGAGCTGATCGCGCTCGATCGTGATCCCGAGGCACTGGAGCGATCCGCGGAAAGGCTTGCGCGGCACGGGGACCGCGTACGGTTCGTGCACGCCGTGTACGACCGGCTGCCGGACGCGCTGACCGAATGTGGACTGTCCTCAGTGGACGGTGTGCTGTTCGACCTCGGCGTCTCGTCGATGCAGCTGGATCTCGCCGAGCGGGGATTCTCCTACGCCAGGGACGCGCCGCTGGACATGCGGATGGACCCCACCCGCGGGCTCACCGCCGCCGAGGTCCTCAACACCTATCCCGCCGCCGAACTGACCCGGATCCTGCGTGACTACGGCGAAGAACGGTTCGCGGCGAAGATCGCGAAGGCGATCGTGGCGGAGCGGGCGCGACAGCCCTTCGACCGCAGCGAACGGCTGGTGAAACTGCTCTACGAGGCGGTTCCCGCGGCCACCCGGCGTACCGGGGGGCATCCGGCGAAGCGCACGTTCCAGGCGCTGCGGATCGAAGTGAACGGCGAACTCGACGTCCTGCGCAGGGCGATCCCGGCGGCACTGCAGGCGTTGTCGCCCGGCGGGCGCATCGTCGTGGAGTCGTATCAGTCCCTCGAGGACCGGATCGTCAAGCAGGTGTTCGCGGAATGGGCCGCTTCCCGGACACCGCCGGGACTTCCGGTCGAGCTGCCGGGGCACGGGCCCCGGCTGAAGCTCCTCACGCGCGGCGCCGAAAAGGCGGGCCAGGCGGAGATCGACATCAACCCACGAGCCGCTTCGGTGCGGCTCCGTGCAGCGGAAAAGATCAAGGAGGCGGACGCATGATCGACAATTGCGAAGCCCCGGTCATACTGTTACCTCCGCGGCTTTGCGCGCCCCCGCGATCGTGTCGACAGGGCGCTCATTCCCGGTACGCGGCGGGTCGGGTGGACGGGCGCCCTGCCGCCCCGATGAGGGGGTCTGGGGGCTTGCCCCCAGTGGGGGTGTGGGGGCCGTGCCCCCGCGAAGCACCGGGCAAAGACGGCGCGCTCGGTGGTCACCCCGGCGGCCGCGGGTTGCCCCGAGGGGCGTCGATGCGTCCGGCCCGGGTGCGGGTGTCCCGCAAAACACAGGGTGGTGAGCTATGACGGCGCCCGCACGGACGCGGAGGAAGCCACAGCCGGACGGGGCCGCGGCGGCGCCGGTCACCGAGCGGCGGAGCGGGACGCGCCGCACCTTGGCCGCCGAACGCGCCTACGCGCGGCGGGCGCAGCGCGTCGAAGGAATCCGGCGCGCGGCGCGGGAGCCGGAGCGCACCGGCGGTTTCCGGCTGCGCTGGCCCCGGTCGCGCGCCTCCTTCGTGTTGATCGTGATGGTGCTGCTCGCGGCGGGCGTGGTGGTCACGCTGCTGCTGTCCACCCAGGCGATCGCCGATTCCTACCGCCTGGAGCAGATCCGCCAGGAGAACGCGAATCTCGCCGAACGATCCGAGCGGCTCCAGCAGGATGTCAACTCCGCGGGCTCGGCGTCCTCGCTGGCGGAGCGGGCCAAGGCGCTGGGCATGGTCCCCGCCGGTGACCCCGCCCACCTGGTGCGGAACCCGGACGGTTCGATCACGGTCGTCGGCGAGCCCGAAAAGGTCACCGCGCCCGAGACGGCCGCGCCGCCGCCCTCCTCCCCGCCGCCAGCGCCCGGAGCCCTGGTCGAGGGCGACGTGCCGCAAGGAGACCAGGCATCGTCCGCCCAGCCGGCGGGCCGTTGATGGCGGGCGGAAGGCCGTCGGCGCAGCGGCGCCGGAGTTATGCCGCGCAAGCCCGCCGTGTCGCCGGCAGGCCCAGCGTGGCGACCGGGAAGGGCCGCTATGTCGCGGTGCGGATGGTCCTGGTCGGCGTGCTGGTGGTGGCCGCGCTGAAACTGGTGGAAGTACAGGGTTTCCAGGCGGCGGCGCTGTCGGCGAAGGCGGAGAACCAGCGCACCACGACGATCACGGTGCCCGCGCAGCGCGGGTCCATTGTGGACCGTAATCGCGCGAAACTGGCGTTCAGCGTGGAAACCAGGGCGTTGTCGGTCAACCTGCGGGCGATGCGCAAGAGCTGGACCGACTACGCGCAACAGAACCCGTCGAAGGGACAGAACTTCGAAACCCGCGCCGCCTCGGCGGCGAAGTTCATCGCGGCCCGTCTGCCCGGCAAGCTCACCGAGCGGCAGTTGCTCGCCGACTTCCACAAGAACCAGGATTTCACCTACCTGGCAACGGGCGTGGAGCCTTCGGTGGCCGACCAGATCACCGCCGAGTATCCGGAAATCGGCATGGAGGTGCGCGCCGACCGCGAATATCCGGGCGGTTCCCTGGCCTCCAATGTGGTCGGCCTGGCGAACTGGCGCACCGACGACCCGGATGTGTCCAAGCACAGCCTGCACGGCATCGACGGTCTCGAACTCACCTTCGACGACGATCTCGCCGGCACGCCGGGACAGAAGATCGCGGACACCGCGCAGGGCAACGACAGCGTGGTCATCCCCGGGACCGAACGCGACGTCCGGCCGGCCACCGCCGGTGACGACCTGGTGCTGACGCTCGACTCCGACGTGCAGTACGTCCTGCAGAGCCAGCTGGCGGCCTACGTGGCGAAATCGCACGCCAAGGGCGGCCAGGCGGTGGTCATGGACGCCAAGACGGGGGAGATCTACGCGCTGGCCGACGACCGGACCTTCGATCCGAACGACAGCCACACCTACACCGACGATCTGATGAACGACAAGGCGGTGAGCATCCCCTTCGAGCCGGGGTCGGTGAGCAAGGTGGTCACCGCCACCGCGGTGCTCGACGCGGGTCTGGTGACGCCGGATTCGGTGCTGAAGGTTCCCGACTCCATCCCGGTGGCCGACCGGGTCGTGCACGACGCCTGGGAACACGATGTGCAGAACTATTCGGTCACCGGGGTCTTCGCCAAGTCGTCGAACGTGGGCACCCTGTTGCTGGCGCAACGGGTGGGGGCCGACCGCTGGATGTCGATGCTCGAGAAGTTCGGGATCGGCCAGAGCAGCGGACTCGGCCTGCCCGGGGAGAGCCGGGGTTACGTGCCCGCCCGTGACCGCTGGAGCGCCAGCACCTTCGGGAACCTCCCGATCGGCCAGGGCCTGTCCATGACCGTGGTGCAGATGGCGGGGATGTACCAGGCGATCGCCAACAACGGCCTGCGGGTGCAGCCGAGCATCATCAAGGAAGAGGTCAAGCCGGACGGGACGGTGCTTCCGCGACCGAAACCGAAAACCGTTCAGGTGGTCAGCCCGGCCACGGCCGAGACGGTGCGGAACATGCTGCGCGCTGTCACCCAGAAGGGGAAATCCGGCAACAGCGGCACCGCGCCGTCGGCCGCGCTGGAGGGCTATCAGATCTCGGGCAAGACCGGCACCGGTCAGCAGGTCGACCCGGCGACGGGCGCCTACAGCGCCACCCTGGCCAATATCACCTTCGCCGGCATCCTGCCCGCCGACAATCCGCGGTTCGTCGTGGGCATCCGGCTGGACGCGCCGGACACCACGCTGCCCGCCGGAGTTTCGGCAGGTCCACTGTTTCACGATATCGCGTCCTATTTGGCACAGCGCTACCAGATTCCGCTTTCCGACGGCCCGGCGCCCTTTGTCCCACTGGTCCTCCCCTGAGCGTGGAAACCCTTGTTCCACAAGGCTTTCCACAAGCGACGGTGTGACGTTCGCGGGTGTGGCACCAATCGCTTCTTTATCATGCGTGCGCACCCCCCGCCGACACGCCGTACCGCGTGGTGGCGGTGCATCGGCGCGTGGGTAACCTTCGGCCCGTGTCTGTCAACAAAGACGGGCCCGCCACCTCCGGGAGGCAGGTCCCGGACAACCCGGTGAAGCCGGCGGGCGCCCCGCCGCGACCGCGGCGTACCCGGCCGGTCCCGCTGACCACGCTGATCGCCCGCGCGGACGCGCGGTTGATCGCCGACGTGCACGACCCGGACCGGGCGGTGGCCGGTGCGACGCTGCGTGCCCAGCATGTGCTGCCCGGTGACCTGTTCGCCGCGCTGCCGGGGGCCCGCGCGCACGGCGCCGATTTCGCCGGCGACGCGATCTCCGCGGGCGCCGTGGCCGTGCTGACCGACGAAGAGGGCGCCCAGCGGCCCGCCTTGCGCGACGCCGGTGTACCGGTGCTGGTGCACCCCGACCCCCGTGGCGTGCTGGGTTCGGTCGCCGCCTGGATTTACGGCGAGCCTTCGCTGGAACTGGCCGTCCTCGGCGTGACCGGCACCTCGGGCAAGACGACCACTTCCTATCTCGTGGAGTCCGGCCTGCGCGCCGCCGGCTACACCACCGGCCTGATCGGCACGATCGAGACCCGGATCGCGGGCGAGCGGCTGAGCAGCGCGTTCACCACACCCGAGGCGCCCGATCTGCAGGCGCTGCTCGCGGTGATGGTCGAGTCGGGCGTCACGCACGTCCCGATGGAGGTCTCCAGTCACGCGCTCGCCCTCGGACGGGTGAACGGGACGCGCTTCGCCGTCGGCGCGTTCACCAACCTCTCCCAGGACCACCTCGACTTCCATCGCGACATGCAGGAGTACTTCGAAGCGAAGTCGCTGCTGTTCGACGGCCGCTCGACCACCGAGATCGTGGTGGTCGACAGCGCGTGGGGACAGGCACTGGTCACCCCGCACACCATCACGGTGTCGACCGAGCCCGGCACCAGCGCCCTCTGGACGGCGAACGACCTGGTCGCGAGCCCCACCGGTGAGCAGTCGTTCACGCTGCACGGTCCCGGCGGACGGAGCGCGCGGGCGAAGTTGCCGATGCCCGGCGAGTTCAACGTGGCGAACGCGCTGCTCGCGGCGGCGATCCTGGACAGCGTCGGAGTGGGCCTGGACGACATCGTGGCCGGGCTGGCCCTGGTCGAGGTGCCGGGCCGGATGGAGCGCGTCTATCTCGGCCAGGACTTCGCCGCGGTGGTCGACTACGCGCACAAGCCCGCGGCCGTCACCCAGGCGCTGGACGCGTTGCGTGCGCGCACCGACGGCCGGGTGATCACGGTCCTCGGCTGCGGCGGCGATCGTGACACCGGCAAACGGCCCCTGATGGGCGAGGCCGCTGCACGGCGCAGCGAAGTGCTCATCGTGACCGACGACAACCCCCGGTCGGAGGACCCGGACCAGATCCGGGCGGCGATGCTGACCGGGGCGCGTTCGGTAGGGCCCACGGGTGGCAAGGTGATCGAGATCGCCGACCGCCGCGCCGCGATCATGAAAGCGGTGGAGCTGGCGGGTCCCGGCGACGTGGTGCTCATCGCCGGCAAGGGGCACGAAACCGGACAGGAAGCGGCCGGAGTGGTCCATCCCTTCTCCGACCGCGACGAGCTGGAAGCGGCGATCCGGGAACGGCTCGACGAACCCTCAGGCACAGGAGTGAACGCTTGATCTCGCTAACCCTGGCGGAGGTCGCCGCCGTTGTCGGCGGGCGACTCCATGACACGGACGGCACACCGGTGATCACCGGCACCGTCGAGTTCGATTCCCGGCGCGTCGGCGCGGGTGGTCTGTTCGTGGCGCTGCCCGGCGCGAAGGTGGACGGGCATACCTTCGCCGCCAAGGCCGTCCAGGACGGCGCGGCAGGCGTGCTGGCCGCGCGCCCGGTCGGCGTGCCTGCCGTCGTGGTGCCGCCGTTGGCGCCAGGGCACGCGCACGAAGGAGCGTTCGCCCTCACCGCCGACAGCGACGGCTCGGGCGCCGCGGTGCTGGTCGCGCTGGCCAAGCTCGCCCGGCACGTGGTGACCGAACTGAGCCGCGGCGAGCTGACCGTCGTCGGGATCACCGGTTCCTCCGGCAAGACCACGACCAAGGACGTCATCGCCCAGCTCCTGGAGCCACTCGGTCCCACCGTCGCGCCGCCCGGCTCGTTCAACAACGAGCTCGGTCATCCGTGGACGGCGTTGCGTGCCGGCACCGGAACCCGGCACCTCGTGCTGGAAATGTCCGCTCGCGGGCCCGGTCACATCGCCGAACTGGCGGAGGTCGCGCCGCCCAAGATCGGGGTGGTGCTCAACGTGGGCACCGCGCACGTCGGCGAGTTCGGTTCCCGCGAAGCGATCGCGAAAGCCAAGGGCGAGCTGGTGGAGGCCCTTCCGGAGGACGGCGTGGCCGTGCTGAACCTCGACGACCCGCTGGTGGCCGCGATGGCGAGCCGCACCAAGGCGCGGGTGGTCGGGGTGGGGGAGAGCCCCGACGCGCAGGTCCGGGCCGAGGACGTCACGCTGGACGACCAGGCCAGGGCCTCGTTCACCCTGGTCACCCCGGACGGCCGGGCCCCGGTGACCCTCCCGCTGTACGGCGAGCACCAGGTGGGCAACGCGCTCTCCGCGGCCGCCGTCGCGCTCGAACTGGGCTCGACCGTCGCCGAGGTGGCGGAGCGGCTGTCCGCGCTGGAGCGCAGGTCGCTCCGTCGGATGGAGGTCACCACCCGGGCCGACGGACTGACCGTGCTCAACGACGCCTACAACGCCAACCCCGAATCCGTGCGCGCCGCGCTGAAGACGCTGGCGTCGATGAGCAAGGGGCGTGAGGGGACGAGGTCCTGGGCGGTCCTCGGCGTGATGGCCGAACTCGGTGAAGACAGCGTGTCCGCCCACGACGAGATCGGCCGCCTCGCGGTCCGTCTGGACATCGACCGGCTCGTGGTGGTCGGCGGTGCCGGATCGGCGGCGGCGCCGATGCATCATGGTGCCACCCAGGAAGGCTCGTGGGGTGAGGAATCGGTGCTGGTGCCCGACACCGGCGCCGCCATCGACCTGCTCCGGGCGGAGGTCCGGCCCGGTGACGTGGTGCTGGTGAAGGCGTCGAACGCCCTCGGGTTGTGGCGGGTGGCCGACGCCCTGCTGGCCGGGCAGGACGCCGGAACGGAAACAGAAGGCGGTGTCTCGTGATCAGTATCCTGATCGCCGCTTCGTTCGGGTTGGGCATCTCGATCCTGCTGACGCCCTACCTGATCCGGGTGTTCTCCCGCCAGGGTTTCGGGCAGGAGATCCGGGAGGAGGGCCCGCAGGGCCACAAGTCCAAGCGCGGTACCCCGACGATGGGCGGGGTGGCCATCATCGTCGCGCTGGTCATCGGCTACCTCGGCGCGCACCTGGTGACCTGGCAGCGGCCGTCGGCCTCCGGGCTGCTGGTCCTGTTCCTCGCCGTGGGCCTGGGCATCGTCGGGTTCCTGGACGACTTCATCAAGATCCGCAAGCAGCGCAACCTGGGGCTGAACAAGACCGCGAAGCTCGTCGGACAGCTCGTGGTGGCGGTGGCCTTCGGCATCCTGGTGATGAACTTCCCCAACCCGCAGCACCTGACCCCGGCCTCGCAGAACCTTTCCTACGTCCGCGACCTGACGCTGATCACCTTTCCCGCCGTGCTGTTCGTGGTGTTCTGCTACATCGTGATCTCCGGCTGGTCGAACGCGGTCAACTTCACCGACGGTCTCGACGGGCTCGCCGGTGGCGTGTCGGCGATGGTGCTGGCCACCTACGTCGTGATCGCGTTCTGGCAGGAGCGGCTGTCCTGCACGGTCACTCCGCAGGCCGCCTGCTACGACGTGCGCGACCCCCTCGACCTCGCGGTGCTCGCCGCGGCGGCGGCCAGCGCGTGCATCGGGTTCCTGTGGTGGAACGCGGCGCCCGCGAAGATCTTCATGGGCGACACCGGCTCCCTCGCCCTGGGCGGGATGGTCGCCGGCCTGTCCATCACCACCCGGACCGAACTGCTCGCGATCGTCATCGGCGGCCTGTTCATGGTCGAGATGATCTCGGTGGTGCTGCAGATCGCGGTGTTCAGGACCACCCGCAGGCGACTGTTCCGGATGGCGCCCTTCCACCATCACTTCGAGCTGGCGGGCTGGGCGGAGACGACGGTGATCATCCGCTTCTGGCTGCTCGCCGCCATCTGCTGCATGTTCGGGCTCGGCCTGTTCTACAGCGAGCAACTGGGCGCGGGAGTCTAGACGGTGTTCGCGGGACGTCGGGTTCTGGTGGCGGGAGCGGGCGTGACCGGCCTCTCCGTGGTCCCGGTGCTGACCGGGATGGGCGCCTTGGTCACGGTGACCGACGGCAACGCCGGGCGGCTCGCCGAGCTGGAGGGCTCCGGCGCCGAACTGGTGCCCGGCCTGACGGAGCCGCCCCCGGGCACGGACCTGGTGGTCACGAGCCCGGGCTGGCGGCCGGACGCACCGCTGCTCGTCGCCTCGGCCGCGGCCGGCGTCGAAGTGATCGGCGACGTGGAGCTGGCCTGGCGGCTCGGCCAGGCCAGGAGTCGTCCCCCGGTCTGGCTCGCGGTGACCGGCACCAACGGCAAGACGACCACGGTCGGGATGCTGGAGTCGATCCTGCGCGAGGCCGGGGCGAACGCGGTGGCCTGCGGCAACGTCGGGTTCGCGGTGCTGGAGGCGGTCGTCGCGGGCTACGAGGTGCTCGCGGTCGAGTTGTCCAGCTTCCAGTTGCACTGGTCGGTCTCGCTCGCGCCCCGGGCTTCGGTGGTGCTCAACCTCGCCGAGGACCACCTGGACTGGCACGGTTCGATGGAGGCGTACGCGGCGGACAAGGGCAAGATCTACCAGCGCTCGGCCACCGTGGTGCACAACGCCGACGACAGCTGGTCCGCCCGGCTGGCGGCCACGCACGCGACCGCGTCCGCGCGGCGGGTGGGATTCGGGCTCGGCGTCCCTCGTCCCGGTGAACTGGGGCTCGTGGAACCAGGCTCGGGGGAGGACCCTGCGCTGCTGGTGGACCGGGCCTTCGTCGCCGACCCGGCGAACGAGGCCGAGGAGTTGTGCACGGTGGCGGACGTGCGTCCGGCCGGTCCGCACAACGTGGCGAACGCGCTGGCCGCCGCCGCGCTGGCACGGTCCTACGGTGTGCCTGCCGAGGCGGTGGCGAAGGGCCTGCGTTCGTTCCGGCCGGCCCCGCACCGGGCTGTCGACGTGGGCGAACTCGACGGCGTCCGCTACATCGACGACTCGAAGGCCACCAACCCGCACGCGGCCGCGGGCTCGCTGCTCGCGCACCCGAACGTGGTGTGGATCGCCGGGGGACTGCTCAAGGGTGCCTCCGTGGACGACCTCGTGCGCACGGTCGCCGGTCGTCTGCGCGGGGTGGTCCTGCTGGGCACCGACGCGGGGGTGATCGCGGCGGCACTCGCGCGACACGCGCCGGATGTCCCCGTCCGGCACGTGCCCTCGGGCGACCATGAACCCATGCGTACCGTCGTCGACTTTGCCCGGGCACTGGCTCACCCCGGAGATGTCGTGCTGCTGGCGCCCGCCGCGGCCTCGATGGACATGTTCCGGAACCACGCCCACCGAGGAGATGCGTTCGCCGACGCGGTGAGGTCCCTCCCCCCAGGCACCCCATGAGACCGCGACGGGTACGGGAACTCACGAGGGCGTGCCCATGACCGTGCTTGAGGGGTCTCGGGAGACGGAGCGGAAGCAGCGCCGTGGCAGGGAAAGCCGGGCGGCCGCGGTCTATTCCGCGCTGACCGCGTGGCTGTCCCGGCCGCTCGCGGACTTTCACCTGGTGCTGGCGCTGACGGGCCTGCTCACCTCGATCGGCATCGTGATGGTGCTGTCGGCTTCTTCGGTGGCCTCGATCGACCCGGCCACCGGCCTGGGCGTGTACTCGATCTTCAAGAAGCACCTGGTGTTCGTCTTCTCGGGCGCGGTGGTGTTCTGGATCGGCCTGCGGATGCGGTTGCGTCACACGCGGTTGCTGTCCCCGTTCGCCATGCTCTTCTGCCTGGTCATGCTCCTGCTGGTGCTCACGCCGCTCGGTTCGGCGGGCGGTGGGGCTCAGCGCTGGTTCGTGCTCGGGCCGTTCTCGGTGCAGCCGGTCGAGTTCACCAAGGTCGCGCTCGCCCTGTGGGGCGCGCACGTGCTGGTCAGCAAGCATTCCGTGCTGCACCAGTGGCGGCACCTGCTGGTTCCGGTGGTGCCGGTGGCGTTCCTGGTGTTCGCGCTGGTGATGGCACAGCCGAACCTGTCCGGGACGATCACGCTCGGCGTGGTGCTGCTGTCGCTGTTGTGGTTCGCGGGAGCGCCGAAGCGCCTGTTCGCGGTGCTGATGGCCGGTGGCGTGGCCGGGGCCACGGTGCTCGCGCTGACCGCTTCCTACCGGCTCTCCCGCGTGCTGTCCTTCCTGTCCCCGAACGCCGACACCAGTGACGCCGCGTACCAGGCCACTCAGGCCAAATACGCGCTCGCGGACGGCGGGCTGTTCGGCAAGGGCCTCGGGCAGGGGCCGTCGAAATGGTCGTACCTGCCCAACGTGCAGAACGACTTCATCTTCGCCGTGATCGGCGAGGAACTCGGCTTCATCGGGTGTGTGGTGGTGATCGGGCTGTTCGTCGGGCTGGCGATCGTGGGCCTGCGCATCGCCACCCGTAACCTGGACCCCTGGATCCGCATCGTGGCCGGCACGCTGACCGTGTTCACCGTCTCGCAGGCGGGCATCAACATCGGGTACGTGGTCGGCCTGTTGCCGGTCACCGGGGTCACCCTTCCGTTGATCTCGGCGGGCGGCACTTCGCTGTGGGTCACCATGTTCCTGATGGGCCTGCTGGCCAACGCCGCCCGGCACGAACCGGAGTCGGTCGCGGCACTGCGCTCGCAGGGACCGGGTAAATTCGGTCGACTCCTGAGGCTGCCCGCGCCCGAGGTGTACCGGCCGCCCACCAGGCGGCGGGTACGGCCGGTCGCGGCGGCTCCCAAACGGGCCCGGCCGTCGGCGCGCGGAACCCGTGCCACGGCCACGGCGGAGCGCAGGCGCTCGGGACGTGACCACGGACGCAGAACACGGAGAGGTTCCGGTGCATGAGAGACCATCTTCAAACCGGGACATGTGTGGTCCAGGTGAGTGGTCGAACCCGCCCCCCGAAGGTACCCGATTTCGGGGGCAGGGCTCCTATCAGCGAAACGAGCCGTAAACACCTCAGGCGAGCCCTGGCCACGAAATCGAGTGAGCGGGTTTCGAAACAGGCACTGACACACCGGAAAGTACGGAGAGAGAAGACGTGAGCCAGGCCCTTACCGGGCGTGCCCCGACAGTCGTGGTGGCGGGGGGCGGCACCGCCGGACACATCGAGCCCGCGATGGCCCTCGCCGACGCGGTCAGACGGCTGCGACCGGACGCGAAGATCATCGCCATGGGTACCCCGAAGGGGCTGGAGAACGACCTGATCCCGCCGCGCGGCTACCCGCTGGAGCTGATTCCGCCGGTGCCGTTGCCGCGCAAGCCCACCACCGACCTGTTGCGGTTGCCGCTGAGAGTGCGCGACTCGGTCCGCCGTGCGCGCGAGGTGCTCGACCGGGTGGGCGCCGACGTGGTGGTCGGTTTCGGCGGCTATGTGTCGCTTCCGGTCTATCTCGCCGCGCGGGGCCGGGTTCCGATCGTGGTGCACGAGGCCAACGAGTCCCCCGGGCTGGCGAACCGGATCGGCGCCCGGTTCGCCACGCGGGTCGCCGTCGGTGTCCCGGGCGCTTCGCTGCCCGGCGCCCAGCTGGTCGGGATCCCGCTGCGGCGGTCGATCACCACGCTCGACCGTCCCGCGCTGCGGGAGGAGGCGCGCAAGCACTTCGGCCTCGACCCCGAGGCGCCGACCCTGCTGGTCTTCGGTGGTTCGCAGGGCGCCCGGACGATCAACACGGCGGTCTCCGGCGCGGCGAAGGACCTGGCCGACGCCGGTGTGGGCGTGCTGCACGCTCACGGCCCCAAGAACACCCTCATCGTCCAGGAGTTCCCGGGACGGCCGGCCTACGTTCCGGTGCCCTACCTGGAACGGATGGATCTGGCCTACGCCGCCGCCGACGTCGTCCTCTGCCGCTCCGGTGCGATGACCGTGGCGGAGGTGTCCGCCGTGGGCCTGCCCGCCGTGTTCGTCCCGCTGCCGATCGGGAACGGCGAGCAGGCGAGCAACGCCCGCCCCGCCGTCGACGCCGGCGCCGCGCTGCTGGTGGCCGACGCGGACCTGACCCCGGCCAAGGTCGCCGACCTGGTCATCCCCCTGGTGACCGATCCGGACCGGGTGGCCAAGATGAGTGCGGCGGGGTCCGGACTCGGTCACCGCGAAGCGGACGAGACCCTCGCCCGGATCGTGCTGGAGGCTGCGAACACATGACCCTTACCGTGCCTGAGCGGCTGCTGCGGCCCCACCTGATCGGGATCGGCGGAGCCGGGATGAGCGGCATCGCCCGCATCCTGCTGGCGCGGGGTGCCCAGGTCCGGGGTTCCGACGCGAAGGATTCGCCCGCGTTCCTGAGCCTGCGTGCCCAGGGCGCGGAGATCATGATCGGCCAGCGCGCGGAGAACCTCGGCGACCCGACGGCCGTCGTGGTCTCGACCGCGATCAAGGAGACCAATCCCGAATTCGCCGCGGCGCGGGAGCGCGGGATTCCGGTGCTGCATCGCGCGCAGGCACTGGCCGCGCTGATGGAGGGGCACCGCGTGGCCTGTGTCGCCGGTACCCACGGCAAGACCTCGACCACGTCGATGCTGACGGTCGCCCTGCAGCACTGCCGGCTCGACCCGTCGTTCGCGATCGGCGGTGACCTCAACGAGTCGGGCGCCAACGCCCATCACGGTGAGGGCGGGATCTTCGTCGCCGAAGCCGACGAGAGTGACGGGTCCTTTTTGAACTACTCGCCGTCGGTGGCGGTGGTGACCAATGTGGAGCCCGACCATCTGGACCATCACGGCACGGTCGAGGCCTATGTCGCGGTGTTCGACGCTTTCCTGGAGCGGTTGGTGCCGGGCGGGTTGCTGGTCGTCTGTGCCGACGACGAACGGGCCGCGGCACTGGGCGATCGCGCGACGGCGAGCGGTGTCCGTGTTGTCCGGTATGGACGGTCGGCGACCGGTTCCGGTGACGCGCGCGTGCTCGGCTACGAGCCGTCGGAAAACGGCGGTATGGTGCGGATCTCGTTGGCGGGCAAGGAAACCGACGTATGGGTCGCGGTGCCCGGCGAGCACATGGCGTTCAACGCGGTCGCCGCGTTGCTGGCCGGTCTCGAACTCGGCGCGCCGTTGGACGGGCTCGTGGAAGGGCTCGCCGCGTTCACCGGGGTGCGGCGGCGGTTCGAGTTCAAGGGCCGTTCGGGAGACGTCCGGGTCTACGACGACTACGCCCACCATCCGACGGAGGTCGCCGCGCAACTGAAAGCGGCCCGTCACACGGCCGGGCGCGGCCGCGTCGTGGTGGTCTTCCAGCCGCACATGTACTCCCGCACCAAGATCTTCGCCGGTGAGTTCGCCGAAGCGCTCGGGCAGGCCGACGAGGTCGTGGTGCTCGACGTGTACGGGGCACGGGAGGAGCCCGAGCCCGGCGTGACGGGCGCGCTCATCGCGGAGCGGATCCAGGGCGCGGGTGTGCACTACGAACCCGCCTTCGACAGCGCGACCACGCTCGCGGCCGATCTGCTGAAGCCGGGGGATCTGCTGATCACGATGGGCGCCGGGGACGTGACCCAGCTCGGCCCGGCGATCCTCGCCGAACTCGACCGCCGTACCGGCGAGGAGTGACGCCGCAGCCATGCCGAGGCTTTCCTCCGTCGTCCGCCCGCACCGCCGCGCCGCGCGCGGCGGCGTGACGGTACCGGGGGTTTAGCCGTGGTACGGCAGGAAAGCACGCGGAGCGCCCGGCCACCGGCAAGGCGCGAGACGACGCGCCCGGTGCGGGGCAGGCGTCCGGACCCGCGGCGTGAATCGGTGGCCGTCGCCCGGAGCCGGGGAGTGCGGCGGCGCTGGATCGCGGTGCTGACCGTGCTCACCGTCGCCGCGCTGGTCTACCTGTTGTACTTCACTTCGTTCCTCGGCGTCGGCTCGGTCGAGGTCACCGGCGCTTCGACGGTGCCGGCCGCCGAGATCCGCGCGGCCGCGGCGGTGCCCGACCAGCGTCCGATGCTGCTGGTCGACACCGACGAGATCGCCGACAGGGTGAACAAGCTGCCCGGGGTGGCCTCGGTCGACGTTTCCCGCTCATGGCCGTCCACGATCGAGATCACCGTGACCGAACGCACCCCGGTCGCCTTCTTCGGCGGTCCCGGCGGCTTCCACCTCGTGGACGCCGCCGGGTTCGACTACAAGACGCTTTCCGCCAAGCCGGCCGGGCTGCCCGAACTCACGCTCGCGCGCACCGCGGCCGACGACCCCGTGACACGGTCGGTCCTGGCGGTGCTGACGTCGTTGCCGCCGGAGCTGCGCGCCGAGATCACGCTCGTGCGCGCGCGGACGCCGGGCGGCGTGGAATTCACGCTGAGGAACGGGAAAGTGGTGCGGTGGGGCGATGCCGGTGGTCCCGACCGCAAGGCGAAGGTGCTCGCCGTCCTGCTCACCCGCCCGGGCCATGTCTACGACGTCGCCAGCCCCGAGCTCCCGACCGTCTCCTGACGGCTGACGCCTCAGGCGAGCGCGGCGTCGAGGGTGATCTTGGTGCCGGTCAGGGCCTTGCTCACCGGGCAGGTGAGCGCCGCGGTTCCGGCGAGCTGGGCGAACTTCTCCGCGTCGATACCGGGCACCGAGGCGCGCAGGGTGAGTTCGATCCCGGTGATGGCGAAGCCGCCGTCCGGGTCCTCGCCGAGGGTGACGTCGGCGGTCACGTCGATCGACTCCGCCACGAGGTTCTGCGCGGCGAGCACGCCCGACAGGTTCATCGCCAGGCAGGACGAGTGCGCCGCCGCGATGAGCTCTTCGGGACTGGTCTGACCGTCGGGATTGCCCGCCCTGGTGGGGAACGAGACGTCGAACTGACCCGCGTTCGACGAGTCCAGCGTGACGTTTCCCTTCCCGCTCTGCAGGTCGCCGGTCCAGTGGGTGGTGGCGTCGCGGCTCGGCATGAGTGTCCTCCGTGTTTTCTCACCGGCGCCGCGGTCATCCGCGGCGAGCGTGAACATAGCGCACGATTACCTCGTGCACAATCTTTTTGTCCCCGGTCCCGATCCGCTCCGGATGGCTCCCGGATCGGACACGCCGTCCTCAGTGGACAGACAAGGCGGCGGATCGTTGGTAGTCTGCCCGCGCTGTGGTGTCCGGCCGGATATCCCGAAGGTGTTGTGGTGAAACACTTGAGCGGCCGTGCGGCGTGGCTGCTGGATTCCGGCGTGGCGGATCCCTACCGTCCTGCAGCAAACAGAGGCAGTTGACATAACTCTAAGCCTTGAGTACAGGTTGAGGGTTTTCCGGCTGCCGGGCGGTATGTGAAGGCACGATCAGGAAGGCGGACCCGATGACGCCCCCGCACAACTACCTCGCGGTGATCAAGGTCGTCGGCATCGGCGGAGGCGGCGTGAACGCCGTCAACCGCATGATCGAGGTCGGCCTCAAGGGCGTCGAGTTCATCGCGGTGAACACCGACGCCCAGGCATTGCTGATGTCCGACGCCGACGTCAAGCTCGACATCGGCCGGGAACTGACCCGCGGTCTCGGTGCCGGCGCCAACCCCGAAGTGGGGCACAAGGCGGCCGAGGACCACCGTGAAGAGATCGAAGAGGTGATCAAGGGCGCCGACATGGTGTTCGTGACCGCCGGCGAGGGCGGTGGCACCGGCACCGGCGGCGCGCCCGTGGTGGCCTCGATCGCCCGGAAGCTCGGCGCGCTGACCATCGGCGTGGTCACCCGGCCGTTCACCTTCGAGGGCAAGCGCCGCAGCAAGCAGGCCGAGGACGGCATCCAGGCGTTGCGCCAGGAGTGCGACACGCTGATCGTCATCCCGAACGACCGCCTGCTCCAGCTCGGCGACATCGGGGTGAGCCTGATGGACGCCTTCCGGTCGGCCGACGAGGTGCTGCTCTCCGGTGTCCAGGGCATCACCGACCTGATCACCACCCCCGGTCTGATCAACCTCGACTTCGCCGACGTCAAGAGCGTGATGTCCGGCGCGGGGAGCGCGCTGATGGGCATCGGCTCGGCGCGGGGCGAGGGCCGGGCGGTGCAGGCCGCCGAAAAGGCGATCAACTCGCCCTTGCTGGAGGCGTCGATGGACGGCGCGCACGGCGCCCTGCTCTCCATCGCGGGCGGATCGGACCTCGGGTTGTTCGAAATCAACGAGGCCGCGTCGCTGGTGCAGGAGTCCGCACACCCCGAGGCGAACATCATCTTCGGCACGATCATCGACGACTCCCTCGGCGACGAGGTCCGGGTCACCGTGATCGCGGCCGGGTTCGACTCCGGCACCCCCACGCACAAGAAGCTGGAGACGCCCGCCCTGGGTTCGCGGCCGGCCGGCACGGTCTCCGCGGAGGCCGGGCAGGTGCGGACTCCGCCGCCCCCGGCGGGCAGCGGGTTCCCGCCGGTCGCCGCTCCGCGCACCCCGTCGCCGTCCTACCCGCCGCCTCCGTCGGCGACGGCGCACCCGCCGCTGCCGCAGCCGAGCGGGAACCGCAACTACCCGCCGAACCCGCCGTCGCGTCCGAGCCAGGGTGGCCTGCCCAGCCGTGCCGTTCCGGTCACCGACGACCCGTCCGACGACGAGGTCGACGTTCCGCCGTTCATGCGCCGCTGACGGGTTCCTTCGCCTGCGGATAGGCTCGACGGGTGCGGATTCGGCGTGTGGTCACGACCAGGGAAGGCGGGGCCTCGGCACCGCCCTACGACTCGTTCAACCTCGCGGACCACGTCGCGGACGACCCGGCGGCCGTGGCGGCCAACCGTAAGCGGCTGACCGACGAACTGGGGCTGTCGGCGGTGTGCTGGATGGAGCAGGTGCACGGGCGGACGGTCACCGTCGTCGACGGGTCGGAGACCGCGCCCGCGGAGGCGACCGACGCCCTGGTCACCGCTACTCCAGGAGTCGCGGTGGCCGTGCTCGTCGCCGACTGCGTGCCGATCCTGCTCGCCGATGCCGGCGCCGGAGTGGTGGCCGCCGTGCACGCCGGACGGGTCGGCGCGCGGGTGGGCGTACTGCCCGTGACGCTGCGGGCGATGACCGCCGCCGGCGCCGAGCCGGGCCGGATCGAGGCACTGCTGGGGCCGTCGATCTGTGGTGAGTGCTATGAGGTGCCCGCGGACATGGCCCGGGATGTCGAAGCCCACCTGCCGGGCAGCCTTGCCCGCACGCGATCCGGGACGCCCGGGCTCGACCTGCGCGCGGGCCTGTGGCGGCAGCTCGCCGACGCGGGAGTGGGCAAGATCGGCGTGGATCCGCGCTGTACGGCCGAAGAGCCGAGCCTGTTCAGCTACCGGCGGGAGGGCACCTGCGGCCGGATCGCCGCGCTGACGTGGACGGAGGCCGAGTGAACGACAACGGCGGAGCCCCGTTCGCGTGGGCCGACCGGGTGCGGGTGTCCCGCAAGGCACCGGAGCCAGAGTGACCAGCGATCCGGAGGAGCGCAGGGACGAGCTGGCCAAGGCGCTGGCGGCGGTGGAGGAACGCGTCGATCGCGCTTGCGCCGCGGCCGGGCGGTCCCGGAGCGAAGTGCGGTTGCTCGCGGTCACGAAGACCTTCCCGGCCACCGACGCGGCCCTGCTGACCGATCTCGGGGTGCTCGATCTGGCCGAGAACCGTGATCAGGAGGCTGGGCCCAAGGCTGACGAGCTCGCCCGGCTGAGGCCGGGAGCGAAGGTCCGCTGGCACATGGTCGGCAGGCTCCAGCGCAACAAGGCCCGCTCGGTGGTGCGCTGGGCGGACGAGGTCCAGTCGGTCGATTCGCTCCGCCTGGCCGACGCGCTGGACCGGGCCGCGCGGGCGCGAGACGGCGAGCCGGTGGACGTGCTCGTGCAAGCGAGCCTCGACGACGACCCGTCCCGCGGCGGCTGTCCGCTCGCCGAATTGCCCGCGCTGGCGGACCATGTCGCGAGTGCCGAGGGGTTGCGGCTGCGTGGCTTGATGGCGGTCGCGCCGCTGGGGGCCGACCCCGGCGCCGCGTTCGAACGCCTCGCCCGCTCGGGGGAAGAGCTGCGGCGGAACCACCCGGAGGCGACCGAGGTTTCCGCAGGTATGAGCGCCGATCTGGAATCGGCGATCCACCACGGTTCCACCTGTGTGCGTGTCGGAACCGCGTTGCTCGGGGGGCGCGGTTTAGCCTCGCCCTAGCGAGATCGCCCGGTCCCCTCCATGATGGCCGGGTAGGCAGAAGGGGCGGCAGGGGAGAGGCATGAGCGCGCTGCAGAAGCTGAAGGCTTACTTCGGCATGATCCCGGCCGACGACGACTACGACCGGTACGACGGCGACGATGGCTTCGCCGACGAAGGTTACGACACCTACGACGAAGAGCCGCGCTCGCATCGCCGTTACCGGCACGACTACGACCCCGAGCCCTCGCCCCGCACCCGTGGCCGTGAGCCCGCCGTGCACGGGTCACTCGCCGTGGACCGGCAGCCCGAGCCCGTCGCCCGGCTGCGGCCGGTCCCCGAAGAGGCCAGAGTCCCGCACCGGGACCCGCTGGCCCGCATCACCACGTTGCACCCTACGAGCTACGTCGAAGCGCGTGCGATCGGGGAGGCCTATCGTGACGGCATCCCGGTGATCATCAACCTGACCGAGATGGAGAACGCCGACGCCAAGCGGCTGGTGGACTTCGCGGCCGGGCTCGCCTTCGCCCTGCGCGGTTCGATGGACAAGGTCACGACGAAGGTGTTCCTTCTCTCACCGCCCGACGTCGAGGTGACCGCCGAGGATCGCCGCCGGATCGCCGAAGGCGGCCTCTTCCGCCGTCCCTGACCGCGCCCACCGCTAGCGCCGCGACGGTGAAACTGCGGTAAGTGCCTGACTACATAGAGTAAAATATTACTCCATCCGGGTGACATCGTTGGATAAATCACAGTCCGGTCACACGAGCGGCTGGCGAGGCGGTCCTGACTGCGCCCGAGGGCGGGCCGATATGGCAGAGTGGTGACGTGGATGTGCTCTTGCTGGTCGCCTACTACGTGCTGTTCTTCTTTTGGCTGCTGCTCACAGCACGTGTCGTGGTCGAACTCGTCCGCGCTTTCGCGCGCGAGTGGCGCCCGGCCGGTGGAGTTGCGGTGACGCTCGAGACCATCTACACAGTGACCGATCCCCCAGTCCGCCTGGTCCGGAGGATCATTCCGATGGTGCGCATTGGCGGCGTCGGACTGGACTTATCCATTATGGTGCTGCTGTTGGTTGTGTTCATCCTGATGCAACTGGCGTATCCCGGGTGATCGGGGACCCCCGGGTTACAACAGCAGGCCATGGAGTGCGTGAGGTGATCTGATGTCGTTGACCCCCGCTGACGTGCATAACGTCGCGTTCAGCAAGCCACCCATCGGCAAGCGGGGCTACAACGAGGACGAGGTGGATGCATTCCTCGACCTGGTGGAGACCGAGCTGGCCCGGCTGATCGAGGACAACAACGAGCTGCGCCAGCAGGTGGAGCAGCTCGACGCGGAACTCGAATCGGCGCGGGGCGACCTGGATGCCGCCCGGGCCGGCGGGCCGATCCGCGAAGAGCCGTCGCGCAGGCTGGCCCCGGTGCCGACGCCGTCGCCGGTGGAGCAGACCCAGGTGCACCCGATGGCCGACAGCGGTGAGCCCAACGTGCAGGCCGCGAAGGTGCTGGGGCTCGCCCAGGAGATGGCCGACCGGCTCACCGCCGAGGCCAAGACCGAGTCGGACGGGATGCTCGCCGAGGCGCGCGCCAAGTCGGAGCAGTTGCTCTCCGACGCCCGCTCGAAGTCGGACTCGATGGTGAACGAGGCGCGCACCCGCGCCGAGAGCATGCTCAACGACGCCAGGACCAGGGCGGAGACCCTGGAGCGGCAGGCGCGCGACAAGGCGACCACGATGGAACGCGAGGCGCAGCGCAAGTACACCGAGACCATGAACAGCATGAACACCGAGAAGACCTCGCTGGGCAAGAAGATCGAGGAACTGCGCACGATCGAGCGCGAGTACCGCACCCGCCTGCGTGGCTTCCTGGAGTCCCAGCTGCGCGAGCTCGACGACCGTGGTTCCGCCGCGCCCGCGTCGGCCTCCTCCAGCTCGTCGAGTTCGTCCGGTGGCGGTCAGGGCTACTCCTTCGGTCCGCGGGCCGAGGCAGGCTGAGTCGTAGGTCCGCCGCGGGTCTGGTGCCCGCGGCGGCGACGCCGGCGAGTAGTGGTTTGTGGCCGCCTGTGGGGAAGTTCTCTCCCGAGGCGGTGTAGGTCGAACCGCTTCGTCGTGTTGTAATTCAGCGTGCTCTACATCGTCCTGATCCTGGTCCTCGGTGCGCTGGGCCTGTTGATCACGGCGCTGGTCACCGCCGCGTCGTTCTGGGCCTGGGTCTCCATCGGCCTTTCGGCACTGGCCGGCGTGCTCTTGGTGGTGGACGTCCTCCGCCGGCGGGCCCGGCGGGGCACGGCGCCGGGGGGCCCGCGTTCCGGCGAGGTCGAGTCGCCGCCGGACGAGGAGGAGAGCGCGCCCGCCGACGTCGAGATCGTCTCGGGTCTCGACGCCGGGGTGGTGGTGGTCGACGAGTTTCCGCGTTACCACCTGGACGACTGCTCATGGCTCGGCGAACGGGACACCATCCGGCTCCCGGTGCGGGAGGCCAGGAAGCTCGGCTTCACGCCGTGCGCCCTGTGCGCGCCCGACGCCAGCCTCGCCCGGACCGCGAGTTCTTAAGCTGTGTTTCAAAGGCGCGCGATCGGATTTAAGTAGACGGGCCGCGGCTCTTGAAGAGCCTGCCGTTCCGCAGGCAGGCGGCCCGCCTCCGAAAATCCGAAGCCTTCGGCGAGCGCGCGCGCCTACTCGCCTCATGCTGGACCACGGGCTTTTGAACGCGCGCTAAGCAACGAGGTCGACGTCCAGGTAGGTGCGCAGGGCTTCAGCGCCCTTGTCGGTGAGGCGCAGCGCGCGATGGCCCTGCCTGCGGCGTTCCCACCAGCCGCGACGCTGGAGGGAAAGGGCGAGTTCGGCGCCCAGCGCTCCGCCGAGGTGGTGGCGTTGCTCGGACCAGTCCATGCAGAACTTCAGCAGCGGCCGTTTGCGCCTGCTCACCTGGTCCAGATCGACTCCCAGCTCACCGAACACTTCGGACGCGTTCGGCCCCAGGGCATAGGGATGCTCCGTGACCGGCGCGGACAGCCGATCCCGCGCTCTGCGCTCGGTGGTCGCGATCCCGTCCGTCGCGGCGAGCGCGCCGCGTTCCAGCAGCGCCGCGGTGACCGCCGCGCCGACCCGTCCGGCGAGGTGGTCGTAGCACAACCGGGCGAATCGCAGGGCCTCCGCACGGGTGCCCGACTTCAGCGACGTGACCGGCTGCTGGGGTGAGAACCGCGCCAGTGTCTCCAGCAGTTCACCGACGTTTTCACCGGCGAGCCGGTAGAACCTGTGCCTGCCCGAGGTTTCCACGGCGACCAGACCCGCTTCCCGGAGTTTCGCCAGATGAGCGCTCGTTCCCTGCGGTGACAGGCCCGCCTCGGCCGCGAGCACCGACGCGGCCAGGGCGCGCCCGTCGGCGAGGGCGGCGAGGACCCTGATCCGGGCCGGGTCGGCGAACAGCGCCGCGGTGCGCGCGATATCGACGTCTCCTCCACTCATCTCTCCAGGGTGCCCGTTCGACACTTCCAGTCACATGGAACTTTTTCCGTGCTGACCTGAGGCCATGAAGAACTCGAGGGGCGCGTTGCTATTGACCATGTGTGCGGGGATGTTCCTGGTACAGCTCGATGTCACCGTGGTGAACGTCGCCCTGCCTACGATCGGCTCGCGGCTTCACGCCGATCTCCCCACCCTTCAGTGGGTCGTCGACGGGTACGCGGTCGTGCTGGCGGCCTTGCTGCTCGCGGGCGGTGCGACCGGTGATGTGTGGGGCCATCGCCGCGTCGTGGTCTCCGGCTTCACCGTGTTCGGGCTCGCTTCGGCCGGGTGCGCCTTGGCTCCGGACGGCACGGTGCTGATCGGTTTCCGCGTGGTGCAGGGGCTCGGTGCCGCGCTGCTGCTGCCCGGCACTCTCGCGGTGATCACCGCCGCCTTTCCCGGGCGGCGAGAGCAGGCCAGGGCGCTCGGGGTGTGGGCCGGTGTGTCGGCGCTGGCGCTGTCCGCGGGCCCGCTTCTCGGCGGCTTTCTGCTGGCGGTGAGCGGCTGGCGCCTGCTGTTCGCGATCAACGTTCCGCTGGTCGCGGTGGCGGTCGTGGCTTCTCTCCGGCTGATCCGGGGGTCCGAGCGTGTCGCCGGGCGCCGGGTCGACACCGGCGGTGCCGTTTCCGCGGCGGTCGCGCTGGGCGCCGTGGTGTACGGGGTGATCGAAGGGCGAGCGTGGGCCTTCGTGGTGGCCGTGGCGGCCGTGGGCGTTTTCGTGGTCGCCGAACGGCGTGCCGCCGACCCGATGCTGCCGCCGTCGCTGCTGCGGTCACGGCAGTTCGTGGGCGCGAACCTGGTCGCGGGAGCGATGAACTTCGTCGGCCTGGGCACGATCCTGGTGAACACCCTGTACCTGCAGGACGTCCTGGGCGCCGCGCCCTCCACGGCGGCGCTGGAGATGGTGCCGGGCTTCCTGCCGCTCGCCCTGCTGGCACCGGTGACCGGACGGCTCACCGGGCGGTTCGGGCCGCGTCCGCTGATGATCGCCGGGCTGGCGACCGGCGCGCTGGCGATGCTGAACCTGCTCCGCATCGGACCGGGGACCGGGTACGCGGTTTTCGTGCCGGGCTGGCTCGGCCTTGGCGTCGGGATGGGCCTGCTGACCGCCGCGGTGGTGGCCGCGGCCGTCAGCGGCGTGCCCGCCGAGCGGGCGGGGGTCGCGAGCGGGGTCAACAACACCGCCCGCCAGACCTTCGGCGCGATCGGGGTCGCGGTGTTCGGCGCCGTCGCGGGCACCCCGTCGAACCACGGCGCGTTCGTGACGGGCCTGCACACGCTCGGCTTGCTCGGCGCGGCACTCTGGGTGGTTTCGATCGGGGTGGTGGTCGTCTCCGTGCGCGGTAACCGCCGCGACGACGCTTCGAGTGAGAAGGACAGCCATCGGGACAACGGCGTTGCGCGGTGCGCTAACCTTGAGCGGTAAAGGCGTCGATCCGGCCATCACCGGGGAGCCTCCGGAAGAACAGGATGCGAGTCCCCAGTAGAACCGGACGGGTGCGGCCCGTGACAGCCGCCGAACGAGTGGCCCGCCGTCGGCGGGCAAGCGGGGTGGTACCGCGGAACGCGCTCTCCACGGGCGTGTCTCGTCCCCGTGTGGATC
This sequence comes from Amycolatopsis pigmentata, assembly GCF_042684065.1. Classification (NCBI taxonomy): domain Bacteria; kingdom Bacillati; phylum Actinomycetota; class Actinomycetes; order Pseudonocardiales; family Pseudonocardiaceae; genus Amycolatopsis; species Amycolatopsis pigmentata. Next base: position 116,763 of record NZ_JBHUKR010000029.1, on the reverse strand, counting down.
CCATGATCCGTACGAGGAACGAGGAGCGCAGGAGATGTACCCGAAGGTCGAGTCGCAGCCTTCCTTTCCCGAGCTGGAACGGAACGTGCTGGCCTACTGGGAGACCGACCGCACCTTCCAGGCCAGCATCGACGCCCGTGATCCCGGCGTCAACGGCGCGAACGAGTACGTCTTCTACGACGGTCCGCCGTTCGCGAACGGGCTCCCGCACTACGGGCACCTGCTCACCGGGTACGTCAAGGACATCGTGCCCCGGTACCAGACCATGCGCGGCCGCCGCGTCGAACGGCGGTTCGGCTGGGACACCCACGGCCTGCCCGCGGAGCTCGAGGCCGAGCGGCAGCTGGGGATCACCGACAAGTCCCAGATCGACGAAATGGGCATCGCCGAGTTCAACGAGGCGTGCCGCGAGTCCGTGCTGCGCTACACCGGCGAGTGGCAGGACTACGTCACCCGGCAGGCCCGCTGGGTGGACTTCGACCACGACTACAAGACGCTCGACCTCTCCTACATGGAGTCGGTGATCTGGGCGTTCAAGCAGTTGTGGGACAAGGGCCTGGTCTATGAGGGCTACCGGGTGCTGCCCTACTGCTGGCGTGACGAGACCCCGTTGTCGAACCACGAACTGCGGATGGACGACGACGTCTACGCCAGCCGTCAGGACCCCGCCGTCACGGTCGGCTTCCGCCTGCACGGCACCGAAAAGCACCCCGGTCTCGACGGCGCCTACCTGCTGATCTGGACCACGACGCCGTGGACTTTGCCGTCGAACCAGGCGACCGCGGTGCATCCGGACGTCGACTACGTGCTCGTGGAGCCGGAAACCATGCCCGGCAAGCGATTCCTGCTCGCCGAGGCGCGGTTGGGCGCGTACGCCAGGGAACTGGGTGACGAGCCGGCGGTCGTCGCGCGCTACCAGGGCGTCGCGCTGGAGGGCCTGCGTTACGACCCGCCGTTCCCGTACTTCGTGGGCAACGAGAACTCGCACCAGGTGCTGCTCGCCGACTTCGTCACGACCGACGACGGCACCGGCGTCGTGCATATGGCTCCCGCCTACGGCGAGGACGACAAGGCCGCGGGTGACGCGGCCGGGATCACCCCGGTCACTCCGGTCGACTCGAAGGGCCGCTTCGACGCCACCGTGCCCGACTACCAGGGGCAGCAGGTCTTCGAGGCGAACCCGGACATCATCCGGGACCTCAAGAGCGGCACCGGTTCGGCGGGCGAACAGGGCGCGCTGTTGCTGCGCCACGAAACCTACGAGCACTCGTATCCGCACTGCTGGCGCTGCCGGAACCCGCTCATCTACCGCGCGGTGTCGTCGTGGTTCGTGAAGGTGAGCCAGTTCCGGGACCGGATGGTCGACCTCAACCAGCGGATCACCTGGTACCCGGAGCACGTCAAGGACGGGCAGTTCGGCAAGTGGCTGTCCAACGCGATCGACTGGTCTATCTCGCGTAACCGGTACTGGGGCACGCCGATCCCGGTGTGGATGTCCGACGACCCGCAGTACCCGCGCATCGACGTCTACGGTTCGCTCGACGAGCTGGAACGCGATTTCGGGGTGCGGCCGAGCGATCTGCACCGGCCTCACATCGACCAGCTCACCCGGCCCAACCCGGACGACCCGACCGGGAAGTCCACCATGCGCCGGGTTCCCGAGGTCCTGGACGTGTGGTTCGACTCCGGGTCGATGCCCTACGCCCAGGTGCACTACCCGTTCGAGAACGCCGAATGGTTCGAGCACCACTACCCGGGCGACTTCATCGTCGAGTACATCGGCCAGACGCGCGGCTGGTTCTACACGTTGCACGTGCTGGCCACCGCGCTCTTCGACCGGCCCGCGTTCCGCACCTGCGTCTCGCACGGCATCGTGCTGGGCTCGGACGGGCAGAAGATGTCGAAGTCGCTGCGCAACTACCCGGACGTCAACGAGGTCTTCGACCGCGACGGGTCCGACGCGATGCGCTGGTATCTGATGGCGAGCCCGATCCTGCGCGGTGGCAACCTGATCGTGACGGACAAGGGCATCCGCGACGCGGTGCGCCAGGCCGTGCTGCCGCTGTGGAACTCGTACTACTTCCTCGCGCTCTACGCCAACGCCGAAGGCGTCGAGGGCCACTGGCGTACCGACTCGCGCCACGTGCTCGACCGCTACATCCTGGCCAAGACCAACGAACTGGTCACCGACGTCCAGTCCTCTTTGGACACTTGTGATGTCGCGGGCGCGTGCCTGACCGTGCGCGATTTCCTCGAAGTGCTCACCAACTGGTACGTGCGCCGTTCGCGGGACCGGTTCTGGGCCGGGGAGCAGGACGCGATCGACACCCTGCACACCGTGCTGGAGGTGGTCTGCCGGACCACCGCGCCGCTGTTGCCGCTGACCACGGAGTCGGTGTGGCGCGGGCTCACCGGCGGGCGTTCGGTGCACCTGACCGACTGGCCACTGGTGGACGAGTTGCCCGCGGACGTTTCACTGGTCCGGACCATGGACCGGGTCCGGCAGGCGTGCTCGTCGGCGCTGTTCCTGCGCAAGGCGAACAAACTGCGGGTGCGGCTGCCGCTGGCCCGGCTGGTGGTCGCGGCCGCCGACGCGGAGTCGCTGGAACCCTTCACGGACATCATCGCGGACGAGGTCAACGTCAAAGCCGTGGAGCTGACCACCGATGTCGCCGCGCACGGCGGGTTCGAGGTCGTGGTGAACGCGCGTGCCGCGGGGCCGAGGCTCGGGCGCGATGTGCAGAAGGTGATCAAGGCGGTGAAGGCGGGGGAGTGGTCGACCTCGCCGGAGGGAGCGGTCGTGGCCGCCGGGATCGAACTCGTCGACGGCGAGTACGAGCGGCGGCTGGTGGCCAAGGATTCGGGTGCGGCCGCCGAACTGCCGGACAGTTCGGGCCTGGTGCTGCTGGACACCGAGGTGACCGCGGAGCTGGCCGGTGAAGGCCTGGCGCGTGATCTCGTCCGGGTCATCCAGCAGGCGCGGCGGGACGCGAAGCTGGATGTCGCGGACCGTATCGAACTCGTGGTGGACCTTCCGGAGGACGTGGTAACCGCCGTTCGGCCGCACGAAGAGTTCATCTGCCGGGAAACTCTTGCCGTTTCCCTGCAATACCGGGACATCCCGGACGGGTTCGGCGGTACCGTCGGCGACGGTGTCAAGGTCACTGTGGGGGTGACGAAGGCGAGTTGAGCATGGGAGCGCTTCCGTGACGTGGCGAAGATGGGTACTCGTCGGAGGCGCACTCGTGGTCGTGGGCATCCTGGTGGTGGCCGTGGTCGTGTTGAAATCCGGTTCGCCGGATGGCACCGCGGACACGGCCGCTTCCCGGGAACAGGCCGACGTCGTCGCTCGTTACCTCAGCGCTTGGTCACACGCCGACGTGAAGACGGCTTCCGCCCTCACCGACGACCCTCCGAACGCGGCTGAGGGCCTGTTGAAGGCGCGCACGGAACTGGGGGTCGATCCGGCCGCCACCGTCGTGAAGACGGCGGGGAAGACCGCGAACTTCCGGGTCTCGTGGACGTTCGCTCCCGGCACGGTATGGACCTACGACAACAGCCTCTCGCTCGTGCAGGCCCAGGGGAAATGGGTGGTGCGCTGGGCTCCGTCCGTGATCCACCCGCAGCTGTTCGGTGGCGCCGTGCTCCGCGTGCTCGGCCACAGCGGGAATGCCGTGCTCGACCGCGACGGGAAACCCTTACTGGCTTGGCAGGCCGACCAGCCGCAAGCGGTGGACGGGAACTTCGCGCCGATCCTGACGCCGGGGCTGGGACGGGTGGCCACGGAAAAGGCGGCGGCGAGCAAGACCGTGGTGATCCGGATCGGCGAGGACGACAAGGTCCTCTTCGGGCGGCCGGCCGGCCCTCCGCTGACCTCCACGCTGAGCAGCCGGGTGCAGGCGGAAGCGCAGACGGCGGTGGACGGGGCGAGCTTCCCGGCGATGCTGGTCGCGATCCAGCCGTCCACCGGTGACATCCTGGCCGTCGCGCAGAACGCCGCGGCCGGACCCGCGCCGAACGCGCTCACCGGCGGGTACGCGCCGGGGTCGACGTTCAAGATGGCCACCGCCACCGCCGTGCTGGAACGGAACGCGGCGAGTTCCGACACCGTGCTGCCCTGCCCCGGTTCGGTCCAAATAGGACAGAGGAACATTCCCAACGACGACAACTTCTCGCTGCCCCCGTTGCCGTTGCATTCGGCGTTCGCGCACTCCTGCAACACCACCTTCGCGCAGCTCGCTTCCGGGCTGCCCGCCGACGCGCTGGTCGACGCGGCGAACCAGCTCGGCATCAACGCGGACTTCACCATTCCCGGGATAGCCACCGAAGCGGGCAAGGTGGTGGCGCCCGCGAATTCGGCCGAACAGGTCGAGGCGGCCATCGGACAGGGAAAGGTGCAGACCAGTCCGTTCGGGCTCACCCTGGCGGCGGCCACGGTCGCGGCGGGCAAGGCGATCACGCCCAGGTTGTGGCACGGTCTGGACACCACGATCAACACGCCCTACCAGGCACCGCCGGACGCGGTCGTCGGCCAGTTGCGCTCGATGATGCGCGAGGTCGTGACCGACGGGACCGCGACCGGACTGGCCGGCAGCGGCAACGTGGCGGGAAAGACCGGCACCGCCCAGTTCGGCGACGGCACCCAGGCCAACGGCTGGTTCACCGGCTACCGTGACGACCTCGCTTTTTCCGTGCTGTTGCTGGGTTCCAACTCGTCGAAGCCCGCGGTCTCGGTCGCGGCGGCGTTCCTGCGCTGAGCGCGCGGCACCCGCCAGGCGGCCGCCGCGCCGAGCGCCACGACCGCCGTGCCGGCCAGCAGCGCGGCACGGTAGCCGTGACCGGCGAAGACGGCGCCCATCACCGCGACCCCGAAACCGACTCCGGCCATGCGGGCCAGGTTGGCCACGCCACCGGCGAGGCCCGCCCGGTCCGGCGGCACCGCGGACACGGCGACGCCCATCACCGGACCGGCGTTGAAGCCGATGCCCAGCCCGGTCACGGCGAAGCCGAGTTCCACCACGGGTACCGGCGCGTCGGCACCCGCGACCGCCAGCGTGAGCAGGCCCGCGCCGAGCAGCGTCATCCCGGCGGTCATCGGCCGTCGTGGGCCGAACCGGGTCGCGAGCCTGCCCGCGACCGGGGAACCTGCCATGATCATGAGTGGCTGGGGAAGCAGTTGGAACCCGGCCACCAGGGCGCCGGCGTGCCGTTGCAGAACCAGGCCCGCCAGCAGCAGTTCGCCGTAGGCGCCGAAGGTCATGCACAGGGCGACGACGGCGGCGATCGGCAGCGGGCCACGCCGGAGTAGCCCGAGCGGCAGCATCGGCCCGGGACGGCGCTCCACCGCGACGAACGCGGCGAGACAGGCCACACCGATCGCCGTCGCGACGGCGACCCTTGGCGAGGCCCAACCCGAGCGGCCGGTCTCCACAATGGCGTAGGTGAGCGCGGTCAGGAAGGCGATCGCGAGGACCTGCCCGCCGACATCGACGCGGCGTGCCTGCCGGCCGGCCGACTCCGGCACGGCCATGCTCAGCGCCAGCGCGGCGGCGCCGATCGGCAGGTTCAGCCAGAAGATCGCCTGCCAGCCGGTCACCTGGACCAGCAGGCCACCCAGAATCGGACCGCTGGCCAGGGCGATTCCGGTGACCGCCGACCACGCGGCCATCGCCCGGTCACGCTCGCGTCCCTGGGGGAACACCACCGAGAGGATCGCCAGACTTTGCGGGATCGTCAGCGCCGCGCCGGCGCCCTGGAGGGCCCGTCCGGTGACGAGCGCGGCCAGGCCGGGGGCGGCCGCGCAGAGCGCCGACCCCGCCGCGAAAGTGGCGATGCCGCAACGGAAAAGCCGTCGCCTGCCGAAGCGGTCGCCCAGGGTGCCGCCGGTCAGCAGCAACGCCGCGAAGGTGACGTTGTAGGCGTCCATCACCCATTGGAGATCGGCCAGGGAGCCGCGCAGGTCCCGGCCGATCGACGGCAGCGCCAGGTTGACCGCGGTCGTGTCGGTCTGCGCGAGGAACAGGCCGAGGCACATGGCCACGAGGGTGATTCGCTTGATCATGTGGCCGATGCTAGGAACGGGAAGTTTCGGCGCGGACCGAAACGACGGTGCCCTAGCGTGGGGGTATGGAGACCGTTGAGCTCGCGGAAGTTGCCTCGGCGCTCGCCGATCCGAGCCGCGCCGCGATGTGCCTGGCCCTGCTCGACGGCCGGGCCTGGACCGTCGGCGAACTCGCGCGTTCGGCCGGGATCCGGCCGTCCACGGCCAGCGAGCACGTGGCACGCCTGCGGGACGCCGGGTTCGTCTCGGGTGTTCGCCAGGGCAGGCACAGCTACGTCCGGATCAGCGACCCACGGGTCGCCGAGTTGATCGAGCGCCTGGCCGAGCACGCCGAACACCGGCCGGTCCACGGACTCCGCGAATCGGTCCGGGCGCGGCGCCTGAAGTTCGCCCGCACCTGCTACGACCACCTGGCCGGGGTCCTGGCGGTCGCGCTGCGGGACGGCATGGTGAGCACCGGCCTGGTCGATCTCCGGGACGGGCTGACGCTTACCGCTCGCGGCCGCGACGTGCTGTCCGGGCTGGGCGTCGCGGTGCCGGACGGCGGGCGCCGTCCGCTACTGCGCGAGTGTCTCGATTGGACCGAGCGCAGGGAGCATTTCGGTGGCGCCCTGCCCGCCGCGATCCTGGCCCACGGTGTCGCGGCGGGATGGCTCTCGCGGGAGCCGCACCGCGCTGTCCGGGTCCACGCCGTCGAACCGTTCGCGCGACTCGGGGTCGAGCGCGGGGAACTGGCCTGGCCGGGAGCGGCATGATGCGGATCCCGGTCCGGGTCAAGCCCGGCGCCAGGCGAGACGCGGTCGGCGGGGACTTCGACGGCGCGCTCGTCGTCACGGTGCGGGCCCCGGCCGTGAACGGCAAGGCGAACGAGGCCCTGCGCCGGGTCCTGGCCGCCGCACTCGGCGTCCGTGCGCGGGATCTCGTTGTGGTGCAAGGAGAACGCGCGCGCAACAAGGTGATCGATCTCGCCGACCCACCGCCCGGCACCGAGGAGCTCTTGACCACACTGCGACTGGGGTGACCGGCCTCCCCGCACCGGTTCTCTATGCTGGACAGTGCGAACCGGGTGGTGGGGTAGGGGAGGTTGCTGGTGGCGGAGCTTCCAGTCGTGCTGGGACTGGGCGCGGCCGTACTGCTGGCTTCCGTCCTCGCGGTCCGGTTGTCCACGCGGCTCGGGCTGCCGTCGTTGTTGCTCTACCTGGGCATCGGCGTGCTTCTCGGCGAGGCCGGTTTCGGCATTCGCTTCTCCGACGCTTCGCTCACCCAGTCGCTGGGGCTGGCCGCGCTGGTCCTGATCCTCACCGAAGGTGGCCTGACCACCCGCTGGTCGACCGTGAAACCCGCGCTGGCACAGGGAATCCTTCTGTCCACAGTGGGTGTCGTGCTGGCCATCGCGATCACCGGCACCGCGCTGCACTGGCTGCTCGGCCTCGAGTGGCGGATCGCGCTCCTGTGGGGTGCGGTGCTGTCGTCCACCGACTCGGCGGCCGTGTTCTCGGTGCTGCGGACCGTCGGCATCCGCCAGCGGCTCGTCGGCACGCTCGAACTGGAGTCCGGCATCAACGACGCCCCCGCCTACATCGCGGTGGTCGTGCTGGCCGAGGGCACGCGGCTCGACTGGTCGCTGCCGCTGCTGGAGATCTACGAACTCGCCGCGGGCGCCGGGATAGGCCTGCTCCTCGGCGTCGCCGGGGCGTGGGCGCTCAGACGGGCCGCGCTGCCTGCCACCGGTCTCTATCCGCTCGCCACCGTGGCCGTCTGCGTGGTCGCCTACGCCTCCGGCCAGTTCGCGCACGCTTCCGGATTGCTCGCCACCTATGTCGCCGCGCTCGTGCTCGGCAACGCGCGGCTGCCGCACCGGTCCGACACGATCTCCTTCGCCGAAGGGCTCGGATGGCTCGCGCAGATCGGGTTGTTCGTGTTGCTGGGGTTGTTCGCTTCGCCGGAGCGGTTGCTGGAGAGCATCGTGGCGGGGCTCATCGCCGGGGGTGTGGTGTTGCTGTTGGGAAGACCGCTCTCGGTTCTGCTGTCGCTCGCGCCCTTCCGGCTGCCGTGGCGAGAACAGGCGTTCCTGTCCTGGGCGGGGCTGCGAGGCGCGGTGCCGATCGTGCTGGCGATGATCCCCCTGGCGAAGGGGGTGCCCGACGCCGAACGGCTGGTGGACGCCGTGTTCGTCCTGGTGATCGTGCTCACACTGGTGCAGGGCTGGACCTTGGCGCCGATGGCGAAGTTCCTCGGCCTCGGCGTCCGTGGTCAGGCCGAGGAGATCGAGGTCGACGTCGCCGCGCTCGACGAACTGGACGCCGCGCTGTTGCAGGTGCGCATCCAGCCCGGATCCCGGCTCCACGGCGTTTACCTGGCCGAACTGCGACTGCCGGTGGGCGCGTCGCTCAGCCTCATCGTCAGGGAAGGCGTCAGTTTCACGCCCCAGAAGACGAGCCGCCTGCAGCAGGGCGACCAACTGCTCGTCGTCGCCACCGAGGGTTCGCGTGACGCGGCCGAACGCCGCCTGCGCGCGGTCGACCGCGCGGGCCGTCTCGCCCGGTGGCGGGGCGAATCAGGCGATTGACGGCGGTGGTGTTAGGGTCCTGGCCAAGGTCATGAGTGCCAGCGCGAAGCCCCGGCTCGCTGGCCGGCAACCCTCCTACCGCGGTGGGGTGCCCCGGGTGAGGACCTGGTTCGCGGCGAAGTGCCGTGAGCAAGCGCGGGCCCCGTGGTGGGTCCCATGGCCGCCAGGGAGGCATCGTGACGCTCGCTTTCACGCCCAGGATCGTCGTTCCGCAGGTCACCGGTCAACCGCCGGTCCCGTTGGTGACCGGTGGGGAGATCGCTTACGCGAACCTTGATCACGCGGCGAGCACGCCCTGCCTGGAGGCGGTGCGCCGTGCCGTCGACGAGTTCCTCCCGTGGTACGCGAGCGTGCACCGGGGTGCCGGTTTCGCCTCACGCGTGTCCACGAAGGTCTATGACCGAACCCGCGATGTGCTGCGCCGCTTCACTTCCGCCCGCGACGACGACCTGGTGATCTTCACCCGCAACACCACCGACGCGCTGAACCTGCTCGCCCGCGCCCTTCCCCGGGACACTTCGGTGGTGCTGTTCGACACCGAGCACCACGCCGCGCTCCTGCCGTGGCGGGGCCCGAACGTGATCCGCGTGCCCGCTCCGCGCACCCGCGCGGCCGCTGTGTCCGTTGTGGACAGTGCACTGGCCGCGTGTCCGGAGGGACCGCGCCTGGTCGTGGTCACCGGAGCGTCGAACGTGACGGGTGAACTGCTCCCGGTCGCCGAGATCGCCGCGGTGGCCCGGCGTCACGGCGCGCGGGTAGCGCTCGACGCCGCCCAACTCGCGCCGCACCGGCCCATTTCGTTGCGGGAGCTCGATGTCGATTTCGTGGCGCTGTCGGGACACAAGCTCTACGCGCCGTTCGGGGCGGGCGCTCTCGTCGGCCGGGCCGACTGGCTGAGCGAGGCGCGGCCGTATCTCGCCGGAGGCGGGGCGACGAAGGCGGTGCGGGTGAGCGACGAGGCCGCCGGTGGCCTCGAGGTGGAATGGAATCCGGGACCGGAGCGGCACGAGGCCGGATCCCCGAACACGGTCGGTGTCCATGCGCTCGGCGTCGCCTGTGCTCGGCTCGCGGCGAACTGGGATGCCGTGATCGCGCACGAAGACGCCTTGCTGGACCGGCTGGGCCGGGGGCTGCGCACCGTGCCCGGACTGGCCGAGCTGCGTCTGTTCGACGGTGAGGCCGCCAGGGTCGGCACGGTCGCTTTCGTGGTCGACGGGTTCGACCCCGGGCTGCTGGCCGCGGTGCTGTCCGCCGAGTACGGGATCGGCGTGCGTGACGGAGCGTTCTGCGCGCATGTCGCCGCTCGCCGGCTGATCTCGGTGGCCGGCGGTGAGGGGATCAGGGCGCTGCGGGTGAGCCTGGGCCTGGGCACCACCGAAGAGCACGTGGACCGGCTGGTGACGGCACTCCGGCGCATTGTCACCGAGGGCGCTCACTGGGCCTACACGACCTCGGACGGCCGGTGGGAGCCAAGCCCGGATCCCCGGGAGTGGCCGTCCTTCCTGGCGAGCTGAGCGCTGTGGGTGCGTCCGGGACCCACGGCGGGGCGCCCCGGACAGCGGCGTGGACAATGACCGGGTGAGCACCGAACAGGGATCGCAGCCGGACACCGAAGCCCCTCCCGCCCCACCGAAGCGGCGCGTGGGCCTCCTGGCCGTGGTCGCCACGACCGCGTTCGGGCTCGACCTCGCCACCAAGGCGATCGTCGCGTCCACTTTGGAGGGTCATGAGCCGGTCCGGGTACTCGGTGGCCTGGTCTACCTGCAGCTGATCCGCAACCCCGGCGCGGCCTTCGGCATGGCCACCGGCATGACCTGGGTGCTCGCGCTGGTCGCGATGGCCGTGGTGATCGCGCTGATCTGGTTCGCCCGGCGGCTGCGCTCCGGGTGGTGGGCGTTCGGGCTCGGGCTCGTGCTGGCCGGGGCCCTGGGCAACCTCGTCGACCGCATCTTCCGCGCGCCCGGACCGTTTCGCGGTCACGTCGTGGACTTCATTTCGGTGTTCGCCCCGGACGGCGACGTGTGGCCGGTGTTCAACATCGCCGACTCCTCGATCTGCGTGGGCGGCGTGCTGATCGTGCTGCTGTCCCTGCTCGGCCGTGACTACGACGGCTCGGTCCGGAGCGCGAAGAAGTGAGCGTCCGGATGCTGCCCGTGCCGGACGGCCTGGACGGGATGAGAGTGGACGCCGGGCTGGCCAAGCTGCTCGGACTGTCCCGGACTGTGGTCGCCGAGCTGGCCGAGTCCGGCGAGGTGCTCCTGGACGGGCGGCCCGCCGGGAAGTCCGACCGGCTGGCCGCGGGTGGACTGCTGGAAGTGCGGTTGCCGGAGCCGGACAATCCCGTCGAGGTCGTCGTCGAACCGGTGGAGGGACTGCGGATCCTCCACGACGACGACGACATCGTGGTGGTGTCCAAGCCGGTCGGGGTGGCCGCGCACCCGAGCCCCGGCTGGTCGGGGCCGACCGTCGTGGGCGGGCTCGCGGCGGCCGGACTGCGGGTGTCCACGTCGGGGGCGGCGGAACGGCAGGGTGTGGTGCACCGGCTGGACGCCGGGACCACCGGCGTCATGGTGGTGGCCAAGAGCGAGCACGCGTACACGGTGTTGAAGCGTGCCTTCAAGGAACGCACCGTCGAAAAGCGCTACCACGCGGTCGTCCAGGGGCATCCCGATCCGACGCGGGGCACCATCGACGCTCCGATCGACCGGCATCCGCGCCACGACTACAAGTTCGCGGTGGTGGCCGGGGGCAGGCCGAGCATCACGCATTACGAGGTCATCGAGGCGTTCCGGGCCGCGTCGCTGGTCGACGTCAAGCTGGAAACCGGCCGCACGCACCAGATCCGGGTGCATTTCGCGGCGGTGCGGCACCCCTGCGCCGGTGACCTGACCTACGGCGCGGACCCGGTGCTGGCCCGCAAACTCGGCCTGAACCGCCAGTGGCTGCACGCGCGCGCGCTCGGGTTCGCTCACCCCGCCGACGGCCGCTGGGTCGAGTTCGAAGCCCCTTACCCCGAAGACCTCGCCTACGCCCTGGAAATCCTGCGCGCCGAGTGACCCACCCGTCTCCCACCACCACCCTCAAAGGAGGCGCTCCGCGCGACAGCTGGTTCAAAAATCAAGTGACCAGGTGAGGGTGCGCTCGTCGGGCTCGGGACGGGGGCTCCAGCGGACGGCGACGATCCGCGTGGCTTCGCCCACCACGTAGACGGTGTGGCCGCCGGTCGTTTCGCCGGGCTGGACGCCGATCTTGTGCGGTGGCCGTGAAGTCAGCGAGACCGGGGCCTTCGTCACCGGCGTGCCCTCGGCGGTGATCAGTTCCAGGTAGTTGTCGGGCAGGGACGCGTAGGGGACGGTGCCACGATTGGTGATCTCGGTGTGCACCACGACGGCGCGTTCGCCCTCGTCGAGCCGGTAGCCCGCGGCGGTGAACAGGAAGTCGGCCGGATCCTGTACCTCCAGCAGTTGCACCGTGAGCTGCTCGCCGTCCAGGCCCTCGGTGGCGAGCACGTCGCCGGTCCGGCCCTGGCGGGGAGCGGCCGGCGCTTGCGGGCGCTGGTCGCCACGGGCCCAGGACGCGGTCTGCGGCGGGCCCCACGTACTCATCACCGGGTCGGCGGGTGGGGGCGCGGGGACCGGCGTCGCGTACCGGTGGGCAGGTACGCCCTGTTGGGCCGAGTAGGGACCGCTGGGGACGCCCTGTTGCGCCGAGTACGGGCCGCTGGGTACGCCCTGCTGGGTTGAGTAGGGACCGCTGGGTACACCGTGTTGCGCCGAGTACGGACCGCTGGGCACGCCTTGCTGGGTTGAGTACGGGCCGCTGGGCACGCCTTGCGGGGGCGCGTACGGCGCCTGCGGGTAAGGGGGTGACGGCTGCGGCGGCCGCGCCCAGCCACTGGCCGCGGCGAGCGCGGCGCGCAGGCCGTTGGGGTCGCTTTCCACCCCGACGAGCAGGGGAAGGCCGCTGCCCGACAGGGCCACCAGCCGGTAGGCCACCTCGCGGGGATCCATCCCGAGCCGAGCGGCCAGTTCATGGACGGCGACCTTGCCGACTTCTGCCAGAGCGGCCAGCAAGCGGGCATCCACGGGATCGGTCAGGGCCACGGCTGGCAACGCTACCGCGTTCCGATCGCGCGCTTCCTGAAACCCAGCCTAGGGTGACGACATGAGTGATGTTGCCGCGCTGGCCGACGAGTTCGTGGAAGCGCTGTTCGACGCCGAGCCGGTGGCGCCTGCGCTCCTGGGGATCGAATCCACCCGCGAAGGCCTGGAAGACCTGTCCGAGGAGGCCGAGAACGATCGCCGCCGGCAGCTGGAGGAGTTCATCCGGCGGGCCGAGGAACTCGACGCCCAGGGCACCGACGAGGTCACCCGCGAGGTGCTGATCAGCCAGGCCCGTGGTGCTCTGGACCAGATGGGCACGCACATGGCCGAGTTCACGGTCAGCGATCTGTTCGTCTCTCCCGCGGTCGGTCTGCTCACCGTGCTGCCCATGGTCGGTGTCGCCGACGACGAGCAGGCGCGCCTGCAGCTCACGCGTCTCGCCGCCATTCCCCGTTACCTCGCGCAGGCCGCCGAGCGGCATCGGGCCGGCGTCGCGGCCGGGCGGACACCGGTCGCGCATCTGGTCCGGGCCGCGATCGCGCATCTCGACCGCTACCTCGCCGATCCGTCCGCGGACCCGTTGCTGCGCCAGCCCGCGCCCAACGAGGACTTCGCCACCCGCCGGGCGGAGCTGCTGGAGAAGACGGTGCGCCCGGCCTTCGCCGCGTACCGCGACGCGCTCGCGGACGAAATCGAGCCGCACGGCAGGACCGAGGACAAAGCCGGCGTGTGCTGGTTGCCCGAGGGCAAGGAAATCTACGCGGCGCTCGTCCGTTTCCACACCACCACCGATCGCGATCCGGGGGAACTGCACGAAACCGGCCTGCGGCTGATCGGTGAACTCGCCCGCGAGTACAGCGAAATCGGTTCGCGTGTCTTCGGCACGAGTGAACTGCGGGAGATCTTCACGCGGTTGCGCACCGATCCGGCGTTGCGCTGGAAGAACGCCGACGAACTCCTCGACACCGCGCGGTCGGCGATCGCCCGCGCCGAGCGTGCCGCGCCGGACTGGTTCGGTCACGTGCCGTCGTTCCCGTGGGTGGTCGAGCCGGTGCCGGCCGCCGAAGCGCCGGGCGGCCCGCCCGCGTACTACCTCCAGCCGTCGGTGGACGGCTCACGGCCCGGTATCTATTTCGCGAACACCCACCAGGTCACCGAACGCTTCCGGCACACGGCCGAGGTGACCGCGTTCCACGAAGCCATCCCGGGGCACCATTTCCAGCTGTCCACCGCGCTCGGCCTCACCGATCTGCCGCTGCTGCGCCGGATCGGCAATTTCACCGCCTACGCCGAAGGCTGGGGCCTCTACACCGAGCGCCTCGCACAGGAAATGGGGCTCTACTCCGACGACATCGCGCTTCTCGGCATGCTCACGATCGACTCGATGCGCGCGGGGCGCCTCGTGGTGGACACCGGCCTCCACGCGAAGGGCTGGAGCAGGCAACAGGCGGTCGATTACCTGCGCGAGAACACCCCGATGCCGAAGGTGGAGATCGAATCGGAGGTCGACCGCTACATCGCCTATCCGGGGCAGGCGTTGTCGTACATGGTGGGACGGCTGGAGATCCAGCGCATCCGCGGGGAAGCCGAACGGGCGCTGGGCGAGAAGTTCGACATCCGCGGATTCCACGATGTCGTGCTCGGCGGCGGTTCGCTGCCGATGTCGGTGCTGGAATCGGTGGTCGGCGAATGGGTCGTCCGGACGGCCGGATGACCGACGCCGACGCGCTCGCGGACGAACTCCTCGGCCTCCGGTGCGAAGCGGACCCCTGTGGGCTTCGGTGTACGGCCTGCCGGGCCCGCACGACCGGCTGCCGTCACCGGACACCGGGACGGTGCCAGGTCACCATCTCCAGGTCGCGACCTCGCTGAGCCTCGACGGGCTTCCGTTGGTGCGCCGGATCATCGAGTGCACGGCTTACGCCGAGGGCTGGGCCTGTACTCGGAACGGCTCGCCGACGAGATGGGGTTGTATTCGAGCGAATTGTCCCGGTTCGGGATGCTGACCCAGGATTCGATGCGCGCGGCCCGCCTCGTGGTGGACACAGGGGTGCATGCGTTTGGCTGGAGCAGGCAGAAGGCCGTGGACTACCTCACCGAGAGCACGCCGATGGCTCCGGTGGAGATCGAGCAGGAGATCGACCGTTACGTGGGGTGTCCCGGTCAGGCGCTCGGGTACCTGGTGGGACGGCTGGAGCTCCAGCGCCTGCGGGCCGCCGTGGTCTCACGGTGGGTGGAGCGGCGGGACTGTGGGGTAGGGTGAGGCGGGCTAAGCGGTCGCTTACCTCGTTGGCTCGCGGAAACTAAGGTGATGGGCGATGCGGATCGGGATGCAGATCGACTACGCCGGCGGCTTCGCCGAGAGCGTGGCGGATCTTGTCGAGCTGGAAAAGGCCGGCCTGGACATCGTGTTCGTCCCGGAGGCCTACTCCTTCGACGCGGTCAGCCAGCTCGGCTACATCGCGGCGAAGACCGAGCGGGTCGGCATCGCGTCCGGGATCCTCCAGATCTACACCCGGACACCGACGCTGACCGCGATGACCGCGGCGGGGCTCGACTTCGTCTCCGACGGCCGGTTCACGCTCGGGATCGGCGCGTCCGGGCCGCAGGTCATCGAGGGTTTCCACGGCGTCCGCTACGACGCGCCGCTCGGCCGCACGCGCGAGATCGTGGAGATCTGCCGTCAGGTGTGGCGGCGTGAGCGCGTGGTGCACGAGGGCCGGTACTACCGGATCCCGCTTCCCGCGGACGAGGGCACCGGGCTGGGCAAGCCGTTGAAGCTGATCAACCGGCCGGTCCGCGAACGGATCCCGGTGATGCTCGCCGCGATCGGCCCGAAGAACGTGGCGATGACGGCGGAGATCGCCGAGGGCTGGCAACCCATCTTCTTCCATCCCGAGAAGGCCGCCGAGGTGTGGGGACCGGCGCTGGCCGAAGGCATGGCCAAGCGTGACCCGGCCCTGGGGCCGCTGGACACTTCGGTCATGGTGCCGGTGGCGATCGGCGACGACGTGGCTCCCCTCGTCGACTACGTGCGGCCCGTGCTCGCGCTCTACATCGGCGGAATGGGCGCGCGGGGCAAGAACTTCTACAACGAACTCGCCTGCCGCTACGGCTACGAGGCCGAGGCGAAGCGGATCCAGGACCTTTACCTCGACGGCAAGAAGGACGAGGCCGCCGCCGCGGTTCCGGCCGATCTGCTGAACGCGATCTCGCTGGTGGGCCCGCGTGGTCACGTCAAGGAACGGCTCGCGGCCTTCACCGAGGCCGGCGTGACCACGCTCCAGGTGACGCCGCTGCAGCCGGGCACCGAGAACCGGACCGCGCTCGTCCGCGAACTGCGTGAGCTGGCCGGCTGACCTACCGCGAGCCGGCGGCTCGGCCGGCTGATCTACGCGCGGCGAAGGTGCAGATAGTTCCGCACGCCGATCAACCGCAGCACCGGACGGGCGGCCGCCGAGACGGCCTTGGGCGACTCGCCGTGTGTGACGCGTGGCGCGGTCAGCTTCACCGTCCGGCCCCTGGTCACCAGCTCGCAGCCGCCCTCTGCCAGGACGTTGCGCACCCAGTCGGCGCCGGCGCCGTAGGTGAGCGCGACGACGTAACCTCCCGGTTCCTCGAACACGTTCACCGGCGTGTGATAAGTGCGCCCCGAACGCCGTCCCTGGTGCACGATCGTGCCGAATCCGGCGACGTGGGGTGTGAGCTTGCCGAGTACACGGTTGGTGGCCACCCGGTTGAACCGGGCGAGCCTCTTCGGAAGCACCATGCCCCCAGCATATCAACAACTGCTGAATTTTACGGGTTGACGGATCGGCAGGATGGGGTATTCCGGTCTTATGAGCACCGAACGTGAACGCGCCGAGCGCCGAAGTCCTGAACCGCCGCTGGGGCCGAACTTCCCCAACCTCACGCACCCCGACCTCGAGACCGGTCAGACCGAAGACGTCGAGGAGCCGCCGAACAAAGACGACGTCAAACCCGATCTTCCCCACCCGGAGCCGCCCGGCTGAGCGCCGCGCCGGCTGCCCAGTGCCCAGCATACCGACGTATCGAACATGTGTTTAGGCACTTTTGGGTACAACTAAACCGAGCGAACGGGACATGCGGGCGCCTTGGCGGATTCCACGATGCGCAGTGGCCGGCCCGCTGTCCCTGCCGGAGAACGTGCCGCGCAACCGTGGGCGGGGCACAGTGACGGAAGGGGACCACTTCACTGAAGATACTTCGCGTTGGGTGCGGTCGGCGCTAATCTCCCGGCATGTCTGTCGCCTACACGATCGCCGGGGCAGTCCTGGCCGTCGTCCTCGTCGGCTCCGCCTTCGGGAAGCTGACCCGTGCCCAGCAGGTCGTCGATTCGATGAACGCGGTCGGGGTGCCGCCTCGGATGTATCCCTTCCTGGCGGCCTGCGAGATCGCGGGCGCGATCGGCCTCGTCGCCGGGATCTGGATCAAGCCGTTGGGTATCGCCGCCGCGATCGGCGTGGTGCTCTACTTCCTCGGCGCGGTCGGCGCCCATATCCGGAAGAGCGACTTCAAGGGCATGCCGCCCGCGGCGGTGTTCCTGGTGTTCTCCGCCGCCGTCCTGGTGCTGCGCCTGACCGCCTGAAGCGGCGCCTGAAGCCTCAGAAGTCGTGGCGGCGCAGGCGTTCTGGGTGCCGCCGCGACGGGGCCCGGCCGGGCGGCTGGGACGGTGGTTCGCCGGCGACGACCGCGGGGATCGGCAGCGTGACCGGGTGCTCGGAAACCTTGCACGGCCTGCCGTGGTGCGTGATCTCCACCGGTTCGCCGGCCACCAGGCGGTAGGTCGCCCGGTCGGCATGGACCTCGACGGCGAACCGGCTGCCCCGTACGCACATCCGGAATTCGATGCGGTCCAGCTCGTCCGGCAGGCGGGGCGCGAAGGTGATCTCGCCGCCGTGGTCGCGCATGCCGCCGAGCCCCGCCACGACACCGTGCCACGCGCCCGCCAGTGAAGCCATGTGCAGGCCTTGGCGCACGTTGTTGTGCACGTCGTGCAGGTCGGTGAGCGCTGCTTCGCCGAGATAGTCGTAGGCCAGATCGAGAAAGCCCACCTCGGCCGCCATCACCGCCTGCGTGCCCGCCGAGAGGGACGAATCCCGCACCGTTCTCGCCTCGTAGTAGGCGAAATCGCGCGCCTTTTCGTCGGCGGTGAAGCGGTCTCCGCACATGTGCAGCGCGAGCACCAGGTCCGCCTGCTTGACGACCTGCTTGCGATAAAGGTCGAAGTACGGGAAGTGCAGCAGCAGCGGGTAGTCCCCGGCCGAGCAGACGCCGAAGTTCCACTCGTCGTGCTTGGTGAAACCCTCGGACTGCGGGTGCACGCCGAGTTCTTCGTCGTAGGGAATGAACATCCGCTCGGCGGCCAGACGCCACGTCGCCAGTTCTTCCTCCTCGACACCGAGCGCGCCCGCCACCTCGGGCACGCGCTCGCACGAGTCGGCCGCCTCCAGCAGATTCCGGCGTGCCATCAGGTTGGTGTAGACGTTGTTGTCCGCCACCGCCGAATACTCGTCGGGCCCGGTCACGCCGTCGATGCGGAATCTGCCGTGGATGTCGAAGTGCCCGAGCGACAACCACAGTCGCGCGGTTTCCGCGAGGATTTCGGTGCCGCACTGGCGCTCGAACTCGGTGTCGCCGGTCGCGGCGAGGTAGCGCGCCACCGCGTCGGAAATGTCGGCGCTGACGTGGAACGCGGCGGTGCCGGCCGGCCAGTAGGCCGAGCATTCCGCGCCGTTGATGGACCTCCAGGGGAACGCGGCGCCGTGGAGACCGAGCTGCGCGGCGCGTTCCCGCGCCTTGGGCACGGTGCTGTGCCGCCAGAGCAACGCGTCGCGGGCCGACTCCGGAACGGTGTAGGTGAGGACCGGGAGCACGAAACTTTCGGTGTCCCAGAAGGCATGCCCGTCGTAGCCGGGGCCGGTCAGTCCCTTGCCCGGGATGGCCCGGCTTTCCCCGCGAGCCCCGGCCTGGAGGATGTGGAAGAGGGCGAACCGGACGGCCTGCTGCAGTTCGGGATCGCCGTCGATCTGGATGTCACCGGTGTCCCAGAAGTCGTCGAGGAAGGCCCGCTGTTCGTCGAGCAGGCCCTGCCAGCCGGTCTGCCGGGCGCCGGCGAGCGCGGCCGAGACCTGCGCGCGCAACGCCGGGATCGAGCGCTGGGCCGACCAGCCGTAGCCGAGGAACTTCGTCACCACCAGCCGGTCGCCTTTTTCGACGTCCACCGCCACGGTCAGCCGGGCGAGGTCGTCCTCGACGCTGATGTCGCTCCGCAACTCGCCGGGCGCTTCGATCTGGTGGTCCATCGCGGCCGCCATGCGCAGGCCGGAGTTCTTCGTGCGGTGCACCAGCACGGCGTGCTGATCCTCGGCCAGGGTGAACTCGGCGGCGAGCGGGGACTGCAACGCGGCGGCCTGGCGCGGGTCCTTGGTCTCCGGTTCGATCGGCTCGTTGGCCAGGAGATCGGACTGGACGACCAACTGCATCTTGCCGTCGAGCGGCTCGACCTCGTACCGGATCGCGATCACCGCGCGCTGGGTGAACGACACCAGCCGCTGCGTGCGCACCCGCACCTGGCGCCCGGTGGGGGAGACCCACTCGGTCAGCCGGGACAGCGTGCCCGCGCGGAAGTCGAGCCACCGCTCGTGCCGGGTCGCGTTGCCGTAGCGCATGTCGAACGGCTCGTCCTCGACCAGCAGCCGGATGATCTTGCCGTCGGTGACGTTCACGATCGTCTGGCCGGCCTCGGGATAGCCGTAACCGGCCTCGGCATAGGGCAGCTCGTGTTCCTCGTAGAAGCCGTTGAGGTAGGTGCCCGGCCGCCCGCGTGGTTCACCCTCTTCGAGCGTGCCGCGAATCCCGACGTGCCCGTTCGACAGCGCGAAGGTCGACTCGGTCCGGTGCAGCTGGTCGACCGCGAGGGTGCGCCAGCGCAGTTCCCACGGGGACGTTTCGTAGCCCTTTTCGACCATTACCCCTGCTCCAGCAGCTCCGCGAGATCGCGCACCACGACATCGGCGCCGTGGGCGCGCAACTCCTCCGCCTGGCCTTCGCGGTCGACCCCGACCACGTAACCGAACTCGCCCGCTTTGCCCGCTTCCACGCCGGCCAGCGCGTCCTCGAACACCGCGGCCTGCTTCGGCTTCACCCCGAGTGCTTGGGCGCCGGCCAGGAACGAATCGGGCGCGGGCTTGCCGCGCAGCCGTTCCTTGACGATCACCAGGCCGTCGATGCGCGCCTGCGCGAACCGATCGAGATCGGCCGCCTTCAGCACGGTGGCCGCGTTGGCGGAGGAGGTGACGACGGCGATGGCCAGGCCGGCACGCTGAACGGCCTCCAGGTACCGCACGGAGCCAGGGTAGGGATTCACCCCGCGCTCGGTGATGATGTGCAGGACCAGTTCGTTCTTCTTGTTGGCCAGGCCGTACACGGTGTGCGCGGTGACCGGATCCTCTCCGGCGCCTTCGGGCAGTTCGATTTCACGCGACGCGAGGAACCGCCGGACGCCGTCCAGCCGGGGGCGCCCGTCCACGTACTCGGCGTAGTCGTGGTCGGTGAACGGCCGGAAACCGTCTCCGTCGCGTTCGGCCAGGAACGCGTCGAATGTCTGTTTCCAGGCTTCCTTGTGCAGCTCCGCGGTGCCGGTCAGCACGCCGTCCAAATCGAACAGGCAGGCGGTGATCCCCTCGGGTAGGCCGATCATGCCTCCGACCGTACCGGCGAACGGCCGGTCCTGCCGAGAGCCGGGCTCACCCGTCGTGCGGCCGCACCTGGTGGATCAGCTCGTGCGTGGTGGCGTCGGCCAGCCGGTAACGCACTATCCGGCCGGACCGGTGCCCGGTGACCAGGCCGTGTGCCCGGAGCAGCCGTAACGCCTGGGAGACCGCGGTGTCGGTCATGCCCGCCGCGACCGCGAGGTCCGAGACGCTGATTTCGCGGGCGTAGTGGATGCAGACCAGCAGGGTGAGCCGGGAGGGGTCGGCGAGCACCGAGAAGCGCTCCGCCCATTGCTGGACCACGGCACGATCGCCGAGACCGGCGAGCGCGGCGTCGACCGCTTGGGGGTCGATCACCCTGCGTCGACCCGATTCCGCTTTCACCCGCGTTATGGTCTCATCCGGACGCCCGCGCACGCACCTCCCTGGCCTTACCATGGGGGCGTGCCCGAGGTGATCGTTGCCGTGCCCACGCCGTTCGACGCGACGGGCGGCGTGGACCTGGCCGCGGTCAAGGAGCGGTTCGCCGTACTGGGGGCGAGTTTGGACGGGCTCTTCGTGGCCGGAACCACGGGCGAGTTCCCGGTGCTCAGCGATCCGGAGCGGTTGGCGCTGTTCGAGACCGCGCTTTCGGTGTGCCCGGCCGACCGCGTGATTGTCCATTGTGGAGGGTCAAACGCGACCGGGCTCACGGTCAGGGCACGGGAACTGGGTGCCCGGAGATTCGCCGCCATCACACCCTCCGAGGACACGGAGGTCGATGCCTACTACCGCCGGATCCGGGAAGCCGCCGGTGACGGCGAGGTCTATGCGTACCTGTTCCCCGAGCGAACCGGCCTCGATCTCGGCCCCGAGCGGCTCGCTCGCCTGCTGACCGACTGCGACCTGACCGGTGCGAAGCTCAGCGGCGGCGCCGCCGCCCGGTTCGCCGGATACCGCGCCGCCGTGCCGGAAGGCAAGCGGCTCTACTCGGGCGATGACGGAATGCTGCCCGAGATGGCCGCCGGCGGCGGCGCCGGCATCGTCTCGGGCGTCTCGTCGGCCTTTCCCGTCCCCTTCGCGGATCTCGCCGCCGCCCTTCGCACGGGCGACGACGAGAAGGTCGCGGTTCTCGCCCCGCGAATTCGTCGCCTCGTCGCCTTCTTCGCCGCGAGCATCCCGCTGATGAAGCAGACCTGGGCGCTGCGCGGTTATTGCCGCCCGGACACCCGGATGGCGGTCGAGCCCGCGCCACCCGGTGCCGAGGTCGTCCTCCGGTCCTTCATCGAGGAGTTCGGCTGACGCCGGCCGGCTTCGGCTGACTCGGCGCCGCGCCTCGACCACCCGCACCCCGACCACGCCGGGCAGGCCGGCGGCCACCACGGTCGCGATGTGGCGGTCCGTCTCGTCGGCCCCCTCGCTGGTCAGCGTGACCATGCCACCGGTGACCGAGACCTGCCACGGCCGGTGGCCGGCGGCTGAAAGAACGTGTCCGGCATGACCCGTATGACGGGCCTGGTCATCACGTCCTTGGCCCTCATCGGCATACCCCCGTCGGCTTCAGGCCGGCACCCCGTCCGTCCGGCGTTCCCAGGCGCGATGCCGGGCGACCTCGGTGGCGAGGGCGTCGAAGAACTCGGTGTCGAGGTCCTCCCTGGCGGCGGTGGTGGTGATCACGCCCTCCTCGGCGACGACCTGCAGGTCCGCCTCGGCGATCGGGCCCGTCACGCCGGCCTGCCGCAACAGGTCGCGCCCCGCGCCGAAGGCCGCGACCGGCTTGACGTGCTTGTAGGCCTCGGCGACGAAGTGCAGCGCGTAGCCGTCGTGGCCGAGCGTCTCGACGCTGTCGGGCCCGCACGCCACCACCACGGCGTCATAGAGGACCGACGCCATCGTGTTGAGCTGCCGGTCCGCCTCCAGTGGCTCACCCGCCGCCGCTCGTAGCTCACCGTCGGCCGGCGCGAGCACCTCGACCACGGCTTCGCGTTTGGTCAGGTCGTCGATCAGCCGCCGGGTACCGATCGCGTCCACCCCGTCGGCGGCCAGCACCGCGATC
This sequence comes from Amycolatopsis pigmentata, assembly GCF_042684065.1. Taxonomy (NCBI): domain Bacteria; kingdom Bacillati; phylum Actinomycetota; class Actinomycetes; order Pseudonocardiales; family Pseudonocardiaceae; genus Amycolatopsis; species Amycolatopsis pigmentata. Next base: position 94,259 of record NZ_JBHUKR010000029.1, on the reverse strand, counting down.
CGCCGCGTGGCGATCCGGTTCGTCGGTGCGGTGAGTTGTGACAGGGCCGGCGAGCTCCGGCCATGGTTCGGCCGTACTTCCTCGGTGGGCGCGACGACACCGATTCCCTCGGCCACCCGGGCGGCCAGCTGGTGATCGACGTGGTTCAGCTCGGTCACCGTCCTTGCCCGGACCTGTTTGCTCGTCACCTTGCCGAGTTCGAACCGGAAAGCGCTGACGATGTGTTCGCGTTCGGTTTCGGACATGCTGTTCCAGAACAGGGTCGGCTGGCTGTAGAAGTCCTTGAAGCTTTCGCTGCGCTCGCGGATCTTCCGGCCGTCCACGCGCTCGGTGTAATGCCTGAAGATGTCCTCGTCCGCGATCGCCGGGCAGCCGCCGCCCAGGCTGTTCGGGAAGTAGCTCGTCCGTCCTTTGTGGACGACGTGCTGGCCGTACCCGTCACGCTGGTTGTGGGCCACCTCGACGACCGGCCGGTTGACCGGCAGGTGCGCGAAGTTGGGGCCGCCCAGCCGGATCAACTGAGTGTCCAGATAGGAGAAGTTGCGCGCCTGGAGCAGTGGGTCGTTGGTGAAGTCGATACCCGGCACCACGTTCGCGGTGTGGAAGGCGACCTGCTCGGTCTCGGCGAAGAAGTTGTCCGGGTTGCGGTTGAGCACCATCCGTCCCACCGGCCGCACCGGAACCTGTTCCTCGGGAATGATCTTCGTGGCGTCGAGCAGGTCGAAGTCGAAGGCGAACTCGTCGTTCTCGTCCACCAGTTGCACGCCGAGCTCCCACTCGGGGAACTGGCCCGCCTCGATGGCGTCCCACAGGTCGCGGCGGTTGAAGTCCGGGTCCTTGCCCGCGATCTTCTGGGCTTCGTCCCACACCAGGGAATGCGTGCCGAGCACCGGGGTCCAGTGGAACTTCACGAAGGTGCCCCGTCCCTCGGCGTCGACCAGCCGGAAGGTGTGCACGCCGAAGCCCTGCATCATCCGGTAGCTGCGCGGCAGTGCCCGGTCGGACATCAGCCACAGAATCGTGTGGAGCGTTTCCGGTTGCAGGGAAACGAAATCCCACAGCGTGTCGTGCGCGGAGGCGGCCTGCGGGATCTCGTTGTCCGGTTCGGGTTTCACCGCGTGCACGAAGTCCGGGAACTTGATGCCGTCCTGGATGAAGAACACCGGCATGTTGTTCCCGACCAGGTCGTAGTTTCCTTGCCGGGTGTAGAACTTGGTGGCGAAGCCGCGTACGTCGCGCACCGTGTCGGCGGAGCCGCGCGAGCCCGCGACAGTGGAGAAACGGACGAACACCGGGATCTGTTCACCGCTGGTGAGGAAATCGGCCACGGTGTATTCGGAGAGTGAGTCGTCGTAGGCCTGGAAATATCCGTAGGCGCCGGCCCCGCGCGCGTGCACGACACGTTCGGGAATACGTTCGTGGTCGAAATGTGTAAGCTTTTCGCGAGCGTGGAAATCTTCGAGAAGGGTGGGGCCGCGTTCACCCACGCTGAGAGAGTCGTCGGTGTGGTCGACACGCACTCCCTGTTGTGTAGTAAGGTAAGTGTCTTCGAGGTCGGCCCGTACTGGCTGTAGTTGCTGGTCTTTTGCGTCCTCAGGCATGCCGATCGGCTACCCGGCCTGGCCGCACGGAAACGGGGTCAGAACTCCTCGGTGAGCTTGGCGCGTAACTTTTCCAGCGTCTGCGCGAGTAAGCGCGAGACGTGCATCTGTGATATGCCGACCCGCTCGGCGATCTGGGACTGGGTCATGTTCCCGAAGAAGCGGAGCATGAGGATCGTGCGTTCGCGTGGCGGGAGCGCACGCAGCAGGGGTTGCAGCGCCTCGTGGTTTTCCACCGACTCCAGGCTGCCGTCCTCTTCGCCGAGGGTGTCGGCCAGCGAGGCGGCTTCACCGTCGTCACCGGCGGGTTTGTCCACCGAGACCGCGTAGTAGGCGTTTCCCGCCTGCAGTCCCTCGCTGACCTCGTCCACGGTCAGGTCCAGCTCGCGGGCGATTTCGGTGGGCGTCGGCGCCCGTCCCAACCGCTGCCCGAGGGTACCGCTGACGTGGCCGATCTGCAGATGCAGTTCCTTCAACCGCCGCGGTACCCGCACCGACCAGCTCGAATCGCGGAAGTAGCGACGGACCTCCCCCATGATCGTCGGCACGGCGAAGGACATGAAGTCGCTCCCGCGCTCGGGTTCGAACCGGTCGACCGCGTTGATCAGGCCGACCCGCGCGACCTGGACGAGATCGTCGAAGGCTTCGCCACGGCCGCTGAACCGGCGGGCGATGTGTTCGGCCACCGGCAGATACTCTGTGACCAGTTCATCGCGCAGCCTCCTGCGCCGATGCTGTTCGTCCTCCCCGGAGATCCCGGACAGCTCGGCGAATTTTTCGGCACACGGTGCCGTCGTAGTTGAGCCGCGCATGGCCCGGGCTACCCCGCCCGTGGTGAGTTCACACCTGCGGGCCGCCGACCGCGCGATCCGGCCCACCGGAAAAGAAGTGGCGCCGGCCCGTTTGACTTCATCCTCCCCGGCAAGACTGAGGGTATGGCATGGGTGCTCGTGTGGCGTGGCCGCACTTCGTGGAGGGACGTCCTCGTCCACCGGCCGGCCGGGTTCGGGGCAGGGGGCCGATGAAGATCGCGATGGTGTCCGTCAACGCCGATCCGCTGGAGGGGACCGGCAGCCGGAACGCCTACGTGGCCGCGCTGTGCTCAGAGCTTTGCCGGCACGGGAACGAGGTCGTCGTCTACACAAGACAGAACGGCCCCCGGCAACGGAGGACGGTGCGGGCCGAAGGGGGATACCGCGTCGTGCGTGTTCTGGCCGGGCCGGCGGGACACCTGCCGAACGACGAGGACGTGCTGGGGCACATCTCCGAGTTCGCGCGGTTTCTGGTCGGCGAGTGGGGACGGGAGATCCCGGACGTGGTGCACGCGCACCGGTGGCTGTCGGGGCTGGCCTCCGCGCTCGCGGTGCGGCGTCTCGGGTTGTCCATGGTGCAGACCTTTCACGGGCTGGATGCGGTCGAGCGCCGGCACCAGGGCCGGGCGGGCGCCACCACGCCCGAGCGACTGCGGCTGGAACGGGTGATCGGCAAGAGCGTGTCCCGCATCGTGGCCTGCAGCACGGACGAGCTGTTCGAACTGGCGCGGCTCGGCCTGCCCAGGGCACGGATGTCGGTCGTGCCGTTCGGGGTCGACGTGGACCGGTTCACCACCCACGGTCCGGCTGAGTCCACCGGGGAACTCCGCCGGATCGTCGGCGTGGGGAAACTGGTACCGCGCAACGGCTTCGCGACCACGATTTCGGCACTCGCGGCCGTGCCCGGCGCCGAACTCGTCATCGCGGGCGGTCCGGAACAGGAGCGTCTCGCCGACGATCCCGAGGCCCGCCGGCTCCGCGAGACCGCCCGCCGCGCCGGAGTCGCCGACCGGGTCCGTCTGCTCGGCCGCGTGTCCCACGACCACATGCCGGCGTTGCTCCGCTCCGCCGGCCTGGTGGCGTGCACACCCTGGTATGAGCTGTCCGGCGTCGCCGCGCTGGAAGCGATGGCGTGTGGCGTGCCGGTGGTCGCCACCGCGGTCGGCGCCCTCAACGACATCGTCGTCGACGGCGTCACGGGCGAACTGGTTCCGCCCGAGCGGTCCGGCGCACTCGCGGCCACCCTGCGGCGGCTGGTGGACGATCCCGCGTTGAGTGAGGCGTACGGCACGGCGGCGACGGACCGGGCACGCTCGCGCTATTCGTGGGACCGGATCGCCACCGACATGGTGAGGGTCTACGAGAAGGCCGCCCCCGGACCCGGACGCGAGCTGATTTCTCAGAGCGGTGACGACAGGTCCGGCTGAACGGATCAGCTCGTGACGCAGCGGAAACCGGACGCCACGCCGGCATCTCCGTGGCCGCGATACTTCGGCCAGCCGGGGTACTGGCACAACGGGCGGGTCTGACCCGGGGTGGTTCCGTTGTAGGCAACCGGATGCTCGGGCGCGTCGCCCTTCGTGACCCAACTGTCCAGCGCGGCGACCGAGTCCCAGGCGAGATTGAACACGCCGGAACCGTGACCGTAACCGGGCACCTTGTAGTAGCGCGTGAACTGTTTCGTCTTCGCGCCGTACCGCTCGGCCACCTTGTCGTAGAACGCGTCGGTAGCCGCCGGCGGGACGAGCATGTCCGCGTCGCCCTGGACCATGATCAGTTTGCCGCCGTGTCCGGCGAACCGGTCCAGATCGGGGTCGGTGGTGTCGTACTCGGCGGAGACCGACTGGATCCGTGCCTGGTACCGCCGGTAGTCGAACGACAGGTCCAGCGCCGGTGGTGGTGTGGTCAGCTGCCGGTAGAAGTAGTTGTTCACCGGCTGGTCGAGGCCGTTGTACAGAGTCGACGTGCCCTGGCCCGCCGAGTCCAGCCAATACGGACTCAACGCGCCGCCGGCCAGGATCGGGAAGCCGCCGACGGTTCTCACTCCGTTGGCCAACGGGAACGCGACCCGGTAGGCCGCTTCGCCCGCCTCGAGCGTGGCGATCTGAAGGTCGGAAAGGCAGGCGTCACCGGTGTCCGCGCCACCGGGACAGCGCAGCTTGGTGAACCTGAACGACTTCCGGCACGTCGACACGTCGGAGATGACGCCGTCCACGACTCCGTCGAGCCCGTCACAGGTGCCGAGGAGCGCTTGCTCGAAGAGTTGCTGCTTGGCCGGGTCGAGGTAGGCGCCCGGCGCACCGTAGGCCACCTGCTGCAGGTGATACCAGGACAGGTCCATCGTCTGCTGGTCCGCCGGGAAGTAGGCGACGATGCCGTCGTAGTCCTCGCCGTACCGTTCGGCGGCCGCCAGGGCTTCCTGGCCTCCTTTGGATCCGCCCGCGAAGTACTGGTGGTTCGGCGAGCGGCCGTAGTACCGTCTGACGATCGTGATCGCGGTGTCGCGGGTGCGCTTGACGGCCTCACCGGAGTAGTTCGCGAGTGCGGTCGCGTTGAGCGCGAACGAACCCGGCGGGTTCGTCCCGACCGACGAGCCACCGTCGCTGCCGAAGGTCACGTAACCAAGATCGATCGCGGGGACCTGGCCCGGAGCGATCGCCGTTCCGAAGGCGGCCAGCCCGGTGACGACGGTCCCGTCCAGCCCGCCGCCGCCCAGGTGCAGCGTCCGCAGGTTCCAGTCGGTCGGCAGATTGACCTCGAAGTTCACCGGCGGTGCCGCCGGGTCGACGCCGATGACGTGCCCAGTCACCAGACAGAATTCGGGAGTGCCTTTGGCCGGGTCGGCCGCGTCGAGTCCGGCCGAGTCGACGACGGCACCGCGAGTAGGCAGCCCGATGTCGTGCGCGGGAATCCTGGTCCCGGACAGGGCGGCGCATGCGGCCGCGGCGCCGTTCACCACGACTCCACCGCCGGTGGCGCTCGCTCCCGCGGGCGGGCTGAGCATCGACACGGCGAGGACCGCGGCCAGACCCACCGCGAGCGCGGGTCCGTGTTCGTGGAAGCGAAGAGTGCGCATGAGGCCTTCCTGAATGTGATGACAGCAGATGCTGTCGTCATCCACGTTAACTGACGACAGCATCTGCTGTCGATATACTTCCGGCATGGTCCGATGGGAAGGCAACGCGCGGGGCCGCCTGGAACAGGCGGCGCTGGACCTGTTCGCCGAGCAGGGCTACGACCGCACGACGGTCGCGCAGATCGCCCAGCGCGCCAATCTCACCGAGCGGTCGTTCTACCGCTGGTTCCGGGACAAACGCGAGGTGCTGTTCGGCGGCGACGAACTCGAGGAGCGTTTCGTCGCCGCGATCGAGGCCGCCGAAGAGGGCACGGATCCACTGACCATGCTGATGGCCGCGTTCAAGACCGCGCCGGAGGTGATCCGCCCTCGCGATTTCCTCCGGAAACGCGGGGAAGTGGTCGCCGCCAACCCACCCCTGCGGGAGCGCGAGCTGATCAAACTCGCTGCCCTTTCGCAGGCCCTGACCGCCGCACTGGAGAAGCGTGGGTGTGACGCTCAGACGGCCCGGCTGGCCACCGATGCCGGGATGGCCATTCTCCGCCTGGCAAGCGAACGGTGGATGGCCGACGAGAACGCCGACCACGCGCGACTGCTGGCGGACTGCGCCACCGACTTGCTCGCCGTGCTCAAGCCGGCCCGCCGCTCGCGAACGGACACGGTTTCCGAGCGGACCTAGGGGTCAAAGCGCGTGCAGTACGCGGGGCTGTGACGTGAGTTCCCGGATCGCGGCGGGCACGTCGGGCTGCAGGGGAAGCCGGTCGGACAGCCCCGTGGCCCACAACGGCCGCGCGACCGGGCGGTTGTTGCCCACGAGGGCCCAGCGCACATGGCGGCGGGCGGCACGGTCGTCGGTGTCGAGCAGCACCTTCATGCCGGCGGAGCCGAGGAACGTCACCTCGTCGAGGTCGAGGACGAAATCGTGGCCGGGGAGGATGCGTTCGTCGAGGTACTCGCGCAGCACCGGCGCGCCCAGGGCGTCCAGATCACCGGCGGTGCGGGCGAGCTGAATCCCATCGCGGCGCTTTTCGAGGCGGATGCGGATATTCGTGGTCGCGTGCACGGCGTCTCCCTGTCCGACGAGCATCAGGGTGAGAGCACCAGACACGCACCCGAACAGGCTTTCACCTTTCCCGCCGGTCGCGTGCGTTCACTCCCGCACGGCTGTTTTTGACCAACCGCTCTCCACGACCGTACGACTACACGCTGACCTTGACAAGAGTCCGTCACCGCCGCATTACCAAGCGTGATCACCTCGGGTAAGGGTCGAAGCGGGGAGCACCGCCCAGACCGTCTTGCCCTTTCCAGCGCGTGTGCATCCCCACGTCTTGGCCAGCCGGGAGACCAGCAACGTCCCCAGTCCCTGGCGGTGCCGCGATCGGGTGTCCGCCAGGAAACGGGCGGCCGGGCCGTCGTCGGAAACGGCGACCGTCAGTTCTCCTTCCTGAAGCAGGAGCCCCAACTGGGGCACGCTGGTTGTGTGCTGCAAGGTGTTTTCCACCAGTTCGGTGGCCACGATCTCCGCGTCGGACTCCACTCCGGCGATCCGCCAGTCCGCACAGGCCGTCGCGACCAGTTGACGAGCTTGGCGCCCCGCGTCCGGCGCCCGGGTCAGGGTGACCCGCCTATGGCGTCGCATTCGACTCTCCCATTGTTCTGATAAGGGCCAAATACCCGGCCCCGGGGAGGGCGAAACCGGGTGGGCGAACCACCGTCGGCGGAGGTCAGGCCGGTAATTGTCCACATTGTCCGGCCCCGCATCCGGGGGAGAGGTCGCCGAACCGTCCGAAATGGACCGCGCGGGCCAGGTGCTTCCACCATCTTCGGCCAGGTGCTTTCACCAGCTCCGGGTTAGGGCTTGATTCCGGTTTCCTTCCGGAGCACAGTGGGTAGGCGGGCTCTGCACGGTGCGCGACCAAGCGGAGGAGCGGAATGACGGAGCTACGAGCACGGCCTATCGTGTTGGGAAACCAGTACGAACTGCCCGCCCGGCACCGGCGCGGGACCGCCCTGCTGAAAATCGCCCGGACCACCGACCACAAGGTGATCGGCTGGCTCTACCTGTTCACGTCCCTGGCGTTCTTCATGGTCGGCGGGGCGATGGCCCTGCTGATGCGGTCCGAGCTGGCCCGGCCGGGGCTGCAGTTCCTGTCGACCGAGCAGTACAACCAGCTGTTCACCATGCACGGCACGATCATGCTGCTGCTCTACGCGACGCCGAACGTGTTCGCCTTCGCCAACCTCATCCTGCCGCTGCAGATCGGCTCCCCGGACGTCGCGTTCCCGCGGCTGAACGCCTTCTCCTACTGGCTGTTCCTCTTCGGCGGCCTGATCGTGCTGGGCTCCTTCATGACTCCCGGCGGGGCCGCGGACTTCGGCTGGACCGCCTACACGCCGTTGTCGAACGCGATCCATTCCCCGGGCATCGGTGGCAACCTGTGGGTGTTCGGCCTGGTCGTGGCCGGTCTGGGCACGATCCTGGGCGCGGTGAACATGGTGACCACGATCGTGTGCCTGCGCTGCCCGGGCATGACCATGTGGCGGATGCCGATCTTCACCTGGAACATCCTGTTCACCAGCATCCTCGTGCTGGCCGTGTTCCCCATCCTGACCGCGGGCCTGATGGCGCTGGGCGCCGACCGCGTGATCGGCGCGCACCTGCTCGATCCGGCCAACGGCGGGGCGATTCTGTGGCAGCACCTGTTCTGGTTCTTCGGGCACCCGGAGGTCTATGTCGTCGCGCTGCCCTACTTCGGCATCGTCACCGAGGTGATCCCGGTGTTCAGCCGGAAACCGCTGTTCGGCTACCGGCTGATGGTCTTCGCCACGATCGGCATCACCGCGCTGTCGTTCGCGGTCTGGGCGCACCACATGTTCGCCACCGGCGCGGTGCTGCTGCCGTTCTTCTCCATCCTGACGTTCCTGATCGCGGTGCCCACCGGGATCAAGTTCTTCAACTGGACCGGCACGATGTGGCGGGGCCAGATCACCTTCAACACGCCGATGCTGTGGGCGGTGGGGTTCATGGTGACGTTCCTGCTGGGCGGCCTCACCGGGGTCCTGCTCGCCTCGCCACCGCTGAACTTCCACGTCACCGACTCGTATTTCGTGGTGGCGCACTTCCATTACGTGCTGTTCGGCACGATCGTGTTCGCCACGTTCTCGGGCATCTATTTCTGGTTCCCGAAGATGGCCGGGAGAATGCTCGACGAATCGCTGGGGAAGCTCCATTTCTGGACCACGTTCATCGGTTTCCACACGACGTTCCTGGTGCAGCACTGGCTCGGTGACGAAGGCATGCCCCGCCGGTATGCCGACTACCTGCCCAGTGACGGTTTCACGACGCTGAACACCGTGTCCACCATCGGCGCGTTCATTCTCGGTGCCTCGATGCTTCCGTTCGTGTGGAACGTGGTGCGGAGCTGGCGGTTCGGCGAAAAGGTCGAGGTGGACGACCCGTGGGGCTTCGGCAATTCCCTGGAATGGGCCACCACCAGCCCGCCGCCGCGGCACAATTTCCTGGAACTGCCCCGTATCCGCTCGGAGCGGCCCGCGTTCGAACTGCATTATCCGCATATGGTGGAACGACTGCACGACGAGGGCCATATCACGCTGACCGGAAAAGCGATCCCGCATCACGAGGCCAGAAAAACGCCGTCGGAAAAAGTGACTTCGCCCAGCTCCGGTCACGACGATTAGCGCAGGTCGTCCCGGGGTAGTCCGTCCAAGGAACTTCGGGAGGGACACATGACTGAGCGCTCGGTCCAGGACCGCTCGATCGCGGAACTGGTGCAGGATCTGTCGGACCAGGTGCGCCGGCTGGTGCGTGACGAGATGCGGCTGGCCACGGACGAACTGCGCCGTAAGGGCAAGCGTGCGGGCAGGGGCGCGGGCCTGGCGGGGTTTGCCGGGGTGATGGCGCTGTACGGCGGGCTGACGCTCGTGGCCACGGCCGTCATCGCGCTCGGCCTGGTGCTGCCCCTCTGGCTCTCGGCACTGGTGATCGGGGTGGTGTTGCTGCTCATCGGCGGAGCGGCCGGGATGGCCGGCAGGCACTCCATCAAGACGGCGACGCCACCGTTACCACGAGAGGCCGCGGAAGGCGTGGTCAAGGACGTCAAGGCGGTGCGTGGCCATGAGTGAACAGCGCGGTTTTCCCCATGACGCCGACCAGGCCCGGCTCGACGCGGAGTTGACCCGGCAGGAACTGGGCGAAACCGTGCAGGAGCTCACGGCGCGACTGAAGACGACCTATCAGCGGGTCGCGGTGGGCGCGGGCGCTGCCTTGACCGTGTTTCTTGTCGTCTCACTGGTGCTGCGCAGGTTCATGAACCGGAGGTGAGCCTGCGCGAGCCGGGCCCCCGTGCGGATCGAGCCCGCGCGGGGGCCAAGCCCGCGCGGGTCAGCGCACGGTGGAAGGCAGCGTGAACTGGACCGTCTCCCGGGCGGTTTCGCGCTCCTCCGTGGTGACGGGGCCGAGTCCGCCGAGCGTTCGTACCACCGACTCGACCAGGCGCGGCGGCGCCGAAGCGCCCGCCGTCAAGCCGATCGTGCGCACTTCGGCCAGCCAGTGCGGCTGGATCCCGGTCGCGTCGTCGATGAGATGCGCCGCCGCGCCGGCGCGGCGCGCGAGTTCGACGAGGCGGACCGAATTGGACGAGTTCTTCGAGCCCACCACCAGTACCAGGTCCGCCTCGGCGGCGATCGCCCGGAGCGCGTCCTGGCGGTTCGTGGTGGCGTAACAGATGTCGCCCGAGCCCGGTCCCCTCAACGCCGGGAACCGGGCGCGGAGTTCGTCCACCACTTCCGCGGTTTCCTCCACGCTGAGGGTCGTCTGGGTCAGGTAGGACACCCGGGCCGGGTCGGACACCCGCACCCGCCGCGCCTCTTCCACCGACTGCACCAGCACCATCCGTTCCGGCGCCTCTCCCAGGGTGCCTTCGACCTCCTCGTGCCCGGCGTGCCCGATGAGGATGACCGTGTCGCCCCGGCCCGCGAAGCGGCGGGCTTCCGCGTGCACCTTGGTGACCAGCGGGCAGGTCGCGTCGACGACGTCGAGCCGGCGGCGCCGTGCGGCGGTCCGCACGGCGGGGGAAACGCCGTGCGCGGAGAACACCACCGTCGCCCCGCGCGGTACCTCGGTGAGGTCGTCGACGAACACGGCACCGCGCCCCTGGAGATCGCGCACCACATGGATGTTGTGCACGATCTGTTTGCGGACGTAGATCGGTCCGCCGCGCTCGTTCAGCAACCGTTCCACCACTTCGATCGCCCGCTCGACACCGGCGCAGAACGAGCGCGGCGCGGCGAGCAGGATCCGGCGGGGAGGGCCCGCGACGGCCAGGCAGGCGGCCACCGCTCCGCACACGGCCTCGGTCACCCGCGGGGTCGGCAGGGTCACCGAGGCGCCCAGACCGCCGATGCCCGGCAGCACGGCACGCAACGAGAACGACTGCTGGTCCTCCGAATCGCCGTGCAGATGCCCCCGGTCGGTCCGGACGCCACGACGGCGGAGTTCTCCTTCGAGCAGGGCCGCGGCCGGGCACGAGACGGCGGGACGGTGCGGCCACAGCAGGCCGTCGGCGACCAGCACGACCCCCGGGTCGGCGCGGCCCGGGTTGTTCGCGGCGATGATGCTCTGGGCGGCGGTGAACAAGCTGTCTCTCCTCATCTCGAATACCCGATCTCGACCGTTCGCGGAATCAGTGGTGTCCGGTACGGGGCGCGGCGCCGGAGCGGGCCGGACCGGAACTGTCTATTGTGGAATGTCCAACGGTCCGGCGAGGGCTCGGTGGACAACGGAGACGACGAGCAGAATCCTCATGTCCGCATCATGGGGAGAACCACCAATCTTCGGGGCCGGAAATTCGGCGAGCGGCTCTGCCGAGGGGAGTCTTTTCCCGGAAAATGGTTCGTATGCCTGGTCTTCCGGCGACCGGCCGGTCGTCGGTGAACACGACGTTAGCACCGGCCGCGAGAGGGAGTACAGTCACTCGTCCGTGTGGTCGGAGGCAATTCCTGGATTCGGTGAACGCACCGTGACCCGGGCCCCCGGGCAATCCCTCGAACTGACCAGTGCTGTCCCGCGCATTCAGGTTGACAAGCGATTTCTGGTCAGGTCGACCTGGGTCGTTGCTCCAATCGGGCCAACATCTTCCCGTCGAGGGGAAGGCGGCACAGGCGGTATTTGACCTCACCGTGACGACCGCGGCACCGTTGTACGAGCCTGCCCTCCACCGGAGCATTGGCCCGACGTCAACTGACCCCGGAAATAAGCTCCCGGCTTTCTCGATGCTCCAAATCAGTGAGCGGGAAATCGTCGGTCGCGGCCACCAGGATGAACGGGGTGAATTTCGTTGTCGCGCAATGACGACCACGGTTAACTTTGCCCGGTGAACGTCTACGTATCCGGATTTTTGTGGGTGGTGTGCGCCGTGATCGCCGGCGCGTTGATCGCGTATTCCGTACGCCGCTACGGTCTCGACGAAGGACGCCGGGACAACAATGACGCCGCGGGGCAGGCGTTCACGATCATCGGTGGCCTGCATGCCGTCGTGGTCGCGTTCGTCCTCATCTCCCTGTTCGACGCCGCCGTCCAGGCCCGGGAACGGGCGAACGTCGAAGCGCGTTCCCTGGTGGCCGCGACCTGGGCGGCGAATTCCCTGCCGGGTTCCGTGCCGGGCCAGGTCCGGGAGCTCGCGAAGGACTACGCGCGGACCGTGGTGCGTCAGGAATGGCCGCACATGCAGCAGGGGACCGAAATACCGGGCGAAGGCTGGGCCTTGCTGGACCAGATGCGCACCACCGTGGAAAGCGCCGTGCCGGTGGTCCAGCCCGGCAACGACTGGATGGTCCGCCGCAAGGTCGAGGCACAGGCCGACCTGGTCGAGGTCTATCAGATCCGGCAGGCCCGGCTCAACGCGGTGAAGGACAACCAGGTCGGCTCGGTGCTGTGGTTCGTGCTCGCCGTGGGCAGCCTCATCTTCGTGTTGCTGCCGAATCTCTTCGGCGGCACCAAGCCGATCACCCACATCATCATCGTGTCCGCGCTCGCGGCCGCGACCGCGCTGCTCTGCTTCGCCATCTACCAGTTGCAGAACCCCTACGGGGGCGGCACGAAGACCGGGCCGGAACCGTTCAACCAGGCGATCGAGCGGCTGGGGTGAGAGGGAAGTGGTCGTCCGATCCGTGAGTGTCGCCGCGTTTTCGGCACTGTGCTGGCTCATCCCGGCACCGGCGTCCGCGGTCGAAATCTGTGTCGTCGCCGACGTGCGGCTCCCGCCGCTCGAGTTGAAGTCCACAGTGGACGTCGCGATCGCCTCAGTCCGGCACTGCCCTCGCCCGATGCCCTCGCCCTTACCCCCGGTACCGTCGCCGCCGGTTCCCGCTCCACCCGTTCCCGCACCGCCTGGGACGACACCGCCCGGGACCCCGCCCCCGACCTCGCCGGCACCCCCGCTGTCGCGCCCCTCGCCGCAGCGGCCCTCCTCCCGTGTCCCCGCCGGACGGCCGGTGACCGCCGTTCCGGAGGCGCTCGGCGTGGCACCGATGCAGCTGGTCGCGGCACCGTCCCCCAACCCGCCCTGCCCGCAGCCCGCGCCGGCGAACGACCCGCTGGAGGCGCCGCCATCGGCGGTCCCGGAGCGGACGATCGCCGCCCCCAAACAGGACGAGGTCCAGACGGAGCGACGCTGGGCCGTGGCCGTGCTGGTCGTGGTCATCGGCGCGAGCATCGCCATCCGGCGGATCTTCCGTGATCCGTCCCCGTGAGCGGGTCAACCCCGGACACGAAGCGGGGCCGGCCTCGAAAAGGCCGGCCCCGCTTCGATATCTGTCGTTGTCAGTCGGTGCTCAACGCGAAGACCGTGGTCTGCTGGTAGGTCTGACCGGGCCGCAGCACCGTGCTCGGGAAGTTCGCGTGGTTGGGCGAATCCGGGAAGTGCTGGGTTTCCAGCGCGAAGCCGTAGCCCTGCCGGTAGGTCTTGTTACCGGTGCCGACCAGCGTCCCGGTGAGGAAGTTGCCGGAGTAGAACTGGATTCCGGGCTCGGTGGTCAGGACGGTCAGCACGCGCCCGCTCTCGGGATCGCTGGCCCGGGCCGCGAGCGCGAGCGAGGTGCCGTCCTCACGGTTGAGCACCCAGTTGTGGTCGTAGCCCTGGCCCGTGAGCAGCTGCGGGTCGTTGTCGGCCACGTGGTCGCCGATGGCCGTGGGCCTGCGCAGGTCGAACGGCGTGCCCTTGACCGGCGCCAGCTCCCCGGTGGGGATCTGCGTCGAGTCGGTGGGCGTGTAGCGGTCGGCGTTGAGCATCAGCTTCTGGCCGTAGATGTCACCCGAGGACTCGCCGTCGAGGTTCCAGTACGTGTGGTTGGTCAGGTTGACCACCGTCGGCTTGTCGGTGGTCGCGTGGTAGTTGATGCTCAACCGGTTCTGATTGTCCAATGTGTACTCGACGGTCGCGGTGAGCGTACCGGGGTAGCCCTGGTCGCCATCCGGGCTGACCAGCGTCAGCCGGAGACCCGCGGTGCCCTTGCCCGGCACCTCCGTGACGTCCCAGACCCGCTGGTTGAACCCGTCGGTGCCACCGTGGAGGCTGTTGCCGTTGTTGTTGACGGGCACGTGGTAGGTCGTGCCGTCCAGCGTGAACGTCCCCTTGGCGATCCGGTTGGCGTAGCGGCCGATCAGCGCGCCGAAGTAGGTGCCGCCGCCGGCGGCGGGGCTGTTCTTGGCCACGTAGTCGGCCAGGGTGGGGAAACCGAGCACCACGTTGGCGGTGTGGCCATGCCGGTCCGGCACGTCGAGCGTCTGGATGATGCCGCCGTAGCTGAGAATCCGGACCCGCATGCCGCGGGCGTTGGCCAGCGTGTACCGGTAGACGGCCTTGCCGTCGGCCTGACCGAAGTACTCCTTGCTCACCGTCGGTGGTCTGGCGCTGGAATCGGGGGCGGCGGAAGAGGTCACGCTGGTGAACCCTAGCGCCATGACAGCCGCGGCGATGACCGCGAGCGCGGCCCGGCCGCGCCTTGAGATCGACATTGATCCTCCAGTTCTCCGCGAGACACCCGCGCCTACCCGGTCGCGAGCGGCCTTCCTCCTCTAGTGCACCCTGTACTCGGCGTGCACGAGCTCGAGAAGCTCGGTCACCGAGGTCTCCTTCGATCGCTTGTCGAACGTGATTTCGCCGTGCTGCAACAGGTTCACCCGGTCGCAGACGTCGACCACCTGGCTGTAGTTGTGGGCGATGAGGATGATCGCGAGGTCGCCACGCCGTCGTAGCTCGTCGATCAGGCGGAGGATCATGCCGCCCTCCTTGGCGCCCATCGCCGCCAGCGGCTCGTCGAGCAGCAGCAGTTTCGCGTTGTTCGAGTAGACCGAGCGGGCCACCGCGATGGCCTGCCGCTGCCCGCCCGAGAGCTGGGCGACCTCGGCGGTCACCGACGGGATGTTGATGCCCACCGCGTCGAGCGCCTCGCGGGCCCGGCGCTTCATCTCCTTGCGCCGCAGGAACGGCAGCGGCTTGTGCACCAGTTCCTTGTTCAGATGCAGGTTCAGGTAGACCGGGAGGTCGTTGACCAGCGCAAGGTCCTGGAACACCGTCTCGATGCCCAGCGACCGGGCGTGCGTCACCGACTTGAGCTGCACCGGTTGGCCCTCGAACAGCAACCGCCCGCCGTCCGGCTGGTGGTAGCCGGTCAGGATCTTGATCAGCGTGGACTTCCCGGCGCCGTTGTCGCCGATCAGGCCCAGCACCTCGCCCCGGCGCACGTTGAGGTTGATGTCGGCGAGCGCCCGCACCGGCCCGAATCGCTTGCTGACGTGCTCGGCCCGGATGACCTCGCCGCCCTCGGCCTCGCTCATGCGCGCCCCCTTGTCCCGAAGCGTTTGCGGACCACCGTCACATAGACGTTCAGGAGCGCGGCGACGAGGATGGCGCCGCCGAGGACCATGTAGAAGGCGTTCGCGCTGATGCCCATCAGGTTGAAACCGTCGTAGACCAGGCCCAGCAGCAGCGCGCCGAGGAAGGCGCCGATCACCGTGCCGGATCCGCCCAGCAGCGCGGTGCCGCCGATCACGGCGGAGGCCACCGCGTAGAACATGGTGTTGAACCCGCCGTTGGTCGGGTCGTACGAGCCCACCCGGGTGCCCTGGAGGATGCCGGCGAGCCCGGCCAGCGCACCGGCGATGGTGAACACGGCGACCTTGACGCGGTTGGTCCGGATACCGGCCTCGGAGGCACCGATCGGGTTACCGCCGGTGGCCTGGGTGGAGATGCCGAACCGGGTGGTGGACAGCACGGTCTGCATCACCGCGACGACCACCAGCGCCCAGATGAACTCCGACCATCGCGAGCCGCCGAAGACCGACACCACCCAGCTGTCGGTGGGCGCGCTCACCGGCGAGCCGCCCGAGATGATCAGTTCCAGGCCCCACAGCAGGAACGCCATGCCCAGGGTGGTGATGAAGGCGGACAGGCCGAACACGGTGTGGATGAGGCCGTTCACCATGCCGATGAGCCCGCTGACCACGATCGCCCCGAGCACCGCCAGGAACAGCGGCCAGCCGTTGTTGTAGAACAACATCAGCACGAACGGCGAGAGGGTGAACACGAAGCCGGCGGACAGGTCTATCTGACCGCAGATCAGCACCAGGACCTCACCGGCGCCGACGATCGCCCACGGCGCCACGTACTGCGCGATCGTGTGATAGTTCTCCGGGGTGGTGAAGCCCGGTCCGGAAACCGCCACGAAGTAGATCACCGCGGCGACCGTGACCACCAGGATGGACAGCTCCTTGACCCGGATCAACCGGGACAGCGGCCCCGGGCCGCGCGGAGTGCCTGCCGGCTGGGAGGTCTGGTCCTCCTGCTTTCCGGTGAGCGCGTCTGTCATGGGGGAATTCCTAGTGGCTCGGTGCCGAAGCGGCGGGCAGCGGGATCGACGGCGGCATCGGGATGAGGTCGCCCTTCGGGCCACCCTCGAACTTGCTGTTGGCCGAGACGTACGGGCCGACGTTTTCCTTGGTCACGAACGTCAGGCCGGTGTCGGTGAACGGCGGCGCGACCAGCGTCCCGGACAGCCGGAAGAGGTACATGTACAGCACCGGCAGGAAACCCTGGAGATAGGCGGACTGGTCGATGGTGAAGTCCAGCGCGCCCGACTGCACGCCATTGAGCGTGTCGGAGAGGGTGTCGTAACCACCGGCGTGGATCTTGCCCTGGAGGCTGCGGGTCTTGATGAGCTGCGCGATCGACGCGGTGCTTCCGGCGTCCACCGCGTAGAGGCCCTTCACGCCCGAATTGCCGTCGTAGGCGGCGGTGATCGCGTTGAGCTCGTTGGCCTGCTCGGCGCCGGTGTTGATCGATTGGACGTTGACCCCAGGGGCGGCCTGCTTGAGCGCCGCGGTGATGCCGTCCAGCCGCGGCTGCACGTTGTTGCCGCCCGGCTGGGAGATGCCGACGAGGATGGTGCCGGAGGTGACGTCCTTCGCGATCCGTTGTCCCATCAGGAATCCGGACTGGTAGAGGTCCTGCCCGACGTAGGTGAGCGGGTAGTTTCCGGCCGCGGTGGCGTTGTAGGCGATCACCGGAATACCTTTGCTCAACGCGAGTTTGGTCGGCTCCACGAAGGCGTTGTTGTCGGTGAGCGCGACGGCGATGCCGTCCGCGCCGCGGTTGATGGCGGTGGAGAAGGCACTGGCCATTTCGGCCACGTTGCCCTCCGTCGAGCCGGTCCACTGTGGTGTGGGCAGCCCGAGCATCTTGGCGGCGTCGGCGAGCCCCGTCCTGGTGGGGTTGAAGAAGGAGTTCGTGGTGACGTGGTTGATGAACACGAACTTCCAGGCCGGTGTGGCCGGGAACGCGCCGGAACCGGACGTGGACGAGTTCGACCCGCCCTGCACACCATTGCAAGCGGCCAGCAGTGCGCCCGCCGCGACCGCGCCGCCGCCCGCCCCGAGGAACCTCAGTGCGGTGCGGCGCGAGGTCGCGCCGTCCTCGGCCGGTGCGTTGAAAGTGCTTTCACTCATCGATGACCACCCATCCACATCTGCGGGGAACCCGGGTTCGGCGTCTGAATCATTGGATGATTCGTCGATACAGTCAAGACTTGCCCAGAAGCGGGTCCGGTCGGAAAGTAACGATTCGGAAACGGAGAAGTGATTGACATGATGGATGAATGATTCGAGGATTACTCCATGAGCACCAACAGGGACGGCCCCCTGGGACGTCACCGCACCATCCATACCCGGGTGGTGGAGTTGCTCGGCCGCCGGATCGTCTCCGGCGAGTTCCCCTACGGCGCGCAGTTGCCGAACGAAGCAGACCTCGCGGCTCAGCTCAACGTAAGCCGGGGCGGGGTCCGTGAGGCCGTGAAAGCGTTGGCCGCCAAGGGATTGGTGGAAGCGCGGCCGCGGCTGGGCACCAGGGTGCTCCCGCGCGAACAGTGGAACCTGATGGACCGTGACGTGCTCGACTGGCACGGCCTTATCGCGGACCGCGCCTTCGTGGCCGACCTGCTGGAGCTGCGCCTGATGGTGGAGCCCGGCGCGGCCGCGCTCGCCGCCGAACGCGCCACGCGCGACCAGCTCGCGGCGCTCGACGAGGCCTACTCCACGATGGGGGCGAACGCCAGTGACGTGCCCGGCATGCCGGACACCGTGCGGGCCTTCGTCGAAGCCGACCTGCGCTTTCACCTGATCCTGCTCAAGGCGAGCGGCAACCAGTTGATCGAGCAACTCGGACGCCTGCTGGAGACCGGTCTGTACCACGGTCTCGAGACGACTTCGCACGCGCCGGGCGGCGTGACCGCGACCCTGCCGCTGCACCAGGCGGTGCTCTCGGCCGTTCGCGGCAGGCGGCCGCTCGGTGCGTCACGTGCCATGAAGAAACTCATCGAAACCACGGCCGAGGCCGCGGAGGCGATGGGTCCAGCCTGAACACCTCCGCCGCGGCGGGGAAAAGAGGAGACCGGAATGTCTACAGTGGACCAGGTGACGGATCCGCTTTCCTACCACGGGGAAGGTCCGGTATGGTTCGCCGGATGGCCGGGTCTGCGCTGGGTCGACATGCTCGCGGGTGACGTGCTCGAACTGGACGCCGTCACGCGGGAGGTGTCCCGGCACCACGTCGGCACGGTCGCGGCGGCCCTGCGGCCGCGACCGGACGGTGGCGCGGTGCTGGCCGTCGAACGCGGGTTCGCGCTCGCGAACCATTCTCTGGACGAGATCGAACCGCTGGGAGAACTGTGGTCCGACAGCGGAGTCCGGATGAACGAGGGCGGGTGTGACCCGGACGGAAGATTCTATTGTGGATCGATGGCCTACGACACGCGGGCCGGTGCGGGGAAGTTGTACCGGCTCGACGCCGGCGGCACGGTGCGCACCGTGCTCACCGGCGTCACCATTTCCAACGGCCTGGCCTGGAGTCCGGACGGCACCACGGCGTACTACATCGACACGCCCTCGCAGCGAATCGACCGGTTCGACTATGACGGTGAGCTGACGGGCCGACGGCCGGCGGTGCTTGTCCCCCCAGAGGCCGGTGCACCCGATGGAATGACGGTCGACGCGGACGGACGGTTGTGGGTCGCGTTGTGGGGCGGAAGCGCGGTGCATTGCTACACACCGGAAGGGAAGCTGGAAGAGCGCGTGACGCTGCCCGTCACGCAGGTGACGGCCTGTGCCTTCGGCGGTCCGGACCTCGACGAACTCTTCATCACCACGTCACGGCAAGGGATTGGCGATGGCGAGCAGCCCGAGGCGGGTGCGCTCTTCTCCTATCGTCCGGGGGTACGCGGAATTCCGGTGCTCACGTTCGGGTAGACCAACGCGAGTGCGACACCACGGAGGCTGTACCGCCTTACACTTCTCCTCGTGGCGGACCCGCCGAGAACCTCTGGCAGCCTGCCCGCGGAGCTGACGAGTTTCGTGGGCAGGCGCGGTGAGCTGACTGACGTCAAACGGCTGCTGTCCACCACGCGCCTGGTGACGTTGACGGGCATGGGCGGTGTCGGCAAGACCAGGCTCGCGCTGCGCGTCGCGGCCGAAATCCGCCGTGCCTTCCCCGACGGCGTGTGGTTCGTCCCGCTGGACGAGCTGCACGATCCGGAATCACTGCCCGTCACCGTCGCCGATGTGCTCGGCATGGGCGAGAACGCCGCGACGTGTGCGGTCGGGGGCCTGGCCGACTACCTCGAGCACAAGCGGCTCCT
Source organism: Amycolatopsis pigmentata (assembly GCF_042684065.1). Lineage (NCBI taxonomy): Bacteria > Bacillati > Actinomycetota > Actinomycetes > Pseudonocardiales > Pseudonocardiaceae > Amycolatopsis > Amycolatopsis pigmentata. Next base: position 74,565 of record NZ_JBHUKR010000029.1, on the reverse strand, counting down.
GCTCGTCCTCGACAACTGCGAGCATCTGGTCTCGGCCTGCGCCTCGCTGACCGGCAAGCTTCTGTCCGCCACCACCGGCCTCCGGGTGCTGACCACCAGCAGGCAGGTTCTGCACACCGAAGGCGAGCGGGTGCTGCCCGTGCTGCCGCTCGCCGCCCCGGAACGGGGGGAGAACGGCCACCGCGAGGCGGTGACGCTGTTCGCCGACCGGGCCGCCGCGGTGGTGCACGGTTTCGAAATCGACGCGGCCAACCGGGAGAAGGTGGACCGGATCTGCGGCCGCCTCGACGGCATCCCGCTGGCCATCGAGCTGGCCGCGGTGCGGTTGCAGGTGCTCTCCCTCGACCAGATCCTGAGCAGGCTCGACGAAAGGTTCCGCCTGCTGACCACCGGGCGCCGCACCGCGCAACCGCGGCACCGGACCCTGGAGGCGGCGGTCACGTGGAGCTTCGCGCTGTGCACGCGGGCGGAACAGCGGGTGTGGGCGGCGGTTTCGATCTTCCCGGACGGTTTCGACCTCGAGGCCGCGGAGGCGGTGTGCGCGGGCGACGGCATCGAGCGGGACAGCGTGCTCGACCTGGTGGCCGGGATGGTGGACAAGTCGATTCTCGCGCGCCGCAGCGGAACCTACGGCCGCACGGCCTGGTACCGCATGCTGGAGACGGTCCGCGAATACGGCCGGGGCAAGCTGGCGGAGTCGGGCCGGGAAGAGACCGTGCGTGCCCGGCACGTCGCCTACTGTGTGGCGTTGACGCGCCGTTACCGGGAGAACTGGTTCGGCCCGCGGCAGTTCGAATGGGCCGAACGGCTGGGGCGCGAACACGAGGGCCTGCGGCTCGCGCTGGCCTACTGCCTGACTCATCCCGATCTGGCCCGGAACGCGACCGAGATCGCTTCGGGCCTGTGGAGCTACTTCTACGCGAGCGGCCGCGCCCTCGAAGGGCACCGCTGGCTCGCCAAGGCGTTGTCGTTCGACACCGCGCCGACCCGGGCCAGAGCCGAAGCGCTGCAGCACTGCGCGCTCCTGGCCGCGCAGATCGGCGAACTGGAACCCGCGCGGCGGATGCTCGACGAGACACGGGTGCTGGCCGAGAAGTTCGGTGACGATGCGTTGCGGGCGGGTTACGCCAGGGGCCGGAGCATGGTCTCCTTCGCGACAGGCGACCTCGCCGGGGCGCGCACGCTGCTGCACGAGGCGCTGGCCGGTTACCGCTCCGCCGGCGATCTTCCCCAGATTTTCACCACTCTGCTCTTGCTGGCGGCCTTGGCGTTCTTCGTCGACGAGGAGTTGCCGACGGCGGCCCCCTATTCGTCGGACGCCCTGGGCCTTTCGGAGGAGCACGGCGCCGGCTGGTCGAAGACCTACGCGCGATGGGCCCTGGCGGTCCAGGAATGGCGCTGGGGTGACGCCCGGCGGGCGAGCGCGCTGCTCCGGGAGGCGACCGCGACACCGGCCGCCGACCGCGCCCAACTCGCCTACGCGTTCGAAGCGATGGCCTGGTGTGCGGGAGCGCAGGGCAGGCACGAGCGCGCCGCGGGACTGCTCGGCGCCGCGAAATCGGCCTGGCGGCACAGCGGTGCGCCGGCCGAAGAGACGAGTCCGTACGCGGCCTTCGACGAGCGATGCGCCGCGCGGGCCCGGGCCGAACTGGGGGCCGAAGCGTTCGTCAAGGCATATGGCGCGATGGTACGGGCGAGCCTCGACGAGGCGATCGCCTTCGCACTGGACGAAAAGCGGAGCCCGGTGCGCCCCCGGCCGCAAGGCCGGCGAGCGGGCAGGCCGGGTGAGCTCACCCGGCGTGAGCGGGAGATCGCCGAGCTGGTCGCGGACGGGCTGTCCAACCGCGAGATCGCGGCGAGGCTGGTGATCGCCCAGCGCACGGCCGAGACCCACGTCGAGAACATCCTGGCGAAGCTGGGGTTCACCTCACGCGCGCAGATCGCGGCATGGCTGGGCGAGCGGCGAGCGCTCGCGACCTGAGACATTGGCTAGCGGCGACCCGGCACGTGCCGCACACCATGCCGGGCCGCCGCAAGACTGGGGCGGGTCTCGAAGTCCGCGTTTTCGCTTGAGGCGAGCAGAGGCGCGCGGGTGCCGAAGGCCTCGGATTTGGGGAGGCGGCCCGCCCTACCTACCGTGGTGACGGTCGCTCGAAGCCACGGCCTGGCTACCCGAATCCGATCGCGCGCACTATGAAACTAGGAATGAGCGCGGCGGGCGGACCAGGCAGGAGGGCCCGCCGCGCTCTTACCGGTCGGCGCGCGAGGGGAGGGCGGCGCCGGCCGGCCGGTCAGGACGCCCTTGGCGTGCTGGTCACCGGCTCAGGTTTGGTGACCCAGGCGGGCGGTCCACACTGGGGCCGCCAGGTGCCCAGATGCACCCATTGCCGGCCCCAGCTGAATCCGGCCAGCAGTACGGGGCGCTGGCACCTCGGGCAGGGCTGCGGTGGCGAGTCCACGTTCATGGCCTTCCTCCATCTTGCGTCCATTCCAGGATGGCCGGACGCACGTCGGAATAGACCGGGAAACCTACGGATCTGAGTACGTACGTATTCGCCCCGAGGCCGCGACCGTGTCCTTGGTGGTCGCGGTACCCGGTATCGCTCCACCCTGCCCGCAGGCGAGTCGTGACGGTGTGTGCACGTCCGAGAATCGCCCGGAAATCCGCGGGGACTGCCCGCTCGGTCACGGTCGTCCCACCCAGACGCCAGGCGGGCCGCCCGACGGGCGCGGAACGATCCGTAGTTGAATGCGGACATGCTGCGCGTGGGGCTCACCGGAGGTATCGGAGCGGGCAAGTCCACGGTCGCCGCCCGGCTCGCCGAGCACGGCGCGGTGCTGATCGACGCCGACGCGATCGCCCGCGAGGTGGTCGAGCCGGGGACCGAGGGACTGGCCGAACTGGTCGGAACGTTCGGTGAGGGCATCCTCACGCCGGAGGGCGCGCTGGACCGGTCCGCGCTGGCGGCGAAGGCGTTCCGCGACGAGGAGGAGCGCCGGAAACTGAACGGGATCCTGCATCCCCGGATCGGTGCCCGTACCGCCGAACTGGCCGCGGGCGCCGCGCCCGACGCGATCGTGGTGCACGACATCCCCCTGCTCGTGGAGGGTGGCCTCGGCGCCGGCTACCACCTGGTCATCGTGGTGGACGCGCCGGTCGCGACGAGGGTCCGGCGGCTGGTGGAGAGCCGGGGAATGTCCGAAGAGGACGCCCGCGCCCGCATCGCCGCGCAGGCGGACGAGGCCGCGCGCCGGGCCGCCGCGGACGTGTGGCTGGACAACTCGGGCTTCCCGGACGTCATCCTGGCCGAGGTGGACCGCCTGTGGGCGGACCGGCTGGTGCCGTTCGAGGCCAACATCCGGTTGCGCCGGCCGCGCCCACGAACGGCGCCGCGGCTGGTGCCCCACGACGACGCCTGGCGGGGCCAGGCCGCCCGTGCCCTGGCGAGGGTCCGCCTCGCGGCGGGGGAGCGGGCCGTGCGGGCCGACCACATCGGCTCCACGGCGGTGCCCGGCCTGCCCGCGAAGGACGTGCTGGACCTGCAGCTCACGGTGTCCACTTTGGACGAAGCGGACGCGGTGGAGGAAGCGCTGTCCGCCGCCGGGTTCCCCCGGGCCGAGGGACCATGGTGGGACGAACCGCAGGACGGATCGGTTCAGCGGTGGCCGAAACGGTTCCACTACGGAGCCGACCCGGCACGGCCCGTCAACCTGCACGTGCGGTCCCTCGACACGCCCGCGTGGCGCCTCTCGCTGGTCTTCACGGCGTGGATGCGGGCGAATCCGTCCGAACGTGACGCCTACGCCAGGCTCAAGAACGAACTCGCCGGCGCGCATGACACTACCGAGGCCTATGCCGCCGCGAAGCAGGGCTGGGTCAACGCCGCCTTCCGTCGTGCCGAGGCCTGGGTCCAGGCCACCGGCTGGGAGCCGGAGAACGCCTGAAGCCGCGCTCCCGCACCGGATTGCCCTTTCGTGCGGGCGTTCTTGCCCATCAGGTCATGCGACTTTCCTTGACCTACTGTGCCGATCGTTACCAATCCGACCACAGCCACGGCGGAAACGGGTCTATACAGTCAGATTGGCTCCGGTCCGTCTCCGCCTACTTTTGGTCGGATTGGTAAAGCGTTCCGGAGCCGGTCAGGGCCGGGCCAGGATCTCGCCGTGCAGGATCGCGAACCAGCCGTCCTCGGCCTGGCCCCACTCGCGCCACGCCGCGGACATGCGCGCCAAGTCCGCGCGGGTGGCGTAGCCGTAGGAAACGGCCTGGCCGGCCAGCGCCGACTCCACGACACGGTCGGCCCACATTCCGCTCCACCACTGCCTTTCCTCCGCGGTGGCATAGCACCACACCGATGCCGTCGCCGTCACGTCGGTGAACCCGGCATCGCGGGCCCATGACAGCAGCCGACGCCCCGCATCCGGCTCCCCGCCGTTGTGCCGGGCGGTGCGGCGGTAGACGCTGAGCCACTCGTCGAGTGCGGGCAGTTCGGGATACCACGTCATCGCGGCGTAATCGGCGTCTCGCGCGGCGACGATACCGCCGGCGACGGTGACCCGCCGCATTTCCCGGAGCGCGCGAATGGGGTCGTGCACGTGCTGCAAAACCTGATGCACGTGCACGATGTCGAAACTTTCGTTGGCGTAAGGCAAGTCGTGGACATCCGCGGTTTCGAAACGGATGTCTCCGGTTTTGACCGACCGTTTCGCCACCGAGAGCGCCTCCGGCGTCGGTTCGATCGCGGTGACCCGGCCGGGCGCGACCAGGCGGGCCAGGTCCTCGGTGATCGTTCCAGGGCCACATCCGACATCCAAGAGGGACAGGCCGGAACGCAGGTGGGGCAGCAGGTAGGCGGCGGAGTTTTCCGCGGTGCGCGAGCGGTGTGAGCGCAGCACGGTCTCGTGATGCCCGTGCGTATAGATCGGCATGGTGAGCACGCTACGCCGTCCTCCCGGATAATGGGAGCACTATCCCATATAATAGGAAACGTTCGTCAGCGTCTCCGCCACGTCAGGGAGATGTCCAGGCCGGAAAGCCAGTCGTGCAGCCGGTAACCGTGCGAGGCGAGACCTTCCACAGTGTGGTAAACGACTTCGAGCGCGCGGTTCGCTTCGGACGGTGTCACCAGGCCGGCCGCGGACGCGGCGAGCAGCTCGTCGGTGTCCAGGACGTCGAGACCACGACCCTCCCGCAACGCGAGATCGAGGTACCAATCCGTGGTGCGCCAGACCTTTCCGGTCACTTCGACGCTCACCACGTCGAAGTAGAAGTCCTGGTCCCGTTCATGACCCGGGGTGAACCAGAAGTCGGTCAGCCGCAACCCCAACCCGGGGAGCAGCCACGATTCGAGGTAACTGAACTGCGCGCGTCCCGGTGTGGGCCGCGCGACGTAGAGCCCGAAGTCTTCGACCCGGAACTCCTCGATCTCGCGGGCGATCCCCTTGGGATCGGTGTTGATCCCGGTGACTGTGTCGAACGTTTCGATCTTCGGCGGGTGGATCGCTGTCATACCCACGATTCTCCCGGTTTGTCGTACGAAAACGAGTGCTTCGCCGCTAGAGTGATCATGTGGTGGAGAAGAGCGTCGTCGTCGATCAGGTCGCGCAGGTAGCGGGCATCCTCCGTGACCGCACGGAGGACCTGACGGTCGAGTTGCTCGGGCTGTACGCACGCGAACTCCCGCATCTGGTGCAGGACGACGAAAGCGTGGTCAGTCTCCTGTCCGCGAGCCTGTTCCAGAACCTCGAAACGGTGCTGCAGGTGCTCCAGCACGACATCGATCCGGCCCGTGTCGAGGCACCCGCCGCGGCGACGGAGTACGCACGACGGCTGGCCCAGCGCGGCACCGAGGTGATCGACCTCATCCGCGCCTACTACGTCGCCCAGAACACCGTTCTCGACCACGGGGTGACGGCGGCGGGTCAGCTGGCAGGAGGTGACGCGACCCTGCTGACGGAAATGGTCCGCCACGAACTCCATGTGGGGTTCGCCTTCGTCGACCGCGTGATCCAGCAGGTGATCTCCGCCTACCAGGAGGAGCGCGACCGCTGGGTGCAGAACCGGAGCGCGGCACGGACGGCGCGGGTCCGGGCGCTGCTGGGGGAGGGCGATGCCGACGTCGACGCCAGCGCGACCGACCTCGGTTACCGGTTGCGCGGCACGCACCTGGCGATGATCGTGTGGTGCGCGCCGGGAACGGTGTCCGGCAACGGCCTCGGGAAGCTGGAATCGGTGACGAGCGAGATCGGCGCGACCCTCGACGGCTCGGGCTCGCCCCTGTTCGTGCCGAACGACGAGTTGTGCGCCTGGGTGTGGTTCCCGCTCGACAGGCCGGCCGTCCCGGAGGAGAAGCACGTCGAGCGGATCCTGAGTGCGGTCGAGCCCGGCGTCCGGCTGGTGTTCGGCGAACCCGGCGACGGCATCGAGGGCTTCCGCCGCAGTCACAGTCAGGCCACGCGCGTGCACGCGCTGGCACTGGCCGCGGGCGAGAACTGTGACCGTGCGCTGTTCTTCCGGGACGTGGGCGCGATCGCGCTGATGACCGCGGACCTGAACGCGGCCCGGCTCTGGGTAGGCGACACCCTGGGCGTGCTGGCCGGTGACGACGGCCAGCACGAGCGCCTGCGGGAGACCTTGCGCGTGTTCCTGGCCTCCGGTGGCAGCTACACGGCCGCCGCGGGCCAGCTGATGATGCACAAGAACTCCGTCCAGTACCGGGTGCGGAAGGCCGAGGAGCTGCTCGGCCGGCCGATCGCGGAGAACCGCCTGGACATCGAGCTGGCGCTCAAGCTGTGCCACCGGCTGGGCGCGGCGGTGCTGGCGCCCAAGGCGGCGTGAGGTCGGCGGAACCTCCCCGGAAGCGGCGTGATGGCGCTAACTTTTTTCGGTCTGCGGTACCAGCCGGGTGGCACAACGTTGGGTCCCCGGCACGAAGATTCCGCGATTATTCCGGATTATGGTTCTCGCATGACGAACGTCGCCTACGCCGAGCCGGCCGAAGAAGTGGTGGCCATCGTCCGCCTGCGCCGCGGTGTGGTCGGCGAGCGCAGAAGGGTGTGCCACCTGGTGCCGATCCCTGGCAGCGGGCCGGTGCCCCACGAACTTCTCGCGCTGTGCGGCGAACCGATCGCGCCCGGGGATGCCGAAGTCATGAACCGCATCTGCGGGATGCCCTGTGAAGCTTGTCTTGCCAGGTCATCGCGCGGGCGGTACCGCTCCTTCTGGTAGGGGGCCGCGGGGGCGGCGGGACCCTGGAGCAGCCGTCGCCCCCGGCCGAAAAATGTCGGTACCCGCGCCTACTCTGGTGACGTGGCCTTCGCGACAGAACATCCCGTGCTCGCCCAGTCCGAGTTCCGCCCGGTCTCCGAGATCCCCCGGAGCGACGGGCGATTCGAAGTGGTCAGCGATTATCGCCCCGCCGGTGACCAGCCCGCGGCCATCGAGGCTCTGGAAACCCGGCTCAAGGCGGGTGAGAAGGACGTCGTCCTGCTCGGCGCCACCGGCACCGGCAAGTCCGCGACGACGGCCTGGCTGATCGAGCGGGTGCAACGGCCCACCCTGGTGATGGCGCCGAACAAGACCCTGGCCGCCCAGCTGGCCAACGAGCTGCGTGAGCTCTTCCCGCACAACGCGGTCGAATACTTCGTCAGTTACTACGATTATTACCAGCCCGAGGCCTACGTCCCGCAGACCGACACCTACATCGAGAAGGACTCGTCGATCAACGACGATGTCGAGCGCCTGCGGCACTCCGCCACGATGAACCTGCTGTCCAGGCGGGACGTGATCGTGGTCGCCTCGGTGTCCTGCATCTACGGTCTGGGCACCCCGCAGTCCTACCTGGACCGGTCGGCCAAGCTGGAGGTCGGCGGCGAGGTCGAGCGCGATGTCTTCCTCCGCGCGCTGGTCGACGTGCAGTACACCCGGAACGACCTCGCGTTCGCCCGCGGCACCTTCCGGGTGCGCGGCGACACGGTCGAGATTATTCCGGCTTACGAGGAGCTGGCGATCCGCGTCGAGTTCTTCGGTGACGAGATCGACAAGCTGTACTACCTCCACCCGCTCACCGGCGAGATCGTGCGCGAGGTGGACGAGGTCCGCATCTTCCCGGCCACCCACTACGTCGCGGGCCCGGAACGGATGGAGCGGGCCATCCGCGGGATCGAGGCGGAGCTGGAGGAGCAGCTCGCCAAGCTGGAGAAACAGGGCAAACTGCTGGAGGCCCAGCGGCTGCGGATGCGCACCACCTACGACATCGAGATGATGCGCCAGGTCGGGTTCTGCTCCGGCATCGAGAACTACTCACGGCACATCGACGACCGGGCGCCGGGCTCGGCCCCGGCGACCCTGATCGACTACTTCCCGGACGACTTCCTCCTGGTCATCGACGAGTCGCACGTGACGGTCCCGCAGATCGGCGGCATGTACGAGGGCGACGCCTCGCGCAAGCGCACCCTCGTCGAGCACGGCTTCCGGCTGCCGAGCGCGCTCGACAACCGGCCGCTGACCTGGGAGGAGTTCAGCGACCGGATCGGCCAGACGGTCTACCTGTCGGCCACGCCGGGGCCGTACGAGATGGGCCAGACCGGGGGCGAGTTCGTGGAGCAGGTCATCCGGCCCACCGGGCTGGTCGACCCGGAGGTGATCGTCAAGCCGACCGAGGGCCAGATCGACGACCTGGTCCACGAGATCCGCGAGCGGGCAGAGAAGGACGAGAGGGTCCTGGTCACCACGCTGACGAAGAAGATGGCCGAGGACCTCACGGATTATTTGCTGGAGCTGGGCATCCGGGTGCGTTACCTGCACTCGGAGGTGGACACGCTGCGGCGGGTGGAGTTGCTGCGCCAGCTGCGCTCGGGCGATTTCGACGTGCTGGTCGGCATCAACCTGCTCCGGGAAGGGCTCGACCTGCCCGAGGTGTCCCTGGTCGCGATCCTCGACGCCGACAAGGAGGGCTTCCTCCGCAGCGGCACGTCGTTGATCCAGACCATCGGCCGTGCGGCGCGGAACGTCTCCGGCCAGGTCCACATGTACGCGGACAAGATCACCGACTCGATGCGGTACGCCATCGACGAGACGAACCGCCGCCGCGCCAAGCAGGTCGCCTACAACGAAGAGCGCGGACTCGACCCGCAGCCGTTGCGGAAGAAGATCGCCGACATTCTCGACCGCGTCTACACCGAGGCGGAAGACTCCGAGAAGGAGGTGGAGGTCGGCGGTTCGGGCCGGAACGTCTCACGGGGCAAGAAGCCGGAGCAGGGCGGTGGCGGCCGCAGCTCGGGTGTCCTGGTCGACCGTGACGTCTCCGCGATGCCGCGGGCCGAACTGGCCGACCTCATCCAGCAGATGACCGACCAGATGATGCAGGCCGCTCGCGACCTGCAGTTCGAGCTGGCCGCCCGGTTGCGGGACGAGATCGCCGACCTGAAGAAGGAGCTCCGCGGCATGGACGCCGCGGGCGTGCACTGAGAGCCCGTCTTCGAAACGGGAGGTGCCTGGTCAAGGTGAGTGGTCGAACCCGCCTCCCGGGTTTCAAGACAGGCACTGAGCCGGCCGCGCGCCTCAGGCGGCGTCCTGATCGCTTTGCAGGACACCGAACACGTTGCCCTCGGTGTCCTTGCAGTAGGCGAGCCAGCCGACACCGGGAATCGCGCTTCGCGGCATCACGACCGTGCCGCCCGCCTGTTCGACGTGTCGGGTCGTGAGGTCGACGTCGTCGACCGCCAGCGTGACCGCGAAGGCGTTGACCGGCGCGTCGTCCTCCGGCGGCGGGCCCTCGCGTGGCACCAGGCCACCGTCGATGCCGGGGCCCTGGCCGGTGCTGATCAACCAGTACGGACGGTCGCCCCAGCGCTCGAAACACCACTCGAAAACCGTGGCGTAGAAGGTGATCGCTCGCTCAGGGTCGGTCGCGTGGACCTCGAAATGAACCGGACGAGGCATCCGCGCCTCCTCGCTGAGCAGGACGGGACGTTCCCGGCCCGCCCGGTGTCCGACACTTCAGGGGCGAGGTTCCAGCCGGATCGCCGCCAGATGCTCGCGCGACACGACCTCGGCGACCTCCTCGCCGGTGGGCGTGCGGGGAACGTTGATCCTGATCCCTATCTGCCGCTGCGCGTTCTTCACGCCGAGTTCGGCGATCCGGCGCGCGTACACGTCCGCGATCTGTCCAGGATCGGCCAAGGGGACCGCACGCATCGGCACGGTGCGCCCGTCCACCGTCACCTCGACGTCACGGCCGCCGTCGAAGTTGTGCCGCCACGGCGCCCCGGTCAGCACGTACAACCCGTCCCGCATCCGGTGCGCGGTCAGCGGGATCTCGTATCGCCGCCCGGTCTTGCGACCGGTGAAACCGAGCACCAGCAGCGTGCCCATGCGCCGGCCGAGCGGCGTGCGCAGCAGGGCGCGCATCACCGGGTTCAGCACCTTGAGCACGGCTTCGGGCGGGTGCGACGTTTCCAAGGCCGGTGTGTCCTGGCTCACCTCTGCAGTGTACGGCCGGGAGCGCCAGAATTGGTCGTAAACGATGCGGCGTCCCTGGGCGCCGTCCGGCGTGGATCGACGAGCTCGATGCCGATGGCGACAACGCCCAGGGCTTCGCGTTCGGGCGGATAAATCTGGCGAATGTTCGCGAGTTGCTCCTCTCTGGTCGCCAAGGGATTGACGGAGGAGACGGATTCGTGGTCGAACATCGCGTCAAAGCTGTCGTAGCGCACGACACGGGTGACGCGAGTGAGAATCTCGTCGCCTTGGCAGCGGAACCGGATCAGTGAGCCTACTTTGATCTTCTTGCGGCTGGAGTCGTTGACCCTGATTTCGGTGGTCTTCCGGCCAGTAGCGATGAGATCGAAGTAGCGCTTGTAGATGCCCATTTCGTGGGCACGGACAACGGCTTCGGTGGGGCGTGCGGTCATGAGCCGGCCAAGTTCCTTGACAGTGAACGAGCGAAAGAAGTGCTTGGGGTCGGTCAGCAGTTCGCCGACGAGCCAGACCAGGGCGTCGACGTAGTTGTCAACACCGCCCGGCCAGGTGGTGGTGTCGAGCATCCAGGGCTCGACATCGGTCGGCAGGACACCCTTACCCTGCTCGCGAAGGAGAGACTTGGACAGTTTTGCCCCGGTCGGGGCGAGCACCTGGGGCGTGAAGATCCGCATCGGCATGTTTGTCGGCGGGGTGTCCAGGGCGCCGAGCGCACCATCGACCAGCTGGCAGCCGAACGCCCAATCTCCACCCTTCATCATCACGTGCAGCGTGCCGGTGGCACGGCCCAAAGCGCGCTCTTTGACCAGGTTGCGGTACAGGGTGGCCAGATCCAGGTAGGGCTGGTCGTCTTCGGGGTCAATGTGCGCCTCGTAGGGACCGTGGTCGAAGCAGACTGCGGTGAACGTGGCGCCGTCCTCGTCGAGGTGGGCGAGTTTGGTGCGGTCACCCCGCTTCTCGGCCCAGCCGCATTCGGGGCACGGGACGCGGATGTGGACGACCCCGTGTGAAGGGGCCATCCACCAGCGGATGTCCTCGATCCGCTCCAGCGTCCGCAAGAACTCGGCCCGAAACCCGGAAGTGGCCTGCTGCCAGGTGTAGGTCTCGACCGCGTAATCGGTGTCGGTGGCTTCGGAGAGGGAGGCGAAGAATGCCCGGTAGTAGCCCTCGATCAGTTCGGCGATCTTTTCCTTGCCCAGGGCGTGAAAGTAGGTCTGCTGGTAGGCGGTGTGCGTCTCCGGGTCCAGGACCACGTCGTAGGGGGCGTTGTCGAGTGCGCTGAACCGGACGCGGGTGTCGATGGAGAATTCCCGGCGAGCGATCTTCGCCAGCAGGAACGCTGCGGTCTGCACCAGATTCGTGCCCAGGTGGGGTGCGCCGTTGATCTGTGTGCCGACCACGAACTCGATCCGGTTCGGCCGCGTCGCGAGGACGCGAGGCCGGAGTAAGTCGATTGAGCGCAACAGCGCGTTGGCCAAGATGCTGTTCGGGGACAGCATCAATGATGGTTTCCCGGTGCGGTTCAACGAGATCGCGCTCCTCGGCTGGGTTTGGGCAGGCGAAGGTTGGCGCAGATGAAGTCCAGCCGGGCACTAGCCGAGTCCGCCGAGACGAACACCGGCTCATAGCCGGCGTCATAGTAGCCCTGCACGATGAGTTCGTGAACGCGCCGGATCTCGCGGTCCTTGGCCCAGACGATGTCGTCGGGATCCTCGAAAGTGTCCAGCGGATCGAGCACGAAGATGGCGTCGTAACGGTAGAGCCGTGTGGCTTCTTCCAGCTGTGGTGTCGGGCGTAGCCCGAAAAAACCTTCCCAGCCGTAGCCGTCGGGGATGCCGCGGTTGTAGAAGCGAATCCCACTGGTGTGTGCGGTGTATTCGGCGATGAACGCCTCCAGCACTTCCAGGGAGTACTCACGGCGGTCTTCTTTGCGCAAGTGCCGGCCCAATCGTTTGCGGTGCTTGCGATAGATCTCACGGCCGGGTTCCTCGGTCATGCAGGGGATTCCGGCGGCGTGGACCGCTTCGATCAGATCGTCTTTGCCAGAACTCGGGCCGCCGGTGACGACATAGCGGCGCGGGTCACCGGTCGCCGCGGCATCGAGGGCGGCGGCGAGCGCCGGGTTGGTGGTAGTCACGGCAACTGTCCGTTCTGTTCATCGGGAGTGATCTCAGGGGATGCCGGAGGGGAGAAAAATCCCTCGGTCCAAGCGTTGCCCAACCCAGGTTCGCCGTGCAGTGCGGCGACAAACTGTTCCCGGCTGGCTCCGCCGGTAGCCGCCTCGACCAGCCGGGATGCTTGTGCCGCTGTCAGAGCCGGCGTCCATCCGGCGAGGGCGACCACCTCGTCCGCCGAGACTCCGGCCTCGGGGACGAACGCGGTGGTGTAGCTGATTGCCTCCGCACGGGCAGTGGCCCACCGCCAGGCAGCAGTCACCGCCGTCCGGAGGATCTCCATCCGGTCGGCGCGGAGACTGATCAGCCGCTCTACGGCAAGCAACTCGGCGCGGGCCGCGTAAATCGCCGACCACAAGCGGGCCAAGTGTTCCTCGTGTTCGGCGACCTCCCAGGCGAAAGGGTCCGCCTGTACCAATTGTCGGTGGCCGACCGGGGCCAGCCTGGGTGCGATCATCGGTGAGCGGGTGAACCGGTCGGCGTCAGTGAGCAGTTCCCAGGCAATCTTCTCGATCAGCTTCGGCTCGACCCGCTTGCGGAAATGATGCGCCTCGTGACCGGCTTGTTCGGCTGCCAGGTCGCGGCGGACGGTGAGATTCTGTCCCGGCTCGGCCGGTGACAGTCCGAACAGCGCTCGTGCAGCCGAGGCGTATCGGACGTCCGGGAACCGAGCCAGGAGCCCCCGCAGGGTGCCGTCCAGCGCCGTGGTGAGACTGGCCGTGTCAGTGGGGTCGACCGCCCTGGCCACGACCCCGCGCAGGTCAAGCAGTACGGCGTCCGCGCTCGCGGGAGTTACCGGCAACCCGTACCGGAGCAGCCGACGCACCGCCGCGACCAGTTGTGCGTCGGCTGGGCTTTTTCTGGACATGTCAGGAGTGAAGCACAATGCCCAGAAAAAGCCCAGCGGTCATTCGCAGTAGGTAACCAATGGTGTGTGAGGCCTAACTGGTGATGTCCTTCGTGGCGAACCGGCGCGCCGCGAGCAGCGAGAACACCGTGCCGTAGGCGACCGCGGACAGTGCCCCGGCGGCCATGTTCGTCCAGTCGATGTCGCTGGCGATCAGGTCCATCCAGGCATACGAGTAGTGCGTCGGCAGGTAGTCGCGCAGGGTGCCCAGTGTGGTGATCTGGTCGAGGATCTGCGAGAGGATCGCCACCAGCACCGTGCCGCCGACCGCGCCGAGCGGGGCGTCGGTGAGCACGCTCAGCAGCAGGCCGAGCCCGGCCACCCAAGCCAGCTGGAGGACGATGTAACCGGTCGCCATCGCGATCGCGACCAGGCTCTTCCCGAACGGGATCGCGTCACCGGTCGGGCTGATCGCGTCCCCCGTGCCGTACCACAGCAAGCCCACCACGAGCGAGACCAAGGGCAGCACCACCAGGGCCAGCAGGGACAGCAGCCCGGACGCGATCGCCTTCTGGCGCAGTACCCGGTGCCGCGGCACCGGGATGGCCAGCAGGTACTTCAGGCTCGACCAGGACGCCTCGCTCGCGATGGTGTCCCCGAAGAACAGGGCGACGATCGTGGGCAGGAGGAAGCCGCCCGCCACGAACAGCGCCAGGATCACGAAGTTCGGCGCGCTCGCGGTGGCCAGGTCGACGAATCCGCCGGAGCGGCGGTTCGGGCTCGACCGGCCGATCTGGAACGAGAGCACCAGGATGAACGGCAGCAGGACCACGAAACCCAGCACCAGCTGGGTCCGGCGGCGGCGCACCTGCCGTCGCAGTTCCACGCCCAGCCGCAGCGTGCGCCGGGGACGGTAGCCGAGCACGCCGCCGTCCGGTCCGATTTCGGTGCGCTCCTGCCGGGCCGCCTCGGCGAGTTCGTCGAGCGCGGCCGGGTCGGTGTGCACCCCGGTGTCGAGGGCCGCGTTCGCGGCCTGGTCCGTCTTGCTCATCCGTCCTCCGCTGTGTTCCGCGGGACACCCGCACCCGGTCGGCCGGACGAGCTGGGGCTGCGCGATGGTAAGCTCATCCGTCCTCGGTGACTTGCGGGACACCCGCACCCGGTCGGCCGGATGAACTTGGGGCTGCGCGATGGTAAGCTCATCCGTCCTCCCCGACGAGTCTGAGGAACGCGTCTTCCAGGCGCCGCCTCGGGCCCGCCTGCTCGACCGCGACCCCGGCGCGCACCAGCGCCGCGACCGCGTCGGCGCGCGGCATCCCGTCGAGATCGGCGTGCACCAACGGGCCTTCGATGTCCACATTGGACACGCCGGTGAAGGTGCGCAGGGTGTCCGCCGCCGTGCCGGGGCTGTCCACGCGGAAGGTGGCCTCGCCACCCGCCGCCGCGATGTCGGCGACCTCGCCCGCGGCGACCAGCGCGCCGCGATGCATGACCACGACGTGGGTGCAGGTCTGCTCGACCTCCGCGAGGAGGTGACTGGACACCAGCACGGTGCGGCCGGTCGCCGCGTAGCGCCGCAGCACCTCTCGCATCTGATGGATCTGGGGCGGGTCGAGCCCGTTGGTCGGCTCGTCGAGCACGAGCAGTTCGGGCAGGCCGAGCATGGCCTGCGCGATGGCGAGGCGCTGCCGCATGCCCTGGCTGTAGGTCCGCACCTTGCGGTGGATCGCGTCGCCCAGCCCGGCGATTTCCAGCGCCTCCGCCAGACGCGCCTTCTCCCGGGGCCTTCCGGTCGCTTCCCAGTACATCAACAGGTTCGTTTCGCCGGACAGGTGCGGCAGGAAGCCCGAACCCTCCACAAAGGACCCGATCCGGGACAGCACGGGCGCACCCGGCCGCACGCGGTGCCCGAACACCCGGATCTCTCCGGCGGTCGGGGTGATCAGGCCCATCAGCATGCGCAGCGTGGTCGTCTTGCCCGCGCCGTTCGGACCGAGGAGGCCGAGTACCTGCCCTGGCTCGACGCGGAAGGAAAGCTGTTTCACCGCGGTGAGGCCGCCGGGGTAGGCCTTCGTCAGACCGTCGATCACGAGCGGAACCTCGGTGAGCGCGGGATCGACGCCGTGCGCCCGGCGACGCCGGATCCCGCCGGCCACCGCCACCGCCAGCGCCGCGGCGAGGAAGCCCGCGATGCCCAGCAGGTCGCCCACGGGCCAGCCGTTGCCGACGGCGTGGCCCGGCATGGTCGGGACGGTCAGGTCACCGACGAGGGACACCCGGTACGACGCCGGTGCCGTGGGCGTCGCGTAGCCCTGGTCGGTGGTGGTGACCGCGATCTGCACCATGTGCCCCGACTCGACCGGCCGCACGATGCCGGCCAGCGTCACCGGGACCTCCACCGCGCCGCCGCCCGGGGGCAGTGCGACGCGGACCGGCATGACCTGGTTCGCCGGCAGGCTCAGGTTCCGATCCGGGCTCACGTCGTAGAACTTGACGAACAGCACGGCCTCGGGAGCCGACCCGGACACCCGCAGGCGGAGGGACGGCGCCCCGGCCACCAGGACCTGCGAGCCGAGTGGTGCCGACGTGAACCGCGCTGTCTGGCCCGGCGGGTCGACACCGAACAGACCGGTCACCCGTGAGGAACCGGCCAGCCAGTTGAGGCCGGGAAGCCCGCTCACCGCGGCCGGGACCCCGCCGGGTGGGTTCATGATCGTCTGCTCGTTTCCGGCGAGCAACAGCGATTCGGGCTTCGGCGTGGCGTCGGAGGCCTCGACGACGCGGACCGACGGTGTGCCCGAAGCGCGCAGTGTTCCTTGGACGTCATAAGGAAAACCGCTGACCGGGTCGGTGCCCTCGGCGGTGAGCTGGTAGCGCAGCCAGTCGCCGATCTTGCCGCGCAACTGCGGGCCCGGCTTGCCGCCGTCGTGCCCGCCCGCGTACCAGATCTGCTGGACCCGGCCGCCCGCCGCGCTGATCTGCCGCGCGTTGGCCTCCGCCTGGTCCAGCCCGAAGAGCGTGTCGTTCTCACCCTGCACGAGCAGGGTGGGCACCTTGATGTTCCCGGTGACCGAGTCGGGGGAGAGGCGGTGCAGGAGGGCGAGCGTGCGCGGACTCGCCGCGCCCGTGGTCGCCAGTTCGACGTAGGCCTGGCAGATCTCGGCGGTGAACCGGCCGCATCCGCCGCCTGCCGCCGGCTGATCCGGGGGTGCCTGAGCAGGCGCGCCCGCCGCGGCTCCCGCCGTCGACGAACCGCCGCCCCCCGCACCTCCCGAGCCACTGCCGGTGGTCTCCTGTCCGGGTTCGGGCGCGTCGTTGCCGAGGGCCGGGTTGCCACCGGAGGAACCCGCGGAGACGGAGGCGCCCGCCGAGAACAGCAACGCCGCCCAGTTCCGTTTGAAGACACCGTTCGGCACGAGGCTTTGCGCCAGGTCGTTGTAGGTGATCACGGGGGCGATCGCGTCGACCCGGCGGTCCGCGCCGGCCACCATCAGCGCCAGCGCGCCACCGTAGGAGGCACCGGTCACGCCGACGCGCGGATCATCAGGCCCGTCCTGGCGGACCTCGGGCCGGGTGCCGAGATAGTCGATGAGGCGCGAGGCGTCGGCCACCTCGAAATCCGGATCGTTGAGCGAAATCTGGCCACTGCTGTGACCGAATCCGCGCGCGGAGTAGGTGAGCACCACGAAACCGCTCCGCGTCAGTTCCTGGGCCTGGTCGGCAACGCTGGTCTTGTCGGCGCCGAACCCGTGGGCCAGCAGGATCGCCGGAGCCGGGGTCCGCGACGGGAGGTACAGCGTCGTGTCCAGGTGCACGCGGGCGGCCGAACCGGGAGCCGCCGGCACGTCGAGCACGGCGTCCTGGGTGGCGACGGGAGCGCTCTGGCGGCCGGAGGAAACCCAGAAGAGCCCTGCGGCGGCGAGCACCACCACCACGGCGGCGAGCGTGAGGACGCGCGCGCGGCGGGTGTGCGGAAGGGGAATGCGTGGCACCCTATGACCCTAGGTGACCTTTCCTGAGAGTTCGCGATGGCGCGGGGTGATAAGGCTTACCTAAGCTGGATCTTTACTCGCTCATGGGGAATCATGAGGGGGTACGTGGAGGGGAGTATTCCTTCGCGTCGGTGTCGTCAGCACGGCTTCTCCAGCAGGGGCCCGGCACCGGCGGCCGGTGAACCGGCGGAAGAGACCTCCGGCTAGTCGCCATGCGCGCTAACCGGAGGTATCGCACTCGATGACTGTGCCGCTGTGGTTGTGGGCCGCCACCGTCGGAGGGCTTCTGGTTCTGATCGCCCTGGATCTGGTGATCGTGGACCGCCACCCCCACAAGATCGGCACCCGCGAGGCCGCGCGGTGGGTGATCTTCTACGTCACCTGTGCGGTGCTGTTCGGTGCCGCGGTCTGGGCGCTGGCCGGTCACCACTACGGGGTCCAGTTCTTCACCGGCTACATCACCGAGTACTCGCTGTCGGTGGACAACCTGTTCATCTTCATGGTCATCATGGCCTCGTTCAAGGTCCCCGCGATCCACCAGCACCGCGTGCTCCTGGTGGGCATTCTGCTCGCGCTGGTCATGCGCAGCGCGTTCATCGCGATCGGGGCGGCGCTCGTCGCGCAGTTCGTGTGGGTGTTCTTCCTCTTCGGCGCCGTGCTGGTGTGGGCGGCGATCAGCATGGCGCGCGAGCAGGACGAACCCGCGGAGTACACGGACAACACCGTCACCCGATGGGCTCGCCGGATCTATCCGGTCACCAACGACTACCACGGCAAAAGGATGTTCATCAAGCTCGGCGGCAAGCGCCGGATGACGCCGTTGTTCCTGGTCATCGTGGCGATCGGCAGCGCAGACCTGCTCTTCGCGGTGGACTCCATCCCGGCGATCTTCGGTATCACCCAGGAGGGCTTCCTGGTGTTCACCGCCAACGCCTTCGCGCTGATGGGGTTGCGGCAGCTCTATTTCCTGATCGGGGGGCTGGTGAACAAGCTCGTCTACCTCTCCTACGGGCTGGCCGTCATCCTCGGCTTCATCGGTTTCAAGCTGGTCCTGCACGCGCTGCACGAGTACGGCGTCGTGCCGGAGTGGGCCGACATCGACAACTGGGTTTCGCTCGGGGTGATCATCGCCGTCCTGGCCGCCACCACGGTGCTGAGCTTGATCAAGGTCCGGCACGACACGTTCGCCGAGCGGACTTCTTAGCTTCGCTAACGAGGGTAGGTTCGGGGCATGCGCCCTGCGGATCTCGAGTCCTTCACCGTTCCCGGAATGCCGGCCCTGCGTGGTTCCCTGTTGCTGGTAAGCCTTTCCAGCCCCGACCCGGTCGCCAACACCTATCGTTCGACGCTGTGGAAGGTGAGCCTGGACGGGTCGGCACGGCGCTGGACCCACGGCGAACGGGACAGCGCGCCCGCCGTCTCACCGGACGGAAGCCGGGTGGCGTTCCTGCGCGCGGGGGAGAAGGACAAACCACAGATCCACGTGATGCCCGTCGACGGCGGTGACGCGCGCAAGCTCACCGATCTGCCACTCGGCGCGGGTGCTCCGGTGTGGGCGCCCGATTCACGGCGGATCGCGTTCACCGCGCGGGTGCCGGAGCCGGGCCGGTACGGAAGCCCTGGCACCGACGGCGAAACGTCCGAGCCTGGCGAAGAAGCGCCACGACGCATCACCCGCTTCGATTACCGGCTCGACGACATCGGTTTTCTTGCCGACCGGCGGCAACGGTTGTTCGTGATCGACGTGACCGGGGAGCCCGGGGAGATCGCGCCGCTCACCGACGACCGGGTGGACGTCTCCGATCCGGCGTGGACTCCGGATGGCGAACGTGTGCTCGTGGTGGCCCGGCGGGATTGGGGCGCCGCCGAGACCGAGGAGACCGACATCTACGCCGTTCCCGCGAGCGGCGGTGAACCGCTACTCACGGTGCGCAGTGCGGGCATCGCGGAAAAGCCGGTGGTGAGCGACGACGGGACGATCTGGTATTTCGGTACGGAGTTCACCTGGCCGCGTATGGAGGCACGCAACGCCGGGTTGTGGGCGGCCGCGCTGCCGGACGGCGACGAACCGGCCGTGGCGCGACGGCTGACCGACGTGGAAACCGTGGCCTGCGCTCCTTCGGCGGGTCCGCCCGCGCCCGCGGGGGAAAGGGTCGTCGTCGCGGTGCAGAACCGGGGAAGCGTCGAACTGCGGGCCGTGCCGCGAAACGCCGGTTCCGCACCGCTCGACGATCTCCCGCTGCTGGCGGGTGAGCGCGCGGCGGTGCGGGCGTTCACCGCGGACGGCCATCGGATCGCGGCCGTCGTGGCCACCCCGGAGAGCCCCGGAGAACTCGTGCTCCTCGTCGACGGTGCCGCGCGAGTGTTGACCGACTGCGCGAAACCCTTGCGGGAAAAAGGAATTCGTCCGGTCGAGGAACTGACCGCGACCGCGCCCGACGGATATCCCGTGCACGGCTGGCTGGTGCGCCCGGAAGGCGAAGGCCCGCATCCGGTGGTGCTGGCCGTGCACGGCGGGCCGTTCGCGGCCTACGACTGGGGACTGTTCGACGAGGTGCAGATGTACGCCTCGGCCGGTTACGCGGTGGTCATGGGAAATCCGCGTGGCTCGTCGGGATACGGCGAGCGGCACGGCCGCGCCATCGTGCGTGGCTTCGGCACGGTCGATGCCGACGATGTGCTGGCACTGCTGGATTCCGCGCTCGCCCGCCCCGGGCTCGACTCGTCCCGGGTCGGCGTGATGGGCGGCTCCTACGGCGGGTTCATGACGAGCTGGCTGGCCAGTCATCACGGCGAGCGGTTCCGCGCCGCGTGGAGCGAGCGAGCCGTGAACGCCTGGGACTCGCTGGCGGGCACTTCGGACATCGGGTGGACCTTCGTGGACGCCTACATCGGCTCGGATCTCGAAACACAGCTGGAGCGGAGCCCGCTCACCCACGCCGGCTCCATCACGATCCCGTTCGCCGTCGTGCATTCCGAGCAGGACTGGCGCTGCCCGCTGGAACAGGCGCAGCGTATGTTCGTCGCGCTCAAGAAGAACGGGACACCGGTGGAATTCCTCCTCTTCCCCGGCGAAGGACACGAACTGAGCCGATCCGGCAAGCCACGGCACCGTATTCAACGGTTCGAAGCCGTCCTCGACTGGTGGAACCGCCATCTGTGACCGGTGACCGCGCGGGCGGTTCACCGGGGCGGGCTCCACCACCTGGCCACGAACGCCGGAACCGGAGAGCTCCGATTCGGCGAAAATTCTTCCACGAATGGTCCGTTGGTCCACTTTTTTATGGACGCCGCAGGCGGGTTTCCCTTTAGGCTTGGACGCGTCGGCTCGATCACCTCGTCGGAAGTGGGGGCGTGCCGGAGATAGATAAAGCGATGCCCCGGGCGGCGTGCTGATGCAGGGGCGACCCGGGGCGTACTGGTCGATGGTAGCACGTCCAGATGCTGCTCTGAGGGGAATGTGAGGTCACACGATATGGGCGTGCACCCGAGTTGGATCCGTGACGTCCTGTCACTACCGCGGTTCGCAGCCTCCCTGCTCAGGGTGGATGGTGATCTGGCGGCAGCGATCGCGTTGTACTGGTGGAACGTCGGCGTCTCTGCCGCGTTCTACACGCCGCTGCACTGTCTCGAAGTGGCCTTGCGTAATGCGATTCACCGGCAGTTGTCTCATCATATCGGTAGGACTGACTGGTGGGAGTCCGTACCATTGCGCGGAAATGAGCAACGTATAGTCGCCGGCGCGCGCAGCAAGGTGAACGCTCGGCGGCGTACACATGCGGCCGATGATATTGTGGCCGAACTTTCGCTCGGGTTCTGGGTTTCGTTGACAAGCGGTACCTACCATAGACTTCTCTGGGTTCCGATTCCGCGAAAAGCGTTCCCGTGCTATCGGGGACCGCTTCGTGCGCTGCACGACGACCTGCATACCATGCTGCTGTTCCGGAACCGGATCATGCATCATTGAACCTGTCCATCATCGTCATCCGGAAAAGGACCACAGCACCAGACCGGTCAGCAGGATCGCGACGACGATGTCGAAGATCCACATGCGGAGGGACGGCCGCTGCGGCTGGAACGACCTGTGCGTCAAGGCCCGCCAGGCGCGGTCCGCGGTGGCTGCGATGTTCACCGGTCCAGTGTGGCGATACGCGGGCGGGGATGAATCCGGCCGGATCATGACGCGTCTCCGCTTTTCGCGTACATCTCGAGGATGACGCGTGGTCTCGTCATCCCGATGCGGTAGCGCCTTTGCATCCGGTGGCCGACGTGCCCGTGCCTCGTGCGGGCTTACCGTTCGTGCCCTGGAAACCGGCGGGAACGAGGGGACACGGTGCACGTCTCGCGGGGCCCGGCCTGGTCGCCGGTGTGCTCGGGGTCCCGCTCGGCGTGGCGGCGCACGATTACGTCCTGCTGGTTCACGCCGCGGGCACGGAACCGCCACCCGCCGACCTCGATGTCTATGGTCCTGGACACCTTGTCGCGCTGGGTCTTGGCGGTCTGGTCATCGCGAGCCTGGCGGCCCTGCTGCCGGCGGGCCGGGCGGCGGCCACCCGCACCGCCACGGCCCTCAGAACCGAATAGCCATCAGTTCAGCAGGATGTAGCCGAGTTCTTCGCAGACACGCCCCAGCGGGACGTCGAGGCCTGGGTGATCGAGGGGCAGCAACACGTCGGGCGCCAGCGGCAGGGCCGTCCCGGCGGGTGGGTCCCACAGGCACACGGCGTGCCCGCCACCGTCCATTGAGGACCGATACCACAGGCCGTCCAGTGCCGGGAACGCGGCGTGGATCGCGCGGGCCCAGGCCTGCGTGAGCTTCTTCGGGCCGGTCGAGATCGCCTGTGACGCACCGGCTCGCGTCGGCCACGAGCCGGTCAGATCGAGCAACCGCAGCGACCGGGCCGGGCGCACCACGACCAGGCGTGGCCCACGCGTCTTCCTGTCCACAATGGAGGTTGCCTGGAACACCTCGGCCACACTCGTGCGCACGGACAGCCCGAAGTACAGCACCCCGCTGTTCTCGTCAGTGGTCGCCGCGCCGCCGTTACCAATCCGACCAAAAGCAGGCGGAGACGGACCGCCGCCGATCTGCTTGTACGGACCCGTTTCCGCCGTGGCTGTGGTCGGGTTGGTAACGAACGGCACAGTACCGGGCGGGTGCGGGTCGAAACGGCCGTGCGGCAGCGGGCCGGTGTACCGGAAGGTGTTCCACTGCTGGGGATGGTTGCCGTAGGCGGTGAAGATCCTCACCAGGCTTCTCGCCGGATCCACCGTGACGATGTCCCGGCTGCGCCGCAGCGCGCGGGTGAGCACGGCGTGCGCCGGCGGCGGAGGGAGTCGTGCCAAGTCGCGGATTCCGCTCAGAACGGGGTGCCCAGCGTGGCGGCGAGTGCCGCCACCGGCTCCGGGGGTCCGCCGGCCAGCAGCCACTGCCGTGGCGTGGCGGGGCGGTCGTCGAGCAGCAGGTCGTCTTGCCGGGTGGTCATGAAGGACGCCACCACCAACGGGGGCTGGTCCGCCGGAACGGACGCGAGCACGACGGCCAGTCCGGGCAAGGCGCCGTCACCGGTGAACTGCCACGCCGGGAGCCGCCAGCCGTTCTGGTCCTTCCAGCCGCTCAACCGTCCCGCGGCGAGTTTGTGCCGCACCCGGCTGGGATCGATGCCGAGCGTCCGGGCCGCCTCCGCGGCGGTCAGCGCGGACTCGGCCAGCACGGTCTGCGCGGCCACCGTCCTCGCGCGTGTGTCGGATTCCTCGCCCGTACGGGGTGATAGATCCAATCCCACGTCCGTGAGCGCGGCCCGTTGCCGGGGCGAGAAGTAGTGTGACGGATCGGGATTCTGCGGTGACAGTTTGCGCGCCGCTTCCTCGATCATGACGAGGAAGTCTGCGGCGCTCACGCGGATCCCGGCCCTGGTGAGCACTCCTTCCAGCCTGGTGGTCATACGCACAGGCTAGCGCGTGCGTGCGCCTTCGTGCGGAAGGACATCCGACCGTCAAGGGTTGACACGTGGCGCGGGCCACTCTAACTTCGCCCGGTAATCGATTTCTCGCCAGGGTGAGGGGTGAGGACGAACGTGCTGTCACCAGCGACCGTGTCGCGGGAATCGAGTCCGCGATCGCAGAGCGGGCCGGACGTGCTCGCGGGAACGTCTTGACCGACCCGGCCGCCACGCCCCTGGCCGAGATGACGGGTATCGGCAAGTCCTTCGGCGGGGTGCGCGCCGTCGACGATGTCGCCTTCACCGTGCGGGCGGGAGAAGTGCACGCGCTGCTCGGGGAGAACGGCGCGGGCAAGTCGACCCTGATGAAGGTGCTCTCCGGCGAGGTCGGCGGTTACCGCGGCGAGATCAGGATCGGCGGTGGACCGGTGCGTTTCGCCGGGCCCGCCGATGCTCAGCGCGCCGGGATCGCGATGATTCACCAGGAGCTCGACCTGGTGCCCGCGCTTTCGGTGGCGGAGAACGTTTTTCTCGGCCGTGAGCCGAGAACACGCCTCGGCACCGTCGATCGCCGCCGTATGGTGGCCGAAACCGAGAAGCTGCTCGAACGCACCGGGGTGAGGATCGATCCGCGTCGCCCGGTCGAGCAACTGCGGACCGGTGAGCAGCAACTCGTCACCATCGTCAAAGCCCTGTCTCTCGACGCGCGCGTCCTGATCATGGACGAGCCGACGTCGGCGTTGTCCGCGCACGAGGTCGAGCGCCTGTTCACGGTGATCGCCGAGCTGCGGCGCGAAGGGGCGGGAATCGTCTACATTTCGCACCGCATGGAGGAAATCGGGCGGGTCGCCGACCGCGCGACCGTGTTGCGCAACGGCCGGGTCGTCGCCGAGTTCGACGCTCGGTCGATGACGGCGGAGCAGGCCTCCGAGGCGATGGTCGGCAGGCCGGTGCACCTGCTCTTCCGGGCCGCCGACGGCGTGCGATCCCGCGACACGGAGTTGTTACGGGTGGAGAACCTTGCCGTCCACCGGTCCCGTCCCGGGCGCCGTGACCCGGCCGGGGTCACGTTGAGCGTGGCCGAAGGGGAGATCGTCGGACTGGCCGGACTGCTCGGCGCGGGACGCACGGAGTTGCTGGAGACCCTCTACGGCGTCGGCGCGAAGGGCGGTTGGGACGGCCGGATCCTGTTGCACGGCAGCGAGATCAGGCCGGCCAGTCCTCGGGGTGCCCTGCGGCTGGGCATCGCGTTCGTGCCCGAAGACCGTCGCGTCGCCGGGCTCGCGCTCGACCACTCCGTGCTGGCGAACACGGTCTTGTCCATTGTGGACAGGGTGGCACGGCTGGGACTGGTCTCCCGGCGGCGCGAGCGGAGCGCGGCCCGTGAAATGACCGAGCGGCTGGAAGTGAAGCTCGCGTCGCTCGCCGCCCCGGCGGGTTCGCTGTCCGGGGGCAACCAGCAAAAGCTGGTGCTGGGGCGCAATCTGCTCACCGAACCGCGCCTGCTGCTGCTCGACGAGCCGACCCGTGGAGTCGACGTGGGGGCGAAGGCCGAGATCTACCGCCTGCTCGGCGAGGCCGCCGAACGTGGGCTCGCGGTGCTGCTCGCGTCGTCCGAACCCGCCGAACTGGTCGGCGTCTGCCACCGGGTGGTGGTGCTCCGTGACGGGCGAAGCGTGCGCGAACTCGACACCGGTCAAGTCTCCGAAGCCGACCTGCTGGCGGCTTCGATGGGTGAAGGGGCGGCCAAGGACCTGGCCGTGGGAGGTGCCTGATGAGCGTGAAAACCGAGGAAACCGTCGCGGTCGAAGAGACGCGGCGGCGGGAGTTCCTGCCCGCCCTGTTCAAGTTCCAGAGCCTGTTCGGGCTCGCGGTGGTGTTCGTCGCCGCCGTGCTGTATTCGCCCCACCGGGGCGGCGAACTGCTGTTCCTCAATTCCGGCAACCTGTTCAACGTGGTGCGCTCCATCTCGGAGATCGGCATCCTCGCGGTGGGCATGACGCTGGTGATCCTGATCGGCGGAATCGACCTCTCGGTCGGTTCGGTGCTCGGCCTGGCCAGTGTCGGCTCGGCGTCGTTGCTGGTGAACAAGGGCCTCGGCGTGGTGCCCGCGGTGCTGGCCGTACTCGCCATCGGACTGGCTTTCGGCCTGTTGCAAGGGGTCGCGATCGGCACGTTCGGCATCCAGGCGTTCATCGTGACGCTCGCCGGAATGCAGATCGCGAGGGGGCTGGCTCGCATCTGGTCCGGCGGTCAGGCGGTCGCCATCACCTATGGTGACCAGCCGGGCCAGGCGCCCGTGGTGTTCTCGCTGCTCGGGGAGCGCACCTTCGACGGGCTGGTGCCGATTCCCGCCCTGATCTTCATCGTGGTGGCCGCGCTCGCCGTGGTACTCCTGCGGGTGAGCGCGTTTTCCCGGCACGTCTACGCCATCGGCGGCAACGAAAAGGCCGCGCGGTTGTCCGGTGTCCCGGTGACCCGCGTGAAGATCCTCGTCTTCGGCATCTGCGGGCTGCTCGCCGCGCTGGCCGGGATCGTGCACGCCGGGCAGCTGAACTTCGGCGGGCCCAACGACGGCACCGGCTACGAACTCGACGCGATCGCCGCGGTGGTGATCGGTGGCACGAGCCTGACCGGCGGACGCGGTTCGGTGGCGGGCACGGTCGCCGGGGCGCTGCTGGTCGGCGTGCTGCGCAACATCCTCGCGCTGCGCAACATCGACTCGAACGTCCAACTGCTGATCATCGGCCTGGTCATCGTCCTGGCCGCGGGATTGCAGCAACTCCGCCCGGCATCGGTTTCGTGAGCAGGAAAGGGGCAGCTATGGGAATGCGATCGAGGATGGTCCTGGTGGCCGGGGCGTGCGCGGTGCTCGTCGCCGCGACCGCGTGCGGCACCACGCACGAGAACTCGGGCACGGCCGGGGCCGGGCAGCAGGGTGCCTCGAAGTGCAAGGGGCCGGGCGGCAAGTACGTCATCGGCATGAGCCAGGCCAACGTGGCCGAGCCCTACCGCAAGCGGATGAACGACGACATCTCCAAGGCGGCCGGCGCGGTCCCCCAGTTCACCGTGACCTTCGCCGACGCGGCCCAGGACAACTCCAAACAGGTCGAGCAGGTGAGCACGTTCATCACCCAGCAGATCGACCTGCTGATCATCAGCCCGAACGAGGCCACACCGCTGACCGCGATCGTCAAACAGGCCTACCAGAAGGGAATCCCGGTCCTGGTACTCGACCGCAAGGTCGACGGTGACGCCTACACCGAGTTCATCGGCGCGGACAACGTCGACATCGGCCGCCAGGCCGGGCAGTACTTCGCGAACGTGCTGCTGCCCCAGGGCGGGAAGATCGCCGAGCTGCGCGGGCTGGCCGGGTCCACCCCGGCGAAGGAACGCGCCGACGGGTTCGACCAGGGCATCGCGGGCCACAACATCCAGATCGTCGCCGCCCAGGACGGCGACTGGTTGCAGGACAAGGGAGAGCAGCAGGCGGACGCGATCCTCAAGGCGAACCCGGACATCCAGGCGATCTACTCGCAGAACGACCCGATGGCCGAGGGCGCGCGGATCGCCGCGACCAACGCGGGCAAGCCGAATCTGCCGATCACCGGGATCGACGGGCTGCCCATCGAAGCCGGTGGGATCAAGGCGGTGCAGGCGGGACGGATCTCGGCCACGTTCGTCTACCCCACCGGTGGCAAGGAGGCGGTCGACGCGGCCAAGAAACTGCTGATCGACTGCCAGAGCGTGCCGAAGACGCAGACGCTGTCCACCAAGCTCGTCACCAAGGACAACGCGGCACAGGTCTACGACGAGCTGAACCGGGGCTGAGGGCTTACTCGCGGACGGTGCTCCCGCGCTCGATGAGCCGGGCCGCGAGCATGGTGGTGCGGGGTGCCGAGGTGCTCGCGCCGATCCGGCCCAGCAACAGTTTCGCGGCCTGCTTGCCGATTTCGTAGGCGGGTTGCGCGACCACGGTCAGTGGCGGGTCGATCAGCGTCGCCCAGGGGACGTCGTCGAACGCGACCACCCCGACGTCGCGGCCGAGCCGGAGGTTCGCCTCCGTCAGGGCCTCCAGGGTGCCGATCGCCATCGCGCTGTTCGCGATCAGCAGCGCGTCGGGCGGCTCCCGTTCGGCGAGCAGTTCGAGGGTCGCCTCGCGGCCGCCGGCGGCGCGATATTCGGCGTGGCGGGCCAACTCCGGCCTTTTCGCGGCGCGTATCGCGTCCCGGTAGCCGGCGAGGCGGTCGTCCGCCGTGCGCACCCCGGCGGGCCCCGTCACACAACCGATCCGGCGGTACCCCGCGGCGACGAGGTGCTCGGTGGCCTCACGCGCGGCGAGGCGCGTGTCGACCAGAACCTGGTCCCCTTCGGGGAGCGGCCGGTCCACCGCGACGACGGGGGTGCCGCGCTGCCGCAGCCGTTCGACGTTGGAGGTCGCGCCGGTGGGGGAGAGGATCACGCCCGCGACGCGTTCCTGGAGCGCCACGTCGATGTAGCGGCGCTCCTTGTCCGCGCTCTCGTCGGAGTTGCACAGCACCACGGAATATCCCTGTGCCTGCGCGACATCCTCGACACCGCGCGCGATGGAGGTGAAGAACGGGTTCTCCACGTCGGCGATGATCAGGGCGAGTACCGCGGTCTCCTGTCGCCGCAGGTTGCGGGCGAGGCCGTTGGGGTGATAGCCGAGCTCGTCGGCGGCCGCCCGGACCCGCAGCACCAGCGCGGGGTCCACAGTGGACTTTCCGTTCAGCGCCCTGGACACGGTCGCGGTGGAGACGCCCGCCCGCCGGGCCACGTCGTTGATGGTCGCCACGTGGTCCTCCCATGGTCGTGGGTGCCGCTCGCTCACGTGACTGGCGGCGGCCCGGCCCGTGAGCTCGCGTTTCGGTGGGCGCGCCGATGTCACGATAACCCTCCGCAGCGGGAGGGTGGTCGAGAACCGTCGCCAGGGGTCGGCGAGTGCTCTGTTCGGTTGTCACGTCGTAGACACCGATTGACAGCGCACACAGTGCAGAATAGCGTCTCGGTAATCGATTACCGAGCCGTGGAGGGATCGCTGTGGCGCGTATCGGTGTGATCAGCATTTCGGACGGGCGCGACCACGTGCACGCTCGTAACGCGGCGTTCATTCAGTCCAAACAGGACGCGCTCGTGCGGTCACTGTGTGCTGCCGGGCACGAGGTGGTGGCAGGCCGTGATCTGGTGGCCACCAACGCGGCCGCGTCCGCGGTGGCTCGGGAGGTGGCCGCCGCGGGCGTGGACGTGACGATCTTCTACTACGCGGTGTGGAGCTTCCCGCACTTCACCATGCTCGCCGCGGACGCCACCACCAGCCCGCTGATCCTGGTGGCCAGCACGGATCCGACCGAGCCCGGACTGGTCGGCATGCTCGCGGCGGGCGGCGCGCTCGACCAGATCGGCCGCGTGCACACGCGCCTGTGGGGCGCGCCGGACGACGCTTCGCTGGCCGAAGCGGTGGGGGTGCGGAGCCGGGCCGCGGCGGCCGTGGCGTCGCTGCGCGGGTCCACCTTCGGCCGGTTCGGCGGTCGTCCCATGGGCATGAACACCGCCGTCGCCAACACCGACCAGTGGATGCGCCAGTTCGGCATCGACGTCGAGGAGATCGACCAGTACGAACTGGTTCTGCGCGCGGAACGGGCGGATGCCGGTGAGGCGGCGAAGGCCCGCCGGTGGATCGAGACGCATGCCGCGGGCGTGCACTACGACGGCAAGAAACTCACGCCGGAACTGCTGGAACGGCAGATCCGGTCCTACCTGGCGATCCGGGACATCATCGCGGAGCGGAACCTGGACTTCTCCGGCATCAAGGGGCAGCCGGAGCTCACCGAGCACTTCGCCACGATGGACGTGACCGAGGCGTTCCTCAACGATCCCTACGACTGGAACGGTCCCAAGGACGTCCACGTCACCGCCACCGAGGCCGACATGGACGGCGCGCTGACGATGCAGTTGTTCCACCGGGTCTCCGGTGATCCGGTGCTCTTCGCCGATGTGCGGCACTACCACGCCGACCGAGACATCTGGGACCTGTGCAACTCCGGTCAGCACGCGACCTGGTACGCCGCGCGCAGCGACGACCCGGTCGAGAACCTCGCCAAGGTCAACTTCTATCCCGAGGTGTTCTTCTTTCCCGCGGGCGGGGCTTCCGTGCAGCACATCGCCGCGCCCGGCACGATGACGCTCGGCAGGCTGACCCGGCAGGCCGGGGAATACCGGCTCCAGCTCATGCTCGGCGAGTTCGAGAACTACGACGACGCCACCAACGACGAACTGATCCGGCAGTCGACCCCGGAGTGGCCGCATGCCTTCGCCCGGCTCGACGTCGACGGCCCGACCTTCCTGAGCACCTTCGGCGCGAACCACATTCACGCCGTGCCCGGCGACCGGCGGCCGGAGATGCGCGCGGTGGCCGAGCTTCTCGGCGTGCGACTGGACGAGTGGACTCGTGCCTGAGGACGGGCTGTTCCTCGGGGTCGACATCGGGACGTCGAGCGCGAAGGGGGTCCTGGTCACGTCCCGCGGTGAGATCGTCGCCCGCGCCTCGCGCTCGCACGAGACGTCCTACCCGCATCCGGGCTGGGTCGAACACGACGCGGAAACGGTGTGGTGGCAGGACTTCCTGGCGATCGTCCGCGAACTCACCGGCGCCGCCGGGGAACGCGGGCTCGCCGCCCTCGCGGTGAGCGGCATCGGCCCGGTCCTGCTGCCCGCCGACGCCTCGGGGCGGCCTCTCCGCCCGGCGATTCTCTACGGCGTGGACACCCGCGCCGCGCGGGAGATCGGGGAACTCACCGCGGAACTGGGTGAAGAGTCCATTGTGGAGCGTGCGGGGACGGCGCTGTCCTCGCAGGCGGTCGGGCCGAAGTGGCGGTGGCTCGCCCGGCACGAACCCGAGGTGTTCGAGCGCGCGAGCCTGTTCCTGATGGCCAGTTCCTATCTGGTGCACCGGCTGACCGGTGAGTACGTGCTGGACCATCACTCGGCGAGCCAGTGCGATCCCATGTACGACCTGCGCGCCGGTACCTGGGCCGAAGACTGGGCGGCCGTGGTGGCGCCGGGCATCGAACTGCCGCGGCTGCTCTGGCCGACGGAGGTGGCGGGCACGGTGTCCGCCGCCGCCGCGAAAGAAACCGGGCTGCCGCAAGGACTTCCGGTCACCGCCGGCACGGTGGACGCCTGGGCCGAGGCCGCCAGCGTCGGCGTCAGCGAGCCCGGCGACACGATGATCATGTACGGCACCACGATGTTCCTGATCCAGGTGCTCGCCGATCCCCGGCCGCACACCGGTCTGTGGACGACCAAGGGCGCGTTTCCGGGCACGTACTCGCTCGCCGCCGGAATGGCCACCTCCGGTGCGATCACCGACTGGCTGCGCAGACTCACCGGCGGCGACTTCGCGGACCTCACCGCCAAGGCCGCGGAAGTCCCTCCGGGCAGCCGCGGACTGTTGCTGCTGCCGTATTTCGCGGGCGAGCGCACGCCGGTGTTCGATCCTGACGCGCGAGGCGTCATCGCCGGGCTGACCACCAGTCATGGCCTCGGCGACGTGTACCGCGCGGCGCTGGAGGGTACTGCTTACGGCGTGAGACACAACTTGGAGGTCATGCACGCCTCCGGCGGCAAGGCCACCCGGTTGGTCGCGGTCGGCGGGGGCACCCAGGGCGGCTTGTGGACGCGCATCGTCACGGACGTGACCGGCGCCGAGCAGCAGGTGCCCGCCGAGACGATCGGCGCCGCCTTCGGCGATGCGGTGCTCGCCGCGGTCGCGACCGGAGGCGAGCCCGACGTGTCCGTGTGGAACCCGGTCGCCACGATCGTGCGCCCCGACGCCGGCCGTTCGGCGGTCTATGACGAGTTCTACCGCCGCTATCGGGAGCTCTATCCCGCCACCGCGGACATCGCGCACTTCCTGGCCGGCCGGCAGAAGGCCGCCGATGCCGCCGCGGAGCCCCGGTGATCTGGGGAGAGCCGGCGGGGCAGGGCTGGACGCAGGTGGGGGAACTGCTGCTGGCTTTGGTGCTCTGTTCCCTGATCGGGCTGGAACGGGAACTGCGGCAGAAGAGCGCCGGTCTCCGCACGCATACCCTGGTCGGCGTCGGGGCCGCGCTGTTCCTGCTGGTGAGCAAGTACGGCTTCACCGACGTCCTGACCAAGGACCTGGTCGTGCTGGACCCTTCGCGGGTGGCGGCACAGATCGTGTCCGGCGTGGGCTTCATCGGCGGCGGGCTGATCTTCGTCCGGCGCGATGTGGTGCGTGGCCTGACCACCGCGGCCGTGGTCTGGATGAGCGTGGCCGTGGGGTGCGCGTGCGCCGCCGGGTTGCCGCTGCTCGCGCTCGTGGTGACGGGGGCGCACTTCCTGGTCGTCTACGGTTATCCGCCGCTGCTCCGGCTGGTGACTCGCTCGCGCCCGGCCAACACCGTGGTGCGAGTCGTGTACCGCGACGGTGAGGGCGTTCTCCGGGCCATCCTGGAGCTTGCCACCCGGCAGGGTTACGCGGTCGA
The DNA here is from genome assembly GCF_042684065.1 of Amycolatopsis pigmentata. NCBI lineage: Bacteria > Bacillati > Actinomycetota > Actinomycetes > Pseudonocardiales > Pseudonocardiaceae > Amycolatopsis > Amycolatopsis pigmentata. The sequence continues at coordinate 42,602 of NZ_JBHUKR010000029.1, read as the reverse complement.
GCACGCCGTCACCGAGCGCCGTCCCCCCGACGGGATCGCGGACGAAGACCACCGCGCCACCCTGGTGCGGGTCCCCGGCCTGATCGACCTGCGGCTGCGCCTGGTCGGTCCACGCCAGGTCACCGAACTGCTGACGGCGCTCGCGGACCAGGCCGGGGTGATGTCGGTCGAGACCGGCGACGAGGATCTGGGCGAACTCGACGCGTGACCCCGGGGCCCGCGGTCGCTGGCCGAAAGGTGCAAACGCCGGCAGGCGATTCACCCCCAAATGGGTGAAATGGTCCCCCTTGGGTTCGCATTGGGTAACGATTTACCGTCCCTTCGCGAAAACGAGTCAACGCGCTCGGCGGGAGTGCGGTGAGGCGAGAGAGACAACCTGCCATGGGTGCTGGTCCCTCGGTAGGCCCCGCTCGGAAGGTGCGGAGGCCTCGTTCCGGCCCGGTCGTGATCATCGCTGGGCTGGCCGTCATCGTCGCGGTCGGGCTGGTCTCGGCCCTGGCCAACCCCACACCGGGCGCCCGGTCGCGCGGAACACTCGCCGGTGGGCCCACCACCACCGGGGTCAGTCCGGTCCCCGAAACACTGGTCACGCACACGGTGCGGTACGAGCTCAGCGGTGGCACCGCGCTCAACATCACCTACGTCACCGAAGGGGCCGCCATCACCCAGGTGTCGCAGGCGGCGGCGCCGTGGTCGGCCACGCTGGAGCGCAAGGCGCCGGCAGGCAGCGCCCAGTACTACAGCATCTCCGCGCAGGACACCGGCGCGGGCACGTTGAAGTGCCGCGTCCTGGTCGACGACGTCGTGCAGAGCGAGCGGACGGTGACTTCACCGCACGGTGTCGTGCGCTGCTCCAAGACCCTCACGTGACACCAGGGCGCTGAGGCTTCCCGGCTGGCACGATTCCCTCCATGGCCAACGCCGCGATCGTGATCGGCCCCATGCTGGGGCTCGTCCTGGCCGTGCTGGTGGCGCTCGGCGCGGTGGTCGTCGGTTTGGGCGAACTGGGTCGCGGCCGTGAGGTCGTGATCGCCGCTGTGCGGGCCGGGGCACAGCTCGCCGCCGTGTCGGTCGTGATCACGGTGGTCCTCGCTTCGTACTGGTGGACCGGTTTGTTCGTGCTGGCCATGTTCGGCATCGCCGCCTTCACGTCGGCTCGGCGGATCGGCGTGCCGGTGCGTCGCGCCGGCGGAGTCGCGGGTGCGATCGGCGCGGGTGTCGTCCCGGTCCTCGCGCTGGTGTTCGGCACCGGGGTGACTACGGCCAAGCCGGTCGTCGTGGTGCCGATCGCGGGGATCGTCATCGGTGGCGCGATGACCGCGACCTCGCAGGCCGCACGCCGGGCGCTCGACGATCTGCGCCTGCGTCACGGTGAGTACGAGGCCGCGCTGGCGCTCGGCTTTTCCCGGCGCGCCGCCGCACTGGAGATCTGCCGGCCGTCCGCGGGACAGGCGCTGATTCCGGCGCTCGACCAGACCCGCACCGTCGGTCTGGTGACGCTGCCGGGTGCCTACGTCGGCGTGCTGCTCGGCGGGGCCAGCCCGGTCCAGGCCGGCGTCACGCAGGTGCTCGTGCTGATCGGCCTGCTGGCCGCGGAGTCCGTCGCGGTACTGGTGGCGGTGGAGCTGGTGGCCGCCGGTCTTGTCGTGCGATCCTGAAAACCCGGCTTACCATCGAGGTATGAATTTCGCCGATCTACTGATCGATGGGTTCGGCCGGGTCCGGGAATCGGTACACGGTACGGTCCGTAGCCTGAACGCCGGCCAGCTCGCGGAACGCCTGGCGCCGGAAGCCAATTCGATCGCGTGGCTGATCTGGCACCTCACCCGCGTCCAGGACGACCACTTCGCCGAACTCCAGGGCACCGAACAGGTCTGGCTTTCGCAAGGCTGGTACGAGAAGTTCGCGCTACCGCTCGAACCCGCCGACACCGGGTACGGCCACAGCGTGGAGGATGTGGCCGCGGTGCGGGTCGGCTCGGCCAAACTGCTGACGGACTACCACGACGCCGTGCACGCCCAGACCGTCGCGTGGCTGGGGGATCTCAAGGAAACCGACCTCGACCGGATCGTGGACGAGTCGTGGGACCCGCCGGTGTCGCTGGGCGTCCGGGTGATCAGCGTGCTCGACGACGATCTCGAGCACGCCGGCCAGGCCGCCTTCGTACGGGGAATCCTCCAGCGCCGCTGAAAACCGGTCCACTGTGGAGGGATTGACGCCGGATCGTCCGGCCGGGAAGGGGTGCGCTGTGGTCGGTTCCGAAAGCCTGGAGGACGCGATCCGGCGGGTGGGCTCCGCGGTGGACCTGCTGCGGAATTCGACGGCCCGCCCGCACACCTTCCCGGTCGCTCCCGAATTCACGAACTGGCGTTCGGAGCAGCAGGCTTGGCGGAGGACGTGTGTCCTTTTCGACCAGTCGCACCACATGACCGATGTGCACTTCGGTGGCGGGGACGCGCTGAAACTGCTGAGCGACTTCGGCGTCAACACTTTCGGGAATTTCGGCCCCGGCAAGGCGAAGCAGTACGTCGCGGTCAACGCCGACGGCTCGTTCATCGGGGACGCGATCGTTTTTCGTCTCGACGACGAGTTGTACGACGTCGTGGGTCATCCCACGGTCGGGAACTGGTTGCGCTACAACGCGGAAGCCGGCGGCTACGACGTGACGGTCGATGTGGACGAGAACTCCTACGACCGCCCGTCGGGCCCGCCGAAGCTCTACCGGTACGAACTCCAGGGGCCGACGGCGTTGCCCCTGTTGGAAAAGGTGACCGGCGCTCCACTGCCCGGCGTCAGGTTCTTCACCATGACCGAGTTCGCCATCGCGGGTCGCCGGGTGCGGGCGTTGCGGCACGGCATGGCGGGGCAGCCGGGCTTCGAACTGTTCGGCCCCTGGGCCGAGGGCGCGGAAGTGCTGGACGCGATCCTGGACGCCGGACCGGATTTCGGCCTCGTGCGCGCGGGTTCGAAAGCGTATTCGACGGCGAATCTGGAATCGGGCTGGATTCCCACCGTACTGCCCGCGATCTTCGGTCCCGAGCTGATGGAATATCGCGAGTGGCTGCCCGCGGAGGCGATCGGCTCGCTCGGCGGCAGCCTGGAGTCCCCGGACATCACCGACTACTTCGTCACGCCCTACGATCTCGGTTACGGCCATGTGGTCAGGTTCGACCACGACTTTCTCGGCCGCGCGGCGCTGAGGCGGATCGCGGAACACCCGCGTCGCAAGAAGGTGACGCTGGTGTGGAACCCGGACGACGTCGCGGCGGCGATGCGCTCGCTGTTCGAGCCCGGGGTCCCGGCCAAGTACATCGAACTGCCGAAGGCCCGTTATGCGTTCTTCCAGGTCGACACGGTGACGCGCGCGGGAACACCGGTGGGCATGTCCCTCGACATGGGTTACCTCGCCACCGAGCAGGCGGTCGTCTCGCTGGCCACGGTCGACTTGGCGGCCAGTGAGCCCGGCACCGAAGTGACGGTCCTGTGGGGCGAGAACCCCAATTCCACCAAGCCGGCCGTCGAGCGTCACCGCCAAGTCGAGATCCGTGCGACGGTCGCGCCCGTTCCCTATGTGCGGGAAATTCGCGACTCCTACCGCCGGTCCTGATCGCACCGTGACGGTCCGGTAGGCCGGAATACCGCCCGGAACTACAAGCCCGGGATTTCCTCTCCACGCTGTCGTTACGGTCGACACCGACCATTCGAGGCGGGCAAAGCCGCCCTCGGCGGCGCGGCGAAGCCGGGTATAGCCGGAAAAGGGACTTGCCCTCCGCGGTGGGCTGGTCTCCCATACCGAACAGGTGTGCTCGATCGAGTCATGGCGCGGTGCGGACGGGCCGCGACCGGGTGATTTCGCGTCGAGGACGCCGGCGCCCCTGTTGTGTCAGTCACAATCGGCGAAAAGAGCGATCAGGGAAGGGAGACCAGTCGTGGCTGACGCGCCGGAAAGGCCGGTTGGCAGGATCAGATGGCGCCGCTTTCTCGCGGTGTTCACCGCCGGTTTTTTCGGTGCGGTGGGATTGATGGTCGCGGTGGCACAGGACGCGCTCGCCGTGTCCTTCGCGGTGGCCGGCGTGCCTTTGAAGATCAGCGCCGACCTGTTGCGGGGCAACGGTTTCGTGGCATTCGGCACGATCGACCGCGAGGTGGACGGCACGCTGCACCCCGTGGTGGTGAACGCCTTCCGGCACGCCCACCTCGACGAGTTCTGCCAGTCCGTCGTGATGCCCGCGCCGTTCATCGGCCCGGTCACCCTGCGCATCACTTCGCCGGACGTGTCCGCCGAGGACCTGGTGACCGACGCGCAGGTCATCCGTGGCGACATCACCTACAAGGACATCGAAACCAACATCGACGCCAGCACGGTGACGGAGGGCCCGCGGGGGGTCAGGGGAGCGCGGGGAGCCTCCGGTACCCAGGCGGATGAAGTCATCGTGAAGAACCTCCGCCAGGTCGCGTGGGCCTCCACCGCGGAAACGCTCCATCTGGAGCGCTCGACCACGGTGGTGCTCCCCGGCCGGCACGACTGTTTCGACGACCAATGATCGCCTTGCGAAACGGCATGGCGCGCACGGTGGTTTCCGGCTCCCGCCGGGGACTCGTGCGCTGCGGGTCGGCGATGGCCTCCGGATGGCGGGCGTTCCGGCGCTGGCGGCATGGTCGTCCCGTCGCGTCCGCGGTGCTGCTGGCCCTGGCCGGGCTGGTGATCCTTCTGCCCCCGTACATGACCTTCCGGTTCCGTGACGTGGTGGTGTCGATCAGCACCCTGGGCGGGCTCTCCGCGCTGGTGCTGGGCAGCCTTCTCCTCGTCTGCGCCGTCGTGGTGTGCGTCCGGTCGAGCATGCGGGTTTTCGCGGGTGCCGCCGCGATACTGCTGTCGTTGGTCGCACTGATCACGGCCAACCTCGGTGGGTTCCTGATCGGCACCGTGCTCGGACTCGTCGGTGGGGCCTTGTGCCTGGCGTGGACCGATCAGACCGCGCGTCCCGCTGAAACTCCCGTCGCGGCCGGCGTGACAACGGGCACGCTAGAGGAGGACTGAGGAGCATTCCGCCGTCTTCCTCGCTTTTGTCAGCCCGCGTTCGGCAGTGATTCCCCGCGGTCATTGTCCTCATTGGACTCACAGACCCGGGCGGCGCCCAGCCCTGAAGGCTATTGCTGCGGCGGGTACTGCTGTCCGGGGTACTGCTGCCCTGGGTACTGCTGCGGAGTGCCGTAGGGGTACCCGCCAGGCCGCTGTCCCGGGTATTGCTGGCCCTGCGGCGGATATTGCTGCTGACCGCCGTACTGCTGACCCGGGTATTGCTGCTGGTACGGACCACCCGGGTACTGCTGGGGCGGGTACTGCTGCTGGCCGGGGTACGGCGGCTGGCCAGGGTACTGGGGCTGGCCGCCACTTCCGGCGGGACCGACGTAACGCGCGTCGCCGAAGGCGAGGATCGGGAGGCAGATGTAGGGGAAGAAGACCGTGAGCACCCCGAACCCGGTCCCCTTGCCGAACGACTTCGCCAGGTCGACGTAGACGATGAACAGCAGCACGATGTTGACGAACGGGATGAACATCAGCAACAGCCACCACCACGGCCTGCCCACGACGCGGAGCAGCACGACCGTGTTGTAGAACGGCACGATCGCCGCCCAGCCGGGCTGACCCGCCTTGGTGAAGACGCGCCACATCGTGGCGATCAGGAACACGGAAACGGCGAGTGATACCAGGAGCACCACGATCAGTGCACCGGGGCTGATCGTGGTGCTCGCCCCGTACTGGTACTGCTGGTTCACGTCCGCGTCCTTCCGTCCACCTCAACGACGGGGCAAGGCTAGCCGTCGGTGGCGCTGATTTCGGCGATCATGCACGAATCGTAAGCTTCCACTCCGGACGGCGACCGCGTGATCACGTGCGCGGCAGGACGGCGCGGTCGCCGGCGGAGTCGGGGCCGTCGCTCGATTTGGCCCAGCTACGACTGGACCTTCGGGCGGCTCGGTGGCCAGGCAGGTTTGCCTTGACGCGAAGGTCAACGTTTATCGTCGGCATCATGCGAATCGGTGAGCTCGCCCGGCGTACCGGGACCACCACCCGGGCGCTGCGGTTCTACGAGTCCCAGGGACTGCTCAAGGCGCCGCGCGCGGCCAACGGTTACCGCGACTACGGTGAAGAGGATTTCCGGCTGGTCAACGAGATCCTGACGCTCCAGGCGGTCGGGTTCAGTCTTGATGACACGAGGCCGTTCGTCGAATGCCTGCGCTCCGGCCACGAGTCCGGGGACTCCTGCGCCGATTCGATCGAGGTCTACCAGCGCAAACTCGCCGAAGTGGATGCCTGTCTGGCCAAGCTGGGCGACGTCCGCGCGAATCTCGCGGCCAAACTGACCGCGGCGCTGGTCCGCAAACCCCGCTGCGAACTGACGACGGAGGAGCCCTGATGCGGACTGTCACCGACGAGAGCTTCGAGCAGGAAGTCCTGCGCCAAGACAAACCCGTGCTGGTGGACTTCTGGGCACAGTGGTGCCCGCCCTGTCACATGATCGCCCCGGTGCTCGACGAGATCGCGGCCGAGCGCGCGGGCACGCTGGCCGTCCGCAAGATCAACACCGACGAGAACCCGGTGTCCATGCGGGACTACCAGGTCATGTCATTGCCGACGCTGATGCTGTTCCGGGACGGCAAGCCGGTGCGCGCGTTCATCGGCGCGCGGCCGAAGGCGCGGTTGCTCGCCGAGTTGGACGACGCGCTCCGGGGGATCTAGGCGAAAGAACCCGCGAGCTTTCGGCCGTTCGGCACCCAGCGTGGTGTCGTCGCCGTGGCCCGGACACCCCAAGTGTCGTCGGGCAGTCCGCCGAACACCTGGCCTCCAGGCCGTCCAGCAACCCGGTATGTTCAGTCGAATCACCCGCAGAAATTGCGGAGCATGGCGACCGTGTTCGCGGTTATCCGATTTCCGCGAGTGCGCGCATTCCAGCGGCGCAACAGTTCGCGAACTGTGATCGAAACCGTGTCGCCGGCGCGAACCCGCTCTCCGGCTTCCCTTGAGAAACCTGACGTCGCCTTCGATTCGGTGACGTCTGTCGTGATGTCCCGGAGTTCGTTCCGCAGGGAGGCAAGGGAACGGTTCGTGTCGGTTTTCCCAGCGATCCAGCCGTTGACCTGGATGTTGGCGACCGCTCTCGCCGCGTCTGACGGCGTGTCGTAGTCAGTGTCATCCGCCAGGACGATGCGGCCTGTCGGCGAGACCGTGGCGACGTGCTCGTTGATGGTCACACGGTGGTTGTCCGCGACACGCGTGCTCACCAGCCGCGGGCCCTCCATTCACCGAGCTTGGACCGCTCTGCGCCGAGGGTGGAATCGTCCCCGTGCCCGGGGTAGAACCACGTGTCGTCCGGCAGTTCGCCGAACACCCTCGTCTCCAGGTCGTCCATCAGGCTGGTGAAGTCCTCGGGATTTGTTGTCCGCCCAGGACCGCCGGGAAACAGCGAGTCGCCGGTGAACAGGTGCGGCGGCCCCGAAGGGTCGCGGTAGAGCAGGGCGATCGAACCCGGTGTGTGGCCTCGGAGGTGGATCACTTCGAGGGTGCAGTCGCCGACGGCCAGCGTGTCGCCCTGCTCCACGAGGAAGTCCGGCGGCACCGGCAGGGGCCCCGCGTCCAGGGGATGGGCGGCGGTGTTGGCGCCGTTCGCGCCGGCGACGGCGCCAAGGGCCTGCCAATGGTCGCCGTGCTGGTGGGTGGTGACCACGGTGCGCAGCGCGGGGCGGTCGGGGCCGTGACCGATGAGGTCGGAGATCCGCTCCGGTTCGGCCGCCGCGTCGATGAGCAGCGCCTCGTTGCGGGCCCGGCACACCAGTAGATAGGCGTTGTTGTCCATCGGCCCGACCGACAGCTTGGTGATGGTCAGTGCCTCGAGGGTGCGCCGCGCCGCGTCGCCGCCTGGCTCGACGTGTCCGGTGTAGTGGTCTACGACGTTCACCTGCCACACGGTAGCCGGTCCGTTCCGAGCCGTTCCACCCGTTCACCCCGGTCCAGGTGCCGTGTCGTAGCCTCGGTCGGCAATCGCCGGTTCGATCTTGCAGGAAGACAGTGCCCAGCTTCGCCGTTCCCGCGTGCAGGTCCCGGCGCATCAGTTGGGACGCCGTACGGGTGATCGCCGTGCTTTCCGTGGTGCTCGGCCACATCACCCATCAGGGCCCGCTCTCGCACGGGGAACTCGGCGGTTATCCGGTCGAGGTGACAGCGCAGTACGGCGCCGCGGCCTTGATGGTGGTCTCCGGTTTCTTCATCTGCCAGACGATCCGGCGTGGCGACCTCAGGCGGTGGTTGAGGGGCAAGATCGCCCGACTCCTGCCGGCGTATCTGGTCGCCGTGGTGGTCACGTACCTGGTGATGCGGCTGGCGAGCGCCGCGTTCAACGGCCAGGACTTCGGCGGAGGCTGGTGGAATCTGCTGTTCGGGCCCACCGCCGACGGCCAGGCCTGGGTCTCGACCTGGTACGTCCCCGTGGGCTGGGACCTGCTGGTCAACGTGTTCATGATCCAGGGCTGGCACAACGGCTTCATCTGGCTCGACGGTTCGTACTGGACACTTCCGGTGCAGCTCATGGTCTTCTCCTGCGCCGCGCTCGTCTTCGCGGGTGGCCCGCGGTTGCGCGGCGGCCGCCGGGGTGAGGCGATGGCGTGGGCGATGATCGCCGGCCCGCTGGTGCTCCGGTTCTGGATCATCGGCGCGCACAATCCGTCGCCGTGGGCGTACGCCGTGATCAACGGCCTGGGTCTGCACCGCATGCACGCTTTCGGCGCCGGTATCGCCATCTGGCTGTGGTCCCGCGACCGGATGAGCGGCCGGCGTCTCGTCCTGGTCCTCGCGGCCACCGTCTTCGCCCAGGATCAGCACCTCTATCCCGACCATGTCGAGGTACCCGGCGATCCCGCGCGCCTGCCGTCGGTGATCGGGTTCGCTGTGATGCTGGTCACAATCTGCGCGGCGGCGAAGGGACCCGACTGGACCTTCCTGCGGCCCCTCGCACCGGCCATCACCTGGCTGGCCGGCATCTCCTACGGCGTGTACCTCCTGCACCAGGAACTCGGTTATCTTTTGGCAAAAGCCCTGGTCGAAGCCGGGTTGGGCGGCTGGGTCCGGCTACCTCTGGTGCTCGCGGCATCGATCGGCCTCGGCTGGTCGCTCACGATGGCCGTGGAGCGTCCCGCGTACCGCCGTCTCAGCCGCCGGCCGCCCTCTCCACCGGCTCCGCGAGCGCCCCAGGACGACTTCATCCCGTCGCCGAAGGGTCCGGGTCCGGTTTCTGTCGGTGGCCCGTCCTAGCATTGAACGCGGCCGGTTGTTTCCGGTCCGGGTGTTATGGGAGACGTCGGGACAAGCCCGCGGTGGGTCACCGCGGGCCCGCGTCGGGTGATGACATCGGTGGCAGAGAGAACCAGTGAAGGGACTTTGGCGTGGCTGATCGCCTCGTTGTTCGTGGCGCCCGCGAGCACAATCTGCGTGGCGTCGATCTCGACCTGCCGCGCGACAGTTTGATCGTCTTCACCGGACTGTCCGGGTCCGGGAAGTCCAGCCTGGCTTTCGACACGATCTTCGCCGAGGGGCAGCGCCGGTACGTCGAGTCGCTGTCGGCCTACGCGCGGCAGTTCCTGGGGCAGATGGACAAGCCGGACGTGGACTTCATCGAGGGGCTTTCGCCCGCAGTGTCCATCGACCAGAAGTCCACCTCCCGCAATCCGCGGTCCACCGTGGGCACCATCACCGAGGTCTACGACTACCTCCGCCTGCTCTACGCCCGCGCGGGCAAGGCGCACTGCCCGCAATGCGGTGAGTTGATCAGCAAGCAGACCCCGCAGCAGATCGTCGACCAGGTGCTCGAAATGGAGCCGGGCACGCGATTCCAGGTCCTCGCGCCGATCGTGCGCGGACGCAAGGGCGAGTACCTGGACCTGTTCGCGAATCTTCAGCAACAGGGTTACTCGCGGGCGCGCGTCGACGGGCACGTCCACCAGCTCACCGATCCGCCGAAGCTGAAGAAACAGGAGAAGCACGACATCGGCGTCGTGGTCGACCGGCTGACCGTCAAGCCCGCCTCCAAGCAGCGGCTGACCGACTCGGTGGAGACCGCGCTGCGGCTCGCCGACGGCCTGGTCGAGCTGGAATTCGTCGACCTGCCCGAGCACGACCCGCACCGCACCCGTGGTTTCTCGGAGAACCTGGCCTGTCCCAACGGGCACCCGCTGACCATCGAGGACCTGGAACCGCGGTCGTTCTCCTTCAACTCGCCGTACGGGGCCTGCCCGGAATGCACCGGTATCGGCGTCCGCAAGGAGGTCGACCCGGAGCTGGTGGTGCCGGACGACGAGCTTTCCCTCGCCGAGGGTGCCATCGCGCCCTGGGCGGGCGGTCAGAGCGCCGACTACTTCCTCCGCCTGCTCGAGTCGCTGTCGGAGACCATCGGCTTCCGCATGGACGTTCCGTGGCGGAGCCTGCCCGCCAAGGCGCAGAAGGCGATCCTGCACGGCGTCGACGAACAGGTCCACGTGCGCTACCGCAACCGGTATGGCCGCCAGCGTTCCTACTACGCCAACTTCGAGGGCGTGATCCCGTTCCTGGAGCGCCGCCAGGAACAGACCGAGTCCGAGTACATGCGGGAGCGCTACGAGGGCTACATGCGCGAGGTTCCGTGCCCCGCGTGCCAGGGCAGCAGGCTCAAGCCGGAGATCCTCGCGGTCACCCTCGAACACAGCGAGTACGGTGAGCGGTCGATAGCCGAGGTGTGCTCGCTGTCCATCGAGGAGTCCTCGGACTTCCTCAACGGCCTCAAGCTCGGCCCGCGCGAGAAGATGATCGCCGGTGCGGTGCTCAAGGAAATCCAGGCCCGGCTGCGCTTCCTGCTCGACGTCGGGCTCAACTACCTCTCGCTCGACCGCGCTTCGGCCACGCTCTCCGGCGGTGAGGCACAGCGCATCCGCCTCGCCACCCAGATCGGCTCCGGCCTGGTGGGCGTCCTCTACGTCCTCGACGAGCCCTCCATCGGCCTGCACCAGCGCGACAACCACCGCCTGATCGAGACGCTGACCCGGCTGCGCGACCTGGGCAACACGCTGATCGTGGTCGAGCACGACGAGGACACCATCCGGTCGAGTGACTGGGTGGTCGACATCGGCCCGGGCGCGGGCGAGCACGGCGGCCACATCGTCCACAGTGGACCATTCAGGAAACTGTTGCGCGCCAAGGGTTCGCTCACCGGTGAGTACCTGTCGGGCCGGGTCAGTATCCCGGTGCCGTCGATCCGCCGCCCGGTCGACCGCAAGCGACGGCTCACCGTGGTCGGCGCCCGGGAACACAACCTGCGCGGAATGGACGTCTCCTTCCCGCTCGGCTGCCTCGTCTCGGTGACCGGGGTTTCCGGCTCGGGCAAGTCGACGCTGGTCAACGACATCCTCGCGACGGTGCTCGCGAACAAGCTGAACGGCGCGCGGCAGGTGCCCGGCAGGCACACCCGGGTGCGCGGGCTCGACCTGGTGGACAAGCTGGTCCGGGTCGACCAGTCGCCGATCGGGCGCACCCCGCGGTCCAACCCGGCCACCTACACCGGCGTGTGGGACCACGTGCGCAAGCTGTTCGCGGCGACCACCGAGGCGAAGGTGCGGGGCTACCAGCCCGGCCGGTTCTCGTTCAACGTCAAGGGCGGCCGCTGCGAGGCCTGTGCCGGCGACGGCACGATCAAGATCGAGATGAACTTCCTCCCGGACGTCTATGTCCCCTGCGAAGTCTGCAAGGGCGCGCGGTACAACCGGGAGACGCTGGAGGTGCACTACAAGGGCAAGACCGTCTCCGAGGTCCTCGACATGCCGATCGAGGAGGCCGCGGCGTTCTTCGAACCGATCAAGGCGATCCACCGTCACCTGCAGACCCTCGTGGACGTGGGGCTGGGCTACGTGCGGCTCGGGCAGCCGGCGCCGACGCTGTCCGGCGGTGAGGCGCAGCGCGTCAAGCTCGCGAGCGAACTGCAGAAGCGCTCCACCGGAAAGACCGTCTACGTGCTCGACGAGCCGACCACGGGCCTGCACTTCGAGGACATCCGCAAGCTGCTCGGGGTGATCAACGGGCTGGTGGACAAGGGCAACACGGTGATCGTCATCGAGCACAACCTGGATGTCATCAAGACCTCCGACTGGATCGTCGACATGGGCCCCGAGGGCGGGTCCGGCGGCGGGACGGTCGTCGCCGAGGGGACACCGGAGCATCTCGTGACGGTCGAAGAAAGCTACACCGGGCAGTTCCTGAAGACCGTGCTCTAGCTCCCCGGCCCCGGGCGCGCCACGTGCGAGGAAGGCCAAAGCGGGGCTCTGCCGCTTCCGGATCCGGGACGTCCTCGCCGCTAGCAGGCTGTGGACCCGGCGTCGGCGGCATACTGCGCGTGTGGGCATCAACACCTATCGGTTCCGGGACACCTGGTTCATCGCCGCGCCCCCGCCATCGGTGTTCGACGCGGTGGTCGACCTGGCCGGCTATCCGCGGTGGTGGCCCGATGTCCGTTCGGTCAGCCGGGTGGACGACGACACGGCCGAACTGGTCTGCCGGGCCACCCTGCCGTACCGGCTGGTGCTGCGGATGCGGCGGGCCGAACAGGACGCGCCTGCCGGCCGGTTGCGGGTCGAGCTCACCGGGGACCTGGAGGGATCGCTGGCGGCGCTGGTGATCGGCCAGGCCGCCGGGACGAGGCTGGACATCATCCAGCACGTGATGGCGCGGAACCGTTGCTGCGTCACCTGGCCCCGATGGCACGCCCGATGTTCCGCGCGAACCACGCGCTGATGATGCGGCGGGGCCACTCGGGCCTCCGGCACTTCCTCACCCGGCCCGGCACCCGAGCCTGACCGCGCCGCTCAGTTCGCCGGAACCGGCACGCCTGGCGTCTCCTCGGCGTCTTCGCGCGGTTCCTCTTGGCCGGACAGGGACGTTTCGTCGAACCGGTTCTCACCGGAGAGCACCGTTCGTGCCCTGGCCCGGTCGAACTCCCGGGTCCACGCGCCGATCAGCACCGTCGCGACCGCGTTCCCGGCGAAGTTGGTCAGGGCACGGGCCTCGGACATGAACCGGTCGATGCCGAGGATGAGCCCGACTCCGCCGACCAGGTCGGGGCGGTGCGCCTGAAGCCCGCCCGCGAGGGTCGCGATCCCGGCTCCGCTGACGCCCGCGGCGCCCTTCGACGCCAGGATCATGAACAGCAGCAACGAGATCTGCTCGGCGACCGACAGCGGCGAGCCCTGAGCCGAGGCGATGAACAAGGTGGCCATCGTGAGGTAGATGGCCGTCCCGTCGAGGTTGAACGAGTAGCCGGTGGGCACAGTGACGCCCACGACGCTCCTGCTCACCCCCAGATGCTCCATCTTCGCGATCAGCCGGGGGAGCGCCGACTCGGAGGACGAAGTGGACAGAATGAGCAGGAATTCGCGGGAGAGATAACGCAGCAGCCCGAACACGTTCAGGCGTGCCCCGAGCCACAGCACAGCGCCCAGCACGACGAACACGAATACCACGCACGTCAGGTAGAAGCCGGCCATCACCAGCAGCAGGCTGCGGAGCGCGGCCCAGCCGGTGTTCCCGACGACGGCCGCGATCGCCCCGAACGCGCCGACCGGGGCCGCCCACATGATCATCGACAGGATCCGGAACACGAGTTTCTGGAGATGCTCGATGCCGCGCAGGATCGGCTGCCCTGCCCGCCCGAGTTTCTGCAGCGCGAACCCGGCCAGCAGCGCGACGAGCAGGGTCTGCAGCACCGAGCCGGAGGTCAGTGCCGAGAACAGGGAGGCGGGGATGATGCCGAGCACGAAGTCCGTGCTGCCCTGGCTTCCGACCGCCTGCTGGTGGGCCTTGGCCGCGGACGAGGGATCGAGGTGCAGGCCGGCACCGGGGTGCAGCAGGTTGCCCACGATGAGCCCGATGCCCAGGGCGACCGTCGACATCGCGAGGAAATAGCCGATCGCGAGCAGGCCGACCTTGCCGACCTGGGCGGCCTTGGTCACCGAGCCGATCCCGAGCACGATGGTGCAGAAGATGATCGGTGAGATCATCATCTTGATCAGGTTGACGAAACCGGTGCCCAAGGGCGTGAGGCCCTTGGCGAATCCCGGTGCGATGAAACCGACGGCGACGCCCGCCACGACCGCCACGACGACGGCCAGGTAGAGGTAGTGCGTCCGGTCGCGGTGTTTCGCCGCCGTGCCGTGGGCAGGCTGTGTCGGCACCGTTGCCTCCAGAGTCTCATCCGATGCGCGGCCGGTCGGCCGGGTTCGAGGGTCACTATCGGTGGCGACCCGTGACCTCGTCACGGTTGTGTTCATTGAGTTCACCGTTACATTCGGCGGATGAGAAACCGGCGCCGCAGCCTGGCCCGTCAGTTGCTCGTGTTGCAGGTGACCGGCGTCGCGGCACTGGTCGTGGCCGGTGCCATGCTGGCCTACTTCGCCGCCGCGCACGCCGCGGAGCGCCGGGCCGGCGACGAGGTGGTCGCGGTGGCACACACCGTGGCCGACGCCCCGGTGCTGGCGGAGGCACTGTCCACACCGGACCCGAGCGTCCGGTTGCAGCCCTTCGCCGAGCGGGTGCGCGCCGATACCGGCGTGGATTTCATCACCATCATGAGCCCGGACGGGGTCCGGTTCACCCATCCGAACCCGGCGCTGATCGGCCGGCAGTACATCGGCACCATCACGCAGGCCCAGCGGGGCAAGACCTACGTGGAGACCTACACCGGCACGCTGGGGCCGTCCAAGCGCGCGGTGGTTCCGGTGTTCGATCCCGCCGGAAAGGTGATCGCGCTCGTCGCGGCCGGAATCAAGACGGAGGTGATCGGGGCGGACGTGACCGACCAGGCCGTGGTGGCCGCCGCGGTCGCCGCCGTGGCACTGGCGGTCGGTGTCACTGGCAGTTTCCTGGTCAGCGGACGGCTCCGGCGGCAGACCCGGGGACTCGCGCCCGCCGAGCTCGGCACCGTGTTCGCCTACTACGAAGCGGCGTTGCACGCGGTCAGGGAAGGGCTCGTGCTGGTCGGAGCCGATCACCGGATCGTGCTGTGCAACGACGGCGCCCGTGACCTGCTGAGCCTGGCGGACGATCCGGCGGGAGAGCCGGTCACCGAGCTGGGTCTTCCGGAGTCGCTGGAAAGCGCTTTCCAAGCCCAGGAACCGCACACTGACGAGATCCACCTCACCGAGGCGCGCGTGCTTCTCGTCAGCACCGCGCCAGTGCGCTCGGGCGACGGCTCACCCGGCACCGTCGTCACGCTCCGGGACCACACCGACCTCGAGCGCCTGACCGGCGAGCTGACCAGCACCCGCGGACTCGCCGAATCCCTGCGGTCCCAGGCGCACGAGGCCGCGAAGCGGCTGCACACCGTGGTATCGCTGGTCGAAATCGGCCGCACGGACGAGGCCGTCGAGTTCGCGACCGCCGAACTCGCGATCGCCCAACGGCTCACCGACCGGGTCCTCGGCGCGGTCTCCGAGCCGGTGCTCGCCGCGCTGCTGCTCGGCAAGACGGCCGAAGCCGCCGAACGCGGAGCCGAGCTGGTGATCACCGACGACACCGAGCTGGGCGAGGCCGGTATCGCGCCCCGCGATCTGGTCACCATCGTGGGCAACCTCATCGACAACGCCATTGAAGCCACAGTGGCCACAGAGGCCATGGCCGGCACGGCGGCCGCGCGGATCACCGTGACGGCCAAAGTGGACGGTGCGGAACTGGTGATCCGGGTGGCCGACAACGGACCCGGCGTCGAGGCGAGCGAGGAGGTGTTCCGCCGCGGCTGGTCGACCAAGGCCCCGGCGGGACGCGGACTGGGGCTCGCGCTGGTCGGTCAGGCGGTTCGCCGCTACTCGGGCACCATCACGGTGGTCAACGACGGCGGTGCCGTGTTCACCGTCCGGTTGCCATTGGAAGGGGCGAGGCGGTGATCAGGGTGCTGGTCGTGGAGGACGATCCGGTGGTGGCCGAGGCGCACCGGCAGTACGTGAGCCGGGTCGCCGGGTTCACGGTCGCCGGGGTGGTGCACTCCGGCACGGACGCGGTCCGCTTCTGCGAACGCGAATCCGTCGATGTCGTGCTGCTCGACTTCTATCTTCCGGACACGCACGGCCTCGCGGTCTGCCGCGCCCTGCGGACCGCGGGCAACCCGGCCGACGTGATCGCGGTGACGTCGGTGCGCGACCTGACGGTGGTGAAAGCGGCGGTGTCGGCCGGGGTCGTGCACTATCTGCTGAAGCCGTTCACCTTCGCCTCCCTCCGGGAAAAACTGGAAAGCTATGCCCGCTTCCGCCGCAGTTCCGGGCAAGCCGCGGACCAGGCCGACGTCGACCGCACGCTCGCCGCGCTCCGCCCGGCGGCGCGGGGCTCGCTGCCGAAGGGCATCAGCGGCCCGACCCTGGACGCGATCGTGCTCGCGCTGCGCGCGGAACGCGACGGGCTCCCGGCCGGTGCGGTGGCGGACGCGACCGGCGTCTCCCGGGTCACGGCCAGGCGGTACCTGGAGTACCTGGCCGACCACGGGCTGGCCGACCGCGAGCCGCGATACGGCCAGGTGGGCAGACCCGAAGTCTGGTACCGCGCGGTGTCCTGACCGGCCCGGCGTGCCGATACCATCCGGCCATGAGCCAGCCATACCAGCCTCAGCAGTTCCCCATCCTCTTGTCCACGATGAACGACCTGCCGGGGTACAAGGTCGTCCGGGTCTTCGGTGAGGTCTTCGGACTCACCGTGCGGAGCCGGAACATGTTTTCCAACATGGGTGCCGGATTCAAGGCCCTGGCGGGCGGTGAACTGAAGGGACTGTCGAAGCTGCTGTCCGACTCGCGGTACGAGGCGCTGGGCAGGCTCGCGCAGGAGGCGATGCAGCACGGGGCGAACGCGGTGCTCGCCCTGCGCTTCGACTGCAACGAGATCGCCAACACCGCCAGTGAGATCGCCGCCTACGGAACCGCCGTGTACGTGGTGCCGGAGGGCGCCGAGGCCCAGCAGCAACAACAGCAGCAGGCGCCGGGCCAGTATCAGCAGCAACAACAGCAGCAGCAGGGCCAATACCCGCCCCCGCCCTACCCGCAGCAGTGAACTAGCTGCCACGCGGAGCGTGTCCGTTGAGGGTGGTGGTGGGAGACGCTGGGTGTGACAGCGCGAAGCTCCGTTGAGGGTGGTGGTGGGAGACGGGCGGGCTAGAAGATCGCCATGAGCACCGCCGCCATGGCGAAGCCGGTCACGGACAGCAGGGTTTCCAGCACGGTCCAGGTCTTGAGGGTGTCGGCGACGGAGATCCCGAAGTAGCGGGACACGATCCAGAAACCGCCGTCGTTGACATGGGAGGCGATGATCGAACCGGCCGCGATCGCGACCACCAGCAGCGCCAGTTGCACCTGGGAGTACCCGAGCCCGGCCACGGACGGCGCGATGATCCCCCCGGTGGTCACGATCGCGACGGTCGCCGACCCCTGGGCGATCCGCAGCCCGCAGCTGATCACGTAGGTCGCGAAGATCACCGGCAGTCCCGCGTTGTGCAGCGAGTCGGCGACCGCCTTGCCGATACCGGTCGCCGACAGCACCGCGCCGAAGAAGGCGCCCGCACCGACCACCAGCAGAATCATCGCGACCGGTCGCAGGGCGGCCGCGGACAGTTCGGCGAGTTCCCGGCCGGTGGTGCCGCGCCGGGTGCCGAGCAGCCAGGAAGCCAGCAGGACGGCGATGGTCAGCGCCACCGCGGGGGTGCCGATGAAGGCCGCGACGCCCGCCGCGGCCGATCGCTGCGGCAGCCAGATGCTGCCGAACGTGCCGGCCAGGATCAGGACGAGCGGGATCGCGATGATCGCCGAAACCAGCGCCAGCGACGGCAGGCTCTCCTCGGGCGCCTCGGTGTCGTCGGCGGCGATCATCTCCTCGGGCACCGGGATGTTGATGCGCTTTCCGATCCACGAAGGAAAGAGCACACCGCTGATGAACCACGCGGGAATCCCGCACACCGCGCCCATCAGGATGACCCAGCCGAGGTCGACGTGCAGCAGTCCCGCCGCCGCGACCGGCCCGGGGTGGGGCGGGATGAAGGCGTGCGTCATCGACAGGCCCGCGATCAACGGCAGGCAGTAGAGCAGGATCGACCGTCCACCCTGCCGTGCCGCCACGTAGACCAGCGGTGCCAGCACGAAGATCCCGATGTCGAAGAACACCGGGATACCGAAGATCAACCCGGACAGGCCCATCGCCAGCGGCGCGCGCTTCTCACCGAAGGCACGCAGGAGGGCCGAAGTGAGCACCCGCGCGCCGCCGGATTTCTCCAGGATCGCGCCGAGCAACGTGCCCAGCCCGATGATCGCGGTGATGTGCCCGAGGATGCTGCCGAATCCCTTTTCCAGCAGGGAATCCGAGGTCTTCTGCGCGGTGCCGACGATGGTGCCGACCGGCAGCCCGTCGGCCAGCGCGGTGAGCAGGCCGACCACGATCAGCGCGATGAACGGTTCGACCCGGAACCGGATGATCAACAACAGCAGGACCGCGATCGACACCGCGGCGAGCGTGAGCAGGCCGCCGGTGGTGTGCTGAAGCCAGTGGATCAAGGGGACCTCCGCGGGGTCTGGGCGGGTTTCCAGGGAACCTTCCGGCGACGGAAAACCTCGCCGCCGGCGGGACTTTGAGCCGATCAGGCGGCTCGGGGAGGACTTCTGAGCGCGTGCCCGGCGAGCGCTCCCGTGGGCCGGCCGTCGTCGACGGCCGCGACGCCGTTGACGAAGACGTACGGGATGCCCTCGGCCGGTTGCCGTGGATCGTCGAAGGTCGCGGTGTCCCGCACGGTGTCCGGGTCGAACAGCACGAGGTCCGCGGCGTAGCCCTCCTTGATCAGCCCGCGATCGGTCAGCCCGAGCCGTTTCGCCGCGCGTCCGGTCAGGTGGGCCACGCAGTCGGCGAGGTCGAGCACACCGAGTTCGCGCACGTAGTGACCGAGATAGCGGGGGAAAGTCCCCCAGGCGCGGGGATGCGGGCGGTCACCGACGAGCAGACCGTCACTGCCGCCGGTGTGCACCCGGTGCCGCATGATGGTCCGCACGTTCTCCTCATGACCGACGTGCATCAGGCACGAGGTGCCGAGCCGTTCGGCGACCAGGACGTCGAAGTACAACTCGGCGGGCGGAATCCCGGCCGCTCGGGCGGATTCCGCCACACTGCGGCCGACGAGACGCGCGTTTTCGGGCCGTCGCACGCCGTTGATTTCGATGCTTCCCCAGTCGATCGGCACACCATGTGCCCCGTCCGACCCGGTTTCCTCGATCTCACGGCGGATGCGTTCCCTGGTGTCCAGATCGGACAGCCGGTCGAGGGTCGCGGCGACGCCACCTTCGGTCGCCCAACTCGGCAGCAGCGCGGACAGGTAGGTGGCGCCGGGCAGGTAGGGGTAGGTGTCCAGGGAGATGTCCACGCCCTCGTCCAGTGCGGCGTCGAGCATGCGCAGCAACTCGGGCGCCTTCCCGCGGTTGACGGAGAAGTTCATGGTCGCGTGGGCGAGATGCAACGGGCAACCGGCCCGCCGTGCCACCTCGATCATTTCCGCGTAGGCAGCCAGCGCGCCCGCGCCGTAGCCGCGGTGGTGCGGACTGTAGTAGCCACCGTTGCGGGCGACGACTTCGCAGAGCGCCACCAGTTCGCCGGTGCTCGCGTACATTCCCGGGGTGTAGGTCAGTCCGGAGGACATGCCGAAGGCACCTTCCGACATCCCGGTGTCCACCAGCGCGCGCATGGTGTCCACTTCGGACTCCGTAGCCGGGCGCGCGGCGTGCCCCACGGCCAGCATCCGCACGGTGCCCTGCGGTACGAGGTAGGCCGCGTTGACCGCGATGCCGCGGTCGAGCCGGTCGAGGTACTCACCGACGGATCGCCAGTCCCAGTCGAAGCCGGGCGGGTCGTCGTTCCAGCCGGCCAGCTGTTCCCGCAGCGTGGCGAGGGTGGCGTCGTCGACCGGGGCGTAGGACAGGCCGTCCTGCCCGAGTACTTCGGTGGTGACGCCCTGCGAAACCTTGGCCGGATGGTCCGGCGTGGCGAGGATCTGGAGGTCGGAGTGTGAATGCATGTCGACGAAGCCGGGCGCCAGCACCAGTCCTCCGGCGTCGACGACCCGGCGGGCGTCGAGATTCCGCCCGATGGCGGCGATCCGGCCGTCACGGAGGGCGACATCCGCGCGGTAGGGCGGCGAGCCCGTGCCGTCGGCTATCCGCGCGCCCCGGAAAACGGTGTCCACAATGGACCCCCTAGAAGTAGGTGCGGACGAAGCCGGTCACGTTCTCGCCGTCCACCAAGGGAATCAGCGGCCACTTGTCGAACACCGTGCACGGATGGGAAAGTCCGAAGCAGACGCGGTCGCCGACCTCCAAGGGCGAGTCCGGTGGCAGTGCCAGGAAGGTGTGCTGGTCGTTGACCTTGGTCACGGTGTGCCCGGAGAGTTCGGCCGTGACGCCCGAGCGCTGGTACGACCGGGGCTCGGGCAGCCCCTCGTCGAAGGAGATATCGCGCTTGCCGAGGGTCAGAAGCGCGAGCTCCGAGCTCGGCTTCGAGGTCACCTCCGCCCAGGCGCGGAGCGCGGACCTCAACAGTGGGGTGCCGGTGATGCGGGGATGCGCGCCCAGGGGCGATATCCGTCGGTAGAAGCCGTCGTCGTGGGTGAGGTATGCACCACTGCGCAGGACCGGGACGACCGGCAGTTCCGCGGGCCAGCCGGTCGTGAGCTCTTCGGCGATCTGGTCGAAGTAGGCGCTCCCGCCCGCGGTCACGATCACCTGCTCGGTCTCGAACGAATCCGCCAGGGCGATCGTGAGCGCGTGCAGTCGTCGCAGATACGCGGCCACGGTGTCGCGTGACCGCGCTGTGGCGTCGTGGGCGAGCGCGCCCTCGTAACCACCGGTTCCGGCAAGCCGCAACGCCGGGCTTTTCCTTACCGCATCAGCGATCGCGAGCGCGCCGGCCTCGTCGCGGACACCGGTCCGCCCCCCGTCCGCACCCAGTTCGACCAGGACATCCACGGGACGGGTCGCGTCGCGCAGTGCTTCGGTCATCAGCTCGACGGCGCGGACGGAATCGACCCAGCACGTGAACTCGAAGCCGGCGTCCCGTTCCAGCTCCGTGGCGAGCCAGCGCAGCGCGGCCGGGTCCACGAGCTGGTTCGCGAAGACGATCCGCGAGACGCCGAAGGCCCGGTAGATCCGCAGGTGGCCGGCTGTGGCGCAGGTCAGCCCCCAGGCGCCGGCCTCGACCTGCCGGGCGAAGAGCTGAGGCGCCATCGTCGTCTTGCCATGCGGTGCGAGGCGCAGGCCGTGGCCGGCGCACCAATCGGACATGGTGCGGAGATTGTGGTCCAGCGCCCGGGAATCCAGCACCACCATGGGCGCGAGGAAACCGGAGTTGAACAGGTCAGGGCGCAGCCGGGCTGCTTCGCCGATGGTCAGGCCCCACAGGGACGAGGGGACCGACCGGAAACGCCAGTCGAGCCGTTCGTCATCGATCGCGGACACCGATGCGGCGTCCATCCGGCACTCGGAGGAGGTCATAAGGGCTCCGTTGCATCTTGTGCAACGCACGTTGCACATAGCGACCGCTGTAGATGTAGCATCGTGCGTCGTGACGGTCAATGGAAAGTGTGAGTGTGAGCCAGAGTCTTGACCGCGGGCTGCGCCTGCTCGGCGTGCTCGCCCGTCGCGCGAGCACGCTCGACGAACTGGCCGCCGAACTCGGCGTGCACAAGACCACCGTGCTGCGTCTGCTGCGCACGCTCGAGTCCCAGCATTTCGTCCACCGTCAGGGAATCCGGCACTACCGGCTGGGCAGCGCCGTGTTCGACCTCTCCCATCGCGCGCTGGAGGACCGTGACGTGCGCCGCAGCGCCGCGGCCGCGTTGGCGGACCTCAACGCGCGCACCGGGCACACCGTGCATCTCGCGACCTATGAGGACGGCGAGGTCGTCTACGTCGACAAGTACGAGGGACGCCACAGCGTGCGGATGTACTCGAGGATCGGCCTGCGCGCGCCGCTGCACTGCACCGCCGTCGGCAAGGTGCTGGTGGCCGCGCTCGATCCCCCGCGCCGCGCGGAAGTGGCCGCCTCGCTGGAATACCCGCGTCTCACCGAAAACACCCTCAGCGGCCCGGACGACTATCTGGCAGAGTTGCGGCGGGTCGCCGCGCAGGGTTACGCGGTGGACAACGCCGAGCATGAGGACTTCATCCACTGCGTCGCCGCGCCCGTCCGGGGGCCCGGGGGAGTGGTCCTCGCGGCCGTTTCGCTGTCCGTGCCGAGGGTGCTACTCGATTTCGACGGCCTGCTGGCGTTGCTGCCGGACCTCAGGGCCGCCGCGAGGGAAGCTTCTGTCCACAGTGGATGGATCGACGAAGGGTTGGGAACCGTTCATGAGCAAGGTCGCGATCAGCACCGATGACGCGCCCACTCCGCCGGCCGCGTTCGCCCAGGGGTGCCGCAAGGGAAACCTGCTCCAGGTGGCCGGCCAGGTCGCCTTCGACCCGGAAACCGGTGAGCTCGTCGGGAAGACCGTCACCGAGCAGGCCCGGCAGACTTTCCGGAACATCGAAGCGGTCCTCGCCGCCGGCGGGTCGAGTCTCGACGACGTGATCATGATCCGCGTCTACCTCACCGACACCGCGCATTTCGCCGAGTTCAACGAGGTCTACAACACGCTCGTCCCGGAGCCCTACGCCGCGCGCACCACCGTCTACGTGGGCCTGCCGGAGGGCATCCTGCTCGAAGTCGACGCGCTCGCCGTGCTCGGCTGAGCGCGCGGTCCCGCTCGGGCGGCGAAGTCAGTGTTTCCTGGTGCGCGCGATCGGATTTGGGTAGCCAGGCCGTGGCTTCGAACCGGCCCTCACTACCGCAGGTAGGTGGCCCGCCTCCCCAAATCCGAGGCCTTCGGCACCCGCGCGCCCCTCCTCGCCCTCAAGCTTCGATACACGCTCGAAGTCAGTACACCGGTCCGGTGTATTTCTCGCCCGGACCCTGCCCTGGCGCGTCCGGCACGGCCGAAGCTTCCCGGAACGCCTTCTGGAGAGACTGCAGCCCGTCGCGCAGGGGACCGGCGTGCAGGCCGAGGTACTCGGCCGAGGAGGTGACCAGGCCGGCCAGTGCCGTGATCAGCCGACGGGCCTCGTCGAGGTCACGGCGCGGGCTGGCGGCCGGGTCGGCGTCGGCCAGGCCCAGCCGCTCGGCCGCCGCCGACATCAGCATCACGGCCGCGCGGCTGATCACCTCCACGCTGGGGATGTCCTCCAGGTCGCGGACACCGGGGGAATTTTCGCCCGAGGTGGCGGCGTTGGAAATGTCATCAGGCACGTCTGGTACCCTTCCACGTGCGACCAGCCCTCGAGAGATCGGGGGCGGCAAGTGGAGCCCCGCTCCCACCCGAGTCACCGTGCAGGCGGCCGGGTCCGGTCTCGCCACCCCAGTGTGGTGGGTGCGCTCTCCCGTGGAGAGCGCGATCGGAACAGGGCCCCGCGTACCGGTGAACAGGAAGAGCCGGTGACGGGGCCCGTGGTATGTGGGCACCGGGTCGAGCAGGGTAGAAGGACGAAAACTCGGACCAAGGAGGCCACATCAGCTCCGAGACACGCATCAACGAACGCATCCGCGTTCCCGAGGTCCGTCTGGTCGGACCGAACGGTGAACAGGTCGGCATCGTCCGCATCGAGGATGCGCTCAGGCTCGCCCAGGAGGCGGACCTCGACCTCGTCGAGGTCGCGCCGCAGGCGCGCCCGCCGGTCTGCAAGCTCATGGACTTCGGCAAGTTCAAGTATGAGAGCGCGCAGAAGGCTCGCGAGTCACGCCGTAACCAGCAGCTGACCGTCATCAAGGAACAGAAGCTGCGCCCCAAGATCGACCAGCACGACTACGAGACGAAGAAGGGGCACGTGTCCCGCTTCCTCTCCGCAGGGAACAAGGTCAAGGTGACCATCATGTTCCGTGGCCGTGAGCAGTCTCGGCCGGAGCTCGGGCGCCGGCTGCTGGAAAAGCTCGCGGACGACGTCGCCGAACTGGGTTACGTCGAGTCGCTGCCCAAGCAGGACGGCCGCAACATGATCATGGTTCTGGCGCCGCACAAGAACGCCAAGGCGAAGCAGAAGGCGGTCAAGGAACCGGTCGAGTCCTGAGCCGGCCACCGACGCAGTCGGCAGCGCACCGGTGGGCCCGGTGTGCTGCGCAGGAAAGAGAGCGCACGAAATGCCCAAGATGAAGACGCACAGCGGGACCTCCAAGCGGGTCCGGATCACTGGCAGCGGCAAGATCCGCCGTCAGAAGGCCGGCCGCCGTCACCTGATGGAGAAGAAGGCGAGCAAGGTCACCCGCCGCCTGGAAGGCACGACCGAGGTCGCCGCCAGCGATGTCGGGCGGATCAAGCGGCTGCTCGGCCGCTGACCTTCCCGGCATCGCGGGGCGGTGGCCCTGCCCGGTCCCGCGATGCGAGGGGTGGCCGCCGCGCGCCCGCGCGAAGCCGCCGACTGAAGAGCTGTAAACCGGGGCGTCCCGCGCCCCCTGAGATCGACAGGATGGACCCGTGGCACGCGTCAAGCGGGCGGTGAACGCCCAGAAGAAGCGTCGCGCAACTCTCGAACTGGCCAGCGGCTACCGCGGTCAGCGTTCGCGGCTGTACCGCAAGGCCAAGGAGCAGACGCTCCACTCGCTCAACTACGCCTACCGGGACCGCCGCGCCCGCAAGGGTGACTTCCGCCAGCTGTGGATCACCCGGATCAACGCGGCCGCCCGGCAGAACGGCGTGACCTACAACCGGTTCATCCAGGGCCTCAAGGCGGCCGGGGTCGAGGTCGACCGCAAGATCCTCGCCGAACTCGCCGTCACCGACGCCGCGGCGTTCACCGCGCTGGTGGAGGTCGCCAAGCAGCATGTGGACACCGGTTCCGGCGAGCAGGCGAAGAAGTCGGCCTGAGCGGGACCACACAACCCGGGGCGGAGCCGTTCACGCAACGGACCCCCCGGGTTGTCGCTGCCCGGCGCCTGACCCGGCGCGTCGAGCGTGACCGTACCGGTCGTTTCCTGGCCGAGGGAGTCAACGCGGTCGCGGCGGCACTCGAACGGCAGCTCGTGCGCGAACTGTTCGTCACAGCGAGTGCCCAACAAGCGCACCCTGAGCTGGTCGCGGCCGCCCATGAGCGTGGTGTCCGCGTCTCACCGGTGACCGACCGCGCCGCCGCGGCGCTGTCGGAAACCGTGACGCCGCAAGGCATCGTGGCGGTCTGCGACCTGCTGGACCGCTCGCTCGACGGACTGCTCCCGCCCGGCGCGCGGCTTGTCGCCGTGCTCGTGGACGTGGCCGACCCGGGCAACGCCGGCACGGTCATCCGCGTCGCCGACGCGGCAGGCGCAGACGCGGTGATCCTCGCCGGGGACAGCGTCGACCCGCACAACGGCAAGTGTGTCCGCGCGTCCGCCGGCAGCCTCTTTCACCTGCCGATCGCGCGCGTGCGCGACACCGCCGCCGCGCTGTCCGCCTGCCGCGACGCCGGCCTGCGGCTGCTGGCCGCGCACGGATATGCCGAAGCGGCGCTCGATTCACTCGATCTCGCCGAGCCGGTAGCCTGGGTGTTCGGCAACGAGGCCCACGGTCTTCCGGCCGATGTTCTGCGGGAAGTCGACACTCCCGTGCGGATCCCCCTCTACGGCGGCGCGGAGAGCCTCAACCTCGCCACGGCGGCCGCGGTTTGCCTTTATGCCGCCGCCATGGCCCAGCGCAGGTCAAGCGGAGGGTGACCGGTTACGACCGGTCGGCCTCGCCTAGAATCGCCCGGTAATCGCGTACCCATGCGCAACCTGTTCACCACGGACGCTGAGGAGCTATGTCCGGAGCCAACGACAAGCAGGACCCGAAGCCTGCCGAGGCCCTCGACCCCGAAACCCTGCGGGCGGCGGTCAAGAACGCCGAAGCCCAGTTCGGTGAGGCGAAGGATCTCGACGCGCTGGCGGCGGTCAAGCCGGCTCACCTCGGCGACCACGCACCCCTGATGCTGGCCCGCCGTGCCATCGGCGCTCTGTCCAAGGAGGACAAGGCCGAGGCGGGCAAGCGGGTCAACGAGGCACGCCAGGCGATCCAGAGCGCGTTCGACGAGCGGCGGGCCACGCTGCAGGCCGAGCGTGACGAGCGGGTACTGCGCGAGGAAGCCGTCGATGTCACGCTGCCCTGGGACCGGATCCCGCGCGGCGCCCGGCACCCGATCACCACGCTGAGCGAGCGGGTCGCCGACGTGTTCGTCGCGATGGGCTGGGAGGTCGCCGAGGGCCCCGAACTCGAGGCCGAGTGGTTCAACTTCGACGCGCTGAACTTCGGCAAGGACCACCCCGCGCGCCAGATGCAGGACACCTTCTACGTCGGCGAGCCGGGTTCGGGTCTGGTGCTGCGTACGCACACCTCGCCGGTCCAGGCGAGGACTTTGCTGCACCACGAACCGCCGGTGTACATCGTCTGCCCGGGCCGCACCTACCGCACCGACGAACTGGATTCCACGCACACCCCGGTCTTCTCGCAGGTGGAGGGGCTCGCGGTGGACAAGGGCATCACCATGGCTCATCTCAAGGGCACCTTGGACACCTTCGCCCGCGCGATGTTCGGAGCCCGGTCGAAAACCCGGCTTCGCCCGCACTTCTTCCCGTTCACCGAGCCGTCGGCGGAAGTGGACGTGTGGTTCGAGGAGAAGAAGGGCGGCCCCGGCTGGGTCGAGTGGGGTGGCTGCGGCATGGTCAACCCGAACGTGCTGCGGGCCTGCGGGGTGGATCCCGAGGTGTACTCCGGATTCGCCTTCGGTATGGGGCTCGAGCGGACGCTCCAGTTCCGCAACGGCATTCCCGACATGCGCGACATGGTCGAGGGTGACATCCGGTTCACTCTTCCCTTCGGAACGGAGGCGTAGTGCGAGTCCCCGTGAGCTGGCTGACCGAGCATCTGGACGCCGGCGAGGCGGTCGGGCCGCAGGAGCTGGCCGACGCCTTCGTCCGGATCGGGATCGAGGTCGACGACGTACGGGCGCTCGGTGACGTGAGCGGGCCGCTGGTGGTGGGCCGGGTCGTCGAGATCGAGGAGCTGACCGGTTTCAAGAAGCCGATCCGCTACTGCCGCGTCGAGGTCGGGGACGAGGCCTCCGACACGGACGACGAGGCCGAGGACGACGACATCGCGCCCGGCATCAAGACCCGCGGCATCGTCTGCGGTGCCTCGAACTTCGCCGAAGGCGACCTGGTGATCGTCGCGTTGCCCGGAGCGGTGTTGCCCGGTGGTTTCGCGATCGCCGCGCGCAAGACCTACGGCAAGGTCAGCGATGGCATGATCTGCTCGGCCCGCGAGCTCGGCCTCGGCGACGATCACACCGGCATCCTGGTGCTGCCGTCGGCCACCGCCAGCCCCGGCGACGACGCTCGTCCGGTGCTCGGCCTGGACGACACCGTGCTCGAACTGGCGCCCACACCGGACCGTGGTTACGCACTCTCGGTGCGGGGTCTCGCCCGTGAACTCGCCTGCGCGCTCGACGTCCCCTTCGGCGACCCGGCTTCGCTGGACCTGCCGGAAGGCGAGGGTGAGGCGTGGCCGGTCCGGATCGAAGATCCCGGTGGCTGCGGCCGTTTCGTGGTGCGGCGGATCACCGGTCTGGACGCGAGCGCCCCGACGCCATGGTGGATGCGGCGCCGCCTGCTGCTGGCCGGTATCCGGTCGATCTCGCTCGCGGTGGACGTGACGAACTACGTGATGCTCGAGCTCGGGCATCCGCTGCACGCCTGGGACACCGCGTCGGTCAAGGGCGAGCTCGTCGTGCGCCGGGCGGAGCCCGGTGAAAAACTGACCACTTTGGACGATGTCGAGCGTGCGCTCGACCCGGACGACGTGGTGATCGCCGACGACACCGGCGCGGTGTCGCTCGCGGGCACGATGGGCGGTGCGAGCACCGAGATCACCGTGGACAGCACCGACGTGCTGCTGGAGGCGGCACACTGGGACCCGGCCTCGATCAGCCGGACCGCCCGGCGGCACAAGCTGTTCTCCGAAGCGGCGAAGCGGTTCGAGCGGTTCACCGATCCTCAGCTGTGCCCGGCGGCGGTCGAACTGGCCGCGCGCTTGTTGCGGCGTTACGGCGACGGAAGCATTCAGCCCGGTCGCACGGACGTGGGACAGGTGGTTCCCTTCCCGGCCGTGACCATGCCGATCGACCTGCCGGACCGCGTGGCAGGCACGCGCTACGAGCGCGGTGTCACGGTGCGCAGGCTCGGTCAGATCGGTTGCAAGATCTCGGTCGGCACGTCGGCGGAGGGCACTGCGCTGGTCAGCGCCATCCCGCCGAGCTGGCGCAATGATCTGACGAAACCGGCGGACCTGGTCGAGGAGGTGCTGCGGCTGGAGGGGTACGACAGCATCCCGTCCACCTTGCCGCCCGCTCCTGCCGGTACCGGCCTCACCGACGCTCAGCGCCGCCGTCGTACCGTTTCGCGTGCCCTGGCCGAGGCCGGGTATGTTGAGGTGCTGCCGTTCCCGTTCATGTCGCCGGCCGTCTGGGACGCGTTCGGTCTTGCCGAGGATGATGTCCGCCGGCACACCATCCAGGTGCGGAACCCGCTCGAAGCGGACAAGGACCAGCTGGCGGGCACGCTGCTGCCCGGCTTGCTGGAAACGTTGCAGCGCAACGCTTCCCGAGGTTTCAAGGACATCGCGCTGTTCCACATCGGACAGGTGGTGCTGCCAGGGTCGAACCCGCTCCCGGTGCCCGAACTGGGCGTGGACCACCGGCCCAGCGACGAGGAACTGGCCCTGCTGGAGGCCGCGGTGCCCGCGCAGCCGCTGCACGTCGCCGTGGTGCTCGCGGGGCAACGACAGCGCTCCGGCTGGTGGGGTGAAGGTGAGCAGGCCAGTTGGGCCGACGCCGTGCAGGCGGCCCGGCTGGTGGGTGAGGCGGCCGGCGTGACGCTGCGCGTGCGCTCCGCGGACCTGGCCCCCTGGCACCCTGGACGGTGCGCCGAACTGGCCGTGGGTGACTGGCCCGTCGGGCACGCCGGCGAGCTGCACCCCAAGGTGGTCGAGGCGCTTGGCCTGCCCAAGCGAACCGTCGCCATGGAACTCGACCTCGACGCGATCCCGCTGCCCGACGGCAGGCCCGCGCCCTCGGTGTCCCCGTATCCGCCGGTGCTGCTGGACGTGGCGCTCGTGGCGGACGCGAAGGTGCCCGCCGCGGACCTGGCCGAGGCGCTCGTCGCCGGTGGCGGTGACCTGCTGGAGGATGTCCGGCTCTTCGACGCCTACGCCGGGGACCAGGTCGGCGAAGGCAAGCGATCGCTGGCCTACAAGCTGCGCTTCCGTGCCGCCGACCGGACGCTGACCGTGGAGGAGGCCACCAAGGCGCGGGACGCGGCGCTCGCGGAAGCGGCCTCGCGGTTCGGCGCGGGTCTCCGCACTTGACCGGAACCTCCGCGTGGGGCTCATCATGAGAGCAACCAGCGTCATCAGTGTTCCCCGTGGCCACCGTTTCGCACCTCCGAAGCGGTGGCCACGTTCTTGAGAGCTTCTCGCCGGGAAAGCGGTGACAGGCCGGGGTGGGTGGCCACGAAGGCGGAGACCCAGCCCGGATCGGTCTTCGCGTAATCGCGCAGAGCCCAGCCGATCGCCTTGCGGAGGAAGAAATCCCGGCCGCCGAGGTTGGCCTCGACGGTCGCGGTGAGCAGGCCGATATCGGTGTCCTTTTTGGACCCGACCTGGCAGATCACCGAACTGCGCCGCCGCCAGCGGTCGTCGTCGTTCGCCCATCGCCTGATGACCGGCGTCAGCGTGCCCTGGTCGGTTCGCAGCAGCGGGCCGACCCGATGGATGGCGACTTCGTCGACATAGTCCCACCAGGCTCCGGTGACGATCAGTTCGTCGTACAAGGGGAGCAAGGTGGCGTCCTGCCACCGCGCATAGCGGCGATCCCCGGTCAGGTCGATGGCCACGTAGCGTTCCTCGCGGAACTCCGCTTCGCGCCAGAGCCTGAGGGCGGCGGAAACGAAGGATTCCCGGTCCGGTAGCCGATGTTCGGCGAACAGCCGTCTGGTCAGTATGCGGCGCGCCGGTTTCGGCACGCCGCGGAACGGCATCTCCGACTTCATGTACCGGCGCATCGACGACGCTTTGCCGGGGTCCGAAAGCCCGGCGAGCCCAGCGCGGACCGCCCGTGCGAGCTCGTCCACTTCGTCCACTGGCACTGTCTTTCCTCCGATGGCGCGTTGGCGACGCGGTGGCCGGAGCCGCGGCTTGGTGCGGCGGCTCCTGGAAGTACCGGTCGATCCGGCGGCGATGTTCGTTCACGATCCCCTCCCCAGGGCTCGTCGTGATGTCGCGACCACGGTAGGACGGGATACCGACAATTTCAGTCGGCGACCGGCCGGACGCGTACGGTGACGAAAAATGTCGGTGGGTGCCGCTAGCGTGCCGGGCATGACGATCATCGAAGAGCACCGGAGCACGATCCGGGCCGGCGAACACACCTTTTCCATCGAGGTCACCGCGCTGCCGGGCGGCGACCGGTCCGAAACGCTCGTGGTGGGCATCGGCGCCCGCGGAGCCGCGGACGAATTCGTCGCGAGCGGACAGATCGAGGTCACTCCGCGCGCGGCCGCGACACTGGGCACGGTCCTGGCGGAGACGTTGCGGCACCACACCGCGATGACCGGCCAAACGGGCCGGAAGGCCCGGGACAACCCTCCCGGTCGTGGGCGGCCGTGGAGTCCGGAACTCGACGCCGAACTGGAACGCCGGTGGATCACGGGCGAAAGCGTCGAGGAAATCGCCGCGCGGCTGGAGCGCACGCCGGGTGGGATCCGGGCGCGGCTGCCCAGGGTGGGATGTGACCCGGAACGGCCAGGGGAGTATCTGCCGGAGCCGCCGAGCCGGAGGTCCGAGGGGGTGTCCGGAGGCGGGCCGGCTGGCCCTGCGGAGAGAAGTCCGTGATCGAACGGCTCGGCGCCAAAGCCGGGAGGACGCGGGGAGCGTCCGTGTGCGGACTGTGCGTGTCGATGCCGCGGCTCAGTCCGGCTTGCGTGCTTCTATGAGGAAACGCTGGGCGTGCGCCACGAAGGAGCCTTCGCGCTCGATGTGGTCATGGAGTGCGGCGAGGCGGTCGCGGTAGCGGTCGACGGTGAAGCCGGGCACTATCCAGATCACCTTGCGCAGGAAGTGCACGACCGCCGCGATGTCGTAGAACACGGTCTCCAACGACTGCTCGCGCAGATAGGTGACGACGAGCCCTGCGCTTTCGGCGGCCGAGACGGCGCGACGCGGGTTCCGGACGTCGCTGACCGGCTGAGGTCCCATCAGGTAGTCGGCCAACTCGCGCACGCTTCCCACGCCGACCTGCTGGGAAAGGAAGGCGCCGCCCGGAGCGAGCACCCGGCTGATCTCGTCCCAGCGAGTGACCACCGGATGCCGGCTGACGACGAGATCGAACGTACCGGTCCGAAACGGCAGGGCGCCGTCGTCGGCGGCGTGGACGACGACGGCGCCCAGTGGGGCGAGTGTGCGCTTCGCGACGAGGAGGTTGGGTAGCCAGGATTCGGTGGCCACCAGGACCGAGGGCGGCCGCGGGATCCTGGCGAGTACTTCACCGCCGCCGGTCTGCACGTCCAGCGCCACGGACGAGGTGCGCATCCTCGCGGAGATCACCTTGGCATAGGCCCAGGAGGGGCGCTCCTCGGTAGCGCGGCCCTCGAACCAGGAAAAATCCCAGCCATCAACAGGAATGGAGGCGCCTTCGGCGAGCAACTCTTCGAACGACGAACCAGGCATGGGAGTCACTCTCCCGGCCCCCGCCGAGGGGTCGCAACGCATTTCGCGGCCCCGGTGCGGGAGAGGTATGGCGCACGCCGTCGCGATCGGCACTGGTGATCAACGTTTGATTAACCTTACGAGATGGTGCATAATCATACGTATGACGGTGAAGGTCGCGGTGGCCGGAGCGAGCGGGTACGCCGGAGGCGAGCTCCTGCGCCTGCTGCTCACTCATCCCGAGGTCGAGATCGGTGCCCTGACGGCGGCGAGTAGCGCCGGTACCCCTTTGGGCGCGCATCAACCCCATTTGGCCCCGTTGGCTGATCGGGTGCTGGGGGAGACCAGCGCGGGTCGGCTCGCGGGCCATGACGTCGTGTTCCTCGCGTTGCCCCACGGGCGTTCCGGTGAGATCGCCGCCCAACTCGGTGACAGCGTCCTGGTCGTCGATCTGGGCGCCGACCACCGACTGGCCGGGGCGGCGGACTGGGCGCGCTGGTACGGCGGTGAGCACGCGGGGACCTGGCCCTACGGGCTGCCCGAACTGCCCGGAGCGCGCGAGAAGCTGAGGGGCGCCAAGCGGATCGCCGTGCCCGGCTGCTTTCCGACCGGTGGTTCGCTCGCGCTCGCCCCTGCGCTCGCCGCGGGTCTGGTCGAGGCGGACGTGTCCGTGGTGGCGGTCACCGGAACCTCCGGTGCGGGCAAGAGCCTCAAACCGCATCTGCTCGGGTCGGAGGTGATGGGCTCGGCGAGCGCGTACGGCGTCGGTGGGGCGCACCGGCACACACCGGAATTCGCGCAGAACCTCGGTGGGGTGGCCGGAACGCGCGTGACGGTGTCGTTCACCCCGGTGCTGGCACCGATGCCTCGCGGCATCCTCACCACGGCGAGCGCGCCGCTGGTGTCCGATGTGGACATCGAAACGGCCAGGGCGGCCTATGAAAAGGCCTACGAGGCGGAACCGTTCGTGCAACTCCTGCCCGAGGGAAGCTGGCCCGCCACGGCGGCCACCGTGGGCTCGAACAACGTTCAGCTCCAGCTGGCGGTGGACGCCGATGCCCGGCGCCTGATCGTCGTGACCGCGCTCGACAACCTCACCAAGGGCACCGCGGGCGGCGCGATCCAGTCCATGAACATCGCACTCGGATTCCCCGAAACCACCGGACTTTCGACCGTAGGAGTAGCACCTTGACCGTGACCGGGCCGAAGGGGTTCCGGGCCGCCGGTGTGGCGGCCGGGATCAAGCAGGATGCCCTCGATCTCGCGCTTGTCGTCAACGATGGACCCGAGCAGACCGCGGCGGGAGTGTTCACCCGCAACATGATCAAGGCCGCGCCGGTCCTGTGGACCGAGGAGGTGCTGCGGCATCAGCGGCTCAAGGCCGTCGTGCTCAACTCGGGCGGCGCCAACGCGGCGACCGGCCCGGGCGGCTTCCAGGACACGCATGCCACGGCGGAGAAGGTCGCCGAGGTGCTCGGCTCCGGGGCGATCGATGTCGCGGTCTGCTCGACCGGTCTGATCGGTGAGCGGTTGCCCATGCCCGCGGTGCTGTCCGGGGTGGAAAGCGCCGCGCGGGCACTGGCCACCGGTCCGGAAGCGGGCCTCGCCGCGGCCACCGCCATCATGACCACCGACAGCAAACCCAAGCAGGCACTGCGGAGTCACGAGGCCGGGTGGAGCGTCGGCGGATGTGCCAAGGGCGCGGGCATGCTCGCGCCGAACCTCGCCACGATGTTGTCGGTGCTGACGACCGACGCCGTGGTGGAACCGGATGCGCTCGACGCCGCCCTCCGCGCGGCCGCCCGCGTCACGTTCGACCGGCTGGACGTCGACGGCGGCACGTCGACCAACGACACCGTGCTGGTGCTGTCCTCCGGCGCCAGCGGGATCGCGCCGCGGGTGGACGAGTTCACCGACGTGCTCACCCGGACCTGTCTGGATCTCGTACTCCAGTTGCGTGCCGACGCCGAGGGCGCGACCAAGGACGTGGACCTGATCGTCCGCGGGGCGGCCAGTGAGCAGGACGCGATCAACGTCGGCCGCACCGTGGCCGAGGACAACCTGGTGAAGACGGCACTGTTCGGGTCCGACCCGAACTGGGGCCGGATCGCCATGGCCGTCGGACGGTCGCGGGCGGAGGTCGATCCCGGTTCGCTGTCCATCACCATCAACGGCGTCCCGGTCTTCGCTCAGGGCCTCCCCGGTGAGGACCGCGCCAAGGCCGATCTGACCGGTCGCGCCATCGAGATCGTGATCGATCTGGGCGTCGGTTCGAGCGAGACCACCATCTACACCACGGATCTCTCGCACGCCTACGTCGAAGAGAACAGCGCCTACTCCTCATGACTTCGTCCGAAGCCCTCGTGCCCCCCGCCGACCGGTTCGCCACGGCCGCCGAGAAGGCCGGCGTGCTGATCGAAGCCCTGCCGTGGCTCCAGCGCTTCCACGGTGCCACCGTCGTCGTCAAATACGGCGGCAACGCCATGATCGACGACCGGTTGAAGCAGGCGTTCGCGCAGGACATGGTGTTCCTGCGGCTCGCCGGTCTGCATCCGGTCGTGGTGCACGGCGGCGGACCGCAGATCACCGCGATGCTGAACCGGGTCGGCCTGGCCGGGGAGTTCAAGGGCGGTCTGCGGGTCACCACGCCGGAGACCATGGACATCGTGCGGATGGTCCTGGTCGGCCAGGTCAGCCGTGAACTGGTCGGCCTGATCAATGCCCACGGTCCCTACGCGGTCGGGATCT
Source organism: Amycolatopsis pigmentata (assembly GCF_042684065.1). Classification (NCBI taxonomy): domain Bacteria; kingdom Bacillati; phylum Actinomycetota; class Actinomycetes; order Pseudonocardiales; family Pseudonocardiaceae; genus Amycolatopsis; species Amycolatopsis pigmentata. Next base: position 8,046 of record NZ_JBHUKR010000029.1, on the reverse strand, counting down.
CGGGCGAGGACGCGCAGTTGTTCACCGCCGAGCGCAAGCACGCCACGGTGAACGGTGAGGCGGTGGATGTCGGACTGGTCGGGGAGGTGGTCTCGGTCAACCCGGACGCGGTGCTCGACATCGTCAACGCCGGGCGCATCCCGGTCGTCTCCACGGTCGCTCCCGACGTGGACGGCGTCGTGCACAACGTCAACGCCGACACCGCGGCCGGGGCGCTGGCCGCCGCGCTGGACGCGGAGAAACTGGTGGTACTGACCGACGTCGAGGGTCTGTACTCGAACTGGCCGGACCGGTCCTCACTGGTCGACCGCATCCGTGTCGACCGCCTCGAAGCCCTGTTGCCGACCCTGGCCAGCGGCATGATCCCGAAGATGGAGGCCTGTGTGCGCGCGGTGCGTGGCGGGGTGCGCGGGGCTCACGTGATCGACGGCCGCATCGCGCATTCGGTGCTGCTGGAAGTCTTCACGTCGCAGGGCATCGGCACGATGGTCCTGCCGGAACAGGAGAGCTGATGGACCCGATAAAGTCCAATGTGGATGGTCAGGCGCACTGGCGGTCCGCGTTGATGGACAACTACGGCACCCCCGGGCTGACCCTGGTGCGCGGAGACGGCGCGCGTGTGTGGGATGCCGACGGCCGCGAGTACCTCGACCTGGTCGGTGGTATAGCGGTGAACGCGCTCGGCCACGCCCATCCCGAAGTCGTGCGCGCGGTGACCGAGCAGATTTCGGTGCTGGGCCACGTGTCCAACCTCTACATCAACCCCGTCGCGGTGGAACTCGCCGAGGCACTGCTGGACGTGGCAGGGCTGGCCGGCCAGGGGAAGGTGTTGTTCGTCAACTCCGGCGCGGAGGCCAACGAGGCCGCGCTGAAGATCACGCGGCTGACCGGGCGCACCAAGGTGGTCGCGTGCGAGGGCGCCTTCCACGGCCGCACCATGGGTTCCCTGACGCTGACCGGTCAACCGTCCAAACGGGAACCCTTCGAGCCGTTGGTGCCCGGTGTGGTGCACATCCCGTTCGGCGACGTGGACGCGTTGAGAGCGGCGGTCGACACCGACACCGCCGCGGTGGTGCTGGAGCCCATCCTCGGTGAGGGCGGGGTGATCCCCGCGCCGGACGGCTATCTGCAGGCCGCCAGGGAGATCACCAAGGAGTCCGGCGCCCTGTTGGTGCTGGACGAGGTCCAGACCGGCATCGCCCGCACCGGTGTGTGGTTCGCCTTCCAGCGGATCGGGATCACGCCGGACGTGATCACCCTCGCCAAGGGATTCGGCGGTGGCCTGCCCCTGGGTGCGGTGATCGGCGTCGGTGCTGCCGCCGAGGCGCTCAAGCCGGGGCACCACGGCACGACGTTCGGCGGGAACCCGGTGTGCTGCGCCGCCGGGCTGGCGGTGTTGCGCACCATCGCCCGCGACAACCTCAACGACCACGTTTCGGCGCTGGGCAAGGACATCGCGGCCGGTGTCGAGGAGCTCCGGCACCCGCTCGTCAACGGTGTCCGGGGCGCGGGACTCTTGCTGGGCATCTCGCTGTCCCAGCCCGTCGCCCCGGCGGTCGCCCGCTCGGCGCAGGCGGCGGGGTATCTGGTCAACCCGGTCGCGCCGGACACCATCCGGCTCGCGCCCCCGCTGATTCTGAGCGCCGACGAGGCGGCGGGGTTCGTCGCCGCGCTGCCCGGCGTGCTCGACGGTGCGCGGGAGGGAGGCTGACCATGCTCCGGCACTTTCTCCGCGACGACGACGTCACGCCCGAAGAGCAGTCGGCGATTCTCGATCTCGCCGACGAACTCAAGAAGGACCCGTTCGGTAACCGCGAGCTGGCCGGGCCGAGGTCGGTCGCGGTGCTGTTCGAGAAGAACTCCACCCGCACCCGCCTTTCCTTCGAGGTCGGCATAGCCCAGCTCGGTGGCCAGCCGACCATCGTGGACGGCCGGTCGATGCAACTCGGGCGCGAGGAGACCATCGAGGACACCGCCCGCGTGCTGTCCCGTTACGTCGACGCGGTCGTCTGGCGGACCTTCGCGCAGCAACGGATCGTCGCGATGGCATCGGCCGCGACCGTGCCGGTGGTCAACGCGCTGACCGACGAGTTCCACCCCTGCCAGGTGCTCGCCGATCTGCAGACCATCCGGGAACGCAAGGGCAGGCTCGCCGGGCTCACCCTCACCTACCTCGGCGACGGCGCGAACAACATGGCGCATTCACTGATGCTCGGCGGGACCACGGCCGGACTGAACGTCCGGGTCGTCACGCCGGAAGGGTTCCAGCCGCTTCCGGAGGTCATGGTGGCGGCCAAGGAACGCGCCGAGGAAACCGACGGCGGGGTCACCGTCTTCACCGACCCCAACGCCGCGGTCGAGGGCTCGGACGTGCTGGTGACCGACACCTGGACGTCGATGGGCCAGGAGAACGACGGCATGGACCGCGTGACCCCGTTCCGCCGGTTGCAGATCAACAACGAGCTCCTCGCCCGGGCCGCGCCGGGGGCGATCGTGTTGCACTGCCTGCCGGCGCACCGCGGCTGGGAGATCACCGACGAGGTCCTCGACGGCCCCGCCAGCGCGGTCTGGGACGAGGCGGAGAACCGGCTGCACGCGCAGAAGGCCTTGTTGTTGTGGTTGCTGAGGCAACGACGATGAGCCGGGCCGCACGCCAGGCCCGGATCACCGAGCTGGTTTCGACGATGGCGATCCGCAGCCAGACGGAGCTGGCGAAGATCCTGGCCGCCGAGGGGATCGACGTCACCCAGGCCACCCTGTCGCGTGACCTGGACGAACTCGGTGCGGTGAAGCTCCGGGGCGCGGATTCGGGCGCTCCGGTGTATGTCATCCCGGAGGACGGCAGCCCGGTGCGCGGCGTGCGCGGTGGTACCTCACGGCTTTCGCGTCTGCTGGCCGAATTGATGGTGTCGGTGGACGCTTCGGGCAACCTCATGGTGCTGCGCACTCCGCCGGGGGCGGCGCAGTTCCTGGCGAGCGCGATCGACCGGGCGGCGCTGGAGGAGGTCGTCGGGTCGATCGCCGGTGACGACACGGTCGCGGTGATCGCCAGGGAACCGCTGACCGGCCGGGATCTGGCCGACCGGTTCGCCGCACTGGCGCGGCGGTCATCTACTTTGGACATGGAACGAAATGGAGAGAACGGTAGTGACGAAGAAGACTGAGCGGGTGGTGCTCGCCTACTCGGGCGGGCTGGACACCTCGGTGGGCATCGGCTGGATCGCCGAAGAGACCGGGGCCGAGGTGGTGGCCGTCGCGGTCGACCTCGGCCAGGGCGGCGAGGACATGGAGACCATCCGAAAGCGCGCGCTCGACTGCGGCGCTGTGGAGGCCGTGGTCGCCGATGCCCGCGACGAGTTCGCCAACGAGTACTGCCTGCCCGCGTTGCAGGCGAACGCGCTCTACATGGACCGCTACCCGCTGGTGTCGGCGCTTTCGCGCCCGGTGATCGTCAAGCACCTGGCCAACGCCGCGAAGAAGTACGGCGCCACCACGGTCGCGCACGGCTGCACCGGCAAGGGCAACGACCAGGTGCGTTTCGAAGTGGGTCTGGGCGCGCTGGTGCCGGACCTGAAGGTGATCGCGCCGGTGCGCGACTACGCCTGGACGCGGGAGAAGGCCATCGCCTACGCCGAGGGCCGCAACCTGCCCATAGACGTGACGAAGAAGTCGCCGTTCTCGATCGACCAGAACGTCTGGGGCCGTGCGGTGGAGACCGGATTCCTCGAGGATCTGTGGAACGAACCGACGAAGGACGTCTACTCCTACACCGAAGACCCGACGGTGCACTGGCAGGTTCCGGACGAGCTGGTCATCACCTTCGACAAGGGTGTGCCGGTGGCGATCGACGGGGAGCCGGTCACCGTGCTGGAGGCGATCCAGCAGCTCAACCGGCGCGCGGGAGCGCACGGGGTGGGCAGGCTCGACATGGTCGAAGACAGGCTGGTGGGCATCAAGAGCCGTGAGGTCTACGAAGCGCCCGGGGCGATCGCGCTGATCACCGCGCACCAGGAGCTGGAGAACGTGACCGTGGAGCGGGATCTGGCCCGGTTCAAGCGTCAGGTGGAACAGCGCTGGGGCGAGCTGGTCTACGACGGCCTGTGGTTCTCGCCGCTGAAAGACGCGCTCGACGCGTTCATCGCCAAGACGCAGGAGCACGTCTCCGGTGAGATCCGGCTGCGGTTGCACGGTGGTTCCGCCGTGGTCACCGGTCGTCGCAGCGAGCAGTCCCTGTACGACTTCAATCTGGCCACCTACGACGAAGGCGACACCTTCGACCAGTCGCTGGCCAAGGGTTTCGTGCAGCTGTGGGGCCTCCCGAGCAAGATCGCCGCGACGCGCGACCTGAAGGCGTGAAGGGCGCTTCGATGCCGGGGGAGCAAGCGGAACCGCGAGAAGCGAGCATGGCGCTGTGGGGAGGACGCTTCGCAAGCGGGCCTGCCGAGGCGATGGCGGCGCTGAGCGTGTCCACGCATTTCGACTGGCGCCTGGCGCCGTACGACATCGCGGGGTCCCGGGCGCACGCGCGGGTGTTGCACGAGGCCGGTCTGCTCACCGACAGCGAGCTCGAGGGCATGCTCCGGGCGCTGGCCGGCCTCGCCGAGGACGTCGCTTCCGGGGCGTTCACGCCCTCGGCGGACGACGAGGACGTCCACACGGCGCTCGAACGCGGGTTGATCGAACGCGCGGGGGCCGAGCTGGGCGGCAAGCTGCGTGCGGGCCGGTCCCGCAACGACCAGGTGGCGACGCTCTTCCGGATGTGGCTGCGTGACGCGGCGAAACGGATGGCCACGGGCACGCTCGATGTCGTGGACGCCCTGGTGTCACAGGCGAATCTGCATCCGGGCGCGGTACTGCCCGGCCGCACCCACCTGCAGCACGCCCAACCGGTCCTGCTGGCCCACCATCTGCTCGCGCACGCGCACGCGTTGCTCCGCGACGTGAGCCGGCTCCGGGACTGGGACGCGCGGACGGCGGAGTCACCGTACGGCTCGGGTGCGCTGGCGGGCTCCTCGCTCGGGCTCGACCCGGACTCGGTCGCGCGGGAGCTGGGTTTCGCGGCGGCGGTGGAGAATTCCATCGACGGCACCGCTTCGCGGGATTTCGCCGCCGAGTTCGCGTTCGTCCTGGCGATGCTCGGCGTGAACCTGTCCCGGATAGCCGAAGAGGTGATCATCTGGAACACCGCCGAATTCGGTTACGTCACGCTGGACGACGCCTGGGCCACCGGCAGTTCGATCATGCCGCAGAAGAAGAACCCCGACGTGGCCGAGCTGACGCGTGGTAAGTCAGGGCGGCTCATCGGCAATCTGACCGGCCTGTTGGCGACCCTGAAGGCGATGCCACTGGCGTACAACCGGGACCTCCAGGAGGACAAGGAGCCGGTGTTCGATTCGGTGGGGCAGCTGGAACTGCTGTTCCCCGCGATCGCCGGGATGCTCGGCACGCTGACCTTCCACACCGGACGGCTCGCCGAGCTGGCGCCCGCGGGATTCACGCTGGCCACCGACATCGCCGAATGGCTGGTGCGGCAGGGCGTTCCGTTCCGGGTCGCGCACGAGGCGGCCGGGGAATGCGTGCGCGTGGCCGAAGCACGCGGCGCGGGGCTCGACGAACTCACCGACGACGAGCTGGAAAAGATTCATCCGGCCCTGACCCCGCAGGTCCGTGAGGTGCTCACGGTCGATGGCTCGGTCGCCTCACGCAATGCCCGGGGTGGCACCGCGCCCGATCGCGTCGCCGAGCAACTCGAACGCCTGGTGGTCCGCGCGGAGGATTTCCGGCGGTGGGTGGCGGGCTGATGAGTGGTCCTGAGCGCATGAACGGCCGGTTGTTCAAGCGCGAGGAGCTCGCGGTCGACCCTGTCGACCTGGCCTACCTCCTCCTGGGGTCGGTCATCGAATGCGCCGGGCCCTCCGGGACGGTCACGGCCCGGTTGGTCGAGGTCGAGGCCTACCGCGGCCAGGAGGATCCGGCGTCGCACTCCTATCGCGGGCGCACCGCGCGGAACCAGGTCATGTGGGGTCCGGCCGGGCATCTCTACGTGTATTTCGTCTACGGCATGCACTTCTGCGCCAACGTGGTCGGCAGCGAGGACGGCACGGCGGGAGCCGTGTTGTTGCGGGCCGGCGAGGTGACGTCGGGAGTGGAGCTGGCCCGCGCCCGGCGAAAGGCGGCCCGCCGCGACGACGAACTGGGGCAGGGCCCGGCGCGGCTCACCACGGCACTGGGGATCGGGCCCGAACACAACGGAGCGGATCTTCTCGATCCGGCATCGGAAATCCGGTTGCTCACCGGGGACGAGGTGCCCCGGGCCGCGGTCCGCTCCGGTCCCCGGGTCGGGGTGGCCGCGGCGATGGACCATCCGTGGCGGTTCTGGGTCGAGGACTCGGCCGCCGTTTCGGCTTACCGCCGGGGCGGGCGCTCCCGACCCGGCCGATAAGGGATTGACCTGGTACGGGAGTATCGACGCGTGAGCGAACACATCCTCGACGAACTGGCCTGGCGCGGGCTCATCGCGCACTCCACCGATCTGGACGCGCTCCGGAAGGACCTCGACGCTGGTCCGCTCACGGTCTACGGGGGCTTCGACCCGACCGCGAACAGCCTGCACGCCGGCAACCTGGTGCAGTTGCTGACGCTGGCCCGCTTCCAGCGCGCGGGTCACCGGCCGATCATGCTCGCCGGTGTCGCGACCGGCCAGATCGGGGATCCGCGCGACGTGGGTGAGCGGACGCTGGTGAGCCGTGAAGTCACCGAGGAGCGAGCCAAGCGGGTCACGGTGCAGCTGGAGAAGTTCGTCACGTTCGACGACTCGCCGTCGGGCGCGATCCTGGAGAACAACATGAGTTGGTTCCGGGAGGTGTCCGCGCTGGACTTCCTGCGCGATGTCGGCAAGCACTTCTCGATCAACGTCATGCTGGCTCGCGAGACGGTCAAGCGCCGGCTGGTCTCGGACGGCATGTCCTACACCGAGTTCAGCTACCTGCTCCTGCAGTCCTACGACTACCTGATGCTCTTCCGGAAGCACGGTACGAAGCTGCAGATCGGGGGCGCCGACCAGTGGGGCAACATCCTGGGCGGGGTCGACTACATCCGCAAGGTCGACGGCGCGGCCGTGCACGCACTGACCACACCGCTGGTGACCGATTCGGAAGGCCGCAAGTTCGGCAAGTCCACCGGGGGCGGGAACCTCTGGCTGGACCCGTCGATGACCTCCCCGTACGCCTGGTTCCAGTACTTCGTGAACGTGGCGGACGCGCAGGTGGTGCCGTACCTGCGGATGTTCACCTTCCTTTCCCGCGAGGAGATCGAGGAGTACGAGCGGCTGACGGCCGAAAAGCCGCAGTTGCGGTCGGCACAGCGCAAGCTGGCGGAAGAGCTGACGACGCTCGTGCACGGGCCGGAACAGACCCGGCAGGTCATCGCCGCCAGCCAGGCGCTCTTCGGCCGGGGAGAGCTGGCCGAGCTCGACGCGTCGACGCTGGAAGCGGCGATGGCGGAGGTGCCCACCGGAGAGGTCCGGCGATCCGAGGAACCGACGATCGTCGATCTGCTGGTGACCGCGGGCCTGGTGGACAGCAAGGGCGCGGCGCGGCGCACGGTCAAGGAAGGCGGTGCCTACGTGAACAACGTGAAGATCGCCGACGAGGAGTGGCGGCCCGAGCCCGACGGCGCGCTGCACGGCGGATGGCTCGTCGTCCGGCGGGGCAAGCGGACCGTCGGAGGAGTCCGATTGCTGGCCTGACCTGGGGGTTCCCCGTTTAGGGGACCCCCTTGCGAGGCCCCTGTCGCCGCCATGTAATCTTTTCTTCGTCGCCAGGGAGACCGGGCCGGAAGGCACGGGGTACCAGGCGAGGGCCGCGAACCAACCTCCCACCATGTGTGGTAGAGTGGGTGGTCCGGTCGGGCGAGACCAAACCTCATCGAATGAATCAGCGGATTCGCGGTGGGCCGGTTGTCGCCTGGCTTGCCAGAAGAAGACATTTACGTGTTGTTTGAGAACTCAACAGTGTGCTAGTGAACTATAGCCAGTAGAGCTTTGTT
>NZ_JBHUKR010000028.1:0-39630 GCF_042684065.1 Amycolatopsis pigmentata | reverse complement strand
GCACGGGGAAACGACCCGGCGAAACCCGGGAACCGCGCCCCGTGTCGACTCCAACGAGCCGCATGATTCAGGCCGGGATGCGACCCACCGCGGCACGCATCACCCTTTTCGCGGGATCCTCGTGCACCACATACTCATCATCCGGCCCTAACAGACAGTCCGAGACATACGAGATCGCCGTCAGCTTTTCCGTATCGTCGAGCAGTTGCTCAATGTGGGGCACCGTGAACAACGTCAGCCGCTGACCCACTTCCTCGCTGTACACGTCATCGAGCGCGTTGAGCGCACTCACCACCTCGGGCCTGACGTCCTCCGGGCAATCGACCGACAACACGACGTGTGACCCCGGCGCCAAAACATCAGTGTACTGCCGCACAAGATCGTAGATGCTGTCGCCGCGGCGCAAGTGGACGAAGGACAGAACCCTCAGCATCCCCAGCCAGACCGGCTGTGTAAAGTCAATATATTGACGAAGCTCCGGATGTTCGAGGATGGTGTCCGGCTCGCGCATGTCGGCATGAATTACCAGGGCGTTGTCGTTATGCGCCAGCAGCTTCTTGTAGTCATCGACCGGGCCTCGCTCCACATCGACGAGCACAACACGCGCATCCGAAGGAACATTCTCGTGCAGGTTACCCCACACATTAGGACGACCACAGCCGATCTCGATGAACTGGTTGATCTCGTTCTCGACGGCGTGGTGGATAGCCCGGACCTGGAACTGCCTGCCGATCCGCGCAATGCGGTCGGGAAGATCGCGCATCTCGTGCGGAAATGCCGCAGCCATACGGTTCACGGCGCGCCGATCGTGCTCATTGAAACCAGGCCCACCAAGATGGATATCGCAAATCCCTGCCCATGTCGCCCGATCGGTCGTTGCACGTGGACCATACGCCTCCACGTCATTCACACCCACGGCCTTGTGCCACCTCCTCCATGATCACTATACGCAGCATAGAGGCTCGAAGTCCGCTTTCAGTGCTGGGTTCAAACCGGGGTACCCCTGAGATGAGCCGCCGCCGGCAATCCCCCGACGGATCGGCCGGTGGCGGCTCCATCGAATCGTTGCGCATGCACCGCCTTCGGTGGCGCGGCGGACGCGCCTCAGCGCAGTAGGACGAGCGGTAGCAGAAGCCACCGCACCAGGGTCTACGGTGGGCCGGACGGCGATCGCAGAATTCCAACATCCGCATCGGGGTTCCCGGCCTCACGCACGATGTTCGACGACCAGTGACTGATCCTCACAAGTCGGCAGCGTCGTCCTGTCACCAGAACAGGTGAGCGCGTTCGCCCGCACAGAAGCGACGGGCGGCGATGAACAGGCGGAGGTAGAGCTGATCGAGTTTGAGGTAGTTCGGCACAAGGTCGGCCACGGTGAGAGTTGCTTCGCTGTAGTCGAGCCCGGTCTCGGTACGGGTGACGTAGCGGGTCGGAATCGTGTCGGTCTCGCTGCCTGCGAGAGCGATGGCCTCGTCAAGCCTGATCTCGACCAAGCCGGACACTTCGGCGTCAGCGAGCGGAATCTCTTCCAGAGACACGTCCAGAGGAATCAGGTGCCAGTGTTGAAACTCGCGTTCGATGTAGTCGGATGCGAGGGTGACGGCGGTCTGCCGGAGGCCGATCGGGTGCAGGTCGCCGTAGGTGACAGGGAGACCAAGTTCCTCGTGAACCTCCCGCACTCCATCGGAGATCGCCTCGCCAGCCTGGTAGTGACCGCCGACAGTGATGTCGGCGTAGTCGGGGCGGTCGAAGGTGTACCGGCCAGGCGCCTTTTTCTGCAGGATCACACGCCGGGATGACGGGTTGATCGCGAGCGCGGAGAATGTGCGGTGCCACAAACCCTGTGCGTGAGCGGCTTTCTTGTCCTCGGTGCCGACGTGCTCGTAACGGTCATTGAAAATGTCGATCAGTTTCACGCTTGTCTCCCGAATAAGCGATACGTCCAGTGTGGAGCTTCCCGAGTATGGCTGGCATCCATCGGTGAAGTTGCGGTCGAGCTTGGCCCCGGCGCGCAAGCTATTCTGCCCGCGATCGTGGTGGACGCCCTGCGGCCCGCACAGCACCGTTCATGCCCAAATCGCGCATGATCCAGTCGATAATGGACGCCTCGTACGCCGAGGACACCATCTCGGGCGCGAGGGACGCTCTCCGTACGCGCCCCGGGCCACCGCAGTGGTGTTCAGGGAACAGCGTGCCAGACGGCGGACCGATCGTTGGTGCGCAGTGAGCGAATGCGGTGGCGCAGCTCAACGGCGGCGGCAGGCTTGGTGGGGGCGAGGCGGATGTAGGCGCCGAGGGCATGGAGTTCGGTGAGGTCTCGCAGCAGGGTCCAGCCGGGCCAGGTGAGGATGTCGTAACCGTAGGCGTTGAGGAACTGGGCACGACGCGACGCTGGCTCGTGGAAGTGGTTCGGGATACCGGTAAGCAGGTCGAGCTCGCGGGGGCCGAGGCAGGCGCCGTCCCAGTCGATGAGGAGCAGGTTGTGGTGGTCGTGGACCAGGTTTTCGGTGTGCGCGTCACCGTGGACCAGTCCGTCACCCAAGGGAAAGTCGGTGGTGCTGAAGGTGTCGATCAACTCGGTCGCGCGCTGCAGCAGCCAAGTCCGGTCGTCGTCGGTGACCGCTGGTTGGGGCCTGTTCTGGTCCAGGTCGAAGGCTTCCTGCAGCCGTTGTAGTGGTTGGTAGCGAGGCACTGGGAACGGTGGTGCGGGGAAGGAATGCAGTCGGCGGAGTGGGATCGCCAAATCGGCCAGCGAGGGCGGCGGCGTGGTGGGCCGGTGGGGCCAGAATGTGGCGACCGCACCCGCGGCGATCACTGGTTGGTCCCCGGGCATGGGCGGCAGGGCAACCGGGTCGGGTTGAGTCGCCAACCAGCGGGTAACCGCGATGCTGGTGTGGGCGCGGCGGCGACGTACGGCGGTGTCCGGTGCGAGCCGAACGACTCGCTGGTCTCGGGGCAGCAGGTACACAGCGTTGGAGCGATGGTGAAGCAGCCGAGCGTCCGTGGGATCGACTTCGGCTATGCGGCAGACGGCCTGGAGCGCATCCATGCCAGGCAAGCCATCGTCGCGGGGCTCGGTCAGGGGCATCGGCAGGAACTATGCGGTCGTGGCAAGCGCGGTGCGGATGTGCTGGCGCAGTTCGGTGACCTCCGGTTTCCGGGCGAACTGGGCGGCAATGCTGTCCAACACACGCAGTCGGGCATAGCCGCGGGTGGAGGACAGCCCGCCGATGGCGCTCACTGCGTCGTAGCCAGTGGCGACTGCTGCGTCGATGTCGCCGGCCTGGAATTGCACGGCTGCGAGGGGAGGCAGGATCATCGCGCGGCTGCGTTCGTAGGAGGCGTCGTATCCAGCGGCAGCGTGGTTCAACCGCTCGATGGCCTCGGGCGCGACCTCGGGGCGCTTCAGCGACAGCAGATACAGCGAGTGGCCCTGCTGGGCGGTGATTTCGGCATCGGTGACGAACCAGGCCCACGGCGGGGTAGTTGCGGAGTCCGCGGCGGCATAAGTCTCCTGGGCCTGTCCGATGGCGCGGCGAGTGGGCTGAGTCTCGCCCAGCGTGGCACGGCACCAGCCGAGGACCGCCGAGATATAGCCCTCGGTGATCGTGGAAACCGGGTGTTTTCGGTTGGCGGCCGTTGCTGATGCCAGCTGCACAAGTTGGAGTGCTTCTCCGGGTCGGTCGAGGTGCAATGCTTGGTGGGCCATGTCCAGGAGGACGTCGACGGTGAGGTCAGGGGCACGTGGGTGGTCTTCGGCGCGGCGAGCGGTGTCCAAGGCGTAGGTCCACAGGCGCCGTGCGGCATCGTGGTCGTCAACGTCGTAAGCGATCCAGCCAGTCATGCTGGCCAGTTCGGCTGTGGCCACCAGGAGGCGGAGCCGAACTTCCGGCGCGCAGACGGCGTCGTCGAGTTGGCGTACCTGCTGGAGTTGCGCGACCGCCGCCGCGCGGCATAGACCGCCGCCATGGGCGAAATCGGAGCGACGGAAACCGTCGGTGATCGCTTCGATGGCATCGACATCGGCAGCGGCGATGCGGCGGCGGGTAACCGGCTCGGCTTGGCTGGGCAGCAGCGTGCTGAGCCGCTCAAGTTCAGGGTGCAGTCTTGATCCCAACGTGGCGGCCGTGACGAGGGCCAGGAAGTCCCTGCGTTCCAACCAACTCACCTCCTCGGCAGCCACGCTACCGATCGCCTCGGCGGAGGCGTCGGAGGGAAAACCCAGCAGCGGGGCAGGAATGCGCAAGACGGCGGCGATCCGGGCCGCCAGCTTGACATGGGTCAGCCGCCGCTCCCCCCGCTCGACCGCGGAGACCCGGGACTGAGACAAACCGAGAAGATCAGCGAGCTGAAGTTGGGAAAGTCCGGTGTGCTCGCGCACCGCGGTGAACACGGCGCCGAAGTCGTAGCTGGCCAGGGCGGCGCGCAGGCCAGCGTCGTCGTAGAAACCGTCTGGAACGGGACGCCGGAATCCGGTAGCGCGAGCGCACCCATCGCACATGGGTGCGGTAAGGCCGACTCTCAGCACGGAGCCACAAAGCCGGCACCATGCTCCCGGACTGTTCATGGCCCGCCTTCCGCCACGGAATCGTGTCTGCCCAAAAGCACACAGTAGCGCCACCGAGCGCGTCAGTGTGCTCTGGATCACCAGGTTCTTCGATGCCGGTCGGTCGTGCCGAAGGCAGCGTTGTCAAGCCCCAGTGGGGCTAGCGCCGCTGGGGATCGAAGACCTTCGCCGAGTCGACGACGGTGGACACATGGCAAGGCTGCTATCCACCACTGACGAGAACCCGCTCGAGCCCGCCGCCCCCGCGCCCAGTGCGATGTGCGGGCCGGTTTCTCGCCCGACTGCGGCCATCACAAGCACCCGGTGGTCCGGCGCGGACCCCCGACCTGGGCCGGGCCACTGGGGTTCCACCGCTACCGCGAACGCCCGACGGCCAGCGCTGACGTTCCCAACCCGCGGTCACGAATGCCGCCAGTACCGGGCGGCGTGCGGCTTCTACGAGTGCAACCACGGACATGTCCTGCGCATCCGTGGGCTCCTTCGTAGGGACCCGCGATGAATCTTGTGGCCAGCCCGAACGCGGCCATGGCACGCAAGGCGCTCCAGGAGGCCGCTCGAGGGTCGGCCGCGTCCGAAAACGGGATGCCGCGGGATGGCAACGGCGCGCTTGCGCAGGAGGCAGGCTTGGTGCTTCAGACGCTGCATCGCCATCGCTACCCAGAGCCGATTCCCGCGTCGATTCCGCAGACCGGTGTCCACTCCCCTGACCTGGTTGCCGAGGTGGCTGTCCATGGCTCAATGTCGTGATCAGGCGGTCGGAACCAATGGTGGACCTTCCAGTCGCACCGTCGGGGGGATGGTGGTGGGGCACCAACCGGCCAGGCGGGCCCTTTTACGCGGGCCGCGCCCACGTCGTGCATCCCGATCAGCCCGCAACCGGGCTGTGCGGACTGCCGGTGGACAAGGTGTGGCGGCTGCGCCCCTCGGAGCCGCCACACCTGTGCCCAGAGTGCTGTGTCCTGGCGTTGGCCGTCTCCTACCCACCACTTCCGGCACCGCCCCCGGCTCCCACCCGGACGGTCGACACCGACTGGTCCGCATCGCCGGAGACCGAGACCGAACAGACAGCCGTAATCCCGACCGCTGGCACGGGCGACCCCTGAAAGCCACGGTCGCTCCTCGAAGGCCCCACCCTGCTGCTATCCGTCTTCGGAGTCCTCGATGACACGCCCGCCGAACACGTCCGAGACTTCGGCAGTGCCCTTACCCACCCTGCAAGCAACCGTTCTCGGCCTGACCGAGCACTGCTCCGCCGGGTCCTGGCGGGATTGCGGCAGCTGTGAACGCGGACAGAACAGGGGAACCCTCCAACCCAGTCGTGGTGTCGCCATCCACGCGACACCAACCAGTGCTTTTCACGCCCTGGCCGTCCTGCTCGCTGTCTTCGTCCTGCTGGCTGTCGCCGTCATCGTCATGGACGTCGCATCCGCTCCACGGCCAATACGGATATTCAGCGGTTTGGCTTCGCATGCTCCGCGGTCCGAGGTTCTCCCGGGCTTCAAGAAATACGGCAAATCAGTGACGCTGACGGTCCACACAGACGGGAGCTGACAGCACAACCATGAATACAAAGGAAATATCAGCCGCAGCGGAACGACGGTTCATCGGAAAGACCTTCGAGTTCAGCGCGAGCCATGAACTCTGGTTGCTTCCCGAGACGCACAAGTGCAGGCGCAACCACGGCCATAACTACGTCGTGACATTGGAGTTGGCCGCGGACCGCCTCGACGAATACGGGTTCGTCACAGACTTCGGAGACCTCGCGCCATTCGGCGACTATCTGAAGAGCAACTTCGACCATCATCGTCTCAACGACCGAGTCTCCTTCCATCCCACCTGCGAACTACTGGCCGAGCACCTTGGCCGCTGGTTCATCGCCAACGTCGAACCACGGATCCACGGCCGCCTTGTGTGGGTTCGGGTCTCCGAAACACCGTCGTCCTATGCACGGTGGGAAAGGCCGGATTCACTATGAGCGCGCTCGCTCTCCCACCTGATCGCGTCGCGGGCACCGCGATCGTCGCTGAGAGTTTCGAGTCCTTCCAGGGCGAAGGGCCGCTCACCGGCCAACGGTGTGCGTTCTGCCGGTTCTCCCGCTGCAACCTCAACTGCAGTTGGTGCGACACCAAATACACCTGGGACTGGAGCCAATATGAGCCCACCGAGGTCAGCCGCCGCGTCCCGGTGCCTGAACTGGTCGACTGGATCGCCGAACGGGCCGTCGACTTGGTGGTCATCACCGGTGGCGAACCGATGCTCCAACAGCCCGCAATGACCGCCCTCGCCGCTGGGGTCAACGATGGCGTCCGGGTACAGGTGGAGACGAACGGCACCCAGGCCCCAGTGCCCGCACTTGCCGAGCTGGTGGATCTCTGGGTCGTCAGCCCGAAGCTCGCCAACTCTGGCGTTGACTATTCCCGCCGTATCGTGCCGCACGCGCTGGACGCGTTGTGTGCCACCGGGCGGGCAGTTTTCAAGTTCGTCGTCACCGACCACGCTACCGACTTCGACGAAATCAGCCGCTTGGCCGACGACTTCGAGCTGAATCCCATCTGGGTGGTGCCCGAAGGGGACACCCGGGAGAAAGTCCTCGCCGGCATGGACGCCATCTACGACCCTGCCGTGGAGCGCGGCTGGAACTTGAGCACACGGCTTCACGTGCTTACCGGAGCAAGGTGACCACCGTGTCCGACACGACGATAGCGCTCGACCTCACCTGGACCGAACTCAAAGACCACGTTGCCACCCTGGCCGAGGGCATCCGGCAGGACGGCATTCCCCAAGTCGTCATCGGAATTCTTCGTGGCGGCATGGTGCCGGCCGTCTTGCTCGCCCACAGGCTCGGCGTCCGCGACGTTCGCGGGATCGAGGTCACCCGCACTCTCACCGATGAGCCGAATGGCGCGAAAACCGCACAGCCCCAGGTCGTGAACCCGGCTTCCTTAGGTACGTTCGGCACGGCCACTGACGTGCTGCTCGTCGATGATGTCGCAGGGTCAGGTGAAACCCTCGCCACCGCCGCCACCCTGATCACTGGCCTCGCGGCGCGTGTCCGGCGCGCTGTGGTCGTGGTCAACACCATCAACTGGGGGCGCAGTAATTCCAAGGCCCCACAACAGATTCAGGATTACATTGGCACGACCTGTGTCGGGTGGGTCCGATTCCCTTGGGAGGTTCGATGACCAGCACATCCCACGAGCTGAGCCAACTCGGTGAGGAATACCGTACTCGGCCTGGCACTCCGATGATCGGACCCTACAGCGTGCACCAGATGGATGATTTCTACGCCGCGCTGGCGCGGGGCGAAGTCAAACCGACTGGCATCATGAACTACTTGCAGCGGCTCTACATCGCGGAGCGTGTGCGCCCGGGTGACCGTGTTGTGGACGTGTGCTGCGGGAGTGGGCTTCAATTGCCGGTTCTCTACCGCTATCAGCCTGAACTGGGCGCTTACACCGGCCTGGATATCAGTGCGGACAACCTCGCGCAGGCACGGGCGCGACTCGCTGATCTGCGGAAGCAAAGTTCTTCTCGGATGTCGATCGACTTCCATGAAATCGATGTTGCGCAGCCGTGGCCGGTAACGGGCCCCTTCGATGTCGCGGTCTATACCTCAGCCCTGGAGCATCTACCCCGGGAGCGCGGGATCGCCAGCCTGCGGCACGCGGCCACAGCGCTCGCCCCGAACGGCCAGCTGTACTTGTCCACCCCGAATACGCCGGGCGACCCGCCCCGCAAACTGCAGCACAGGGTCCATGTCTACGAATGGTCGCACGCCGAGCTCACGGCGGTGCTCGACGAGGTCGGGCTGGACATCGTGACTGTGGTCGGCATCTTGCCACCGCAGACCCGGGAGGCCACCGAGGAGGCCGTGTACAAACGCTTCGGCGATGGTGGCGCGGCGCTGTACCACAGTCTCCGCGAGAACGCGCCAGATGCGTTGCTCGGGCCGGTGGTGTCCACCGCGCTCGCCGAGGACGCCAGCGAAGTGCTCTACGTCTGCGTGCGGCGCACGACATGACCGGGTCGTCGACCGCGCTGGACCCACTGTGGGTGTCGTTTGAAGGGCTGGAAGGCGTGGGCAAGACCCGCTTGACGGCACAGCTCGCGCACCGTTTGGGGCCCACCTGCTGCCTGCTGACCGAACTCACCGACGCTTCCGGTGAACAGGTTCCCGCACAGGTGATCACCGCGCTGGCAGCAGCCGGCGATCCGTTCCTACGCACCGGGTATCCGCTGACAGAGACCTTCGCTCTGCTCGCGCTCAAGGTGCGGGAGCACGAGGTGGTCGCACAAATGACGGCGCCACCCGCGCTCGTGCTCGAAGACCGCGGGATAGATAGCGTGGCCATCTACCAGGCTGCGATCCTCCTTGGCGCTGACGCGTCCGACGACGCTGTCTGGTCCCTGGCGCAAGACCTCTTCTCCACTGCAGATGGGTGGTGCCCACTGCCTGACCTGACTGTGCTCCTTCTCGACGACCTCGAGGTGTGCGGTCAGCGGTGGACGGAGCGCGAGGGCATTCCCCTCACTACAGACCAACGACACCTGGTGGAACGCGCCGACCGGCTCTATCAACGGCTCGCCCAGCACCAACCGGTCCGCTACCGAGTAATACGCCGGACTGGCCGCGCCGAAGCCGATGTCCTTGACGAACTCGAGGCGACCGTGAACTGCGCGGCCATCCAGAAGCGGAGCAGCCATGCCGAAGCCTCGTGAGGTCACGCTGCTCTGGGCTCTGCGCAGCCGGTGCAACCTGGGCTGCAAGTATTGCTACTTCGGCACGTTGGAGGAACACCGCGAGGCGCCCCCGGCTCAGCCCGGCCAGCTCTCGCACCTTTCCCAGGACGATCTGCCCCTGACCGATATCACCCGGTTTCTCTCGACCATCGGCGACTCGGGCGTGAAGCGGGTCTTCATCGCCGGAGGCGAGCCGTTGAACTGGTCGCCGATCTCCGCGGTCATCGAGACACTGACCAGCGCGGGTATCGAGGTGACGGTATGCACCAACGGCATCCCGCTCAACCGACCCACGGTGCGGAAGATGCTCATCGGCGCCGGCGTGCACGGAGTGTCGGTGTCGCTGGACTCGGCCGACCCGACTCTCAACGACCGATACCGCCCAGCACACAAGCGGAACGATGGCTGGAGCACCGTAGTATCCGGGATCCAAGCTCTGCTGGCCGACCGCTCCGATCAGCCGGATTCCCCCGCGACGCCGAAGGTCGGCCTGTACTGCGTGCTGACGCGCCTGACGCTTCCCGGCCTGCCCGACACCGCCCGCTTCGCCGCCGAACTCGGGTTGGACTACTTCGTCGCCCAGCCGATCGCGTTGGACCGCGGTCACGCGCTGCACGAGGCGCTCGTCCTGCGAGAGCAGGACCTCGACACACTGGCCAGGGTTTTCGCGGAGGTGTACGAGGCGAACCTGGGCCTGCACTTGCCCAGCCCTCGTTATCCCGAACGGATTGCTTCGACAGTGAAGCACGAACTGCAGATGATGCACAGCTGTTTTGGCGGGCATCAGCTCGCCTTCATCGAGCCGGACGGCAGCGTGTGGGACTGCCCGTCCAGCCACAAGATCGCCGCGATCGCCCGCGCTGGCACTCGGCGCAGCATCACCACCCGTACAGCTGCCGAGCTTTTCCCCGCACGTGTCCCCAGCAGCGGCTGCGACTGCCCACTGTTCTCCGGCGACTGTGTAAACATGCTGCCGCTGATGGAGGACTTCGACCGGTTCCTGGCCACCTCCGGAGGCAACCGATGATTTCCAGCCCCGCGCAGTCCGACGTTGAAGTCAACGCCTACGAACGAGACCTCGCCGACCACCTCGGCGTCGCCCACGTCGTCGCGGTGTCCAGCGGCACTGCGGCCCTGCACACCGCCCTGTATGCCGTGGGAGTACGCCCCGGTGACGAAGTCCTGGTCCCAGCCCTGGCGGTGGTGATGTCGGCCGCCCCGGTCCGCCACCTGGGAGCACAGCCAGTCTTCGTCGACTGCAACGCCGAGGGCACCGACTTCGACTACCGCGATCTGGAAGCCAAGGTGACCGATCGGGTCAGGGCGGTACTTCCGGTTCACCTGTGGGGCCGCGCCGGCGACACCGCCCGGATGCGCAGCTTTGCTGAGCAGCACGACATCGCCGTCGTTGCCGACTGCTGCCAAGCTCTGGGAACCACTGTCGATGGAATTCAAGTTGGTACCGAAGCCACGATCGGGTGCTACTCCACTCACAAAATGAAGCTTCTATCCACCGACGAAGGCGGCTTCCTCACCACGAATGACGACGAGTGCGCCGCACGAGGCCGCGCTTACCGCTCGCACTGGCAGACCCCGCCCGAGAATGAGCTACCGCTGTCCCGCATCGCGCACAACTTCCGGCTTGCCGGCCCCCTGGCCGCGATTGGGCGTCGAGAACTCCCTCGCCTCGAAAAGCTGGTCCAGCAGCGTCTCGACCGGGCCAGCATGCTGGCCCGCCTGTTGTCCGATCTGCCCCAGGTTCTGCCCGCTCATGTCCCCACCGGACAACGCTGGAACCACTACTCGCCGCTGCTCCACCTACATCTGGACCGGCCACGCGCGTTCTGCGAACACCTGGCTCAGCAGGGTGTCCCCAACAGCACGGGCACCTTCCGGCTTATCCCGCTTGACCAGCGGCCCGTTTTCACCCGCGACACACGACCACGCTGTCACGCCGCAGCCGAGTTCCTGGACGGCATACTGGCTGTCGTCCTCACAAGGCATGACGACCAGCAGCGGATCCGCGAATACGCCGAGACGATCGCGCGGGAGGTGACCCGATGGGCCAGCAACTGATCAATGCCCTGCAACACGTCACCCCGGTCGTGATCGACTTCGAATACACCACTCCAGCCGGCGCCCCGCCCGGCCCGATCGAGGTCGCGGTTCAGGCGCTTCGCGCACGCAACGGGAAGCTGGAACGCGCCGCCAAATGGGAGGCGCTGATGCGCCCGCCCGCGAGCGCGCCCCTCACGACCTTCGACACCGCACAGACCGGCATCACACCACAGATGCTGGCCGACCAGCCGCCCGCCAGCGAGGTGCTTGCCGAGCTTGACCGCCGCTTCACCGCCGGCCCCTACCTGCTTGTCGCCCACCACGCCCCAGCTGAAGCCAAGATCCTGTCCGCGTATCGGGAGCACTGCCCGAACCTCGCCCGGATTGACTTCATCGACACCGTGCGGCTGGCTCGGGACCTCTACCCCGAACTGCGCAAGCACGGGCTGGATGACTTGATTCGGCACCTGGCTATCCCGATGCCACCCAATCGGCACCGGGCGATGGCCGACGTACTGCTCACCACGGAGCTGTTCATCCTCATGGTCACCGATAGCGGCTGGAGCGATCTGCGCCAGCTTCGCCGCCTGGCCGGGCTCGCCGCCGACGCCGCCCAGCCCGAACAGACCTCCCTATTCGGCTGAACCACGTAGGCACCGTTCTCACCGGCGCGAGGGGACTCCATGCCCGACAGCAAGGTTGAAAGCACTGCAGCCCGCGGCCGGCTCGTGTCGATCGAAGGTCTCAACGGCGTCGGCAAGACCTACCTGACCACCCGCTTTATCAAAGCCGCCGCCGACCGCGGCGAACCACTGCCCCAGGTAACCGAGGCGTTCTCAAACCGCGCCAACGCCGACACCGACCTCGGCCGCCGGCTCTTGCGCACCCTGATCTCCGCATCCGGCGGCGAGCGGTTCCTCCGCGCCGGGTACCCGCGATCGGAGACGCTGCTCCTGCTTGCGATCAAGATGCACGACTACGAAGCCGCGTGGCCCGCACTACGAGCCGGACGAACGGTCATCGAAGGGCGCAGCATTCACTCCACCGCGGTCTACCAGTCGCTGATCATGAACCCGGACGATGATGACGCCGCATTTGTCCGCGCTGGCCAGATCCTCGACTGCGCCGCCCGCTGGCGTCCGCTGCCAGATCTCACGATCGTGCTCACCGATGACGTCGACGCGGCTGTCGGCCGCGCCGAAGCCCGCAACGGCGCCGCGTTCACCGCCGAGCAATGGAACCTGCACCGTCGCGCCGCACCATTGTTCGAGCGGCTGGCCACGGCTGATCCCGAACGCGTGCGACTGCTCGACCGCCGCGAGCACGACGCCGACGCTCTGGTCGACATCATCGCCACTTGGATCCCGCGCGCTCCGACGCGACCATTCCACGGCTTCATGCCGCCCGCGGTGCTTCCATGAGTCGTCCTTCAGTCCAGCCCGCTGTCGGCCAGTACGCGCAGCAGGCCCATCTCATCACCGTCGGCGGCCGCGATGGACCCCATGATCGGGAACAGAGCCCGCGCCAGCAACCGAGTGTCGTCGAACATCTTCAGGCCACCCAGCTCGTCCTCAGAGAACCACGCGAACGGGTGCACCGGCTCGCTGACAGGAGTCGGCGAGTCAGCGATCGCCACGTACTGGTGATCGACGTGGACATGCGGCTCCGCCAGGTGATTGTCTTCTGGAACCATCACCTCGGTAATCCACCACGGCGACGCCACCCGTTCGTGTGGATACCCGGACGGCAGTGCCGGCGTCGGGCACGCCAACAACCGCACCCGCAATCCGGACTCTTCCTCCGTCTCACGCAACGCGGCCTCGGCCTGTGTCTCGTCGTCCTCAACGTGACCACCAACAATCATGTGCCTACCCAGGCGCGGCTGCGCGACAAGCCCAAGCCGCCATCGGTCCGGGAACTGGTGAAACACAAAGGTCGAGGCCGTGGCGTGCTTGATCATCGAGGCGGCTCCGTCGTCATGGCTGGCTACTGGACGCCGATGAGGGTGCCAGACCGGCCGGAACGAGCCCCAGCGCCTCGCCGGAACCAGCCCAGTCGACTCCAGCGGGGAGAAGCCATCCGTGACTACCGACTCGCTTCACCCGAAGCGGGCAAAACGATGTGCGGCCGGATGCAGTGCTGAGGTGACCGACACGGCCCACCTGCCCACCGCTGCGCTCGAGGGCTACCTGCGCAACGCCCTATTGCCAAGCCATCGCCAGCAAGTTCGTACCCACCTCGACGCGTGTAAGGCTTGCTGGACGGCCTGGAACAGGCACCGCTGGGACGCCGCATCCACCGACCCGCTCTATTCGCAGCTCGCCGAATTCCTCGGTGCCGATTTCCAGCCCTACTTCGACTCCTCCCAAGCTTTGGCCAGAGAGTGGGCCACAGCCAATCCGCGCACCGAGCACGAGACCGCGCAGTTCTTCCGCACCAGCACCAGTTACCTCTACAACCTCACGATCTGGCAAGCCAGCGGCAACCGGCCCGCCTATGTCCCCCTCGCGCTGCCGACGCTCATCCGCCGCGGCTCCAGGACGATACTCGACTACGGGTGTGGCATTGGGAACGACAGCATTCCCTTGAGACAGAGCGGTTTCGACGTCGTTGGTTGTGACTTCCACTCGCCATCCACGGCTTTCCTGCGCTGGCGTAGCGACGGAACGATCCCCGTGATCGAGCCCAACGAACTCGATACGCTGGCCGCACCGGACACGCTGTGGATCATCGACACCCTCGACCACGTCGTGGACATCGATACCTCACTCCGCACGGTCCTGGCGGTAGTCGATCTCGTGGTCACAGAGAACCTCACGGCCAACCGCGGACACGGCCGCCAGGGATTCCACATCCGCCGCCCATTCACAGAGCTCACGGCACTGTTCGCCAGGTTTGGACTGAGACCAAATAGCACATCGAAGAACGATCCCGTCATGTTCTGGACCAGGGTCCGCTGAGCTTCTCTGCACCGCTGGCGGTACCGCTTACGTAGACCCACTCGACCACAGCGTGGGCGGCAACTCGCGGTGTCCCGGAGTGTTCCGTGTGTCGTCGACGGCGAGCGGAATGCGACACTACATGCTGTGCGTTTCGCATACTGGCTCGGTTTCGTGGCCCTGATCTGCGGGGGTGTGGCCGCATGGCTGGCGTTCGCCACGGTAGCGCCTGACGGCCCGCCGGTGCGCGGACTCGAGAGTTGCGGGACCGCGTTGGCCCGATCGGCCGAACTGGACCGGCTGCTCGCGGGAACCCGGTCGGGAGCTGGTTCACAGTTTCTGTCAGCGGACACTTACGCAGCAGTGCAGCGGTGTGAAAACGCCCGTGTACGTAACCGGGTCTTGTCGGCCGGGAGCGCGGTAGCCGGTGTCGGGTTGTTGTTCTTGGCGCTGAGAGCCAGCCGACCTCGGCAAACTGGCGAACGTCCAGGTCCGCCCCTCACATAACCGTCGAATGACGCCAGCTTTATGACCAAAGCCTGCTCGGCACGTAAACAGCCGAGCGGGTGATGACGATGTCGAGCAACGGTTACGGTGCGCTTTCTCGCGGCGACCAATTGCGGCTGTTCGGGCGGTACGTACCGTCCTCCCCTAACACGAACCGGTGAATATCCGTAAAGTCCGACCTCGGCCGCACCGGGGGGTGCGGCTTGTCATGCCGCATAGATGGGGAATTGGGGAAATGTGTGAACGCTCACGTTATTCCCGGGGCCTGCGCTCATGTTATTCCGCAGGTGGTGGGGTCCTGGTGATGTTCTACTCGGTGGTCTGTTTCTTGTCGCGTGCGACACTCCGGGGTCGTTTGTTGGGTCGGTAGCTGGGGCCGTTCATGAACACTTGGTGGCTGTTGTTGATCAGTCGGTCGAGTAGTGACTCGGCCACGACGGCGTTGGGGAACAAGGGATACCAGTCGACTGGGGAGCGGTTGCTGGTGAGCACGAGCGAGCGTCCGGTCCGTTCGTTGATCAGTTCGTAGAGGTCGTCGGCTTGTCGTGCGGTGAGTTCGCGCATGCCGAAGTCGTCGAGGATCAGGACGGCTGGTCGGGCGAGCTCGCGTAGTCGTCGGCTCCAGGTGCCGTCGGCGTGTCCGCCGGCGAGGTCGGCTAAGACCCGGCTGGTTTTGGTGAAGCGGACGTCAGCGCCATGCCGGATTGCCAAGTGCCCCAACGCTTGCGCGATGTGGGTCTTGCCGACGCCGACCGGCCCGTAGAGGATCACCGACTCGCCGGCGTGCAGCCAGCGCAGCGCGGCGAGGTCGCGGATCTGGGCGGCGGGCAGTTTGGGGCTGGCGTGGAAGTCGAACTCCTCCAGCGTGGTTTGCTCGTCGAAGTGCGCGCGGCGTAGCCGTCGGCCCATCGCGGTGAGCTCCCGGCGACCGATCTCGTCATGGCAGAGGGTTTGCAGGAACTCCAGATGCCCGAGTTCCCCGCCGTGGGCCTGGGCGAGGCGGGCGTCGAGAGTGTCGAGCATCCCGGAAAGCTTCAACGCGCGCAGAGCGTCACGCAGCGCGGTGTCGACGATGGTCATGATGCTTCCTCACTGGTGTCTGTGCTGGTGGTGGCGGGGCCGGCCCCGAGGGCGGCGGGCTGGCCGGGCTCGGTAGGGGCAGGGGTGCCGCGATCGCCGTGCTCGTCATGGACATCGGGTTCGTGATCGGCGCTCACGGTGGCGTGGTCCGTGGCGGGCGCAGGGGCCGGGGTGGGCAGGGCCACGACGTTCGCGAACAGCTGCGAAGGACCATGCAGATGCGCCGCAGCCCCTCCGTCGCCGGTCGAGGGCGGTGGCGGGTCCGCCTCGGTGCCGGCGGCCAGGATCCCTTTCACCGTGCGGTAAGTCGGGTCACCGACCTCGACCGCCCGCGCGCAGGCCTTCTCCAGGCGGGCCGCGCCGTGCTTGCCGGCCAGGCCGAGAACACCCTGGGCGGCGCGGAGCCGGAACAGGGCGTTGACCTCGAGCAGCCCGCCGATCAGCGCGACGCAGGCCGGACCGATGTCGGCGGCCTGGCTGCGGCACCAGGTCGGTGTCCGCATCGCGAACGCGATCTTCTCCGGTGGATAGTGCGACAGGTCGGTGGACTTCCCGGCCGGTCGCCGGCCGTGGGTGGCGATCAACTCGCCGTTGTCGAAGATCTGCACCACGGTCGGGGTCTCGCGGGCGTCGACCCGACGGCCGATGTGTCGCCACGGCACCGAATACAGCGACTTGCCCACCCGGACGTGGATGTCCGGGCCGATCGTGCCCCTCGACCATACCGCGAGCACGAAACGGTTGCGGGGCAAGAGCTTCAGTTCGCTGGCTTCGACCGCGTCGAACACCGAGAGCGGGGCTGCGCCGCCCAGCGGCCTGCATTGACGCTGCCCGGCGACCTCCCGGCACCAGAGCACGGCTTGTTCCTGCATGTGTTGCAGGGACACGAATTCCCGGCCGCGCCAGAACGAGTCCCGAACATAGGGCATCGGTCGTTCCACCCGCGGCTTGTCTTTCGGCTTCGCTGCTCGCGCCGGATCCACCAGAGTGCCGTAGTGCTCGGCGAGTTCGGCATACGAGCGGTTGATCTTCGGGTCATACAAGTCTGGTTTGTCCACCCCGGTCTTCAAGTTGTCCGGCACCAGCCGGGCCGGCACCCCACCGAAGAAGTCGAACGCCGCCACGTGGCACTCGGTCCACGCCCGCTGGTCCATGGCCAGCACCGGCCGCACGAACATGTGCCGGCTGGCTGGCAGCACCATCACGAACGCCCACACCCGCCGCTTCTTCCCGGACCGCGGGTCGACCCAGGCACCGAGATGCCCGTAGTCGATCTGTGCCTCCGATCCCGGAACCGGATCGTCCATCAGCACGGTGACCCGGTCCCGGCGGACGTCCTCGGGCAGGTTCGCCGCGACCCACCGCTTCAACGACGCCAGACTGGCCCGCAACTCCCGTTCGTCGCGCAGTCGCTGCCAGATCGTGGCCTGGGTGACGCCGGCCTTGAGCATGCCGGCGATGTAGTCCCGGTGGGCCTCGATCTGCGGCCAGGTGGTCTGTCGCAGCCGCGTGTCGGTCACCTGCGGGAACCACTTGCCGCACAACTCGGCCCAGTCCGCGATGCTCATCGTCGGCCCACCCGGGGCAAGTCCGGCCTCGATCGCCGGGGTCACATACTTCTTGATCGTCTTACGGTCCACACCCAGACTGGTCGCGATCTCGCTCTGTGAACGACCCGCATACCAGTGAACCAAAATCTCGGTCACATCAGTCACGTCAAACGTTCTCCTCGCCAATCCCACTCCCCGGCCACCTGATGTGAACCGGTGAAGCTTGCTCCTGCGCGAGGACCCAACCGCCGGCGACACGCTCACCCTCCCGGTGGGGAATTACGTGAGCGACACCCTGCGGAATTACATGAGCGACAACCCCTCAGACCTGCGGAATTTCATGAGCGCTGACAGGGAAATGCGAAGACAACCACGGGTACTTGCTGTGCTCTGCGCCCTGGCGGTGGCGTTGACGATGATGCCCGCGACAGCGACGGCGGCCGGCGCGAGTGCATGCCAACGGGAACCGCGGGACGCGGTAGCCCAACTGTGCGCGGACCAGAACGAGCGCATGTACGGACTGTTCGTGACCTTCATCTACCCGGATGTCACCTACGGTGGCTTGGCACCCACCGTCGGTAGAGCCGACTTCTACAACGAGACGCGTTTCTACACCGACGACGCCATGACCAAGTCGTTTGCCATTGGTCTGGACATGCGCTACATCGGCAGCGAGACCGACTTCCAGCCGTACTGGGTGGACTACACCAATGGCGCCACCTACAAGCCCATCGGTAGCTACACCATGGTGTCGGACAAGAAGAACCACACCTTCATGGCCATCCCGACATGCAGCAACTGCACCACCTGGGACATCTACTACGACTTCGCGAAAGTAGCCACTACCGGCGCACAGCCAGACCCGGACTCCTTCCATCTCATCACCGGCTGGGACCTGACCGACATCCCGGGTGAGGTCGGGTTGACCGCGACCAGCAACCGAGTCCGGTTCCTCGACGGCAACAACCAGTTCCGGCAGTTCAAGACCACCGATACCTCCACCCGGGTCCCCCAGGGCAACTGCGCGCCCGGCGCCGACCCGGTCTACTGCTGGCGCTGGGACACCAGCACCAGCGCCAATGACAACTACCTGGTCTCCTGGAACACCACCAAGCCGATCGTCCGGCCCTCCGGCACCCCACTCGCGCAGCGCGACGCAGCGGCAACCGCGGATACCGAAGTCGACGCCCTCGTGGCGCGCGCGCAGCAGCTGGTCAACCAGCGCTACGCCCACCGGTAACCGATCACCACAGCAGTTCGCCCACTCTTTTCGGTCCCCACTGAGAAAGACGCTCACCATGACCTCTGCGCTCAAACGCGCCCTGCTCCTGGCCGTGCTGCCCATCACCCTGACGGCAACCCAGGTCCCCG
The DNA here is from genome assembly GCF_042684065.1 of Amycolatopsis pigmentata. Classification (NCBI taxonomy): domain Bacteria; kingdom Bacillati; phylum Actinomycetota; class Actinomycetes; order Pseudonocardiales; family Pseudonocardiaceae; genus Amycolatopsis; species Amycolatopsis pigmentata. Next base: position 20,818 of record NZ_JBHUKR010000028.1, on the reverse strand, counting down.
CATCCGCCGCCCCCGCCCAGGCCGGGACCGTGCTGGCCACCCTGGACGAACGCCAAGATCTCCGCCAGGAATGCCAGCAGCACCCCGAGGCCGAACAAGCCCAGGGCTGGATCAAAAGCCGCTTCGAAAGCTGTCACCGCACCCACCAAAGCCTCGTGGTGGTCCGCAAAGGCACCCTCGAACGCATCGGAACCCTCGCCTTCGACGAATGGATCCTCGGGTTCGCCTACGACGGCGACCGCCGCGTCGACTACGTCGCCAGCATCGAAAACATCGTCGTCTCCCGAGAAGCACCCGACGCCGACCCCACCACCTGGTCCCTCGAAATGAGACTCTCCGCGGCGACCGTCAACAGCGCCGGCACGATCACCAACCCGAACCAGACCCGCAGCGACTTGCTCGGCGCCTGGGACACCAAACCCCAATGGGTGGTCACCTACACCTCTCCAGAACAGGGAGCCACCGACCCCTACGGCATCGTCAACGGCAACGTCCTGGTCAACCTCGCCGCGTTCGGCCCCAACACCGATCCGTGGCAGGACCCTCTCACCCGGTATTCCAACATCCGGTTCGACTCCGCCGGCGCCGTCGCCGGCAAAGCCCGCGGCACGGTCTTCACCCAGGCCAAGGTCGTGGTCCCGTTCAGCCTCAGCTCACCCACCTACCCGCAAAGCGCCCGCCACTACAGCGACGCTCTGACCAACCCCGTCACCACCTTCCCCTCCACCCTCGGTAAGAACGTGCCTGGGGCGACCACTCCACTGCACCGCACGCTCAACACAGCCACACAGGACGCCAACAACGCCGCAGCCCGCAAAACCTGCGACGACGTCTGGGGCCCCTACGACGGCACCCTGCTCAACTGCGACGAGTACCCCTTCGCCTCCACACAAGAAGGCGCCGCCAAAGGCGACGGCAACTACTCCGCCCGCCTGATCGACGCCGGCGACAACCAAGCTGCTGGCCGCTGGCTCAACAGCAACTACACCCTAAACCGGATCCTCGACGGCGACGCCTTCTACATCGCCATCACCCCCTGACCCCCAGACCGGCAGAGCGGAGAGCCCGACACGGAAGCATTTGACGCCGACGGGCTCTCCGCCCCAGGCTGAGAGACAATCAGCGCATGACCGCCCTGCCAAACGCCATCACGGTCAAGGCCGACCGCAAACTGATCGGCATCTACGGCGAACAGGTCGATGTCTTCGCCCAAGACTTCGCCGCCATGTCCCGCGACGGCATCCTCACCGGCAACGACTACGAGTGCTACCTCCACACCGCACAAGACCTCGCCGCGATCACCCTCCACTTCACCACGCCGCCGGAGGAAACTCAGGTGGACGACCTCGGCACCGCGACACTCGAGTTCCCCACCGGAGCGATCGTCATCAGCGAAATCACCGCAGGAGCCCACGGCCCCTTCACCCTGCCCGACGGTCCCGGCATCTACCAACTCCACATCTTCGGCGCCAAAAGCACCCGTCAGGAAACCGCCGACCGCGTAGACACCATCATCAGAGAAAACCCCACCGTGGACGCCATCAGGGCCGCACTCGAACCCTTAGACGGCCGCGAGCAATACTGGATCAACCTCCGGCGCACCGGAGATAGCACCGACGACGAAGAAGACGACTAGAACTTGGCGTGCCCGAACGGTTGATACCACCGCTCATGGTCAGCGTCCAATCAAGGCGTCATGAATATGATCATCGAGCTCGACCATGAAGTCTTCGGTGCGCCATGGCCGAAGGTGGTGTCGAGCCAGGCGAATCCGCTGGGCGGGCACCCGGCCCCCCGTGGCCGCGGTGATGTCGATGGCCTCATGCAGGAGGTCGACGCAGGCGGCTGGGTCACCGAGGCGCAGCCGCGCGAGAGCCAGATCGGTGCTGACGATCCCCCGCTGAACGGCGTCTCGCGACAACCGTAAAGCGGAAACCGATCGGTCAAGGCTGTCATGCGCGTGGGCCGCGTCGCCCGCGTGGAGGGCGCACAAGCCATCGAATCCGTTCAGCCGATCACCGTCGAATCCGCCGTGCGGGTCGTCGACGGTCAACTGGTCGACGGTCTTCCACGCTCGATCCAGCGCAGTAGCAGCCTCGCTGGCTTGGCCAGCCCGAGCACAGATTTCAGCGTGCACTGCGTGGGCACGGGCTCGAATCGCGTAGCTGGAACCGCGGTGCGCGTCGACGGTCGCCGCACGGGCGATTTCCCGCGCCGCTTCCAGATCATTAGTCGCGTGCAGGGTCACCATGGTGTGGCTCGTTCGCACGGCGGCCCGATGGCTCCGGTCCGTGAGCTGCCCGGCGGCCCCGGTCGCATCGGCGTAGAACGCCGTCGCCACCTCGTCGTCGCGGGTCTCGAAGGCTAGGCGGCCTGCGAGCGAATAGGCCGCCGTGGCGAGCAGTATCAGCTCATTCCGCGAGCCGATCTGGTCGAGCTCCAGGAGCTGCCGACAGGACTCGACGATGGGCGCGAGCTGGAGCTGAAGGCGAACGAATGGCGTCACGCCGACTTGCGCCTTGATCGTTTTGACCGAATCATGCAACCGGCCGATCACATCGTGGTCGAGCTTTGAGGGGTCGCGTGGAACCGCCACAAGGCTCAACTGTGTCGACGGCGAGGGCAGCATGAGGGACTCGCCCTCATCGCTTCGCGCACTGTGGATGACCAAGTCGACGAGCTGGTGCACCCGATGAGGCGAGGTTCCGAAATGACGAAGCGCGTCCAGCAGGGCCTCGAAATCGGAGCCAGGGCCAAGAGCCAGGCCTCCAGATGGTGTTCGTGCGTACAAGTGCGCCAGCAGAAACTGGTAACGCTCGCCAGGGCTGGTTCGGTCAGAGACACTTTCCCACCGGGCGACGGTCCGCTGGATACTGGCGACCTTCCTGTCCATCAAAGGGGCCACCGCGAGCTGGCGCGCGGTGTCACGAAGCGCTCGGGCCAAATCAGTCCAGGACCAACCACGTGCCTCGCGCAGCTGGCGCAACAAGTGAGCACCTGCCGCCCGATCGGTCGTGATCACAATATCTAGTACACCATCTGGTCGAGGTCATACGGGTACGACAAGCCGCGGTTTTCCCTGGTCGGCTGCGTAGTTCACCGTATACCAGGTTCCCCTGGTCTGGTCAGTGCCTCGCGGGAAACCGATCACGAATCCACTGCGGTCCACCATCCACCGATTACGGGCGTGGTAGGCATCGGTGCCCAATCGGTCAGCCCTCAACTCGACGACCCGAGCAAGCCGGCCGGCTTGCTCCCAGCGACGGATGGATGCGACTGCGCCTGCCGGTTGGTCAGTCACCGTGCACGGCACCACGACAGTCAACGACGCCTGACTACGGTCGGCCAGCCAGTCCAATGCGGTTGTGTCGATGCCGATGGCGCCACCGAGGTAGAAGTGAGCGTCGGGGGTGGCGAACGGCTGCAGATAGGCGTCGAACAAGCCGGGAAGCTCTGCCTCAGCCTCCGCAGGGATTGAACGGGTACCGGTAATTGTCACGTATCGAGCCACACTCCCCTTCTCTTCCGTCAATGTCATCGAATGTCACCTGTCCCGGTGTTGGCTGGCCACGGTCTTATGAACGTACCGGCTGCGGGGAGGAACGTCCCGCCCTCATCGCGGCCGGCCTCACAAGCCCTTGTGCCCTGACCTCAGCGATCGCCTCGCGCGCGACCACTTGTCGCCACGAGGCCAGTACGGAGGAAACGCGATGGTTCCGCCCGATCATGCTCCGCCGTCGCCAGACGAACCGGATCTTGATCGCCCGAGCGTTGCCAGGGTCTATGACTGGTACCTCGGTGGCAGGTTCAATTACGCTGTTGACCGCGTTTTCGGACAACGGGCTGTGCAACGGTTTCCGCTGATCAAGCCGTTGGCACACGCGAACCGCACCTTCCTCGGCCGGGTTGTGGCCGAAGCGCTCGACGCCGGGATCGTCCAATTTCTCGACCTCGGTTCTGGTATCCCGACCGTAGGAAACGTGCACGAAGCGGTGGCCGCGCACACCGATGGCTCATACGGCCGTGTGGTTTACGTGGACCACGAGCCTGTCGCCGCCGCCCACGCCGAGACAATCCTGGCTGAACAGGGTTGCCTGGACTGGGCCGGAATCGTACGCAGCGACTTCCGGGACCCCATCGCCGTTCTGGAACATCCCACTACGCAACGCCTGCTGGACTTCACCAAGCCGATCTGTGTCCTGTTCGTCTCCGTCCTCCATTTCGTCGGCGCCGAAACCAACATCGAGAGAATGCTGGCCACCTATGTCGATCCCCTGCCGACCGGCAGCTGGCTGGCGTTGTCACACATATCCAATGACGACGTCGACGATGAGGGTGCCGCCCAGATCGCCCGTCTCGCCGGGGCTTACCGTCAGGAAAGCCAGAACCCTGCTTACCTCCGCAAACGCGATGAAATCCAGCCATGGTTCGGCCCATTGTCCCTGCTCGAGCCAGGGCTCGTCCATCTTTCGGAGTGGAGGCCGACTCCGTCCGCCTCGCCCTATGAGGCTTCCGCGGGTCGCTTCATGTGGTGCGGAGTCGGTGAGAAGCGCGATGACCAGTAGCCAGCAGACTGTCGACACGCTGGAGTTCTTGCGTGATCTCGCCGTAGCGGGGTCGTCGGCCAACGCAGTGGTCATGCCGTCCTTTACCGAACCTGCCATCACCCATGAGCGACCACGATTCACCGACCGCCGCGACGCTTTGACCTGGTGGGAGCGCCATCCCGCGCGCACTTTGTTCACGGCCAAGGCCGCCTCCGCCTCGGGGACGCACAGGCCGCTGCTGAGGGCTTCGACCACGCTCGCCGACTCTTCGCACGCAACAGCGCGCGCTGGTATGCACAACGCGCTGCCAGCGCGCTTCGCGCCGCGACGGTCGACGCGAACGGGCGTCGGTCCAACGGTGCGCATCGATGACGCCGACGAACGCTCAGTGGCGCGAATAGATGGCGTCCCAACAAACAGGGCCTCTACTTCTCGTACGACACGACGGGAACAGGAATGGCAGATCGCCTCGAATCGGACAGCGCGAACAGTCCCGAATCCCTGGGAAACCATCGATGTTGGTGCTACGACGTGGTCGCGATAGCGGTCGATATCCGGAATGACGCCAGGTCCAACATCGACCGGGGATGTCAGCTCGCCGCCACGTTGATCAGCGGCTCCAACCTGTACACGACGCTGCTCCTCGGCGGCGCGGCGTTCGCCGGCCGGATCGGCCACGCTCGCGCCGCAGCCATCGTTCTCGGCGTCGCCGCGACCCTGATCCTCGCCGCCAGCGCCGTGCTGGTCCGCTCCGTCACTCCGCAACCGCCCCACCCCGACCGGGCGATCGGCTGGCCGGCACTCTCACCCTCCCAGTCGGATTCAGCCCTCATTGGTTATGTCGAGCGAGCGGCACGACACGCAGTGCTCTGGTACGTCCGGCAAGCCCAGCTATTCGGCCAGATCGCAACAAGACGATTCCACCGCATCAACATCGCAACAGGCCTGATATTGACGTCCAAAGCGTGCGTCCCCACCGCCGCCTTCCTACTGATTTTCCAAACCTGAACACCAATTGAGTAGATCAGATCCGCCATCGGCTTGAAGGAGCAGCATGATCCGCGCTGTCGTATGTGACGCAGGCGGCACCTTGGGACGCTTTACTGGCCCAACCATCGAACAGGTTCTGCAACCCTTGTCACTACGTGCACCGGGCGATCCCGAGTTCGACCGGATCCGGTGGATGCTCAACTGCACCCCCGTGATCACCGACGCGGTCGTCGAAAAGGTCTGCGGTGCATTGCTGATCGACCCCGGCCGATGGCCAGGACCGGAACCCTGGCATGTCTGCGGCTTTGATGCCTTCGACGGCGCGGCCGGCGTGGTGGCGGAGCTGCGGGACATGGGTTTCCCGGTGGTGGTGCTGTCCAACGGACCCGTGACGGCCGCGCACCGGATACACGCCCTGCAGGCTCGACTGCCCACGGTCAGCCGGATCTACACCTCTTACGCGATGGGAATGCGCAAGCCCGACCCCAGGCTGTGGCAGCAGATCGCCAGCGACCTCGGTCTCAGGACCAACGAGATCCTCCACGTCGGCGACCAATGGTCCAACGACATCCTCGGTGCGGCCAACGCCGGCTGCTACGCCCTGCACCTGGCGACCCGCGAACAACCACCGCACCCATCCACCTGGCCCAACCCGTTGACCTCCCGGACCGTCGCGCTCGGCACCAGCATCCGGGACACCATTCCCGCGCTGCACGGGTTCAACGCCACGCTGACCGAAGGGGCTTACCGATGCGGGAGCTGAAGTGCGCACTGGCCAACCTCCACCAGGGAGGTTGGTCCTGCCCCGGCCCGTCCATCGGGCCGATCCTCAACCGCGGGTTCTACAACTTCCAGCTGTTGCGGGAGATGATGGCGCCCACCGTCGGCGATGCCCCGCACCTGATCACCGTGTGCGAAGGCTGGAAATGGGATGACGACGGCCAAGCCGCGGCGCTGTTCGCGGCCCACGTGCTCAGTGACCAGCTCGGGCGCCCGTATGTGCCGCTGGCCGGCTGGCTGCCGCAGATCCCGAGCCCGCCGGTCGTGTTCTATGACGCGGCGGAGCTGGCCCTGGAATTCTGGGGCGACCGGCACCACGAGGTCCTCGACCGCCGAAACCTAGCGCTGTTTCACCCGCGAGGACGTCATCGGTCGCAGTTCCAGCTCAAGGCCGCGCACTGGCCCTATGCGTCCGGCGTGGCGCGGCTCGAGGTCGCGAAACAGGACGCCCGCTACGGCACCGACCCCCTCCCAACGGTGTATGCCGGTGATCTCAACGGCATCGCCAGCGGACCCCACCTGACCCGCCACTGGGACCAAGTACCCGAAGACAAGAAACCCCACAAAGGCAAGAACATCGACGGCATCTGGGTACCCGACACCGACGCCCTGGACTACCTCCTCGACCCCTGGGCGGGCGGCCACGACGGGAAACGCACCGGGAACCCGCTGTTCCACGCCTGTGAAGAAGCCTTCGGCGTCACCGGCCCGGACGCGGAGAACGCCCTCCTCCCGACGGTCAACACCGGGCCGCACAACCCCGGCGGCTCCGGCCTCCTGATCGACTGGGCGCTGCACAACCGCGCCTGGCAGGGCGGCGTGGTACGAGGCTCCGTCCGCGTCGAAATCCCGCCTCCCGACCGGACGCCACCCTCCGATCACCGCCTGAAGCTGTGGACGATGGAGCTACCCGCGTGACCGCGATCGATGTCTGCTACTGGAACTACGCCCACGGCGGCCGCACCCATGCCAACGACGTCGGTGAAGGCGGCAACTACAACTTCGAACCCCTCTGCCGCGTCATCGGCGAAGACGATCGTTGGCCCCACATCCTGATCCTCGGCGAAGCCGACCGTTACGACTGGGACGGCGGAGCCGGCAAGTGGGGTGCCGCCGCGGCAATGCGCGCCGCCGGCGGGCGACCCTACACGCCGCTGATGTGTCACCTGCCCCGCGACTGGGGGGATTTCGCGCCTGCGATCTTCGTCGACTTGCAGGCCGTGGAAGTGTGGCGGTTCCGCCAGCCGCACCAGCCTGGCTACGCCGCTCGCCGCCGCAACGTCCTGGAAGCCCGCATCCCCGGCCGAGCGGATGTCTGGCGGGTCGTGACCGGGCACGGTGACCTCTCCGGCGGCCTGCAGCGGCTGCTGGACGCCCAGGAGCTGCGTCCGCTGGCCAACCCCGAGTTCCCGTGTGTGATCGGGATGGACTGGAACTCCACCCCGTCTGGCCCCCAGTGGGAACACAGGGACCTGGACCAGTACGACATCGCATGGCGGCGCGCGAACCGCATACTCTGGCAGCACGGCCAAGCACAAACCGGGCCGTTCCGCCCGGACACCCGCGCGCTGGACTACCTCTGCGGCTACTGGAACAACGGCCGACGCGACGGCGGGATCGGCTTCCACTGGGTCGCCGAACTCGCCGGCGACACCACACCCACCAACCTGCCCACCGCCACCGGCCGACAGCAGGCAACGATCGACGGATTCATCGTCAACGAGCCCTGGCGCGACGCTATCGTGCCCGGCTCCTACCTCGTCCAACAACTCGACCCACAGCACCCCGAATCCGACCACTGCCCCGTCCGCGTCACGATCGACGTGTAACACCGACGAACGTCTAATGACCCACGTCGCCTTGACGCTGCAATGCAACATCAGATCCCTGCGCCTGAGCAGCGCCGCACTGGTCGGCCGGCTTCTACCAACCCAATCCACCCATGGCTCCTGGATAAAGCAACGATGAACGCGCGCACGAGATTGACCAGATTTCCGCCAGCCGCAGGCCAGATACTTGAATGGCGAACCGATCCTGAAAGAAGGACGGCACACCTGTCGGGCGGTGCCTTCAACGGATCAGGACAACTACTGGCCATGTGCAACCACATCTACCCCGCACACACCCGCGGCCCTGAAGGAAACGACCGATGTTGCCCGTTGTGCGTTGACGTGGCCCTCGATTGCCGGATCGCGATTCCGGAAGACGCGCCAGGTATAACAGGACGCCCTGGTTCCATCATTTTGGTCGCCGCGTTGATCACCGTACTTGCGGCCGCGATCATCTGGGCAGTCTCGCCAATTTTCTGAAAAATATCACCAAGCAGCAATGGAAACATAAAGTGCGCAAAGATGTTAGCATTTTCGACACGCTCGATGAACTGAGCACGGCGGCAGCCGAGGCAGTTCTGCGCATAGCGAAATATACCATCGAGGAGCAGGGGGTATTCAGAGTCGCCCTCGCTGGCGGGTCGACCTCGCGTCGGCTGTACCAGGTCCTATCCAGCACCCCGTATCGCTCTCGGACGAATTGGGCGGCCTGGTCAGTCTATTGGGGCGACGAGCGCCTCGTCCCCCTCTCGCATCCTGACAGCAATTACGGGATGACACGCAAATTTCTACTGGCGCATGTCCCGATCGACGAAAATAACATCCATCCGGTACCGGTCTCGCTGGGCGACGGTTGGCTGATCGCCGACGAGTACGAGCACATCCTCCGGGAAACGACCGGCACACCGACGGACGGTGTACCTGCGTTAGATCTCGTCTTACTGGGCCTTGGCCGCGACGGGCACACGGCATCGCTCTTCCCGGGAAACCCTGCAGTGGATGAAACGGAATGCCTGGTCGTCGAAACAGCTCCTGGCTCTCGCCCGCCCCTTGTCGAGCGGATCACCACCACCCTGCCGTTGCTGAACGCGGCACGGCACATCGTCTTCTTGGTTACTGGCGAGGACAAGGCGGACGCCTTTCGGTCTGCCTATCACGGTGTTCCGCTCGGCGAAGTCACGCAAGTCCCTGCCTACCTCGTCCGTCCGGCCGACGGTAGCGTTCACTGGTTCATCACTCGCGACACCGCGAGCAAGTGTTCGGCATGGTGACGACAACCGCCCACGGCCTGGTGCGCTTGGCGGACCATAGCCGGAAAAGTTCAAGGTGGTCCGCACCAGCGGCCTACCTCCCGGCTGTCCGCCTTGGTGCGTGTGCACTCGTGAACGATGCACACAAAGCAGCCGCCCGAATACTCCGAGCCACTACGCTCGGCTCTGGTGCCACTCTTGTGGCTGACCGCGCTGAGGAGAGGGGGCGGCGGTGACCACACCGGGCGACGGATTCCATGTCGACGTCAACGCCTTGAAGGACGCGGGACTCGGGCTGGCGGACCTGCTGGCCGCACTCGAGGAACTGAAGGTCGAGGATATCGACTGCCAGCGCTCCTTCGTTGGTCACGCCGCACTTGCTGACTCCTACGAGTCGTTCACGACACGCTGGAATGTCGGCGTCGAGAATTTGACCAAGGATGGCAAGCAGCTCTCCCAGCGACTGGTCAATGCCGCTGGCGCGTACATCGAGATCGACACCGCGCACCAGCATCAACTCTCCGGGTTGCTTGACGGTCTCGGCGACGATCGGGCCGTCGAGAGCATGGAGTGAGCCGGGTATGCCCGACCTTGGCCAGACCACGGACCCGAAAGCTCTGATCCCCGGCGAGCCGGGCGAGATCCGCAAGTCCACGGTGCACCTGACAACCTATGGCGACACCATGCGCCAGATCGGCGATGGACTCAAGCGCCTGGACACCGGGGGCTGGACCGGCAAAGCAGCTGATGCGTTCCACCGCCGCTTCCAGGACGAACCACAGCGCTGGCTCGACGCCGGCGACGCCTTTCACGCCGCGGCCACCGCGATCAACAGCTACGCCGGCACCCTGGAGTGGGCACAAGGCCAAGCCGGTGACGCCATCCGGCTGTGGCAGCAGGGTGAGCAGACCACGGCCCAGGCCAGAACCCAGCACGACCGGGCCACGGCCGCGGCAGCCCAGCATGCCGCAGCCAACGGACAACCCCCGCCCGCCGAACAGCCCTTCCAGGATCCGGGCGAGGCCACGCGGGAGCAGGCGCGGCAGACCCTCAACCGGGCCCGCGCCCAGCTGGACAGCGCGGGCTACGAAGCGGTTGGTGCTGTCGATCGGGCCCAAGAGCATGCCCCGCAGGAACCCACGTTCCTCGATGACATCGGCAACGCCTTCACCTCGGCCGCTGACTGGACGGGCGAGCAGATCGACGAGGGCCTGCACTCCCTCGGTGACACGGTCGCCAAGGCCGTCGACAACATCGGCTACCTGCCCACCGACATCGTCGACCTGGCCACCCACGCCGCAGGCGGGATCGTCGACGATGCCGGGCAGATGATCGGCGGCGTCCTCGACAACCTCGGCGACGCCACCGGCATCGACACGCTCAACCAGGCCGGCCACACCATGGCCTCGTCGCTGCACGACGCCGACCGGGCCATCGTCCACGCGGGCGATGTCGCTGAAGATGCCATCCACCGTGGCTTCCGCGACGCAGGCACCACCGTGTCCGGCTGGATCGGTGATCTCGGCGATGACATCAGCGGTCACGATCTCAGGCCGAAGAGGCCGCAGCGCATCGTCATCGACGAGAACAAGTATCCGGAGTCGGCCGAGCACATCGAAGAGGCACAAAGTGGCACGATCTGGCGCGGCCGGAGCGTCGATGACAATGGAACGCCGCTACCCTCGGAGGTCACGGTGGACCGGCCGGGCGCGGATATCAACCGGCGCGAAGCCCTCAACGGCATACCCGGCCGGGGCGGCGAGCGGCTCGACCGCGATGAATACCCGCCGGCGATGTTCGAAGAGGGTGGCGACGGGGCGAGCGTGAAGTACATCAGCGCCAGCGACAACCGGGGCGCCGGTGCGTCGATGGGAAACCAGGCGCGAACGTTCGGACTCGACAACGGTGACAAGGTCCGCATCGATGTCGGATAGGGACAAGAAGGGGCTACACGACCGGATGAAAGAGCTGGACCGGCTGCTCGAAGTGGCGGCCAAGCGAGATCGCCCAGCAGATCAGGTGTGGCCTGCCGCCGCCGCGGCGATCGAACTGCTGTGGTGGCACGACCGCTTCGATGACGCCGAACAACTCGCCACAACCACCATCCGCGATCTCGCCGACGAACCCGGCCGACTCTTCGGCCGCGACTACCCCTTCGACAGCGCGTTCCTGGCCGCCGCCGACCGCCACGGTGCCGACCCCGGACCCCGCCTCGTCGCGGCACGGGCTTACATGCCACCCGACAGCGTCATGGGCAAACGATTCGGATGGCTCCTCGCCTCCCTGCTCACCCACCCACCGCACGAACTGACCGGCGGCTACGTCTGGGGCAAACAACCACAACCCTTCAAACCCCGCGACCAGGCACTGGCCGACCAGCCCCCGGCCGATCTCACCGACGCCGAACGCACGCGCCTCTACAACGCCGCCCATAACCGGCGCCAGTTCCCGACCGCGCTCCACCTGTTCGAAGCCACCAAGCACTATCCGCCGCAGTGGTACGTCGCCGTCTGGATGGCCGGCGAACTCAGCAAACGCGGCCAGACCGAACTGGCCACGGCCTTCCTCACCGACGCGCTCCCCGACTGGGCACCCTACGAACCCTGGGACCTCGTCCCCACCGAACCCTGCCTCCAACCACTCCTGCGCCCCGCGGCCACCGAGCAACTCCGCAGCGCCATCCTGGCGACCGTCGACATCAGCCGCGTCCCAGGAGTCGCGCCGTGACCCCAGCGCTTCAACCTTTGCTCGACCGCTCGCGCGGGCCGACTGGGCAACCCCGCCAGGTCGACCTCGGCGTCGAACGCGGTCCACTCGCCGAACTCGCGGACCTGCTCAGCGCCAAGAACGGCTTCTTCGTGTTCAACGCGGGCATCCAGATCTACCGTGCGGGCGAGCCCGGGCTCGGACCGGAACTCCAGGAGTGGAACACCACCGAGGCCTGGAAAGACAATTACGGCGGGCTCGCCGACGGACTGTTCTGCGTCGGGCAAGACCTCTTCGGCCGGCAGTTCGCCATCGACAACAGGCACACCGTGGTCGTCTTCGATCCCGAAACAGCCGAACGCATCCCGATCGGGGAATCGCTCGAGGCTTGGGCAGCGTGGCTATGGGAAGACCCAGACGTCAACGGAACCCGCGCCTACGCGACGGCCTGGCAAGACGAGCACGGCGCACTCACACCAGACCAACGGCTCATCCCGTTACGGTTCTTCATCCTGGGCGGTTCATACGACTTCGACAACGTTGCGGTCAAAGACGCTCGGACGTGCATGCGGATCCGCGGACCAATCGCTCAAACCATCAACCAAAGCGCCGACAGGACGGTTCTGTACTTTCAATAATGCCTTCGCAGCCAGCGTCTCGTCGTGGTTTCCGTCGTCACTCCCGCGCCAGCGGGGACAGTCCCCGCGAAGGTCGCCCGGGTGGGCCATCTACATGTCGCTCACTCCGCGAGGCGTTCGTTGACCGACAACGCCCGGTATTGCCGGGCTCCTCCTGCGCTGTCGCACAACAGGTGTGACTCAATTCCTAGACCGGCAGGACTGGTGGGCGCTCCCTGCCATCTCCGGTGAAAACGAATTCCCCCTGCGACCTTCCGCGACGTGAGTTCTTTCTGATTCGGTCGACGAGCACGTCGGGCCAGACGGTTTGTTCATTCCAAGCGACGCTCGTCAGATCCGCCCCGGGCAGATCTGCTTTGCCCAGGCGGGCGCCGCGCAGATCCGCTGCAGTCAAGTTTGCCCCGCGCAGTTCCGCTCCGGTCAAGTTCGCTCTGATCAATTCCGCCCCAGTCAGGTTCGCGCTGACAAGTTCCGCTTTGTAGAGGTTTGCCCCGAATAGGTACGCTTGCCGCAGGTTCGCCCTGGACAGGTAAGCCTCGCTCAGGTTTGCTGCAATTAGGTTCGCGCCCGACAAGTCAGCCTCACGCAGGTTCGCCAAGGACAGATCCGCACTCGGCAGGTCCGCTTTGGTCAGCAACGCCCCAGACAAGTTCACACCTTTCAGTTTCGCCCCTGCCAACATCGCTCCCACCAAGTGCGCACGAGATAAGTCCACCCCTGTCCGTAGCACACCGACAAGTTCCGCAAGATTGCTGATAGTGATCGGACTCGAGCCAGCAGGAGGTCCTGAGTTGGTTGGTGATTGGGCGGGCGCCAGGTCGGTTGGCGCTGATTGCCGTTGCCACAGAAGCGCTGCGAGGCGGTCGGGAAATGAGACAGGTTCTCCAGACTCCAGATGGAAACCCGATGCGCGACGCGAGAGCACGGCAAGGATCTGCGCGGCCAGCGAGTATCGGCGCACGTCAAACACCCTCCGTCGCTTTCCAGTCACGCTCTGATAACACGCCCTGACCCGGCAATTGCCCGTTGATCTGCTTCGATTCCTTGTCAAACGAGGTCGCGCCTGTGGTGTGCGCGGGCGATTCTTGTCGCGAAGATTTGACGGTCTGGGCAGCAGGCAGGGGGATCAGTGCAGTCAGCCGCTCAACCATCACCGGTGCCGCGACGCCGATGGCCAAAGCGGCAACTGCGCCGGAGACCTGACTAGACGCGGCTGCACCAGCAGCAAGAACGCCCCCAATTAGCAACCGGACCAGTTCCGCTACGACGTACCCAGTAAGCCCGGCCGCTGGCCCAGTCCCGGTCACACGCCATGGCCACTTCCCATGTCGGCGCACTGCGGTATATAGGTCAAGGCCCTCCACAACAAAACCACCAGCCAAGCCCCACAGTGCCGCTTCAAGCCATGTCACCCGAACCACCCTAATCCCAGGTGAAACTTCATGGAGCCGAACCCACCAAATGCAGTCGTGGCCAACCTCGGCACCACCGACCACTCCGGAATTGGATTATGTCGGCGCCGATTTCCGCCCATTGCTTGTCCCGATTGCGCGAACCGACCACGCCGGCGCCTTACGCCAATGCCGACCACTGGGGAACGAGCCGGTTTGATGTGCAAAGGGCCTGTTCCCGCGCACTTCGGGCCACGAACGCTGTCACGAGGGCGACTCGAACGCCGGTCCCGGCCCGGGTGAACGTCGCACCTTGGGGCATGGTCCGATCGCCGTTCGTTCCCCTCGGCCCCCGCTTCGTACACGTCTCGCTGCTCGCGGTCCTGGCTGCTACTGCCGAAGTCAGCCCTCGTCCGCACCACCACCCCCAGCGTGCTCAATGGCGAGAGCTGGCTCACGCGCTCAGAAAGCCCACGCGCCCAACGACGACACACCACCGGCGTGGACGGACTGCCACGCGTGTGTCACATGCGTAGCGCAGCCAACCCAAACGCGGCAGCGATTGCACCGTTCGCATGTCCTCTACATAGCGAGTACGTCGCTCTTCCCGCGCGCGAGAATGATCCGCTACAGCCGGATGTCGGCGGAGAACGTGGCAGGTGACTTGCCCATGCTCACAACATCCGTGTATCGTGTACACGAAACACGGAATCTAGAGGTGGGGGCCATGGACTTCACGACACTGCTACCGGCACTGGAGCCACGCGGTGAATGGTTGGACAGCGAGGCCGAACTCGTCAAGCTGATGGAGCAGGACGAGCGCTGGGAGGACGAAGGTGTCGACGAGGTGGACTCGTACGAGGCGAGCGGTGTGGCGACAGGTGCGTTTCGCACGCCGTCGGGTCTAGTGGTGGGAGTGCGGAAGTTCCGCCACACCGAGGAGCAGAAAAAGCGCGGCGACGAGTTGGTCGAGAAATACCGCACTGAGGGCATCGAGCTAAAGGCACCGCTGGCGAACATCGTCGGACCAGGTGAAGACACGGAAACAGTAGCAATCTACGGGGGCTACGACAGTGAAGACGCCGCAGTCCAGGATGCTCGTCGCATCATGCTCCGGTCGGTGATCAACCGGGACGTGTTCTCCCAAGCCGTCGGCTGGAATGCCGAAGTCGTCGTGCTCGCTCGCGGCGTGGACGCGTTCACGATCTTCCGCACCCATCCCGGCTACCGTGTCGACGCGACGGTGGTCGAGGACGTGTTGTTGGCCTATGCGCAGTACGCCGAGGCGGTCGATGCGCTGGCGAACGACCTCACGTTGTATGACAGAATGCGCGAATTCCCGGCAATGACTCCGAAGATTATTGACGCTTGGCTGCGGCGCGAGTCAGCGCAAGCCCTCGCCGGCCAGGCCCGCGTGTCACTGGAGGGCGCGTTGCGGGCATTCAGCTACCAGCCCAGTATGTCTGTCGCGGACCTTGCGCGCAGCCTGCACACCGACCGCGGAAACCTCTCGCGGCTGATTTCCAAAGCAGCCAAGTAATGATCAGCGCGACCGCCAAGTCGCATGGTATTCGGCAGTCGTTTCTTCCTTAAGTGCCGACTGAGGCCGAGAGTGGCGTCCTCACGCGGCACTCGTCGAGCCCGCCTAAGTGCTTCGGCGGCGGGATGACTTCACTGTATTTTCCCGAAGCACCAAGACGAACTCAAGGCAATCCTGCATGCGGAACCCCTGGGGACCGGAGAAGCTTCGCGGTATCCAGACGAGCGGCCGAATCGTCGCTTTGCGAAGAGCAAAGACAAACAGTCGGGGCTGAACCTCAGGGGACGAGCTAGTTTTCCTCGTCGTCGGACACACTCATTTCGGCGAAGTATTCGGCGAAGGCGTCGTCGTCCCACTCGGCATCGCCGAGTTCAGGCTGGGGGTTGTCGTGTGTGGTTTCGAGTGGTTCGGAGAACTTCAACATGTCGAGCAGGAATTGGAAGGTGTGCTCCACCAGTTGTTGTTCCCCGGTCCAGAGCCCGAATTCGAGGTGGTCGACGGCGCCTTGAGTCCAGTTCGCGGAGCCAAGCCAGGCTCGGCTTGGCCGGAACCGGAACTGCGGTCCCCACTCGCCGTTTTCGTCGGCGTCGTAACCCCAGGCATCGCCGAGGACCAGCAGTTTGGCATGGATCAACGGCGCGGACTTGTCGCCGCGCCAACCGGCTCGCCTCACCGGTCCCAACTCATCGAGAGACTCGCCGGCCACTCCGTTCGGGCCGATGATCGGCCGCTGCCCGTCAGGGCGAACGAGCCCGACCTCATCGAAGCCCGGCAAGTAGCTGGTAGGCAGAGCGTGACCATTGGCGTGCAGCGCTTGCGCGGCTCGTAGATCGTTCGCGCCTTTGGTGATCACGATGCAGCAGCCGCCGAGCGTCGCGAGCGCTGCGGTCATGCGCTCGTGACTCAGCCAAGGAACGCACCCGATCGCGGCAGGCATCGAGCATCGCCGATGCGAGGACTCCCGTGGCTCCGAGGCAAAGGCGACGACACCGTCAACGAGCCCATCGACGACAGAGCCGAACGAGACAGAGCCCCCGGACCACACGCGGGGCTCCCTCCACCCGGCAAAGCGCTCGTTGTCCGACAACGGCTGGTACCTCCGAGGCCCTCCGGCGCCGCTCGTTCTCATCGTCCCCCGCTTCGTGCACATCTCGCCGGTACCGGTATACCGGATGACCAGTCTGTTGTCCGCGTGGCATCCTCTCGTGGTGCATGCCACCGGACCCAGCTGGGACCTCCTCCGTCAGCGGGTCGCCCGGAGCCGATGCAGCCTGGAAGGCGCCGCCGCTCTCGATCAAGCGATCGGCAGCTTGGAACAACTGCTTGGCCCGTCGTGGCCTCGCCGGCAGTACGAACGCCATGGATGGTGGCCGGGCGAACTGAACTTGCTCGGCTTCCATGTCGCGGCACTACCCCAGTTCCTGACACTGGTCACCCGGCTGCTGACGGCGGCGCAGGAGCCGACGTTCAGCAAGGTTCTCCAAGCGCTGAAGCGGGGCGTAACCGGGGACGGCTGGCGGCACGCCATGCTGCAACTCGAAGTTGCCCGCGCACTACGTGGCCCCGGCACCTGCATCACATTCGAGCCGGCAATCCCGGGTAGCTCCAACCGCGCGGACCTGCTTGTTGCGCGGCCGGGAGGCTCGTCGTTCCTCGTAGAGACGACCACCCTCGCTCGCGCCAAGGCCGACCTCGATTGGGAAGAGTACGAGAACCATGTCTTTCAGGCCGTCGCGGCGCTAGAGGTTCGATACGGCATTCGCGTCATTGTGCGCTTGACGGATCGTCCCGACATCGCTGTGGCCAGCCAATGGATCGACGCGATCGAACACGCAGCCAGGTTCGGCGAAGCCGAAAACCCCCGGGTCATCGAATCCGCTGCGGGTCGAGCCGAGATCTGGCCGGTGGGATCGCAGGGTTCCGACCTTGCGTTCGCCGGTGCGGCGCTCACCCGAGATGGCTGGCATCGGCTCGGCCGGGCCGTGCACGGGAAGGCACGCCAAAGCACTGGACCGCTGCCCGTCTGGCTGCGCATCGACGCCCTCGACGGCTTCTTCCAATTCACCGAATGGGCCCACCTGGATTGGTCGGAGCGGATTGACCGCGCGGCAGCCGCGCTCCGGCACGACTTGGCCTCCGCCAACGCCGAACACCTCGCTGGGATCATCCTGTCATCGAGCGCCACGGTGTCCTTGGGTGCGACAGGTTCGGCCAACCAGAACGAGACGATCCGTACCGAGCAGGGCAACGGGATTCGACGCCTCATCGCCGACCACATGGTCCGCGAAACAGCAGTCATTGCACTTCGTGAAGACGCACACGTCGAGTGTGGCAACTGGACGACGGCATACTCGGCCGAGCCGACCTGGCTCCTCGAAGACCTGTGCAACCAGGCGCTTCCCCCGCTAGAAGCCTTCATGCCGGGATGACCGGTTACTCCCATCCGCGACAGCATGCGACTCACGGCAGTGGATCATGTCGTTGAGCATCCGGGCCACCTGTAGGTGTCGCGCGCGGAGATGACTAATTTTGGAAGTCGGCTAATTGCATGACAATCAGGGGGTGTAATGCCGCAACGTGGACCGCAGCATTTCAGCAATCTGATCGTCGGTTGTCGGTGACTACCTTCAGCTCACGACTGGTCGCCTGAGTAGCCGCTGCCGGGGCGAGGACGAGGGCTTCGCCTGCATCGAACGGATCGAGTATCTCTTCCAGAGGCCAAGTCCACGGAGGTCTTCTCCTATCAGAGCGTCCCCGTTGGCCCGGTTTCGGTGGTGTGGTGCCATGGCGTGCCCGGCCCGCTGATCCTCGAGAGCGGCGACATCAACGTTCTCGACTACATCAGCCCCGATCGCGTACGACGCGACCTGGCGAACCCGTCGTGGCCCAACCACGGGGGTGTCTTGCTCCGAGGCGCGCACCTTGCAGGTGACAAACCCTTCGGGTGGCGCCGCGCTCCTGGTCCGCAGATGCACCACATCGACTAGCCGACACCGAATGCTATTGGGTTGTTTGGTGCTGGCTGAGTAGGTGGAGAAGTGCTTCCTTGCGGGTCTTCCACGGGCCGCCCGGCACATCAACCTCTGAGGCGGTGATGGCGTACCATTTCTTGGCAGTTTGTCGATTGCTTCTGGCGGATTTCGGGCTGAGGTACCCCACCAGAATCGGCTCTTTGTCCTCGATCGTGACGACCCGCCACGCTCCGGACCACTTGTAGTCGCTTGCGCGCTCGAGGTGCACGCTGTTGTGGTTGACGGGTTCACCCCGATCTTTGTGTCTGATTGCGAGCTCGACGCGCTGATCGTTCGAACGTAGCCCTTGCGAGACTGGGTAGATCACTTTCTTATCGCTGCCCGGGAGTCCCTGACGCCGTGCCACCCATTCGTCCAGGTCCCATGCCGTGGTCTCCGGCTCCTGGGCGGCTGGATGCAGCCTGTACTTGGTCTGTTCGGATGCGTCAGGAGGCCGCCGATCCGCAAGCTCGGCAAGCTCGTCACGGAACCGACGCTCGGCGTCGGCATAGCGTTCGTGCGCGGACTGGCGACTTATCTCCAGCTCGTCACCGACGCGCTGCCAACTAATGCCGCCGACGCGTGCGAAGACTACGGCGCGGGTCAGCAGTTCCTGCGCAGCGGCAGCCACCCGTGCAGCGGTCTCGACCCAGGTGCCGTCCGGCGCTACGCTGCCGTCTCCACGCAACTCATGCTCACGTATTGGCACAAGTTCAGCAGCAAGATCCGCCAGCTTGCTTGCCTCGGCTGCCAGTACTATCCGAGCTCGCGTGGCGTCCGTGTATTTCTGGTACCGGAAACCCTCGATCCATCGACTCACGTTGTCAGAATAACCCTGACACAAGATGTGGCCAGCGGCGCGCGACGGACGACGAGCGGTCGCCACACGACCACGAGCTTCCTCCATCCAGGAAGAACGTGCATGGCAGACATGCCGGGCCGAAGGCTGACGATCCTCTTAACGTCAAGTCACGGCTCGTTGTCGCTCGACCCGACCGCAGAAGGGCTGACCTCCATAGTCTTGAGGTACGCCCTTTCGGAACGTTCGGCATGGTGGCTTCCCCTCAGCAGGTAGCGAGGGGAAGCCACCGTCCGTCAGACCTGTATCAGGTCTGGGCCCGGTGACGGTAGGCGCCGATCACCGAGCCGCCTCCGATTCGGCGACCCGAGAAGGTTGTTCGACCGAGTGACCGCTTACCAGCTTCTTCGGCCAAACAGCTCAGCCAACCGATGTAGAGGACACGTATGACGATAGGCCGCGGCATGAAGCGTCATCCACCACAGGACGCTGACCGGCACTCTCACCACGCTGACCGGCATTCGGGCATCATGCCGACCGACAAGCCGCGACGCGCCGAGCAGAACGACGAAGGGAAGACAAACGGATACCGCTTCACCGCGCTCGCTGGTCGCGCGTTGAGCGACTGGGGCACCACAGCACGGCTGATCGCCACCTTGGTCGCGATCTTGGCTGTTCTCGTCGTCGGTGCGGGGTTGTTCGGGCTGAACGTCGACGTAGGCCCCGTCCACCTCACCAGGCACTGAGGAGATCACGTAGCGGCGCGGCCACGCAGTATGTGTGGCCGCGCCGCGCCTGGAGCTGTCCCTGGTCGATGCACACGGCGCTCGCCTTGCGACGCGATTCACCGCGCAAGCAATATGGGTCGAGACCCAACGGTCGGCGTAACCAGTAGCCGCTGCGGCGAGCCGGCCGAGCTCGTTGATTGTCGCCTCACGTCAACTCTTCCCGGGGGCGGGAACAGTTCGTCGCCCAGTTGCAGATGCCGCAGTAGCGCCCACCTCGTGGCGAGACGTGTCGCTCCGAGCGTGGCCTCCGCGAAGATGTCGGTGCCTGTTTCTATCATTGGTGTTGTCGCAGGGAGGCGCTTGATGTCGACGTTCGTGCTGCACAACCCCACCAACCGCGTTCTTGATCTCGCCCAACTGAACGAGCAGGACTTTATTTTGATCAGCTCGATGCGCGGCCAGATCCACCACGGGGACCGTGTCCTCCTGTGTCAGGAGGCGGCCGCCAGCGACGGCAAGGGCGCTGAGATGTACATCAAACAGCGCAACGGGCGGTACTTCGCAGCACACTTTCCCGGCAGCGCGTGTACCCAGATACACGAGATCACC
>NZ_JBHUKR010000027.1:0-54394 GCF_042684065.1 Amycolatopsis pigmentata | reverse complement strand
CAACGCCACATTCGCACACACCGCCGCCAACGTGTCATCAACCGGAACCGGCAAACCACCCACCGAAAGCCGGACCGTTTCCGGCGCGGGCTCACCCTCGATCACCAAGGGGTGCCGGGATGCCTGCGGGTCGTCCTGAAGCCGGAACCAGCGGTCCAGCCAGGCTCGCGAGCGGTCGATGAGCCGTTGAGTTCGCGTGACCATGCAGTCCCCGGTTTCGTCACTCGTGCCCGCGCGGACGGTGTCGTCATGCAAGCAGACCCCGCGATTGGTGTCCACCACCTGGGTGATTTTGTTGCTCCGCCCGGTGGGAACATGCACGAAATCGGTAAGCGCTTTCTTTCTCAGCGCCTGTTGAGGACCGCGCCCGCCCGGCTCCCTCAGCCGAGGCGGATGTCGTGGAGCGTCCGCTCACCGCTCAGATGCACGGCTTCACGCACCGGGGCGTAGCTCGTGACGACCACGGTGTAGGTACCGGCGTCGAGGTCGTGGAAGGCGTAGCGGCCCCGCTCGTCGACGCCGCCGGTGCGCACCACGTGCCCGAACTCGTCCAGCAGGGTCACCGAAACCTCCGGCCGCGGCTGCGGCAACCGCACCGACCCGGCGATCACCGCGCCGTCCGCCAGTTCCACATCCTGGTGCGTGGCCACGGAATCGCTCACGTTCACCGTCAGCGCGGCGGGCCGGTACGAGCGCGCGTTCACGGCGAGGGTGTACGTCCCCGGCGCCAGCGAAGAGAACTCGTACTCGCCGCCGCTGCGGGAGATCCGGGAGTCGAACACCTCACCGCGAAGGTCGGTGAGCGTCACCACGGCGTCGGCGATCGGCACACCGGTCTGTTCGGCCCGGACCACCCCGCTCAGGCCACTCGCGCCGTGCAGCGTGAGGTCGAGGTGGACGGCCGAGGAGACGACGTTCACCGTCGCCGCTTCGGGCCGGTGCGCGGGCGCCGAAGCGATCAGCACGTACCCACCGGCGCGAGGCGCCCACAGAATGAACGCGCCCGTGCGGTCGGTGGCGTTGCGTGCGGTCTGGAGGCCATTGGAGTCGACGAGGGTGACCGCGGCACCGGGCACCGCATCGCCCTCGTGACCGGTCACCCGCCCGGAGACCTCGATCATGGCCGCGCATCCTCTCGTTCGTCTGGGGAGAAATCCAGGTCCACTGTCGCCGACTCGCCCTGCCCGAGTTCGACCTGGCGCACGGCCGGTTCGAAAAGCTTGGTTACCACGGTGTAGTCGCCCGGCGCCAGTCCGGAGATCTCGTAACCGCCATCCGGTCCCGAAACCACCTGCCCCACGACCTGTCCGGCCTGGTCGTTCACGGTCACGGTGGCGCCGGGCAGCCCGTCGCCGCCGGGCCCGGTGACCGTGCCGTGCAGGGCCACGGTCACCGGCGTTCCGCCGGCGAGCGCGAAGTCGTGCACCACGCTGAATCCGTTGACCGTCACCGAAGCCGCCTCCGGGTGGAAGCCCGGTGAGGTGATGATCAGCGTGTAGGTGCCGGGCCGCAAGTCGGCGACGGCGTACCCCGCGTCCGCGTCCGCGACCGCCCGCGCGACCTGCCTGCCGTCCGGTCCGGTCACCGTGACCACGCCCGCCACGCGACGGCCGTCGGTGGCGCGCAGCCTGCCGGTGATCCGGCCCGGCTCGTCGCCTCCGGCCACGTCCACCAGTTCGCCGGAAGCCGCCGCGAGTTCCGATCCGGGCGACTCGTGCGGTTCTCCGGCCACCACCGGCTTGGGCTTGCCGACCAGCCAGGACGCCACGGCCGCGATCAGGCAGACGACGATCGCGAACCAGAACGCCGCGGACAGCCCGTCGGAGAACGGTGCGGAAATCAGCTGGGGGAAGAAGCTGCGGCCGGTCAGGAACCCCGCCTGGTCAGGCGGCAACTGCCCGATGACCCCGCCGAGGAGCTGCTGGATCGGGTTGTAGCCGAGGAACGCGGCGAAGAGCACGCCAACCGGTGGGAGCGCGGCGATCCGGGACGCGTCCGCGGCGGGCACCCCGTGGGCGGTGAGGCCCTGTGCCATCGCCGAGGGCAGGTGGCCGGCCAGCCCGACGATCATCAGGCTGAAGAAGAAACCGATGGACAGCACCATCGCGGAGTTCTGGAAGGTGGCGGTCATTCCCGCGCCGGCGCCCCGGGCGCCCGGCGGCAGGCTGTTCATGATGTCGGCGCGGTTGGGCGACACGAAAAGTCCCATGCCGAGGCCGTTGAGCAGCAGGATCGCGGCGAACGACCAGTAGGAGAAGTCCACCGGGAGCATGCTCAGCAGCAGGAAGGTCACCGCGGTGACGAGCATGCCGCCCGCCGCCAGCGCCCGCCCGCCGATCCGGTCGGAGAGGATGCCCGAGGTCGGCGCGGAGATGAGGAACCCGACGGTCATCGGCAGCATGTAGATGCCTGCCCACAGCGGGGTCTGCTCGAAGCTGAAACCGTGCTGGGGCAACCAGATTCCCTGCAGCCAGATGATCAGTACGAACTGCAGGCCACCACGGCCGAGCGAAGCGAGCAGGTTCGCGATGTTGCCCAGGGTGAACGCGCGGATCCGGAACAGCCCGAGGTGAAACAGCGGGTTGGCCACCTTCGTCTCGATGATCGCGAACGCCAGCAGGACCACGACACCGCCGATGAGGCAGGACAACACGGTCGGGCTCGTCCAGCCCATCGTGTGGCCGCCGTAGGGCTGGAGTCCGTAGGTGATCCCGACCAGCACCGCGATCAGGCCGATCGCGAAGGTGATGTTGCCCCACCAGTCCATCTTGGCGCGCTGCCGCTGGCCGGTTTCCCGCAGTTTGAGGTAGGCCCAGATGGTGCCGAAGACCCCGAAGGGCACCGACACCAGGAACACCAGCCGCCATTCGACCGGGCCGAGCAGCCCGCCGATGACCAGGCCGAGGAACGACCCGGCGATCGCGGCGACGCCGTTGATGCCCAGCGCGGTGCCGCGCTGGTGGACCGGGAAGGCGTCGGTGAGGATCGCGCTCGAGTTGGCCATCAAAAACGCCCCGCCGACGCCCTGGACCACCCGCCAGCCGATCATCCACAGGGCCCCGCCGGAGCCGTCCATCCAGGTGACCGCCAGCAGCACGGAGGAGACCGAGAACACCGCGAAACCCAGGTTGTACATCCGCACCCGGCCGTACATGTCGCCGAGCCTGCCGAACCCGACCACCAGGACCGCGGTCACCACGAGGAAGCCCATGATCATCCACAGCAGGTAGCTGGTGTTCGCGGGCTCGAGCGGGTTGACGTGGATGCCCCGGAAGATGTCCGGCAGCGCGATCAGCACGATCGACGAGTTGATGGTGGCGACCAGCATCCCGAGCGTGGTGTTGGACAGCGCGATCCACTTGTAGCCCGGACCCGGGTCTCCGGTCCGCGACGCGTGCCTGCCCCGCCGTCCGGACGGCACCGGTTCCGCCAGAGCGGTCCCCGTCTCAGGTTGTACGGACTCCACGTCCATCACTCCCACCACACACATCAGGACACGTCACCGTTGACCGGACGAACAATTTAGTTGACCTATGCTAACTTGTTTGCCAGTCGCCACGCACTGTGACTCACCTGATAGGACCAGGGGGTTACCGGGTGATACGCCGCAGGAGGTCGACCAGCGTCCCGCGCTCCTCCGGGGTGAGCGGAGCGAGAAGATCGTCCTCCATCCGGGCGGCCAGTTCGGTGGCCTGGGTGAACGCGTCGCGTCCGGCGTCGGTCAGCATGACCAGCCGGGTCCGCCGGTCCTCCGGATGCGGGTCACGGCGGACGAAGCCGGCGGCGGACAGGTCGTCGATCAGCGCGACCACCGCGCTCGGGTCGATGCCGAGCAGTTCGCCCAGCTCACGCTGGGAAAGGCCACCGCGTTCGGACACGGCCATGAGCACCGTGTAATGCCTGCTGCGCAGCCGGTAGGGCTCCAGCGCCCGGTTGAGGCTTCGGATGGCCTTGCCTCCGGCGCGGGCCAGCAGGAAACCGGCATCGCTGGTCAGCGTCGGGCGCTCGGAGGTGCCTGGCTTGCCCATCACCCCATTGTGCCAGTAGACCGCCGGATGTAACCGCCTGACGTCCGGAAAGGCGACGCACGGGTGTCTTCCCGGACAAATGGTTGACAACATGAATCATTGATGGCTACACCTATCCGGCAGGACGCGGACGGTGAGCGGAGGAGTATGGACCTGACCGGGAAGGTCGCGATCGTGACCGGGAGCGGGCGTGGGCTCGGCCTGGCCTACGCAAAGGAGCTGGCGTCCTCGGGCGCCAAGGTCGTGGTCAACGACGTGGACGAGGCGACGGCCGAGGCGGCCGTCGGAGAGATCACCGCGGCGGGCGGCACCGCCGTCGCCGAGGTCGCCGCGGTCGGGGGAACCGAAGCCGCGGAGGCGCTCGTCGCCCGCGCGGTCAAGGAGTTCGGCAGGCTGGACGTGCTGGTCACCAACGCCGGCGTGCTGCGGGACAAGGTGCTGTGGAAGATGTCCGACGAGGACTTCGACACCGTGATCGACGTCCACCTCCGGGGCACCTTCACCTGCGCCCGCGCCGCCGCGCGGCGGATGCGCGAGCAGGGCGAGGGTGGCCGCCTGATCCTGGTCGGCTCGCCGGCCGGGCAGCGGGGCAGCTTCGGCCAGACCAACTACTCGGCGGCCAAGGCGGGCATCGTCGGCTTCGCCCGCACCTGGGCGATGGAACTGGGCCGCGCGAACATCACGGTGAACGCGATCGTCCCGGTCGCCGCGACCGCGATGACCGAGACCATGCCGGTGCTCAAGCCCTACTTCGACGCGCTGCGGGCCGGTGAACCCATGCCGCCGTTCGCACGCCGCGCACTGGGGTTCGGCGGTCCCGAGGACGCCGCGGGACTGGTGTCCTTCCTCGCGTCCGACGCCAGTTCCGGCGTCACCGGGCAGGCGATCGGCATCGGCGGTGACCGGCTGTCGCTGTGGTCGCATCCGCAGCAGGTGGCACTTGCCTACGCTGACGGCGGCTGGAGCGCGGACGCGATCGCCGAGGCGTGGGCGAGCACCGTCGGCGCACAGGCGCAGACCGTCGGCGAGTCGCTGCCCGAACCCCCAGCCCCCCAAGGAGGATGACGTGGACCCGGCCAAGCTCGACGCGATCGACGTCCACGTCCATGTGGAGGCCGACGAACACGGTCATCTTTCGTTGCCCCCGGAATTCATCGAGGCCTCCTCGGCCTACTTCAAGGCGGACAAAGAACGCCCGACGGTGGACCAGATCGCCGAGTACTACCGGGAACGCCGGATCGGCGCGGTGGTGTTCTCCGTCGACGTCGAGTCCTCCACCGGACATCCCGCGCTGTCCAACGAGGAGATCGCGCAAGCCGCAGCGAAGCATTCCGACGTGCTGATCCCGTTCGCCAGCATCGACCCGCACAAGGGCGAGGCGGGCGCGCGGGAGCTGGCGCGCCTGGCCGTCGGACACGGTGTGCGCGGGATCAAGTTCCACCCCAGCCTCCAGAACTTCGCGCCCAACGACCGCAGCGCCTATCCGCTGCTGGAGGTGGCACAGGAGCACGGGCTGGTCGCGTTGTTCCACACCGGGCAGACCGGGATCGGCGCGAACATGCCGGGCGGCGGGGGAGTGCGGCTCGCGCTGTCGAACCCGATCCTGCTCGACGACGTGGCCGTGGACTTCCCGGATCTGACGATCATCATGGCCCACCCGTCGTTCCCGTGGCAGGACGAGGCGCTGGCGGTGGCCACGCACAAGCCGAACGTCCACATCGACCTGTCGGGCTGGTCGCCGAAGTACTTCCCGCCCCAGCTGGTCCGATATGCCAATTCGCTGCTGCAGGACAAGGTCCTGTTCGGCTCGGACTACCCGGTGATCACGCCCGACCGCTGGCTGGCCGACTTCGCGAAGCTGGATCTCAAGCCCGAGGTGCGGCCGAAGATCCTCAAGGACAACGCCGTGCGCGTGCTCAAGCTGGGAGAACAATGACGATGAAGGTGACCTTCGACGAACTGAAGACGATGTCCGGCAAGGATCTCGGGTTCGGTGACTGGTTCGGCGTGGATCAGGAGCGGATCAACGCCTTCGCCGACGCCACCGGTGACCATCAGTGGATCCACGTGGACACCGAGAAGGCCAAGAGCGGGCCGTTCGGCGGCACGATCGCGCACGGCTATCTCACCCTGTCGTTGCTCATTCCTTTGTGGACGGACCTGCTGGATGTCGACGGCGTGGCCACGAAGGTCAACTACGGGCTCAACAAGGTGCGTTTCCCCGCGCCGGTGCCCGCGGGATCGCGCCTGAGGCTCGGCGGTCGCCTCGGCGACGTGGCCGAAATCGAGGGCAACGGTGTGCAGTTCACCGCGGATCTCGTGGTGGAGATCGAAAACGGCGCCAAGCCCGCCTGCGTGGCCCAGCCGGTTTTCCGGTTCTACGCTTGACCTCTCCCGTCCCCAGGAGCCCCGGCATGATCTATCGCAGCCCGTTGCCCGACATCGAGATCCCGGACGTCACGCTGACCGAGCTCGTGCTCGGGACCGCGCGAGAGTCCGGGGACAAGATCGCGCTCGTCGACGGGACGACCGGGGACAGCCTGACCTACGCGGAGCTGGTCGAGGCGGCGGAGGCCGGGGCCGCGGGGCTGCACCGGGCGGGGGTACGGCCGGGTGACGTCGTCGCGTTGATGAGCCACAACCAGCCGGCCTACGCCATCGCGCTGCACGCGGTGATCGCGGCGGGCGCGACGGTGACGCCGATCAACCCCGTGCTGACACATCGCGAAGTGACCGGGCAGCTCACCGCGGCGGGCGCGAAGGTGCTCATCGCGGCGAACACGGTGGCGGACAAGGCGGTCGAGGTCGCGGCGGCCGCGGGCGTGACGCGGGTGTTCCTGCTGGGCGGTGACGACGTGTCCGGCGCTCCTTCCTTCGAGACCTTGCTCGCCGAAGGCGGCCCCGCGCCGGATCCGGACCTCGACCCGGCCACCGCCGTCGCCGTCCTGCCGTTCTCCAGCGGCACCACCGGAACCTCGAAGGGCGTGCGGCTCACCCATCGCAACCTGGTGGCGAATCTCCTGCAGACCCGGGCTGGGTGGCCGATCGGGCCCGACGACGTGCAGGCCGCCGTGCTGCCCTTCTTCCATATCTACGGGTTCACCATCATCCTCAACTCCGGACTGCTCGGCGGCGCCACGGTGGTCACGCTGCCGCGGTTCGAGGTCGGCGGCTATCTCGCCGCGCTGGCCCGGTACCGGGTGACCCGGGCCTATTTCGCGCCGCCGATGCTGCTCGCGCTGGCCCGCGCGCCGGAGATCGACGAACTCGACCTGTCGTCCCTGCGGTACGTGCTCTGCGGTGCGGCGCCGATGGACGTCGAGGTCACCGAGCGCCTGGAGAAGCGGCTGGGTTGCCTCATCCGCCAGGGTTACGGCATGACCGAGGCGAGCCCGGGCACCCACCAGGTCTTCGACGCCGAATTCCCGGCCACCCCGACGGGTTCGGTGGGCAGGCTGTCGCCGAACACCGAAGCGCGCCTGGTGCGGCCCGGCACCGATACCGACGTGCCACCCGGGGAACCGGGCGAGTTGCTCATCCGCGGGCCGCAGGTGATGGCGGGCTACCTCGGCAACCCTCGGGCCACCGCCGAGACGATCACCGACGGCTGGCTGCACACCGGCGACATGGTGCGAGTGGACGACGACGGCCTGTTCTGGGTCGTCGACCGGATCAAGGAACTGATCAAGTACAAGGGGTACCAGGTCGCGCCGGCCGAACTGGAATCGGTGCTGCTGACCCACCCCGCGGTCACCGACGCCGCGGTGGTCGGCGTACCGCACGCCGAGGGCGGCGAGGCGCCGAGGGCCTACGTGGTCACCACCGGTCCGGTGGACGAGGGCGAGCTGATGATGTTCGTCGCGGAGCGGGTCGCGCCCTACAAGAAGGTGCGCGAAGTCCGCTTCGTCGACGAGATCCCCAAGTCGCCCACCGGAAAGATCCTGCGCCGGGTTCTGCGGGACGGCGCTTGACCCCTAGAAGCGCGGGCCCGCGGACGTGCTCGCCGCGTTCCATGCGGCGATCTGCGCGCGGGAAGTGAAGCCGAGCTTGGCCAGGATGTGCTCGACGTGGCCTTCCACGGTGCGAGGGGAGACCACCAGCGACTCGGCGATCTTACGGTTGCTCATGCCCTGCGTGACCAGTTCGGCGACCTGCCGTTCGCGCGGGGTCAGGACCCGGTCGGTGTCTTCGGGAGAATGGTCGTGGGAACCTTCGCCCAGCGCGTAGGAAATGGCTTCGGAACGGTACATCCGCGTGCCTTCGGCGAAGGCGCTTTGGAACGCTTCGGTGCGAAGCGCCCGCAGCGTGGTCCACTGGCAGTGCGAGTGCCGTTGCGCCAGTTGCGGACCGAACGCCGAGATGGAGGTGCCGAGGGTCTGGAAGAGCGCGTGGACCGCGCCGAGCAACCGCGCCGCGCGCCGGTATTCGCCGGCGTCGGTGGCCATCCAGGCGAGCAGTTCGATCATCATCGCGGCGCCGGAATGATCGTTGAAGCCGCGCTGGATCATCAGCGCTTCACGGACCCAGTCGCCGGCCGAGCCTGCGTCACCGCGCACCCACGCTTCGAAGGCCACCGACCACAGCGCGTACGACCGGACAGAGCGCTCGCCCAGCCGCTCGGCCAGCGCGATCGCCTCCTTGCCCGCGTCGAAGCCGTCGTCCAAGGGATCGCTCGCCCGGATCATGTTGAGCTGGAACAATGTCAGGAGGATGCCGTCCTGTTCGGTGGTGGCCGAGAGCAGAGCGAGCGACCGTTCGAAATCCCGCGTCGCTTCGTCGCGGTTTCCGCGGAAAAAGGCCAGCGAGCCCCGCAACGAGGTCATGCGGCCGAGCGTGGCCGGTTCGGAGGCGAGGGTTTCGCATTCGTCCAGCCGGGCCTCCACGACATCGTGGTCGCCTTGAAGGAGCGTGGCCCACGCCGCGACCCACAACGCCTTCGCCCGCAACTCGGGCTCCACAGTGGACGTCGGGGGCAGTGCGAGCATCCGGTCGAGCCAGCGCCTTCCCTCGCTGAGGAAACCATCGGCGCACCAGTGGTATCGCAGCGCGGCGACCATTGCCAGGCCCTCACGCCTGCTGCCCGGGTCGGACGCGCACCATTCCAGTGCCGCACGCAGATTGCCGTGGTCGGCCCGTAACCGGGCGAGCCCGGCTTCCTGCCCGGGGCCGTTCCAGTGGTCCGCGATGTCTTCGCTCAGCGCGAGGAAGAAGTCGCGGTGACGGCGGCGCAGCGTGGTCTCCTCGCCGGATCCGGCGAGTTTTTCGGCGCCGTACTGGCGAATGGTCTCCAGGAGCCGGTAGCGCGGCCCGCTCTCACTCGAGGTGACCAGGAGGATCGACTGGGCCACGAGCCGGTCGATCAGATCGAGCACGTCCTCACGGGGCAGGTCTTCGCCCGCGCACACGCCTTCCGCGGCCGCGAGGTCGAACTCCCCGGCGAACACGGACAAGCGGCTCCACAGCAGGCGCTCGGCCGGCGAGCACAGGTCGTAGCTCCAGTCGATGAGGGCGCGCAACGTGCGCTGGCGGGGGACTGCCGCGCGGCTGCCCCCGGTGAGCAGGCCGAACCGGTCATCGAGGCGCTCGATGATCTGCTCGACGGGCAGGGAGCGCACGCGCGTGGCGGCGAGTTCGATGGCCAGCGGCAGGCCGTCGAGTCGCGCGCAGAGCCGGGCCACCGTGTGCCGCTTGCCGTCCGAGAGTTCCAGGTCCGGCTGGATCGCCGCCGCCCGGTCGAAGAACAGCGCGGGTGCGTCGTAGGTGTCGACGACGTCCTCGCTCTCACGCGGGTCGGGCACCGAAAGCGGTGGGACGGTAAAGATGCGCTCGCCGGTGATGGCCAGGGTCTGCCGGCTGGTGGCGAGGATCCTCAGTCCCTCGCAACAGCGCAGCAGATGATCCGCCAGCACGGCACAGGCATGCACCAGGTGCTCGCAGTTGTCGAGCACCAGCAGCGTCCGCCGGTCGGCCAGGAACTCGGTGAGCTGGTCCGGGGCCGACTTGGTGGACTGGTCGGGGATACCGAGCGTGTTCGCCACGGTCCGGGCGACCAGTGCCGAGTCGTTGACGGTCGCCAGGTCGACCAGCCACACTCCGTCAGCGAAGGCCTTGCGGGACTCGTAGGCGGCCTCGATGGCAAGGCGGGTCTTGCCGACACCGCCGACCCCGGTCAATGTCACGAGGCGAGAAGTCGACAGACTCTTGCGGATGTCGGAGATTTCCTTCTTCCTGCCGATGAAGGACGTCACCGACGCCGGAAGGTTTCCCGCCGGGCGTGTCGTTGCTCGTTCACTCATCAGGCCGTCCAGCATAGCCGCGTTGACCTGATTTAGTGAGAACTATTCGGTGAAGGACGTCACTGAATGTGTCGGGGAGGAGGGATGGATATCCCGGCTTTTCGCCGCGTCTTCGCGGTGTGACGGTCGGAGTTTCCGCAGACACGGGTAACCGTGAATCGCTGAGCCGATGGCGCGACGAAGGGGTGGTTTACCAGTGTATTACCCACGCTTGAGCTTCCGGACGTGATCTTTGTGACTCTTTGTGACCGACAGATGCCAGGCCGCCCAGGGCTTGCCAGGGCGGTCCCAGCGGGGTTCGCGAGGCTCCTGACAGAGCCCGGAAACCCACTGGAACCGTCCGCGAAACACAAAAGAAACGCACCGATTCGCCACCTTCCGGTTACCGGCGCGTAACACGATCGCCGGCTGCCGGGGTCAAGGGAGCCCCGTCGCCGTTGTCCGCGAGCGCGGCCGCTTATCGGGTGGTGTTGGCGAACTGGACGGTGAAGCGGGTGAAGTCCCAGTCGTTCTGCGGGACGTTGCTGCACACTCCGTTATCGGTGGACGATCCACAGGCGCGGTCACGGTTCACTGACCAGAAGGTGAACCGTGACAACCCGTGACCGGTGGCGTAGCTCAGCACGGTCTGGAAATCGGACTGCGTGAAGTACTCACCCGCGTCGGACTTCCCGTTCATGCCCGAGAAGCCCTCGTGGGCGTAGGCGGTGGCGCTGTCCCAGTCGAGATGGCTCATCAGGAGGGCGTGGAACTGCTCCAGTGCGTCGGTCTGGCTCGACGCGCCGGAGAATCCGCCGTCGAAGGGCATGATCGAGTAGTCGTCCGGGGTGAATCCGAGGTTCCTGGCCTTGTCCAGCAGTTGCGTGCCGAACCAGCCGGTGCCGGCCTGGGTGCCCGGCATGGTCACCGAGACGAACAGCCCGGGATTGTCGCGCTGGAGGATCTGCGCGGCGCCGAGTTCGTTGTTGATCGCGGCGTCGTTTTCGTATTCCGGCTCCTCCAGATCGAAGTCGATCGCGCGCAGTCCGTAGGTGTCGATCACCTGCTGGTAGGCGGCCGCCGTCGAACCCGGGTCCGCG
Source organism: Amycolatopsis pigmentata (assembly GCF_042684065.1). Classification (NCBI taxonomy): domain Bacteria; kingdom Bacillati; phylum Actinomycetota; class Actinomycetes; order Pseudonocardiales; family Pseudonocardiaceae; genus Amycolatopsis; species Amycolatopsis pigmentata. The sequence continues at coordinate 42,991 of NZ_JBHUKR010000027.1, read as the reverse complement.
CAGGTCTGCCCGAGCTTCGTGCCGCCGTAACCGCCGACGGACACCGAAACATCGCCCCCGGCGTCGCGGATCCTTCCGATCGTCGCCGCGGCCGTGGTGTCCGACGCCACGGGCGAGGTCCCGTCCCAGGTGGGCGTGCAACCGCCGCCGGACGGGGCGAGGATGAACGCGAGTTGGAACGCCTTCTGCCCGGTCGCCGACATCACCGCGACCGGATCGGGCGGGTTGTTGCTCTCGGGCATGAGGTAGGGCGCCGCGGCGTACCAGTTCGCGCCGAGCGGCGAGAGTTCGTGCGCCGCCGCTTCGGGCGGGACGGCGAGGGCCGCGACGACGGTGGCCGCCGCGGCGATGATGGTGGTCCGGATCGGATGCACTTCTCCTCCAGGCGGGAGCAGGGAAAACCGCCGTTTCACAGAATGGACTGGACCAATGTCACGATTCAAGACATGGACCAGACCAATTGGGGCGATCGTCGCCGGTCACCGGGCGTGTGCGCCCGGCTCCGACCGGTGCCGCCGGCGAGCGGAGGTGCGGGCCACATCACTTTCGTTCAGCGAAAACGGTCATGGTGCGCCGGGCCGGCACCGGGGAAAGTCGGAGCGGCAGCGATGCCGGCGGGGTCACCAGGGGTTTTGACGCCGTGCCGCCCCGTCCCCGACCAGCATTGGCAGGTGTCTCATGACCGCCCCGGCCCGCGTGGACAGCGATCTCGAACTCGACGTCGTCCTGCTGCGCAAGGAAACCCTCGCCGAGGGCGTGGTCCGGCTGACCCTGGGTCGCCCCGGCGGCGAGCCGCTGCCCGAGTGGCGGCCCGGCGCGCACGTGGACCTCCTGCTCGGCCCCGGGCTGGAGCGCCAGTACTCACTGTGCGGTGACCCGGGCGACCGGTCGGCGCTGCAGGTGGCGGTGCTGCGGGAGCCGGAGAGCCGGGGCGGTTCCCGGTTCGTGCACGAGGAACTCGCCGACGGCACCCGTCTGGCGATCCGCGGGCCACGCAATCATTTCGCGCTCGTCGACGCGCCGCGCTACCTCTTCATCGCGGGCGGCATCGGGATCACGCCGATCCTGCCGATGCTCGCCGAGGTGGACGCGCGCGGCGCGGACTGGCGCCTGGTCTACGGCGGTCGCACGCGGGCGTCGATGGCGTTCGCGGAGGAGTTGTCGAGCCGTTTCCCGGACCGGGTGAGCGTGCGGCCGCAGGACGAAACCGGCCTGCTCGACCTGGACGGCCTGCTCTCCGGCGAAGCCGGGGACACGGCGGTCTACTGCTGCGGCCCGGAGCCGTTGCTGCTCGCGGTCGAGGCGCGGCGGCCGGGCGTGCGCGTGGAACGCTTCGCCCCCAAGGAAATCACCGGGGTGGACCTCGCGTTCGAGGTCGAACTCGCGCAGTCGGGCATGACCCTGGCCGTTCCGCCGGGCAAGTCCATTCTCGAAGTGGTCGAAGACGCGGGCATCCCGGCCCTCTCCTCCTGCCAGGAGGGCACCTGCGGGACCTGTGAGACACCCGTGCTCGAGGGCCTGGTCGACCATCGCGATTCGATCCTCACCGACGAGGAACAGGCCGAGAACGACACCATGATGATCTGTGTCTCGCGGGCTCGCGGGGCCAAGCTCGTCCTGGACCTCTAACTTCCGCAGCCGCAGGCGCCTCCGCAGCAGCCACCGGCCGGAGCCGCGGCCGAGGACGAGGAGGTGAGGGACACCGTGGTGAGCAGCTTGACGGTGTCGGCGTGTCCTTCCGGGCACGAGGCGGGGGCACCGGATTCGCTCATCGGACGCTTCACTTCGAAGGTCCGCGTGCAGTCACGGCACCGGTAGGCGTAGGTCGGCATGACCGCATTTTCGCAGGCGGGCACCCTGGACGGAAGCGGGGCGAACGCGCGCCTCCGGCCGCCCGGCCCCCGGCGGGAGGGAAAGCCGTTTCCGCAACGGGGGTTGCAGCGGCCGGAACACCGTGTCGCGCAAGCGTTTTTCCTGGCCGGAGAGGTGGTTTCGGGTGTTGTTGCACCAGGGTTGCATTTCCGTTGTTGCAACCCCCTGCAACCCTGTTCCCGGTACCCTCCGGCGCGGTCTGATGTGCGTTGTGACAGCGCCCACAGACGAGGCGGCTCTCGGCGTGTGCGCCGGCCGCGAGATCCGGCGCCCGGTCACGCTCTCCGATGCGCCCGGCGCGGAAGATCGGCTACCGTCATCCGGCACGGGCGTTTCCGTCGGCGGGACACCGCCACCGGGTGGCCCCGATCTGTCGCGGGAGTTGTGGAGATGGCACCAACGAACAGTCATCGTGAGACGGCCGCGACCGTCCGCGAACGGAAGCGGTGAACGATGGGGGACATAGTCCGGGTGACCATGCCCAGCTGGGGACTTTCCATGGCCAGCGGGAAGATCGTGGAATGGCTCGTGGCCGAAGGGGACGAGATCGGCGAGGGCGACGACCTGGTCGAGATCGACACGGACAAGATCGCCGGTGTCCTCGAAGCCGCCCAACCCGGGATTCTGCGCAGGGTCGTCGCGCACGTCGGTGAGGACGTTCCCGTCGGGGTCTGCATCGCGCTGATCGCGGACGGCGACGTGCCCGAGACGGACCTCGACGAACAGGCCCGGATCGCGCGGCAGGAGCTGGAAGCCGGGGCCATCATCGACGGCACGGAGCGGGAAACGGGCGAGATCACCATCGACGGCCGTGCCATCGCGTACACCACTTACGGCGCTCGCGGGCCGGACATCGTTCTGGTGCACGGGTTCGCCGGGGAAAAGACTTCGTGGCTGTTCGTCCAGCAAGCGCTTTCCACCGGCCATGTGGTGCACGCGATCGACCTGCCGGGCCACGGCGAGTCGGACAAGGACGTGGGCGACGGCTCGCTGGACGTCCTCGCCCGCACGGTGCTCGGCTATCTGGCCGAGCGCGGTATCCACCGCGCGCATCTGGTCGGGCATTCCCTCGGCGGAGCGGTGGTCGCCGAAGCCGCGCTCCGTGAGCCGGAGCGGGTCGCGTCGCTGACCCTGCTCGCGCCCGCCGGTGTCGGTCCCGCCATCAACGCCGGTCACCTGCGAGGCCTGGTTTCCGCGGCGACCCCCCGGGAACTGGCGCCCTACCTGGCGAGGTTGTTCGCCGATCCCACGATGGCGACCCCTCAGCTCGCCGACGACGTGATGAGGTTCAAGAGCACCGACGGCGTCGAAGCTTCGCTGCGCACGCTGACCGGGACGCTGCTCGACGGCGACCGGCCGAGGTTCGACCTGGTCGATCAGCTCGCGGGCCTGCGGATTCCGGTCACCGTGGTGTGGGGCAGGAAGGACGAGGTGCTGCCGGCCGCCAACGTCGACGTGCTTCCCTCCACGATGCGAGCGTTGCTGGTCGACGACGCCGGCCACATGCTGCACCTCGAACAGCCGTCGGCTGTGGTGGCGTCGATCACGTCCGTGACCGGGCGATAGCTACAATGCGCTGCACATGAGGACCACACGAGTGACATTCGCGTAGCCCTCTCGGGTGGTCTGCCCACGCGTGGGTGTCCGGCGAGGAGAGGGAGTCCGGCGTGCGCGGCGACGACAGGCTTGAACCGGCGATGGCGGCGGGGGAGGACCCTCGCCATTACGCGCGCCTTGTCGCGATGATGCGGGAAGCCACGCTGAGCGGGGCGCGTCCGCCCTGCGTGCCCCGGCCGGTGATCGCCGAGTCGTGGCGCAGGATGGTCCGGCTCGGGCTGGATCCCGACCACAACGAGCACGATCCCGTGCTCACTTCGGACGAGGTGGAGGCACGGCGCCGGGAATCGGGGCTCACCGAAGCACTGCCGGTGCTGCGCGACGGATTGATGGGCCTGGCCGAGGAAGCCGGCCACATCATGGTCGTCGCCGACCACGAGGGCCGGGTGCTGTGGCGGGACGGAAGTGCCGTGGTGGTGCGGAAGGCCGACGAACTCGGTTTTTCCGAAGGCGCCGGGTGGCGTGAGGAATCGGCCGGCACCAACGCGGTCGGCACCACCCTGGCCGTGGGCCGCCCGGTGCAGGTGTTCTCGGCCGAGCACTACGTGCGCACGCACCACAACTGGACCTGTGCCGCCTCACCGCTGCACAGCCCGCGCGACGGCAGACTGCTCGGTGTCGTCAACATCTCCAGCCCCGCCACGACTTTTCATCCCACGACGCTCGCCCTGGTCGACGCCGTCGCGCAGCTGGCGGAAGCGCAACTGCGGTTGCGGCACCTGGCCGACCTGGAACGGCTGCGTTCGGTCGCACTGCCGGTGATCTCACGGGTCGAGGGCAGGGCGTTCGTGACCGATGCCGACGGCTGGGTCGCCGCGACGGCCGGTCTCGCGCCGGTCGAGAAGATCGCGCTGCCGCAGAACATCACGGCCGGGCGGATCTGGCTGCCCGCCTACGGCGGGTGTGATGTGGAGCCCCTGCCCGGCGGCTGGCTGGTCCGGGCCGTGGACTCCGAAAGCCGGGCGTACGTGACCACGGTGCTGCTCGACCTGTCGAAACCGGCCTTCCCGGAATTGACGGTCAGCGGCGGGAAAATCAACTGGAGTCACAGCCTGACGCCGCGGCACGCCGAGATTCTCTACCTGCTGTCCCACTACCGGGCCGGGCGAACCGCGCGCCAGCTCGCCGTGGACCTCTTCGACGACCCGACGCGCGTCGTCACGGTGCGGGCCGAGATGTCACGCCTGCGCAAGCATCTCGGCGGGATCGTGCAGACAAAGCCTTACCGCATAGCCGAAAACCTCGATCTGGTGGTCAACCGCCCGGCGAACGGCGATCGGCCCCTGCCCTACTCCGGTGCGCCCGGTATCCGGCGCATCCCCGCCTGACCCTCGCCGGAAGTTCCGGTCAGCCCGGCGGGGTCCCGGCCACGCTCCAGTTCGCGTTCGAGCGCGTCCAGTTCGGAGCCGCCCGCCATGTGGTGCGCGAGATCGTCGAGGCTCAGGCCTTCGCGCGAGACGTCGAGCTCGACTTCACCGTGGTGCAGCACGACGAAATGGTCGCCGGCCAGAAACGCCTGCCGGGGGTTGTGGGTGACGAAGACGACGCCGAGCCCCGCGTCCCGGGCCGCCGCGATGTAGGAAAGCACCACGCCCGACTGCTTCACGCCGAGCGCGGCGGTCGGCTCGTCGAGGACCAGCACCCTGGCGCCGAAGTAGACCGCGCGCGCGATCGCGACACACTGCCGCTGGCCGCCCGACAGACTGCCGATGGGCTGATCCACGTCGGGCAGCGTGATGCCCATCTTCTTCAGTTCGGCGACGGTGGTCTCGCGCATCGTGGCGACGTCGAGCCGCCGGAACGGCCACACTCCGGTCACCGGTTCGGACCCGAGGAAGAAGTTGCGCCACACCGGCATCAGCGGCACCACGGCCAGATCCTGGTACACGGTCGCGATCCCGCGGTCCAGCGCCTCGCGGGGCGAGGAGAACCGCACCTGTTCACCGTCCACAGAGTACTGCCCGGTGTCGTGCGCGTGCCGGCCCGAGATGATGTTGATGAGCGTCGACTTCCCGGCGCCGTTGTCACCCAGCACACAGGTCACTTCGGCCGCACGGACGGCGAGCCCGACACCCCGCAGGGCCGTGACGGTGCCGTAGCTCTTGCCCACATCGACCAGTTCGAGGAACGGCCCGCCCATGTCCTATCTCCCCCTCGTGTGCGGTCTGACCCACCGGGTGAGCAGCGTGGCCGCCAGCAAGGTCGCGCCGACGAAGAACTTCAGCCAGTCCGGGTTCCAGCCGGCGTAGACGATGCCCTGCGTGGTCATGCCGTAGATCAGGGCGCCGATGGCCGCGCCGACGGCGGAACCGGAGCCTCCGGTGAGCAGGCAGCCGCCGATCACCGCCGCCGCGATGAAGAGCAGTTCGTTGCCCGCGCCGATGCCGGACTGCACCGAATCGAAGGCGAACACCTGGTGCATCCCCGCGAACCAGGCACCGAACCCCACGCCCAGGAACAGCGCGATCTTGGTGCGGCTCACCGGGACGCCGACCGCCCGGGCGGCTTCCGCCCGCCCGCCCACCGCGTAGATCCAGTTCCCGGCCCTGGTGCGCAACAGGATCCAGGTGCCGAGCGCGACGAAGAGGATCCACCAGAACACGGTGATGTCGACGGCGACACCGCCCAGCGGGACTTCCGAGGCGAACACCGCCTTGGCCGAGGCGAAACCGTCCATGTCGGAGATGGAATCGGTGGCCACGGTGCCGGTCAGCAGTTTGGTGACCGCCAGGTCGAGGCCCTGCAGCATCAGGAAGGTCGACAAGGTGATCAGGAAACTCGGCAGTCCGGTCCGCGTGACCAGGTAACCGTTGAGGAACCCTACCGCCAGCGACAGCACCAGCGCGGCTCCGACGCCCACCCACACGTTCGCGGTGAGCTGGAACGCGGTGATCGAGGCGGTCAGCGAGGATGCCGTGACCGCCACCCCGGCGGAGAGGTCGAACTCGCCGCCGATCATCAGCAACGCCACCGGCACCGCGACGATGCCGATGACCGAGCTGGAATAGAGCACAGTGGACAGTGCGGCGGGTTGCCGGAACGGTGGGGCCACCACGAAGAACAGGACGAAGACCGCGACCGCGCCGAGCAGTGAACTCAGTTCCGGACGCGTCAGGGCACGACGGGCGGAAGAGCGGGGTTTCGCCGGGACGGCTGCTTCGCTCATCAGCGCCTACCGGGTGCCGTTGTCCGCGTACCGCGCGACCGTGGCGATGTCGGACCTGTCGATGAACGCCGGTCCGGTCAGCGTCGGCCTGCCGCCACCGACGATGTTCCCATTGATCTTGTAGAGCCACAGCGAGTCGACCGCCAGATAGCCCTGCAGGTACGGCTGCTGGTCCACCGCCCACCGCACGGAACCGTCCTCGATCGCCGGGACCAGGGCCTTGCTGGTGTCGAAGGTGGCCACCTTGGCCGTGCTCCGGGCGCCGCCGACCGCCTTGACGGCCAGCAGGGCCAGTGGCGCGCCCAGGGTGGCCACGAAGTCGATGCCCGGGTCCTGCTGGAGCTTGGCCTGCATGGTCGATTGCGACGCGGCCTGGTCCCCTCCGTTGACGTAGAGGTTTTCGGTCTGGCCCCGGAAAGTCTGTTTCAGTCCGGCGCAGCGGGCCTCGAGCGCGACCTGACCCTGTTCGTGGATGACGCACAGCGCGTGCCGGGCGCCGGCGTCGTTGAGGCGGTTGCCGAACGCCTGGCCCGCCACGGTTTCGTCGGAGCCGAAGTATTCCAGCAGCCCTGCCTGCTGCCAGTTGTCCAGACCCGCGTTGAGACCGGCCACCGGGATGCCCGCGGTCTTCGCCTTGGCCAGCACGCCGGTCATCGCGTCGGGATGGGCCAGGGTCACCGCGATGCCGTCGACCTTCTGGTCGATCGCGTTCTGCACCAGATTGGCCTGGCCGGGACCGGCGGGGTCACTGGCGTAGACCAGATCGACGTTGTCCTTGGCCGCGGCCGCCCGCGCGCCTTTCTGCACGATGTCCCAGAACGTGTCGCCCGGCGTCTCATGGGTGATCATCGCGATCTTCAGGCGCGGACCGGCTTCCCCGCCGTCCTGCCGCGACCGGGCTCCGCCACGGGCGCTGCAGCCGGCGACAGCGAGCACCGAGGCGGTCAACAGTGCGGTGAGGGTGGCGAGCCGCCGGTTCATGGAGCACCTCTTCCTGCACGGGCCGGGCACCTGACGCGCAGGACCAGCGCGCTCTGGTTGGTGGAACTCTGGTGACGGTCAGAGAAGATGTCAAGACAAGCTGTAGGCATCCCCCCGGCGCGGACTGCCCGCTTTGTCACCCGGTGTCACCGAAGACGGTTTCCATCCCTTCTTCCCGGACCGGTGAGTCCGTTGGGTGCCGGTGGGATCCGCGCTCCGTGGCGTCCACAATGGACTCGGAAGTGACCCTCCGTAAGGGTGGTGTTCGGTTCCGGCGGGTGAGTTACCGCCGGGAAACGACTAGTCTCGTCGGTGCGCGCCGGAAGGAGACCGCGATGAAACTGAGCGACGACGAGGAAAGACGGCTGGCCGAGCTGGAACGCGCCCTCGCGGGGTCGGATCCCCGGCTGGAGCGCAGTCTCAGCCGCATGCGCGCCGGGCGGGTCCCGCTGCGCTGGGTTCTGGCGATGGCCGCCGGGATCGGCCTGGGAGTGTCCCTGGTCGTGGTGGGCGATCTCCTCGCGATCGCCGCGTGCCTGGTCGCCGGTGTCGTGCTGACCGCCGCCGTTCCCGCGCTCGCCGTGATCTGGTGGGCGCGCCGGTATTACTGCCGCTACTGCGCCGGGAAATGGCCCGCGCCCTCCGGCTCCTGCCCGCGCTGCGAACGTCCGGTAACCGCGTCGACCGTGTCGTAAAAGTGGTCTTTCCGTATTGGGGAACGCGATGCGTAAAATGTCCGCATGTCGGGTTTTGAGAGGTTTGTAAGGACGGTACCTCCGGCGCCGCCGGTGCCGCGAAGCCGCACTTGCCCGCGGAAACCGTCCGGGCGGCGGTAAAACCCCAGCGCAATTGATGTTGATCGATTAACCGGATACTCGGCACGCAATGTTGCTCTTCCCCCACTACGCTGTGGTACGCATTGCGACACTTAACGGTACCGGCGTTGCGCCGGATGCCTGTGGGGAAGGAGTATCTGGATGGCAGAGACCGGAACGGAAAGCACGACATCGGTGGTGGCAACCGGTGACCAGGCGGTGGACCCGACCGCGCACATCGCCGATCCCGCACCGCTCGGGCTGGCTGCCTTTGCGATGACCACCTTTGTGCTCAGCGCGTTCAACTCGGGCCTGGTGGCCAACCACGCGCTGGAAGCGGTCGTGCTGCCGCTCGCTCTGTTCTACGGTGGACTAGGCCAGTTTCTCGCGGGGATGTGGGAGTTCCGTAAAGGCAACACCTTCGGCGCCCTCGCGTTCTCCTCCTACGGCGCGTTCTGGCTGTCCTTCGCCGCCTACGTGAAGTTCGTCGCGCCGGGCCTCGGCTCGGACGCCGCGACCGCGACCGGTCTGTACCTGCTGGCGTGGACCATCTTCACCGCGTACATGACCGTCGCCGCGGCGAGGGTCAACGCGGCGGTGCTCGCGGTGTTCGTGTTCTTGACGCTGACCTTCCTGTTCCTGACCGTCGGCTCGCTGGCCGGTGCGGCCGGCATGGCGAAGCTCGGTGGCTGGCTCGGCCTGGTCACGGCCGTTCTCGCCTGGTACACCTCGTTCGCCGGGGTGGCCAACTTCACCTGGAAGCGCACGATCCTGCCGGTGTTCCCGCTCGCGCCGGCGGGCCGCTGAAAAGGCTGAAACACCCTGCTGTCCCGGGGAAGACGCCGCGACCCGCGGCGCCTTCCCCGAGGCGGCCTCCCGTGCGCCGACGTCTTTCCGGCGCTGTTTCACACGTACTGATAGTCGTCGAAGTCGTAGCTCAGGCGGTTGCACACGTCGATCACGCCGGGCACCGACCGCGCGATGGACTCGGCCTGGTCGACGCTGCTGTGAAAACGGATCGCTCCGGCCAGCCGCGCGATCCGGCCGCACACCCGCACCCGGATGGCCTCACCCGAATGGACCCGCCGGCGCAACTCCGCCCGGATGTCCTCCTCCAGCACGGAATCCGGCCGCAGGAACACCATGAGCAGGTCCCGCCGGGACACCAGCCCGGCGAGTCCGCCCGCCTCGTCCACCACGCACAACCGGTGCAGGCCGCTGGTGGTCAACTGGCGCGCGGCGACGCGGACCCCGGTGGACAGACCGATCGAAGCCACCGGCGAGGTCATCAGCTCGCCCGCGGTCACGCCGCGCGCCTTGCGCCACCGGGCACGGAGGGCGCGGCCGGCGAACGGGCCCGGAATTTCGGCGCCACCGCGGAATTCGAGTTTGGCGAGCGCGTCCTTCGCCGACACCATCCCGACGGGCGCGCCGGAATCGTCGATCACCGGCAGAACGCCGCCTTCGAGCAGTCCGGCGATGATTTCGCGAAAGGGAGTTTCCCGGCTCGCGGTGCATACCGGATGACTCATCACGGCCGCCACGGTCGGCTCGCGCATCGACCACCTCCTGATGATGGAAATACCAGCAGCGCGGCCGCGGATCCACCGCCGGTTGTCCATTCGAGGCGGTTTGGGCGATATCAGCGTGAATTTTCCCGTCCTGTCCGGGTGGTGAGAGGGGCGAATCGCCCGTTCCGGTGAGGAGCGGGCAGACCCCATTTCCGGTGAGGATGCCGCCCGATACGGGTTCCGTGCCCGCGAAACACGGTGGCCCGCCAGATGAGCCACCGTGAGCCACCGTGAACGGACCCGTTACTTCAGGCTCGCCCGCACGAACTCCGCTCGCGGGTTCTGCTGTTCGGCGGTCGCCACCACCTGACGGCGGAAGGGCAGCGACAGTGCCCAGTCCGCGGCGATACGCGCCTTGCGCTGCAAGGTGGGCATCGCGAGCAGGTGGTAACTGCGGTGCATGAACCAGGCGAGCGGTCCGCGCACCTTGAGCCGGTACACCTGCGCGACGCCTTGATACAGGCCCAGGCTCGCGACCGATCCGGCGTTGACGTGGCGGTAGTTCCGCAGGGGCTCGTTCCGGAGCGAGGCGAGCACGTTCTTGGCCATCCGCGTCGCCTGCCGGGAGGCGTGCTGTGCCGTGGGCGGGCAGGTGGCTCCGGGGCGTTTGCTGGTCAGGTCCGGCACGGCGGCGCTGTCACCGGCGGCGAACACGCCCGGGCAGCCTTCGACCTCCAGCGTCGCCCGGGTGCGGACGCGGCCCTTGTCGTCCAGCGGGAGATCCGTGCCGGCGAGCATCGGGTTGGGCCGCACCCCGGCGGTCCAGACCAGGGTGCCCGCGTCGAACTCCGTGCCGTCGCCGAGCACGATGTGGCAGTCCTCGGCCGAGGTGAGCGTGGTGTTCAGATGGATCTCGAACCCACGCGCGGTGAGCAGGTCCAGCGTGTAGGTGGCCAGGTCGGCGCTGACCTCCGGCATGATGCGGTCCATCGCCTCGACCAGGACCCAGCGCGGCTCACCGGGGTCGATGGGGTAGGACGAGAGCGCCTGCCGGGTCATGTCCTCCAGTTCCGCCATGGCTTCGATGCCGGCGTATCCGCCGCCCACGAAGACGAAGGTGAGCAATCGCCGCCGCAGTTCGCGATCCATCGTGCTGGCGGCGGCATCGAGCCGGGACAGCACGTGGTTGCGGAGGTAGATCGCCTCACCCAGGGTCTTGAAGCCGGTGCCGTGCTCGGCGAGACCGGGGACGGGCACGGTCTTCGTGATGGAGCCTGGGCACACCACGAGAACGTCGTAGCCGAGACGCTCGATATGGCCGTCGGCGACGCGCAGCGTGACCACGCGGTTTTCGTGCTCCACCCCGGTCGCCTCGGCCGAAAGCACCTGGCAGCCCGGCAGGACCTCCCGCAACGGGACGACGACGTGACGAGGCTCCACCGAGCCTGCCGCCGCCTCCGCCAGGAACGGCTGATAAGTCATGTAGGAGCGCGGGTCCACCACCGTCACGTCGGCTTCGCCGGGCCGAAGGTGCCGGTGGAGCAACCGGGCGGTCTTCAGCCCCACCTGGCCGCCGCCGATGATCACGATGCGCGCCGCGCGGCCCGCCGGCACACGGTGGCGCGCTCGGGGGTCGTCTTGACGGCTGCGGTGTCCGTCGGTCACTGGAATACTCCTTGGTCCGCGAGTTTGCGCGCGCCCGCGATCGTGTCGACAGGGCGCTGCTGGGCAGCGCACGTCACCTGGTGCCGGTGGGCGCCCTGCCGCCCCGCGCGTGGAACGAGGTGGCGCGCTCGGGGGTCGTCGTGACGGCCGCGGCTTGAGTCGCTCACTGGAATTCCTCGTCGAGGTTGTTGACCACGCGCTGCTGGTCGATCGCGTCGGCTGGGTCGGCCTCCAGGGGAACCTGCGGCACCGGCGTGGTCCCCGCGTCCCCCGGCCGGCCGGTGACTTCCTGCCGCTGTTCGGCCGCGTCCGGTATCGGGGCTTCGGAGTCCACCGCCCAGGGCGTTTCCTCCTCCACGCTTTCCGGCATCGGTTCTTCGCTGGGCACGCTCACCTGATCACTCCTCGATCGCTTTGCGGACCGCCTCGGCGACATCGGGATGGCCGAGCGGTATCGGGGCGGGTACGCGATCGCGCTCCCCACCCGTGCTGAGGGCGACGGTTTCGACCGTGACGCCCTCTTCCTCCAGTGCTTTCCGACGGCTCGCCGTGGCCTCTTCCCATCGGACGGTTTCGGCGTCACCACGCTCGGGCGCGACGTAACGGTCGGTGCCGGGGTCCACCAGCAGCACGGCACGTACGGCTGTCGGGTGCTTTTCCGCGAGTTCGAGCGCGTCGCCGGCCGACGAGCCACTCGCCACGAGAGTGACCGCCCGGTCATGGGCGGTCAGATAATCCTCCGGGCGGGTGAGGCCGGGGTCCGCGGGCACACGGGACCACAGAATCCGCCATTCTCGGGCGAAATCCCGCCAGGTGGCGGGAAGTTCGCCGTGTTTGGCCGCGCCGGAGGGGTCGAGTACCAGCACGATCGGCCCGTCCGGGGTACCTTCGGGAACGGCGGGAGGGCCTGTGGCCCGTACCGGGTCAGAGGAAGCAGTGGGGTCACCCATGGACTCCGGCTACCCCGCGGGCCCCCGCGCTACACCGTTCACGCGGGAGGGGAGAAAATGTCAATACGCGACAACAGGTTTCCGGCCGGATTATCGGCCGGATTCCCAGCGGAGTTACGGACCGAAACACCAGGCAGCGGTCCCGACAGTGACGAAAGCGCCCTGGTGGCCGAGCAACGACGGCGCGCGGTGCGTGCGATCGCCTCCGCCGCCAGCGACGCGGACGACTGCGCGCTCCTGCTCGACGCGCTCGGGCTTCGCCCGTCCGAGGGCGTGACGCAGGTGCCGTCGCCGCGCCCGGGCGAGTGACGGTCACCGGGATTTCCTGACCGGGCAGGCGGCGCAGGCCGCCGGCCCCCGCGCCCGACGGCGGGGCGTTTCGTGCTGCTCAGCGGGCTTCGCCGGAAGTGTTTCAGCCCCGGGAGTGGCCGCGCGAAAGTCAACTCGTTGACTTTCTAGAACCGGCGTTTGGCCTCGTTCGCCGCGTCGGAGGTGGCGAGCTTTTCCAGCAGCCCGATGAGGATGCTCTGTTCGGGCTTGCTCAGCGCGTTGGCCCAGGCCTGCTCGCGCTCGTTGTGTTTCTCGAAAGAGTTGGTGATCGCCTTGTGGCCGGCCTCGGTGAGGCTCAGCAGCACGGCCCTGCGATCGTGTTCGGCCTGCCTCCGCGAGACCAGTCCGTCCCGTTCCAGGGTATTGACCAGGGCGGACACCGCGGCCCGGCTCATCCCCGACAGCGTCGCGACCCGCTTGGCCTCCAGCGGCTCGGCCATCCACAGCACGAAGAGCACCCGGAAGCCGCCCCAGCTGTAGCCGCGGGGACGGTGCACGGTGGACTCCCAGTCGTAGACCAGGGTGCTGGCCAGCCGGTGCAGGGTGATGCACAGGCGCATCGCTACCGGGTCGACTTTGGGCAGTTCAGCGCTGGTTTTGGTGATCGCGTAGTCGACGAACGTCAGGTAGTCGAGCCCCTCCGGCCCGGCCGGCTCTCCGGTCATGTGCCGAGAGTAGGAGGTCCCGCCGGATGCGGTCATCGAGGGTGGTGATGTGCGCACGGAGAGGGCGGATGGGCCGCTCCGCGAACGACGGTCCTTCACTTCTGGAGAGCCGGTTGACCGGTTCGTTACCGCTGGATCCGGTCCGGCCGATGATCGCCGGGCAGTGCCGGGAAGGCCTAGGCTGACGGGGGCGCGAGTGACCCGCGTTACTCCTCGGAGCTCGCCAGATAGTTAAACATTGCACTGATTTGGGAGGCGGAGGGAGAACACGATGGCGTACTACCGGCGAGTCGGTGACGTACCACCGAAGCGGCACACTCAGCACCGGACTCCCGAAGGTGGGTTGTACTACGAGGAACTGATGGGGGAGGAGGGATTCTCCGCGGATTCCTCGTTGCTGTACCACCACCACATCCCGTCGGCCATCGTGGACGCCACGCCGTGGCAGCTTCCCGATGTGACCACCGAGGCGAACCATCCGCTGCGGCCGCGTCATCTGCGGCTGCACGAACTCTTCCCCGACGAAGAATGGAAGCGGCACGACGTCGTGACCGGGCGGCGGCTGATCCTCGGCAACGGTGACGTGCGGATCTCCTACGTCGCCGCGGGCGAGTTGTCTCCCTTGTACCGCAACGCGATCGGCGACGAATGCGTGTACGTGGAGTCGGGCTCCGGGGTGGTCGAGACGGTCTTCGGCGTGCTGCCGTTCCGGCAGGGCGACTACGTGCTCCTGCCCCGCGCCACCACGCATCGATGGGTGCCCTCCGAACTCGTGCGGGCCTACGTCATCGAGGCGAACTCCCACATCACCCCGGCGCGGCGATACCTTTCCCGTTACGGGCAACTGCTGGAGCACTCGCCGTTCTGCGAGCGGGATCTGCACGGGCCGGACGAGCCGTTCCTCGCCGAGGGCGAGGATGTGGAGGTCCTGGTCAAGCACCGGGGCAGCAGAGGCATCACCGGCACGCGCCATGTCTGTCCGCGCCACCCCTTCGACGTGGTCGGCTGGGACGGCTGCCTGTACCCCTACACCTTCAACATCGCCGACTTCGAGCCCATCACCGGCCGGGTCCACCAGCCACCGCCCGCGCACCAGGTGTTCGAAGGAAACGGCTTCGTCATCTGCAACTTCGTGCCGCGCAAGGTGGACTACCATCCGCTGTCCATCCCGGTGCCCTACTACCATTCCAATGTGGACTCCGACGAGGTGATGTTCTACTGCGGCGGCGACTACGAGGCGCGCAAGGGATCCGGCATCGGGCAGGGCTCGGTCTCGCTGCACCCGGGCGGGCACGCGCACGGGCCGCAGCCCGGCGCCTACGAGCGCAGCATCGGCGTGGAGTTCTTCGACGAACTGGCCGTCATGGTCGACACGTTCCACCCGCTGGAGCTGGGGGAGGGCGGGACCGCCTCGGAGGATGAGGGCTACGCGTGGACCTGGGCGGGCCGGGGACCGCGGTGACGGTGAGCACCCGCGCGCCCCTGCTCACCGCAAGGGAAGACACGGACCGCGATACCCGCTCCAGTCCACTGTGGATACCGTGGTGGCTACGCCGTATCGGGTGAAAATCCGCATCGGCGGCGTGGTTTGGCGGCCGCACCCCGGCGGAGGCGACCCCGCCGGGGCGATCCTCGGTGCGGTGACCCGTGGAACGTCGTCCGAGCGCGCCGCCTCCTCTGGTGCATGATCCGGCCGTACCCCGGCCTCGTGGAAAAGGAGCGACACCGATGACCTGGCTCGACCTTCCCCCGGATTCGCCCTTCGGGACAGCCAACCTGCCCTACGGCGTCTTCTCTCGCGGGGACGATTCGCCCCGTGTGGGCGTGCGGGTCGGCGACGAGGTGCTGGACCTTTCCGTGGTGCTGGACGATCCGGTCTTCGCCGAGCCCGCGCTGAACCTGTTCATGGCGGAAGGCCGCGCACGCTGGAACAGCGTGCGCGCGCGGATCGTCGAGTTGCTGACCGCCGAGGAGCACCGCGCCGTGGTCTCCCCGGCCCTCCACCCGCTCGCGGAGGTGCGGATGCGCCTGCCCTTCCTGGTCGGGGACTACGTCGACTTCTACGCGAACGAGCATCACGCGAGCAACGTGGGACGGATCTTCCGGCCGGAGGCCGAGCCGCTGACGCCGAACTGGCGGCACCTGCCCATCGGCTACCACGGGCGGTCGGGCACGGTGGTGGTTTCGGGCACGCCGGTGGTCCGGCCGCGTGGCCAGCGCAAGCCCTCGGGCGACGCGGTGCCGGTGTTCGGCCCCACCCGGCGCCTGGACATCGAGGCCGAGGTCGGGTTCGTGATCGGCACCGGGTCCCGGCTGGGCGAGCCGGTGAGCACCGGCGAGTTCGCCGACCACGTGTTCGGGGTGTGCCTGGTCAACGACTGGTCCGCCCGGGACATCCAGGCGTGGGAGACCGTGCCGCTCGGACCGTTCCTGGGCAAGTCGTTCGCGACCTCGATCTCGCCGTGGGTGGTGCCGCTGGAGGCACTCGAGCACGCCCGCATCGAGGCCCCGCCGCGCGATCCGGAGCCGTTGCCCTACCTCGCGGACACCGAGAAGTGGGGCCTGGACCTGGCGCTGGAGGTGCGGATCAACGGGCACGTGGTGTCCCGCCCGCCGTTTTCCGCCATGTACTGGACGCCCGCCCAGATGCTGGCCCACCTGACGGTGAACGGCGCCTCCACCCGCACCGGCGACCTGTACGCCTCCGGCACGGTCAGCGGCCCCGAGCGGGGGCAGCGCGGTTGCCTGCTGGAGCTCAGCTGGGGCGGCAAGGAAACGATCACCCTGCCCGGTGGCATGAGCCGGACCTTCCTCGAAGACGGCGACGAGGTGACCATCACCGCCACCGCGCCCGGCCCGGGCGGCACCCGGATCGGCTTCGGCGAGGTGACCGGCCGGGTCCGTCCCGCGCTGGGCAGGCGCAGCGGCCGGGCGTAGCGGCGCAGGGGACCCGCGCCGGTGTCGCGGATATCATGGTCACGTCGGTGAAAACCGCGACCCGAAGGTGATCATGGCAGCGCACGCCCCGGCTTCGCCGTCGGTCGACCGTGCCCTCACCGTGCTGGAGGCCCTGGTATCGGCGGGTGACGGCCTGACCCTGTCCGCGCTGGCCCGGGCCACCGGGATTCCGCTCGCCACCACCGCGTCCATCGTCTACACACTGGAACAGCGCGGCTATGCCGCCCGCCGGGTGGTGGGGCGCAGCCACTTCTGGCGTCTCACGGCCCGCATGGCGGAGCTGGCCGCGCCGCCGGCGACCTGATCATGCTCGTCGCCGCTCAGTTCGTCGTCCTCGTCGTCACGGTGCTCGTGGTGACCGCCGCCGCGCGACGGCTGGACTGGCCACCGCCGCTGTGCCTGGTCGTGGTCGGGGTGGCGCTCTCGTTCGTTCCCGGGGTGCCGGACTACCAGCTCAATCCCGAACTGGTGCTGGTCGGCCTGCTGCCGCCGCTGCTGTACGCGGCCGCCGTGCAGACGTCACTGATCGACATCCGGGCGGACCGCACGCCGATCGCCACGCTGTCGATCGGCCTGGTCGCCTTCACCACGGTGGTGGTCGGCCTGGTCGCCTGGGCCGTGGTGCCCGGCCTGCCGCTCGCGGCCGGATTCGCGCTCGGGGCGATCGTGGCGCCCCCGGACGCGGTCGCGGCCAGCGCGATCGCCCGGCGGGTGGGGATGCCCCGGCGGGTCGTGCGCATCCTGGAGGGCGAAAGCCTGCTCAACGACGCCTCCGCGCTGGTCGCGTTGCGCACGGCGATCGCCGCCATCGCGGGGGCGGTGACCGTCTGGGAGGTCGGCGGCGACTTCCTGCTCGCCGCCGCGGGCGGCGCGGCGGTCGGCGGGATCGTCGGCTGGGCGGCCGGGCTGCTGCTGCGCCGGATGAGCGATCCGGTGGCGAGCACCGCGTGGTCGTTCGTGGTGCCGTTCGTGGCCTACCTGCCCGCGGAGACGATCCACGGCTCGGGTGTGCTCGCGGTCGTGGTCGCCGGGATCATCATCGGCCACCAGGCTCCCCGGATCCTGTCCGGAGGTTCGCGCCTGACCAGCACGCTGAACTGGCGCACCATCCAGTTCCTGCTGGAGAACGCGGTGTTCCTGCTCATCGGCCTGCAGTTGCGGCGGATCGTGACCGAGGTCGGTCAAACGGATCTGTCCGCGCCCGTGCTGGCCGGGATCTGCGGTGCCGTGCTGCTCGCGACGATCGCCAGCCGCATCGCGTGGATGTTCGCGACGGCCGCGGTCCGGCGCCTGGTGCACGCGCGCCGGTGGCCGTGGTCGGTCTCGGCGGTCATCTCGTGGGCGGGGATGCGGGGCGTGGTCACCCTCGCCGCCGCGTTCGTGCTGCCGGTGGCCACGCCACAGCGGGCCGTCCTCGTGCTCGCGGCGTTCGTCGTGGTGGCCGGGACCCTCTTGCTGCAGGGCACCACGCTCCCGCGGCTGGTGCGCGTGCTGCGGCTCCCGCCGCCCGACCCCGCCGAGGACGACCTGCAGGAGGCCGTGCTGCTGCAGGACATGACCAGGGCGGGCCTTGCCCGGCTCGAGGAGATCCGGATTCCCAGCGACCCGCCGGAAGTCCTCGACCGGTTGCGGGACAAGGAGATCTACCGGTCGGACTCGGCGTGGGAACGGCTCGGCCGGGCCAGCGAGATCGGGGAAACGCCGAGTGAGGCCTACCGGCGTCTCCGTGCCGCGATGCTCGAAGCCGAGCGGGACGTGCTGCTGACCGCCCGCGACAGCGGGACCGTCGACGACGAGGTGCTGCGACGCGTCCTCACTACGCTCGACATCGAGGAATCCCTGTTCGAACGCCCGGAGGAGCCGGACCGGATGCCAGAACGCGAACTGCACACCCCCGAGGCCACGGCCCGCTCCTGCGAGCATCTGGCCGTGGCCGGGGACCCCGAGCCGAACAGCCGGCAGGGCTGCGAGGACTGCCTGCGCGAGGGCACCACGTGGGTGCACCTGAGGCTGTGCCTGGAGTGCGGGCACGTGGGCTGTTGCGACTCGTCGCCCCGCCGCCATGCCACCGCGCACTTCCACGGCACCGACCATCCGGTGATCCGGAGTTTCGAGCCGGGGGAGAACTGGCGCTGGTGCTTCGTCGACAGCATCATCGCCTGACCTCACATCCGGTCACCTAAGGTCGCCTCCACCGAGGTTCCCCAGCCCGACAAGGAGCGCAGACCTGTGACCGACCCGCTCGCGACCCTGTCCACCGACCCGCTCAGGATCGACAAGATCGAGAACGTCCGGTGCGGGCCGCAAAGCGAACTGACCCTGTTCGACCGCACCGGGCCGGGCGTGGTCAAGTCGCTGTGGATGGCGCTCGGCGGCGGGAACAACCCGACCTTGGACGGGCGGGTCCGCATCTACTACGACGGCCGCACCAGCCCGGACATGGACATCGACGTGGGCACGCTGTTCGCGACGCACTGGGGCGCCGGTTCGACCTACGGCTCGCACTCGACGCCGCACATGCACGTCGAGATCGACGCGGAAACCCTCAACACGGCGTTCTTGTTCGGCTTTCCCATGCCGTTCGGACAGTCCATCCGCATCGCCTACTACAACCCGGCCGGCTCGCAGACCGCCGACGTGTACTCCATGGCCGCCTACACCCTCACCGCGACCGACACCGCCGACGGAAGGCGCTTACGCTGCCAAGGCGCCCGGTTCATGGACCAGGCCCAGACCCGGCAACCCGGGGACGTGACCACGTTCGCCACCATCACCGGCGGCCCCGGCTCGATCGTTTACCACGCCTATGTCGGCGGGGTCGACGCCGCGGCGATCACCCCGGACTCCGGCAACGGCCGGTCCTGGATGGAGCGGAACATCAGCATCGCGGTGGATGGCGAGAACACGCCGGGCATCGTCAGCACGGGCACCGAGGACTGGTTCGATTCGGGCTGGTACTTCGAGGGATGGAAGGACTACGGCACCTCGGTCCACTCCTATGTGGGCACCGACCAGCCGCCTGCCCAGCCCGATACGGTCGGCATGGTCACCGACCTGTGGTCCAAATGGGGCGGTGTGCCGTTCCGGAACAGCGCCGTCATGCAGGCCCAGCCTGAACCGGCATGCGTCACCGGGGACCGCTTCTGCTACGCGGTGCTGTACTACCAGTGATCCCTGTCCCGCGCTCCAGCGAGCAGCGTGGAACCCGCTTTTCGCCTGGCGCTGTGCTTCGGGGCCGGCATCATCGCGTAATTCCTTGGCGTGCCTCAGAAATCGACGGTCAGCACCTCGCCGGTTTCGAGAAGCGTCTTGAGCTTGGACAGGATTTTCGGCCAGCCTCCGCTGACGCCCTTGAGCATCGCCGTCTCGCCCTCGAACCCGTCATGGAGCACGGTGAGCTTGACGGCCGAGCCGGCCTGTTCGATTTCGAAGGTGACCTTCGAAATGTTCTCACGCCGCCCCTCGGCGAGTTGCTCATCGGTCCAGCCGAGATACTCGGCGAAGGGTTTCTGATAGCTGTGCCAGGTGTAGGACAACACCCGAGGCGGGTCGGCCTTGAGGACCACCTGGTTCCAGTCGTGGAACTCGTCGCCGAACTCCCGCCACAGGATGGGTGAGCCCGCCTTCCAGTCCGACTTGAGTTCGGCTCCCCAGTACCGCTTGGTGAACGCCGGATCGGTCAACGCCTGCCACAGTTTCTCGGGCGTCGTGTCGATGTAGGTCACGTAGCGGAATTCGTCGCGGCTCACGGGTTCTTCCTCCAGGGCTCGTTTCAGGTCGGCGAGGGCGTGCGCGTGTTCACGGTGGTAGGCGTCGATCCACCGTTCGGTGATTTCCGTGATGGGCGCGGCGTTGAGGTAGTGCAGTTTTTCCCGGCCCCGGCGGCTGGCGGTCACCAGATTCGCGGCCTCGAGCACCGCGAGATGCTTCGTCACCGCCTGGCGTGTCATGTCCAGCCCGCCGCACAGTTCGCCGAGCGTCTGCCCGTCGCGGGCGTTGAGGCGATCCAGCAACTGCCGCCGGCTGGGGTCGGCCAGTGCCTTGAAAACCGCGTCCATCTCGCTCCACCGTTCAGGCAACTCGCTGGTTGCCTATGGAATATAGGCAACCTTGAGGTTGCATGTCAACGGCACCTCCGGCCGTGCGATCCGGCTTGACATCGCGTCGAACGGGTGTTCGACTTGAGGGGTGAGGT
The DNA here is from genome assembly GCF_042684065.1 of Amycolatopsis pigmentata. Classification (NCBI taxonomy): domain Bacteria; kingdom Bacillati; phylum Actinomycetota; class Actinomycetes; order Pseudonocardiales; family Pseudonocardiaceae; genus Amycolatopsis; species Amycolatopsis pigmentata. Next base: position 22,266 of record NZ_JBHUKR010000027.1, on the reverse strand, counting down.
GGGAGAGGCAACGCGCCGGAACGGAGACGCAGCCGGCCCTGGTGGGGCTGGACGATCTCGTGCGCTCGGTGGCCCCGCCGGAGTTCCAGGGCGTCACCTTCCACGAGGTCCGCGCGCGCTCGGTGCTGAACAGGGTGCCCGGCGAGTCGCTCGTGCCGTTCCGGTGGACGGTCAACCCCTACCGGGGCTGTTCCCATGCCTGCCGGTACTGCTTCGCCCGGAACACGCACACCTATCTCGACTTCGACGCGGGCGCCGACTTCGACAGCCAGGTGGTGGTGAAGGTCAACGCGCCCGAGGTGCTCGCCGCGCAGCTGCGCAAGCCCGGCTGGGCCCGGGAGCACGTGGCGATGGGCACCAACACCGATCCTTACCAGCGCGCGGAGGGACGTTACGCGCTGATGCCGGGCATCATCCGGGCGCTGGCCACCTCCGGCACGCCGTTTTCCGTGCTCACCAAGGGAACCGTGCTCAAACGGGATCTGCCGTTGCTGCGTTCGGCCGCCGGGGAGGTCGATGTGGGCCTCGGCGTTTCGATCGCGCTGCTCGATCCTGAACTCCAGCGCCGGGTCGAGCCGGGCACGCCCAGCCCCCGGGCCCGCCTCGACCTCGTGCGCCGCGCTCGCGACGCGGGGCTGCCGTGTGGCGTGATGGTCGCCCCGGTGCTGCCCGGCCTCACCGATTCGGCCGAGGCGCTCGACGAGTTACTGGCCGCGATCGCCGCCGCGGGCGCCACGAGCGCCACCGTGCTGGCGCTGCATCTGCGTCCGGGCGCGCGGGAGTGGTACGGGCGGTGGCTCGCGCGCGACCATCCGGAACTCGTCGAGCGCTATCGCGAGATGTACCGGCGGGGAAGCTATGTGGACGGCCGGTACAAGCGCCTGCTCGCGGCGCGAGTGGGGCCGCTGCTGCGGCGCCACGGTTTCGCCCGGTCCGGCGACGGCGCGGCGGTGCGGCCGCCTTCGGACAGCAATCCCAACCGGCCGGAACCGCGGGGGGAACAGCTGGCACTGCTCTGACGGAGCGATTGACAAACGAAATGGCCTCTGTCCAGGTGGCGTGTTCCCAAAAAGCTCTGAGGGAGCGACCACGCTTGGGCCGGCCGTGGTACACGGTGTCTCACGGATGACACGTTTCTGGTCCGGTGACGCCGGGCCCTAGTAGGGTCGTGGGCGATGACCGTGGACACGTTCGACGAAGCTCAAGACGCCCGGGCGGACAGCCCGGACGAACCTGGACATTCCGTCGAGGCGGCGGTCGCCGCGGGCGAGACGGTGCTCGCCGGCCGCTTCGGCGCTCCGATCGCGCTGGTCGAACCGGAGCTGCTCGAAGGCAGCGGCCCGGCGACCGTGGTCCGTGCCAGAATCGTGTCGTCGCCGTTCGGGTTGCCCCGCACGCTGGTGATCAAGCGATATCCCCCGGCGGTGCCGGGCGTGCCGGATCCCTTCGCTCAGGAAGCCGTCAGCTATCAGCTGTTCACCGCCCTCTCGGCGGAGGATCGCATGTGCCCGGAACTGCTGGCGCATCACGGTCCCTCGCGGGTCCTCGTCGTCGAGGACCTCGGTCACGCGCCCACCTTGCGGGACAAGCTGTACGGTTCCGAGGCACGGGCCGCGGAGCGTTCCCTGCTGTCCTGGGCTCGCTCGCTCGGCCGGATGCACGCGACGACCGCGAGCCGCGAGGCCGATTTCGACGCGTTGTTGCGCAGGCTCGGCGGCCCGGTGAAGGAACGGATGGGCTGGGCGCAGACGACCGGTCTCGCCTGCGAGCGCCTGCCTGGTCGCCTCGAAGAGACGCTGGGGGTGAGCGCTTCGGGTGCCGTCCGCTCGGTGGCCGCCGCGGCGTGGGAACGGAGCTGCTCGTCCGCCTACCGTGCGTTCAGCCCGGTCGACCTCAGCCCCGACAACAACCTCGTGACCAGCGGTGGGGTCCGGTTTCTCGACTTCGAACGGGGCCGTGTGCGCAACGCGCTGATCGACGCGGCCCAGTTGCGGGTGCCGTTCGGCTCCTGTGACGGGGCGCTGGCGCTGCCCGCGGGCATGAGCGACGCGATGATCGCCGCGTGGCGCGCCGAAGTGTCGGGGATCTGGCCGGCCCTGGCCGACAACGACGTGTTTTCGGCGCACCTGCTGGACCACCAGCTCGTGCTGGTGTGGGTCCGCACCTGGGAGATCCTGGGCGACCGGCGTGAGCCGGCCGCGGCCTTGGTGACGTGGTGGCGTGATCTCGCGGACTACGCGGGGCGTGGCGGCGCGGAGGCGCTCGCCGAGTATGCCGGCGACGTTTCCGCCGCTCTCGACAAGCGTTTCGGCCCCGGTCTGTCGTTGCCGCTTTACCCCGCGTTCCGCTGACGGGCGCCTGACCCGAGGGTTCTTCGAGCGGACCTCCCGTCGTTACCCGGCGCTCACCCCGGATGAGCCTCCGTATCCGATGGTCTGAGGCGTGGAATCACTTGTGTCAACTCGCGGCTGTCAAGGTGACCACCGAGCGCGCCGTCTGGGCCCGGGGCTCTGTGGGGGCACAGCCCCCACACCCCCGCTGAGGGCAAGCCCCCAGACCCCCTTGTCAGGGCGGCAGGGCGCCCATCGGTCCGACGTGAGGTGTGCCGGAGAGGAGCGCCCTGTCGACATGATCGCGGGGGCGCGCAAACTCGCGGAGGAACTGTGAGTGTGGCGATTGAGCAGGTTCCTTCGGCCGAAACGACTCCTCGTCCGATCCGGCGCCTTGCCGTCCTGGGCGACTCCACGGCCGTCGGGCTGGGCGATCCCGTTCCGGGCCGGGGCTGGCGCGGGGTCGGGCCGTTCGTGGCGGAAGCGCTCGGCGTGGCTCCGGACGGGTATCTCAACACCGCCTTCACCGGTGCCCGGATGCGGTGCGTGCGCACCAGCCAGCTGCCCGCGGCGATCGCGCACGGCCCTGATGTCGCGCTCGTGGTCGCGGGCATGAACGACACCCTGCGGTCGGACTTCGATCCCGCTTCGGTCGCCGAGGATCTCGGCGAGGTGATGAGCGCGTTCGCCGCGCGCGGCACCGTGGTCGTCCCGGTGCGGTTCCACGATCATGGCCGGGTTTTCCGGTTGCCGCGCGCGTTGCACCGGGCGCTCAAGGCGCGGATCGACGCGTTGAACGCCGCCATCGAAGAGGTCGCGCGCAGGCACGGCATGCCGTGCCTGGATCTCGGCGCGCTCGCGGGCGCGTACGAGCTTTCCTGCTGGAGCGTGGACCGGCTGCACCCCTCGGAGCTGGGGCACCGGACGCTGGCCAGGGGAGTGACCGAGGTGCTCTCGGAGGCGGGTTTCTCCGTCGCCGAGCCGGTGAGCCTGGTGTGTTCGGGCGGTGTCCGGCCCCGGACGGTCGACCACGTGGCCTGGCTGCTGGTGAAGGGCATTCCCTGGTTGTGGCGGCGCGGCCGGGATCTCCTCCCCTACGCGGCCGGGATCCTCCTCCGCTCCGCGCTCGCGGGCCGGGAGCCCGAACCGGAGCTCGCCGCGGCGCCGGTGGCCGGGTTTCACGACAGGCCGGGTTTCAAGACAGGCACCGAGACCGTCTGACCGCCCTATTACCGTGGAAGCGTGCAGGATGAACTCTTCACGGTGAACCCCGATCTGGCGCCGCCGGAGGGCCCGGAAAACACCGCCGTGCCGGACGGCCCGATGGGCGGCGGTGAGGACGGGGTCCCGGCGGGTGCGCCGCTCCCGGTACGCATGCGCCCGCGGTCGCTGGACGAAGTGGTCGGCCAGCGTCATCTCCTGACCGACGGGGCGCCGCTGCGACGGCTGGTGGAGGGCGCCGCGCCGGCGTCCGTCCTGCTCTACGGCCCGCCCGGTACCGGCAAGACCACCCTGGCGAACCTCGTCTCCACCGCGACCGGCCGCCGTTTCGTGGCGCTCTCGGCGCTCTCGGCCGGGGTGAAGGAAGTCCGGGGAGTGATCGAACAGGCCCGGCGCCGCCGCCAGTACCAGGCGGAGGACACCGTGCTGTTCATCGACGAGGTGCACCGGTTCTCCAAGACCCAGCAGGACGCGCTGCTCGGCGCGGTCGAGGACCGGACTGTGCTCCTGGTCGCCGCCACCACGGAGAACCCGTCGTTTTCGGTGGTGTCGCCGCTGCTGTCCCGGTCACTGGTGCTGCAGCTGCGCCCCCTGACCGACGACGACGTGCGCGAACTGATCGACCGGGCCCTGGCCGACGAGCGGGGCCTCGGCGGCGCCTTCACGCTCAGCGCCGGCGCGGCCGCCCACCTCGTCCGGCTCGCCGGAGGCGACGCGCGCCGGGCGCTCACCGCGCTCGAAGCGGCCGCCGGTGCCGCGGCCGCCACCGGGGAGACCGAGATCGGCCTGGCCACCGTGGAATCCACTGTGGACAAGGCCGCGGTGCGCTACGACCGGGACGGCGACCAGCACTACGACGTGATCAGCGCGTTCATCAAGTCCATCCGCGGGTCCGATGTGGACGCGGCCTTGCACTACCTGGCGCGGATGATCGAGGCAGGCGAGGACCCCCGGTTCATCGCGCGGCGGCTGGTGGTGCACGCCAGCGAGGACGTCGGCCTGGCCGACCCGACCGCGCTGCAGTCCGCGGTCGCGGCCGCGCACGCCGTGCAGTTCATCGGCATGCCGGAAGGCAGGCTCGCGCTCGCCCAGGCGACCGTTCACCTGGCCACCGCGCCGAAGTCCAACGCCGTGGTCACCGGGATCGACGCGGCGCTGGCCGACGTGCGCGCGGGCAGGATCGGCACCGTGCCGCCGCACCTGCGCGACGGCCACTACGCGGGTGCGGCCAAGCTCGGCAACGCCCAGGGATACCGGTACCCCCACGATGTGCCCGAAGGCGTGCTGCCCCAGCAGTATCCGCCGGACGAACTCGTCGGCACCGACTACTACAACCCCACCACGCGCGGCGCCGAACGCACGCTCGCCGACCGGGTTCCGAAGCTGCGCCGCACTATCCGCGGTGAAAGGTCCACAAAGGACTAGAACGCCTTTCAAACACAGCCGGGCAGGAAGAGGGTCGAGTCGCCGAACTCGTGCCAGAGATAACGGCGCTCGACCGCCGCCCGGTACGCGGAGGCGACGAGATCGGCGCCCGCGACGGCTTCGAGCAGCAGCAGATGGCTGGCCTCGGGCGCGTGCAAGCCGGTGACCAGGCCGGTGACCACCCGCGCGGGACGGCCGGGGCGGAGCACCAGATCCGTCCAGCCGGACGACGCGCGCACGGTGCCGTCCTCGGCGGCCGCGCTTTCCAGCGCGCGCACCACCGTCGTGCCCACCGCAACGACGCGGCAACCGGCCGCGCGGACGGTGTCGACCAGACGCGCGGTGGCTTCCGGCACCGAAAACCGCTCCGCGCCGGGTGGCTCGTGCGCTTCGGGGCTGGACACGCCCGCGTGCAGCACGACCGGAGCCACCGTGATTCCCCGGGCCATCAGCCGGACCAGCAGCGGCGCGGTGAACGGCCTGCCCGCGCTGGCCATCTCCGCGCTGCCCGGCACGGTCGCGTACACCGTCTGGTAGTCGCGAAGCGGGTACCGGCCGCTGAGGTAGCCGTAGCCGATCGGCCTGCCGTGCCGGGACAGGTACGCGTGTGCGCCGACCCGTGGTGTCACCGATGCCCGCCACAGCCTGCTCTTCGGCGCGTGCGGGTCGGGATAGGGCATGAGGAGCCGCAGCCGGACGTGACCGGGCAACGGAAGCTCCGCGCCCGTGGCCATGCCGAGGTCGGGCCCGCTACCGTCGGCGAGGCGGATCTCCACCACCCAGTCGCCGTCGTCGAGCGTGGTGGAGACGTGCACTGGCGCCGGTTTCCCGTCATCGCGATGCGCGTCGACGGCCGCGGGCAGGGTGGCCGAGGTGTTCACCACGACGAGGTCGCCGGGCGAGAGATGTCCTGGGAGGTCGTGGAAATGCCCGTGCTCGATCCGCCCGGGCCGCGCCACGAGCAGGCGCACACCGTCACGGCGCAGACCGCGGCGCTCGGGCGGGCTCGCCGCTTCGCTTTCCGGTGGAAGCGTGAAGCGAAGGGGTGACATCAGGGCACCTCGATGGCCCGGTAACGGCCGCTCGGCAGATCACTTTCGAGGAGGCGCAGCAAGGCGGGCACTACCGTTTCCGGCGACGGCCGGTCCGAAATGTCCTCATCCGGGAACGCCTGCTGGTGCAGGTCGGTGTTCATGTCCCCGGGATCGCAGGCGTAGACGGTCAGATCCGGTTCTTCGGCGGCGAGAATCGCGGTGAGCTGGTCGAGCGCGGCCTTGGAAGAACCGTAACCACCCCAGCCGCCATACGGTTCGACCGCGGCGTCGGAAGAGACGTTGATGACGGTGCCGTGGTTCTTTCTCAGGGAGGGCAGCAAAAGCTGGATCAACGCGAGAGGAGCGAAGGTGTTGACCGCGTACACGCGTTCGAGTTCGCGCGCCGGGTAGGCGGCCAGAAGTGGCTGAGGGCTCGGGCCGAGCGCGCTCGCGTTGTTCACGAGGAGATCCAGACCCGTCCATTGTGGTCGCCACGGTCGCGGTGAGCCGGTGCAGATGCGCGGAATCGGTTACGTCGCCGGGGATCGCGGTGATTCCGGGAAGCCCGGCCAGCGCACGGTGAAGCCGTTCTCCGTCACGGGCGTCGGCCACGACGGTCCAGCCGTCCCGGGCGAGCCTGCGGGCGAGCGCCAGGCCGAGACCGCGTGACGCGCCGGTGATCAATGCTGTGCTCATGTCCCCAGCATGAAACCTCAAGTAAACTAGAGGTCAATGACGACCTTGTCCACCGGGGCGCGCGGCACGTGCTGTGTCAGTCCGCGGCTGCCAGGCAACCGCAGAGCGTGCCCCTTTCTTTCCGCTAGCGGGGCGGCAGGGCGCCCGTCGCCCCGAGGTGACGAATGCAGGGAAGGAGCGCCCTGTCGACACGATCGCGGGGGCGCGCAAGGTCGCGGAAAACACAGCATGATCGCGGAAATCGGGGTAACCCTGGACACGACGAAAAAGCTTGGGAAAGGAGCGGAAAATGACCGACACCACCGTGGCCGTGCTCGGCACCGGGATCATGGGCCTGCCGATGGCGATGAACCTGCACGAGGCCGGGCTGAAGGTGCGGGCGTGGAACCGGACGGCGGAAAAGGCGCGGCCGCTGGCCGATCGCGGGGCCGAAATCGCGGATTCACCCGAGCGGGCGGTCGAGGGAGCCGATTTCGTCCTCACCATGCTCGCCGACGGCCCCGCGGTGGACGGTGTGGCCGGCGCCGTGCTTTCCTCCGGCGCGGTGTGGATCCAGAGCGGCACCATCGGAGCCGAGTGGGCCGATCGGTTCGCCGAAGCCGCCGAGAAGGCGGATGTGGCCTACGTCGACGCTCCCGTGCTCGGCACCAAAAAGCCCGCCGAGGAGGGCAAGCTCGTCGTATTGGCCTCGGGGCCGGAAGACCTGCGTGAGCGGTGTGCGCCGGTCTTCGACGCCATCGGCGCGCGCACGATGTGGGTGGGCCCGGCCGGGATGGCCAGCAGGCTCAAGCTCGTCGCGAACGCCTGGGTCCTCGCGCTGACCAACGCCACGGCGGAGAGTGTCGCCTTGGCGGAGGCCCTCGGACTCGACCCGCGCCTGTTCCTGGAGGCCATCAGCGGTGGTTCGCTGGACGTGCCCTACGCGCATCTGAAGGGCGGAGCGATGATCTCCCGCGAGTTCCCGCTGAGCTTCCCCACCCGTCACGCGGCGAAGGACGCCAAGCTGGTGCTCGAGGCCGTGGGCGAGCGGCCCGACCTCGGCGCGGCCCGCGCCGCGCTCGCGCATCTGGAGGCCGCCGCGGACGCCGGTCACGCCGACGACGACATGGCGACCGTCTATTTCGGTGTCCGCTGACTTCCGCCGCCCCGGCCGGGGCGGCGGGGGAGGGCCGTCCGGCCGGGAAGTGCGGCGCAGGGTAGCCTGACCGGCATTCACGCCGCCGTTTTTCCTTGAGGAGGGCCCGTGTCGGCAGGGCAGATCGCCGCGCTCATCGCCGCCGGAGCATTCGTGCTGCTGGTGCTGCTGCTGGCGATCCCGTTGGTCAAACTCGGCCGCACGCTGGACGAGGCGACCATCGCGATCCGCAAGGCGCACGAGAACGCCGACCCGTTGCTCACCGGCGCGAACGACACGATCACCCACGTCAACACCCAGCTCGAACGCGTCGACGGGATCACCGCGAACGCGCAGGCGGTCAGTGGCAACGTCTCCGCGCTGTCCTCGGTCTTCACCGCGACGCTGGGCAGCCCGCTGGTCAAGACCGCGGCCTTCTCCTACGGGGTGAGCCGGGCGATCCGCGCGCGGCGCAAGGCGAAGACGGGGGCCGAGGGCAAGCACAGCCGGCTGCGGGGGAGGAACGGCACCTCATGAAGCGCTTGTTCTGGCTCGGGCTCGGCGTCGCGACGGGCGTGGTGGTCACCCGCAAGGCCGGCCGGACCGCTCGTCAAGCCACGCCCGCCGGGTTAGCCTCGAACCTGGGGGATGCCGTCGGCGAGCTCGCCGGCGCCATCGGAGCGTTCGGCGCGGACATCCGCGCCGGGATGAGCGAGCGGGAGCAGGAGCTGCAGGACATGGTGGAGCAGCGGTCGGGGATCGCACCCCGGCCCGGGCGGCGGGCCACGCCCGCCACGGGCACCCGTCCGGCGCGAGCGCGCCGGGCGGAGGGCTGAAGCGCCCGGCGCCCGTCAGGCACGCCTCGCCCGCCCCTCCGCCGTCGTAGCCCCCATCCCGTTCCAGGCGCGGTCTTAACCCGCCAGGCCCAAGGAAAGATCAGTGGAAACACACGAGATCAACAAGCGGTTCATCAGCTATTTCGAGCGCAGCGGCCACACGCCGGTGCCGAGCGCCTCGCTCATCCTGGACGACCCGACGCTGCTGTTCGTCAACGCGGGCATGGTGCAGTTCAAGCCGTACTTCCTCGGGGAGGTCCCGCCGCCCTACCCGCGCGCGACCAGCATCCAGAAGTGCGTCCGCACCGGTGACATCGACGAGGTCGGCAAGACCACGCGGCACAACACGTTCTTCCAGATGGCCGGGAACTTCTCCTTCGGCGACTACTTCAAGGAAGGCGCGATCTCGCGGGCCTGGGAGCTGATCACCTCCTCGGCCGACGAGGGCGGCTTCGGCTTCGATCCGGAGCGGATCTGGGCCACCGTCTACGAGCACGACGCCGAGACCGCGGGCCTGTGGCGCAAGGTCACCGGCATTCCCAGCGAGCGGATCCAGTACCGCGGCGCCGAGGACAACTACTGGGACATGGGCGTGCCCGGCCCCGGTGGCCCGTGTTCGGAGATCTACTACGACCGGGGGCCCGAGTTCGGGCGCGACGGCGGCCCCGCCGTCGACGAGGACCGCTACCTCGAGATCTGGAACCTGGTGTTCATGCAGGACATCCGGGGCGAGGTGAGCCCGAAGAAGGGCGCGCCGGTGCTCGGGGAACTGCCGAAGAAGAACATCGACACCGGCATGGGCGTCGAACGCGTGGCCTACCTGCTGCAGGGCGTGGACAACGTCTACGAGACCGACCTGGTCCGCCCGGTGATCGCGAGGGCCGAGGAGTTCTCCGGCCGCCGTTACGGCGCCGACCACGTCGACGACGTGCGGTTCCGGGTGATCGCGGACCACGCGCGCTCCGGTGTGATGCTCATCGGTGACGGTGTCACCCCCGGGAACGAGGCTCGTGGCTACGTGCTGCGGCGCCTGCTGCGCCGGATCGTGCGGTCGGTGCGCCTGCTCGGCGTGCACGAACCGGTGCTCACCGAGTTCGCCGCCGTCGTTCGTGACGCGATGGCGCCCTCGTACCCGGAGATCGCCCGGGACTTCGACCGGATCAGCGAAGTGATGCGCGTGGAGGAGGAGGCGTTCCTCACCACGCTCACCAGCGGTGTGCGGATCTTCGACCTGGCCGCCGAGGAGACCAAGCGCTCCGGCGGCGACATCCTGGCCGGGGACAAGGCGTTCCAGCTCCACGACACCTACGGCTTCCCGATCGACCTGACCCTGGAGATGGCCGAGGAGCAGGGCCTGTCGGTGGACGAGGACGGCTTCCGGACCCTCATGGAGGAGCAGCGTCAGCGCGCCAAGGCCGACGCGGCCAGCCGCAAGCAAGGCCGTGGCGACCTGTCGGTCTACCGCGAGATGCTCGAGCGGCACGGGGAGACCGACTTCCTCGGCTACACCGATCTCCAGTCCACCTCGAAGGTGATCGGCCTGCTGGTCGACGGCGCGCCGGCGCGGAGTGCCGGCGCGGGGACCAAGGCCGAACTGGTGCTCGACCGGACCCCGTTCTACGCCGAGAGCGGTGGCCAGGTCGCCGACACCGGCATCCTGGTCGGCTCCGGGGTCGAGCTCAAGGTGCTCGACGTGCAGAAGGTCGTGCCGGGGTTGTTCGTGCACCGGGTCGAGGTGCTGGCCGGAGAGGTCGGGATCGACACCGAGGTCACCGCGTCGGTCGACGGCACGCGCCGCGCGGCCATCGCGCGGTCCCACTCGGCGACGCACCTCGTGCACGCCGCGGTGCGCGGCGCCTACGGCCGCCGGGCCGCGCAGGCCGGGTCGCTCAACTCGCCGGGCCGGATGCGGTTCGACTTCACCACGCCCGGCTCGGTTTCGGCCGGCGTGCTGACCGAGGTCGAGGAGGAGGTCAACGACTACCTCCAGACCGACGCCGAGGTCCAGACCTACGTCACGACCAAGGACAAGGCGCTCGAACTCGGCGCGGTCGCACTGTTCGGTGAAAAGTACGGCAACGACGTCCGCGTGGTCGACATGGGCGAATACTCGCGGGAGCTGTGCGGTGGCACCCACGTGGGCCGCATCGGTGAGCTCGGGCTCGTCAAGCTGGTCAGTGACGCCTCGATCGGGTCCGGTGTGCACCGCGTCGAGGCGCTCGTGGGCACCGACGCGCTGCGGCACGTCCGCAAGGAACAGTTGCTGGTCTCCCAGCTCGCCGGAACTTTCAAGGTTCCCGCGGACCAGTTGCCCGCCCGGATCGAGGACGTGCTGACCCGGCTGCGCAACGCGGAGAAGGAGATCGACCAGCTGCGCACCCAGCAGGTGCTCGGCTCGGCAGGGAGCTTGGCGGACAAGGCGGCCGATGTCGGCGGTGTCGCGCTGGTGGCCGAGAGACTCGAGGGTGACGTGGACGCGGGCGCGGTGCGTGCCCTGGCCACCGAGGTGCGGAACCGGCTCGGTTCCCGCCCGGGTGTGGTGGCGTTGTTCGCGCCGCAGGGCGAAAAGGTGAGCTTCGTGGTCGCCACCACGGCCGCCGCGCGGGACAAGGGGCTGGCCGCGGGCAAGCTCGTGCCCGCGTTCGCGCCCGCCGTCGGCGGACGCGGTGGCGGCAAGCCGGACATGGCCCAGGGCGGTGGCAGTGACCCGTCCGGGATCGACCGGGCGATCGCCGCGCTCCGGGACGCGGTCGCACGGGAGTGACCGCCCCCCGACCGGACCGGCCCGGGGTGTCGGACCCTGGGCCGGGGCGCCGCCTCGCCGTGGATGTCGGCTCCGTCCGGGTCGGTGTGGCACTCAGCGATCCCGCACCGGTTCTCGCGACGCCTCTGGTTACCCTTTCGCGTGATGCGCACCGCGAAACCGACCTCGCCGAGCTTTCACGTCTCGTGTCCGAACATGAGGTGGTGGAGGTGATCGTCGGGTTGCCCAGAACGCTCGCGGACCGGCACGGCTCCGCCGCGGAAATCGCCGTGGACTACGCCACGCGGCTCGCCGGGCGCGTCGCCCCGATACCGGTGCGGCTCGCCGACGAGCGGCTCACTACGGTCAGTGCGGCCCGTATGCTGTCGGGACGCGGGGTCAAGGGACGTAAGCAGCGCGCTGTGGTCGACCAGGCCGCGGCGGTCGAAATCCTGCAGGGCTGGCTCGATGGCCGGGCGTCATATCTGGCACGGGAGGGACGCACATGAACGCTGAACCCCCGCGGCGGGACCGCCCCCGAAGCGGCAAGCACGCCCGGCGCGAGCCGCTGCCCGGCGGGACGCAGCCACCGGGCGGCCGTGCCGTGCCGCCTCAGTCCCGGCAGCCGCGCCAGGCGCCGCAGGAACGTCCCGCCTATCCGCCCGACCGCACGGTGCCCCCGAGGCGGCGTGCCGTCGAGCCCCGCGACCGCTCGATTCCTGCGCGGGAACCCGTGGAGCCCCCGGCGGGCCGGCGGCGGCGTGCCGACGTACCGGACACCCCGCCTGCTCGCCGCCCGGCGCGCCGGGCGGCGCCGCCTGCCGACGTCGAGCCCGAGTGGTTGGAAGACGCTCCTCCCCGGCGTGCGCCCGCGCGGCGGGCTTCCTCCGGTGAGGGACAGGAACCGTCGCGGAGGCGGGCTCCCGCCCGTCGTGCCCCCACCGGCGAAGAGCCGCGGCGGCGGGTACCGGCGCGTCGCGCCCCGGCCGAAGACGCCCCGCCCCGGCGAGGCCGTCCCCCGCGGCGCCCGGAGGACGCTCCGGCCGACGGGTACGCGACGAACCCACCTCGCCGGGGTCGTCGTGCCGAGGAGGACCGGGCCGACGGGTACTCGACGAATCCGCCCCGGAAGGGCCGTCGTGCGGCGCCCGCCGAGGAAGGTCTGGAACTCTTCGACGAGGAGCCGCCCCGGCGTGCCCCGGCCCGGGAGGACCCGACCGAGATCATCCATCTGGTCGACGAGGATTTCGACGACGAGGGTTACCCGGGCGACTACATGCCCGACGAGCGTGCCGAGCCCGAGTACATCGAGCCTGCGGACGAAGCGCCCAAGCGCCCGCGCCGCCGCTTTCTGCGCTGGGTGGCGGCACTGGCCGTGATCGGGCTGTTCGGTGGTGGCGCGTGGTTCGGCGTCGAGAAGGTCTTCGGCTACGCGGACTTCCCGGGCAATGGCGAGTCCGACGTGGTGATCCAGATCGGTGACGGCGACTCGACCGGCGCCATCGGTGGCGAACTGACCACGGCAGGCGTCGTGGCCAGCGCGAAGGCGTTCGTCAAGGCCAGCAAGAACAACGACAAGGTGCTCAGCCTTCAACCCGGTTACTACGTGCTCAAGACCAAGATGTCCGGCTCGGCGGCGGTCGCCATGCTGACCAGCGGCACCGCGCGGGTGGGGGAGTTGCAGGTCCGCGCCGGCACCCAGCTCGACGACATCACCCAGCCCGGAGGCTCGGTCACGCCGGGTTTGTACAGCCTGCTGTCCAAGGCTTCCTGCGCGACGCTGAACGGCAAGAGCACGTGCGTCTCTCCGGAAGACCTGCGCAAGGCCGCGCAGTCGGCGGATCTGGCCACGCTGGGCGTGGCGGACTGGGCGGCCTCGGCCGCGGCGAAGAGCACCGACCCGCACCGGCTCGAAGGCCTGATCGCCCCGGGCGTGTACGACGTGCGACCGGGCTCGGACGCCGGCCAGCTGCTCGGGACCGTGCTCAAGGCCTCCACGACCAAGATCCAGGCGGCCGGCCTGACCAGCGGGTCGACCGTGCAGCAGCAGGCGCCGTACCAGGTGCTGACCATCGCGTCCCTGATCGAACGCGAAGGCGTCAGCCAGGACTTCGAGAAGATCTCCCGGGTGATCTACAACCGGCTGGACAAGAACATGCGGCTCCAGTTCGACTCGACGGTGAACTACGTCCTCGACAAACCGGTGGTGACCACGACCGACGCCGACCGGAACAAGCAGGGCCCGTACAACACCTACCAGAACGCGGGCCTCACGCCGACCCCGATCGGATCGCCGAGCACGGAGGCGATCGAGGCGGCCCTGCATCCCGCGGACGGTGCCTGGCTCTTCTTCGTGAAATGCGACAAGAACGGTGTGTCCTGCTTCGCGACGACCCAGCAGGAACACAGCCGCAACATCGAAGTGGCGAGGCAGAACGGTGCCTTCTAAGGCGGGAGTGCTGGGCAAGCCGGTCGGGCATTCCCTTTCGCCGGTCCTGCACTACGCGGCCTACCGGGAACTCGGGTTGTCCTGGACCTATGAGCGGATCGAGGTCGACGCCGAAGGGCTGCCGGTCCTCGTCGGCGGGCTCGGCGCGGAGTGGGCGGGGCTGTCGGTGACCATGCCCGGCAAGCGAGCGGCGCTGGAGTTCGCCACGATGACCTCGGCGCGCGCCAGGGCGGCCGGGGCGGCGAACACGTTGGTACACCAGGGTTCGGAGTGGTTCGCCGACTGCACGGACGTCGACGGTGTGACCGGCGCGCTGCGTGCCGCGGGGGGCTTCGACGCCCCGCCGGGTTCGACCGGGGTGATCCTGGGCGCGGGCGGGACAGCGGCGGCCACGCTCGTCGCCTTCGCCGAACTCAAGGTCGGACGCGCCCTGCTGGTGGTGCGCGATCCCGCTCGTGCCACCGAAGCCGTCGCCGTGGCGAATCGCGCCGGAGTCGAGGTGGAAGTGGTCACCTGGCCCGGTGGCGGTTTCCCGAACGTCGTCTCCGAAGCTTCCGTGCTGGTCAGCACGGTGCCGGCGGAAGCGGTGGCCGGGCATGCCCAGGAGCTTTCGGCCGTGCCGTGCCTGCTCGATGTCATCTACCACCCCTGGCCGACGCCGCTCGCCGAAGCCGCCGCCGCGCGGGGCCGCCGGGTGGCCACGGGCCTGGACATGTTGCTGCATCAGGCTTTCGGGCAAGTCGAGCAGTTCACCGGAATGGCCGCGCCGCGTGAGGCCATGCGTGAGGCGTTGCGCGATGCCACCGGGGAAATCCTGCCGCTGCCGCTGGCGTGACGATTCGAGCCCGCTCGACCGGTACGCCCGCCTGAGCTGGTCAAGACTTCGCGGTGAGCAGGATCCACACCGGGCCCTGTGCCAGCGGGAGCGGATCTCCCGTGGTGGTGAGGAAACGGGTGGGCGACTGCGGAGCGGGCCGGTTCCAGGTGGCCGCGAACCGTTGCCCGTCACGGAGAATCGTCGCCTCGCCCGAACCGACGGTCTGCGCGACCGGCGAATTGGCGACGGCTCCGCTCTCTCCCGGCTCTCCCACGCGCACGTCGACACGCTGCTCGATCACGGTGGCGGCGTCGAGACGGCCGGCTTCGGTGGTGGACAGCGGCGCACCGTCGGCGAAGATCGCCCACCGGTGACTGTCCGGCGACCAGCGGAAGTCGTAGGACGCGGCCGGGTAGCGAACCTGGTATGCGCTCACCGGGGTTCCCGCCGTGGGCACGGGGCCGAACCGCGGGACGGAATCGGCCGGTGGCGGTGTGCCGCCGGGCAGTCCCGCGGGGTGGACGTACAGGTTGTGGGGCGCCGGTCTGCCGTTGTCGCGGAAGTACGCGCCAGGGACCTCGGCCGGTGAGGCGTTCACCAGCGACGCGGAGCGCAGGGCGGGCAGGATTTCCGGCGCGGCGCCGGAGTAGGCGAGCACCGGCTGCCCGTACTGCGCGAGCACGCCGATGTCGGAGGACCGCGCGCTGCGCACCGGGCCGAGGACATCCGGGCGCGAGCCGAAATACACGGCGAGCAACCGGGTCAGCCCGCCTTCGACCGGTTCCACGTACACGACGTCCGCGGAAGACAGGCCGGTCTGCGGCCGCGCCTCCGCCACATTGTCGATTTTCGCGGCGAACACCGGTCCGGCCGACGGCGACGGCTGAGACGGCGCCGCAGGGGGAACGGGTTGCCCATGCGGTCCCTGGGTGAGCACGATCGCCAGGGCGGCCACCGCCACCACGACGACACCCACGATGGTTCCGATGATCCATTTCCGCCGCTTCGTCACAATGTCACGCTAGGGCGGTGATCCGTCACCGGACACGGCCGTTGGTGTGCTCCACCGGGGAACTTCGTCCCGTGTTCGGTGCGCTGCCCGCCCGTGTGCCGTCACCGTCCTCGGCGGACGTAGCCTGGGGGAATGAAGATCGCCATCCTCGACGACTACCAGAACGCCGCGCTGGGCTTCGCCGACTGGGACGCGCTGGGCGCCGACATCGAGGTGTTCACCGCGCACATCGCCGATCCGGACGAACTCGCCGAGCGGCTGGCGGGCTTCGACGTCGTGGTCGCGATGCGCGAGCGCACCCGGTTCCCGGCCGAGACGCTGGCCCGGTTGACCGACCTCAGGCTCCTGGTCAGCACCGGGCGGCGCAACGCCGCGATCGACGTGGAGGCGGCGCGCCGGCAGGGTGTCCTCGTGTGCGGAACCGGTTACGTGCCCTCGCCGACCGCCGAGCACACCTGGGCGCTGATCCTCGCCGCCGCCCGGAACCTCGGCACCGAACTGCCCGCGATGCGTGACGGCGGATGGCAGACCACGATCGGCACGGGGCTGTCAGGCCGGACCCTGGGCTTGCTCGGCTTGGGCAACCTCGGCTCGCGGGTGGCCCGGGTCGGCCAGGCCTTCGGCATGAACACCATTGCCTGGAGCCAGAACCTGACCGAGGAACGCGCCGCCGAGCACGGCGTGACCCTGGTGTCCAAAGAGGACCTGTTCGCCACCGCGGACGTGGTGTCGATCCATCTCGTGCTCAGCCGCCGCACCCGTGGCCTGGTCGGTGCCGGCGAACTCGCCGCGATGAAGCCGGACGCGTGGCTGGTGAACACCTCGCGAGGGCCCATAGTGGACGAATCCGCGTTGCTGGAAGCGTTACGCCGCAAGGAGATCGGCGGCGCCGCGCTCGACGTCTACGATGTCGAGCCGCTTCCGGTCGATCACCCGCTGCGCGGACTGTCCAATGTGGTCCTCACGCCGCACCTCGGTTACGTCACCAAGGAGACCTACGAAATCTTCTTCCGTGACGCCGTGGAGGACATCGCCGCCTACCGGGCCGGCAACCCGGTGCGCGTGATGACCTAGATCAGGCCGAAAGCTGGGCCAGTATCCCGTCGGTGAACGTGGGCCAGGCTTCGGCGGCCCACGGGCCGAAGTCCCGGTCGGTGAGCGCCACGCAGGCGACCCGCGCGTCCGGGTCGACCCACAGGAACGTGCCCGACTGCCCGAAGTGGCCGAACGTGCGCGGCGAACTCCGCGATCCGGTCCAATGTGGACTCTTGTGGTCGCGGATCTCGAAACCGAGGCCCCAGTCGTTCGGCTTCTGGTGGCCGAACCCGGGGAGTACGCCGTTGAGCCCAGGAAAGGCGACGCTCGTGGCTTCGGCCAGTGTCGCGGGGTCCAGCAGCTTGGGACGCTGAAGCTCCGCGGCGAACAACGTCAGGTCCGCGACCGAGGACACCGCGCCCGCGGCGGGCGATCCTTTCAGGACGGTCGCGTCCATGCCCAGCGGGGTGAACAGCGCCTCGGCCTGGTAGTCGGCGAAGGCGATACCGGAATGGCTGGTGAGCGCGTCGGCGAGTTGCTCGAATCCGGCGTTGGAGTAGAGGCGCCGGGTGCCCGGCTGGGCCATCACCTTGTGCTCGGAGAAGGCCAGGCCCGACGTGTGCGCCAGCAGGTGACGGATCGTCGAGCCTTCGGGACCGGCGGGAGTGTCCAGTTCGGCGGCGCCTTCTTCGAGGGCGATCAGGACGGTGTAGGCGGTGAGCAGTTTGGTGACCGACGCCAGGGGAAACGTCCTCCCCGTGTCGCCGTGCCGTCCCAGTACTTCGCCGTCGGCGCTGATCACCGCCGTGGCCGCGTTGTCCACCGGCCACTGTTCCACCGCGCGCACACTGTCCATTCCCCCACCCTACGAGCCGTGCCGTCGGCTCCCGGACGCCGCCTCGCGAGCGGCGTCCGGGAGCCGGAGGGCTTTACGGGGTGGCATCACCCGCGTCCGTGCCCTCGTCTTCACGGCCCGGTGTCCGCAGGTTCCATTTCACGATGATCCAGTGGAAGAGGAAGTAGTAGATCACCGCGTAGGCCAGGCCGATCGGGATCAGCAGCCACGCCCGGTGAGCCGCGGGCGCCCCGGAGTTGAGCGCGTAGTCGATCGCGCCTGCCGAGAACGAGAACCCGAGATGGATGTCCAGCAGGTTGCAGATCGCCAGGGACACGCCCGTGAGCACGGCGTGGATCAGGTACAGCGGCCAGGCGACGAACAGGAACGCGAATTCGATCGGTTCGGTGATGCCGGTCAGGAAGGAGGTGAACGCGGCGGAGATCATGAGACCGCCGACGATCTTCTTCTGCTCCGGGCGCGCGGTCCGCCAGATCGCCAGCGCGGCGGCGGGCAGCGCGAACATGAAGATGGGGAAGAATCCGGTGGTGAACGTGCCCGCGTGCGGGTCGCCGTTGAAGAAGTTGGTGATGTCACCGCCGTTGAAGATGAACCACACCGGGATGTTGATCAACTGGTGCAGGCCGATCGGCAGCAGCGCCCGGTTGAGCGTCCCGTACACCCCGCCACCGATCACCGCGTTGCTGGTCACCGCGTTGCCGAGATGCTGCATGCCGCTGTCGATCACGGGGAAGATCAGGCCGAAGACCACGCCGATGAGCATCAGGACGAACGCGTTGATGATGGGCACGAACCGGCGTCCGCCGAAGAAGGCCAGATACGGCGGCAACTTGATGCGGTGGAATCGCTGCCACAGCCCGGCCGTCACCAAGCCGACGACGATGCCGCCGAGCACGCTGTAGGGCCACTTGATCGGCTGCAGGTACCAGCCTTCCTTGAAGCCCTCGAGCTTGTTGATCGGCGCGAACACCTGCACGACCTGGTTGAACACGACGAAGCCGACGACGGCGGCGACGCCCGTGGAGCCGTCGCCGCGCCGGGTGAAGCCGGCCGCGATGCCGACCGCGAACAGCAGCGGCAGCCAGTTGAACAGCCCGCCCCCCGCGGCCGCGAGCACAGTGGCGATCTTCTGCGTCGCCACCCACCGCCCCAGCATGTCGTCCTGGCCGAGCCGGGAGAGCAGGCCGGCCGCGGGCAGCGCCGCGATGGGCAGCATGAGGCTGCGGCCGAACCGTTGCAGTCCGGCGAAACCCCTCCCTTTGCCTTTCGTTCCTTCCGCGGTGGTCGCGGTCACGGGAAACCTCCCTGTTCGGTGGGCACACCTGGTTTTCGTGGGACATCTGCCCCCGGCCGCGCCCGACGAGCGTCCATCGGTCCGGCGGGGTCCAACTGCGTCGTCAGCTGGTACCGGTCACCCCGGTACGCCGACGTCGTGTCCTCCACCGGCCTGCCGCGATGGCTGGAGATCCGGCGGAAGACCAGGAGCGGGTCGCCGACACGGATGCCCAGCAGCCGCGCGGTCTCCCGGTCCGCCGCTTCGGCCCACATCGTCTGCCGGGCCTGATCGAAGCGGAGGTCGTAGTGGTGGGCGAGGTGCTCGTACAACGAGCGGGTGAGGTCGTGGTCCAAGAGGCCGGGCACCTGTCCCGGGTGGTACCAGCCGCGCTCCAGCGCCATCGGCACGCCGTCCGCGCGACGGAGCCGGACGATCCGGTAGGCCTGTTCTCCCTCGCCGAGGCCGAGCGCCCGCACCGTGTTCGGCGGCGGGTTTTCCCTTCCGCGCCAAAGGATCTCGGTCGTGGGCTTGAGCCCGCGCCTGCGCATGTCGCCGGTGAACGACATGAGGTAGAGCGGAAGGTCCATCCGGCGGATCGAGGTGAACGTGCCCTTCCCACGGGCCCGGCTGAGCAGGCCTTCTTCGACCAGCTTGCCGATGGCCGAGCGGACCGTCAGGCGGGAGACCCGGTAGCGCGCGGCGAGTTCGCGCTCGGACGGGATCGGGGAACCGGGCGGCAGTTCCCGCTCGACCGCACGGCGCAGGATTTCCCGCAACTGGACGTGTTTCGGCGTCGGACCTTCGAGCAGGGGGTCCGGACCAGGAGGGGACGCCGGCATGGACACCACCTCCGCGGGTCTCGGTTCGGCCGAAAGGGTCGCGCCGGACGTCCGGGATTGGTACGTTCCGGTCTAGACCATTTCCTGATGGGGCAGAATGCTCCGCGATCCGCGGGAGTGTCAACCACCGTTACGGGTTCGTGGCCGTAACCGGAGCGAAGGAGACCGCTATGGCGGACGAGAGGCCTGAACGGATTCTGGCGGCGCTCGGAGGCGCCGAAAACATCGTCGATATCGAGGGTTGCATCACCCGGCTCCGCTGTGAGCTGGAGGACGGCTCCAAAGTCGACGAGGCCGCGCTGAAGAAGGCAGGCGCGATCGGTGTGGTGAAGGCCGGTTCGGTGGTCCAGGTGATCGTCGGGCCGGAGGCCGACACGATCGCCGGTGACATCCAGGACCTGCTGTGACAACTTGTACCGCAACTCGCGGCTGTCAAAGTGACCACAGAGCGCGCCGTCTGGGTCCGCTGTCGCGGCGGCGGGGCGCCCATCGCCCCTACGTGACGTGCGTTCGACAGGAGCGCCCCGTCGACACGATCGCGGGGGCGCGCAAACTCGCGGAGGAAACGCTGTGAGCCGTGTGACGGTGGCGAGCCCGGTGGCGGGCGACGCGCTGCCGATGAGCCAGGTGCCGGATCCCGTCTTCGCCGAAGCGATGGTGGGTCCCGGGGTGGCGGTGATGCCCGAGGACGGCAGGCAGGACGCGGTGGCGCCGATCGGCGGAACCGTGGTGACCCTGCATCCGCACGCCTTCGTCGTCGCGGACGCCGACGGCAAGGGCGTGCTCGTGCATCTGGGGATCGACACGGTGAAGCAGAAGGGCGAAGGGTTCACCGTTCTGGTGGCGAAGGGCGATACGGTGCGCGCCGGGCAGCCCCTGATCACGTGGGACCCGGAGGCGGTCCGGGCCGCGGGCTACTCGCCGGTGGTACCGGTGGTCGCGCTGGACGCCTCGGCGGAGGCGCTTTCTTCGCTGCTCACCGACGGCCGGGTGGCCGCCGGTGAGCAGTTGTTCGTCTGGAGTTGAGAAACCGGCCGGTCAGGCGGAGACGATCTTGCCGTTGTCGACCTTCACCGGGATGGAGGGCAACGGCGACTTCGCCGGAGGGTGCTCCACCGCGCCGGTGAGGGCGTTGAACTGCGAGCCGTGGCACGGGCACTTGAGCTTGTCACCGCTGAGGTTGACGGTGCAGTGCTGGTGGGTGCAGGACGCGCTGAACGCGACCACGTTGTTCTCCGAGGGCCGGGCGACGATGGCCGCCTGCCCGCCGATGGTGACGGACTTGGCGCCCCCGACCGGGACATCGGACAGCGAGGCGATCGTGGTGCCGGCGGCAGGTTGGGCGGCGGGAGCGGGCTGGCCGCCGGACCCCGAGCCGGATTGCGTGGAGCCGCCGGCGCAGGCGGCGAGCGCGACCGTACCGGCCGCGGCGCCGGCCGCGGCCACGCCGGTGGTCAGGACGGTACGGCGAGTGGGTGATTCAGCAGTCATGCCCCTTGACACGATCACGCCCCGCCCCGGGTTCAACGATGTGCCCCCGCCGACACAAGGATGAACCAGAAGTGGTGATGCTTCGTGAGAAGAGCGAGGTAGGTTTTCTCCGAGGCGAGAGGGGCGGGCAATGGTGGCGTGGGTGCTGCGCATCCTGGTGATCGCGGGGCTGCTCGGGTCGGCCTGGGTGCACTACGACCTGTGGGCCAACCAGGGGTTCTCCGACATCCCCACGGTCGGGCCGTTGTTCCTGGTCAACGCGATCGCCGGGGTGGTGATCGCCGCCGGGGTGCTGGCCTGGCACCACTGGCTGCCGGCGTTTCTGGCGGTCGGCTTCGGCGTGGCCACGTTGGCCGCGTTCGTGTTGTCGCTGCGGTCCGGCGGCTTCTTCGGCGTGCACGAGGACTTCAACCCCGGGGCCGGGAACTGGCTGCCCGAGCTCTGGGGCGTCATCACCGAAGCCGTGTGCGTGGTGGCCGGGGGAGCGTTGCTGCTGGCGCAGTCCCGGTCGAAGCAGGTCGCCCAGGTATGAAGGATGCCGCGGAAGACCGGTTGATGCGGGCGTTGCACGACGACCACGCGGCCGCGCTCTGGTCTTACGCGCTGAAACTCACCAACGGCGATCGCGCCGGTGCCGAGGACGTGGTGCAGGAGACCCTGCTGCGTGCCTGGCGTCACCCGCGTGTGCTGGACCAGTCCCAGCGGTCCGCGCGGGCCTGGCTGTTCACCGTGGCGCGCCGGATCGCCATCGACGGATGGCGGTCGGCTTCGGCGCGGTCGGAAGTGACCACCGACGAACCGCCCGAAATCCCTCTTCCGGACGACACCGACCGCGCCCTGCAAGGGTGGCTGGTCGCCGAGGCACTGGGCGAGTTGTCCCGGTCCCACCGGGAAGTGCTGCTGCTGTGTTACTTCCAGGGCTATTCCGTCAATGACGCCGCTTCCCGGCTCGGAATCGCGCCGGGAACGGTGAAATCACGGACGCACTACGCGTTGCGAGCACTGCGGCTCGCGCTGGAAGAAAAGGGGGTGACCCAATGAGTTTCCTAAGTCAACCCCTGGTGCTTGTTGATCTTGGTGGTGGTGTGGTGG
>NZ_JBHUKR010000026.1:0-136255 GCF_042684065.1 Amycolatopsis pigmentata | reverse complement strand
GCTCAGCCACTACAAAAGACGCGGATACCCACTCACCTAAGTGCCGTTGCAGTATTAGGCCGCACCTTGACACGATCCGGTGGCTTTTTTTGGAAGTTCTTACCCCGGATGTCCGAACGCACGTCAGACCGGTACCCACGGCGATTCGCCGGCAAGTCTCCTCCCCTCCGGATCAGACCGTAGTAACACAGCGTGCAACACGGCGTCGACTCTGAATCGATGGTGATTGGCCGTCTCCGGCCACAACCGCGCCGCCAGCAGGCAGGCGGGCCAGGCCAGGGAACGAAGCTCGTACTTCTCGGTCGCGCCGACCGCGTCGGAGACGAGGTCGCGGGCGCGATCGACGGCTCCGGTCTCGGCCAGCGCGGCCGCGAGCACCAGGCCGGACTTGACCACATGACGGGAGGCTCCGGCCGCCGTGGCGAGTTGGAAGGCGGTTTCGGCGGGATCGACGGCCGCAGCTGGCCTGCCGTCGACGAACTCGATCTCGGCCGCGACCCAGCCGGCTCGCACCCGGGTGCGCCAAGAGGTCAGGTGCGGCGCGGCCGCCGAAGCGAACCTGCGGGCGACCGCCGGTCTTCCCGCGCCGACGCTGTCGGCGGCGAGACCGAGCAGCGCGTCGGCGAGGGCTCCGCGGGCGTCGAGACCGTCAGGATCCTCACCGGCATCGGCGGAGAGATCGACGCTGGAGGCGAGCCGCAACGCCGCGGCATCCCGCGGGCGAGCGGCGGCGTGACCACCGAGCTGCCGGCGATGCGAGGCCAGTGTGGTCAAGGAGTGGGCGGCGACGACCGGATCACGCTCGCGGCCGAGTTCGGTGAGCAGTGCCGCCGCGGCGGCGTAGCGCCCCTGCGCGCCCAGCACGATCGCGGCCAGCAGTTTCGCCCTGGGAGCCTGGGCACGGGTGAGGAGAGCGGGCACCGGCGCCGGGAGATCCCCGAACGCCGCACGCCGTAGCTCACCCGTCACGGGGGTCACCCTACTGCCCGACTGGGACAGAATCACTGCCCGAGTAGTACATATTCGAGTCGTGCGGCTGCGGTGCGTAAGTCCGCCAGCGCTTCGACCCGGTCCGGAAGCGGCGCCCGGCACCAGCCCGGCCCCCAGGCGAAGAGACGACGGCGAGGACGGCCGCGCGGATCGTCGGCGAACAACGTGGCGTCGACCACCACCGGGCTGGACGCCAGCAGAACCACCGCGGCCGGCGCGCCCCGGCGCATCGCCGCCGCCAGCGCGTCGCGCGGCAACGGGTCGCCGAACAGTTGCGTGCCGATCCGGCGCTCGGCAAGGCACGCGGCCAGCGCGTAGAGCGGAAGGACGTCACGTTCGCCCGGCGCGCCACTGAGCAGGACGGGCCGCTGGTTGCGGGGGCTTTCCAGAACCGGGGTCGCCCGTACCAGCGCGGCAAGCACGCATTCGCCGAACAGGTACTCGACCTCGGTCCCCGCAGGGGAGCCGTGCCAGCCGGTACCGAGCGCGATCTGCACGGGCTCGATCACACTCTCCCAGGCCGTCGTCACCCCGACATCGGCGATGGTCTCGGCGAGCGTGCGCTGCACCGCCCACGAGTCCAACGCCAGCGCGGCGGCACGCAGGCGCCGGGCCGTAGTGCTGTCCGGCAGCCCGTGCGCGGCCGGAAGCGGTCCGGGCTCGGCCGGGACCTCCGCGGGCGGCGCCGACTTCGGCACCTGGTCGAGGCAGTAACGCGCGGCCTCGGCGGTGGAGGCACCCCGCAGGAGCGCGCGCTGCATGAGTTCGAGGCGGGCGATGTCCGTCGGCCCGTAACGACGGTGCTTGCCGCCCGTGTGACAGCCCGGCCCGAGGCCGTAACGGCGGTCCCAGGTGCGAAGGGTGGACGGCGCGATCCCCAGCCGGCGGGCCACGGCGGCCACCGGCATCGTCGGTTCCGCCCGGCCGGCATTCATTCGAGTCAATATCCCGGCGGCCCCGGACGCGGGCAAGTGGATCATCCGCACGCCACTCGGTCAAAGAAGGCGCACTCACACTTGCGGGGGACACCTAAAGACTGAATCCCGGGGATTCCCTTGAACAACTATTGGCGCGCTTCTACCGTTACCACCATTGCGCCAAATGGAGTAATCGACGCAGTGGTAACGACCGAATTACGGAGGCGGTCTCGATGGCGGACACGCGCAGGCTCCCGGGCCCGAACGCCGATATCTGGGACTGGCAACTCGAGGGGGCCTGCCGCGGGATGGACAGCGCGGCCTTCTTCCATCCCGATGGCGAACGCGGGCCGGCCAGGGCGCGCCGCGAGGCCCGGGCCAAGGCGATTTGCCAGACCTGTCCGGTACTGCGACTTTGCCGCGAGCACGCGCTCGCCGTGCACGAGCCCTACGGGATCTGGGGCGGGCTGTCGGAGTCCGAGCGGGAGACCATTCTCAAGACCGGAAAAAGACATCAGCTGAGTCTTTCCGGTCAGTGACCGCGAGAGGAGGAAGGCGGGGGTGGCGACCGGCTCCGGGCGCCACCCCCGCTTTGTGCGCACGTCGATTCCGGTCAACTCTCGAAGGCGCGACCGATATTTCGGTGAGTAATTCACCTGACGTCGGGAATTCTTCCCCTCTCCAATTCGTCCACACCATGCCGGAAAAGGAAAAGCCGTCCCGGCATGGCGCCGGGACGGCCTCATCGTGCGGAGCGGTCAGTGCGAGTGACCGTGGCCGTGACCGGCCTCTTCCTGCTCTTCCTGCGGCTTCTCGACCACGGAGCTCTCCGTGGTCAGCACCAGACGGGCGATCGAAGCGGCGTTGGCCACCGCCGACCGGGTGACCTTCACCGGGTCCACGATGCCGGCCGCGATGAGATCGGTGATCTCGCCGGTGGCCGCGTTGAAGCCGTGGCCCCAGCTCTGCTCCTGCACCTTGGACACGATCACCGCGCCCTCGTAGCCGGCGTTGGTGGCGATCCAGTGCAGCGGTGCGGTGAGCGCGTCGCGGACGATCTTCGCGCCCGTCGCCTCGTCACCGGTCAGCCCGAGGTCGTCGAGCTCCTTCACCGCGTGCACGAGGGCCGAGCCGCCGCCGGGCAGGATGCCCTCCTCGACGGCCGCCTTGGTGGAGGCCACCGCGTCCTCGATGCGGTGCTTGCGCTCGTTCAGCTCGGTCTCGGTGGCCGCGCCGACCTTGATCACCGCGACACCGCCGCCCAGCTTCGCCAGCCGCTCCTGGAGCTTCTCGCGGTCCCAGTCGGAATCGGTGGTCTCGATCTCCTTGCGGATCTGCGCGATCCTGCCCTGGATCTCGTCCTTGGTGCCCGCGCCGTCGACGATCGTCGTGGTGTCCTTGGTGACCTCGATGCGCCGGGCGGTGCCCAGCACGTCGAGCCCGACCTCGGACAGCTTCAGACCGATCTCGGAGGAGACGACCTGCGCACCCGTGACCACGGCCAGGTCGTCCAGGAACGCCTTGCGCCGGTCACCGAAGAACGGCGCCTTGACCGCCACCGCGTTGATCGTCTTGCGGAGGGCGTTGACCACCAGGGTGGACAGGGCCTCGCCGTCGACGTCCTCGGCGATGATCAGCAGCGGCTTCTTGGCCTCGGCGACCTTCTCCAGCAGCGGCAGCAGGTCGGCCAGCGCGGAGATCTTCTCCCGGTGCAGCAGCACGGAGGCGTTCTCCAGGATCGCCCGCTGCTCCTCCGGGTTGGTCGCGAAGTGCGCCGACAGGTAGCCCTTGTCGAACTGCACCCCCTCGGTGATCTCCAGTTCGGTGGCCATCGTGGAGGACTCCTCCACGGTGATCACGCCGTCCTCGCCGACCTTCTCCACGGCCTCGCCGAGCAGCGCGCCGATGGTGGCGTCGCGCGAGGTGACCGTGCCGACCTGGGCGATGTTGTCACGCCCCTTGACCGGGGTGGCCCTGGCCTTCAGGACCTCGATGACCTTCTCCGCGGCCGCCTCGATCCCGTGGCCCAGCGCCGTCGGGTTGGCACCCGCCGCCACGTTGCGCAGGCCGACCCTGACCAGCGACTGCGCCAGCACGGTCGCGGTGGTGGTCCCGTCGCCGGCCACGTCGTTGGTCTTGGTCGCCACGTTCTTGGCGAGCTGGGCGCCGAGGTTCTCGAAGGGGTCTTCGAGGTCGATCTCGCGCGCCACGGTCACACCGTCGAGCGTGATCGTCGGGCCACCGAACTTCTTGTCCAGCACCACGTGGCGGCCACGCGGACCAAGGGTGACCTTGACCGCGTCGGCGAGCTTGTTCACGCCGCGCTCGAGTGCCCGACGAGCGTCCTCGTCGAAATTGATCTCTTTGGGCATGGCAGAAACCTCTCTGGCAATGAAATGCCAAGCGCGATCCGGAGGCGCAGGGCACGCCGGTTGCCGGATGAGCGCTGGTGACAGCAGAACGCCCCGGCCCCCGGCGTTATGCGGGGCCCGGGGCGTTCACAACGCGGACGCCGACGTCAGTTGACGACGGCCAGCACGTCGCGAGCGGACAGGATCAGGTAGTCCTCACCGTTGTACTTGACCTCGGTGCCGCCGTACTTCGAGTAGATGACGACGTCGCCGACGTTGACATCCACGGGGATGCGGTTGCCCTTGTCGTCGACACGGCCCGGGCCCACGGCCAGAACCTTGCCCTCCTGGGGCTTCTCCTTGGCGGTGTCGGGGATGACGAGACCGGAAGCCGTCGTCTCCTCGGCCTCGCTCGTCTGGACAACGATCTTGTCCTCGAGCGGTTTGATGTTCACGCTCACCGGGTTGACCTCCACGGGTCGTCGAAAGCGTTGGCAGGTACTTACTTGGGTTTCGGCTCCTACCACCCCCGCCGTCGCGGGTGCCGGGGCGTGTGCGGTGCCGTGCAATTAGCACTCTAGCCACGCGAGTGCTAGCCGCGCAAGGCGGGTGGGTTCACCCACCGTGAACAGCCGTGGAACCGGCCTGACCGGTCTCCGGTGCCGCGCGGGTTCCGGTCACGGCATGGCACTCGCTTCTCACTCATTGGGCGGTGTCGGGTGGGCATCGGTGGCCCTAACTTGGGACACGGCCCGGGCCTGCCCCGAAGGGATGGTGTTGGCAATGGGTGGATGCAACTGCTGCGGTTCTTGCAAGGGCGCCGGATGCGGATGCTGCGGCAAGTGCTGATCAGTTCCAGAGGCGGGGAAGCGCTGTGACCAGCGCTTCCCCGCGCCTCAGCGAGGGTGATCGCACCGCCGGGATTGATCGGCGAATGCCTGCCCTCCGGATCAAATGAGAGAACCCCGGGAAAACCACGCGACGAAAGAATGTCCCCTTTCGTCGCGCTGGCCGGTAGTTTTCCCACATGCCAGCATTCACCCGACGTAACGCCCTTCGCGGCGCTCTCGCGGCAGGCACCGCGGGACTTGCCGTGGTCTCTCCGGCCCCGGCACTGGCAGGCACACAAGCACGCCAGAACGCGTTCGCCGCCGCGGCCGAGGAATTCGGGGTGCCCGAGTCCGTGCTCCTCGGTGTCTCGTACCTCAAATCCCGCTGGGATCACAACGGCGGCCGGCCGAGTACGAGCGCCGGGTTCGGCCCCATGCATCTCACCGATGTCCGGATGGTCGCCGCCGCCGGTACCCACCACGACAAGGGCGCCGAGGATCCCCGGGGTGACCAGGCGCGCGAGGTGCTCCGGCCTGCCCCGCCGGCCGCTGCCGATCCGTCGTCCTCGTTGCAGACGGTGGAGTTCGCCTCCCAGCTGACCGGAGTCACGCCCGAGACCCTGCGCATCGACCCGGCGCAGAACATCCGTGGGGGCGCGGCGGTGCTGGCGGCGTACCAGGAGGCGCTCTCCACCGGTGGCGCCGACGCCGCCGACTGGTATGGCGCGGTCGCCCGCTACAGCGGCGCGACCGACGCGACCGCGGCGGCGTTCTTCGCGGACGAGGTGTACGCCACCATTTCCTCCGGCGCGGCGCGCACCACCGATGACGGCCACCTGGTCACGCTGGCCGCCGAGCCCGGTCTCACGCCGAACCGTAGGCAGTTGAACCGGCTCGGGCTCCCGGCCGGCACACCGAAGCACGTCGAAGCGCCGCCGGGCTTGGCGTGCGACTGGGTGCCGGCCCCCTACCAGGACCTCGGCAACGGCAACTATGGCAACTACGACCAGGCTGACCGGCCCTACAGCCAGACGATCACCTACGTCGTCATCCACGACACCGAGTGCAGCTACGACACCGCGCTCGCGCTCGTCCAGGATCCGAAGTACCTGGGCTGGCACTACACCCTTCGGTCCGTCGACGGGCACGTCGCGCAGCACATCCGCACCAAGGACGTGGGCTGGCACGCCGGGAACTGGTACGTCAACGCCAAGTCGATCGGTGTGGAACACGAGGGTTACGCCCTGCAGGGCACCTGGTACACCGAGGCGATGTACCGCGCTTCGGCGAAACTGGTGCGGTATCTGGCCGCGCGGTACGACATTCCCCTCGATCGCGAACACATCATCGGCCACGACAACGTGCCCGGTATCACGCCCGCCGCGATCAAGGGAATGCACTGGGACCCGGCCGCCTACTGGGACTGGGCGCACTATTTCGAGCTTCTCGGCGCGCCACTGAACCCCTATCCACCACGCGGGGACACGGGCCTGGTGATGATCCAGCCGGACTACGCGGCCAACCCGGCCGGGTACACCGGCTGCGACACGGACAACCCCGCCGCGACCTGTCCGGCTCATGGTTCCAGCGGGATCCACCTGCACACCGAACCTCGCGCGGACGCGTCGCTGCTGCGCGACCCCGGCCTCCACCCCGACGGCTCATCGTCCACAGTGGACATGTCCGACGTCGGCAGCCGGATGTCCGCTGGCCAGCGGTTCGCGGTGGTGGACCGGCAAGGCGACTGGACCGCGGTCTGGTTCCTCGGCCAGAAAGGCTGGTTCCACAATCCCGCCGATGCCCCGGCCGCCCGGCCCGTGCTCGGATGGGTCGTCGTGGTGAAGGAAGGGCTGGACACCGTTCCCATCTACGGCAGGGCGTATCCCGAGGCCGCGGCCTACCCGCAGAATGTGGACGTCCAGGACCTCGTTCCACTGCCGTACACCTTCGCGGCGGGGCAACGGTACGCGGCGGGCCCGGTGCTGGGCTCGGAGTACTACCGGGCCACCACCTTCGACGGCTCGGATCACGTCGTGGTGCGCGGGAAGACCAGGTACGTGCAGATCCAGTTCGGACACCGGGTGGCGTACGTGAAGACCGACGATGTCCGGATCGTGTCCCCGCGTCGCTGATGTCCTCGGTGTTGATACACCGGAAAGGGTGGCAGCCTAGCCCAATGGCGTGATCATCAGAGCGGTTGCGTGTGCACGCTTGGCGTTCTCACCGATAGATCGTCCAAGGACCACCTCGAAGCCGACGGGTCCGGGACGGAGAGTGTCATGCGCGAGAAGACAACGGCACAACCATCCAGAACTTCATTTTCGTCCGCCCCGCGGCCTGTCCAAGCGTGAAGGCACGGGGGAGACGAAGTGGACGTCATGATGCTGGCGGGAACGAGGGCGGAGGCGGTGCGGTCGGCGCCGCTGGCACTGGCGCTGGGCGGCCACGGGGTGCTGCGGCCGGTGATCGTGCACAGTGGACGGCACGACGGCTCGGTCGAGCAGGCCCTGGCCCCGTTCGGGTTACTGGTGGACGCCTGGCTGGACATTCCGGCGCACGCCGCCGACCGCCCGGCCGAACTCGTCGCCGGGCTCCTGCCCGCCCTGGACGCCACGTTCCGGCGGCACCGCCCGGCGGCCCTCGTGGTCCAGGGCGACAGCCCCACGGTGCTCGCCGGAGCGCTCGCCGCGTTCTGGGCCGGAGTGCCTGTCGTGCACCTCGAATCGGGCGTGCCCGCGCATGACCCGTTCGCCGAAGACGGCACCCGCCAGATGGTCAGCCGGATCGCCGCGCTGCACCTGACCACCACGAGCGACGCCGCCGCGGCCCTGCGCGCCGAAGGCGTGCCACGCCAGCGGATCACCATCATCGGCAACACCGCCGTCGACGCGGCCCGGCACATCGCCGAGCGGGACATCCCGGCTCGTTGCGCCGAACTGGCCCTCCTCGAGATGGAGGTGGCGGAGGCGGGGCAGCGAATGATCCTGGTCGGCTCTCAGGACTACAGCACCGAGGACCAGGCGCCGGCGCGCGCCTTGTCCGCGGTACGACGACTGGTCGAGGAGCAGGACGACGTGCAGGTCCTGCTTCCCGTGCACCCTGAACCCGCCGCGCGCGAACACGTTCTGGGCATGCTGGGTGACCTTGCCCGGGTGACCATCACCGATCCGCTCGAGTACCCGGACCTCGTTCGCGCCCTGCGTCTGGCCACCCTCGTGCTCACCGACTCGGCGGCCGTCCGCGAGGCGGCACCGGCCTTCGGCACACCGGTGGTGATCCTGGGTGATCCGGCCCGGCGCGGGGAAGCCCGCGAGGCCATGGACGGCGGGTCCACCTGGCTCGCCGGCAGTGACCCGGCCACGATCCATACCGTCGCCACCGACATCCTCCACGGCCGAAGGCACCTGCCGCAGAGCGGAAAACCTTACGGCGACGGCAATGCCGCCGCACGCGCGGTCATCGCGCTCGAGGATCTGCTGGGCATCGCCGAAGGGCATTTCCCGGCGACGGTGCCCGCCTCGGAAATGTGAGCGGGAGAACGGCTCACACCGAAACGACACCGACCGGCAGTGCGGGATTGGCCGAGATGTCCAAAGAGGACCGCTCGACGCCGGCCGCGATGACGTGCGCGCCGAGCGCCGCGATCATCGCGCCGTTGTCGGTACACAGCCTCGGCCGCGGCACCCGCAACGTGATCCCCGCCGCCTCACAGCGTTCGCGGGCCAGTGCGGACAGCCGTGAGTTGGCCGCGACGCCACCCGAGATCACCAGCGTGCCGATACCGGTTTCCTTGGCCGCGCGAACCGCCTTCGCCGTCAGCACGTCGGCCACCGCCTCCTGGAAGGACGCGGCGACATCGTCGACCGGAATCTCCTCGCCACGGCTTTCGGCCTCCTCGACCCAGCGGGCCACCGCCGTCTTGAGACCGGAGAAGGAGAAATCGAACTTCGCGTCGCGCGGGCCCGTCATACCGCGAGGGAACTTGATCGCGGCCGGGTTTCCCCGCTTCGCCGCCTTGTCGATCGGCGGCCCGCCGGGGTAGGGCAGGTCCAGCACGCGGGCCACCTTGTCGTAGGCCTCGCCCGCGGCGTCGTCCACAGTGGACCCGAGTTCGGTGATCGAGGACGCGATGTCGTCGACGCGCAGAAGCTGCGTATGCCCGCCGGAGACGAGCAACGCCAGACAGGGCGAAGGCAGCGGGCCATGCTGGAGGGTGTCCACCGCGATGTGCCCGGCGAGATGGTTGACGCCGTAGAGCGGAACGTCCAGCGCGGCCGCGTATCCCTTCGCCGCCGCCACCCCGACCAGCAGGGCACCGGCCAGCCCCGGCCCCGCGGTGACCGCGATGGCGTCCACATCGGACAGTTTGAGGTCGGCGGCCTCGAATGCCCTCGTCGCCGTGGGGACCAAGGCTTCCAGGTGGGCCCGGCTGGCGACCTCGGGCACCACTCCCCCGAACCGCGCGTGCTGCTCGACGCTCGAGGCGACCTCGTCGGCGAGCAACTCGACGGTGCCGTCGTCGTGCAGCCGGACCAGCCCGATGCCGGTCTCGTCGCAGGAACTCTCGACGCCCATGATGATCCGGGACATTCAGCCCGCCTCCTCTCCGACGCGGGCCTCACGCTTCATCGTGTACGCGTCGGCCCCGGAAGGTTGGTAGTAGCGCTTGCGGAGACCGATCCGGGTGAAGCCGTGCCGTTCGTAGAGCGCGACCGCGCGGTCGTTGTCGGTGCGGACCTCCAGAAACACCGGCGCGTTCAGCTCGTCGGCACGGGCGAGCAGGCGGCGGAGCAGGGCGGTCCCGATGCCCTGGCCCTGGTACGCCGTGTCCACCCCGATCGTGTGCACAGTGGTATCGAGGTCGCCCGGCGGCCCGGCCACGGCGAGGCCGGCGTACCCGATCAGGTTGTCGTCGTCGTAGGCGGCGAGGTAGTAGGCGCCCGCTTGGAGTTCGGAGCGGAAGGCACCCGCGCTCCACGGGCTGTCACCGGCGAAGAGTTGTTTCTCGATTTCGACGCAGCGTGCGATGTCGCGGCGTTGGAGTGGCCCCACGCTGATCACGTGGTCACCCGTTTCCGCGCGCTGGGTTCGACGGCGTCGGGGCGACGCAGGTAGAGCGGGGTTAGCGGGCCGGGTGCTTCCTTGGCGAGCAGGTGCGACGCGGCCACGGCGACCAGACCGGCCGTCGGTGGGTAATAGGGCTCGATCACGCGGACCGCGAGCCGCTCGGCGTACAGCCGCGCGCCGTCGCCGGCGGCGACCGGCGTGCCGAAATCGGCCGGCGCCTGCACGTGTGGGCCGTCGATCCGGCTCTTCAGGGCGTCGTAGGCGGCCCAGTAGACCTCGCGGCGGCGTGCGTCGGTCACGACCAGGAACGGCTCGTCCACGTCAGCGCCGACCGCGATGGCGTCCAAACTGCACACGGGGTAGGCGTTGACGCCCAGGCCGTGGCTCAGCGCGGCGGCGGTCGCCATGCCCGCTCGCAGACCGGTGAACGGGCCGGGCCCCACTCCGCAGACGATGGCATCGATCTCACGCGGGGTCACGCCCGCCTCGGCGAGCGCCTCCAGCGCGTGCGGCGTGATCAACTCCCCGTGGGCGCGCGCGTCGAGCGTGACGCGCTCCGCGAGCACGGTGACGTCGGCGCCCGCCAGCGTCGCCACCCCGGCGGTCACGGCGGGTGTCGAGGTATCAAGGGCAAGCACCAGCACGATGTACCAGCCTACCGACCCGCCCGGCCGGGCGCGGGCCCTGCTCCGCTCGACCGGACCCGTGTGGGCTCGCGGAAGAGGGGCGCATCATGGTCGGCGTGGCAGTGATGAACGGAGACGACATGGCAGATCCCCTGTTCCCGGCGCTGGTGGCGCCCCCGGCGAAGACCGCGTTGACCTTCGGTGAGCTGACGCTCGACTATCCCGGGCTGGCCGCCGTCGCGGGCACGCTGGCCAGAGAACTCCGCGCGAGCGAAGTGGCGCGGGTCGCCGTATGGGCCACGCCGACCCTCCATACCTCGGTGGCCGTCATCGCTTCGCTCCTGGCCGGAGTGCCCGCCGTGCCGGTCAACCCGAAGATCGGCGAACGGGAACTGGGGCACATCGTGTCCGACAGCGAGCCGGGCCTCGTGCTGACCGAACCCGGCGTCGAACTGCCACCGGCGCTGGCCGCCTTGCCGCGCAAGGACGTCCCGCTCACGGGAGCGCCCGCGGACCCGCTGGAGGAACCGGGCCCCGAAGCCCCCGCCTTGATCATCTACACCTCCGGCACCACCGGTCCGCCCAAGGGCGTGGTGCTGCCGCGCCGGGCGATCGCCGGCACTCTCGATGCGCTGGAGGACGCGTGGCAGTGGAGCGCCGACGATGTCCTCGTGCACGCGCTTCCGCTGTTCCACGTGCACGGGCTGATCCTCGGCATCCTCGGCCCGGTACGGCGAGGCGGGAGCGCCCGGCACGTGGGCCGGTTCTCCACCGAAGCGATCGCGAAGGAACTGACGGACGGCGCCACGATGATGTTCGGGGTCCCCACGATGTATCACCGGATCGCCGGTGAAGTCGACGGCAACCCGGAGCTGGCCAAGGCGTTCGGCCGGGCCCGGCTGCTCGTCTCGGGATCGGCGGCGCTGCCCGTGCACGACCACCAGCGGATCACGGCGGCGACCGGACAGCAGGTCGTCGAACGCTACGGCATGACCGAGACGCTGATGAACACCAGCGTCCGCGCCGACGGCGAACGCAAGCCGGGCGCGGTCGGAGTGCCCCTGCGCGGGGTCGAGCTGAGGCTGGTCGACGACGAGGGCGAGCCCGTCGAGGAGACCGGCGCCGTCGGCGAAATCCAGGTCCGCGGCTCCAACCTGTTCACCGAGTACCTCAACCGGCCGGATGCCACCGCCGAAGCGTTCACCGAGGGCTGGTTCCGCACCGGCGACATGGCCACTCGGGACGCGGACGGTTACGTGCGCATCGTCGGCCGCAAGGCGACGGACCTGATCAAGAGCGGCGGCTACAAGATCGGTGCGGGTGAGATCGAGAACGCGCTGCTGGAACACCCCGGGGTGGCCGAAGCGGCGGTTACCGGCGAGCCGGACCCGGATCTCGGCGAGCGGATCGTGGCGTGGATCGTGCCCGACGGCCCCGCTCCGGCCGAGCGCGAACTGGCCGATCACGTGGCACGGCTGCTGTCGCCCCACAAACGGCCGCGGGTGGTCCGGTTCCTCGATGCCTTGCCGCGGAACGAGATGGGGAAGGTGATGAAACGCGCGCTGCACCCCGGTCAGGGGTGAAGCAGGACCTTGCCCGCGCCCTGGCCCGATGTCGTCTCCAGCGCCTTGCCGGCCTGCTCGAGCGGGAATTCGTGCGTCACCAACGGCCGCGGGTCGAGAAGGCCCGCGGCGAAGGCGCGGACGGCGTGCGACCACGCCCGCGAGGGTGCGCCGAAGACGGTGTGCACCGTGACCGCGGCGCCGACCAGCTCCGCGGGCACCAGGGGCTCCGTCTCGGTGCCGGCGAGCCCGGTGAGGACCGTCCGCCCGCCACGACGCGTCAGCGACACCGCCAGCACTCCGGTGCCCGGCGCTCCGGCCGTCTCGACCACCACGTCGAAGGCGTCCGGAGCGTCTTCCGGGCGGCACCATGACGCTCCGAACCGGGACGCGAGGGCGGCCCGCTCCTTTCGCGGATCCACCACCGTCAGCTCACCCGGGCCGCCCGCGGCGAGCAACTGGGTGGCCAGCATGCCGAGCGTGCCGCCACCGACCACCGCGACCCGTTCGCCGGGCACGGCCTGTGCCTTCAGGCAGGCGTCCGCCACGCACGCCGCCGGTTCCAGCAACGCCGCTGCACGCAGGTCCGCGCCGGGAGGCAGTTCGTGCAACAGCCGGGCGGGAAGGACCAGTTCGTCCGCCCACGCACCGGGACGCGTGAAGCCGGTCTCGTCATAGCCTGCCCGGCACAGGTTCGTGTCGCCCCGGCGGCACGGAGTACAGCGCCCGCAGTTGCGAAAACCCTCTCCCACAACGGGTTTGCCGAGCAGCGACGGATCCACGCCGTCGCCGACCTCGACCACGGTGCCGGACCACTCGTGTCCCGGCGTGACCGGGTACCGCACGAACGCGCCGTCCCGCGTGCCCGCGAGCACCTCACGGTCGGACCCGCAGATCCCCGACCAGGCGACCCGGACCACGGCCTCGCCCGGTGCCGGACGTGCCGGCTCGACCGGCACCACGCGCAGCGAGCGGGGCCGTTCGATCAGCACCGCACGGCTCACACCTGTTCTCCCGCTTCCGGCACCGCGAGATCCGCCGCCGGCAACTCCGACATGACCGCGCCGGGAAGCTGGCGCGCCAAGAACTCCAGGCCGATCTCGGCCCGCCGGACGCGTTCCCGGGCCAGCGCCGTCGCCACCGGCGCCAGGTGAGTACCGCTCGGATAGATGTTCGGCGCGTTGCGCAGCCCGAACTTCAGGTAGACCGGCGCGGTCACGCGCACGATCTCCGCGATCTCCATGTGCCGCACCAGGCCGCCCTGGTCGTCGGGCGATTCGATGTAGATGTCCAGCGGGATGTCGGTCGCCGCGCGGATCGCCGCGAGTTCGCCGAGGCCGAGGTCGGTGGGCACGTTCAGGGTGTCCGCGCCGAGGCGCTGCGCGAGCCGGGCCGAAACCGGGTTCGACAGTCCCATTTGGACACTGATCTTGAATCGCAGGGAGGCCGGGAACTCGCCGGCGGCACGCAGCCGCGACGCGATGTCCAGCAGCCCGATGTCGGTGATGAGCACGCTCCGGATCCCGGCTTCGACGCTGCGCTCGATGTCTTCGAGGCAGTGCACGATCTGCTCGGTGCCGCGGGCCTGCGCGGCCAGCGCGCCCGCCCCGGACGCCAGTGACGCGGCCGAGTTGGCCCAGCCGGCCAGCGGGCGCGCGAAAAGGCTCACCTCGATGGCCGCCTCGCGTGCCGTCGCGGCCATCGCGCGCAACTCGCCGGAGGTCAGCAACATCCCACCGCTGCCCTGCGACACCCGGTGCACCCGGACGTTCCGCCGGCGGGCCTCGTCCAGCACCGCGTCGAGCACTTCCGGGCCCTCCACGCTCGGGATCTCCACCCGGCACTGCGCGCCGTCGGGGAACCGCTTCGCGGACTCCGGCAGTTCGGTGTCGGACCTCGCGAAACCGTCCGCACCAAGGAAATCCCTGAACCGCGTCACCGTGACTCCCTCATCTCTTCCAGCACCATTGGGGACCTTAGACGGGCAGGCGAGGCGCGACAACGATCCTCAGTGCCGTTGGTGAACGCGCCCAGCCGATCTCGTGGCCAGGGCTCTCCTCAGTGCTCGACTCCAGTTTTAACTGGTCGGAGCCCTGCCCCGAGATCGACTAGCTTCGGGGGCGCGTTCCGCCGGTTACTTTGCCCAGGTAACCCACGATTCGCAGACAGTCCCTTGGAGGCGTTGCTTCCAGGCGCCGTGCGGCTCCAGAGTGGCGACCCTGACGTCGTCGGGCCTGCGGTCCAGGCGCACGACCAGGTAGTCCTCGGACAGACGTTCGGCGGACCCCTCGCCCCATTCCACGATGACGGCCGAGGACTCCAGGTCGGTGTCGAGATCGAGGTCGTCGAGCTGGGCCAGGTCCCCGCCGAGGCGGTAGGCGTCCACGTGCACCAGCGACACCCCACGCTCACCGGCCGGATGGACCCGCGCGAGCACGAACGTCGGCGAGCTGACCCGTCCCGAAACGCCGAGCCCGGCCGCGATCCCCCTGGTCATCACCGTCTTACCGGCCCCGAGAGGACCATCGAGCAACACCAGGTCCCCGGCGTGAAGCCGTCGTCCCAGCGACTCGCCGAAGGCCACCGTGTCCGCTTCGGCCGGAAGCTCTATCCGCTCAACCAACGCCAAATCCTTCGTGACGAACTCATGCTGTCGACCCCGGCGCAGCGCTGCAGCAGATCTATCAGATGGCTGTTGACCAGCTCCGGCTGTTCCAGGTGCACCATATGCCCGGCCCCGCGCACGCGCGCGAGCTCGGCGTCCGGCAGCTCCACGGCGATGCGCTCGGCATGCGAAAACGGCGTGAACCGGTCGGAGTCGCCGCCCACCACCAGCACGTGAGCGTGCTTCAGCCCGGCCAGCGCCGCGTACCGGTTGTGGCTGCCCAGGGTGCCGACGAAGTTGACCAGCCCGCGGACCGGGGTCACCGCCAGCATCTCCATCAACAGGTCCACCACCGGTGAGGGCACCGGCCGCGGCCCGAACGCCAGCCATCGCACCGCTTGCCGGGTCAGTTGGCCGCCCGCCGCGCGCACCAGCTCCACCAGGCCCGGCTGCCAGCCGGCGAGGCCACCCACGCCCCGGGTCACCGGGTTGTACTTGGACAGCAACCCGCGCGGCAGGCCCTTGCGGCCCACCTCGCCCGCCGCCGTCGCGATCAGCGCCACCCCGCGCACCCGTTCGTCGAAGAGCTCCGGGTTGTGCTGGGCCAGCTCCATGATCACCATGCCGCCCATCGAATGACCCATCAGGACGATCGGCCCGTCGGGCACCACCGTGCGCAGCACGGTGTCGAGATCCCGGGCGAGCTGTTCGATGGTGCTGGTCTCCTCGTTCGCGGCGCCCGAAAGTCCGTGCCCGCGATGGTCGTAATACACCTGCCGTACCCGCGGCAGGGACAGCGCGGCGAAGTCCCTGCGCTGGAAATGCCAGCTCCGCTGGGAGAGCGCGAACCCGTGCACGCCGACGACGGTGAGCTCGGCCTTCCCCTCGGCGGGCTCGATCTCGGAAACGCAGAGCGGGGTGCCGTCCTCCGCGGCGACCGTCGACGACCGGTCGGGGGCGAGGTCACCCAGCCGCTCGCCGGTCTGGCTCTCGGCGGCCCGTCGCTGCTGCGCCGTGACCGCGATCGCCGCCGCTGCCGTGCCGGTGGCCAGCGCGGCCGCTCCGCCGACGAGCGCGAGCAGCCGGGGCGATGCCCTCACCTGAGCACCCCCGGACCTCGTCTGAGCTGGAGCAATGAATGTTTACTACGGACTAGCAGCGTCAAATCGACGGCCGGACGAAAAGCGTGTCCGGCCGCGTGCAGCTGCCTCCGGCGGACAACTCCTGCCATGAACGAATGCCGCTGCCGCCTCCGGCCGAGTAAACATTCATTGCTCCCAATCAACGCGCGACCGGAGTCGATCATGGGGTCTCCTGGAGGTATCGGCGCTCGATCCGGGGCCGGTACATGCCGGTCACGATCTCGTAGTCGATGGTGCCCAGGGTGTCGGCCCATTCGCGCGCGGTCGGCTCGCCCTGGGTACCGGGGCCGAACAGGATCACTTCGGCTCCGACGGCGGGTTCGTCGTCACCGCAGTCGACGACGATCTGGTCCATGCACACCCGGCCGGCCACCGCACGGCGCGAGCCGCCCAGCCACACACTCATCCGCCCCGAAAGCGTCCGTGGCACGCCATCGGCGTAGCCGACCGGCACGAGAGCGAGCGTGGTGTCACGCGGTGCCGTCCACGTGTGCCCGTAGGAGACCGACTCGCCCGCTTCGATCCGTTTGGTCAGCGCCACGCTGGACCGGAAGGTCATCGCCGGGCGCAGGTTTTCCGGCTGGGGCACCGGATTGAGACCGTAGGTCGCGATCCCGGGCCGCACCAGGTCGAAATGCAGGTCCGGCCGGGTCAGGGTGGCCGCGGAGTTCGCGATGTGCCGCAACGGCTCCAGGCCGGCCTCACGCGCGATCTCGTACGCGGTGTCGAACCGCCGTGCCTGGTCGTCGATGGACGGGTGACCGGGTTCGTCCGCGCACGCCAGGTGCGACCAGACCGCGACGACCTCCACCGCGGTCTCTTCCGACGCAGCCTTGACCAGTTCGGGCCAGGCGTAGGCGGGACAACCGTTGCGGGACAGGCCGGTGTCGATCTTGAGGTGCACCCGCGCGCGTTTGCCCGCGCGCAGCGCCGCCTCCGCGATCCGGCCGAGTTCGCCCTCCGAACTCACCGACAGGTCCACTCCCTGCCCGACACCCGCACTGAAGTCGGTGCCGGGCAGGTCCAGCCAGCTCAACACGGGGGCGGTGATCCCGGCGGCGCGCAGCGCGAGCGCTTCGGCCAGCGAGGCCACACCCAGCCAGCTCGCGCCCGCTTCCAACGCCGCCCTCGCCACCGGCGCCGCGCCGTGGCCATAGCCATCGGCCTTCACGACGGTCATCACGGCAGCGCCCGTCGCCCTGCCCGCGAGCAGGGCGACGTTGTGCCGGACGGCATCGAGGTCGACCACGACCTCCGCACGGGGAAGCCCAGGAGTCATCACGAGCGATTGTCCCATTCGCCGCGACGACCGCTTTCCCCAGCCGCTCAGCGCCTGGTAATGAACGCGCCGGACCTTCGGAAGGCGCGTTCGGCAGGTCACTTTCCCAGGTAACTTGCGATTCGGAGATAGTTCCTCAGCCCAGGCGGAGACCCGAAGCGGCGGAGAACACGTGCAGTTCGTCGGGACGGACGTTCAGCCGGAGCGTGTCGCCCATCGTGGGCGCCTGGCGCGGGTCCACCCTGGCGACGACCGAGTTGCCCTCGGCCTTGCCGTCCTGCGCGATCTTGCCGTAGACGTAGGCGTCCGAGCCCAGTTCCTCGACCAGGTCGACCTTGATCGCGAGACCGCCGTCGGAGGCCGGCTCGAGTGACTCGGGCCGGAAGCCGAGCGTGACCTCGCCGCCGTCCGCGGCCGCGACGACCTCACGGGACAGCGGGACGGTGAGACCACCCAGCTTCGCACCGGCGCCGTCGAGGTGGGCCGGGGCGAGGTTCATCGCCGGCGAACCGATGAATCCGGCGACGAAGACGTTCGCGGGCCGGTCGTAGAGCGCACGGGGCGTGTCGCACTGCTGGAGCAGACCGTCCTTGAGCACCGCGACGCGGTCGCCCATGGTCATGGCCTCGATCTGGTCGTGCGTGACGTAGACGGTGGTGGTGCCCAGACGACGCTGCAACGCGGCGATCTGGGTACGGGTGGACACCCGCAGCTTGGCGTCCAAATTGGACAGTGGCTCGTCCATCAGGAAGACCTGCGGCTCACGCACGATCGCCCGGCCCATCGCGACCCGCTGCCGCTGCCCACCGGAAAGCGCTTTCGGCTTGCGGTCGAGGTACTCCTCGAGGTCCAGCAGCTTCGCGGCCTCGGCGACCCGCTGCTTGATCTCGTGCTTCGGCTTGCCCGCGATCTTGAGCGCGAAGCCCATGTTCTGCCCGACCGTCATGTGCGGGTAGAGCGCGTAGTTCTGGAACACCATCGCGATGTCCCGCGACCGCGGCGGCAGGTGGGTGACGTCGCGGTCGCCGATCCACACGGCGCCGTCGTCCACGTCCTCCAGGCCGGCCAGCATCCGCAGGCTGGTCGACTTGCCGCAGCCCGACGGTCCCACCAGGACCAGGAACTCGCCGTCGGCGATCTCCAGGTTGAGCGCGTCGACCGCGGCGCGATCGGCGCCGGGGTAACGGCGCGTGGCCTTGTCGTAGGTGATCGTGGCCATCAGGTGTCCTCTCATTTATGGGGTGATACTTGGTGCACAAGCTCGCGCAGCTGGAGATGGCGCTGCCGGATCTCTTCGCCTCCGAAAGCGCTTTCTTCCAGCACCACCTGGGTTTTCACCGTCCAGGCGGGTGGTTCGGTGGTCTCACGCAACGCCCACGCGGCCTGCCGCGCCGCGCCGAGCGCGACGTGTTCCGCGGGTTCCGGCACCGCCACCGGCAGGCCGAACACGATGGGCGCGACGGCCCGGACCGCTTCGGACTGCGCGGCGCCGCCGATCAGCAGCACCCGCCGCGCGGTGACGCCCTGCGCCTGCACGGCGTCCAGCCCGGCGGCCAGGCCGCACAGCATGCCCTCGACCGCGGCCCTGGCCAGGTTTTCCGGCGTCATGTTCGACCGCCGCATTCCGTGCAGGGAACCGGCGGCGTCGGGCAGATTGGGGGTCCGCTCGCCGTCGAGGTACGGCAGCAGGGCCAGGCCACCGGCACCCGGT
This sequence comes from Amycolatopsis pigmentata, assembly GCF_042684065.1. Lineage (NCBI taxonomy): Bacteria > Bacillati > Actinomycetota > Actinomycetes > Pseudonocardiales > Pseudonocardiaceae > Amycolatopsis > Amycolatopsis pigmentata. The sequence goes on along the minus strand of NZ_JBHUKR010000026.1, from coordinate 117,175 downwards.
TCCGCGGCGAGCGCGAGCCGGTCGAGACCGGCCAGGTCGACACCGAGCATGGCGGCGGTGGCGGTCAGCACCCGGGCGGCATTGAGGGTGCAGGCCAGCGGCAGGAACCGGCCCGTCGCATCGGCGAAACCGGCGACCTCACCGCTCGGGTCCGCCGCCGGGACCTCGGACACCCCGAACACCGTGCCGCTGGTGCCGAGCGACACGACGACGTCACCTTCGGCGAGTCCCAACGCCAGGGCCGCGGCCATGTTGTCGCCGGTACCTGCGGAGACCAGGGCGCCGGAGAGCGTCCTGCCCGCTCGCTCGGCCGGGCCCAGCACCCGGGGAAGGGCCGGACTCCGGCCACCGAACGCACGCTCCAGGATGTCCTGGCGGTACGCGTTGGTCGCCGGGGAAAAGTAGCCGGTGCCGGAGGCGTCTCCACGGTCGGTGACCGCTTCCCCGGTCAGGCGCCAGGTGAGCCAGTCGTGCGGCAGCATCACCCGGGTGACGCGGTCGGCGAGTTCGGGCTCGTGCTCGGCCATCCAGCGCAACTTCGTCACGGTGAAGCTCGCCACCGGCACCGAACCGACCGCCTGGGCCCACGTTCCCGGACCGCCGAGCTCGGCCACCAGCGCTTCGGCGGCCTTGGCCGAGCGGGTGTCGTTCCACAGCAACGCGGGCCGCACGACCTCGCCCGCCTCGTCGAGCGTGACCATGCCGTGCTGCTGCCCACCGACACCGATCGCTTCGACGCCGTCGAGGATTCCCTCGGCCGCGTCGGTGAACGCCTGCCACCACAGTCGCGGATCGACCTCGGTGGCATCGGGATGCGCGGCGCGACCGGTGCGCACGACCGCCCCGGTTTCCGCGTCGCACACCAGGATCTTCGTGGACTGGGTCGACGAGTCGACTCCGGCCACCAGCGGTGCTGTCGTCATGCCCAGGGCCCTCCGTGCGGTTCTCGCTGCGGTTCGACGGGAGAAGCGGGTGCGGGCCGCTTGCCGAGGCGGACCTTGGTGTCCATCGCGGCGAGTTCGTCGGCGGGCGCGTCCTCGTCGGTGATCACCAGGTCGTAGTCGTCCACCTCGCCGTAGGCGTAGGTCGCGGTCCTGCCGAACTTGGAGTGATCCACCACGAGCACGTTGCGGTCGGCCACGCGCAGTGCCGTGGTCTTCAGCTCCGCGTACTCGCGGTCGGGGTGATACAGCCGCCCGCCCAGGACCGCGGCGGCGGAGGAGAACGCGATGTCGGCTCGCATCCGGCCGAGGGAAGCGACGGTGTCCGGGCCGACACACGAGTCGAACTCCGTGTAACGACCACCGAGCAGGAGCACTTCGATGTCGGGCTTCTCACCGAGAATCCTCGCGGCCTGCAAGGAATTGGTGATCACCACCAGCGGCCCGGTCAGCCTGCGGGCCAGGGGAAGCAGCGTGGTCGAATCGTCGAGGAAGATCGTCTGACCCGCTTCGACCTCCCGGATCGCGACCTCCGCCAGCGCTTCCTTCCACTCGACGTTCAAGGACTGGCGGAACCGCTTGGCGGTCTCCATCGTCAGCGCCGGATATGCCTCGACACGCCCCCTGAGCTTGCGCAGCAGCTGCCGCTCGGCGAGATCGTCGAGGTCGCGGTGCATGGTCATCAGGCTGACGCGGAACCGCTCGGTCAACTCGTCGATGCGCGCCTGACCGTGCTCGACGACATGACGCAGGATCGCTTGCCTGCGCTGCTCGACTTCGGCGTCGGACGGGCGGGGCACGACTACACCCGCTCCGTGGGCGGGCACACGATCTCAAGCAGCGTCATCAAGTCCTCCGGATCACTTCCTACCAGAGAACGGCCGCTGAGTTAACACGTAACTCGATATCTTTAGGTTTTCCTTGATAACAGTCGCCGGAGCGCCACCGGGATCGTGAAAAGTACACCCGACGCGGACGTCGGCACTCCCCTCGCCGAGAGGTCCGCCGCGAGCGAATGCACGTAGGTGGCCGCGCCCGCGGCCAGCCACGGGTCCAGGCCGGAGGCCAGCAGCGCGCCGATCATGCCCGACAGCACGTCTCCCGAACCGGCCGTGGCCAGCCACGACCCGTGCGCGACGTTCACCAGCACCCGGCCGTCGGGCGCCGCGATGACCGTGGTGTGCCCCTTCAGCAGCACGACGGCGTCGAACTTCCGCGCCGCCTCCCGGACCGCGGCCACCCGGTCGGGACCGGGTTCACCGCCGGTCAGCCGGGCGAATTCGCCGGCGTGCGGGGTGAGCACCAGGGGTGTGCCGGGGTCCCGCGCGTCGAGCACGTCGGGCCGGTTCGCCATCAACGTGGTGGCGTCCGCGTCGGCGCACACCGGCACGCCCGCCGCGAGCACCTGCTCCAAGACCCCGCGACCCTCGTGACCAGTGCCGATCCCGGGACCGGCCACCCACGCCTGTACCCGCCCGGCGTCGGTCACCGAACCGGTCGCGACGACCTCGGGCCACGCGGCACGCACCGCGTCCGCCGCGGGGCCCGCGTAACGCACCATGCCCGACGTCGCGCGTACGGCGGCACCCGAAGCGAGCACCGCGGCGCCCGGATACGCCGGAGATCCGGCCGCGATCCCCACGACACCCTGGCTGTACTTGTTGTCGTCCGGGCCGGGCAGCGGCCACAGCCGGCCGACATCGGCGGCCTCGATCAGCCGAAGGTCCGGATCGGTGAGTTCGAGACCGATGTCGACCAGTACGACCTCACCGCAGTGCCGCGGGTTGAGCACGTGCACCGGCTTCCGCGCGCCGAAGGTGACCGTCCTGGCCGCCGTGATCGCCGGCCCGGAAACGCTGCCGTTGTCCGGATCGACGCCGCTGGGCAGGTCCACCGACAACACCGGCGCGGCGATGTGCGCGGCCAGCCCGGCGGCCTCCTTCCGCAGCGGTCCTCGCGCGCCCAGCCCGACGATGCCGTCGATCACCAGGTCGGCGGTGACGATCCGGCTCGGCCCGTCCTCGGCGGTGACGACCCGGCCGCCCGCCTTCCGCAACGCGGCCAGCCCGGCGGGATGCGCCTGGTCGGGGTTGAGCAGCACGGCCGTGACCGCCACCCCGCGACGCCGCAGGAACGCGCCCGCCCACAGCGCGTCACCGCCGTTGTTCCCGGCACCGACCAGGAGCACGACTCGGCGTCCTCGTACGCGGTCCCCGAGCATGCGGGCGGCCTGCACCGCGACACCGAACGCCGCCCGGCGCATGAGGGCACCCTCTTCGGTGACGGCGAGCAGCCGCTCCTCCGCGGCCCGGATCCGTTCCGTGGTCCAGATTCCCTGCACGTGCGCCTGTCTACTCCACGGTCACCGACTTCGCCAGATTGCGCGGCTTGTCCACGTCGTAACCACGCTCGCGAGCGATTTCCGCGGCGAGCACCTGGAGCGGCACGGTGGACACCAACGGCTGCAACAGCGTCGGCACCGCGGGCACTTCGACCAGTTCGTCGGCGAACGGGCGCACCGTGTCGTCACCCTCCTCCGCGATCACGATCGTCCGGGCGCCGCGGGCCTGGATCTCGCTGATGTTGGACACGAGCTTGGCGTGCAGCACCGCCCGGCCCTTGGGTGAGGGCATCACCACAACTACCGGGAGACCGCTCTCGATCAACGCGATGGGCCCGTGCTTGAGCTCACCGGCCGCGAAGCCCTCCGCGTGCATGTACGCGAGTTCCTTGAGCTTGAGCGCGCCTTCCAGCGCGACCGGGAAGCCGACGTGCCGCCCGAGGAACAGCACGGCCTTCGACCCGGCGATCTGCCTGCCCAGGTCGCGCACCTGGTCCACAGTGGACAAAACCTTGCGCACGGCCGCGGGCATCGCCTCCAGTTCGGCGAACTCGCGCGCCACCTCGTCCGGGTACTTCGTGCCCCTGGCCTGCGCCAGGGCGAGGCCGACCAGATAGTTCGCCGCGATCTGAGCCAGGAACGCCTTGGTCGACGCGACACCGATCTCCGGCCCCGCGTGGGTGTAGAGCACGGCATCCGACTCGCGCGGAATCTGCGCGCCGTTGGTGTTGCACACGGCGAGCACCCTGGCCTTCTGCTCGCGGGCGTGCCGGACCGCTTCCAGCGTGTCCGCGGTCTCCCCGGACTGGGACACCGCGACCACCAGCGTGTCACGGTCGAGCACCGGGTCGCGATAGCGGAACTCGCTGGCCAACTCCACCTCCACCGGAAGCCGCGTCCAGTGCTCGATGGCGTACTTGGCGACCAGGCCCGAGTGGTAGGCCGACCCGCAGGCGACCACGAACACCTTGTCCACTTCCCGCAGGTCCTGCTCGGCCATGCGCTGCTCGTCCAGCACCACCCGGCCGTCGGCGAAGTGCCCGCGCAGTGTGTTCGCCAGCGCCTCGGGCTGTTCCTCGATCTCCTTGAGCATGAAGTACTCGTGGCCACCCTTCTCCGCGGCGGAGAGGTCCCAGTCCACGGTGAACGGCTTGGCCTGGGCGGGTTCGCCCCGGAAATCGGTCACGTCATAGCCGTCGCGGCCGATCACCACGACCTGGTCCTGGCCGAGTTCCACCGCTTCGCGCGTGTGCTCGATGAAGGCCGCCACGTCGGAGGCGACGAACGTTTCGCCCTCACCGACCCCGACCACGAGCGGGGACGACCGGCGCGCGGCCACGATCCGGCCCGGCTCGCCCGCGTGGGAAACGACCAGCGTGAACGCCCCTTCGAGGCGGCGGCACACCGAGCGGACGCTGGCCGGAAGGTCTCCCGCCGTCGGCCCGTCGTCGTACGCGCGGGCGATGAGATGGGCGGCGACCTCGGTGTCGGTGTCGCTCGTCATCTCGACCCCGGCCTCTTCCAGCTCGGCCCGCAGGGTGGCGAAGTTCTCGATGATCCCGTTGTGCACCACGGCGACGCGCTGCGACGAGTCCCGGTGGGGGTGTGAGTTCCGGTCGACCGGAGCGCCGTGCGTCGCCCAGCGCGTGTGCCCCATGCCCGCCGTGCCGGTGAACCTCCCGGGTTCGTGCCGGTCCGCCAGTCCGAGTTCGCTCTCCAGGTTCGCCAGCCGGCCCGCCTTGCGCTCGACGGTCAGCGCACCGCTGCCGTCCAGCACCGCGACACCCGCCGAGTCGTAGCCACGGTATTCCATCCGCCGCAAACCGCCCAGCACGACATCGAGTGCCTGCCGGTGGCCCACGTATCCCACGATTCCGCACACGCCCGGCAGAGTACTGGGACGCGAGCCGGACGGCTTGACGCGTAAGCTCTCGCCATGGCCAGCAAGCCCAAAGCGCTGCTCGACGAGCTGACTCATCCCGGCCCGCACGACGTGCTGCGCGGCAACCTCGCGCTGGCCGGGCTCCCCGGAGTCGTCTTCACCCCCGCCCGCGGCCTGAACCTGCCTGCCATCGCGTTCGGCCACGGCTGGCTCCAGCCGACGGGCCGCTACCACGGCCTGCTGCATCACCTGGCGAGCTGGGGCATCGTCGCCGCGGCGCCCGCGACGCAACGCGGGCCGCTGCCCTCGCACCGGATCTTCGCCGCCGACCTGTGCACCACGCTCGACCTCGTCAGCGGCGTGCGGCTCGGCCCGGGCGCCATCAGCGTCGACCCGTCGAAGTTCGGCCTGGCCGGGCACTCGACCGGCGGTGGCGCCGCCGTTCTCGCGGCGGCGACCGGGAAACCCGCGGTCAAGGCGGTCGCCACGTTCGCGGCCGCACAGACCATCCCGTCCGCCACCGAAGCCGCCCGCAAGGTCACCGTTCCCGGGCTTCATCTCGCCGCGGAGGGCGACCTCGTCGCGCCCGCGGCGGGCAACGCCGAGGCGATCGCGAAAGCCTGGGCCGGTCCGGTCCAGCTCCGGACACTGGGCCGCTCGTCACACCTCGCGGTGACCGAAGGCCGCCACTGGAGCCAGCGCCTGCTGCACGGCAAGCCGCATTACGGTACCCAGCGCCTGGTGCGCGGGCTGTTCACCGCGTTCTTCCTCACCCATCTCGCGGGCACCGGCAAGTACCAGCCGCTGCTCGACACCGGGATCAAGCGGGCGTCGATCGAATTCGACCCGAGCCTCGAAGCCGCCTGAGATCACCCGTCCGTTCGGGGTTCCTCGCCGAGAACGTGCCCGCGGTCACCGAAGCCGCTTCCAGATGTAGTGGTGGAACTTCGTTTCACCGTAAGGGGCGCTACCGTAGGAAGCACCGAGGGAGATCTTCGAGAAAGACCCGGCGATGGTCGAGGTCGCGGCCACGAGCTCCCAGCCGGCGTCGGCCATCTTGGCGAGGTGGGCGTTGACCGTGTCGTCGAACCCCTTGATTTTCCCGGCTGCCGCCATTTCGCCGGCCGCCGCGAGGGACGTCTGCCGGTACTGCCATTCGCTCATCGCCGAAGTGTATGGGGCGGCAGCGTACGGGCCGTTCGATCCGGAGGGCGACCGTGCCAGGAACTCGGCCCCCACCCGGGGCTTCCTGCCGCGCCAGGGCATCAGTCCAGCCAGTTGGTAGTGGAGAAGTCCTCATCGTCGTCGACGTCGTCGCGGCGACGACGTCGACGGGGAAGCGGCGCGGCGGTGGATTCCGTGCGATCGGCGGCCCCGGCGAACGGCACCTCCACCGGCCGGTGATCCTCCTCCACCTCGAAACCCATCACGTTTTCGTTGTCCGACAAGGTTTTTCCGGTCGCCCAGCCGCCCGCTTCCTTCTCGCGCCTGGCCAGTTCTTCCATGTGCCCGGCATAGCGGACGGCCGCGTCGACCTCCTTGCGGAACGCGGCCTTGGCCTTCGCCTCGGTTTCGATCAGCTTGCGTTCGGTGAGTTCGCGCCGCTCGTGCTGCTCACGCGCCGCGGACTCGATCGCTTCGACCGCCCGGCGAAGCCGCTCCTGGGCGCTCAAAACCGGACCTCGCGATCGTCGTCGTCCAGCGAACCGCTGATCCGGCCACCGGCGCCGTTGGTGTCGAAGATGCCCCCGTCCACTCGGTAGGCCCGCGCGGAGCGCTCCGGTTCCTCACCGAGGTCGGCGAAGCCCAGCATTCCGCCCATCGCCGGGCTCATACCGCCACCGCCGAAGCCACTCCCGCCGATCGCGGCCCGATGGTCCACCGGGGCCTGCTGGCCCGAGATCGGCTCCGGCGCCACGCCGACCGCGGCTTCGACCGGCTGGGGAAGGAAAAGACCAGCCTGCGCGCCACCCTCCAACGCCCCGGCGTCGCCCAGGGTTCCGCTGACGATTCCCGCCCCGCTCGGCACATCGGCGGCGCACCCGTCGATGAAACTCGCCGCCGTCGTCCGCTGGTCCGCGTCGGCCCCTTCCGGTGCGGGCGGAGTGTCCATTTCGGACGAAGATCCGTCCACTTCGGACGCTTGGGTTCCGGAGGCGGTGGCGTGGTCGATGTCGATCCCTCCCGGCGCCGTGAAACCGCTGGCCTGCGGGGTGCCCGGAACGGCCTGGTGCGCCCCGGCCTCCGCGGTCGGCGGCTGCTCCTCCTGCGGGCCGTGGACATCCCGGCCCAGAGTGTAGGTGGCCGGCCTGCCGGTGCCGTCGTCGACGGTGACGGCGGTGGCGGAATCCGGCCCCGACGGCCGTTCCGCGGTGATCGTCAGGCCACCGTCCTGGATGTGGATCTTGCCGTCGGGTCCCGGCGTGTACACCTTTTCCCCGGACGGCGAGGCCACCACGCCCGCGGTGTCCTGACCGGGTCCGCCGTCCCAGTCCAGCTTGAAGTCCCGCGTGCCACCGTGGCCGTCGTCGATCTTGATCTCCATCGTGCCGTCCTTGGCCGGCTCGGACATCTCGATCTCGTTGTCGCCCTGTCGCACGGTCAGCCTTTCCGGATGCCCCGCGTCCTTGACCGCCTGCCCGGTCGCCGGATCGATGGGGTACGGCTGCCCGGTGGCCGGATCGATCTCCAGAGGCTTGCCCGTGAACGGGTTCGTGCCCTCGCCGGACTCCTTCTTCACCGCTTCGGCGACCGTCGCGGGGTCCTCAGTGCCCTCCGCGGACGGCGGGGGTACCGAGGGCATCGCGGAACCACCGCCCGAGCCGTTGGCCGCGGGCAGGGAGCCACTGCCGGAACCGTTGGCGGCAGGCGTGACACCGCCGCCACCCCCGGTCCGCGCGGGTGGGGTCGCCTGGCCGGTCGCCGCCGGTTCGGTGAATTCGTTGTGGTAGCCGTTCAGATAGCCGGTCAGCGCGTCCCACTGCTGTTCGATCGTCGACTGCGCGGTTTCGCAGTAACCGTTGAACGCGTCGAGTAACCCCTGGAACTCGGGAGTGAACGAACCGGCGACCCATTTGGCGCACAGATCGTAGGCATAGTCCCGGTTTTCGTCGTTCAGTGCGCAGTCGTCGCTCTGCAACCGTGCGGAGAGGTCGCTGCCGCAGACACTGTCCACCCAACCCGCGACATCGAGCAGATCGCTCTTCTTGTCCGTCTCCTTACGAGCGATCTTGACGACCTTGTTCGCCATTTCCAGCGGCGCGTGCGCGACCGTCGTCCGGTACAGGCCGAGGACCGAGTCGACCTTGGTCACCACCGCGTCGAACACCGCGCTGGTGACCTGCGGAACGAGCTTGGCCGCGCCGTCGATGTGCTCCTGCAGTTTCCGGTGCTCCGGCTCGATCTTCTCCTCGAACTTCACCCGCGCCGCGGTCGCGCCCTCGCCCTTCCATTCGGTGAAGAGCGTGTTCAGTTCGGTCTTGGCGGTACCGATCGTCTCGTCGTTGACCTTGTGCGCGGCGGTCAGGTCCTCGGTGTCGGCGAGCAGTTTGGCGAAATCGATGTTCCGGTCCCGGTTGTACCGGCCCCAGATCTCCTTCATGTAGTCCAGCGTTCCGCCGGAAGGACGCTTGTTCCAAATCTGGTCGATCCACTGGCAGAAGAAATCGCAGGCAGGCCTTCCCAGGTCCAGCACGTCATTCGAATTCCGCGTGCCCGTTCCCCCGGAAGCGGGCGGACTCAACGCGGCAAGGGCCGCGGAAGCCTTGTCCTTCGCGTCGGTGCCCTGTTTCTCCTCCGCGCGTCCGGCGTCCATGTCGGCCTTGGCATCGTCATAGGCGCTTTGCAGCCCGTGATCGCCGAACCCGGGTTTCCAACCGGAGTTGTCACCTTCCGCGTATCCCTCGAGGTACTTCTTCGCGTACTCTTCCTGCTCGTCATTGAAGTTGAAGGTGTCCCGGTCGTAGGCGTCCATCATGCGGTTCTTCTTGTCCGCCGGGACGTAGGGACTGTCGAGGACAGCCTTGATCTCTTCCCAGGACGGCATCAGGCACCGGCCTGCCGGGTCTCGGCCGACATGCCACTCTCCGCCGCGTCATAGGCCTTACCGGCGCCGCCGATACCGTCGGCCAGGTTGGTCAACGCGGCGGAAAACCCTTTCATGGCCGCGGCGATCTCGTCGAATCCGGCGCGGTAAACATCGAAATGCGCCTGGTGCCCGTCGCCGAAATCCTGCGCGGTCATTTTCGAGGGCGCCACTTTCGACGCTTCCGACGCCGGATCGTCCGCGGCCTGCTCCAGACGCGCCTGCGCGCGCATCATCGCTTCACCGCTCGTCGCGTAACCACCGGGCATGGTCGACGCCCCTTCGTAGTGGGTGGCCTGACACCTCGGACGCGCTCGCGCCGACGCGAATACGCGCATCCGCCAAGAATCTACCCACCGGTCAACAGGCATGCACCCGTCACGCCGGGTTTTCGCCGTAGTTCACGACGTCGGCCACTCCGCTCCGGCGCCGTTCGAGGGCCTCCGCGACGACCACACCGGCTTCGCGCAGATTCACCAGGCGGGCCAGTTCACCGGTGTCCACCAGGACGTCGAAGTGCGTCTCGACGGTCGCGAGCAGGCGCACGCGCAAAGTCGAACTCATGCCGAGGTCTTCGAAGGGCGTCGCCTCGTCGACCTCGGTGGGATCGAGGTCCAGCAGATCGCAGACGATTTTCTTGATTTCGCCCACGAGCGCGCCGGTCATCGTGGCCAGGGGCCGCCCGGCGGCCCACTCCACTGCCCCAGCCCGAGCTCCACCATTCCCATGACGACAGACTACTGGGTGTCAAGACACAACTACGACACGGTGGAAACGACACCCGCCAGCCGTTCCGCGGCGGCCTGCGCGGTTTCCTCCGCCGGAGCCTCGACCATGACACGCACGAGTTGCTCGGTTCCGGAGGCCCGGAGCAGCACTCGGCCCTGCCCGCCCAGTTCGGCCTCCACCGCCTGCACCGCGTCGCGCACCGCGGACGACCCGGCCACCGCCGCCTTGTCCGCGACCCGCACGTTCACCAGCACCTGCGGCAGCCTGCGCATCACCGCCGCCAGCTTCGCCAAGGGCCTGCCCGTCTCGGCGACACGGCTCATCAGGCGCAGCGCGGTGAGCAGTCCGTCACCCGTGGTGGCGACCGCCGGGAACACGACGTGACCGGACTGCTCACCCCCGAGCGCGTACCCGCCGGTGCGCAACTCCTCGAGCACATACCGGTCACCGACCGCCGTGGTGCGGATCTCGATCCCGTGCTCCCGCATCGCGAGGTGCAGGCCGAGGTTGCTCATCACCGTGGCCACCAGCGTGCCGTGAGTCAGTTCACCGGCCTCGGCCATGCCCAGGGCCAGGATCGCCATGATCTGGTCGCCGTCGACCACTTCGCCGTCCGCATCCACGGCCAGGCAGCGGTCGGCGTCACCGTCGTGGGCCACCCCCAGGTCCGCACCGTGCTCACGGACGGCCGCCTTGACCTGCTCCAGGTGGGTGGAGCCGCACTCGTCGTTGATGTTGATCCCGTCCGGCTCGGCGTGGATCGCGATCACCTCGGCACCGGCCTTCCGGTACACCTCCGGGGCGGCGACCGACGCCGCGCCGTTCGCGCAGTCGACGACGACCCGCAGGCCGGCGAGCGGGTGCGGCGTGGCGGCGAGCAGGTGCTCGGTGTACCGGTCGAGCGCGTCTTCGACGTCCGTGACGCGACCGATACCCGCGCCGGTCGGGCGGACCGACTCCGCGTGCAGGCCCGCTTCGATCTCGTCCTCGATACCGTCGGGAAGCTTGTGCCCACCGGCCGCGAAGAGCTTGACGCCGTTGTCGGGCATGGGGTTGTGCGAGGCGGAGATCATCACACCGAGGTCGGCGTCCAGCGCGGCGACCAGGTACGCGACGGCCGGGGTGGGCTGCACACCGACCCGCAGCACGTCGGCCCCCGCGGACGCCAGCCCGGCGACGACGGCGGCCTCCAGCATCTCGCCGCTGGCCCTCGGGTCGCGGCCGACCACGGCCACCGGGCGGTGCGAACGGTCGTGCGCGGCGAGCACGCGGGCCGCGCTGGCCGCGACGGACAGCGCGAGTTCCGGGGTCAGGTCCCCGTTGGCCAGGCCACGAACCCCGTCGGTGCCGAACAGGCGAGCCATCTGATCCTCTCCTCGAACCTCTGCAGCCCCGACAACCTAGCGGCCCCGCGGCGCACGTTAGCCGCGCCCCGGCACTTCACCGTGACCTCCCGTTCGCGGAGGCCCGGAAAAGCAGGAAGGCGCCCATCCGGGGCCGGATGGGCGCCTTCGCGCGATACGGGAGCCGATCAGCGCTTGCTGTACTGCGGCGCCTTGCGGGCCTTCTTCAGACCGTACTTCTTCCGCTCGGTGGCGCGCGCGTCACGAGTCAGGAATCCGGCCTTCTTCAGGGCTGGGCGGTCGTCACCGTCGACCTCGACCAGGGCACGTGCGATCGCCAGGCGGAGCGCGCCGGCCTGACCGGAGGTGCCACCGCCGGTGAGGTTGCCGAAGATGTCGAACGACTCCGGCTTCTCCACGGTGATCAGCGGCTCGCGGATGAGCTGCTGGTGCACCTTGTTCGGGAAGTACTCCTCGAGGCTGCGGCCGTTGAGCTTGAACTGGCCGGTCCCCGGGACGAGACGAACCCGGACGACGGCCTCCTTGCGACGGCCGACGGTCTGGGCCGACCCGCCCGCGGCACGCGACGGACGCTCGGGCGCCGGCGTCTCGCTGGAGGTGACCTCGGCGACGGCCTCGGTCTCGGTGCTGGTCACAGACTGTTCCTCACTCACTGGGCCACCTGCGCGATCTTGGTGATCTGGTACGGCCGCGGCTGCTGCGCGGCGTGCGGGTGTTCGGGCCCGGCATAGACCTTCAGTTTCTTCGCCTGGGCGCGGCCGAGCTTGTTCTTCGGCAGCATGCCCTTGACGACCTTCTCCAGCAACCGCTCGGGACGGGTGTCCAGCAACTCCCCGAAGGAGCGCTTGCGGAGACCGCCGGGGTAGCCGCTGTGACGGTAGGCGAACTTCTGCTCGCGCTTGTTACCGGTGAGCGCGACCTTCTCGGCGTTCACGATGATGACGAAATCACCAGTGTCGGTGTGCGGCGCGAAGGTCGGCTTGTGCTTGCCGCGCAGCAGCGTGGCGACCTCGGTCGCGAGCCGGCCGAGCACGACATCCTCGGCGTCGATCACGTGCCAGGCACGGGTGACATCGCCAGGCTTGGGGCTGTACGTGGGCAAGGGTCTACCTCGTCGTCAACATTGCTTGTGGGGTCGTGTGCGGGCCAAACGCCATAGTGCGCCGCAACGCACAACGACATATGAAGATACCCTCCCGGTCCGGCCACCTGTGCAGCGGGGTGCCCCTTCGGGCTTCCCTGGGCGGGGGTGACGCGACTGAACCGGGAAACCGGTGCGATCGGGTGACACTCTACGCGACCGTCACCCGTTCGAGGCTTCGGCGAAAACCAGGCGCCCCCAGTCCCGTCCCGGGGCTGGGGGCGCCTGATCGAACGGGCTGAGGCGGATCAGCCGCCGAACATCTTGGTGATGCCGTGGTCGGTGCCGCGGTAGGCGTCGGCGATCTGCGGCAGGGCGGTGGCGATGCGAGCCAGCAGGGCGTTCATCTCGCCGAGAGCGCGATTCCACTCGTCCTGGCGCTGACCCCACGCTTCCTGCGCCGGGCCGGTCCAGGTGCTGGTCAGCGGAGCCAGCTGCGACTTGAGGCGGTCGAACACGTCCTCGATCTGGCCGCCGGCCGTCTTGCAGCTGTTGCCGGCCTCTTCGATTGTCTGGTAACTGACCTTGATGGCGTCGGACATTTTTCCCTCCGTTTTTCGCTAAGAAGACTGTGTGGCCGATGAATCGAAGCTCGCGACTTACAGACCCTCGAGGGCCGACTGAAGTCCGGACAGCTGCTGGTGCGTGTCGCTTTCCTGCGAGTCGTACTGCACGCCCGACTGCTTGAGCATCTCACCGATGTGCTCGAGCGCCTGGTTCAGCTTCGTCGACTTCTCGTTGAAGGCCTCCATCACCTGGTTGAAGACGATGGCGGCCGGGCCCTGCCAGCCATCCCGGGTGGCCTCGATGTCACTCCGCAGCTTGGCCAGCTGCCCGTCCATTTCCTGCTTGGCGTTGTTGACCTTCTGGTGCGCGTCGGCGAAATCGGCCGGTGTCCCGGTGAAGCCTTCAGCCATGAGGTATGACCCCCTTCGTCAGTGGTGTTGGCCGAACTCGTTCGTTCGTACGGCCCTACGACGAAGACGATGCCATGTCCGGTTCCGCCCTGTCCTGGTTTGCCCGCAAGTAGTTGCGAGCGTGAATGCGCCATTCCGGAACGCTCCGCGCCCACCGCGCTGACCTGCGTAATTCGCGGTTGCGAAAGCGCTCTCCGCGACCGGCGGAAAGCCGTCAGGGCGCGATCTGCACCGACCGCACGACCTGCTCGCACGCCGCGGCGACACGTTCGTGCACGGCCGGGGTCGTGTACTGGCAGCCCACATTCACCTGGACGTTCCCCGTTGCCAGGCCGTACCAGTCGATCGACCCCGCTTCCGCGGCCTGCCGGTAGTAAACGACCTGACGCCCGGCGAAATTCGCGTTGGCGTCGAACCCCGAATAATGCGATCCCTGTTGCAGCACCTGGGTTTTCAACGACTCGGTCCACTGCTCGCGATGCGCGGTCGCGTCGATGGTCAGTGACGCCTCCTGCACCGCGATGGCGTCGTTGCCCTGTGCCAGGTCGTTCGGTTTGATCACGGTTTCGCGGAATTCCGGACGGCCGCCGGTCTGGAGCCAGTCCACCGGCGCGGAAAAACTGTAGTGATACTGCGCGACCACCTTGCCCGCCGGCGGTTTCGCGTCGCCACCCCGGTCGAGCAGGAGCACGGTCCCGGTGACCGCGGCGACCACCACCACGACGGCACCGCTGATCAGCCACGGCAGTTTGCGGGACCGGCGAGGCTTGCCCATGGCGACGGTCGGAGCCGACGGTGAAGGCGCGGCGAGCGCCGTCGGAGGCCCGAACGCCGCCCGCTGCGCCTGCGGAGCGGGAGTGAAGGCGGGACGGGGACCGGCCGGTGTGGCGACGAAATCGGGGCGCTGGACGGGATTCGGCCGCGGGACGGGGGCGCGTGGCGGCGGAGGCCGTTCGCGGGAACCCGGACCGGTGGCGGCGAGCAGGGCACCACGAGCCACCACGGTTTCCGGCTGATCGAGCGTGGTCGGCACCACCGCGGTGGCCTCGTGGATCAGCCGCGAGATCATCGGGATCCGGCTCGACCCGCCCACCAGGAAGATCGCGGTGAGTTGCTGGGGCCGCAGGCGCGCCGCCTCGATCGCGGCCCGGGTGAGCTCGACCGCGCGGCCGAGCGGCGCCTCGATCAACCGCTCGAGGTCCTCTCGGGTCACGTGCGCGTCGGCGAAGGGCGGCGGCATCGGCACGTCCGTGTAGGTGTGCCGCGACAACGTCTCCTTGGCCCCCCGCACGTCCTGCCGCAGCACGCGCCGCCGCCGCCGGTCGGCGAGTTCACGGCCTTCCACCAGTTGCCGCCACGCTTCCGGATCGGCCGAGGAGACCGACTCGCCCAGGTGTTCCAGCAGCATCTGGTCGATGTCCGCGCCGCCGAAACTCGGGTCGCCCCGGGTGGCGAGGACCTCGAAACCGCCGCGGTGGCCGGGATTCGCCGGTCTGCTCACCACACTCACGTCCACGGTGCCGCCGCCCAGATCGAGCACGGCCAGCGTCTCCCCCGGCCGGGTGCTCAGCTCGACCGTCCGGTCCCGCGCGACCTCCGTCGGCGCGAAGGTCACGGCATGGAAGACCGCCGCCGCGACCGGTTCCGGCACCAGGACGACCTCACGCGCGAGCCCACCGGCGGCCTGACGCAGCAACCTGGTGCGCACCGCGCCCCAGTCCGCGGGATGCGTGAGCACGAGCAGGTCGACCTCGGCGCCTCCGGCCAGCCGCCGCGCTTCCGACACCGCCCGGTCCAGCACCGCGTGCACGACATCGGTCACCCGGATGACGGTGTCGCCGAGCAGCAGCTCACCTTCGTCGATACGCCGTTTCGGGTTCGGCTCGTAGCGCGAGGGATCCATCGCCGCCTGGCGGTCGGCCTCCTGGCCCACGAACACCGTGCCGTCACCGGCGACGTAGACCGCGCTGGACATCAGCGGCTGCCCGTCGATGACGACGACCTGCGGGTCGCGCCCGTGCCTGGACACGACCACGCAGGTACTCGAGGTCCCGAAGTCGACCGCGACCTTCAACGTCACGCGGGGCTTCCCTTCGCCGTGGCCCGGCTTCGCGCGTGGACCGTGTCAAGACGACGACACTGTCAGCGTCATTCAGTACGCGCCCACGGGCGCGGGCAGCCAGGCCGTGACATCCGCGTCCGGGCGCCAACCGCGTACAAAAGCGGCCTGCCTTCCCGCCCCCGTAGCTTCGCGAGCGCGTCACATCTCGCTACCACCGGCAACCTTACTTGTGCATAGCGCTCTGTTCACTCACGTACACCGGCGGGCTCGGGCTCACTCCGGCTGGATCCACGACACCTGCATCAACTGCTTGCCGACCTTCCGGCTGACCAGGACACCCCGGCCAGGAGGCATCGGGCCCGGCTTGACGTTGCCGAGCAACTGGCCCTCGTCCTTGCTGCCGTTCATCACGATGCCCGGTGCCGCGATCTCCCTGAGCTTCCCGATGATCGGATCATAGGCCGCCCGCGAGGCGCCACCCGTGCGGCGCGCGACGATCATGTGCAGCCCGACGTCCTTGGCCTGCGGCAGGAACTCCGACAGCGGCTTGAGCGGGTTGGTGGTCTGGGTGGCCACCAGGTCGTAGTCGTCGACCAGCACGAACAGTTCCGGGCCCTTCCACCAGGACCGGGTGCGCAGCTGTTCCTGGGTGACGTCCGGCCCGGGCAGCCGCCGCGTCATCGAGCCCGCGATCTGCTTGATCATCTCGTCCAACTGGTTGGACGACACGGCATAGCCGAGCAGGTGGGGGTCCTGGACATACCCGAGCATCGTGCGCCGGTAGTCGACCAGCACGATGACGCCTTCCTTCGCCGTGTACCGCTCGGTGATCCCCCGGGCGATCTGACGGAGCAGGTTGGTCTTGCCCGACTCGCCGTCGGCGAAGGCGACGAAGTGCGGGTCGGCGTCGAAATCGAGGTACACCGGCGCCAACTCGTCCTCGTTGATGCCGATGGGCACGAGCTTGGTGTTGCGCTGTTTGTCGACCGCGGCCAGCTCATCGTAGGTGATGAGCTCGGGCAGGAGCCGGACCTGCGGCGCGACCCGGCCCTTCCACGCCGTCTTGATCTTGGTCACGGCGTCCACCACGCCGGCACCGACCGTCTCCACGTCACTGGAACCGTCGATCCGCGGCAGACCGGTGAGCAGGTGCAACCGATCCCTGGTCAGCCCGCGACCAGGCCGTCCTTCGGGCACGTTCACCGCGACGCGACGGTCGAACTCGGACTCGCTGGGGTCGCCGAGCCGTAGCTCGAACCGGGTGCCCAGGACGTCCTTGATCGCCGGCCGGATGTCCGCCCACCGGGTCGCGGAGATGATCACGTGCACGCCGTAGGCCAGACCGCGCTGGGCCAGCGCGGTGATCTGCGGTTCCAGTTCCTCGAAGTCGTCGCGGATCGCCCGCCAGCCGTCCACCACGAGGAAGGCGTCGCCGAACGGGTCCTGCTCGGGCGAGATCTCCCCACGCCGCTTCCGGTTGCGGAAGTCGGTGATCGAGTCGATGCCGAGCGAGCCGAACAGGCCTTCCCGGGTGTTGGCGAGGGTGTTGAGCTCGGCGACGATCCGGCGCGCCTTGTCCGGTTCACGACGGGCCACCGCGACCCCGCCGACATGGGGCAGTCCGGCGAGCGAGGCGAGCGTGCCACCACCGAGGTCGATGCAGTAGAACTGCACCTCTTCGGGGGTGTTGGCCAGCGCCATCGACATGATCAGCGTCCGCAGCAAGGTCGACTTGCCCGACTGCGTACCGCCGACCACGACCCCGTGCCCGGCGGCGCCGGAGAAGTCCGCCCACAGCGGGTCACGACGCTGTTCGAACGGCCGGTCCACGATGCCGACCGGCACCTGGAGCTTGCCGTTGCCGAAGAACCCGACCGGCGACAGGCCGCGGTCCTCGGTCGGGTTGAGGTTCGGCAGCAGGGTGTCGAGCGAGTTCGGCTCGTTCAACGGCGGCAGCCACACCTCGTGCGCCGGCGGGCCCTGGCCGATCAGCCGGTCGACCATGACCTCCAGCTCGGAGGGTTCGTTGGCGTCGGGCTCCTTGGCCTGCACCGGCGCCGTGTGCTCCGGCTCCGGCTCCGGCTCGGGCGGCAGTTCGACGAAGTCCGGCACGAACAGTTGCGGCCGCTTGTCGGCGCGCACCACGTTGGCCACCGGCCCGGCGGCCTGCATGCCCGCGGGCCGGTAGGGACCGGACACGTAGGCGGCCTTGAACCGGACCAGACCACCGCCCTGGGTCCCGAGATAGCCCGACCCCGGGATCGGCGGCAGTTCGAAGGCGTCCGGCACGCCGATCGCCGCCCGCGACTCCGCGGCGGAGAAGGTCTTCAGACCGATCCGGTAGGACAGGAAGGTGTCCAGACCACGCAGCTTGCCCTCTTCGAGCCGCTGCGACGCGAGCAGCATGTGCATCTGCAGCGACCGGCCGACCCGGCCGATCTGCAGGAAGATGTCGATGAAGTCGGGCTTGGCCGTCAGCATCTCGGAAAACTCGTCGATGCAGATGAAGAGCGCGGGCAGCGGGTCGAGGTCGGCGCCGTTCTCGCGCGCCTTCTCGTAGTCCCACACGTTCTTGTAGTTGCCCTTGGCCAGGACTTCCTGCCGTCGCGCCACTTCGCCGGCGATCGCGTCCTTCATCCGGTCGACCAGGCTGAGGTCGCCGGCCAGGTTGGTGATCGTGGCGGCCACGTGCGGCGCCTTGTCCAGGCCGAGGAAGGTGGCGCCACCCTTGAAGTCCACCAGGATCATGTTCAGCGCGGTGCTGGAGTGGGTGGCGAGCAGGCCGAGGACCAGCGTGCGCAGGAACTCCGACTTACCGGAACCGGTCGCGCCGATGCACAGGCCGTGCGGGCCCATGCCCTCCTCCGCGGCCTCCTTGATGTCCAGCTCGACCGGCTGGCCGTGTTCGCCGATGCCGAAGGGCACCCGGTACTTGTCCCGGACCGGGCGCGGACGCCAGGCCTGCTGGACGTCGAAGGTCATCGGGTCGCCCGGAATACCGAGCAGTTCGAGCAGCGTCGGGTTGGCCAGCAACGGTTCCTCGTCACCGGCCTCCTGCGCGGCGACCCCGGCCCGGTACGGCGAAAGCTTGCGCGACAACGCTTCCGCCTCGACCACGGTGAGGAAGTCCGGCTTGCCGAACCATTCGACACCGCCCGCGCTGCGCGCGCCGACCCGTTCTTTTTCCACCACCAGCCGGAGACCGCGGCGGGCGGGCAGGTTCCCCAGCGAGTCGGACAGGTCGATCAGGGTGACGCCGACCAGTCCTTCTTCGAGGATGATCTGTTCTTCGCGGGTGACCTCGGCGTCGTCGATGACGATCACGATGTGGGGCTGATCGGGGCTCGGCGAGGCGTTGCGCGAGAACCGGGGCCGCTCACGGAGTTCGACGTCGAGGAACCGCTCGATCTGGGCCAGCGAACCGGCCATCATCCGCATCTGGCCGATACCGTCGGACAGTTCGGGATGCTGGACGTGCGGAAGCCACTTCGCCCATTCCCACTCGGCCTTGGCCCGGCCCGCGGTGGCCACCGCGATGAGCACGTCGTCGCAACTGTGGAAGGTGACGAGCTGGGCGAGCATGGCGCGGGTCAGACCCCGGGTCAGCTCACGGTCGCCCTGGAGGCTCACCGCGGCGAACCCGCGCAACGTGATCTGCGTGGGCAGGTCCGCCACGATCGAATGCGCGCGCACGAACCGGCGCAGCGCCAGCGTCGCGATCGGCTCCAGTTCGTCGACGGGACCGGTCTGTGGCGGCACGAGACGCGTGGCCAGCCGGTGCGAGCTGCGGCCGACGCGCAGATGCAGGAAGTCGGAGTCGTTCTGGCGGCGTTCCCACATCCGGCGGGTGGCCGCCATCGACCACAGGGCCTGCGGGTCCGGGTGGACCCATTCCAGCGAGGCCCGCTGGTCGGCCATGGCCTCGCGGGCCCGGTCGCGCATCTGACCGAGGTACCGCAGGTAGTCCTTGCGGTCCTCGTTCATCTCCGCCTTCTTGGCGCCGCCACCACGGCCGCCACCGGCGAACATGCCTCCCATCGACATGATCATCATGAGCGGGAACATCATGGTCACCGGGTTGCGCGCGGCGGCCCCGCCGCTGGTGAACATCACCACGACCATGCCGAGCGTGGCCACCACCATGACCACGGGCATCATCTTCTGCACGACGTTGCCCGGAATCGTGCGGGGAACCTCCGGCGGTGGCTCGAGGTGGACCTCGCCTCCCGGCGGACGCGGCGCGGCGAGCCGTGGTGACCTCTTGAACTGCAGCGTGCTCACCGGAAGGACCCCTCTTCGAACTCGGCAACTCCCAGGACGCGACCCCCAGGGCTCGAGGAACACGTTAGCGAATCACTGCCCCGCAGAGGGGAGTACCAGCGAAATTTTGCGGATCCCGCCCCTGCCCGGTCAGCAAGTTCGGTATAAGTAGCCTGCACCGAACTCGCAAGGTCAGGGGGCCGCAGGTGGCTACGGGCACGACAGTATTCAGCAGGGTGACAGTGGTCGCTCCGCGTACCAGGATCGACGTGGCACTGCCCGCCGACGTCCCGGTCGCCGACCTGATGCCGATGCTGCTGGAGATGGCGCGGGAAACCACGCCCGACGGCGGTGCCCGGCACGGTGGGTGGGCGCTGGCCAAACTCGGCGACTCGCCGCTGGACCCCAGCCGCACGCTCGCCTCCCTCGGCGTCGTCGACGGTGATCTGCTGCAACTGAGGCGCCGCAACGAAAATCCGCCGCCGCCCCTCTACGACGATGTCGTCGACGCGATCGCCGACGCGGACCCGGACAGCTTCCGGCCGTGGACCAAGGAAACCGCGCAGCGCATCGGCCACATCGCGGGCGGACTGGCGCTCATCGTCGCGGCGTTCGCACTGTTCAT
Organism: Amycolatopsis pigmentata; assembly: GCF_042684065.1. Classification (NCBI taxonomy): domain Bacteria; kingdom Bacillati; phylum Actinomycetota; class Actinomycetes; order Pseudonocardiales; family Pseudonocardiaceae; genus Amycolatopsis; species Amycolatopsis pigmentata. The sequence continues at coordinate 96,829 of NZ_JBHUKR010000026.1, read as the reverse complement.
GGCGGGACCGCTGTTCGGCGGCAGCGGACTGGCCGTCGCGCTGACCGCCGGGGTCGCCACAATCGCGTGCGTCGCGGTCGGCGCCACCCTCGCCAAGGGCTACCAGGCCGAAGCCACCGGAGTCGTGATCGCCGCCGCGGGCGGGCTGCCGTTCGCGTTCGTGGCCGGTTTCTCCGGCGTGCCGGGCCTGACCATCCGGGCGAACCTGTTGCTGGGCAGCGGTCTGGTGGTGATCGTCGCGGCGGCGGCGATCATGATCATGGGCGTCGGTATCACCACGTTCATCGCGGCCGCGACCGCCGGTGTCATCGGGGTCCTCGCGTTCACCGTCGCGACCCTCATCGCGCACCCCGCGCCCGGTATCGCCGCCGGCACCGCGGCGGTCTCGCTCGCCGCCATCTCGTTCCTGCCCAGGGCCACCATCTGGCTGGCGAAACTGCCGCTGCCCCATGTGCCGGGCACGGCCGAGGAACTCAAGGAAGACGACGCCTTCCCGGACTACACCGCGATCGAGCACCGCACGGCGGTCGCCCACAACTACATGACCGGCCTGCTGATCGGCTGCGGCGGCGCGACCGCCGTCGCGGCGATCGTCACGGCCACTTCGCCCAGCGCGTTCGGCATCATCACCGCGGTCGTCGCGACGCTCGTGTTGCTGCTGCGCGCCCGCTCCTACGCCAACGGCGCGCAGGCGGTCGCCCTGCTGACCACCGGCATGGTTTCGGCCGCCGGAATCCTCCTCAGCTGGTTGTTCTCCCAGCACCCGATGGGCCGTCTGCTGTGGGTGTTCGGCGTACTGGTGCTGGTCGCCGCCGGCGGACTGGTGGTCGGGGTGGTCTTCCCCAACCAGCGCTTCTCGCCGCCGCTGCGCCGGTCCGTGGAAATCTTCGAGGCGGTCTGCATCGCGACGGTGCTCCCCCTGGCCCTCGCCGTCATGGACCTTTACACCACGCTGCGGCACGTTTCCTTCGGCAGCTGAGGAGTGGCGCGCGTGCGCACGACAACCGCATCCACCCGGGCGGCCGCGGTGGCACTCGCGGCGGCGCTGGGTATGGCCAACCCGCTCACCGCCGTCGCGCAGACCGGTGACGCGACCGCGAAATGGGCACCTCCCGCGGTCAACATGAGCTACCTGCCGAACGACTCGGGGCAACCCGACAAGCCTTATGTGAAGAAGACCGAGTGCGTCACGCACGATCAGACACTGAGCGGCGTGCTCCGGGACAGGCCGTGGAGCCAGGACTACCTCCAGATCGACCAGGCGCAGAAACTGGTTCAGGCCAGTACCGGCGGGATGGGGACCGGTAAGAAGGTCGCCGTCATCGACACCGGGGTGGCCAGGCATCCCTACCTGAAGGTGCAAGGCGGTGGCGACTACGTCCACCCGGACAACGGACTCGAGGACTGTGACGGGCACGGCACCGAGGTGGCCGGCATCATCGCCGCCTCGACCCCGACCGACATCGGCTTTAAGGGCGTGGCACCGGACGCCACGATCGTGTCCATCCGCCAGACCAGTCAGAACTACTCGGTGGGCGACCAGTCCACTGTGAAGCAGGGCAGCCGCCAGCAGGGCGACGGCGCGGGAAACCTGCTGACGCTGGCGCAAGCCATCGTGCACGCCGCCAACCTCGGCGGCATCAGCGTGGCCAATATTTCGATCGACAACTGCCGGACCGCCGGTGGCGGAATCTCCGCGCAGGAGAAGGCCTTGCAGGCCGCCATCCATTACGCGGTCGAGAAGAACATCGTCATCGTGGCCGCGGCCGGCAACACTTCGGATGCCTGCAAGCAGAACGAACAGGCCGACGCCGACTCACCCCAGTCGATCGTCACCCCGCCCTGGTTTTCCGACGACGTCCTCTCCGTCGCCGCTATCCAGGAGGACGGCTCCGTGGCGAATTTCAGCATGCGGGGACCGTGGGTGAGCGTGGCCGCGCCGGGTACGAACATCACTTCGCTCGACCCGTCCTCGTCCGGGTTGGCCAACCAGGTGGTCGAGGGTGGCAAGGCCGGAGGCATCCAGGGCACCAGTTTCGCCGCGCCGTACGTGGCCGGGCTCGCCACGCTGGTGCGTGCGCAGTTCCCGAATCTCAACGCGCGCCAGGTGATGCGCCGGATCGAGGCGACCGCGCAGCATCCGGGCGCGCCGGGCGGACACGACCAGTACATCGGGTACGGGGTCGTCGATCCGATCGCCGCGCTGACCGCGATCGTGCCGGCCGAGGAAGGTCTCTCCTCACCGCCGCCGAAGCAGTTGCCCTCGGGCCTGCCGCCCGCCACTCCCCGGGATTGGGCGCCGATGATCGTGGCGCTCGCCGGCACGGGCGGCGGTCTGGCCGTCCTGCTGGTCACCATGTTCGTGGTCCGGACCATCCGCCGGAACCGCCGGGCCTGAGGCCCCCGCACGACGCGGTTTGCGAGGAAGGTGGCTTTACTACGGAAGATCCGTAGTAAAGCCACCTTCCTTCTCTTCTCAGCCAGGCGGGCTTGACGCGCCGGACGACGAGGGTGGAGCGGCCTGACCCGGATAGCTACCGGTACCCGGGCGGACCTCGATGTCGTCATAGCTTCGCTGCGCGTCGGCAACGTTCAGCGACGCGCCCGTCGGCAGCAACCCGATGATCGATTCCGGTGCCGGTCGCGGCAACGGATCGTAGATGCCCAGGCCTTTCGCCGTGGTGACGTCCGGAATGCCGTATCGCAGCCCGTTGTCGCTGACCAGGCTGATCGGCCCCTTGCCGAAGGTGTCCTCGGACGTGGCGGACTGGATCACCGCGGCCCGCCCGGTCGGCATGTAGAAGTGATCGATCTTGGTCCCGTTCGGGCCCGCCTTGCCGATGTCGATGAGTTTCTTGCCCGCGGGCGTCGGCAGATCCGAACCGACGTACAAGGCGGTGTGCGGCCGGTTGCCGACCAGGCTCCACCCCAGGCACGCGGTCGGGAAACGTTGCGCGTCAAGGAGTGTGGGGACCACCGCGGGCATCGTGGTGACCGGCAGCGCGTCGGCGCTCGTCGGCTGGATCTGGCGGATGTCGTTGATCCCTTCCAGAGCGACCAGCGGCGGCGTGACCACCCCCGACTGCGCCAGCAGCATGTCACCCACCGGTTGCGAAACCCTCTGGATACCGCCGGGCAGCAGAACATAGGTCTCGAGGCCGCTCGTGGTCGGGACGGCGAACACGCTCCCGTTGGTGAGCCCTTGCGCCCGCAGCGCCGCGAAGTTCGCCGTGCCGCCCTTGTTCGGGATCGACGGCACGGTCAGCGGCCGCACCTGGGGAATGGCGTTGAGGAGACCGATGGAGACGTGGCGTGGAATCGGGCCGTTGAGCTTGAACGCGTTCGCGACGGCCTTGTCGGCCGGGTCGACCTCGGCACGCACCGTGTTGTTCGCGGAAGGATCGTTGGGATTACTGGGTAACCGGTAGATCAGGTAGAACTTGTCGTTTTCCGCCTGTGCCAGGATGGCCTGATCCGGCGCGAGTTCGGTGCCCAGCTCCGGCACTCCGGCGAAGACCGAGGTCTCCCGGGTGGACTGCGGCAGTCTCACCTGTTCGGGCAGGCGGTAGTTGATCACGATCTTGTCGCAGACCGCCCAGTTGTCCCCGATCCGCTGGCTCGCGCTGGGCAGCAACTGGGGACCGTCGACGAGGCCGGTACGCCTTCCGCGTGGCAGGTCCTTCAACGACTCGTCGGGCACCACGGTGGGATCGGCGACCTGCGCGTTGCCGCCCTGCTGCTGGGACATCAGCAAAAGCCGCGCGGAGGCGAGGTTGAACGTCGGGGTCAGCGTCTTCTGGGGGCCGGAGACCACGTAGATCTGACCGGAGGTCCTGCCGATCACGATCCCCGGCGCGTCGGGAACCGACGGCGAGGGGCTGAGCAGCCCGAACACCACGAATCCGACCATCCCCAGCAGGCCGAGCAGAAACCCGACGACGGTGGCCCGCCCGTGGCTGCGCATGGGATCGTGCAGCATCACGGAGTCGCGCCGGACGAGCGCCGACTGCATCCGCCGCAGCACGAACCGGTATGCCTGGACCTGAGACTTTGTTGTCGGTGTTGACGGCATTCTCGACCTACAGCTCCCCGAGTCGCGGTACGGTTTCGCAGGATAGCGGTACGGGAAGGGCGCGAGTGGGGGTTTCTCCCAAACTCCGCCCGCCGCCGATCGCGCTCCGGTAGGCACTACGCACGAGGGGAAGAGAACGCGCGGATGTCGGTCACCACTCCTCCACGTCCGGGCGGCCCGTCGGGACCGCCGCCGCCCCGGGGACGACCGGGTGGTCCGCCGCCGCATCAAGGCAGGCCAGGAGGTCCCGGCGGACCTGCTGGTCCGCGTGGCCCCGGCGGTCCGGGAGGTCCCGGTGGGCCTGGAGGTCCTGGGGGGCCCGGAGGTCCCGGGGGCCCAGGAGGTCCGGGTGGCCCTGGCGGCACCGGACGTCCTTCCGGTTCCCAGCCCTCGGGTTCCGCGCCGACGCCCGTCGCTCCCCCGGCCCGGCGCCGGGCCCTCGGCGCGACCCTCGGCCCGCTGCCGGTGGGCAACGTGGTCGTGCTGGAGGTCGGGTTCGCGATCGGTCTGATCCTGCTCGCGATCAACACGCGCCTGCTCTACGTCGGCACCGGCGTGCTCGCCGTCGCGCTGATCATCGCGATTCTGCGCTGGCGCGGGCAGTGGTTCACCCAGTGGGTCCGTCTCACCCTGCGCTACTCGTTCCGCACGCACGACCGAGTGGTCAAGCCGCCTCCTCCGACCACCGACCCCGTCGCCGCGGAGAAGGACACCGTGACCGGGCCCGAGGACGTCCGCGTCAGCCTGCTGCGGCTGGTCGTCCCGGATCTCGTGGTGGCGCACGGGATCGACCACGAACGTGAGCGCGTCGGCCTTGCCTGGCACGAAGGCACCTGGACCGCCGTGCTCCTCGTGGAACCGATGCCCGCGCTGATCACCCAGGCAGGCGGCGCACCCAGCCTTCCGCTGTCGTCGCTGGCACCGTGCCTGGAAGACCGGGGCGTGGTCCTCGACTCGATCCAGATGATCTGGCACACCTACCCCGGCAGTGCCGCACTGCCGTCGGAATCGCCCGCGCTGAGCTCCTACATGGAGGTGCTCGGCCCCCTGCCGGCCGCGGCCCGGCGCACGACGTGGGTGGCGGTCCGGCTCGACCCCCGCCGTTGCCCGGCCGCCATCCGGGAACGCGGTGGTGGTGTCGTGGGAGCGCACCGGGCGTTGATCGGGGCGCTGTCGCGAGTCCGCAACGCGCTGGAGTCCCGTGGCGTGCCCACCAGGCCGCTCGATCCGGAAGAAGTGCTGCGCGCGGGCATCTCCGCGGCCGAACTGTCCGCGGTGACCGGCAATTCCGCGCGGGTCGCCATGAAGGAGCACTGGACGAGCGTGACCGCGGCCGGCATCGGGCACGCCAGTTACGCCATCACCTCATGGCCGAAGGGCAAGATCGCCAACACCCTCAACGCGCTGACGAGCGTCCGAGCCCTGTCGGCCACGGTCGCCATGTCGATTTCCCCGTCCGACGACGAGGGCCAGGTGGGGCTTCGCGGCGTCGTGCGGTTGAGCGCGCGCAACCGCCGCGAACTGGACACCGCCGACGGCAGGCTCAACACGCTCGCCGACCGTGTCGGTGTGTCGCTCACTCCCTTGCGGGGCCTGCAGGTGGAAGGCCTGGCCGCGACCATGCCGATCGGAGGCACCGCATGAGTCTGCGCTTACGCGATCCGGGACGGAACAACGGTGTCGCACCGGAGTTCGCGGTCGACCCGGTACTGCTCGACGCGATCAGCCCGTCCGGAGACCGCGGAGGCATCGTGGTCGGTTCGGGCCTGCAGGGCGAGGCACTGACGATCTCCGCGCTGCGCTCGGCGCCGACCAGGATCGTGCTGGTCGGGGGTCTTTACCTGGCCCGGCAGGTGGCGCTGCGCGCGATGGCCGTCGGCGCCTGGGTGGTGATCGCGACGGGACGGCCCGCGGCCTGGCAGGTGCTCCCCACCTCGGCCGGGAACCAGCCGAACGGGCGACCTTCCCCCCTCGTGCAGATCCGGCGCCTCTCCCCGGTCGAGTTGCCCCGGCCTTCGGAAGACGCGCCGCTGCTCGTCGTCACCGACGGCGGGCCGACCCCGCAGGACCTGTTCCCGCCGCGGTCGCCCTGGCAGACCACCGTCTACGTGCTGCCGTACCTGCATCCCCAGGCGAGCACGGTGGCCAACGCCGCGGACATCGTCCTGATGCAGCGACTGCCCGTCGGTCAGGCCGAACTGGCGGCGCGCATCTGGCGGCTACCGCCCCAGATGATGCGTCAGCTCACCACGCTCAAGGACGACCAGGTGGTGGCGCTGGGCCAGAATCTCTGGCGGCCGCTGCGACTGGTCACGACGCCGAAGGAACAGCAACTGCTGGGTCCGGTCCGCCGCGGCGACTGAACACACCCTGGGGACAACCGGGGGATATTTTGTGGATAACCCGCCAACCCTGTGGACAACTCAAGGATTCGTTGTGGAGGAAGGAGCGGATGATTCGTAGTAAACGCTCCTTGCTCCACTTCCTACGAGGAGCGCAGCGCGCGGGTCTGGTCGGCGCGGGCGGAGAGCTGGTCGTCCGGCGGATAGTCGACGGCCACCAGAGTCAGGGCGTGAGGCGGAGCCACATGGCTGTGCCGGACGCCTGAGCTCAACAACACGGCCGGCCACCCCACCTCCCGCCGTCCGTCACCGACCTGGAGCATCGCGCCGACCAGGCTGCGGACCATGGAATGGCAGAACGCGTCCGCGGACACGGTCGCTTCGATCAGGTGGGTGTCACGACGGGCCCAGGCGAACCGCTGCAGTTCGCGGATCGTCGTACCACCTTCCCGGCGCTTGCAGAAGGCCGCGAAGTCGTTGAGCCCCAACAGATTCGCGGACGCCTCGTTCATCGCCTCGATCGACAGCGGCCGCCCCCACGCCAGGGTGTCCCGGCGCAGCAAGGGATCCACACCCCAGTCCGCATCCGAGACGCGATACCGGTAGTGCCGCCGGATCGCCGAGAAACGCGCGTCGAAGCCGGGCGGTGCGACGCGGGCTCCCAGCACACGGACATCCGGTGGCAGGTAACGGTTCCACCGGCGGCACAGGCGAGGAAGGTCCGGCACCCCGTGCTCGTCCACCACGACGTCGACGTGCACCACCTGCCCGACCGCGTGCACACCGGCGTCGGTGCGGCCGGCCACGACGACCGAGCGCGGCACCGAAACACCGGGCGGCTGCTTGGCCAGAGCGTCCTCGAGCAGCCCCTGCACCGTGCGACGGCCTGGCTGGCGCGCCCAGCCGGAAAAATCCGTGCCGTCGTAGCTCACGTCAAGGCGCAGACGAACGAGCCCGCCGCCCCGGGAGGGTGCGGCGGGCTCGTCGGACGAACTGTCCAATCAGGACTCTTCCGTCTTGGCCTTGGCCTCGGTGTCGCCCTCGGCACCCTCGGCGGGCTCCGCGGCTGCCTCGGCGGTCGCGGACTCGGGAGCCTCGGCGTCCTGGTCCGTCTCGGCCGCCGCGGTGGTGGTCTCCTCCGCGGTGGCTTCCGGAGCCTGGTCCTTGGCGAACTTCGTCCCGCGAGCCTTCTCGGCCTCCTGGGTCACGGTCTGCTCGGACACCAGTTCGATGACCGCCATGGGGGCGTTGTCCCCCTTGCGCGGCAACGTCTTGGTGATCCGGGTGTAGCCACCGGGCCGCTGCTCGAAGTGCGGGCCGATCTCCGCGATGAGCTTGTGGACCACATCCTTGTCGCGGATGACCCGCTGGATCTGGCGCCGGTTGTGCAGGTCTCCGCGCTTCGCCTTGGTGATCAGCTTTTCGGCGAGCGGGCGCACGCGGCGGGCCTTGGCCTCGGTGGTGGTGACCTTCCCGTGCTCGAACAGCGACGTGGCGAGGTTCGCCAGGATCAGCCGCTCATGGGCCGGCGAGCCACCGAGCCGGGGGCCCTTCGTGGGGGTGGGCATTGTCTCTCCTCGTGATTGCGATCCGCGCGCCGGCCCCATCGCCGGAAGGGACATGCCCGGTGACCGCCGGGCATGCCGTCCTCCGATTCGCAGGCGGTCTCAGCGCGCTACAGCTGCTCGGTCTCCGCGTAGTCCTGGCCGTCGTCGTGGCTGTTCTCCGAAATGCTGTCGACGCCTTCGGACCAGCCCTCGCCCTCGTAGCTGACAGCGGCCGCGGTCGGGTCGAACCCGGGCGGGCTGTCCTTCAGCGCGAGGCCGAGGCCGACGAGCTTCAACTTCACCTCGTCGATCGACTTCGCACCGAAATTCCGGATGTCGAGCAGGTCGGCCTCGCTGCGCGAGACCAGTTCGCCGACCGTGTGGATGCCCTCGCGCTTGAGGCAGTTGTAGGACCGGACGGTGAGGTCCAGGTCCTCGATCGGCATCGCGTAGGCGGCGATGGTGTCCGCCTCCTGCGGCGACGGGCCGATCTCGATGCCCTCGGCGTCGACGTTCAGCTCGCGGGCGAGACCGAACAGCTCCACCAGCGTCTTACCGGCCGACGCGACCGCGTCCCGCGGCGTGATCGACGGCTTGGTTTCGACGTCCAGGATCAGCTTGTCGAAGTCGGTGCGCTGCTCGACACGAGTCGCCTCGACCTTGTAGGTGACCTTGAGCACCGGCGAGTAGATCGAGTCCACCGGGATGCGGCCGATCTCGGCACCCGCCTGCTTGTTCTGCAGCGCGGGCACGTAGCCACGGCCACGCTCGACGACCAGCTCGATCTCCAGCTTGCCCTTGCCGTTCAGCGAAGCGATGTGGAGGTCCTGGTTGTGCACGGTGACCCCGGCCGGCGGCACGATGTCCGCGGCGGTGACCTCACCCGGGCCCTGCTTGCGCAGGTACATGGTGACCGGCTCGTCCTCCTCGGAGGACACGACCAGTTCCTTGAGGTTCAGGATGATGTCGGTGACGTCTTCCTTCACCCCGGGCACCGTGGTGAACTCGTGCAGCACACCGTCGATGCGGATGCTGGTCACGGCCGCGCCCGGAATGGACGACAGCAGGGTCCGCCGCAGCGAGTTGCCGAGCGTGTAGCCGAAGCCGGGCTCGAGCGGCTCGATGGTGAACCGGGACCGGGTTTCGTTGATCGGCTCCTCGCCGAGGGCCGGTCGCTGGGAAATCAGCACTTTCTTTCTTCCTTTCCTGCCGGCGCCCGCCATATGACGCCGAAAGGTGTGGCGAAGCGGGGGCGCGCATCCGGCACGCCCCCACCTTGTTCACGTGGGCGAGGAGGCAGGGCGTCCCCGGAGCTCACCGGCACCGGCAAGACCAGGTCACGGCCTGTCCACTCGCACACGTTCTCAATGAACACAGCTCACTTCGAGTAGAACTCGACGATCAGCTGTTCCTGCACCGGAACCTCGATCTGCGCCCGCTCCGGAAGCTGGTGCACGAGGACCCGGAGGTTGGACGGAACGACCTGGAGCCACGCGGGGACCGGCCGGTCACCGTAGGACTCCTTCGCGGCGACGAAGGGCAGCATCGACATCGACTTGGGGCGGACGTCGATGATGTCCCACTTCTCCACCTGGTAGCTGGGGATGTTCACCTTCACGCCGTTGACCAGGAAGTGACCGTGGCTGACCAGCTGGCGAGCCTGGCGGCGGGTGCGGGCGATCCCGGCCCGGTAGATCACGTTGTCCAGCCGGGACTCCAGGATCTGCAGCAGGTTCTCACCGGTCTTGCCGGTGCGCCGCGCCGCTTCCTTGTAGTAACGGCTGAACTGCCGCTCGAGGATGCCGTAGGTGTGGCGAGCCTTCTGCTTCTCCTGCAGCTGAAGCAGGTACTCGCTTTCCTTGACCCGGCCGCGGCCGTGCTGGCCGGGCGGGTACGGACGGCGCTCGAAAGCCTGGTCGCCGCCGATGAGGTCAACCTTGAGACGCCGCGAGATACGGGTCGCGGGGCCGGTGTAACGAGCCATGTCTTCTTACTCCTCCCCGTGCCTCAGACCCGGCGCCGCTTGGGCGGGCGGCAGCCGTTGTGCGGCTGCGGGGTCACGTCCTGGATCGTGCCGACCTCGAGACCGGCGGCCTGCAGCGAACGGATCGCCGTCTCGCGACCGGAACCCGGTCCCTTGACGAACACGTCGACCTTCTTCATCCCGTGCTCGGCGGCCTTACGGGCGGCGTTTTCCGCGGCCATCTGGGCGGCGAACGGGGTGGACTTGCGCGAGCCCTTGAACCCGACGTGACCGGAGGAGGCCCACGAGATCACCGCGCCGGTGGGGTCGGTGATCGACACGATGGTGTTGTTGAACGTGCTCTTGATGTGCGCGTGGCCGTGGGCCACGTTCTTCTTTTCCTTCCGCCGGACCTTCTTGGTCCCGGCGGTGCGTGACTTGGGTGGCATGTGCGGGTGATTCTCCTCGTTAGCGCGGGTCGTTTTCGCGAGTGGCCGCCGAAGCGTTCCGCGCTTCCTGCTGGCCGCGCCGGATCAGCGAACCGGCGTCGGTGTACAGCTGGCGAAGCGCCATCGGCCGGGCATAGAGCGCCTTCGGCGATACGCACGAATTGCGGGACAGACGCTGGCCGCCCATCGAGACGACCTTCTTGCCCTGAACGCTCACTTCTTGCCAGCCTTCTTCTTGCCGGCGACCGTCTTCTTCGGCCCCTTGCGGGTACGGGCGTTGGTCTTGGTCCGCTGACCACGCACGGGAAGCCCGCGACGCCAGCGAAGACCCTCGTAACAGCCGATCTCGATCTTGCGCCGGATGTCGGCGTTCACCTCGCGACGGAGGTCACCCTCGACCTTGAAGTTCTCTTCGATGTAGTCACGCAGCTTGACGAGGTCGTCGTCGCTCAGGTCCCTGACCCGGGTGTCCGGGTTCAGCGCCGTCGCGGCGATGGTCTCCTGCGAACGGGTACGGCCGATGCCGTAGATGTAGGTCAGCGCGATCTCCAACCGCTTCTCGCGGGGAAGATCGACGCCGGCGAGTCGTGCCATGTCGGCTACTGCTCCTTCTCGTTTTCTTCGCTCCAGGTGTGCTCCCCGCCCGGTTCCGGGACCGACTCGCTGTCGTGGCCCGCCGCTTGCGCGAACGGACGTCCCGGCCCTGGCCTGGAGTCCAGGGGTGAGCCGGAGCCAAAGTCCGGCAGGTGCGGGGAGAGCTGTTCTTGAACGTCAATCAGCTCCGCCGGCGGCGGTGATCAGCCCTGACGCTGCTTGTGCCGCAGGTTCTCGCAGATCACCATGATCCGGCCGTGACGGCGGATCACCTTGCACTTGTCGCAGATCTTCTTGACGCTAGGCTGAACCTTCACGTCTCCTGCTTTCTCTTTCTCGGCGGACTCGCGCGCGAACCAGCACGCCACCTCCGCCCACCAGCCATTCTACGTGCGAGGGGACAGGCCCCGTCGCGTCAGGTCGGCGGCGCAACGGCGACTCGTGAGCCGCCCCGCGAATCCGCATCGGTGCTCCACCGTCGTCACTTGTAGCGGTAGACGATCCGGCCACGGGACAAGTCGTAGGGCGACAGCTCCACGACGACCCGGTCCTCCGGCAAGATACGGATGTAGTGCTGCCGCATCTTGCCGCTGATGTGCGCCAGGACCTTGTGGCCGTTCTCCAACTCGACTCGAAACATCGCGTTGGGGAGTGGCTCGACCACGCGACCCTCGACCTCGATGGCCCCGTCCTTCTTAGCCATGTCCTCCGCGTTTCGTGATGGGGTTGAGCACGCTTGTCTTCTTCCAGGGTTCGGCGCACACGCGTCACCCCGACTCCAAAGACGCGAGAATTCACGAGCGCGCTGGACTCGGCGTGATGAGTACGCCGACTTAATAGTGTACGCACGCCGTGTCGCACCCCGCGACCGGGGGTGATCCGTTCTACACTGCCGCGCTTGAGGACGCGGTCAAGAGTGGGTCAGCTGTCGCGCTGCGTAAGCACCCAGGGACCGTCCGCGGTGACCGCGACCGTGTGCTCCCAGTGTGCGGCGCGTGAGCCGTCGGCGCTGACCACCGTCCACCCGTCGTCCAGTTCGACCGTCCGGCCACTGCCCCGCGTGAGCATGGGCTCGATCGCCAGTGTCGCGCCGACCTGCAGCAACGGGCCGCGGCCCGGCTTGCCCGCGTTCGGCAGGAACGGATCCATGTGCATTTCCCGCCCGATGCCGTGCCCGCCGTACTCGGCCACCTGGCCGTAGGCGCCGGCACGCTCGGCGGCCGTCTGCACCGCGTGCGAGATGTCACTCAGTCGCGCGCCGGGCACGGCGGCACGAACCCCGGCCCACATCGCGGCCTCGGTGGCCCGGGACAAGTCCTGGTCCTCGGCGGAAACGGCGCCGACCGCCAGTGTCACGGCGGCGTCACCGTGCCAGCCGTCCAGAATCGCCCCGCAGTCCACGGAGATCAGGTCGCCCTCGGCGAGCACCGTTTCCCGGGCCGGAATGCCGTGCACGATCTGCTCGTTGACCGACGCGCAGATCGAGGCCGGGAACCCGTGATAGCCCTTGAACGAGGGCACCGCCCCCGCGTCCCGGATCGTCTGCTCGGCCAGTTCGTCCAGTTCGGCCGTGCTGATGCCCGGCTTCACCGCCTTCTCGATCAGCGCCAGCGCCTCGGCCACGACCAAGCCGGCGGCGCGCATGGCTTCGACCTCGCCCCGCGACTTGACTTCGATCGGGCGATGGCGGCGAAAGAACCTCAGCACCGGCGGCTCACGCGCGTTGGTGCAGCGCGGTCAGGACCCGCGAGGACACGTCGTCGACCTCACCGACGCCGTCGACCGTGACCAGGATGCTCGAGTAGTACTCGAGCAACGGGGCTGTCTCGGACATGTACACCTGCTGGCGGCGCCGGATGACCTCCTCGGTGTCATCCGAACGGCCTCGCGACAGCAGCCTGCCCACCACGACGTCCTCGGGCACCGCGAGCTGGATCACCGCGTCGAGGGCGACGCCGTGCTCGGCGAGGATCTGGTCGAGCACCTCGGCCTGCTTGGTGTTGCGGGGAAAGCCGTCGAGCAGGAATCCCGGCTCCACATCGGACTCGGCCAGACGCTCGCGGACCATCTCGTTGGTCACCGTGTCCGGCACCAGGTCACCCGAGTCGAGGTAGCGCTTGGCCTCCTCACCGAGCGGCGTCCGCTGCGCGACATGGGCACGGAAGAGGTCACCGGTGGAGATGTGCGGCACGGACAGTTTCCGCGACAGCTCCAGCGCCTGGGTGCCTTTCCCCGCTCCGGGCGGGCCGACAAGAACCAGGCGCGTCATCGGAGGAACCCTTCGTAGTTGCGCTGCATGAGCTGGCTTTCGATCTGCTTCACGGTGTCCAGTGCGACGCCGACCATGATCAGCACCTGAGTGCCGCCGAACGGGAAGCTCTGGTTGTTCCCCTGCTGGGTGATCGACAGGAAGAAGTTCGGCAAAATCGCGATGATGCCCAGGTACAGCGAACCCGGAAGGGTGATCCGGCCGAGCACGAAGCTCAGGTATTCCGCCGTGGGCCGGCCAGGCCGGATACCGGGAATGAAGCCACCGAACTTCTTCATCTCCTCGGCACGCTCGTCCACGTTGAACGTGATCGTGATGTAGAAGTACGTGAAGAAGATGATCAGCGCGAAGTACAGCAGGATGTGTACCGAGTTGCTCTGGTTGATCACGTAGTTCTGCAGGAAGACGTACCACCCCGCCGAACTGTTGGAACCGCCGACGAGCTGACTGATCAGCTGGGGCAGGTACAGCAGGGACGACGCGAAGATGACCGGGATGACACCGGCCTGGTTGACCTTGATGGGCAGGTAGGTCGAGGTCCCGCCGTACATCCGCCTGCCGATCATGCGCTTGGCGTACTGCACGGGGATCCGGCGCTGGCCCTGCTCGACGAAGATCACGCTGGCGATGATCGCCAGACCCAGCACGCACACCAGGGCGAACACGAGGCCACCCTGGCCGCTGAGGATGTAGGAGCCCTCCGCCGGGATGCGGGCGGCGATGTTGAGGAAGATCAGCACGGACATGCCGTTGCCGACGCCGCGCTCGGTGATCAGCTCGCCCAGCCACATCATCACCGCGGTGCCCGCGGTCATCGTGATCACGATGATGGACAGCGCCCAGATGCTGTTGTCCGGGATGACCGACTGGGAGCAGCCCTGGAACAGCGTTCCGCGATCGGCCAGCGCGACCACGCCGGTCGCCTGCAGGATCGCCAGCGCGATCGTCAGATACCGGGTGTACTGGGTCAGTTTGTTCTGACCCGACTGGCCTTCCTTCTTCAGCTCCTCGAACCGGGGAATCACCACGGTCAGCAACTGGATGATGATGCTCGCCGTGATGTAGGGCATGATGCCGGTCGAAAAGACCGAAAGCTGCAGGAGCGCACCACCGCTGAACAGGTTCAGCAGGGAGTAGACACCCGTCTGGTCGGCCTGCGCACTACATGCCTGCACGTTGGGATAGGACACCCCGGGCGCCGGCGTGACCGCACCGATCCGGTACACGGCCACGATCATCAGCGTGAACAGGATCTTCTTACGCAGGTCCGGCGTGGCGAAAGCCGAGCGGAAGGCGCTGAGCACGCGGGGGACCTCCTCGGCGTCGCCGGCGCTTGTCGCCGGCGATCGGATTGGCCGGCGCGAGGCCGGCGGGAACACTGTGTCTGGCGGGCAAGCCAGGAACGCTTCGGGGCACACTGGTCCCGCAGCGTTTTGCCGACTTTAACAGCACGGTGTGAGGCCGCCACAACCAGGCGGCGGCAAGGGCCCGACCAGGGGGTGGATGTACCGCGGCCCGCCCGGCGAGGCCGGGCGGGCCGCGGTGTCTGCGTCAGTGCCTAGGGAACGGTGACGGAGCCGCCCGCCGCCTCCAGCTTCTCCTTCGCGGAGTTGGAGAAGGCGTCGGCGGTGACGTCCAGCTTGACGCCGTTGACGTCGCCGTTGCCGAGGACCTTGACGAGCTTGCCCTTACGCACCAGCCCACGCGCGGCCAGGTCCTCCTTGGAGACCTGACCACCGTCGGCGAACACCCGGGCGATGTCGCCCACGTTCACCGGCTGGTACTCGACGCGGAAGCGGTTCTTGAAACCACGCAGCTTCGGCAGCCGCATGTGGAGGGGCATCTGCCCACCCTCGAAGGCAGCGGGCACGTTCTTCCGTGCCTTGGTGCCCTTCGTACCGCGACCGGCGGTCTTGCCCTTGGAACCCTCACCACGACCGACCCGGGTCTTCTCGGTCTTCGAGCCCGGCGCGGGCCGCAGGTGGTGGATCTTGATGGCCGTCATTGGCTGACCTCCTCGACTTCCACCAGGTGGCGGACCGTGTGGATGAGGCCCCGCACCACCGGGGTGTCCTCGCGTACCACGGACTGGCGGATCTTACGCAGCCCGAGGGTCCGCAGGGTGTCCCGGTGATTCTGCTTGGTGCCGATCTTGCTGCGCACCTGGGTGACCTTGAGCTGAGCCATGTCAGACCCCCTGTCCCGCACGCTGACGCAGCATCCGGGCCGGCGCGACGTCCTCCAGCGGCAGACCGCGACGGGCCGCCACCTCTTCCGGACGCTGCAGGCCCTTGAGAGCGGCCACGGTCGCGTGCACGATGTTGATCGCGTTGTCGCTGCCCAGAGACTTGGACAGCACGTCGTGCACGCCCGCGCACTCCAGCACCGCGCGCACCGGGCCACCGGCGATCACACCGGTACCGGCGCTGGCCGGACGGAGCAGGACCTCACCGGCGGCGTCCCTGCCCTGGATGGGGTGCGGAATGGTGCCGGCGATGCGAGGCACGCGGAAGAAGTTCTTCTTCGCTTCCTCGACGCCCTTGGCGATGGCCGCGGGCACCTCTTTGGCCTTGCCGTAGCCGACGCCGACCTGACCGTCGCCGTCACCGACGACGACCAGCGCGGTGAAGCTGAACCGACGACCACCCTTGACCACCTTGGCCACGCGGTTGATCGCCACCACGCGCTCGAGGTGCGGGGTCTTGTCCTGGCCGGCCCCGCCACGGCCACTGTCGCGGCGGTCCCTGCGGTCGCGACGGTCGCCGCGGTCGTTACCGCCCTGGCCGCCCTGACCGCCCTGTCCGCCGCCGAATTGCCGTGTACGTCCCGGCATCAGGCGTTCCTTCCTGTGTTTTTTGGCGATTTTGCGCTCGAGCACGAATGCGTAGACGGACCTCCGGCCCGGCTCCGCATTCGTACGCCTTCGGCGAAAGCGCGCTCCGTGGCCGGCCTGAGCGCCGCCCCTTGGCACGACCAGGTGGTTGCGCCGGCTGTCGACATACCCATCAGAACTCCAACCCCGCCTCACGCGCGGCGTCGGCCAGCGCGGCGATGCGGCCATGGTAGTCGCTGCCACCCCGGTCGAACACCACGCTCGTGATGCCCGCGTTCTTCGCGCGGGCGGCCAGGAGTTCGCCCACCCTGGCGGAGCGGGCCTTCTTGTCGCCCTCCAGCGCGCGCACGTCCGGCTCCATGGTCGACGCCGCCGCCACCGTGTGACCGGTGAGGTCGTCGATCAGCTGGACGTAGAGGTGCCGCGAGGAACGCTTGACCGACAGCCGGGGACGAGCCTCGGTGCCGCTGACCTTCTTGCGAAGCCGGAAGTGACGGCGCGCCTTCGCTACCCGGCGCCGCGTCGAAACGTCCTTGCCGACCGGCTTCCGCTTCTTCGTCGCCGTACCCTGCGTTTCGCTCATGATCACTTACCCGTCTTTCCGACCTTGCGACGGATGCGCTCACCCTCGTAGCGCAGTCCCTTGCCCTTGTACGGGTCGGGACGGCGCAGCCGGCGGATCACCGCGGCCGTCTGGCCGACCTTCTGCTTGTCGATGCCGGACACCGAGAACCGGGTCGGGGTCTCCACCTTGAAGGTGATGCCCTCCGGCGCCTCGATCAGCACCGGGTGGCTGTAGCCGAGGGCGAACTCGAGGTCCTTGCCCTTGGCCTGCACGCGGTAACCGACGCCGTGGATCTCGAGCTTCTTCTCGTATCCGTCGGTCACCCCGACCACCAGGTTGTTCACCAGCGTACGGGTCAGGCCGTGCAGGGCCTTGCTGGTGCGCTCGTCATCGGGCCGCTTGACCTGGAGCGTGCCGTTCTCGTCGCGCTCCACCGTGATCGGCTCGGCGATGGTGTGCGACAGCGTGCCCTTCGGGCCCTTCACCTCGATGCGCTGACCGTCGATGCTCACCTCGACCCCGGAAGGGACGGGGACCGGCAGCTTTCCGATACGTGACATGCCTACGCTCCCTTCCCTTACCAGACGTAGGCGAGGACTTCCCCGCCCACTCCGTTGCGCTTGGCCTGCCGGTCGGTCTGCAGACCGGAGGACGTGGAGATGATCGCGATCCCCAGCCCGCCCAGGACACTGGGGAGCTCGGTCGACTTCGCGTAGACCCGCAGGCCGGGCTTGGACACCCGGCGAAGCCCGGCGATGCTGCGCTCGCGGTTGCGGCCGTACTTCAGCTCGACGATCAGGTTCTTGTGCTTCTCGCCCGGCTCGGAACGGTAGGTCGCGATGTAGCCCTCACGCTTGAGGATCTCCGCGATGTTCTGCTTGAGCTTGGAGTGAGGCAGCACGACCTCGTCGTGGTACGCCGAGTTGGCGTTGCGCAGACGGGTCAAGAAGTCTGCGATCGGGTCGGTCATCGTCATGGTGACCTGTCAACCTTTCTCGCCTGGTTCCCGCTGCGGCAGCGGGCCTGTGGCGAAGTGGGATTCGGCCTCTTCCGTGGCACGACACCGCGCCACGGAAGGGGATTACCAGCTGGACTTGCTGACGCCGGGCAGTTCGCCCCGGTGCGCCATCTCACGGAGGCACACCCGGCAGAGTCCGAACTTGCGGAACACCGAGTGCGGCCGGCCGCACCGGTTGCACCGGGTGTACGCGCGCACCTTGAACTTCGGCTTGCGGGCCGCCTTGGCGATCAGAGCCTTCTTGGCCATCAGTTCTCCTTGAACGGGAAGCCGAGCTTGCGGAGCAGCGCGCGGCCCTCGTCGTCATTGGTCGCGGTGGTGACAACGGTGATGTCCATGCCGCGCGAGCGGTCGATGTTGTCCGGGTTGATCTCGGCGAACATGACCTGCTCGGTCAGCCCGAACGTGTAGTTGCCCTTGCCGTCGAACTGCTTCGGCGACAACCCGCGGAAGTCACGGATACGCGGCAGCGCGATGGTCAGCAGCCGGTCCAGGAACTCCCACATCCGGTCACCGCGCAGGGTCGCCCGCGCGCCGATGGGCTGGCCTTCGCGCAGCTTGAACTGCGCGATCGACTTACGCGCCCGGCGCACCTCGGGCTTCTGCCCGGTGATCAGGGACAGGTCGCGGATCGCGCCCTCGATCAGCTTGCTGTCGCGGGCGGCGTCGCCGACACCCATGTTGACGACGACCTTCACCACACCGGGGATCTGGTGCACGTTGGGGTAACCGAACTCGCTCTGGAGCTCGCCCTTGATGTTCTCGCGGTAGCGGAGCTTCAACCGTGGGTCCGGGTAGGTCTTCTCTGCGGTCGTCATCAGATGTCCTTGCCGTTCCTGCGCGAGATACGGACCTTCTTGCCGTCCTCGCCGATGCGGTAGCCCACCCGGGTCGGCTTGCCGTCGGAGTCCACGACCATCACGTTGGACACGTGGATCGGCGCCTCCTGGGTGATGATGCCGCCGGACTGCGCGCCGCGCTGGGTCTGCGTGATCCGGGTGTGCTTCTTGATCCGGTTCACGCCCTCCACCAGAACGCGCTGCCGGTCGGGGTAGGCCTGGATGACCTTGCCCTTGGCACCCTTGTCCTTGCCCGAGATGACGACGACCGTGTCGCCCTTCTTCACCTTCATCTCAGAGCACCTCCGGCGCGAGGGAGATGATCTTCATGAACTTCCGGTCGCGCAGTTCGCGACCGACCGGGCCGAAGATGCGGGTCCCGCGCGGTTCGTTGTCGTTCTTGATCAGTACCGCGGCGTTCTCGTCGAACCGGATGTAGGAGCCGTCCGGGCGACGCCGCTCCTTCGTCGTGCGGACGACGACGGCCTTGACCACGTCGCCCTTCTTCACCCCGGCGGCCGGGATGGCGTCCTTCACGGTGGCGACGATGATGTCGCCGATACCGGCGTAGCGCCGCCCCGACCCACCGAGCACCCGGATGCAGAGGATCTCCTTGGCACCCGTGTTGTCGGCGACTCGCAGCCGCGACTCCTGCTGGATCACGTCAACTCCTGTATGTCTCGCCGGTTCTGGGTCGCCCCAGCCTGGCGGAACGGACGGGATGAACCCCTGAACCAGGGGAACTCCCTGATGATTACTTGGCCTTCTCCACGACGCGCACGAGCCGCCACCGCTTGGTGGCCGACAGCGGGCGGGTCTCCATGAGAAGCACGCGGTCGCCTTCACCGGCGACGTTCTCCTCGTCGTGCGCCTTCACCTTGCTGGTGGTCCGCACGACCTTCGGATACTTGGGGTGCTTCTTGCGGTCCTCGAGCTGGACCACGATCGTCTTGTCCATCTTGTCGGACACGACGTAACCCTCGCGGACCTTGCGGTAGTTACGGCCCGACTCCGCCTTCTGCGCCGTGAGCTCCACACTTTCGCTCATGCTGCGCCCTCCTCTCCATCGGGCGCCACCGACAGGCCGAGCTCACGCTCACGCATGACCGTGTAGACGCGCGCGATGTCCGCCTTGACCGTGCGCAGGCGCCGGTTGTTGTCCAGTTGCCCGGTCGCCATCTGGAAGCGGAGGTTGAACAGCTCCTCCTTCGCCTCCTTCAGCCGCAGCACGAGCTCTTCGTTGGTGAGCTCACGAAACTCCGATGGAGCGGTGCCGGCCTTGGCCATCAGAACTCACCACCTTCACGGGTCACGATTCGGCACTTCATGGGCAGCTTGTGGATCGCGCGGCGCAGCGCCTCACGGGCCGTCTGCTCGTTCGGGAAGCTCATCTCGAACATCACGCGGCCCGGCTTGACGTTGGCCACCCACCACTCGGGCGAGCCCTTACCGGAACCCATCCGGGTTTCGGCCGGCTTCTTGGTCAACGGACGGTCCGGGAAGATGTTGATCCACACCTTGCCGCCACGCTTGATGTGCCGGGTGATGGCGATACGAGCGGACTCGATCTGCCGGTTGGTCACGTAGGCGGGTTCAAGCGCCTGGATGCCGTACTCACCGAAGGTCACCTTCGTGCCGCCCTTGGCGGCGCCGGTGCGCTTCGGGTGGTGCTGCTTGCGGTGCTTGACCTTGCGTGGGACGAGCACGCCTCAGCCCTCCGTCTTCTCGGCCGCTTCCGGCGTGGCCACAGCCGGGGCCTCGCTGGTCGCGGCGTCGCTGTCAGTCCTGGCGGCGGCGGCCCGGCCGGCCTCGGTCGAGGTCGGCGTGGTACCCGAGGCACCCGAGCGGCGCGGACGGGACGGACGCTCCCGGCGCGGGGCGCGCTCCGCGGCGGCCGCGGCTTCGCGGGCCTGCGCCTCCTTGGCCTTCAGGCCACCGACGACATCGCCCTTGTAGATCCACACCTTCACGCCGATCCGGCCGAACGTGGTGCGGGCCTCGAAGAAGCCGTAGTCGATGTCGGCCCGCAGCGTGTGCAGCGGGACCCTGCCGTCGCGGTAGTGCTCCGAACGGGACATCTCGGCGCCGCCGAGACGACCACCGCACTGCACCCGGATGCCCTTCACCTGCGGCGAACGCATCGACGTCTGGATCGCCTTGCGCATCGCACGCCGGAAGGCGACACGGTTGGACAGCTGCTCGGCGACACCCTGCGCGACGAGCTGGGCGTCGGCCTCGGGGTTCTTCACCTCGAGGATGTTGAGCTGCACCTGCTTGCCGGTCAGCTTCTCCAGCGAACCGCGGATACGGTCGGCCTCCGCGCCGCGGCGGCCGATCACGATGCCCGGGCGCGCGGTGTGGATGTCGACGCGGACCCGGTCACGGGTGCGCTCGATCTCGACCTTGGAGATACCCGCCCGCTCCATGCCGGTGGAGAGCAGCTTCCGGATCTTGACGTCCTCGGCCACGTACTCCGCGTACTGCTTGTCGGCGTACCAGCGGGACTTCCAGTCCGTGGTGATACCCAGCCGGAAGCCGTGCGGGTTGATTTTCTGGCCCACTACCGGCCACCCTTCTTCCTGCTCTTCTTCGCCTCGGGTCGCGACTCGACCTCCACCGTGATGTGGCTGGTGCGCTTACGGATCCGGTACGCGCGCCCCTGGGCGCGGGGCCGGATGCGCTTGAGGGTGGGGCCCTCGTCGGCGTAGGCGTTGCGGACCCACAGCGTGTCCGGGTCCAGGTCGAGGTTGTTCTCGGCGTTGGCCATCGCGCTCGCGAGCACCTTGGCGACCGGCCCGCTCGCGGCGTACGGCGCGAATCGCAGGATGGCCAGCGCCTCCTGGGCGTTCTTGCCCTTGATCAGCTCGATCACCCGGCGCACCTTCGTGGGCGAGTCCCGGACGAAGCGAGCCCGCGCGTAGGCCATGGGAAGCTCGGTGTCTTCCCTGGCCGTAGCGTTGCCTGGGGCACTCATTCGTTAGTTCCTCTCCTCAGCGCCGGCGCGACTTGCGGTCGTCCTTGATGTGGCCCTTGAACGTCCGGGTCGGGGCGAACTCGCCCAGCTTGTGACCCACCATCGCCTCGGTGACGAACACCGGGACGTGCTTGCGACCGTCGTGCACCGCGATCGTGTGCCCGAGCATGTCGGGGATGATCGTGGACCGGCGAGACCAGGTCTTGATCACCGTTTTCTTGCCCGACTCGTTGAGCACGTCCACCTTCTTGAGCAGGTGGTCGTCCACGAACGGGCCCTTCTTCAGGCTACGTGGCATGTCGTTCTAACCTCCTGCTCAGCGCTTCTTGCCGGTACGACGGCGACGGACGATGAGCTTGTCGCTCGGCTTGCGGCGGCGGGTGCGGCCCTCCGGCTTACCGTTCGGGTTCACCGGGTGACGGCCACCGGACGTCTTGCCCTCACCACCACCGTGCGGGTGGTCCACCGGGTTCATCACGACACCGCGGACGGTGGGACGCTTGCCGCGCCACCGGTTACGGCCCGCCTTGCCCCAGTTGATGTTGGCGTGCTCGGAGTTGCCGACCTCGCCGACCGTGGCACGGTTGCGCACGTCCACGTTGCGGATCTCGCCCGAAGGCATCCGCAGCTGGGCGTAGGGACCGTCCTTGGCCACCAGCTGCACCCGCGCGCCGGCGGAGCGGGCGATCTTCGCGCCGCCGCCGGGGCGGAGCTCGATCGCGTGCACCACGGTGCCGACCGGGATGTTGCGCAGCGGCAGGTTGTTGCCGGGCTTGATGTCCGCGCGGGGGCCGGACTCGACCCTGTCGCCCTGCTTGAGCTTGTCCGGCGCGATGATGTAGCGCTTCTCGCCGTCGGCGTAGTGCAGCAGCGCGATCCGGGCGGAACGGTTCGGGTCGTACTCGATGTGTGCGACCTTGGCCGGCACGCCGTCCTTGTCGTTGCGCCGGAAGTCGATCAACCGGTAGGCCCGCTTGTGGCCGCCGCCCTTGTGGCGGGTGGTGATCTTGCCCGACGAGTTGCGGCCACCCCGCCCGTGCAGCGGACGAAGCAGCGACTTCTCCGGCTCGGACCGGGTGATCTCGGCGAAGTCCGACACGCTGGCACCGCGACGGCCCGGCGTGGTCGGCTTGTACTTACGAATACCCATTGAAAGCTTCCGTCCCTTACGCGGCGGGTCCGCCGAAGATCTCGATCGGCTTGCTCTCCGCGGACAGCGTCACGATGGCGCGCTTGGTGTCCTTGCGCTTGCCATAACCCTGACGGCTCCGCTTCCGCTTGCCCGGCCGGTTCAGCGTGTTCACGCTGGTCACCTTGACTCCGAAGACCTGCTCGACCGCGATCTTGATCTGGGTCTTGTTGGCGTCCGGGCGAACGATGAACGTGTAGGTGTGCTCTTCGAGAAGCCCGTAGGACTTCTCGGAGATCACCGGCGCGAGCAGGATGTCACGCGGGTCGGGGATCGCCACGCTGCTCACTGGTCACTCCCTTCGACCTCGCTCGATGTGGCGGAAGCCTTGACGGCCTTGCCCTTGGCCGGCCCCGCGACGAACGTGTCGTACGCGGCCTTGGTGAACACCACATCGTCGTTGACCAGCACGTCGTAGGTGTTGAGCTGGTCCGGGTGGATGAGGTGCACGTACGACAGGTTCCGCGCGGACAGCCAGCTCTGCTCCTCGTCGCGGTTGAGCACGACGAGCACGCGCTTGGCCTGGGTGATCGCCGCGAGCGCCTTCTTCGCGTCCTTCGTGGACGGCTTCTCGCCGGCGACCAGCTCGGTGACCACGTGCAGCTGACCGTTGCGGACCCGGTCGGACAAGGCACCGCGCAGCGCGGCCGCCTTCATCTTCTTCGGGGTGCGCTGGGTGTAGTCACGCGGCGTGGGCCCGTGCACCGTGCCACCACCGGTGAACTGCGGCGCCCTGGTCGAACCCTGACGGGCGCGGCCGGTGCCCTTCTGCCGGTACGGCTTCTTGCCGCCACCGGAGACCTCACCGCGGGTCTTCGTGTCGTGCGTGCCCTGGCGCGCCGCGGCCAGCTGGCCGACGACCACCTGGTGCATCAACGCGATGTTGGCCTGGGCGTCGAAGATCTCGTCGGGGAGTTCCACGCTGCCCTGCGCCTCACCGGCCGGGGTCTTCAGCTCGACGCTGCTCATTCGGTCGCACCACCCTTCGCGGCGGTCCGGACGAACACCAGGGTGCCGTTCGGTCCGGGAACCGCGCCCTTGATCAGGATCAGGCCGTCTTCGGCGCGCACGTCGTGCACGGTCAGACCCTGGGTGGTGACCTTGACGTGGCCCATCCGGCCTGCCATCCGAAGACCCTTGAACACCCGGCCCGGCGTGGCACAGCCGCCGATCGATCCGGGAGCGCGGTGCTTGGCCTGGTTACCGTGGCTGGCGCCCTGGCCCTTGAAGCCGTGCCGCTTCATGACACCGGCGTAGCCCTTGCCCTTGCTGGTGCCGGTGACGTCGACCTTCGCGCCTGCCGCGAACACGTCGGCGGTGATCTCCTGGCCGACCTCGTAGCTGGCCGCGTCGGTGGTGCGCAGCTCGGCGAGGTACCGCCGCGGCGTCACGCCCGCCTTGTCGAAGTGACCGGTCTCCGGCTTGTTGACCCGGCGCGGGTCGACGGCGCCGAAGGCCAGCTGCACGGCCTCGTAGCCGTCGTTGTCCTTGGTGCGCACCTGGGTCACGACGTTCGGCCCGGCCTGCACGACGGTCACCGGGACGATCCGGTTGCCCTCGCCGAAGACCTGCGTCATGCCGAGCTTCTTGCCCAGAATGCCCTTCACTTGCCTATCAGACATGAGTCCGTCTCTTCTATCTCCGCCGCCCGCACTCCGTGTAATGGTCGGACCCTGCGAGCAGGTCCTCCGGCTTACTGGATGTTGACGTCGACGCTGGCCGGCAGGTCGATACGCATCAGCGCGTCGACCGTTTTCGGCGTCGGGTCGAGGATGTCGATCAGACGCTTGTGCGTGCGCATCTCGAAGTGCTCGCGCGAGTCCTTGTACTTGTGCGGCGAGCGGATGACGCAGTAAACGTTCTTCTCCGTGGGCAGCGGCACAGGTCCGACGACCGAGGCGCCGGTGCGCGTCACCGTCTCGACGATCTTGCGCGCGCTGGCGTCGATCGCCTCGTGGTCGTAGGCCTTGAGCCTGATGCGGATCTTCTGTCCCGCCATAGTGGCAGCCTGTCCTTCGTCTTTCTCTCGGCCGGAACCCGGGCCGGCTCCCTCGGGAAGACCGCTGGCCTACCCTCGAGGGCCGATACGCCCCTGGCGTCCGGGCCGCCCGAGACTGGAGTCTCGTGCCGCTTGTTTTCGCACTTCAACGCCTTCCCCTCCGGTCCACGAGGTCGGGCGTGTCGCACCCGATGCGCAGAGGAGTCCCCGGGAATTCGTCGTTGTGCCGATTGGTCCTTGATTCGCCAGGGCGAGCCGGAGGCTTCGCCACTGACCACTCGTGCCAGGGCGGCCGAATCCTCAACGAGAATCGGCCGCCCTTACCACGAGCAACCCTAATAGTGTCGCACACGTGATTTCACAACCCGACCCCGGGGGTAAGAGGACCCCGGGGTCGGGAGGAAATCACTTGACGATCTTGGTGACCTGGCCCGCACCGACGGTCCGGCCACCCTCACGGATGGCGAACCGCAGACCCTCGTCCATCGCGACCGGCTGGATCAGCTGGACCTTGATGTTCGTGTTGTCGCCCGGCATGACCATCTCGGTGCCCTCGGGGAGAGTCACCACACCGGTCACGTCGGTGGTGCGGAAGTAGAACTGCGGACGGTAGTTGTTGAAGAACGGCGTGTGCCGGCCACCCTCGTCCTTGGACAGGATGTAGACCGAGCCCTCGAACTCCGTGTGCGGGGTGGTGGTGCCGGGCTTCACGACGACCTGGCCGCGCTCGACGTCCTCACGCTTGATACCGCGCAGGAGCAGCCCGACGTTGTCACCGGCCTGGCCGGAGTCGAGCAGCTTGCGGAACATCTCGACACCGGTGACAGTCGTCTTCTGCGACTTCTCCTTGATGCCGACGATCTCGACCTCTTCGTTGACGTTGATCTGGCCGCGCTCGACACGCCCGGTCACCACGGTGCCGCGACCGGTGATGGTGAACACGTCTTCGATCGGCATCAGGAACGGCTTGTCGAGGTCACGCACCGGGTCCGGCACGTTCTCGTCCACGGCCTCCATGAGCTCGAGAACCGACTGCGCCCACTTCTCGTCGCCCTCGAGGGCCTTGAGACCGGAGACCTTGACGACGGGAGCGTCGTCACCGGGGAACTCCTGCGAGGACAGCAGCTCGCGGACCTCCAGCTCGACCAGCTCGAGGATCTCCTCGTCGTCGACCATGTCGGCCTTGTTCAGCGCCACCACGATGTAGGGGACGCCGACCTGGCGGGCGAGCAGCACGTGCTCACGGGTCTGCGGCATCGGGCCGTCGGTCGCGGCGACCACCAGGATCGCGCCGTCCATCTGGGCGGCACCGGTGATCATGTTCTTGATGTAGTCCGCGTGACCGGGGGCGTCCACGTGCGCGTAGTGACGCTTCTCGGTCTGGTACTCGACGTGCGAGATGTTGATCGTGATGCCGCGCTGCTTCTCTTCCGGCGCGTTGTCGATCTGGTCGAACGCCCGGGACTCGTTCAGTTCCGGGTACTTGTCGTGCAGAACCTTGGTGATCGCCGCGGTCAGAGTGGTCTTCCCGTGGTCGACGTGACCGATGGTTCCGATGTTGACGTGCGGCTTGCTCCGCTCGAACTTCGCCTTCGCCACTGGAATGTCCTCCTGGACTCTTGCTTGCTCACCGGCCGACGTGGCTTTGAGTCGGACAGTGCTGGTTGTTGCGTGTTCGTTGTGCGGACCTATGGGGAGGCCCGTTTGGTGCTCCGGGTTACTCCCCCGTCGCCTTCGCGATGATCTCCTTCGCGACGTTCGCCGGAACCTCGGCGTAGGAGTCGAACGTCATGGAGTAGTTCGCCCGCCCCTGGGTGCGAGACCGCAGATCGCCGACATAGCCGAACATCTCCGAGAGCGGAACCAGCGCCTTCACGACGCGGGAACCCGCCCGCTCCTCCATGGCCTGGATCTGGCCACGGCGGGAGTTGAGGTCACCGATGACGTCGCCCATGTAGTCCTCGGGCGTGGTCACCTCGACCGCCATCATCGGTTCCAGCAGTACGGGGCTTGCCTTCCTCGCGGCTTCCTTGAGCGCCATCGAACCGGCGATCTTGAACGCCATTTCCGAGGAGTCGACCTCGTGGTAGGCACCGTCCAACAGGGTCACCTTCAACCCGACCAGCGGGTATCCGGCCAGCACGCCGTACTGCATGGCGTCCTGCGCTCCGGCGTCCACCGACGGGATGTACTCCCGAGGGATGCGGCCACCGGTGACCTTGTTGTCGAACTCGTAGAGCGCACCGTCCGTCGTCGCGAGCGGCTCCAGCGCGATGATGACCTTCGCGAACTGACCGGAGCCACCGGTCTGCTTCTTGTGCGTGTAGTCGTGCTTCTCGACCGTCTTGCGGATGGTCTCCCGGTAGGCCACCTGGGGCTTACCGATGTTCGCCTCGACCTTGTAGTCGGACTTCATCCGGTTGACCAGGACCTCGAGGTGGAGCTCGCCCATGCCCTCGATGATCGTCTGCCCGGTCTCCTCGTCCTGGCTGACCCGGAAGGTCGGGTCCTCCTCGGCGAGCTTCTGGATCGCGGTCGACAGCTTCTCCTGGTCGGCCTTGGTCTTCGGCTCGATGGCGACCTTGATGACCGGCTCGGGGAAGGTCATCGACTCCAGCACGACGGGGTTCTGCGGGTCCGCCAGGGTGTCCCCGGTCGTGGTGTCCTTGAGACCGATCACCGCGTAGATGTGACCGACCTGGGCCTCGTCGACCGGGTTCTCCTTGTTGGAGTGCATCTGGAAGATCTTGCCGATCCGTTCCTTGCGCTCCTTGGTCGCGTTGACGACCTGGCTGCCGGCCGCGACCTTGCCCGAGTACACCCGGATGTAGGTCAGCTTCCCGAAGAACGGGTGGGCGGCGATCTTGAACGCCAGCGCGGAGAACGGCTCGTCCACCGACGGCTTGCGGACGACCGGGGTCTCACCGTCGGTCAGGGTGCCCTCGACCGGCGGAAGGTCCAGCGGCGACGGCAGGTAGTCGATCACCGCGTCGAGCATGGGCTGCACGCCCTTGTTCTTGAACGCGGAGCCGGCCAGCACCGGGTACGCCTCCCGCGCGACGGTGAGCTTGCGGATGCCGGACTTGATCTCGGCCTCGGTCAGCTCGCCACCGTCGAGGAACTTCTCCATCAGCTCGTCGTCGGACTCGGCGACCGTCTCGACCAGCTTCTCGCGGTACTCGGCGGCCTTGTCCGCGAGCGCGGCCGGGATCTCCTCGACCTCGTAGTCCTCGCCCTTCTTGACATCGCCACGCCAGGTCAGCGCCTTCATGCGGACGAGGTCGATGACGCCCTCGAACTCGCTTTCGGCACCGATCGGCAGCTGGATGACCAGCGGACGGGCCCCGAGACGCTCCTCGATGGTGCGCACGGTGAAGTAGAAGTCCGCACCGAGCTTGTCCATCTTGTTGACGAAACAGATCCGGGGGACCTCGTACTTGTCGGCCTGACGCCACACCTGCTCGGACTGCGGCTCGACGCCTTCCTTGCCGTCGAACACGGCGACGGCACCGTCGAGCACACGCAGGTTGCGCTCCACCTCGACGGTGAAGTCGACGTGCCCAGGCGTGTCGATGATGTTGATCTGGTGGTCGGCCCAGAAGGTGGTGGTGGCAGCCGAGGTGATGGTGATACCCCGCTTCTGCTCCTCCTCCATCCAGTCCATCGTCGCGGCGCCGTCGTGCACCTCGCCGATCTTGTAGTTGATCCCGGTGTAGAACAGGATCCGCTCGGTCGTCGTCGTCTTGCCGGCGTCGATGTGGGCCATGATGCCGATGTTGCGGACCTTGTTCAGGTCGGTCAGCACGTCGCGTGCCACTGCGATGTTCCCCTGTCTGGTTGCGATCCTCACCAGCTCCGCAGTGCCGGTGCTGGCGCGACGACCGGGCTAATCACCAACGGTAGTGGGCGAAAGCCTTGTTCGATTCGGCCATCTTGTGGGTGTCCTCGCGGCGCTTCACGCTGGCCCCGAGGCCGTTGCTCGCATCGAGCAGCTCATTCTGCAGACGCTCGATCATGGTCTTCTCACGGCGCTGCCGGGAGAAGGCGACGATCCAGCGCAGCGCAAGGGTGGTCGAACGGCCGGGCTTGACCTCGATCGGCACCTGGTAGGTCGCACCACCAACGCGTCGGCTCTTCACCTCGATGGTGGGCTTGACGTTGTCCAGCGCACGCTTGAGCGTGACGACCGGGTCGGTGCCGGTCTTCTCCCGGGCGCCTTCCAGCGCACCGTAGACGATGCGCTCGGCCAGCGAACGCTTCCCGTCCTTGAGCACCTTGTTCACCAGCTGGGTGACCAGCGGCGAGGCGTAGACCGGGTCGGAGATCAGTGGCCGCTTCGGGGCCGGTCCCTTGCGGGGCATCAGCTCTTCTCCTTCTTCGCGCCGTACCGGCTGCGCGCCTGCTTGCGGTTCTTCACTCCCTGCGTGTCGAGCGAACCGCGGATGATCTTGTAGCGAACGCCGGGCAGGTCCTTCACACGACCACCGCGCACGAGCACCATCGAGTGCTCCTGCAGGTTGTGGCCCTCGCCCGGAATGTAGGCGGTGACCTCGATGCCGCTGGTCAGCTTCACACGCGCGACCTTGCGCAGCGCCGAGTTCGGCTTCTTGGGCGTGGTGGTGTACACGCGGGTGCACACGCCGCGCCGCTGCGGGCTCCCCTTGAGCGCCGCGGTCTTCTGCTTGGCAGCCTTGTCCTGGCGGCCCTTGCGGACCAGCTGCTGGATCGTGGGCAATGGACCAGCTTTCTGTCGCGTCTAGCTTGTGTTCTGTCTGCTTCCCCGGCCCCCGAGGTCGGGCGTGTCGGCCCCCGTCTAGGCCTCACGGCCGGTAACGTTCCCTCGGGTTTTCCGCGGAGCTCCGCCTCGCCGAGGCGGTCAGTCAGGTGCTTACCGCACCCTGCCGAACCGAATGGCGCGCAGAGCGGCCCAACACGTGCCGGGCACAGTCGTCAAAGATACCCGCCCGTTCCGGGGTCGACCACAGCGGGGTCGATCTCACGTCGGCGGCCGGGTTGCCTGCCCTTCCAGTGTACCCGATCCGTGACGAAAAGGGAGCGCGATCGACACGCCGCGGTCACCACCGGACATGGACTCCAACGTCATGGGGTCGCAATGAATTCCCTGCTCAGGGGGTGGACAGCGAAGACGCCCCGGGCCTGAAGGACCCGGGGCGTCCCGATCGACCTCGCCTACTCGTCGTCAGGCTTCGCGTGGTCCGGCTTCCCCGGGTTCGGGTCGCGGGAAAGGTCGATAGCCGGGTGACGAGGGGCACCCTCCGGCGCCGCGTGACGCCCGGTGGGCCGCACCTCCTCCGGCTCATGGTTCTCTTCCGCGTGCACTACGCCCTCCTCAAGTTCGCTTGTGCTCCGCCAGCCGACACGCTACCCAAACGCCTTCGGTTCACTCCCTCCGTGCCCGGAACGCTCCGACCGCGACACGAGGAGTGACCTACGACTGCCGCCGAGCACGCTCTCCCGTTTCACACGGTCACGGTGGCGATCGACCATTGCCCGCCGGCCGGGCAAGAAGCCGTCGTGGCCACGCTGAACGATCCCAGCTGTCGTCCTTGTATCGCTGGTTCGCGGAAGACTGGTGGCTGGTCACACCGGATGCGGACAGCGCGCTCCGGGTGGAAACGAGATATCGATGGATTTCCTCACGGAGGAGTCTCTCGGGACTCACGCGTGGTTCGCTTTTCTCGGGTGGTGTGCCTTTTCCAGGACCCTGATTCCAATCCACGGGGAGCCCAGCTGATTTTCACGACGCACGACACAACGCTCTTGGGAAATGCGGCACTCGATGGCCGCTCGATCGTGACCAGGTCTGGACCACCATTGAACGACGCGCCGGCGAAGCCGACTTATATGCGTTGACCGATGCGAAGCCGCGTAAGGAGGAAAACCTCGAACGCGGATACCTCCGGGGCCGTTATGGTGGGATTCCCCGGATAAGCGCCGGAGAGATCCAGCGTGAACTGTCCTGGCAGGCGGCGAGGGAGACGGCTTGAACGCGGGAAGAGGCCGGCAAGGAACAGAGCGAGCCAGACTATTTGGACTACCTCACCGATGAATTCGAAGACGGTGACGGGGGTTGGAAGCCGTTCCGGATTCAACCGATAAGCAAATCGAGATCGGTTTCTCCCATCCCTCCTCCGACCTGTGGCTGCCACTCCATTCTCAGGCCTTCCGCGGAGCGCAAAACGGCGGCAGCAGGACCGTCGTCGAGAAACTCCGCAGCGTCGGCTCGGCGACTTCGTCCTGAGACGTGACGAGGGCCCCGGACGCGGGAGGTGTCCGGGGCCCTCGGGTCGTGAACGGCTACGAGATCAGCGGAAGTCGCGCCCGAAGTCGTAGTCGTCGAGCGGGACCGCGGCACCGGTGCCGGTGCCGAACACATCCGGGGTGTAGTAGCCGTCGTCGTAGGACGGGATGGCGTAGGCCGCCACTCGCGCCTCCTCGGTCGGCTGGACCTGGATGTTGCGGTACCGGTTGATCCCCGTGCCTGCCGGGATCAGCTTACCGATGATCACGTTCTCCTTGAGGCCCACGAGCTTGTCGCTGCGGCCGTTGATCGCCGCGTCGGTCAGCACTCGTGTGGTCTCCTGGAACGACGCCGCCGACAGCCACGAGTCCGTGGTCAGCGACGCCTTCGTGATCCCCATCAGCACCGGACGGCCCGAAGCCGGCTCGCCGCCCTCGGCCACCGAGGCCCGGTTCGTCGCCTCGAACTTGGTGCGCTCGGGAAGCTCACCAGGCAGGAAGTCGGTCGAACCGGAGTCGATGATCGTGACCCGGCGCAGCATCTGCCGGACGATCACCTCGATGTGCTTGTCGTGGATCGACACACCCTGGGCCCGGTACACCTTCTGGACCTCGTCCACCAGGTGCATCTGGGCCTCGCGCGGCCCCATGACCCGCAGCACCTCGTGCGGGTCCGGCGTGCCTTCCAGCAGCAACTGACCGACCGAGACGTGGTCACCGTCGGCCAACGGCCCGTTCGGCGTGTTGGCCAGGCGCTGACGCTTCGACAGCTTGTCGAAGATGATCTCTTCGCTGCCGTCGTCCGGGATCAGCGTGATCTTCCAGTACCGCTCGCTCTCCTCGATGCGCACACGGCCATCGACGTCGGCGATCGGCGCCTTGCCCTTGGGCACCCGGGCCTCGAACAGCTCGGTCACCCGGGGCAGACCCGTGGTGATGTCGTCACCGGCGACACCACCCTGGTGGAAGGTACGCATGGTCAGCTGGGTACCGGGCTCACCGATCGACTGCGCGGCGACGATACCCACGGCCTCGCCGACGTCCACCAGCTTGCCGGTGGCCATCGAACGCCCGTAGCAGGTCGCACACACGCCGACCGCGGACTCGCAGGTGAGCACGCTGCGCACCTTGACCTTGAGGATCCCGCTGGTGATCAGCTTCTCGATCGCGGGGTCGCCCAGGTCGTCGCCGCCGTTGAGCACCACGTTGCCCTGCGCGTCGACCGCGTCGGTGGCCAGCGTGCGGGCGTAGGCACTGGTTTCGACGTGCTGGGAACGCGTGATTCCGCCACCCAGGGCCGTGTTGTTTTCGCCGATGATCATGTTGATGCCGCGGCTGGTGCCGCAGTCCACCTCGCGGACGATGACGTCCTGCGACACGTCCACCAGACGCCGGGTCAGGTAACCGGAGTCGGCGGTCCGCAGCGCGGTGTCGGCCAGACCCTTCCGGGCGCCGTGGGTGGCGATGAAGTACTCCGCCACCGAGAGCCCCTCGCGGAAGTTGGCCTTGATCGGCCGCGGGATGTACTCACCCTTCGGGTTCGACACCAGACCACGCATCCCGGCCAGCGACCGGACCTGGGTCATGTTGCCCGCCGCCCCGGACTTCACGATCATCGAGATCGGGTTGTCCTCGGGGAAGTGGTCTTCCATGACCTTGGCCACGTCGTCGGTCGCCTGCGTCCAGACCTTGACCAGCTCGTTGTTGCGCTCGGCGTGCGAGAGCTGACCGCGCTGGTACCGCTTTTCGACCTGGTCGGCCTTGGCCTCGTACTGGTCGAGGATCTCCTTCTTCTCCGGCGGCACGACGACGTCGGAGATGGAGACCGTGACCCCGGAGCGGGTCGCCCAGTAGAAGCCGGCGTCCTTGAGCCGGTCCAGGGTCTGCGCGACCTGTGTCATCGAGTACCGCTCGGCCAGATCGTTCACGATCGCCGCCTGCCGCTTCTTCGGCATCGGCTCGTTGACGAACGGGTAGTCCGGCGGCAGCAGCTCGTTGAACAGCACGCGGCCCAGGGTTGTCTCGGCCAGCCATGCCTGTCCGGGCTCCCACCCGTTCTCGGCGAGCTTGACCGTGTCCGCCCGGCCCGGCTGCCGGTCCGTGATCCGGATCTTGACCGGAGCGTGCAGGCTCAGCGCCTTGCGGTCGTAGGCCATGATCGCCTCGGCCGGCGACGAGAACGCCTGGCCCGTGCCCACCGCGGACTCGTCGATCCTCGTCAGGTGGAACAGGCCGGTGACCATGTCCAGTCGCGGCATGGCCAGCGGGCGGCCCGAGGCGGGCGAGAGGATGTTGTTCGCCGACAGCATCAGGATCCGGGCCTCGGCCTGGGCCTCGGCCGACAGCGGCAGGTGCACCGCCATCTGGTCACCGTCGAAGTCCGCGTTGAACGCCTCACAGACCAGCGGGTGCAGCTGGATGGCCTTGCCTTCCACCAGCTGCGGCTCGAAGGCCTGGATGCCCAGCCGGTGCAGGGTCGGCGCCCGGTTGAGCAGCACCGGGTGCCCGGTGATGACCTCTTCCAGGACGTCCCACACCTGCGGCCGCGCGCGCTCCACCATCCGCTTGGCGGACTTGATGTTCTGCGCGTGGTTGAGGTCCACCAGCCGCTTCATCACGAAGGGCTTGAACAGCTCCAGCGCCATGTCCTTGGGCAGACCGCACTGGTGCAGCTTCAGCTGCGGACCGACGATGATGACCGAACGGCCCGAGTAGTCGACGCGCTTGCCGAGCAGGTTCTGGCGGAACCGGCCCTGCTTGCCCTTGAGCAGGTCGGACAGCGACTTCAGCGGCCGGTTGCCCGGGCCGGTGACCGGACGCCCGCGGCGGCCGTTGTCGAACAGCGCGTCGACGGCCTCCTGCAGCATCCGCTTCTCGTTGTTGACGATGATCTCGGGCGCGCCGAGGTCGATCAGCCGCTTCAACCGGTTGTTGCGGTTGATCACCCGGCGGTACAGGTCGTTGAGGTCGGAGGTGGCGAACCGGCCACCGTCGAGCTGCACCATCGGCCGCAGGTCCGGCGGGATCACCGGCACCGCGTCGAGCACCATGCCACGCGGGTCGTTGCCGGTGGCCTGGAACGCCGCGACGACCTTGAGCCGCTTGAGCGCGCGGAGCTTCTTCTGCCCCTTGCCGTTGCGGATGATGTCGCGCAGGTTGTCCGCCTCCGCGGCCACGTCGAACTCGGTGGCCAGCTTCTGGATGGCCTCCGCGCCCATGCCGCCGGTGAAGTACTCGCCGTAGCGGTCGTAGAGCTCGCGGTAGAGCTGCTCGTCCGCGATCAGCTGACGCGGGTCGAGCTTGGTGAAGGTGGTCCAGACCTCCTCGAGCCGGTCCAGCTCACGCTGGGCCCGGTCGCGGAGCTGGCGCATCTCCCGCTCGCCGCCCTCCTTGACCTTGCGGCGCACGTCGGACTTGGCACCCTCGGCCTCGAGCTGGGCCAGGTCGGCCTCGAGCTTCTGCGCGCGCTCCTCGATGTCCGCGTCGCGCTTGTTCTCGATGTTCTTGCGCTCGACGCCGATCTCGTTCTCCAGCGTCGGCAGGTCGTTGTGCCGCAGGTCGTTGTTCACGCTGGTGATCACGTACGCCGCGAAGTAGATGATCTTCTCGAGGTCCTTCGGGGCCAGGTCCAGCAGGTAACCCAGCCGCGAGGGCACGCCCTTGAAGTACCAGATGTGCGTGACCGGCGCGGCCAGCTCGATGTGGCCCATCCGCTCACGGCGCACCTTGGCACGGGTCACCTCGACACCGCAGCGCTCGCAGATGATCCCCTTGAAGCGGACCCGCTTGTACTTACCGCAGTAGCACTCCCAGTCCCGGGTCGGGCCGAAGATCTTCTCGCAGAAGAGGCCGTCCTTCTCGGGCTTGAGGGTCCGGTAGTTGATGGTCTCCGGCTTCTTCACCTCGCCGAAGGACCACTGACGGATGTCGTCGGCGGTGGCGAGGCCGATGCGGAGCTCATCGAAGTAGTTGACGTCCAGCAATTGCTTGCATCCCCTTGGGTTGTTTCCGGATAGAGGGGTCGTCGGCGGCCAGGGGGCCGGGGTGGCCCCCTGGCGGCTGGTTACTGAACGACGTCGTCCACCGAGGGCGACTCGTTGCGGGACAGGTTGATGCCGAGGTTGGCGGCGGCCCGTTCCAGGTCTTCGTCGTCGGAGTCACGCATCTCGATCGCCGCACCGTCGGAGGAGAGCACCTCCACGTTGAGGCAGAGCGACTGCAGCTCCTTCAACAGCACCTTGAACGACTCCGGGATACCCGGGTCCGGGATGTTCTCGCCCTTGACGATCGCCTCGTACACCTTCACACGACCGACCACGTCGTCCGACTTGATCGTCAGCAGTTCCTGCAGCGTGTAGGCCGCGCCGTAGGCCTGCATCGCCCAGCACTCCATCTCACCGAAGCGCTGGCCACCGAACTGCGCCTTACCGCCCAGCGGCTGCTGGGTGATCATCGAGTACGGGCCGGTGGACCGGGCGTGGATCTTGTCGTCGACCAGGTGGTGCAGCTTGAGGATGTACATGTAGCCGACCGCGACCGGGTACGGGAACGGCTCGCCGGAGCGACCGTCCAGCAGGGTGGCCTTGCCGTCACCGCCGACCAGACGGGCACCGTCACGGTTGGGCTTGGTCGAGTCCAGCAGGCCGAGGAGCTCCTCCTCCTTCGCACCGTCGAACACCGGGGTCGCGGTGTTCGTGCCGGGTTCGACGTCGTAGAGCTCCTCGGGCAGGTTCCTCGCCCAGTCGGGAGAGCCCTCGACCTGCCAGCCCTGCGACGCCAGCCAGCCCAGGTGGAGCTCGAGGATCTGGCCGATGTTCATCCGGCGGGGCACACCGTGAGTGTTCAGCACGATGTCGACCGGGGTGCCGTCCTCCATGAACGGCATGTCCTCGGCCGGCAGGATCTTGCCGATGACACCCTTGTTGCCGTGCCGCCCGGCGAGCTTGTCGCCCGGCTGGATCTTGCGCTTCTGTGCCACGTAGACGCGGACCAGTTCGTTGACGCCCGGGGGCAGTTCGTCGTCGTCCTCGCGGGAGAACACCCGGATGCCGATGACCTTCCCGGTCTCGCCGTGCGGGACCTTCAGGGAGGTGTCACGGACCTCACGGGCCTTCTCGCCGAAGATCGCACGCAGCAGGCGCTCCTCCGGGGTCAGCTCGGTCTCACCCTTGGGGGTGACCTTGCCGACCAGGATGTCGCCGTCGCGGACCTCGGCACCGATCCGGATGATGCCGCGTTCGTCGAGGTCGGCGAGGACCTCTTCGGACACGTTCGGGATGTCCCGGGTGATCTCCTCGGCACCGAGCTTGGTGTCCCGCGCGTCGATCTCGTGCTCCTCGATGTGGATCGAGGTGAGCACGTCGTCCTGCACGAGCCGCTCGGAGAGGATGATCGCGTCCTCGTAGTTGTGGCCTTCCCAGGGCATGACCGCGACGAGCAGGTTCTTGCCCAGCGCCATCTCGCCGTTCTCGGTGGAGGGCCCGTCCGCGATCACCTGGCCCGCCTCGACCCGGTCGCCCTCGGAGACGATCGGCCGGTGGTTGAAGCAGGTGCCGTGGTTGGTACGACGGAACTTGTAGAGCCCGTAGCTCTTGCGGGTGCCGTCGTCGTGCATGATCGTGATCAGGTCCGCCGACAGCTCCTCGACCACCCCGGCCTGCTCGGCGACGAGCACGTCACCGGCGTCGACCGCGGCGCGCAGTTCCATGCCGGTGCCGACCAGCGGCGACTCGTTGCGCAGCAACGGCACCGCCTGGCGCTGCATGTTCGCGCCCATCAGCGCGCGGTTGGCGTCGTCGTGCTCCAGGAACGGGATCATCGCCGTGGCGACCGACACCATCTGGCGCGGCGACACGTCCATGTAGTCCACGTCCATCGGGTCGATCAGTTCGACCTCGCCGCCCTTCCGGCGGACCAGCACGCGATCCTCGGCGAAGTACCCGTCGTCGGTCAGCGGCGCGTTGGCCTGCGCCTTGACGAAGCGGTCCTCCTCGTCGGCGGTCAGGTAGTCGATCTGGTCGGTGACCTGACCCTCGACGACCTTGCGGTACGGGGTTTCGATGAAGCCGAACGGGTTCACCCTGGCGTAGGAGCACAGCGACCCGATCAGGCCGATGTTCGGACCTTCCGGGGTCTCGATCGGGCACATCCGGCCGTAGTGGCTCGGGTGCACGTCGCGGACCTCCATGCCGGCGCGTTCACGGGAGAGACCGCCGGGGCCG
The DNA here is from genome assembly GCF_042684065.1 of Amycolatopsis pigmentata. Lineage (NCBI taxonomy): Bacteria > Bacillati > Actinomycetota > Actinomycetes > Pseudonocardiales > Pseudonocardiaceae > Amycolatopsis > Amycolatopsis pigmentata. The sequence goes on along the minus strand of NZ_JBHUKR010000026.1, from coordinate 59,694 downwards.
AGCGCCGACAGGCGGCGCTTGTGGGTCAGCCCGGACAGCGGGTTGTTCTGGTCCATGAACTGCGAGAGCTGGGAGGTACCGAAGAACTCCTTGATCGCCGCCACCACGGGACGGATGTTGATCAGGGTCTGCGGCGTGATCGCCTCGACGTCCTGCGTCGTCATCCGCTCGCGGACCACGCGCTCCATCCGGGACAGACCGACCCGGATCTGGTTCTGGATCAGCTCACCCACGGTGCGCAGGCGGCGGTTGCCGAAGTGGTCGATGTCGTCGGTCTCGACCGGCACCTCGACGCCGCCGGGGGCGGTCATCTGCTCCTCGCCGGCGTGCAGCCGGACGAGGTACTCGATGGTGGTGACGATGTCTTCTTCGGTCAGCGTGCCGGTGTCGTAGGGGATCGACAGGCCCAGCTTCTTGTTGACCTTGTACCGGCCGACCTTGGCCAGGTCGTAGCGCTTGTCCTTGAAGAACAGGTTCTCCAGGAGGGTCTGCGCGCTTTCCTTGGTCGGCGGCTCGCCGGGACGCAGCTTGCGGTAGATGTCGAGCAGCGCCTCGTCGGTGCCGGCGGTGTGGTCCTTTTCCAGGGTGGCCAGCAGCGTCTCGGAGAAGGAGAACCGCTCGCGGATCTGCTCGGTCGTCCAGCCCAGTGCCTTGAGCAGGACGGTGACCGGCTGGCGGCGCTTGCGGTCGATCCGGACACCGACGGTGTCGCGCTTGTCGACGTCGAACTCGAGCCACGCCCCGCGGCTGGGGATGATCCGGACGCTGAAGACGTCCTTGTCGGTGGTCTTGTCGACGGTCTGGTCGAAGTACACGCCGGGCGAGCGGACCAGCTGGGACACCACGACACGCTCGGTGCCGTTGATGATGAAGGTGCCGCGGTCGGTCATCACCGGGAAATCACCCATGAAGACCGTCTGGCTCTTGATCTCGCCGGTGTTGTTGTTGACGAACTCGGCGGTCACGAACAGTGGCGCCGCGTAGGTCATGTCCTTGTCCTTGCACTCCTCGACGGAGGCCTTGACCTCGTCGAAGCGCGGGTCCGAGAAGGACAGGGACATGGAGCCGGAGAAGTCTTCGATCGGGGAGATCTCGTTGAGGACCTCCTCCAGGCCGCCGACCGGGTTCTCCTCGCCCTCTTCGACGCGGCGCTCGAACCACTTCTCGTCCCCGGTGAACCATTCGAAGGACCGGATCTGGACGTCGAGCAGGTTGGGAGTGGCCAGCGGTTCGCGGATCTTCGCGAAGGAGACCCGCTTGGGGGCCCCCGGGATCGCCGAGGAATTCGATTCTGTAACAGCCGAGGTGGTCGCAGCAGTGGCCTGGTTCGCGGGAGAGACTGCCAAGATGCGTCCTTCCGGGGACAAATGAGCGGTGAGCAGCCGCGCTAGCAACTACTATTGCGACTCTCAAGGGGTGCCGTGTGCCCACCATCCTAGCTGCCGTGCCCGAGCAGCCTGAAAGAGGGCAGCGCAAATAAGCAGTCTAGCCCGAACGCCGTGCCTTGTCGAGGGGCGCTCCGATGGGGCCCAGATCTCGATCACGACGTCTTCAGGTATGCCTCCCGGATCGACCCTCCCGCAAGGGCCTCACCGCACGCAGTAAGCGTGACCCCACAGCGCGAAAGAGTCAAGATGCCACGCCCTCAACCCGCCAGTTGGCGCAACGTCATCGCGCCCGGTAGCCAAGCCCGAAACCACGGCGCGACCTGCGGCGGAGCGGTTCGGCGGCGGCCCGGCGGGGCAGCGCCGAAGAAGCCGGACCCGAGCGATTCCCGGCGCGCGGGGACGCGGAGGCGGACCGGACTCCGCCCGGCCACCGGCAACCACCGCATCACCCTTCCGGACGGCTCGAAAAACCGCCCGGAAGGGTGATGTGGACCGGCGTGTTACTTGCTTGCCGACGGCGCCGCGGGTGCCGGCTGCGCGGGCGTGGAAGGCTGCCCGGTGTTGTAGGTGTCGAGGTCGGTGACCTTCCACTTACCACCCGTGTTCTGCATCTGCAGCCAGAGCTGGGCACTGCCGCTCGAGGTCTGGTTCTGGTCGGTGCGAGTCGCGGTCTGGTCGACGAAGACCATCACCCGGGCGCGGTCGTCGTCGAGCATGAGCACCGCGCTGCGGCTCGCCTTCACCGTGACCACGATCTTCTGCTGCGGAGCAAGCCGCTGCACCTCACCCATCAGGCTGGTGTACTTGTTCCGCACATCGTCGTTGAGCAGCAGATCCTTCGCCGCGTCCTGCGTCTTGCCGACGTTGGTGAAGTCGTAGGAGAACAGCGTTTCCACCGCGCCGGTCGCGGCCTGCTTGACCTCCGAGGTGCGTGCCACGTCCAGCAAGGCCGTGTTGGCCGTCGCGTCGCTCACCTGGTTGTCCTCGATCTTGAACCACACCGCGAGCCCGATGAGCACCACCGCGACCGCGAACAGGGCGCCGGTCAGCACCTTCCGGTCCGGGCGGCCCGACCACTCTTCGCCGTCCTGCTCGGCGACGGCCGCCTCCGCGGCGTTGTAGTCGGCCGGTTTGGCCACCCCGTCGTCCCGGCTCTTGCGGCGGGGGCTCGGCTTGTCAGGTGCCTCTTCCACCTTGTCGATGACGGATGTGTCCTCGGTGTCCTCGGTCGTGGTCTCGCGGCGCCGCGGTGAGGGGGCGGGCCGGCGGATCCCGGACGAACGGGACCGGCCCGCGGGTGGCGGCTGGCGGGGGGGAACTGCTGGCAAAACGACCTCCTACGCCGTCACTGTCCGCTGCTCACGGTGGGCACCGAGCTGATCGAGGACACCTTCCAGTCCTGACCGGTCCGGGTCATCTGCACCTCCAGGCGCAACGGCTTGACGACGGGCTGCTGCCCTTCCTTCGTCACCTGGGTGCTGATCGCGGCCAGGAAGCTCGCCTTGCCCTCGTGGTCGTTCAACTCCTCGACACCGATGTCCTGCACGGTGGTGACGACCTTCGTCTTCGCGTCCGCCATCGCCTGCCGGTAGTTGTTCTCGGTGTTCTTGATCTGCGTCTGCATGTCGGGGTCCGACACGGCGAGCTGCCGCTGGAAGTAGGCGTCCGGGTTGGTGTAGTCGAGCTCCGTGTAGGCCTTGACCGCGGTCCTGCCGGTGCTGACGACCTGGTCGCGAGCCTGGGCCAGGGCGAGGTCGCCGTTGCCGGAGTCGACCCACCACTGGACGCCGAACACGGCGGCGACGATCAGCGACGCGGCGGCCAGTCCCGCCGCGGCCAGCAGCGCGTACCGCCGGATCGGCGACTCGCCGGGTTCCGCCTCCTGGCCGGGCACCGGATCGACGTCGATCTCGTGGTCCGGCTGGGAGCCGCCCTCGTCGACAGCTTCGTCGGAAGTCATGGCGCTCCAGGGTAGGTAGTCGGGTTGATCAACGGTCAGCCAGGCAGTGCCAACAGGGCGGACAGGGTGTTCAGCGACACCCCGGGCGAACCGGCGACCCCCGGGGTGCCGCTCAGTTCGGCCAGGTCCTCCTGCTCGCGGTTGGCGTTGGCGTTCAGCTGGCCCTGCGTCGGCGCGACCGGCACGCCGTTGTACGGCGCGTTCTGCGCACCCCGCACGGAGATGGGGCTTCCGGTCGACTCGGCGCAGTAGGCCTTCTGGTCCGGCTGGCGCTGCGTGATCTCGGTACCGGACCGGTACGTGCTCGGGTTCGGGTACCCCTTGGTGCACGGGGGCGGGTCTTCCACGTTGAGCACGAGGCCCAGGTGCGCCGTCCCGTCACCGGGCACGACACTGCGGGCGCCGACCGCGAGGACCGGATAGCTGACCAGCACCTGCCGGATGCCGGCCTGCCGGGTCAACAACAGGTTCGATGTCGTGAGCAGGTTGGCGAACAGCTCACCCAGGCCCGGGCCGGTGTCGGTGACCAGCTGGTTGAGGGACGAGGCGGCGTTCGGGGTCACCTCGACGAGCTTGCGCAGGTCACCGTCGGAACTCTTCAGCGTCGCGGAGAGGTCCTTGAGGTTCTTGCTGAACTCCGCCATCGACGACGACTCGGCGTTCTGCGTGTGCAACACGGTTCCGCCGTCGTTGAGCAGCTGGACCGTCTGCGGCAGGTACTGCTGCGCCGACGCGGTGAAGTCCCGGGTGGTGTCGAGCAGCGTCTGGAGATCCGGTCCCGTGCCGGAGAAAGCCTGGTAGGACTCGTCCACCACGGTGCGCAGCGCACCGGTGGGCACCGAGCCGGCGAGCGAGTCGAGGTCCATGATGACCTGATCGGTGGCCAGCGGGGTCTTCGTCTTGGCGGCCGGGATGACCGTGCCGCCGGTGAGGAACGGGCCGGCGTCGGTGTTCGGCCGGAGGTCGACGAACTGCTCACCTACCGCGGACCGGTTCGCGACCACGGCCTCCAGGTTCTGCGGCACGCTCGGCGCGTCCGGATCGATGTTCAGGTCCGCTTCCAGCCCGCTCGCGGTGAGCCGGAGCGGGCCGACCTTGCCGATGTTGTAGCCGCGGTAGGTCACCTCGGCACCGGAGAAGATGCCACCGGACTCGTTGAGCTCGAGTTTGACGGTGTAGCCACTCCGGCCGAAGGCCTGGCCCAGCCCGGCGAACCGGATCAGGGCGTACACGATCGCGACCACCGCCACCAGCGCGAACGCGATGAGCTGGATCTTCGTCTTGCGTACCAGCATCAGGAACCGCCTCCCAGCAGGCCACCCAGGATGCCCCCGAGACCCGGCTGCTCCTGCGGCGTGCCACCACCGGCACCACCGGCCGCGGACGGCTTGGAGGACTTCTGGGGCAGCAACGGCAACGGCGGCAGGCCGTCCGGCAGGATTCCGGACAGCGGGTTCTGCCTGCTACGGCCGAGGTTGTCCAGCACGGTCTTGAGGTTCAGGTCGATCGAGGCGTAAAGGTTGAAGTAGTCGCCCTTGGCTCCCGCCACCGCCGCGTCGGTGAACGGGTAGGTCAACAGGATCTCCAGCGACTTCGGCAGGCTCGATCCCGCCTGCCCGAGCTTCTGCAGGGTGGGCATCAGCGCACGAAGATCGGCGACGAGGTCGTTCTGGCTCTTGTTGATCGTGTCCACGGTGACCCCGGAGAGGTTGCGCAGCGCCTGCAGCATGGTGACCAGCTGCCCCCGCTGCTGTTCGAGCACACCGAGCCCGGGCCCCAGGTTGCCCACGGCGTGCACCAGCTGGTCCTTCTGCCCGTTGAGGGTCGAGGAAAGCCGGTTCAGCCCGTCGAGGGCGCGGGTGATGTCGGCGGACTGCGCGTCCAAAGTGGACACCAGTTTGTCCGCGCCGGACAACAGGTTCCGGATGTCCGCTTCGCGGCCCGTGGTCGCCGTGTTGAGTTCCTTGGCGATGGTGTCGATCTGGTCCACGCCACCGCCGTTGAGCAGCATCGACAGCGCGCCGAGCACTTCTTCCACCTCGACGCTGCGGTTGGTCCGGGCCAGCGGGATCTCCGCGTTGTCGGCGAGCGAACCCTTCGCCAGATCGGTGCCGGGCGAGGTGAGTTCGATGAATTTCTCGCCCAGCAGGCTGGACTGGCGGATGTTCGCCAGTGCGTTGGCCGGCAGGTGCACGTCGCCGTTGAGGCGCATGGTGACCTCGGCGTTCCAGCCGTCCGGGGTGAGCGCGACGGATTCCACCCGGCCGACCGGGACCTCGTTCACCTTGACCCCGGCCTGCGGCACGAGATCGAGCACGTCCCGGAACTGCGCCTTGATCGTGTACGGGTGGCTGCCCAGATCCGCGCCGCCGGGCAGCGGGATGTCGTAGATGCCCCCGAACGCGCAACCCGTGAGGGTCAGCGCGACGGCCATCCCCGAGGCGGCGAGTGCGATGGATCGCTTCACTTCGACTTCGCCCCCGTCCCGAAGAGGTCGCTCAGCGGCAAGGGCAGCGGTGGCGCCTGACCGTGCTGGAGAGCGTTGACGATCTGGGGGGCGGAAGGCAGCTTCACCGCGCCGCTCAGGATCGGCTCGACGGACTTGCACAGATCGCCCACCTTGTTCAGCCCGTCCGGGGTCTGCTTGAGCAGGTTGCAGATCATCACGAGCGGCGGCTGGGTCAGGTCGTTGAGGTCCGCCCGCACGTCCAGCGTGCCCGACGCGCCGTTGTAGGCGTTGACCACGTTGTTCAACCCGTCCGGCGCGACATCGAGGATCTCCGCGAGCGCGCTGCGCTGGTCGACCAGTACCTTCGTCACCCCGGCCAACTTGTCCACATTGGACCTCAGCTGGTTGTGGTGGTGGTCGATGAAGTCCTGCACCATGGCCAGTGTCGTGCCCAGCTGGCGCACGGTCGCGGCCAGATTGTCCTTCTCCCCCGCCAGATATCCGCTCACGTCGGCGAGCTGGCCTTCGAACTGACGGACCTGCTTGTCGTTGTCGGCCAGCGCGGTGGAGAAGTCGGCGAGGTTGGCCACGGTGGCGAACAGGTCGTCCCGGTTGCCCGACAGGGTGCCCGCCGCCTGGCCGAGCTTGGTGATCGTGTCGTGCAGGGCCTGCCCGTTGCCGTCGAGGTTCTGGGCGAGCGTGGTGAGCAGGTCGGACAGCGACCCGTTCTTGTTCACGCCGTTCGGGCCGAGCGACTGGGTGACCTTGTCCAGGCTCGAGTAGAGCTCGTCCACCTCCAGCGGCACCGCCGTGCGGTTGAGCGGGATCACCGCGTTGTCCGCGATCCGCGCACCGCCGGTGTAGGCGGGTGCGAGCTGCACGTAGCGGTCACTGACCAGTGAGGGCGCGACGATCGCCGCCTGCGCGTTCGCCGGGATCGCGACGGAACGGTCGTAGTCCATGTCGACCCGCACCTGGTTGCCCATCGGCTGCACCGCGGTGATCGTGCCCATGTCCACGCCGAGTACACGGACGCTGTTGCCCGGGTACAGGCCTATGGCACTCGGGAAGTACGCGGTGAGGTGCCTCTTGCCGGCATCCGAGAGGGTCCACCACAGCGCGCCGGCGACGACCAGTCCGAGCACGCAGGCGATCACGACGCCCCGTGCGAGGCTCTGCCCGAAGCGGGTGTCACTCATTTCGCGTTACACCCCTGTTCGTTGAGCGGGCCTACGGAAGGCAGGATCAGGCCACAGATGTAGCTGTCGAACCAGCGCCCATTGCCCACCGTGTTGGTGAACACGCGGATGTAGGGCGCGAACCGTTTGATGCCCTCGGCCAGCGCGTCCTGGTTGCGCTGCAACATCGAGGTGAGCTGATCCAGTGAACCGAGCACCGGCGTCAGTTGTTTGTCGTTGTCGCTGATCAGGCCCTGCAACTGCTTCGAGAGCTCCTGCGAACCCGTGAGCAACGTGGAGATCGCCTTCTCACGATTGCCGATCTCGTCCAGCAGCTTGTTGCCGTCGGTCAGCAGCTTGGTCAGCTCGGCGTCGCGGTCGGCGAGGGTCTGGCTGATCTGCCGGGTGTTGGACAGCAACTGGGACAGTTGGCTGTCCCGCTTGGCGATGGTGTCCGACAGCCGTGACAGACCGTTCAGCGCGCCCTTCACTTCCTGAGGCGTTCCGGAAAGCGTCTGCGACAGCGTTTCGAAGGACTTCGACAACTGCTGCGTGTCGATCTGGTTCACCGTCGACGACAGGTCACGGAAGGCGTCGAGCACGTCGTAGGGAGCGATCGTGCGCTCCTTGGGGATCGTGGCCGACGGGTCGAGCGACTTCTCGCCGAGCGGGTCCAGCGAAAGGTACTTCTGCCCGAGCAAGGTCTTGATCTTGATCGTGGCCTGGCTCTTGTCGCCCAGCCAGACGTCCTTGACCCGGAACGAGACCTTCACCTGCGGGCCGTCGAGACCGACATCGGTCACCTTGCCGACCTTCACCCCGGCGACCCGTACCTCGTCACCGTCCTTGAGCCCGGCGGCTTCGCTGAAATCGGCGGAGTAGGTGGTGCCCGCGCCGATGATCGGCAGACTGTCGGCGTTGAGCGCCACGACCAGCCCGAGCGCCATGATCACCAGCCCGGTGATCGCGATCGGGACGGGGTTGCGGGACTGGAAACTCTTCATGATCCGCACCGGTCCCGGGTCTGCGGCATGAGCGGCACATTCACCGGCTTGGTGACCAGGCCGGGGATCGTCACGCTGCCGTTGGCCGAGCACATGAAGAAGTTGAACCAGGAACCGTAGTCCGCGGTGGAAGTCAGCACGGTCACCTTCTGCGGCAGGAACTGGATGAAGTGCTCCACGAGGGCCTGGCTGTCGTTGAGGTTGCCGGCCAGCGTGCCGAGCGCGGAAATGTCGTTCTTCAGTGGATCCCGCACCTGCGAGACCAGCCCGGAAGTGGTGGTCGCCAGGCCCCCGAGCGCGGAGATCGCGTCACCGATCGGCTTGCGGTCAGCCGCGAGGCCCGACACCAGTTGCTGCAACCGGACGATCAGATCCGACAGCTGCGGAGTGTGCGCGTTGACCGCGTCCAGCACGCTGTTCAGGTTCGTGATCAGCTGCCCGATCACCTGGTCCTTCTGCGCGATCGTGCTGGTCAGGGTGGCCGTGTGGGCGAGCAGGCTGTCGATCGTGCCGCCCTCGCCCTGCATCACCCGGATCACTTCGAAGGACAGCTTGTTCACGTCGTCCGGGTTCAGCGCGGCGAACAGGGGCTTGAACCCGTTGAACAACTCGTCGAGGTCGAGCGCCGGCCGCGTCTGCTCGAGCGGGATCGTGGCGCCGGGTGCCAGCGGCTTCGTGTCCCCGCCGGTGCCCTGGGACAGCGAGACGTACCGCTGGCCGACGAGGTTGCGGTACTTGATGGTCGCCATCACGTTCGACGGCAGGCGGTGACCGCTGTCGACGTCGAAGTCCACCTGCGCCTGGCGCCGGTCGACCACCTTGACGTCGGTCACCTGGCCGACCTTCACCCCGGCGATCCGGACGTCGTCACCGGCCATCACCAGCGTCGCGTCGGTGAACCGGGCGCTGTAGCCCTTGGTGTCGCCGGTGTCGATGTTCGCGATGCTGATTCCGAGGATCGTGGTGACCACCACGGTCACCATGATGAACACGACCAGCTTGATCAGTGGCGCGGCGATGCCCCTCACCGGACGGTCACCTCCGCGCCCCGGTACAGCGGCGCGACCAGCAGGCCACTCCACCCGGGGACATCGGAGGCGGACATGCCCACCTGGGGTCCGATCAGCTGGGCCAGGAAACCCTGCTCGGCGGGCGTGTTGGCGATGCTGCCCCCGCTCGCGCCGCCGCCGTTGTAACCACCGGCGTCGGCCGAGGTGTTCGCGGGCTGCAAGCCGTCACTGGCGGCACGCGACCCGGGCGGCGGGGTACTGCCGTCCTTGATCGGCCCATCGGGCGGGTACTGCGGGAACGGCATCGGGTAGTCCTTGACGTTGTAGCACCGCGGACCGCGCTTGTCGTCGAATCGCGGCTCGTCCCGGCCCGCCTTGTACGGGCCCCGGTTGACCGTGACCTCGATCGTCGCGCGCAGCCCCGGCTTGCTCGTCCCCTTGCCCAGGGACTGGTCCACGAACGGGACCAGATCGGCCATGGAACCGAACAAGCACGGGTATTCCGGCGCGTACTGGGCGAGCAGCTCGGCCGTCGGGCGGGAGTTCGAAGACAGCCTGATCAGGTTCGAGGAATTGGCGCGCAGGAACGATTCCAGCGTCTGCGAGGCGCCGGTCACCTCGCCGTAGAGCGACTGGAGGTTCCGTTGTTCGGTCACCACCGTCTTCGCCGTGGTGGCCAGGTTGTCCATGGTCTGGACCAAGTCGGGGGCAGAAGCGTTCAGATTGTCCGAGAACTTGGCCAGCTCCTGCAGGTTCTTCCGCAACTCCGGCAGGTGCGGGTTGAGGTCCCCGACATAGGTGCCGAGCTGGGACAGCGTCCTGCCGAACTGGTCGCCACGGCCGTGCAACGCGGTGGAGATCGCGGTGAGGGTGGCGGACAGCTTTTCCGGTTGCACGGCCTGCAGAACCGGCAGCAGATCGTCGATCGCCTTTCCCAGCTGGATCGCGTCGGAGGTGCGATCCTGAGGGATCACGTCACCCGCCCGCAGCGCGGTCGCCGTCGGAGTCCCCGGCGGTATTTCCAGGGAAACGAAGCGCTCGCCGAACAGCGTCTTCGGCAGGAAGCGGGCCGAAACGCCGGCGGGGATCATCTTCGCCGACTCCGGGTCCAGCGCGAGGGTCAACTCGGCTCCCTTTCCGGTCGCCACCACCGACTTCACCGAGCCGACGATCAGCCCGCGCACCTTGACGTCGGACTGCGGCATCAACTGGTTGCCGATGTCACCCGCTTCGAGCTTCACCTCGACCGTGGGCGTGAATGCCTTGTCGTACAACGCGATGCTCAAGGTGACCCCGGCCGCGAGCACGGCGACCAGCAACAGACCGAGCACTCTGCGCCGCACCACGGACAGCGCTCCACGGCTCATGCTGGTTCTCCCGCCAGCGCGAGGTGGTCGTAGGAAAGCCTGTTCATCCCGCGATCCTCACCGTCGTCGACGTGCCCCAGATGGCGAAACCGATAAAGAAGTTGATGATCGCGACGGTGACGATGCTCAGGCGCACCGCACGGCCCACCGCGACACCCACCCCTGCCGGCCCGCCCGAGGCGCGGTAACCGAAGTAGCAGTGCGTCAGGATGATCACCACACTGAAGATGAGCACCTTGACGAACGAATAGAAGACATCCTGCGGTGGCAGGAAAAGATCGAAGTAGTGGTCGTAGGTACCCGCGGACTGGCCGTAGAGGTAGATGACGACCAGCCTCGAGGCGAGATAGGACGACAGAAGCCCGATCACGTAAAGCGGGATCACCGCGACGAATCCGGCGATGATCCGCGTCGTCACAAGATAGGGCAGGCTCGGCACGCCCATGACTTCGAGGGCGTCGATCTCCTCGCTGATCCGCATCGCGCCGAGCTGCGCGGTGAAACCCGCGCCGACCGTGGCGGACAGCGCCAGCCCGGCGACCAGAGGCGCGATCTCACGCGTGTTGAAGAAAGCGGTCAGAAAACCCGTGAACGCCGAGGTTCCGATCGAGTTCAACGCCGAATAGCCCTGCAGGCCGACGAGCACACCGGTGAACAGCGTCAGCCCGATCATCACGCCGACGGTTCCGCCGATCACCGCCAGCGAACCCGAACCGAAACTCACTTCGGCGAGCAGCCGCAGGACTTCCTTGGTGTAGCGGCGAATCGTGCGCGGCGTCCAGGCGAGGGCGCGCGCGTAGAACGACATCTGGTCGCCGAAGGTGTCGAGAACCTCGACCGGGCGGTGCGCGATTCGCTTCGCACTCTGGCGCATTGTCATCGCCGTTCCGCCTCCACCTGCGGGCGGGCCGTTTCCGAGCACGACGGCTCGGCCTCGACGGTTTCGCGGGACATCAGCTCAACTTTCCGGGCACGATCTGGAGGTAGATCAGGGTGATCACGAAGTTGACCACGAACAGGAGCAGGAACGTGATGACGACCGACTGGTTCACCGCGTCGCCGACGCCCTTCGGGCCGCCGGCCGGGTTGAGCCCGCGATAGGCCGCCACCACCGCCGCGATGAACCCGAAGATCAGGGCCTTGATCTCACCGACCCACAGGTCGGGAAGCTGTGCCAGGGCGGAGAAACTCGCCAGGTAGGCCCCTGGGGTGCCACCCTGCAGGATCACGTTGAAGAAGTAACCGCCGAGCACACCGATCACGCTGACCATACCGTTGAGCAGCAACGCGACCAGCATCGAGGCGAGTACGCGGGGCACGATCAGGCGCTGCACCGCGGAAACCCCGAGCACCTCCATCGCGTCGATCTCCTCGCGGATGGTGCGCGCGCCGATGTCCGCGCAGATCGCGCTCCCGCCGGCACCGGCGACCAGCAGCGCCGTCACCAGGGGGCTCGCCTGCTGCACGGTCGCCAGCACGCTGCCCGCACCGGTGTAGGACTGCGCGCCGAGCTGGCGGGCGAGTGAGCCGAACTGCAGCGAGATCACCGCGCCGAACGGGACCGCCACGAGCGCGGTGGGCAGGATCGTCACGCTGGCGATGAACCAGGACTGCTGGATGAATTCCCGCATCTGGAACGGCCGCTGGAAGAACCCGCGGATGATGTCCAGCCCGAGGGCGAACAACTTCCCGGTTTCACGCAACATCCCGATGCCGGGAACGGCCTTGGTGGCCGACGAGCTCATGTGCGGTCCTCCGCGGGTTCGCTCTCCTTGACGGTTCGTCCGGTCACTGTCCGCCCTGCCTTGGTCCGCCGTAGCCGTAACGGCCGCCTGGCTTGCCCGGCAACTGGGCCACCTGGTCGGCAGGCAGCTGACCTTGGTGCTGGGGCTGACGCTGGGGCAGCGGTGCCGAACGCTGAGGCTGCGGGTTCGTTGCGCCTTGCGGCGGACCCTGGTGGCGCGAGCCGATGTTGTAGTAGCGCTGCTCTTCCGGTGACAGCGACTGGATGATGCCGTCCTGCGCCGCTCGCGGCAGCGTGTGCAGGCCCCGCATCACTCTGTCCATCCGCCGGCGCGCGCCGGCGCGGTCCGGCAGACCCGGCGTGGGCTTGAGTTGCGGCACGATCCCGCGAACCTCTTCGGTGGAGCCGTCGTGATGACCGGCGGCCGCGTGCGCCTGCTCCCGCGCCATCTGCGCCTGGTCCTTTTCTTCCGACATGCCGATCGGTCCCATCCGGCTGCCGTTGAGGAACTGGCGCACCACCGGCTCGTCCGAGGTCAGCAACACCTCGCGTGGTCCGAACATGACCAGTTCCTTGCGGTAGAGCATGCCGATGTTGTCCGGGACCGTGCGCGCCAGGTTGATGTTGTGCGTGACGATCAGGATCGTCGCGTCGATCTGCGCGTTCAGGTCGACCAGGAGCTGCGAGATGTAGGCGGTGCGCACGGGGTCCAGACCGGAGTCCGGCTCGTCGCACAGGATGATCTCCGGGTCGAGCACGAGCGCGCGAGCCAGGCCGGCCCGCTTGCGCATGCCGCCCGAGATCTCTCCGGGCAGCTTCTTCTCCGCTCCGGCCAGACCGGTCATCTCGAGCTTTTCCAGCGCGATGCGACGGATTTCGGTCTCGGACTTCTTGGTGTGCTCACGCAAGGGAAACGCGACGTTGTCGTAGAGGTTCATCGACCCGAACAGCGCGCCGTCCTGGAACAGCACGCCGAAAAGCTTGCGGGTCTCGTACATCTTGTGCTCGCTGCAACGGACGATGTCCACACCGTTGACCACGCACTTGCCGCGTTCCGGCTTCAGCAGACCGATCATCGACTTCAGGAACACGGACTTGCCGGTTCCCGAAGGACCGAGCATCACCGAAACCTCGCCCGGAGGCAGGGTCAAGGTGACGTCCCGCCAGATGGTCTGCCGGCCGAACGACTTGGTCAATCCCTCGATGACCACCTCGGCACCCATCGCACCTCCCGGAGAGTTACGCCGCGTTGGACTACGCATCATGGACGCGCCGCCCCAAGTCCATACGGCCGCATCACATTGGTGCAACGAGTCCAGCGCGCAAGAGGTTACTTACGAGTTCCGCAAGCCTGTATCCGGGTGCAAAAAAACAGTGGGCGGGTGGGCCATACGGCCCACCCGCCCACTGTGCTTGGGTGCTGGGAGACTACTTGACGCTGACCTTGGCGCCAGCGGCTTCCAGCTTCTCCTTGGCGGCCTCGGCGGCCTCCTTGTCGATCTTCTCCAGCAGGGCCTTCGGGGCGCTCTCCACGAGCTCCTTGGCCTCCTTCAGGCCCAGGCCCGAGACGACCTCGCGGACGACCTTGATGACCTGGATCTTCTTGTCACCGGCGGCCTCGAGGACGACGTCGAACTCGTCCTTCTCCTCCTCGGCGGGGGCGGCGGCAGCGGCGCCCGGGGCGGCCGCGACCGCGACCGGGGCGGCGGCGGTGACGTCGAAGGTGTCCTCGAACTTCTTCAGGAAGTCCGAGAGCTCCAGCAGGGTCATGTCCTTGAAAGCGTCGAGCAGTTCGTCGGTGCTCAGCTTCGCCATGATGGCGTTCCTCTCTTACGGGGTGTTACGGGATGGTTTTCAGCTCTCGGCGGGTGCTTCGGCGGGTTCGGCTCCTTCGCCGCGCTTCTCCTGCAGCGCGGCGGCCAGCCGGGCGAACTGCGTGGCCGGCGCCTGGAAGAGCGCGGCGGCCTGGGACAGCTTCGCCTTCAACGCGCCCGCCGTCTTGGCGAGCAGGACCTCACGACTGTCGAGATCGGCGATCTGACCGATCTCTTCGACGCTGAGGGCGCGGCCATCCATGTAGCCGCCCTTGATCACGAGCGCGTTGTTGTCCTTCGCGAAGTCACGAATCGCCTTCGCGGCATCGACCGGTTCGCCTTCGACGAAAGCGATCGCGGTCGGACCGATGAAGAGCTCGTCGAGACCCTCGATACCGGCGTCCTGGGCGGCACGCTTGACGAGGGTGTTCTTCGCGACCCGGTACTTGGCACTGGTGCCGAGAGCGCGGCGCAGCTGGGACAGCTGGGACACGGAGAGGCCGGTGTACTCGGTGATGACAGTGGCCGAGCTGGTGCGGAACCGGTCCGCGATCTCGGCGACGGCCGCCACCTTGTCGGGCTTCGCCATGGTCGCCTCCTCTCTTGGCTGGTGACCGCCAGCCGGAGGAGCCCCGAAACGACGAACGCCCCGGCGCAGCAGGCGACGGGGCGACAGGCGCGCGCGAAGGCACGCCGAGCCTCGATCCTCCTGCGCGGGCCGTCCGCGAATCGCGGAACCTTCGCTCCTTCGAACCTTGCGGGCTGAAGGAAAACCAGCGGTCTTCGGTAGAACCGTCGTCCAGAATACGCGAGCCTTCCTCCGCAGGTGAGGGTGGGTGGCAAACGGCACCGTCCGGAAACCCGGCGGGGGACGTGTCCCGTGGGCGACCGGGCGGGCATCATGAGCGGGTGGCGGAGCAGGAACCAGAGAAACAGCCGGACGAATCCGACGCCCCCGGCGAAATCGAGCGGGCACAACCGGTGGAGCCGCTGGATCCGGAGCAGTTGCGCCAGTTCCAGCAGTTCCAGCAGTTCCAGGACTATCTGCGGTTCACCGAAGCACAGCGGCAAAACGGCGGTCTCGTGCCGAGCCAGGGTGCTCCGCCGGTGCCTCCGCCCACGGGGCCGCCGCTCGCCCCGCCGCCAGGCTTGCCCTCGCCGCGGCGGAAGATCACCGCCCCGCGCTGGGCGAAGCGTCTCGCGGGCAAGCTGTTGTCGGCGTTGCTGCTCCTGATCGTGCTCGCGATCGCCGGGAAGCTGGTTTACAACTACTTCTTCCCCAGCCAGGACGACAACCGGCCCGCCTCGGAAACCGGAGGCGGGACCTATCACGCGAACAAGATCCTTTCCACCCAGCCGTACGAGGCGGTCCGCACGGTTTACGACGCCATTGCTCAGCGGGACCCGAACCCGGAGGACATGGTCGCGCGAGCGTGTGGCCGTTTCCGCGAAGATGTCCAGCAGAAGTTCGCTGCGGACACGGGTTACCCGGACTGCAGGCAAAGCGTCCTTTCGCTGCACACGCAGGTAAGCGACGTGAACGGTTACGCGGAGTCCATTCCGAGTTACGTGTCCGGCCAGACCGGCGACACGGTCACGATCGATTCGTGTTCTTTCCCGATCAGCGGCGGTCCCGCTCTGGGCGTTTTCGTCGTCTCGAAGGTCGACAAGGGCCAATGGCTGATCACCGGCCACGAACGGGGGCCGACGACATGCCCCGTTCCCAGCACTCCACCGACGACTTCCTGACCGTTGAAGGGCCCGGCATCACGAGCGATGCCGGGCCCTTCAACGGTGGTACAGCGGATCTCAGGCGGTCGCGTCCTCGGCGAGGAGGTTGCGGGTGCGAGCCGGGTCGACCGGCACGCCCGGGCCCATCGTGGTGGAGAAGGTCACCTTCTTCACGTAACGGCCCTTGGCGGCGGACGGCTTCGCACGCAGGATCTCGTCGAGCGCGGCGGCGTAGTTCTCCACCAGTTTGTCGGCGTCGAACGACGTCTTGCCGATCACCAGGTGCAGGTTCGCCTGCTTGTCCACGCGGAAGTTGATCTTCCCGCCCTTGATGTCGGCGACGGCCTTGGCGACCGCCGGGGTCACCGTGCCGGTCTTCGGGTTCGGCATCAGGCCACGCGGGCCGAGGATGCGGGCGATCCGGCCGACCTTGGCCATCTGGTCCGGAGTCGCGATCGCGGCGTCGAAGTCGAGCCAGCCACCCTGGATGCGCTCGATCAGATCGTCGCTGCCGACCACGTCCGCGCCGGCCGCCTCGGCCTCGGCGGCCTTGTCGCCCACGGCGAACACGATCACGCGGGCGGTCTTGCCGGTACCGTGCGGCAGGTTCACGGTGCCGCGGACCATCTGGTCGGCCTTACGGGGGTCGACCCCGAGACGCATGGCCACCTCGACCGTAGCGTCCATCTTCGTCTTGGAAGTCTCCTTCGCCAGCTTCGCGGCCTCGAGCGGCGCGTACAGCCGCTCCCGGTCGATCAGCTCGGCGGCCTCGCGGTAGGCCTTGCTGCGCTTTGCCATGCTTCTGTCCTTCGGATCAGTGTGGTGACGGGCCAGCGCCTGGCCCTCCCACGGTGGTTCTGAACGGGAGGAAGGGCTCTTTACTACGGATAGTCCGTAGTAAATCCGCCTTGCTCGCCTTATTCGACCGTGATGCCCATCGAGCGGGCGGTGCCGGCGATGATCTTGGCGGCCTGGTCGATGTCGTGGGCGTTGAGGTCGCTCTTCTTGGTTTCGGCGATCTCGCGCACCTGGTCCCAGGTCACCTTGGCGACCTTGGTCTTGTGCGGCTCGCCGGAGCCCTTCTCCACACCGGCGGCCTTCAGCAGGAGCTTCGCGGCCGGCGGGGTCTTGAGTTTGAAGTCGAACGACCGGTCTTCGTACACGGAGATCTCGACCGGCACCACGTTGCCGCGCTGCGACTCGGTCGCGGCGTTGTAGGCCTTGCAGAACTCCATGATGTTGACGCCGTGCTGGCCCAGCGCTGGGCCGACCGGCGGGGCCGGGTTCGCGGCACCCGCCTGAATCTGCAGCTTGATGATCGCCGCAAGCTTCTTCTTCTTGGGTGGCATTCCTGTTCCTCTTCGCTACAACGATCCCCCGCGCACCTGCCAGCGGCGGGGGCCAACGGCCACCGGGGCGACCGTCAGATCTTGGAGACCTGGTTGAACGACAGCTCGACCGGCGTCTCCCGGCCGAAGATCGACACCAGCACCTTCAGCTTCTGCGCGTCCGCGTTGACCTCGCTGATCGTCGCGGGCAGCGTGGCGAACGGGCCGTCCATGACGGTCACCGACTCGCCGACCTCGAAGTCCACCTCGACCGGGGTGCCGCCCAGCGCGGCCTCCGCCGAGGCGGCCTCGCCCTTCGCCTTGGCGGGCGCGGCCTTGGCCACCTTGGGCGCGAGGAACTTGAGCACCTCGTCGACGGTCAACGGTGAGGGCTTGGAGGTGGCGCCGACGAACCCGGTCACGCCGGGGGTGTTGCGCACGGCACTCCACGAGGCGTCGTTGAGCTCCATCCGGACCAGGATGTAGCCGGGAAGCACCTTGCGCTGTACCTGCTTGCGCTGGCCGTTCTTGATCTCGGTGACCTCCTCGGTGGGCACCTCGATCTGGAAGATGTAGTCCTCGACGTCCAGGGTCTGCGTCCGGGTCTCGAGGTTGTTCTTGACCTTGTTCTCGTAACCGGCGTACGAATGCACGACGTACCACTCGCCCGGCAGCGACCGCAGTTCCTTGCGGAGCTTGGCGACCGGGTCGTCCTCGGCCGGTTCGGGCTCACCGGCGACCGCGTCCTGCTCGAGGTCGGCCTGTGCCTCGACCGGCTCGTCGTACTCTTGGCCGGCTGCTACGCCGTTCTCGGAGGTCACGTTCCGTCCTCTCAGTTGCTCGTGGTGTTCGTGCTGGCCCGCGCCGGTGGCGCTCAGCCGAACAGCCAGAACACGCCCTTGCGGAACGCGAAGTCCAGCAAATAGACCAACGCGACCATGAAGGCCACGAAGACCAGCACCACGGTGGTGTAGGTGACCATCTGCTTGCGTGTCGGCCAGATGACCTTGCGCAGCTCCGCCCACACCTCGCGGATGAACCGCATCAGCCTCGCCAGCGGCGAGGTCTTCTTCTGCCGGCGATCCCGCTTGGGGGTCGCCCGCCCCTTCTTCACGGTCTCGGTGGACTCCGTGGAGGAGGCCCCCCGGACCGCGGGCCGGGCCTTGCCTGCTTCCTTGGCCGTGGCCTTGCCCGCCGGGCGCGCGGAGGCGCGGCGCTCACGCCGAGCCGCGGCGGTGACCGGCCGGGAGGCCCGCTTGGGCTCCTGGTCCTTCTCGCCGCTGGCGTCGCTGTCGCTCACGACCACTCCTCCGTGTTTACTGTGTTCCCGGAAGACCGATCGAAGCGCCCGGCTGCGGGCGAACCTCGTGCCACCCTCGATCGCCGGTACCGGGCTGCCGCCCGGCCTCGACCGCTCTTCCGCTGCACCGCCTATGTCGACGCAGGGGTGACAGGACTTGAACCTGCAACCTGCGGTTTTGGAGACCGCTGCTCTGCCATTTGAGCTACACCCCTTCGAGCGTGACTTCCGCTCGTCGGACGCCCTTCACCAACCCCACCAGGCGGGTGGAGTGAAGCGCCGGACGTCCCAGTTTCGGCAGTCTACGGCAAGCCGTGCGCGCCCCCGCAACCGAGCCTCCCCAGCCCCCGTTTTCCCCCTCTCCGTGCCCGCCCGCGCTACTGCCGCGGTCCCGTGCCCTGGGTGCTTGACCAGCCGCCACGCGTGTCACCATGACAGGTATGAGTTCTCCCGTGACCATCACCGACCGTCCCCGTATCTCGGCCCGCATCGCCGCCATCACCCCGTCGGCGACCCTCGCCGTGGACGCGAAGGTCAAGGAACTCAAGGCCCAGGGACGCCCGGTGATCGGCTTCGGCGCGGGACAACCCGACTTCCCCACCCCCGACTATGTCGTGGAGGCCGCCGCCGCCGCGGTGCGGGACCGTGCCAACCACGGCTACACGGCCGCCGCGGGGCTGCCGGAGCTGCGCGAGGCCATCGCGGCCAAGACGCTGCGTGACTCCGCCTTCGAAGTGACGCCGTCGCAGGTGCTGGTGACCAACGGCGGGAAGCAGGCGGTTTATTCCGCGTTCGCGACGCTGCTCGACCCCGGCGACGAGGTGCTGCTCCTGGCGCCGTACTGGACCACGTACCCGGAGTCGATCAAGCTCGCCGGCGGGGTCCCGGTGCAGGTCACCGCGGACGAGTCCACCGGCTACCTGGCCGGTGTCGAGCAACTGGAGGCCGCGCGCACCGCGCGCACCAAGGTCCTGTTGTTCAACTCCCCGTCCAACCCGACCGGGGCGGTCTACCCGCGCGAACACATCGAGGCCATCGGTCGGTGGGCGTACGAGCACGGCATCTGGGTGATCACCGACGAGATCTACGAGCACCTGGTCTACGACGGCGCGGAGAACCACTCACTGCCCGTGGTGGTGCCCGAAATGGCCGACCGGACCCTGGTGCTCAACGGCGTGGCGAAGACGTACTCGATGACCGGCTGGCGGGTCGGCTGGATCATCGGCCCGCAGGACGTGATCAAGGCCGCGTCGAGCTACCAGACGCACCTGTGCGGCAACGTCGCCAACGTTTCGCAACGCGCCGCGCTGGCCGCCGTCGCCGGACCGCTGGACGTCGTACACCAGATGCGCGCGGCGTTCGACGTCCGCCGCAAGCGGATCGTGTCCCTGCTCTCGGACATCCCCGGCGTCGACTGCCCGACCCCTCAGGGCGCGTTCTATGCCTACCCCTCGGTGAAGGCGGCGCTGGGAAAGGAAATCCGCGGCGAGCGCCCGTCGGACACCCTGGAACTGGCCGACCTCATCCTGCGTGAGGCCGAGGTGGCGGTCGTGCCGGGCGAGGCGTTCGGAACACCGGGCTACTTCCGGTTCTCCTACGCGCTGGCCGAGGCCGACCTGGTCGAAGGGGTCACGCGGGTCGGAAACCTCCTGGCCGAGGCGAAGTAATCCCGGTTCCAGCCGGAATCAAAGGTCTCCGCACCGTTTCGCGCTGCCCGGAAAGGCTTTTCCGGGCAGCGCGGACACCCTGTTGGCAAAGGGCCAGATCACCCGAGCCGGGAATCTTTCCGGCAGACGACGCGTGTCACCCAATCGGCCAATGATGGGCCGGTCTTGAATCGCGTACAAACGACATCGTGGCAAGCAAAGGCAGTGGCGGTCTGGTCCTGGTCGTGATCGTGGCGAGCCTGATCGGGTTCGGATACGTCAAGTCCCAGCACGGCTCGTCGGCCTCGCCGCCGGACTCGCCGGGTTCGGACACGGGCAACGGCACCGGCCGCTACGTGGCGCTCGGCGATTCGTACACCTCCTCGCCGAAGACGGGCGGCCAGGCCGGGAAACCGGCGGGATGCGATCGGTCGGACAACAACTATCCGCACCTGGTGGCCGCTCAGATCAAGCCCGCCGAATTCGCGGACGTGAGTTGCAGTGGCGCGACGACCGCGAACATGACCGCCTCCCAGCAAACGCGGGACGGCACCAACCCGCCGCAACTGGACGCGCTGAACGCCGCCACGACCCTGGTCACCCTCGGGATCGGCGGCAACGATGTCGGCTTCATCAGTCTCGCGCGCGAGTGCGCGACGACCGACCGGAACGCCTCGCCCTGCAAGCAGCGGCTGGACGCCGGCGGTCACGACCAGCTCGCCGAACGGATCGCCGCCACCGCGCCCAAGATCGCCGACGTGCTGACCAGGATCCACGCCAAGGCGCCCAAGGCGCGGATCGTGGTGGTCGGCTACCCCACCGCGCTGCCCGACGGCAACGGTTGCTGGCCGTTCCTCCCGCTCGGCGCCGACGATGTCGCCTACCTGCGCGAGTCGGAAGCCAAGATGAACGACATGCTGGCGAAACAGGCGAAGACCCATCAGGCAGGCTTCGCCGATACCGCCAGGCCGAGCAAGGGCCACGACATGTGCACGAAATCCGGCACGAAGTGGGTGGAGGATCTCATCCCGACCTCGCCCGCGGAATCCCTGCATCCCAACGCGAAGGGCGAGCGCGCGATGGCCGACGCCGTGCTCGGAGTGATCCGCTGACGATCGGGTGTGCGCCACGCCGGTGATCGACTACGGCGTGCCCCGATAAGGTGGACCGGACCGGGTAAGGGTGTTCCGGGGAACACCAGCGCCGAGGGGTTTCCGCAGGCAGCGAACGGTAGCCTGCTGGGGTGCCATTGGATCAGTCGTTCATCGGGCGGACCTACCCGCCGACAAGCACGTACTCGGTCGGTCGCGAGAAGATCAGGGAGTTCGCCGACGCGATCGGGGACGGCAACGCGCTCTACCACGACCCGGAGGCGGCCCGCGCGGCCGGCTATCCGGACGTCATCGCTCCCCCGACGTTCCTGACCGTGATCAACCTCGCGGCGATCAACAAGATCGCCGAGGATCCCGAGCTGGGGATGGACTACTCGCGCATGGTCCACGGCGACCAGTCCTTCCAACACGTCAGGCCCGTGCACGCCGGCGACGAGCTGCGCCTCACCACCCGGATCGAGGACATCATGGCCCGGGCGGGCAACGACTTCCTGACCGTGACAGCCGAGATCACGGACACCGACGGCGCCCTCGTCTGCACCACCCGCGCTCAACTCGTGGTCCGAGGGGAGGCCGCATGAGCTACAAGGCCGGTGAAGAGCTGCCCGCGCTCCAGGTGCGGGTGACCAGGGACCGCTTGGTCCGCTACGCGGGCGCGTCGCTGGACTTCAACCCGATCCACTGGAACGAACGGTTCGCCAAGGATGTCGGGCTGCCGGACGTGATCGCGCACGGCATGCTGACCATGGCGCTGGGAGCCCGGCTGGTCACCGACTGGCTCGGCGATCCCGGCCGCCTGGTGTCCTACAGCGTCCGGTTCACCCGGCCGGTCGTGGTGCCGGACGGGGACGAGGGCGCTCTCGTCGAGTTCACCGGCAAGGTGGGCGAGGTGCGCGACGACGGCACCGCCCGGGTCGACATCATCGCGAAGTTCGACGGGAAGACGGTGCTGGGCAAGGCCGGCGCCGTGGTCCGCTGATTCCCCGGAGGGGAGCCGGCTCGAAGTCGGCTCCCCTCCGGGTCGTGGCCACGCGGAAAAGCCGCTCCCCGAAACGGGAAGCGGCCGTAAGCGACGGTGCGAGCTAGCGGGTTTCCTTGTGGACCCGGTGCGTACCGCAGTTCGGGCAGAACTTCTTCATCTCCAGGCGATCCGGGTTGTTACGCCGGTTCTTCTTGGTGATGTAGTTGCGGTGCTTGCACTCCTCGCACGCCAGCGTGATCTTCGGTCGCACGTCGGTGGCAGCCACAGCCAAAGCCTCTCTCTCAACCAACCCGTACCGGGTCAGCGTTCACCAACCCCACACCCAACCCGCACCGGACCGAAAAACCCGCGCCGGACTGGGGGTCCAGGGGGCTCGCCCCCTGGCCGGGGTCCGGGGGCCGGGCCCCCGGTGTAACGGCGGAGCGACCCGGTCCGCGCTTTCCGCGGACACAGTTCGCCCAGTCGCGTAGCGGTGGCCGGACTTGAACCGGCGACACAGCGATTATGAGCCGCTTGCTCTGCCAACTGAGCTACACCGCCCAACACCCGCCCACCGCCCGAGGGTCCAGGGGTCCTGCCCCTGGCGGGGGTCTGGGGAGGCTTCCCCAGAGGGTATTGCGAAGGAATCACATCCACACCTTCGCGTGGACAGACTACACCCTCTCGCGAGCCCCTTTACGGAATCGAACCGTAGACCTTCTCCTTACCATGGAGACGCTCTGCCGACTGAGCTAAAGGGGCGGACCGAGGCCGTAACCTCGAAGCCTGGAAAAGATTACACAATCCTCCCAGGCACCTTCCCACCGGGGGGTCGGTTGCCGCCCACGCTCCCGGCGTACCGCAGGTCAGGTCAGCAACGTCAGCACCATCTCGGTGTGCCGCCCCGGTGAACGGGCCGTCCGCGCCTGCAACCAGGCCTCGAGCCGGTCCTCGGCCAAAGGCCGGGAGATCAGGTAGCCCTGCGCGACGTCACAGCCCATCGCCTCCAGCTGGTCACGCGCGATGTCCTCCTCGACACCCTCGGCGACCACGGTCAGCCCGAGCGAATGCCCCAGCTCGACGATCGACCGGACCACCGCGAGGTCGCCGAGGTCGGTGCCCATGCCCAGCACGAAACTCTTGTCGATCTTGACTTCGTCGACCGGAAGCTGCCGCAGGTAGGCCAGCGACGAGTAGCCGGTGCCGAAGTCGTCGACCGCGAGGACGATGCCCAGCGCGTGCAGCTCCCGCAGGATCGGCAGGGCCTTCTGCGGGTCCGCCATCACCCCGGACTCGGTGAGCTCGAACGTGAGCAGTTCGGGTGGCACCTCGAACCGCTTCAGCGCCGCCTCCACCCTGCCCGGGAAGTCCCGGTCGGCCAGGCTGCGCACGGACAGGTTCACCGCGACCGACATCCGCAGGCCCTCGTCCATCCACTTGCGCACGCGGATCAGCGCCTGCTCCAGCACGAACCCGGTGAGCACGCCGACCAGCCCGGCCGCCTCCACCGCGGGCACGAACTCGTCCGGGTCGAGCCGGCCGAACTCCGGGTGCTGCCAGCGCACCAGCGCCTCGACCCCGAGTACCTGCCTGCTCGGCAGCGAGATCTTGGGCTGGTAGTGCACGCTGACCTGGCCCTCTTCGATGGCCTGGCGGAACTGGGTCACCATCTGGAACCGCCGCAGGAAGATCTGCCCCATGCTCGGGACGTAGCCGCGGACCTCCTCGCCCCCTCGCGTGGCCCGCACGGCCACATCGGCGCGCTGGAGCAACGTGTCCACGTCGACGGTTTCCGCGCTGCCCTCGTCGGACGGCGACTCCGACGCGCACGGCACCGCGTAGCCGACCATCGCGTTGGCCTCGACGGTGAGCCGGTCGACCGGGTACGGCTCGGAAAGCTCGGCCCGTAGCCGTTCCGCCGTCTCGTGGACCCACGGCCCCTGCGACCCGACGATCAACGCGGCGAACGACGCGCCCTCGAGCCGGGCCAGGGGGACGTCGGGGCCGAGCGCGTCGCGGATGCGCCTGCCCGCGGCGATCACCATGCGGTCGGCCCACACGTAGCCGAGCGCGTCACTGACCGTGGAGAAGACGTCGAGATCGACCCTCAGCACGGCGATGTCCGTGCGGTCCCGCACCGGTTCCCGGACCACTTGACGGAAACCGGGCCGGTTGAGCAAGCCGGTCAGCGGATCGTGATAAGCGTCATGCCGGAGGGTGGCGAGCAGGCGGCGGTTGTCCAGCGCGGTCGCCAGGTGACTGGCCATGGTGCCGAGCAACTGCACGTCGTACTTGCCGAAACCACGCCATCGCGACAACCGGTCGTGCGCCTCGACGACACCGAGCAGTTGGTTGGCGCTGCGCAGCGGAACGACGAGCGCCTCCTGGGCACCTCGTTCGAGCAGCGCGCCCGCCACTTCGGAACTGGCCTCGGTGATGCGGAAATGCCGGACGTGCGAGCTGGGCAGCCGGACCAACGGGTCGTCGCTCGCCGTGGTCGTGGACGAGAGCGGGTCCCCCGCGACGACGGTGCGCAGTGGCGCGGTCTGGTCCAGCCGGAGCCGGAGGACGACCCTGGCCGCGGAAAGCTGGTCCTTGATCCGTTCCGCGATGGTCGCCCACTCGCTGACGTTCACCCCACCGGCGAGATCGTCCGTGCGGGAAGCCGGCCGTGCCGCGGCCTGCTGACCCGAACGCGCCACCATCAGGCTCACGTCGGAAAGCGCTTCCATGTCGCGCTGTTCGCGCAGCAGATCCGAATATGCCCAGTAGAGGGCGGAAAGTCCGAGGAAGACCGCGAGCACGAGCGGCCAGGCGTGGGTGGCTCCGGCGATCACCAGGTATCCGCTCAGCCCGACCGAGGCGTTGACGAACCCGACCACCAGGATCCGTCCGGTCAGCCGCAACGCGGTGCCGACCCGCATCCGCCGGCGCAGCACCCGGACCGCGGCCAGCGCGAGCAGGGTGCTCGCCAGTGGCGCGGTCAGCGTGCCGGCGAGCGCGGCGGGCCAGGTCATCGTGGTGCTGCCCATGATCCGCTGGACCAGACCAGCCACGGCGAACGCGCTGGTGATCTCCAGCAGGAAGGCCCCGGCGTTGTAGAGCACGCGTCCGGAGACCCGCCGTACCACCAGCGTGCTGATCCCGGCGAGCAGGTGCGCGGCGAGCACCACCTCGAACGGCGCCACGAAGAATCCGATGACCAGCGGGATCTCGGTGAAGGAAATGGTCCAGGAGATACCGCTGCGGACATCGACGTTGATGCCCAGCTGCTCGGCGAGCAGGAACGACACCGCGAGGACCGGACCTATCCACCAGAGTCCGGCGCCGGCGCGGAAAGGCAGCCAAAGCAGGGAAACCGCCACCGCCGCCGCGATTCCGGAAGCGAGCACGGTCAGTGTGTAGGTCCGGAAGCGCCGTTCGTCGGCCCCCAGCCGGTCCGCCCGCCGTGGCCCGGCGCCGGTGTCGTCGGCTGCGGCCGGGACGGAAACGACGGCATCACCATCGTGGTCCGGCATGCAACCTCCTTCCCACCCGTTCGCCCCAGTAGTGCACCTCGCCCGATCACCCGCGCTTCGCGATCTCCGCGCGAATGAGGGCATCACTGTACCCCGGAGGGCGTACTTTGGGCTCATTCCGACCAGCGTGAGATCACCGGATAGTTAACAGCGCGCGAACTACGCGGTTCACGAGCGACCGATCGGTGAAACTGAAACGCTGTTCGCCTTTTTCTTGATTGCTTGCGGTAACCACCCCCGGCGCGCTTTACCAATGGTCAAGGGGTTTGAATACCGACATGAACACCGACGCCATCGCAACGGAGCATGCGGCCAGACTGAGTGCGGCCGACTCCTTGCTGCCCTTGTCAGAACCTCTTGACAACACCGGTGAGGACACGGTGCTGGAGGTTCGGAAAGACGATTCCGGCGCGATCGGACTGGCCACCCGTTCCGAGATCGCCGCCGATTTCAGTGACTCTCTGTGGCGAGCGCTGATCGAGCATCGGTTGACCCTCCGGTTGGCCGGACCACAACCGGGTGAAGTTCTCGGTGATTTGCTCGCCCTTTGGAACTCTCATCTCGCCGAAGTCGCCGCTCCCGGGGACTGGGACACCGCCGCGGTAGTGGTCCGGCCCAGTCGTGACCCGGCCGGATCGGCCGAACTCCTGCGGCACGGTTTCGCTCCGGTCCGCGTGCTCGCGGTGCGCCCGGCCGACCGGCTCGCCGCGCCAGGACCCGCCGCCGAGCCAGGCGTCCGCATCCGTCCCGCCGG
The DNA here is from genome assembly GCF_042684065.1 of Amycolatopsis pigmentata. Classification (NCBI taxonomy): domain Bacteria; kingdom Bacillati; phylum Actinomycetota; class Actinomycetes; order Pseudonocardiales; family Pseudonocardiaceae; genus Amycolatopsis; species Amycolatopsis pigmentata. The sequence goes on along the minus strand of NZ_JBHUKR010000026.1, from coordinate 33,430 downwards.
ACAGGACGACATCGACACCGCGGTCCGGCTCCACACCGAACTCCTCCGTTACGACGCGGACTTCGGTGGGGTGAGCCCGCGGGAGACCGCCGCCGAACTCCTCGCCGCGGACGTCGGCAAGGAGCTCACCCGCACCAACCCGACGCTGTGGATCGCGGAGCTTTACGGCGGGCCGCTCGGTCTTCTGCAGATCCAGCTGCCGCCGGAGTCCGACTGGGCCCGCCGCTACGTCCGCGCCGAGCGGGTCGGATACCTCTCGACGCTGCACGTGGCGGAGGCGGCACGGTCCTCGGGCGTCGGGTCGGCCTTGGCCGCGCACGCCCACCAACTGTTCGACGAGGCCGGAACCGACGTCGTGCTCCTGCACCACGCCCTGGCCAATCCGCGCTCCACCCCGTTCTGGTGTGCCCAGGGCTACCGCCCCCTGTGGACCTACTGGCAGCGGCGACCCGCCGTGCCCGCGGCTTCGCTCTAGGCGAACGACCAGGGGAAACAAAGCCGCTCCCGGGAGAGTTGAGTTAGTCAGGCTCAACCTGAAGGAGCGAACAATGACCGAATACCGGCTGCTCCCCCTGCTGCCGCTGGACGACGACGTCGTGCTGCCCGGCATGGTCGTTCCGCTCGACGCGGGCGACCCCGAGATCCGCGCCGCCGTCGAGTCCGCGCAGGCCAAGACGCCCGCGCTGCCCGGCATCAGGTCGGTGAGCACCGCCGAAGTGCTGATCGTGCCGAGAGTGTCCGGCGAGTACGCCGAACTGGGTACGGTCGCCACGATCGAGCGAATCGGGCGGATGCCCGGCGGCAGGACGGCCGTGCTGCTGCGCGGCGGACACCGTGCGCGTGTCGGCGACGCCGGTGAGGGCCCGGGCACCGCGAAATGGGTTCGCGCCGAACGGGTCTCCGAGATCACCGACGAACGGTCGGCCACCCTCGCGGCGGAGTACAAGTCCGAGGTGGTCGCCCGGCTGCGACAGCTCGGCGGGGGTCAGATGATCGAAGCGATCGAGCAGGTCGAAGACCCGTCCTCGATCGCCGACCTCGCCGGCAACGCGCCCTACCTGACCGTCGACCAGAAGCTGGAGCTCCTGCGGCTGACCGACGTGTCCACCCGCCTCGAACGGGCGCTCGCGTGGAATCGCGAACACCGCGCCGAGGAGGAGGTCACCGACACCATCAACCGTGACGTCGCCGAAGGAATGGAAAAGCAGCAGAAGGAGTTCCTGCTCCGGCGGCAACTGGAGGCGATCCGCAAGGAGCTCGGCGAACTCGACGGCGGCACCACCGGAGACGACTACCGCTCACGCGTGGAGGCGGCGGGGCTGCCCGAGCACGTGTACCGGGCCGCGATGTCCGAAGTGGACAAACTGGAGCGGGCGTCCGAACAGTCACCGGAAAGCGGCTGGATCAAGACCTGGCTGGACACCGTGCTCGGCCTGCCCTGGCAGACCAGGACCACCGACGTGCACGACATCGCCGGCGCCCGCGCGGTGCTGGACGCCGACCACGCCGGCCTGGACGACGTCAAGGAACGGATCATCGAGTACCTGGCCGTGCGCGCCCGGCGCGCGGAACGGAACGCCGGTGACATCCGGGAGCCGGACACCACGGCGCCGACCCCCGTCGGCCAGAGCGACCGGAACTCCGACACCGTGCCGAGTTCGGTCGACCAGCGGGGCCGGAGGTCGGGGGCCGTACTGGCCCTGGTCGGGCCGCCCGGTGTCGGCAAGACCTCGCTGGGCGAATCGGTGGCCAAGGCGATGGGACGGAAGTTCGTCCGCGTCGCGCTCGGTGGCGTCCGGGACGAGGCGGAGATCCGCGGTCACCGGCGTACCTACGTCGGCGCGTTGCCCGGCCGCGTCGTGCGGGCGATCGCCGAAGCCGGTTCGATGAACCCGGTGGTGCTGCTCGACGAGGTGGACAAGGTCGGCGCCGACTACCGCGGCGACCCGACCGCGGCGCTGCTGGAGGTGCTGGACCCCGAACAGAACCACACCTTCCGCGACCACTACCTCGAAGTCGAGCTCGACCTTTCCGACGTGGTGTTCCTGGCCACCGCCAACGCGCTGGAAACCATCCCGGAACCGTTGCTGGACCGGATGGAACTGGTCACCCTCGACGGCTACACCGAGCAGGAGAAGGTGGTCATCGGCCGCGATCACCTGCTGCCGCGTGAGCTGGAACGGGCCGGCATGGAGCCGTCGGACGTGGCGTTCACCGACGCGGCGCTGAGCCGGATCGCGGCCGAGTACACCCGCGAGGCGGGCGTGCGTAACGCGAACCGGACCATCGCGAAGGTGCTGCGGAAGATCGCGACCAGGGTCGCCCTGGGCGAGGCCACGCTGCCGGTGACGGTGGACGCGGGCGACCTGGAGACCTACCTCGGTCGGCCACGGCATCTGCCGGAGTCGTCGCTTCCCGCGTCCACGCGGCGGACCGCGATCCCCGGCGTGGCCACCGGCCTGGCGGTGACCGGTGCCGGTGGTGACGTCCTCTACATCGAGGCGTCGCTGGCGGACCCGGAGTCCGGCGGGTCCGGGCTGACGCTGACCGGCCAACTCGGTGACGTGATGAAGGAATCGGCCCAGATCGCGCTGTCGTACCTGCGGTCGCACGGCGCCGAACTGGAACTGCCGGTGGGTGACCTGAAGGATCGCGCCATCCACCTGCACGTGCCGGCCGGCGCGGTGCCGAAGGACGGTCCGTCCGCCGGGATCACGATGACCACCGCGCTGGCATCGCTGTTGTCCGGCCGGGTGGTGCGCACGGACGTGGCCATGACCGGTGAGGTGTCGCTGACCGGGCGCGTGCTGCCGATCGGCGGGGTGAAGCAGAAACTGCTGGCGGCGCACCGGGCAGGCCTCCGGACGGTGATCATCCCGGCGCGCAACGAGCCCGACCTCGACGACGTCCCGGCCGAGATCCTGGCGGAGCTCGACGTGCACCCGGTGGCGGAGGTCCACGAGGTCATCGACCTCGCCCTCACCCCGGCCCGCGTCGTGCAGGCGGCGTAACGGGAATTCCGGTCCCCCGCGCGGGTTCGGCCCGCGCGGGGAACCGCCGTTCCGGATCAGGTCCGGCACCCAGTCCGGTCCACTGTGGACTGATTCAGGTCACCTTCTTCGCGCGGCTGGGCGCGACCCGTGGCGGTTCGTTGGGCTGCTTGGGATAGACGGGTGGCCATGGCGCGTCCATCAGCCCGTTCGCGAGATCGCGCCGCGACCACTCGAGCAGCGGTTCGATCGACTGCGGCCGCGCATCCGCCCACGGGTCACCGCGCTCGGCCACCCGCGCCGGCACCGTCGCGATGGTCAGCTCGTTCGGCTCGACCGACTCCACTTCGTCCCAGGCGATCGGCGTCGAAACCTGCGCCCCGACCCGGGGCCGCACACACCACGCGCCGAAAACGGTCTTGTGAGGCGCGTTCTGGTTGAAATCGACGAAGACGCGGGCGCCTCGCTCTTCCTTCCACCACTGGGCGGTGATCAGCTCCGGGTAACGCCGTTCGAGTTCACGCGCGAGCGCGACCGCGGCGGCTCGGACCTGGTAGCCATCCCAGTTCGGCAGCAGTCCCGCGTAGATGTGCAGGCCACGGGAACCGGTGGTCTTCACCAGGGACGCGATGCCGAGCTCGCCGAGCAGATCCCTGGTGTGCAGCGCGGCCTGGCGGACCTGCGAAAAGGTCACCCCAGGCGAGGGATCCAGGTCGATGCGCAGTTCGTCGGTTACCTCGGGCGCCGACGCGCGGACCGGCCAGACATGAAACCCGATGCAGCCGAGATTCACCGCCCAGAGGATGTGCGCGAGGTCGGCGGCGACCAGGGCGTCGCTGGTGGTTCCGTTGGGTGTGGCCACGACGGTGGTGGTGACCCACGACGGGGTGGACTTGGGGACACGCTTCTGGAACCACGACTTGCCGCTCGCGCCGTCGGGATAGCGCTCCAGGAGCAGCGGGCGCCCCTGAAGAGTGCGCAACAGTGGTTCGGCGACGGCCTGGTAGTAACGGACGAGATCGAGCTTGGTCTCGCCACGGCCGGTGAAGTACACCTTCTCGGGGTGCGACACCGTGACCGCGCGACCGTCGATGTCGAGGGTGACGGCGTCACTCATGCTGGTTCCTCGTTTTCCGCGGGTCCGCCCGCACCCGCGATCGGATTCATTCGTGCACCTCGGCGAACAGCGTCGCCAGTTCGGCCGGCGCGATCTCTTCGAGCTGCCCGTAGGTACACGAAGCCGGTTGGCGGTCGGGCCTGAACCGGACCAGCCGGGTGCCATGGCGGAAGCGGCCCGACTGCACGTGCTCGTACCGGACCTCCGCGACCTGCTCGACGCGCAACGGCTCCCAGCTCAGGTCCTTCTGCGCGTTCCAGCGGCTTTGCATGCCCGGCATGCGACCTGCCGGAGCCTCGGCTTCCGCCCAGTCACGCCAGGGGTGCCCGTCGAGCGCGTTCTCGCGCAGCGGCTCCAGTTCGCCGACCAGTTCCTTGCGGCGGGCCGCGGTGAAACTGCTGGCGACGCCGACGTGATGCAGGGTCCCGGCATCGTCGTAGAGACCCAGTAGCAGCGAACCGACGCCCTTGCCGTCCTTGTGCCAGCGGAAGCCGGCGACCACGCAGTCCGCGGTGCGCTCGTGCTTGACCTTCCACATCACCCGCCGGTCCTGCTCATAAGGCGCGTCGCCGGGTTTGGCCATCACCCCGTCGAACCCGGCGCCCTCGAAGCGGTTGAACCAGTCCTGCGCGACTTCGGGGTCTTCGGTCATCGGGGTCAGGTGCACCCGGGCGAGCCGCGTGTCGACCACTCCTTCGAGCAGGTGCCGCCGCTCGGTGAAAGATTCACCGGTCAGATCCCGGTCGTCGAGGGCCAGCAGGTCGAAGACGACCAGGCTGGCGGGCGTCTCCTCGGCGAGTTTGCGTACCCGCGAGGCCGCGGGATGCAACCGGAGCTGGAGGCTGTCGAAGTCCAAACCCTGCTCGGTCACGATGACGATCTCCCCGTCCACCACGCAACGGGGCGGCAACGCGTCCTTGAGCAGGTCGATGAGCTCGGGGAAGTAGCGGGTCAGGGGCCGGTCGTTCCGGGAACCGAGTTCGACCTCGTCTCCGTCGCGGAACACCACGCACCGGAACCCGTCCCACTTCGGCTCGTACCGCAGGCCGGGCGCGCGAGGCACCTCGTGCACGGCTTTGGCGAGCATCGGTTTGACCGGCGGCATCACAGGCAGGTCCACACTGGTGATCCTAGGTCGCCTCCGCCGCCACGTCGCCGGAAAAGCGCATGTCACAGGGTGCGACCGGGCCACGACGCGAGCGGGACCGTGGGGCGATCGGGGCGTCCGGCCCCTCAGATCGACAGGGCGCCCACGGATGCGCGACGGCTCTGCGAGGTCAAAGCCCTCGCAGAGTCCGTCCTGTGGACGGCGTCCCGGTCCGCTCGCCTTCGACCTGGTTGGCGATCTGGCGGCCGATGTCCCGCAACCCGGCCACCTGGTCGGGTTTGAGCGCGTCGAACACGTACCGCCGGACCGCCGCCACGTGGCCGGGTGCGGCCTTCTCGACCACCGCCATGCCCTCCTCGGTGAGAGTCGCCTCGATGTAGCGGCCGTTCTCCGCGCTGGGCGCCCGTCTCATCCAACCGCGCTGCTCCAAGCGTTTGGCCACGTTGGACAACCGGGACACCGAACCGTTCACGTGTTCGGCCAGGGCACTCATCCGCAGGCACCGGTCGGGAGACATGGACAGCTCCGCGAGCACCAGGTACTCGAAGAACGAGATGCCGCTGTCGCGCTGCAGTTGAGCGTCGATCTCGCCCGGCAGCTTGATCATCAACCAGGACAGGGAGATCCAGGCGTCGCGCTCGTCCGGCGACAGCCACCGGGGTTCGCACTGGCCTTCCACGCGGACGATCCTACCCAGCCAGGCAGGCCGGGCCGCTCACGCTCATCCGGCGGGCACCAGGGAACGGAGTTCGTCGAGCATCTCGATCTGCGCCGAGATCTCGTCGGTCGGCAGGCCCGCGAACAGGACCCCGTCGAATCCACGGTCCCGCAACTGCTCGATGTCGTCGGCGAGTTGCTTCGGGGCGCCGGCGAGGAACGGACGGTCGCCGCTGATCGGCTTGGGCTGCATGGCGTGGTTGGTCTGTGCCGTCACGGTGAGCGCGGCCGGGTTTCGCCCGTGGCGTTCGGCGGCCGTCCGGAAACGCTCGGCCTGGGCGGTCACCATGTCCAGGCCAAAGCTCAGCGGCGTGATGCCGTCGGCGATCCGGGCGGCCCGGTCGATGCCGGCGTCGGAGTTCGCGCCGACGACGATCGGGATGTCACCGCGGACGGGCTTCGGGTTGACCTCGGAGGCTTCGATCGAGTAAAAGCGGCCCGCGTACTCCACGGGGTCGGCCCCCCAACAGGCCCGTATCGCCGCGATCACGTCGTCAAAGCCCGCGCCACGCCGCTTCATCGGCACACCGGCGGTCGCGTACTCCTGAGGCATCCAGCCCTGCCCGAACCCGGCGACGGCGCGTCCGCCGCTGAACTGGTCGAGCGTGGCGTACCTGCGGGCCAGCACGACCGGCGCGTGGAACAGCGGGATGACGATGTTGGTGCCAAGCGTGATGCGACTGGTGAACGAGGCGACGTAACTCAACGTCTCGAGTGGCTCGAACGTGGTCTGGTAGATGTCGGGGATGCGTTCCAGGTTGCCGTCCGGGCCGGGGAGCAGCGGTGCCATCGGGCGCAACAGCCGTTCGTAGGTCCACAACGAGTCGTAGCCGAGTCGCTCGGCGGCTTGCGCGATGGTCTTGATGTTCGCCGGCGACGCGTGGACTCCGGACACAGGCAACATGATGCCGAGCTTCACAGACACTCTCCTGTAGTGCGACGGGGACGTTCGATACCGCAGCGTACACTCGTTTCAAGTATGAAATCAACCTTGAAGCGAATGAGGAGGGCGTAAGAGCGCGCCGACGAAAGCAGGCCGATGATCGCGGTATGTGGCCTCGACCCGCTGCAACACAAACGAAAACCCAAGGATGAGGACGCCCGCCGCAGGGCGTTTACCGACTGCGGTCCGCGGAAGTCCGCAGTCAGCCGCGATCCGCCTTGCCGCCCGCACCCGCGCCGGGACGCGACCCGCACTCAAATCCGGGGAGGCGGACTAATAGCGCTGCGCATACCAGGTCGGTGGCTCGCCGAACATGCTCTTGAAATCGCGGATGAAGTGGCCCTGGTCGGCGTAGCCGAGGTCCGCCGCCAGCGCGGCCCAGTCGATGACCCCGCCGGCGGCCATGCGTGCGGTGACCTCGTGCAGGCGGTAGCGGCGGATCACCCACTTGGGCCCGATGCCGACGTACTCCGCGAACAGCCGTTGCAGCCTCCGTATGCTCAGCCCCAGCTCGCCGGCGAGGCGTTCGACCCTGGTCATGGCCTTGTCGTTGGCGATCAGCTCGACCGCGGCCACCGCCTGGCGCACCCGTGGGTCGTCGTCCGGCAGATGTCTCAGCAGGAACGCCTCCACGGCCGGCACGTCGAGCGTCGTGGGCAGGTCCGGGCCGAACACCTCGGTCGCCGGGACGACGCGGTCGGTGATGGTCGAGACGGAGGCACCAAGGAACGGGCGAAAGCAACCCGGCCGGAACGCGACACCGAAGACGTGATCGCGACCCTCGAGGACCTTGATCTGGTAGCCGCTGCACACGCCGTTGACGTCCGCGCGGCCGCCACCGAACGACAGGTGCACATTCGGGTACGGCACGATCTTCTGCCGGTAGGGCTCGGCGTAGTCCCAGCGAGCCTCCCAGTACCGCTCCACCCATGGCGCGAGCGTCGGCGACGGGTCGTGGAACGCGTGGCGCTGATATCTGGTCCACGCGCTCCGCAGCTCACGAACGTCCCGCCCCACGCAGCAGAGTGTATGTCGCCTTTGTTCAATACCCCTCCGGCCCGCGCCGCCTAGCGTCGCCGCCATGTCACACCTAGCCAACGCGGCCGAGGCCATGGCCACCGTCGCCCGCACCATCACCGACGACCAACTCACCAACAAGACTCCGTGCACGGAATACGACGTGCGGGCACTGATCAACCACCTCCTGTTCTGGGGCCCATCGCTCGCCGGCGCCGGCCGCAAGGAATCCGTTCCACAGCCGGCGACCGCCGAGTCCGATGTGGACCTGACGGCCGGAGACTGGCGCGGCCGCCTGCTCGCCCTGCTGGACGACATCACGTCGTCGTGGGCGTCGCCGAGCGCTTGGGAGGGTGAGACGACCATGGGCACGCCGCACACGCTGCCCGCGCCCATCATGGGCGACATGATCGTCGGCGAACTCGCCGTGCACGGCTGGGACCTGGCGGCCGCAACCGGGCAGCGCCTGGAACTGCCCGCCGACCTGCTGGCGCACCTGCACGACACGGTGTCCGCCGGCGTGGAGCAGGGACGCGAGATGGGCATGTACGGACCGGAGGTCGCCGTGCCGGCCGACGCACCGACCTTGGACCGCATACTCGGCCTGACCGGCCGTGATCCCGCCTGGACGTAGTCTCCGACCAGTGACCTCAGCCCCATCCGACGACAGCGATCGAAGCGTACAGTCACCGAACAAGGAGACAAGCCAAGAAATACACGATCACGCACTACACCTCCAGACCGACATCGACGCGATGGCCGGCAAGGAGACCGCAGCAGACCCGGCATGCGCACCCGAGAAGGTCCGCGCGACGGGCGAGTTCACGGGCAGGAGGGCGGACGAACCGGTGGTCGCCGGGGGCCTAGTTCTTCCCGTCTCCGCCAGCGGCGGTCCAGACCACCGGGGGGCGAAGCCTGGATCACGGCCGTCAACCCCGGGCGAACTCTGGTGCATCCCCCTTGGTTGACCGCGCGCCGTGCCATGCCGGTCGCCGAACTCCAGCTTCACTTCCAAGGCCTGACGGTAAAACCGCTCAGCCTCGCGGGCGGGCTCCTCGCAGGAACTGTTCGGCCGCGGTTTCGACGAGTCCGTCGAGTAGTTCCGGTTTGACGATGTTGCCGTTGATGATGGTCGCGATGCCCTGGAGGGTCGCGAACAGGACGATCCCGATCCGTTCGGGGTCTCCTTCCTGGAGGGCGCCCTGCGCCTGCCCCTGCACGATCAACTCGTTCATCAGGCCGAACGGTGCTGCGGCGGCCTTGACGATCTGTGTCGCATCCGGCCGGTGTTTGCTGGTGTACATCAGCTCGAGGAGCGCGGCGTTGTCGGTGGCGAAGCGGGTGTAGGCCGTCGCGGTGGCCCGGAGGCGTGAGGGGAAGTCGTGGCCCGCGTCGGCCAACGCGGTGCGCAGCGTGGTGTGCAGCCGGGCGAACCCGGTTTCGGCGAGCGCGTCGAGCAGTGCTTGGCGGTCCGGGAAGTGCCGGCGGGGCGCGGCGTGGCTGACGCCGATCTCCCGGGCCAGATCGCGCAGCGCCAACTGGTCCGAACCCTGTTCCCGCAGGCTGCGCTCGGCCGCGTCGAGCAGCGCGGTGCGGAGGTTGCCGTGGTGGTAGGGCCGCTCTTCGCTCATGTCTGGCACGCGGACCACCCTATCCCAGGCATGTTGTCTTTGACAACTTTGTTGTCGCTGTCTACTTTGTAGCTCGTGACAACATTCTCGGTTTCCGACCTTCCCTCCCTGACGGGTCGCACCGTCGTCATCACCGGCGCGAACAGCGGGATCGGCCGCGCCGCTGCCCGCGCCCTCGCCGCCCGGGACGCACGCGTCGTCCTCGCCGTGCGCGACCCGGACAAGGGCCGCGAGGCAGCCGCCGAAATGGCCGGCCACGTCGAGGTCCGGCGGCTCGACCTCGCCGATCTCGCGTCGGTCCGCGCCTTCGCCGAACACTTCGCCGAACCGATCGACCTGCTGATCAACAATGCGGGCCTCATGATCCCGCCGTTTTCCCGCACCGCGGACGGTTTCGAGTTGCAGTTCGGCACGAACCACTTGGGACACTTCGCCCTGACGAACCTGCTCCTGCCGCAGATCACGGGACGCGTCGTCACCGTGTCGTCGAACGGTCACAAGGTGGGTTCGATCGACTTCGACGATCTCAACTGGGAACGCAAGCCCTACCAGGCGATGCCGGCTTACGCGCAGTCCAAACTGGCCAATCTGCTGTTCACCTCGGAACTCCAGCGGCGACTAGCCGAGGCAGGCTCGCCGGTGATCGCGACCGCGGCGCACCCCGGTATGGCGGCCACGAACCTGCTGAGGTCCGACGGTCGGCGACGCCTTCGTCATCTCGCCGGGAAAATGCTGGCCGGTCTTGTGGCGCAGAGCATCGACGATGGTGCGCTTCCCACGCTGTACGCGGCCGTGGCGGATATTCCCGGCAACAGCTATGTGGGTCCGAGCGGCTTCATGGAAGGACGCGGCGCTCCGACATTGGTCGGCCGTTCGGCGAAGGCGCAAGACGCCGAGACGGCGCGTCGACTGTGGGAGGTCTCCGAAAAACTCACGGGCATCACCTTCCCCCGACAAGCGCTCGCGGCGCGGGCGACCGGAGCGGACACATGACCCGGGTCCGGACCGAATACGGTGTCGTCGAAGGAAACGAGAGCGCCGGGCTGCACTTCTTCCGGAACATCCCGTTCGCCGCGCCACCGTTCGGCCGCCATCGGTTCTGCCCGCCCGTGGCACCCGAGCCGTGGGACGGGGTCCGCGACGGGACCCGCCCGGGCGCGGCTGCTCCCCAGCCGGAAGGGCAAGGCCTGTTGGGCAGTGTCTACGCCCCGGCCACGACGGGTCAGGACTGCCTCACCCTGGAGGTCTGCACGCCGGAGCCGGGAGCGGCGAATCTGCCGGTGATGGTGCACATCCACGGCGGCGGGTACGTCTTCGGCGCGGGCTCGGCCCCGGGGTACCGGGGGCACACCTTTGCCCGGCACGGGATCGTGCACGTGGGCGTCAACTACCGGCTGGGCATCGACGGTTTCCTTTACCTGGGCGATGACAAGGACAACCTCGGGCTGCGCGACCAGACCGCCGCCCTGGAATGGGTGCGTCGAAACATCGCCGCCTTCGGTGGCGACCCCGGGCAGGTGACGATCTTCGGTCAGTCCGGCGGCGCGGTCAGTGTGTTCAACCACCTGGCGATGCCGGCCTCGCGCGGGTTGTTCACCCGTGCCATCGCGCAGAGCGGACACCCTGCCGCGACGGTCGCACCGGAAGAAGCGATGCGGATCACCCGGCAGGTCGCACGCCACCTGCGCGTCGCGCCGACGGTCGAAGGGCTGCGCGATGTCCCGATCTCGAAGACGGTGGCCGCGACAGAAGCGGCGATGACGCGGTTCGGCCGAAGGCTGGTCGTCGGCGATCGACGCGCCCTGCTTCTCAGTCCTTTCCGGACGGTCCACGGAATCGAGACCCTGCCGGTCTCGGCCTGGCAACTCTCCAAGACCAGGTCGGCGGAGCCGGACATACCGCTGCTGACCGGCACCGTGCGGAACGAAACGGCCGACATCGTCACCATGATCGGAAACAGTGCCTGGCTGGCAGCCCTGGTCCGCCAAGGACTCCGGTCGGCCATCGGCATCGATCAGGCTTTGCGCGAGGCCTACCGGGACGGACCGCGCCGCATCAGCGATCCTTCCGCGTTGGCCGAGGCAGCCTGGACCGACTGGGGATTCCGTATCCCCACACTCCGTTTCGCGGCCGTCCGCACCCCACCCACCTGGGTATATGAGTTCCGTTGGCAGTCCGAGACCCGGCCTGCGCTGCTCGGCGCGTCGCACGGCATCGAGTTGTGCTTCGTGCGCGACGAGGTCGAACTCGTGGCGACGGCCGGACAGGCCGGTCGGCAACTGCTCGGCACACGAGAACCGCACAGTTTGGCGACCGCCATGCACACCGCCTGGGTGCGGTTCGCCACGACGGGCGATCCCGGCTGGCCCACCTACGAACCCCTGAACCGGGCGACGATGGTGTTCGATGACTCCTCCGAAGTCGTAGCAGACGCGGCCGGGTCCGAGCGCCGTGCGTGGGAGGAACGGGAATTGCACGGGATGTGACCCGGCCCGGGTTTTGTAGTCAGTCTTGACTGTAAATGGCCTAGGATGCGGTCATGGACGACGAGAACATTTCCGGGCTGCGCGTGCGATACCGGGAGTCCGCGCTGTGGCTGACGCTGGACCGGCCGCACCGGCGCAACGCGCTGACTCTCGATCTGGTCGATCACCTCGTCCGCGTACTGGCGGATCTGCCCGGCGATATTGGAGCTGTGGTGCTGACCGGGGCACCGCCGGCCTTCTGCTCCGGCGGCGACATCCAGGACCTGGACGCGGTCGCGGCCGACGGACCGCTCGCGGTTTCCGATGCCATCTACAGCCGTTTCCAGCGGCTGGTGTCGGCGATCGCGAGCGCGCCGGTACCGGTGATCGCCGCGGTCAACGGGCCCGCGCTGGGCGGTGGTTTCGATCTGGCGTTGAGCTGTGACCTGCGGGTCGCCACTCCCGAGGCCGAGTTCGCCAGCTCCTGGATCGCGGTCGGCCTGGTGCCGGGCATGGGCGGCGCGCACATGCTGACCCGCCTGGTCGGCGCCGGGCGCGCGGCCGAACTCGCCTTGCTCGGCAAGAAAATCGGTGTGGTCGAAGCGGAGCGGTGGGGCCTGGTCAACGCGGTGGTCCCCACCGCCGGACTGGAGTCCTACCTCGCCGAAGTCACGGACTCGTTGGCCGGCCGGTCACGGCCCGCGCTGCAGCGGACGAAGGCGGCGTTGCGGCGTGCCCGTGACGCGGGGCTGGCGGAGGAGCTCACCTTGCTGGGCGCGGTGCAGGGAACTCTGTCCACCCGAGGTGACTTCCACGCCGCGACCGAGCGGTTCCGCAGGGGTTGACCCAAGCGCGTACGCGCTTGCCGAAGGTGGCCCGGCATGCCTAATATCAGTCAGGTCTGACTGTAAATGGAGGCGTCGATGACTCAGGTTCGCGTAGCAGGTGTCGGCATGGTCCCTTTCGCGAAACCCAGCGCCGGGAAGCACTATGAGGAGCTCGCGCCCGCGGCGATCGAGGCGGCTCTTGCCGATGCCGGTCTTGATCTGGCCGACGTGCGGCAGGTTTTCGCGTCGTATGTGTACGGCGACTCGACCTGCGGGCAGGCGGCCCTGTACCGGTTGGGAATGCCGGGCGTGCCGCTGGTGAACGTCAGCAACAACTGCTCGAGCGGCTCCTCGGCGCTGTGGCTGGCGCGCCAGGCGATCGTCTCGCGTGAGGTCGATGTCGCGCTGGCGTTCGGGTTCGAGGAGATGCGGCCGGGGGCGCTGGTCGATCACTGGACCGACCGACTCAGCCCGGTGGCCTCGTTCATGGCCAGGCACGACGAGTTGTACGGGGTGGCACCGGCCGGGACACCGGGCGCGGCACAGGTTTTCGGCGCCGCCGGGCGGGCGCACCAGGAGCGATTCGGCACTTCCGCTGAAGCCTTCGCACTCATCTCGGTCAAGGCCCGGCGGCACGCCGCCGCCAACCCGTACGCGGTCTTCCGTGAGGAGATCACTCTCGACGAGGTGCTGGCCTCACCGCAGATCTACGGTCCCTTGACCCGGTTGCAGTGCTGCCCGCCGACCAGCGGTGCCGCCGCGGTCGTGCTGGTGAGCGAGGAGTACGCCAAGCGGCACGGAACGGCGGCGAAGGTGCGAATCGCCGGGCAGATGCTGGCCACCGACACCGAGACGACCTTTACCGGTGACGCGCGACAGCTCGTCGGGTACGACATCGCCGTCCGGGCCGCGGAAGGGGCCTATGCGCAGGCAGGGATCGGGCCTGAGGACGTGCCGGTGGTCGAGTTGCACGACTGCTTCACCGCGAACGAGCTGATCGCCTACGAAGCGCTCGGCCTGACTCCGGAGGGGACGGCGGAGAAGTTCATTGTGGACGGACAGAACACCCACGGCGGCCGAGTGGTGACGAACCCCTCCGGTGGGTTGTTGTCGAAAGGACATCCGCTCGGCGCGACCGGTCTCGCCCAGTGCGCGGAGCTGACCTGGCAACTGCGCGGACAGGCCGGCGACCGGCAGGTGGAGGGCGCGAAGGTCGCGCTGCAGCACAACGTCGGCCTTGGTTCGGCATGCGTGGTGACGGTCTACGAATCCGTGAACTGAGAATCCGGGAAACAACGTGAGCATTCCACGTTCCGCGATCGGAACCACACCGCCCTTGACCATGACCGTCGAACGCGGCAGGTTGCAGCTGTTCGCGAAGTCGATCGGTGAAACCGAGCCGTGTTACCAATCCGACCAAAAGCAGGCGGAGACGGACCGCAGCCAATCTGGCTGGCAAGTGGGGGACCGATTGGAACCGCTTGCCCTGCCACCGATCTCACGGACTACGCTGGCGCTTTTCGCTGGAGGCTCCGGCGATCACAACGCACTGCACATCGACGTGGACGCGGCGCGCGCCGCGGGTCTTGAGATGTCTTCGCGCAGGGCATGCTGAGCATGGCTTACCTCGGCAGGCTCCTCACCGGCCATTTCCGCCCAGGGCAGCTGCGCGAGTTTTCCGTGCGCTTCAACGCGATCACACCCGTTCATGCCCGGCCGACCTGTTTCGGACAGATCGTCGATGCGCGAGAGGGCGACCTCCTGATCGACCTTCGGGTCGAACTCGCCGACGGCACCGTGACACTCACCGGGCAAGCCACCGTCCGTCCGAAGGAGACTGAACTGTGACGACACTCGAGGGCAAGACAGCGCTGGTCACCGGCAGCGGCCGCGGTATCGGCCGTCAGGTGGCGCTGAAACTGGCGGCCGCGGGTGCCGCTGTCGTGGTCAACGACCTCGACGCCGAACCCGCGGAGCAGACGGTGGCCGACATCGTCGCCGCGGGCGGACAGGCGGTGGCCGTACCGGGCAGCGTCGCCGACCCCGGTTTCGCCGACACGTTCGTCGGCGCCGCGGTCGACACCTTCGGAGGCATCGACATCATCGTCAACAATGCCGGCTTCACCTGGGACAACGTGATCCAGAAGATGTCCGACGAGCAGTGGGACGCGATCCTGGCGGTGCACCTCACCGCTCCGTTCCGGATCCTGCGCGCTGCCCAGCCGGTGATCAAGGCGGCCGTGGCGGCCGATCGTGCGGCCGGCCGCACGGTGTGCCGCAAGGTGGTCAACGTCAGTTCGCTGTCCGGTATCTACGGCACCGTGGGGCAGGCGAACTACTCGGCCGCCAAGGCCGGCCTCGAGGGGCTGACCCGTACGCTCGCGAAGGAGTGGGGGCGGCTGAACACCACGGTGAACGCCGTCGCGTTCGGACTCATCGGCACCCGGTTGACCACGGCCGCCGACGAAGGCGCCACGATCGACGTGCGGGGTCAGGAGATCAAGGTCGGCATCAACCCACAGTTGCTCGAGCGACTCGAAGAGCTCATCCCGCTGCGGCGGGCGGGCACGCCCGAGGACGCGGCCGGAGCGGTGTACCTGTTGTGCATTCCCGAGTCCGACTACATCTCCGGGCAGACGCTCCAATGTGCCGGCGGCTTCACCGGCTGACCGGGTGGCCGCGGCGATCACCTCGTCAGACGCTCCTCGGCGATTTCCACCCAGGTCTTGATGAGCCGTTCGTCGGAGGAGTCCGGGCGCAGCACGCGACGAGCGGCCGCGCCACGCATCGCGTCTCCCAGCAGGTCGGTGACCTTCTCGAACTCGGGCGAGGAGTTGAACGGCGGACCGAACAGCTCCGCCGTCGAGGCCCGGATCGAATGCCCGAGTATCCGTTCCTGCGGGATCAACGGGCCGAGCAGGTCCGGGTCGTGCCGTGCGGCCATCCAGAGTTCGAGCGCGGCGGTGAACAGGGGCCCGTCGAAACTGGACCAGAGCACGCGAATCGCCCATTCGATGCGGCCGGCACCCGGCGGGGCTTTCGCACGCGTCAGCTTGATCACCTCGTCCAGCCGTTGCCGGGTGAGATGATCGACCGCCGCGAGCATCAGTTCGGTGCGCGAGGCGAAATGATGCAGCAGCGCTCCGCGCGACACCCCCGCCCGGCGCTGTACCTCGGCGGTCGTCGTCGCCTGATAGCCCACTTCGGACAGGCACAGGGTCGTCGCGTCGAGCAGCCGTCGGCGCATCGCGGCCGATCGCTCGGCTTGCGTCCTGCTCGTCCTGACTGTATTGCCGGCCACCAAACACTCCTACTGTTTCAGCGAAATCGACCGCGGGCATGGTGTATCGGCACGGTCGATTCTCCCACATTACAGCCTACCCTGACGGTAAATTCGTGTTTCCCAGACAGGAGATTCCGGGTGAAAGTCGACCTCATGTTCGCCGGCGACGTCCCGGCGATCACCACAACCGCCAAGGCCGCCGAGAAGGCCGGCCTCGACGGGTTTCTCGTCCCGGAGACGAGCCACGACGCGTTCCTGAACCTTGCCGTCGCCGCCGTCGGCACCTCTGAAATCCAACTCGGCTCCGCCATCGCGATCGCCTTCGCGCGCACGCCGATGACCGTAGCCGTCAGCGCGTGCGACCTGCAGCGTCTTTCCGGCGGCCGGTTGCTGTTAGGGCTTGGTACGCAGATTCGACCGCACATCACGAAGCGCTACGGCATGCCGTGGTCACACCCGGCCGCACGGATGCGCGAATTCGTCACGGCGATCCGGGCGATCTGGCGTAGTTGGCAGGACGGAACGAAACTCGACTTTCGCGGCGATTTCTACACCCACACGCTGATGACGCCGATGTTCGATCCGGGTCCGTTGCCGTACGCCGCGCCCCGGATCGTCCTCGCCGCGGTGGGCACGGAGATGACCCGCGTCGCGGGCGAGGTGGCCGATGGCGTCATCTGCCATCCGCTGACCACTCCGCGATACCTGGCGGACACGATGCGCCCTTTGCTGCCCGGAGGGGAGTTCACGATCGCCGGCGAGGTGCTGGTGGCCACCGGCGTGGGCGAAGACGAGCTCTCCGCCGCGATCGAGGCGACTCGGCGGCAGGTCGCCTTCTACGCCTCGACACCTGCCTACCGGCCGATCCTGGACCAGCACGGCTGCGGCGAATTGCAGAGCGAACTCAATGTGTTGTCGAAACGGGGTGCTTGGACAGACATGGCGAAACTGATCACCGACGAGATCCTCACGACCTTCGCCGTCGTCGCGGAACCGGACAGGGTGGGGGAGACCGTCTCCCAGCGCTTCGCCGGTCTGCTCGACCGGGTCACCTTGGTCTTCCCGCGCAAGCCTCGGCTCGACACGGCACTGACCGCGTCGCGAAGCGTTCAAGCCGCCGCAGCGGCGGTGACCCGATGAGCAGGTACGGACTGGCCACCATCCGCACCGAGATGATCACGGGCGGCACGGTGCTCGCGACGCTGCATCGGCCGCAGCGGCTCAACGCGCTGAGCTACGACATGTGGTCCGATCTGGCGCGGCTGGTGGACCTCGTCGATGAGGACGCCGAAACGCGGGTCCTGGTGATCACCGGGAGCGGCCGTGGATTCTGCGCGGGCGCGGATCTGGACTTCATCGATCAGCTCCCCCGGATGAGGACCGAAGAGTTCATGCGTGACCAGGAGTTCGGTGCCGGGGTGATCGCCAAGCTGCGGCACTTGCCCAAGCCCGTGATCGCCGCGGTGAACGGTCCCGCCGCGGGCGGCGGGTTGGCGATCGCGCTGGCGGCCGACGTTCGGATCGCGAGCCCACAGGCGAAGTTCAACGTCGCTTTTGTCCGATTAGGACTGTCCGGTTGCGATGTCGGGGTCTCCTGGCTGTTGCCGCGGGTGGTCGGGCTCGGACACGCATCGGAACTGATGCTGTCCGGACGGTTGATCGACGCGGCCGAGGCCTGCCGGATCGGTTTGGTGAACCGGGTGAGCGAGGATCTGCCCGCGGATGCGGCCGCGCTGGCGGCCGAGTTCGCCGCGAACAGCCCGTTCGGGCTGCGGCTGACCAAGCAGGTGCTGCAACTGAACGTCGATGCCCCGTCGATGGAGGCGGCGATCGAACTGGAGAACCGCAACCAGGTGCTCGCCTCCCGCACCGACGACATGGCCGAAGCGGTGGCGGCGTTCCGTGAGCGCCGCACGCCGCGGTTCGGTCAGGATGCGTAGCCCAGATAGTCCCGGGCGATAGCCGCCTCGTCGAGGTCGGTGGCCGGACCGCGATAGGCGGTCCGGCCCTTGACGAGCAGCATCGCGGTGTCGGCGAGATCGAGGGCACGGGAGACGTACTGTTCCACGATGATCAGAGCCGTCCCGTCCGCGACAAGGGTGCGCAGTGCGGCGAAGATGTCGTCGAGCACCACCGGTGCGAGTCCCATCGACACCTCGTCGATGAGGACGACGCGGGGCCGCGTGAGGTAGGCCCGGGCCATCGCGAGCATTTGCTGCTGGCCGCCGGAGAGCGTACCCGCCGTCTGGCGGATCCGGTCACGCAGCACCGGGAACAGGTGCGCGACCCGGTCCAGACCGGCTTCCGCGCGTTCCGCCGACCCCGCCTGCAAACGCAGGTTCTGCGCGACGGTCAGGTTGCGAAAAATGCCCCGGCCCTCCGGGATCAGGCACAACCCGCGAGCCACGCGCTGGTGCGCGGGCGCCCGGGTGACATCGGTACCGTCGAGCACTACCCGCCCCGCCCAAGGGCGGATCACGCCTGCCGCCGCTCGCAGCAACGTGGATTTCCCCGCTCCGTTGGCGCCGAGGACCGCGAGCACCTCGCCGGCGTGCACGGTGACGGACACCTCCCGCAGCGCGGTGAGGCTCTCGTATCCGGCGGTGACCCCGGACATTTCGATCACTGGTGCGGTCATCGTCGTGTCTCCGTGATTTCTTTCTGACCCAGGTAGGCCTGACGCACGACGGCGGAGCCGAGAACCTCTTGCGGCGTCCCGTCGATGATGGGTTTGCCGAAGTCGAGGACGTAGACCTGGCTACACAGCCTGGTGATCAGCGTCAGGTCGTGCTCGACGAGCAGAATCCCGGCACCATCCTCCGCGATGGTGGCGAGGATGTCGCCGAACCGCGCTGTTTCCTCGTGATCCAACCCGGAGGACGGTTCGTCGAGCAGCAGCAGCCCGAAGTCGCCCGCCAGGCAGCGGGCGAGTTCGACCAGCCGGCGCTGCCCGGTCGACAGTGTCCAAACAGGAGCGACGGCCAGTTCCTCGATGCCGCACAGGCTGATTGCCCACTCCGCACGCGTGTCGATCTCACGCCGTTGGCCGCGAGGTGAAATCAGGTGGGTGCATGGATTCCATCCCGCATAACGCGCTTCGCGTCCCATCGCGACGTTCTCCCGGACGGTGAGCGTCTCGAACAGTTCCATGCGCTGGAAGGTCCGGCCGAGGCCACGTCGTGCCCGCGCGGCGGGCCCCAGCCTGCCGATCGGTTCGCCGTTGAGCGTCACCGTGCCTGAGGCCGGGCGCACCAGGCCGGAGCAGGCGTTGAAAACCGTGGTCTTGCCCGCGCCGTTAGGGCCGATCAACCCCGTTACGGTGCCGGCTCTCGCCTCCACCGTGACACCGTCGACCGCGACCAGACCGCCGTACCGGACGACGGCGTTGTCCACGTTCAGCCGTATGGCATCGGTCTGGTGACGCACCGCGGCGACCGTTGTCGTGCGCCGTCGGCGTGGCGCCGGAATCCGGTCGAGGATCCGGCGGACCGCGCCGGGAATGGTGGCGGGACGGGACTGGATGGCGGCGACGACCGTGGCCACCCCGAACGCGACCGTCAACGCGCTGGTGACCACCACCTCGTTCGAAACGTAGGCCGGCACGAGGACCTGCCCCGCCGCCGCGACCGCGGCGTACCACGGCAACCGGCCGATCGCGATGGCCGCCAGCGCGAACAGTTGCAGCGAGGTGATCGGCTGGTACCCGTCCGGGCCGACGTAGCCGGTGGTCGCGCCGTCGAGTACGCCACCGATCGCGGCCAATGACGCGGACAGGCAGAACACCAGCACTTTGCTGACATTGATCGAGGCACCGTTCGCGGACAGCCCGGTCGGGCTGTCCGCCATGGCTCGCAACAACCGTCCGAGGCGGCCGTTTTCGAGCGCCAGAACAAGAAGTGCGACAGCGACCGCGAATGCGAGGACGACGTAGTAGTAACCGGTGTCGCCGGTGAGGCCAGCGGTTTCCGGACGTGGAATGGTCAGCCCCAGGCCCAGGGCGCCGAACAGGTACGACTGGTTGTAGAACATCGCCTGCAGTAACAATCCGAACCCGAGCGTGGCGAGCGCCAGATACAGGCCGGGAAACCGGATGGCGGGGATCGCGAGCAGCGCGCCGACCGGTGCGGCCGCGAGCCCGGCGACGAGCACCGCGATCAGCCACGGCCAGTGGCCTTCCGCCGTGACGTGCCCGAACACGACGACGCCGATCACCATGAAGCTCACATGCGCAAGCGAAACTTGACCGGAGAGCCGCACCAGCAGGCCGAGAGACAGGAACACGATGCCGTAGGCGAGGAACCGGGTCCACGCGTTCAGCTGGAAACCAGCGAACAGTGGGACCGCGGCCAGTACGGTGAGCAAAGCGACCGCTCCGGCGCCGCGCACCATTGGTGGCGGGCGCCACGCGGTGGTCGCGGTGCGCCGTACCGCCGCGCCACTGATCGGGCTTCGCAGCCGGGGTGCGGCGACCAGGAGCAGGAACAGCAGGAGGAAGGGCAGCGCCGCGGACAGCCCACCGAGCAGGCTGGTGGTGTCGACGAAGTACTTCTGCAGCAACGCCTGCGCCACTCCCAGCACGAGGCCGCCGGCGTAGACGAGCGGCAGGTTGGTGAAGGCGCCGAGCGCGGCGGCGCCGAACGCGGTCACGATGAGCAGGGTCAGGGCGGTGGAATCCAGCTGTAGCAACGGAACCAGCAAGACCCCGGACAGCGTCGCCGTGCACGAGCCGATCATCCAGGCGATCCGGCGCACGCGCACCGGATCGGTGCCGGTCAGCTCCAACAGCACGGGGTCGTCGACGACCGCGGACATGGCCAAACCGGTCTGCGTATACCGCAGCAGCAGGGTCAGCGCGATCGCGACCGCCAGCGCGAGACCGATGATGATGAGCCGGTACACCGCGACCGGCGTGCCGAAGATGTCGACGGCCGCGGTGGGCAGGTACTGCGGTACCGAGCGTTGGACGCCCGGGGTGTAGACCAGGTCGATCCCACCCTGGACCACGAGCAGGAGCCCGACCGTGCCGAGCACGGTCACGGTCAGCGGCCGTGCTTGCAGGCGGCGGGTCAGTCCTTCCAGCACGAGACCGACGCCCGGGCCGGCGACGAACACGCAGATCGCCGCCGCTACCGGCCACGGAATGTGCTGCTGGACATTGAGGAAGTAGAAGAGGAATGCCCCGACGCTGGCCAGCGCGCCGTGCGCGACGTTGAAGATGCCGGAGGTCTTGTAGGTCAACACGAGGCCGGTCGCGGCGAGCGCGAACACGGACCCGGTGGTCAGCCCGGCGAGAACGAACGGCAGCATGCGAGTTCCTACTTGGTCATCTGCTGCAGAACCGGGGCGATCAGCGGGTCGATCGTCGCGGCCGGGATGCAGGTGGGCTTGGCGCCGTCGAGCGACTGGAACTGGCCGAACGGGCTCCACCGGAAGTAGCACTGCGCGCTGGCCGGCTTCTCCGGGGTGAACACGATCGGAGGCACGATGCCGTCCAGCGTCTGCCCCTTGAGGCGGTAGAGGCCCTGCTTGATCGCGTCGGAGGTCACCGCGCCAGGTGCGGTCTTCGCGGCGGCGGCGAACAGCTGCGCCGAGGCCCAGGCGCGCAACGCCATGGAGTTGTCCTGTTCGGTCCCGGTCATCGCGGACCCGTACTTTTCCAGTGCCTGCCGGTAAGCGTGGACGCCGGGCACCGAGGTGTCGAAGAACGGGGCGACCACATCGAGCACGACGCTGTCGCGGTAGACCGGATCGGTCTTCCACTGCAGGTTGGTCAGCGCCCCGCTGATGATCTGCTTGGCCTGCACACCTTGCTGCGCGCAGGTGTCGTTCATCCGCTGAGCCAGTTCGTTGGACAGCGAGTTGAAGATCGCGCTGACCCCCGCGGTGGCGAACTGCTGGCAGAACGCGGTGAAATCGGCGGTAGTCGCGGGAACCTTGGCCGCGACCGGAATCTGCACGCTCTGCGCCTTGACGAAGATCTGCAGCAGTTGCGCCTGCTGGGCACAGCTGGGTTGTTCGGCACAGTAGGCCATGCCGAGCTTGCCGCCGGCGGCTTTCGCCTGTTCCCCAAGCCCGTAGACGACCGCGAACGCGGAGCCCTGCGCGTTGAAGTTGTTGCCGTCGATGTAGGAGCCCGTTTCGGTGGTGGCGCTCAGGATCGGCACCCCCTTGCTCGCCGCGTAAGGCTGCCACGCGGTGTCACCGGCGTCCTGGTTGGCGACCACGGCCACCACGTGGTCCCGGTCGATGAGTTCGCGAACCGCGGCGTTGGCGGCCCCCGTGGTGGTGCCGATGTCCTTGGTGATCACCTTGACGTGCTTGCCGTTGATCCCGCCGGCCGCGTTGATCGTCTGCTCCCAGGCGGACAACACCTGGGGCACGGCGCCGTAAGTGCTCGAATAGGTGCCCGTGTAAGGGCCCAGGCTGCCGATGACGATGTCGTCGTTCGAGGTGCCGGTTGACGCACCGCAGGCGGAAAGTGTGACGGCAGTGGCGGTGGCGAGCAGGGCGGTTCCTGCCCTGCGAATTTGTGCGAAGGTCATCATGTCGTGATCCTTGGTTCAGGGCGCGGGAATGGTCGCGCAGTTGTCGGGGGCGGGAGCGCCGGCGAACCGGTTGTCCAGGAACGCGAGCGCACCGGGCAGTCCCGCTGTCGCCGCGGCGCTGTGGTCGCCTGGGTACTCGACGTGCTGCACGGTGGCGCCGCCGGCGCAGTACTGGCGCATGACTGCGCGATCACCGCCGACAGGGGTCAGCTGGTCTTCGCTGCCGTGGTAGTCATGGACCGGTGCGGTGGGAATGCCACCGAGCCCGACGGGACTGACGTCGTGCACGAATCGCTGGAACGGGCCTCCGGTCAAGGAACCGGGGTAGGCTTCGAACTGCGCCAGCGTGGCGAAGAACGGTCCTTTTTTGACGGCGTCGGTCGTGCAGCCGTGCGACACGGAGTCCACGAGGCCTTGTGCGTATGCGTTGAGATATCGCTCGACGTGTGCCTCGGGATAAGAGTGTTCCAGCGCGGCGAGCGCGAAGGGGATGTCACCGGAGAACACCGTGCCGCTGACCGCTTGCAGTGTCTCGTTGCCGTCCGCGAGCAGCCCGCCCATGGTGATCGCGCTCAGCCGGAGTTCGGGTGCGTACCGGCGTTGCGCCTGCGCGGCGACCGCGGTCGCGTGCCCGCCGCCCGAGTAGCCCCACATTCCGACCGGTGATCGCGACGAGACGCCGGCCGGCCCGAACCGCAGCGCCGCACGGATCCCGTCCAGCACGCCGTGTGCCGTGCCGGCAGCGCCGAAGAACTCGGACTCTGGCCCCTCGTAATCCGGGACGACGACCGTCCAGCCACGGGAGAGCGCGGCGGCCATGGAGGACTCGTCGGCCTGGATGGTGCCGACCGTGCCCGCGCGTAGTTGGTAGGAAGGCGCGCAGGTCAGCGCAAGCCCGTCCTCGGGCACCTGGTACGACAACAGCGGGCGGGCGCCGCCCGGCTTCGGGAGTCCACGCGGAACCAGGATTGTTTCCACGGTCGCGGTCGGGCGCCAGTGGTTGTCCGTGGTCCGGTACAACACCTGCCAGGCCTCACCCGAGAGCGCGCCGCTTTGCGGGGGTAGTTCGACCCGGCGCGAGCGCAGTACCGCGCCCGGCGGCACGCTCTCCAGGCGAGGCGGGACAGAGTAGAAATGATCGTCCGACGGCACCGGAACCGGTCCGGGTGACCTCGCCGCGCCGGCGGACGCGGTCAGGAACGCCATCGTGACCGCTGCGGCGCCCACTACCACCGCCACTCGGCGAAATAACCGACGCATGAGCACGCTCCCTGTCCTCGTTGTCAGGCTCGCTCGGGCTAAAACAGTCTGATCTGACTGATACTTTGAGTCAAGTACTTCGGGATGCGGCCATGCAAAACCAGTTAGTCTCGACTTTATGCCGAGAGTTGCGTACGGTCAGCCCTGACCGCAAGCAAGAAAGGGGCGGTGTCATGGGCGACACTGGCATGGCTGCGACGACGTTCGGCGAGGCGTTGGCCCGGTTTGCGGCCGAGGACCCGGAGCGGCCCGCCATCACCTGCGGGAGCGACATGCTCAGCCGGGGGGAACTGGAGCGTCGCAGCAATCAGCTCGCCCGTGCGTACGCCGCACACGGCGTGCGTGGTGGTGACTTCGTCAGCATCGTCCTCGGTAACTCGCCCGACTACTTCGCGGCCGCCTTCGCCATCTGGAAGCTCGGCGCCGTCCCGCAGCCGCTGTCGCCGAGCATGACTTCGCGCGAAATCTCCGGGATAGTCGACTTGGTGCGGCCTGCCGGTGTGGTCGGGGCGGCGGTCTCGCCGGCATATCGCGACCTGCCCTCGGAGGCGCCCGCGTTCGACGATCGCCCGCTGGCCCCGGCCATCGCACCGGTCTGGAAGGCGACGGTGACGGGAGGCAGTACCGGCCGGCCGAAGGTCATCGTGGTCGACACGCCCGCAGTCGTCGAGCAGATCGTGCCCGTGGCCGACAGCGTCGACCTCCCGCGGCAGGACACCGTTGTGGTGCCAGGGCCGCTGCACCACAATGCGCCGTTCCTGTTCGCGACGCTCGGGCTTCTCGCTGGTTCACATGTCGTGCTGCAGTCGCGGTTCGACGCGGAACGGCTGCTGGCGGATGTCGCCGGGCACCGCGCCGGCTGGCTTTATGTCGTGCCCACGATGATGCAGCGGATCTGGCGGCTCGACCCCGCGATCCGTGCGCGATACGACCTGTCAGCCCTCCGGCGCGTCGTCCACATGGCGGCGCCGTGCCCGTCCTGGCTCAAGCGCGCGTGGATCGATTGGCTCGGCCCCGACCGGCTCCTCGAAGTGTTCTCGGCCACCGAGTCGCTTGCCGCGACGCGGATCGACGGGAACGAGTGGTTGCGGCACCCCGGCTCGGTCGGCAGGCCCGCGATCGGTGAGATCGAGATCTGGGACGAGGACGAGACGCGGCTTCCCCCAGGGCGGACCGGCCGGGTCTGGCTCCGCCGTGGCCCGGGTGTCCCGGCGGGCTACCACTACATCGGTAGCAACCCGAACGAACGGGATGGTGGCTGGCAATGCCTCGGCGACGTCGGCTACTTCGACGAGGACGGCTACCTCTACCTCACCGACCGGGACAGCGACATGATCGTCGTCGGCGGCTCGAACGTGTATCCGGCGGAACTCGAAGCCGCCCTCGACGAGCACCCGGCCGTGCTCACCTCCTGTGTGATCGGTCTGCCCCACGCCGACCTCGGCGCCGCCCCACACGCCATCGTCCAGACGACGCGTGCGGTCCCCACGGAAGAATTTGACCGCTTCCTCCGGGACCGCATCTCGCCGTACAAGCTCCCCAGGTCTTACGAGTTCACCGACCAGCCTCTCCGTGACGACGCGGGCAAAGTTCGCCGAGCAGCCTTGCGCGCCGAACGGGTCACGATGATCCCGTGATCCGGCTCAGGCGTTCGGCCAGCATGGTGAACCAGGTCGCGATGGAACGCTGGTATCCATCCGGACGACGACACCTTTGACGGAGATGGGGAACGAACTGAGGCCGGAGGCCGGGTTCATCCTGGGGCGCCCCTCTGGAGTGGTCTGTCACCACAGATCGCCGATGTCCTTTCGCCGCAGGGAGAAACCGCTTTCCATACCGCGCTGGCCGATCGCGGGTTCGCACAGTTTTCCGGGATAACCAGCGCCACCTCTTTCTTGACTCTCAATCAAGATAACCCTAGCCTTCGCGTCAACTGGCTCTTGATCGCAAGTCAAGAGCGACAGGCGAGCTGAATAAGGCAGGCGATGGAAACTTCGGCGGAGAAAGACAGCCACACTGCGCCGGTGCGGCGGGACGTGTGGTTCGAGTCAGGGGGCGTGCGGTGCGCGGCGTGGCTGTACATACCGGCAGCGGAAGGCGGGCCTCGGCCGTTGGTGGTCATGGCGCACGGGTTGGGTGCGGTGCGGGAGTGGCGGTTGGACGCGTTCGCGGAGCGGTTCGCCGCGCAAGGGTGGATGGTGCTGGTGTTCGACTACCGGTACCTGGGTGCCAGCGAGGGATCTCCTCGGCAGTTGCTCGACATCGGCGACCAGCTCGACGACTGGCGGGCGGCACTGACCTACGGCCGGTCCCTGCCGGAGGTCGACCCGGACCGGATCGCGGTGTGGGGGACCTCGTTCGGCGGCGGGCACGTGCTGCGGGTCGCAAGCGAGGACCACGGCGTGGCCGCGGTGGTGGCCCAGTGTCCGTTCACCGACGGTCCGGCGTCGTTGATGTCCCGGTTCCGGTCCAGCCCATTGAGCATGATCGGGCTCATCATCAGCGCTGTGCTCGATGTCGTCGGGTCGGTGTTCGGGGCGAAGCCAGTGCTGGCTCCGGTGGTCGGGGTCTGGTGGATGCCCGCCTTCCTGGTGTCGCCGACCGCGATCGCCGCGGCGTCCAAGCTGATACCGGCGGGGTCTCGGCTCTCGCCCCGCACCGCCGGGGCCCTTGCCCGGGTCCCAGCCGTGGGCAAGGGGCTGTCTCCGACCGTCGAGACGGGTGGGCAGCCGTTCCGCCCTGGCGACACCGCTGTTGGCCGCGACACGATCTGGGGTGTCATGGTCGGCTCGGACGGTGGCGGCGACAGCGCCAACGCGATCGCGGCCCGGCTTGCGTTGCGGTTACCGCTGTACCGGCCGGGCAGGGACATGCGCAGGGTCGCCGCGGCGACCCTGTTGTGCGTGTGCGACGACGACCGCGCTGCCCCTGCGCGCACCACGGCCCGCCTTGCGGTCGGGCACGACCACGTCCAGGTCAACCATTACGACGGTGACCACTTCGACATCTACGTCGGTGACCTGTTCGAGCGTGCCGTCGCAGACCAGATTCAGTTCCTCGCAGCCCGGTTCACGGCCGCGGCGGGCCGGTAGCCGACCCGCCGCATCACCTGGACTCGGGGGAACTCGGCACGGCGGCGATGCCGCGGGCACTGCGCACCAACGTCTCGACGACGGCGCGATCGCCCGCGGCATCGGCTGCGTGTGTCAGCATCCCTTCGACGACGAACACCCCGATCCGGGTCATCGCGTCCTGCTCGGTCTCCGGCACGCCCAACGCGGCCAGATGCCACCGCAGGATCGTCTCCACCTGCGCGTGGAAGCCGTCGTGCCACACCCGCAGTGACTCCGATGCCGCGACCCTGGCGTGTACCGTCGTGACCAGCCGATCGACCCGCCGCAACTCGGTGACTGCCCACAACAACTGCTCGACCGGCGGTTCGGCCGAGCGTTCCGCCACGCCGGCCAGGAACTGCGCGAACAGCGCGTCCAGAACAGCGACCAGTACCTCGTCCTTGTCCTTGAAGTACCAGTAGACGGTATTGGAGGTCACCCCCGCCTCACGCCCGATCCGCGCCACCGTCGTGGGGTCGTAGCCTTCTTCCACGAACAACCGTGTGGCCGCGGCGACGATCTCACCGCGCTTCTCTTCCCGGTCCTGCGGGCGTCGGTTACGCGGCATCCCCCACCTGGACAGATCGGTCACGCTGGAAACCCCACTGTAAAGGGACACGGCACCACAGGCGCTCTCGACCCGTAACGCCGCACCGCACGGCGACCTGATCGAGATGTTCAACGCGATCGAGGACGACAACGAGGTCATCGGAGGCCAACAACGCCGACCGGGCAGCCAACGCCGAGCGTCGCCGGTAGTTGTGGGCCAACAGGAGCCAAGGCCCGGTCATGACGGAGTTGCGTCGGCTCAGGCCGAGCACGCCGCCATGCCGCCCTACCGTCGGCCCGTCAGTCCTGTGCCGCAGAAGGCGATCCTGCGCACGCTGCGGGCCGCGCTGAACGACGCGATCGCCCAGCAGCGGGCCGACCTTCAATCCTGCCGCGCACTTCGACATCGCCGTCACCGTGGAACGGCCAATGGTGTGGACCGACGAACGCGTCGACCACTGGCACGCGACCGGGCTGCGCCCCGGGAAGGTACTGGTGTGGCAGCCCAAGCACGTCGGCATGTTCTTCGACCACGTGGCCGATCAACATCATCGTCCAACGGACCGAGACCAACGGGTACGAAGAAAAGGCGCCCAAGGCGGATTCAAGGCGACCCGTGAAACTCGATCACGAGGACACGGCCCTACTGCTTCGACACCACGAACGACAGCAGCGCCGCGAGGCGGAACTGGTCGAGGCGTGGTTCGACTCCGGCAAAGTGTTCACCCGCCCCGACGGCTCACCACTGCGGCCGTCCTGGATCGGCGAACGCTTCGCCCAGCACATCGCCGCCGCAAGCCTCCCGCCGATCCGGCTGCACGACTGCCGCCACACCGCGGCCACGATGCCGCTCGCCATCGGCACGGACATCAAAGTGGTCCAGCGAATGTTCGGTCACAGCACGCGGAGCACGACCTCGGACATCTACACATCCGTGCTGAACGAGCTTCTCGCCGAGGCCGCCGGATCACTCGTGACACTGATCCCCCGAAGCCCCGGCCCGAGAGGGGCCAGCTCTTCGGGCAACAACTCTGCGCCCAAAGAGCTGGTTTCCAGCGGAGGGGGTGATCGTCTCTAACCTCGTAGAGCGGTGCTCACGCTCCTGTTTCCCCAGGTCAGAGCTCCAGTGGAGCTGGTGTGGCGGGTAGAGGATTCGAACCTCTGAAGGCAGTGCCGTCTGATTTACAGAGTGCCGCACAAACCGCTCTTGACCTGCGGTTTCCCCGTTTACCTCCAAGGTTTGACCGCATATTTGCCAAACCGCATGGGCGACCCTCAGCGCTGTGCGGCGCAGAGTCATTCAGCGGTCTGCAACGCGGGCGGCTGCGAGTGGACGCCATGACAGGCCCGGATTCGACGTGTCGAGTCTGACGCCGCTGCTGATGGTGGATGATGTGTGGATGGGGCAACGGCAGGAGACGAGCCCGACAGGGGATGGAGTGTGTTCACAGGGTCTGGGATCTGGCTCGGTCAATTCTGTGGTTGGACGGGCGTCAGGCGGTGTGCAAGCTCGGGACGTCCACGGTGACATTGTCATCCACAACCATGGCGGCGGACCGGAAATGGTGTGGCCGCACCGGGTGGGCGTGGTGCCGTGGCGTGCGGGGCGCTTCCAAGACCGCGCAGTATCGGCAGTGCTGACGCAGGCAGTGGCCGAGTGCGAAACGGCGTCGGCAGTTGTCCTGTTGGGTCTGGGCGGTGTAGGCAAAACGCAGCTAGCTGCCGACTACGCCGAAGGCGCATGGGCAGCAGGCGAGATCGATCTACTGATCTGGGTACCGGCTGGCTCGCGCGACGCTATCGTGTCCACGTATGCTACAGCGGCAACCGAACTCCGCTGGCACAACGGCCAGGATGCTGAGCAGGGCGGACGCCGATTCCTCGCGGAACTGGCCGCCACATCGAAGCGGTGGCTAATCGTGCTCGACGACCTGCAAAGCCCCGGTGACATGCGGGGGTTGTGGCCTCCACCTGCTGCAACGGGGCGGGTAGTTGTAACTACCCGCCGACGCGATGCTGTGCGGCGGGGAGACCCGCGTCGGGTAGTCGTCCCTGTCGGTGTATTCACCCCAGCCGAATCGCTGTCCTATCTGAAAGCCAAGCTCAGTGATGACGCACATCTGGCCAAGGGTGCGGCGGCGCTCGCCGACGACCTTGGTCACCTGCCGCTGGCTCTAGCCCAAGCTGCCGCTTACCTGATCGACGAAGAGTTGACCTGCAACGAATACCGAGACCTGCTGGCCGATCGACGGCGGACACTTCTCGACCTGGTGCCCGAACCGGAGGCGCTGCCAGACGACCACAGTGACACGATCGCGGCAACTTGGTCCCTATCGATCGACGCCGCCGCCAAGATGCGCCCAGTCGGTCTCGCCCCTCACGTCCTGAACCTTGCCGCCGTCCTGAACCCCAACGGCATTCCCGCTGAGGTCTTCACCGCCCCCTTCGCCCTGGTACACCTAACCCTCCGCCTCAAGAGCATCGTCACGACCGACGACGTTCGTAGAGCCCTCCGCTGCTTGCATCGGTTGAACCTGGCCACAGTGCACCTCAACCAGCCACTCCAAGCTGTCCGGATACACGCCCTGGTCCAACGCGCCGTCCGCGAACGGCTCACCGACACTTCGCTTGGGGAAGTCGCTCACGCTGCGGCCGACGCTTTGCTACACACGTGGCCAGAAATCGAGCGCGACAGTGAATTCGCTCAGGTACTGCGCGCCAACGCGGACAGCCTGCACATCAACACCGGCCTGCATCTATGGGAGCCCGACGCACACGTGGTGCTGTTTCGCGCCGGCCAAAGTCTCGGCGAAAGTGGTCAGGTCGCCGCCGCAGTAGCCCACTTCCGCGAACTACTCATCACGGCCGCAGATCACCTCGGCCCCGATGAACTCGTTACCCTTGCCGCCCGAAATAACTTTGCGTCGTGGCAAGTTGAGGCAGGAGACCTCGCCTCCGCGATTGCTGAATTGGAACAGCTACTCACCGACCACCTGCGGATTCTCGGCCCCGATGACCCAGCAACCCTCACCATCCGCAGCAACATCGCATGCTGCCGAGCTGAGGCGGGATACCTCACCGCCGCGATTGCCGAGTCGGAACAGCTACTCACCGATCAGCTGCGGATTTTCGGCGCCGATGACCCCGACACCCTGTTGACGCGCAGAAGCCTTGCCTCCTGGCGAGCCCAGACTGGAGACGTTGCCGCTGTCGCGGAGTTGGAAGAGCTACTTACAGACCACCTGCGGATTCTCGGCGCGGATCACCCCGACACGCTAACCGCCCGTAACACCCTCGCATTCTGTCGCGCTGAGGCGGGAGATCTCGCCCGCGCGATTGTTGAGCTGCAACAGCTATGCACCGACCGAGAGCGTATCCTCGGCCCGGATCACCCCGAAACCCTCACCGCCCGGAGCAATCTCGCACACTGTCGCGCTGGGGCGGGAGATCTCGCCGGCGCGATTGTTGAGCTGGAACAGCTATGCACCGATCACCTGCGTATCCTCGGCGCCGATCACCCCGACACGCTAACCACCCGTAACAACCTCGCAGATTGCCGCGGTGAGGCGGGAGATCTCGCCCGCGCGATTGTTGAGCTGCAACAGCTATGCACTGATCAATTGCGTATCATCGGCCCGGATCACCCCAACGCCCTGCGTACCCGCAACAACCTCGCCTCCCGACGACTTGACGCCGGATATGTCGAAGCCGTTGCCGAGTTGGAACAGTTACTCACCGATCACCTGCGTATCCTCGGCGCCGATCACCCCGATACCCTAATCACCCGTAACAACCTCGCACACTGTCGAGCTCGGGCCGGAGATCTTACTCGCGCGATTGTTGAGCTGGAACAGCTACGCACCGACCGAGAGCGTATCCTCGGCCCGGATCACCCCGAAACCCTCGCCGCCCGGCACCGCCTCGCAAATTGCCGAGGCGCAGCCGGAGATGTCGCCGCCGTCACTGAGCTGAGACAGCTACTCACCGACCAACTGCGGGTTCTCGGCGCCGATCACCCTGAAACCCTCGCCGCCCGGAGCAACCTCGCATACTGCCGGGGCCTGACTGGAGACGCCGCTACTGCTGAGTTGGAACAGCTACTCACCGACCAGTTGAGAATCCTCGGGCCGGACCATCCCGGCACTCTCATTGTCCGCAGCAACCTCGCATACTGTCGGGGCACAGCCGGAGATGTTGTCACCGCCATCACTGAGCTGAGACAGCTACTCACTGACCACCTGCGGATCGTCGGAGCCGACCATCCCGACACCCGGACCATCCGCAACGCGCTCGAACACTGGGAGAAAAGCCTTTCCTAGTCGAGGTTGCGCTCTCCGGCCTCCGCCGTGTTGGCGGGCAACCTGCCGCTGACATGCGATAGCCCTGAACCCGCGCGGTGGTGCGCTCGCTGCTATCAGACCGGCCGACGCGGAGAGCGTCCAGGGGGCAGGACCATCTAGGTCGATCCGACCCGGACGCCATGTGGCCACGCGAGACATCTTCCGACCTGTGATCGGCCGACCGCACATCTTGTGAACTGGTGATATGCGCGGGGTACATATGGCGGCCGCTGATATGCATAGGTGACGGTTCCTAGCGGCGGGTTTAGGCGCCAAGGTCGTGGCACCGACTTCGTAGCGCTAGGGAGCGACGCACATGGTGACCGTGATCAGCAGGCAGGCGCGGCTGCAGTCGGCCGCGTTGGAGTACGTGATCCATGGGTGGGGGGTTGTGCCCGGGCCTGCGTGTGATGGCGTGCGGTATACGGCGGGGCATTGTGACCGGGTGGTACGTGGGTTGGTGCCGGCGTTGCCGTCCGGGCGGACATTGCGGGACGCGCGCGTGGTGTGGAGTTGGTGGAGGGTCGCGCCGTACGGCGTTCTCGCGCGGGCAGGCGAGGACTTCGACGTGATCAGCGTGCCTGGTGCGTTGGCGCGGGAAATGAGTCGCCGCGTTCGGCTTTCCCCGAACGGATGCCCGGTCGCGAAAGGTCCTGGCGGCGCAGTGTTCCTTGTGCGTCTCGGTGCGGTGTTGCGGCCGGAGTTGGCGGCGCACGGCGTGCGGGTAATTGAACGAGGTGAACTGGTGGCGTTACCTCCCACCTGTGTGCTCGGGGGGACGGTGAAATGGTCCGTTCACCCGACAGCCACTCAATTTATGTGGGATTTGGGCGACGCGGAGGAGATGCAAGCCGCGCTGTGGGATACAGCTCAGCGCGGTATCCGCGCGCGGCAGGGCTTGCCCTACCGATACCGAGCGAACGGCGCGGTTGTCGACACCACCGGGGGGTATTTGACCTGAGCATTACTAGTGACATGCGGAAATATCAAAAAACCAGGTGAGGAAAGTAGCGGACACCTGTCATGAGCTTCAAAATCGAAACCAGCACCCCTGCTTACATCTACGAAACGATGGCTGACCACATCGAGGCTCGGATCATGTCCGGGGAACTGCGGCCCGGCGATCCGTTACCTGCGGAACGAAAGCTTGCCGAGGACTACGAGGTGTCGTTGGGGACAGCGCGCCGCGCCACAGAGGCACTACGTCATCGCGGCCTGGTCGTCACGTTGCGGTCCAAGGGAACGTTTGTCGTCGACGCGAACCGGCGAGACCACTCCGGTGTCAACGCGACCGTCCACCACATCACGCCCGACCGCGGAGAGCTGCACGGCTGAGGGCTCTCCCTGCTTCACGTTGCAGCCAAGGAAACCCTTGCGTAGATAGCGGAACTCACCCTAGCTCGGCCGACGCTTCCGCGCCGTGGCGTCGGCCGGGCCACGTTACTCCTGGCCGCCTAGCGTTTCGGTGGTTGTTGCGCAGCGGAAGCCGGTGTCGTCGTCGCACATGGTCGCGGCGGCGTCGTTG
>NZ_JBHUKR010000025.1:0-68382 GCF_042684065.1 Amycolatopsis pigmentata | reverse complement strand
GCTCAGCCACTACAAAAGACGCGGATACCCACTCACCTAAGTGCCGTTGCAGTACTAGGGGGAGGTGGTCGGTAGTGGAGGTCGTGGAGTTTCCGGTCGAAGGGGATGGCCGGGTGTATGTCCAGGTTGTGGGTGGTGAGTTCGTTGAGGACGGCGAGCTGGGGCTTTCGCGGGCTGGGGCTGGGGATCGGATCGCGCGTGCCGCGGTAGCGACTTGGGAGCAGGCGTTGGCGGGCATGCATGTGGCCGCGGAGGGCGCGTTGAACCAGTTGCGGCGGATCGAGCCGGCGCCGGAGGAGGTGAAGGTGACTTTCGGGGTCGCGGTCAATGGCAAGCTTGGCGCGACCTTGGTCTCCGCCGGGTCGGAGGCGCACCTGAAGGTGGAGGTGGTGTGGAAGAATCCGGCCGCCTCAGGCGGCGAGCAAGGCTGAGAGCATGACTGCGGCGCGCGCCCTCGCCCAGCGGCCTCCCTGGTTCGCCCGGTTGCCTCGTGTGGGCGACGGCAAGGTCGCCGGGGCGGGGATGCTGGTGGACGAGTGGCACGTGGTGACGTGCGCGCACGTCGTCGGTCAGCAAGTCGGGCAGCCTGTGGCGGTGGCGGGTACGGGGGGAGCTCCTGAGCAGAAAGTCGTCGTCGAGTTCCCGTTCGTCGAGGGTCTCGTTCGGCGGGCCGCCACGGTAGTCCGGTGGTGGCCTGTTGCGCCTGACATGTCCGGGGACGCTGCGGTGCTGCGATTGGCGGAGCCGGTCACGGTGACTCCTGCGCCGCTGGCATGTCCGCCGTTACTGCACGGCCACGGTTTCTGGGTGCACGGCTTCCCGGGTGGTGGCCAGGCAGCGCGCCAGGCTCAGGGGCGGCTCGGCGGTGCCAGCGGCCCGGCCGGCGAATGGATTCAGGTCGAATCGTCTGGCTCGTCCGGATGGCCGGTCGAGCTCGGGTTTTCCGGTGCACCGGTGTTCGACATCGAGGCCGGTGCGGTGGTGGGGATAGTGGCGTTGCGCGACGAGCACCGCAGCGGGCACCTGTTGCCGGTGTCCTATCTCTGCGGGTTGTGGCCGTGGTTGCGCGATCGGGTGGGGTGGCGGCTGGATCTGGACCCGGACCTGAAGACGCATTGGCTACCGCGGGCACGCGGTTCGGAGGTGGAGTCCGACAGCGGGGCCTGGTACTTCACCGGTCGGCACGCGGCGCGGCAGGCGGTTTGTGAGTGGCTGGAGGACTCCGGCCAGGCGCTGCTGGTCGTCGCCGGTGGGCCGGGAACGGGGAAGTCCGCGTTGCTGGCGCATCTGCTCGTGGCCTCCGATCCGGCGTGGGCGCCTCGGGTGCCCACCGAGGGCGCGCGGCCTCCGGTCGGTGTGTTCGACGCGGCTCTGCACGTGAAGGGCAGGACGCGGGACGAGGTGGTCGACCTGCTGGCCGCACTCGCACAGGTGTCGGCCCGTACCCCGCAGGAGCTCCTCGTTGCCATGCGGGAACGTCACACGGAGACGGGGCAGCCGTTCACCGTGCTGGTCGATGCCGTCGAGGAAGCGGCAGGGATGGAGCAGGCCCAGCAGATTGCCCGCCTGTTGCGGGAGCTGGCGAGCACCCGGACGCTACGGGTGCTCGCGGGTGTCCGGACCGCACCTGCCGGCACCGAGAGGGCGCGGATCCTCGACGCGTTCGGTCGTTCGGCGCCGCGGATCGACTTGGAGGCCCGGCGATACCAGCGCAACTTCGATGTCGCGGACTATGTTCAGCGCCGCCTGACCGGTGAAAGCGAGTACTACCGCGGTCGGTCCGAGCGGGAGTTGCGGGCCATCGCGCGGGCCATCGCCCGCAAGGCCCGGTACAACTTTCTCATCGCCCAGGTTGCCAGCCGCTGGCTGTTGCTGCCGGCCGTTCCGCCGCTCGACCTGGCCCGGCCCGCATGGGACGAGGTACTGCCGGAGACCATAGGCGAGGCCATGGAGAAGTACCTCGATGCATTCGGCGACGAGAAGGCACTGGTGAAACGGCTGCTTACGGCCCTCGCGTTCGCCCGGGGCAACGGCCTGCCTCGTGGCCGCACGTGGCTGGACATTGCCGACGCCCTTCATCCCGATCATGCCCACACCAACGACGAGCTGACGAAGGTCTTCCACAGCGCGGCGAACTATCTGGTCGAGCGCACCAATACCGCGGCGGGTGACCCCGCCTATCGCTTGTACCACGACGCGCTCGACGACCACCTCCGCGCAGGATGCCCGCACCGCGAACCGCAACGCGCCATCGTGGACGTGCTGCGATCCGGCGTGCGGTCGTGGCACGAAGCCGGCCACTACACCCGCGCGCACCTGGCCGGCCACGCCGCCCAGGTCGGTCAGCTGGACGACCTGCTCGCGGATGCGGACTTCCTCTGTCACGCTGAGCCGGCCCCCCTGCTCGCCGTACTGTCCCAAGCGGATAGTGGGCAAGGCAAGCTCATCGCCGCCGTCTATCGCGCTTCCAGCCATCGGCACCGGCACGCCGACCCTCACGAACGCAGCCTCGCGTTGGCGCTCGACGCCGCCCGGTTCGGCGCGGACGGTCTACAGGACCGACTGGGCGAGCTGCGGTTGTCCCGATGGCGTGTCCGGTTCGCCACCGGTGGCAAGGTGCATCCCGCGAACATCGCGACCCTCACCGGCCACGACACGGTCGGCTCCATCCGCGTCATCGCCGCCGGCACGTTCGACGGACGCGTACTCGGGATCACCGGTTGCGGCCAGGGCAGCGTCCAGGTGTGGGATCTGATCGAGCAACGTGCGATCGGCTCCACGATGCTCGCCATACCGACCAGTGTCCCCGGCACCGCTCAGCGACAGGAGATCTCCGCGCTGGCCGTCACCGAGGTCGACGGGCGTCCGGTGGCCGTTATCGGCGGCGACGACGGCGCCGTCAGGATCTGGGATCTGACCGAACTGCGGCAGATCGGCGACGCGCTGACGGGCCACACCCACAGCGTCAAGGGTGTGGTGGTGACCGAACTCGGCGGCGAGCCGGTCGCGGTCACGATAGGACGCGACAAGACCGTGCGCCTGTGGAACCTGGCCGAGCAGCGCGCGATCGGCGGACCGTTCAGCGGCCACGAAGGCAACTGGACCGCCATAGCCGCGCTCGATGTGGCGGGCCGGCCGCTCGCAGTGACCGCGGACATCCTCGACGGCGCCGTCCATGTGTGGGATCTCGCCGAGCGGCGCGAGACGGGCGTCATCGAGACGGGCGTCATAAGTGTCCCTTGGAACGGGGTCCAGGACCTCGCCGCCATATACGTGGCGGGCTGCCCGGTGCTCCTCACCTTGGGGCGCAAGACGATCCGCATGTGGGACCTTCGGACGTGGCGCCAGATCGGCTCGCCGCTCAGCCGACGCATGGGATCGGCGAATCGTCTCGCCACGACCGTGCATGACGGTCGTCCCGTTCTGCTTGTCTGCAGCGACGGGGTGATCCAGGTGTGGGACCTGCTGGAACGGCGCCCGGTCGGTGACGCGCTCACCGGACATACCGGTGAGATCGTGGCCGTGGCGACCACCGGCTCGACCGCGCTCACCGGCGAGAGCTACAGCAGTACGTTGCGCATGTGGGATCTCGGCGAGATCCAGCACCGGCAGATCGGCAATCCCGTGGCGGGCCACGGCAAACAGGTGACCAGGGTCGCGGTCGTGGAACACGCCGGTCACCGATTCGCGCTTTCGGCGAGCCTCGACAAAACGATCATCGCCTGGGACATCGACGAGAAGCGAGCGCTGCGCACCCTCGGGCCGGTGGAGTACACAAACGACATGGCCATCGCGATCGTGAACGATCGCCCGCTCGCGGTCGTCTGCGGGATCGGCACGCTGCAAACCTGGGATCTGACAACGGGAAAGTTGGACCCTTTTCCACCTCTGCACCGGGAACGAGGGGTTCACGCGCAAGCGGTCGACGTCGCCTATGTCCGTGGTAATCCGGTTGCCGCGGTCGCGGCCAGTGACATGCGACTTTGTCTCTGGGACTTGACTACCAGGCGTCCCGTCCACCGTCCCATCGATATCGGCGTCGATGCCCGCACCGTGCGACTCACGACGCTCGACGGCCGCCTCGTCGCCGTCGTCGCCGGCAAATCCGCGGCCGGTGACAATTTCGCGGTGCGGCTCTGGGATCTCAAAAAGCGACGTGAAATCGGCGTGATACCCGCGCGATCGAACGCGGTGACAGCGCTGGCGATTGTCGATCTCGGCACCGGCCCCGCGGTCGTGACCTCCGTTGCGGGCGAACTTCTGGTGACGGACCTGACCGAGCAACGAGTGGTCGCGCGCTTCCCGGACCGCGAAGACGTATCATGGAAGGTTGCCGCTGGGTCACTGAATGGGACACCGATCGCCGTCACCGCAGGTCGCGACCCGGTCCTACGCATATGGGACCTCGACGCCCGGCAGCAAATCGATGAAATCGGGATTCCGGGTGATTGTCACGGATTAGCTCTCGGACAACAAAGCACACTGGTCGCGGCATGCAATGATGACATCGTTGCATTCGACACATCCTGGCCATCTTGAAGCACCGCGTCGAACGACATGTGCCAGTGACAGCCCAAAACGTCCGTCGCTCGACCCGTTACATGGTAGGCTTGAATCCTATCACAAGTCCCGGACCCGATTTTGCGAACAAGATTACTCATGAGGTTATTCACGCCATGGCGTAGAAGTGCGGAGATATTACCGCGGAAATGGTCGTGCCGAACGTTCCGGTCGGGCGACGGTAATCGGTGTTCATGATGCGCCAGGTCTTGAAGTTGGCGATGACTTTTCGATGACCCAGCGAACCTTGTTGATCTGAGTGTTAATTCTTTCTCCCAATCCAGGAGATCACGCCCTTTCGGCTTCTTGATTGGAGTGATCATGTTATTGCCGACATATCCCTTGTCGCCGACCCAGCTGCCGGGATCCAGCGCCACCATGGCCCCCGGATTCGCTCAGGCAATAGGTATCATGCCGACGCCCGTCGATCGGGTCGGAGATCCAGGCAAGATCTCCGGTGAGAGTACAAGCGACCTGTACGTTCATGCCGGTGGTCTTGTGCTTGCCGGAGTACAGCTCCGGATGCGAGGCCCATGACCAGCATGGAAGCAGAGTTCCATCCACGATGTACCAGCGTTCCCTTCGCGTCGAGTTCGGCGTCGCACCGGCGGACGAACTCCACAGAGGGAACCTGGGCACCGGTCTCGATCCGGCTCACATGACCTTTGCTGTAGTAGAGGCGCCGCGCGAGCTCGCTCAGCGAAATCCCTTGTGCGGTGCGCAGGTGAGCCATCCTGCATAAGGACGCGCGTCGCCCTGAGAATCCCGCATCGCATCGCTTGCGAACGCCGCCCAATCGGGATCCCACTCGTCGACGACAGCGCAGAACACAGCCCGCACGGTTTCAGGTCGATACAACCTGAGGCCTTCCCCACTGGGCGAAGGCGGATTGATCACCACCACGTTCGGCGAGACCCGAGCATCCGAACCGCAGGTCACCTTCATCGCGACGCCTGACGATTCCCTGCCATCCCACACGGCAAGCCGGAACCCAAGCCCCGGAAACTTCTCGTCGTAGCTCTGTTCCAGCAACCGACGCAGGTTATCGTTGGACGGGTCGATGCGTAAACTCAGCGACTCGGCCCGGTTGCGCCCCACCTTCAACCAGGTCGGCGGCAGCGGGTCCAACTCGGCGAGACGACAGTACCGCGCCAGCCGCCGTGCGCAGTCCTCGGCAGACTCGATCCGTGAGCCCCAGTAAGCACCCAAGAAGAAACGATCGACCACAGCGACATTGCCCGGTCGCGGTGACAGCGTGGAAGAGCGCGGCAAAGGCTCGCCACGAATCGTTTTCGGCGAGCTGTCCGGCCACCCGGGAGCCGATGTGTTGTACCGAGCCGCGTTCGACGATGGCCATGAACTGCTCGACGACCACGGTATCGGGGCGGCATACCGTGGCCAGTTCAGCGCAGGCGAGGCGGACGGAGATGGTGTGTTCGTGTGCTTCCTTGGCGCTGCCTGCCCGGCGGAAGCCGCCGACCAGCGCCATCAGCCCGAGCGAA
This sequence comes from Amycolatopsis pigmentata, assembly GCF_042684065.1. Taxonomy (NCBI): domain Bacteria; kingdom Bacillati; phylum Actinomycetota; class Actinomycetes; order Pseudonocardiales; family Pseudonocardiaceae; genus Amycolatopsis; species Amycolatopsis pigmentata. Next base: position 62,320 of record NZ_JBHUKR010000025.1, on the reverse strand, counting down.
TCCAGCCCGAGCTCGAACAGATCCCGAGACTCGTCGAGTTCACCGGCCTGCTGTCCCAGCGTCGCGGCCACGGCATCGCGGACCTCGTCGGCGGAGATCCGCGTAGCCCGCCCGTCCTCGTGTCCCACCTGACTCACCGTGCCTTCTCCCGTCCCCCGGCTTCCCGCTTACTGAAAATGGATATCATTACCATCGAGGGTAGGAGGTTGAGGAAGGGAACATGCCGTGGCGACAAGGGAATCCGGGTGGCCGCACACCGATGCGGAGCGCTACCGCCGAGCGGGCCACTGGCGGGGTAGGACATTCGGCCTACTGCTCCATGACTGGGCCACCCGCCGGCCGCACCACACGGCGCTGGTGGATGGCGGCCGCCGCTGGACTTACGCCGAACTGGACGCCGCCGCTGGCTGGCGGCCTGGCGCGGCTGGGCATCCGGCGTGGCGACCGGGTGGTGCTGCAGTTGCCCAATCGGGCGGAGTTCGTCCTGGCGTGGTTCGGCCTGCAACGACTGGGCGCGGTCCCGGTGCACGCGATGCCCGCCCATCGCCGGTCCGAGATCGGGCATCTCCTGCGCTCCTCCGGCGCGGTGGCCTACCTGGTCGCCGACCGGCACGCTCGCTTCGACTACCGGGAACTGGCGGCCCAAATGCTGCGTGAGCACACCGGCCAGTTACGCCATGTCGTGGTGGCGGGCGATCCCGGTCCGAGCTTCGTCGCGTTCGATGACCTGATGGCGGCACCAGAAGTCGCGGTGGTGTCGAGCGCGGACGAGGTGGCGTTGTTGCTGTTGTCCGGTGGCACCACCGGCCTGCCCAAATTGGTGCCCCGCACGCACAACGATTACGCCTACAACGCGCTCGCCAGCGCCCGAGTGGCCGAATTGAGCCAGGACTCGGTCTATCTCGCGGTCCTCCCAGTCGGGTTCAACTTCGCCTTCGCCTGCCCAGGCGTACTCGGCACACTGGCCTGCGGCGGCACCGTCGTGCTCGCCCCGGACCCGAGCCCGCAGACCGCTTTCGAGCTGATCGACCGCGAACGAGTCACGATCACCGCGCTGACGCCGCCCTTGGTCCCGCACTGGCTGGCCGAGACCCGCACCAACCGCGCGGCCGTGGACACGCTGCGCGTGCTGCAAGCCGGCGGCGCGCGACTGGCCGACGACCTGGCCCGGCGGGTGGGCCCCGAACTGGGCGTCACCCTCCAACAGGTCTTCGGCATGGCCGAAGGTCTCATCAACGCGACCCGGTTGAACGATCCGCCCGAACTCATCCATACCACCCAGGGGAAACCGATCTCTCCCGACGACGAAATCCTCATCGTGGACCCCGAAAACCGTCCCGTCGCCGACGGTGAGACCGGAGAACTGCTCACCCGCGGCCCCTACACCATCCGCGGCTACTACCAGGCCGACGCGCATAACCGTGCGGCCTTCACCGAGGACGGCTTTTACCGCACCGGCGACCTGGTGCGGCGACTACCGTCCGGCCATCTCGTAGTGGCCGGACGGGTCAAGGACCAGATCAACCGTGGCGGGGAAAAGATCGCCGCCGTCGAGATCGAAGAACACCTCCTCGCCCATCCAGCGATCCAGGCCGCCGCCGTCATCGGCGTATCCGACACGTTCCGCGGCGAAAGCACCGTGGCTTTCCTGGTATGCGGGGACGCGCCTCCGAGTGCCCGGGATCTGGCCCGTTTCCTTGCCGAACGGGGCCTCGCCGCCTACAAGGCACCGGACCGGGTAGTGCCAGTCACGCGGCTACCCATGACCGCGGTGGGAAAGGTGGACAAACATGCCTTGCTGAGCGAATGAGCCCTGCACTGGGGGACGCTCTTGCGGGACAAGACACCGGCAATCGAGCCGCTGCCTCCCGCTACCGTTCCCCTCAATTCGGTACGTGGATGGAGGTTTGGGTTGCGAGTCGGGGTTTTTCTTCTGGCGGGCCGGTTTCCGGGTCAGGACGAGGGCACGGCGCTGCGCCGGGCACGGGAAGCGGTGCGGTGCGCGGAGGCGGCCGGGTTCGACGACGCCTGGATCGCCGAGCACCATTTCCTGTCCTACGGCACCTGTCCCTCGGCGATCACCTTCGCGGCGCACGCTTTGGGGGCCACCACGCGGATCACGCTGGGCACCGCCGTCAGCGTGCTGTCCACCACCCATCCGGTCGCGCTCGCCGAACAGGCCGCACTACTCGACCAACTCAGCGAAGGCCGCTTCCGGCTCGGAGTCGGTCGTGGAGGCCCGTGGGTGGACCTCGCCGTCTTCGGCACCGGCCTGCACCGCTACGAGCACGGATTCGCCGAAAGCCTGGACCTGTTGCTCAACTGCTTCACCCGGTCCCGGGTGAAGGCAACCGGCGAGCACTTCACCTTTTCCGAGATCCCCGTCGTGCCACGACCCCGCACCCTGCCTCATCCGCCTGTGGTGGTCGCTGCCACCTCGACGGCCACCGTAGAACTCGCCGCGCTCCGCGGACTGCCCATGCTGCTGGGCATGCACTCCAGCGACGAGGAGAAAGCCGGCATGCTCGCCCACTACGCGGCCACCGCCCGCGCGGCCGGCCACGATCCCGACCGGATCGGGCACGTCTCCACCCTGGTCGCGCACGTCGCCGGCACCCGGGAGGAGGCCGTGGCCGAACTCCGTGCCACCATGCCCGGCTGGCTGACCGAGGGGCTGGCCGGATACCGGCCGGTCGACGGGCGGCCCCGCCCCCGCCGCGACCCACACGCCTACACCGACCTGCTGTGCTCGATGCACCCGGTCGGAACCCCGGACTATTGCGTGGAACGGATCCGCGCGGGCGCCGAAACGACCGGCATCGAGCATGTGATCTTGATGGTCGAAGGCAGTGGTGACCAGGAACGGACCCTGGCCACCATCGCCCGCCTCGGCGCCGAGGTCCTCCCCCGGCTGCGCGGCTGAAGTATCAGCAGTCGCGCAGTTCCGGACTCTGGTTGAGCAACTGCCCTCGCGGTGAGACGAAGTCGCGGTAGGTTTCCCCGTCCACTGCCGACGGTGCGAACGCGGCAACTCGGTGGCAGTTCTGGAAAGCCAGCTTCACCCCGAAATGCCGCTCCAGACCGCCTCGGATCGCATCCGACGCCAGCGCCCGCAGCAACTGGCCACGGTCGGTCTCACTGGGCGGCGGCGTGGTGTTGTCCGCAAATTCCGCCGTCCCGCCACGGAAATCGGCCACGACCGCACTGATCACCTTCCACGCATACGGCAAGGAATCCCGCACACACGCCACGAATTCCTCGTCACCGACCTCGCCCTGCTCGGCACGGTCCAGCAACGCGGCAGGCACGTCCAACGACATGATGAAACCTCCAGCGACCAACGGTTGAGATCCGACATCGACAACCACTTCTACTGGTACTGGTTGTCGTTACCAACAAGCAAGAACTTCCACTGGTGATCACCAGGACGGACCAACGCTGCCGCCGGACGTGACCACCCATGTTCCTGCGGCAGGCCTCGCTTGCGGACCGGCTGACCGGTGCGTTATGTCATTCGTCGCTGTATTGTTCTCTGTGTGCTGACTTGTGAGAGGCGTGGGGCGGCGCTCGCCCGGCTCGGGCGGGCGCTGGCGGACCCGACCCGTTGCCGCATCCTGGTTGCCCTGCTCGACGGCGTGGCCTATCCCGGCCAGCTCGCAGCAGAGCTCCGTCTGGGCCGCTCGAACGTCTCCAACCACCTGGCGTGCCTGCGAGGTTGCGGCCTGGTCGTGGCCACTTACGAGGGCCGCCAGGTTCGCTATGCCCTCGCCGACGATCACCTGGCCCGCGCGTTGCGAGAGCTGGTCAAGGTGGTGCTCGCGGTGGATACCGACCAGCCCTGCATAGACGGCGCGGAGCCCGCGCGGCCGGCAATGGCGGTGGAGGTGGGCAGGTGAACGAAAACACCGACCGCCGGGGTGGCCTGCCCTCGACCATCACACCAGCGACGCCGCGGGATACCTGCGGTGACACGTGCCGCACAGCGGCCACAGCCACCGAAGCGGTGGATACGCAGCGCCGTGCGGTGCTGTCGCGGCGGGTACGGCTGCTGGTGACCGCGACGATCAGCTACAACGTCATCGAGGCCGTCGTCGCTATCTCGGCCGGAACGATGTCCTCCTCGACCGCGCTGGTCGGGTTCGGTCTCGACTCGGTCATCGAGGTCGCCTCGGCCTCGGCGGTCGCCTGGCAGTTCTCCGGCAAGGACCCCGAAACCCGGGAGCGGACCGCGCTGAAGGTGATCGCGGTCTCTTTCTTCGCGCTGGCCGCCTACGTCACCGTCGAGTCCGTCCGCAGCCTGCTCGGTGCTTCCTCCGCCGGCCACTCCCCCGCCGGAATCGCACTCGCCGCGACCTCGCTGCTGGTCATGCCGATCCTGTCCACCGCGCAACGGCGCGCCGGGCGGGAACTCGGTTCGGCCAGCGCGACGGCCGACGCGAAACAAACCCTGCTGTGCACCTACCTCTCCGGCATCCTGCTGGCCGGGCTGTTGCTCAACGCCCTGCTCGGCTGGTCCTGGGCCGACCCCGCCGTCGCCGTGGTCATCGCCGCCGTCGCGGTCAGAGAAGGCAGCCAGGCCTGGCGCGGTCAACACTGCTGCTGACCGGCCGCGGTCAGCGGGATACCGGTGCAGACGGGGCAGCGGCCGGTCAGTTCGAGAACGAGATGGATGCCGGTGAAGCCGTGGGCGGAGGCGGTGGTGACGGCCCAGTCCTGGACGGGCTGTGCGTCCACCGGAAAGCTGTCGCCGCAGGTTCGGCAGATTAGGTAATGGGTGCCCGCCGGGCCGGGGACCAGGCGGAACAGGGATGCGCCGTCGGTGTTGGTGAGGATGACCTGGCCGGTCTCGGCGTAGGCGTGCAACGCGCGATAGACGGTGGTCAGTCCGACCGTTTCTCCGGCCTGCTGGAGGCGAGCATGCAACGTCTGCGCGCTGACAAACCCTGGGGCCTGCGCCAGCGCGCGGAGGATCGTCCGCCGTTGCCGCGTCGTGCAGGGCCGCCGCCGTGTGGTCATGGCGAAGCGACGGCCGGCTTTCTGGTGACCGCCGCAGCCAGGGCGAGACCGCCCGCGGCCACGGCAAGGATGGCGAAACTGGGCGGCAGGACCGGTATGACGTAACTCAGCCCAAGGCCGGTCCAGGTAGCGAGCACGGCCAGCGCTACCGAGAGCGCGAGAGCCCGGTAGGGGCGCGTGGTCAGCCGGTGGGCCGTGCCGGCGGGTGCGGCGATCAGGCCGAGCAGCAGGAGTGCACCAACGGCCTGGGTGGCTTCCGCGGCGCAGGCGCCGACCAGGGCGAGGAAGGCGAATCCGAGGAACCGTACGGGAACGCCACGGGCCGCGGCGACCGCCGGGTCGAGCGAGGCGAACAGCAGAGGCCGCGCGATCACCAGTAACAGGACACATACGACCGCGCCGATGAGGGCCACCACCCGGGACTGGCTCGCACTGATCCCGAAGATCGATCCAAAAAGGACAGTTACCCCGGCCGCTCCGTTGGCGGTACTGCGACTGGTGGTGTAGAGGGTGAGAAAGAAGACCCCGAGCCCGAGGATCCAGGCGAAGATGGTGCCGATGACGACATCGTCAGCCAGGCCACGCCGACCGAGCGTGCCCATCAGCAGGGCGATGGCGATCGTGGCGCCGAACAACCCGATGAGCGGGTTGATCCCGAACGCCAGGGCCGCCAGCGCTCCGGTGAACGCGACATGACTGAGCGCGTCTCCGGTGAACACCTGGGCCCGCAGCACCAGGAAATAACCGGCCAGACCGCAGGCCACCGCGACCGCGGTACCGGCCAGCAACGCGTTGAGGAAAAACACGGGCAGATTCACCGGAGCCTCCCCACCCTGCGAAGCCACGCGGTCACCTGAGCGAGCACGTAGAGGGCGAACGCGATCGTGGTGACGAAGAACCCGATCGGATAGACCGAGTAGTAGGCGATCCCGAGGCCGAGCCAGGTGACCACGACCGCGATGAGGATCGCCAGGGCCAGGCTCAGCGGCGGCCGTGCGGTCAGCGCCTGCGCGGTCGCGGCGGGCATCACCAGCAGGGCGAACACCAGCAAGGTGCCGGTGATCTGGCTGGCTTCGGCCACGGCCGCACCCAGCAGCACCACGAACGCCACCGACGCTGCCCGCACCGGGACCCCGCGCGCCCCGGCCACGATCGGATCGATGGAAGCGAACAGCAGCGGCCGCCCCAGGACTGCCAGCGCGGCCAGCACCACGACGGTCACCGCCGCCAGGACGACGACCTGCCCGGTGGTGATGCCGAGGAACGTGCCGAACAGCAGCGCGTTGATCCCGTTAAGGAATCCCTTGTACAGCGCGATGAACAGATACCCGCAGGCCAGCGCGAACGCCTGCACCGTGCCGGTCACCGCCGACTCGTGGCCGAACTCTCCGTGCCCGCCACGGGGAATCACCGCGATCACCAGCGCCGCGGCGACGCAGAACGTGAAGTACCCGTAGATCGCCGACACCCCGAGCAAAGTGGCGCCCGCCGCGCCCGGGAACCCGATCACGGCCAGGGTGTGTCCGGCGAAGGTTTGCCGCCGCAACACCATGAACCAGCCCATCGTCGCGGCCGCGACGGCGACGATGGTGCCCGCGCGGAAAGCGTTGACCATGAACGGGAACGACCACAGCTCCCGGATGTCGGCGATCAGGTTCCAACTCGGTCCCATTGGATCAACCCCCCGCGAGCCCGTCGTGCCGGTCGGCGTGCAGCGCCGGGGCCTCGGGCGTGCCCACGACGACCAGCCGGCCGTCGGAGGCGCGCAGCACCTCGACCGGTGTGCCGTACAAGCCCGACAATGTTTCGCTGGTGATCACCTCGGCGGCCGTGCCGGTGACCGCACGCCCCTGGGCCAGGTACAGGACACGGTCGAGAGAGCGCAGGATCGGGTTCACGTCATGTGCCACCATGACCACAGCGACTCCCTCCTCCCGGCAGATCCGGCCGATCAGCGCGGCCACCGCGGCCTGGTTGGGTAAATCGAGACTGTCCAGCGGCTCGTCCAGCAGCAACAATTCCGGGCGGCGCACCAGGGCCTGCGCGATCAGCAGCCGTTGCTGCTCACCACCGGAGAGCTGCCCGATCGGCCGGTGCGCGTAGGCCGACGCACCGACCAGATCGATGACCTCGGCGATCCGTGTCTCGGCCGCGCGGCGGCGGGCGCTGAACAGTCTCGCGCCCGGGACGGGGACTCCCCATCGGTGGCCGTCCCAGCCCAGCCGCACGACATCCACCCCGCGTATGTGCAGGGACGCGTCGAAACCGCGGCGCTGCGGCAGATACCCGACACGATGTCCTGCCCGGCCCGGCGGCAGGTCCAGCACCTGAAGGGTGCCCTGTGCCGGGTGCACACCCAGCAGCACTTTGACCAATGTGGACTTGCCGGCACCGTTGGGGCCCAGCACCGCGATGAAATCGCCCCGCGCCACCCGCAGATTCAGCCCACGCCACAAGGTTTTTCCGCCAACACGCACCGCGGCGTCCTCGAGCACGATCACCGGCTTGCCGGGGCTCGGCGACGGGTCCGCGCCCGCAGCCGGGTCCGGCATCATCGGCCTACTCGACACGCCAGTCCTACTTTCCGGTGGCCTGGGCGAGCGCGTGCTCGATCCCCTCCAACTGCGTGACCTGCCAATCCTGGAAAGTCGCGCCGGCCGGGGTGAGCGTCTCGGTCACCAAGGCGACCGGAATCCCCGCCGCCTTGGCCTCGTCGGCCTGCCGCTGCACGTCCGGGGTCGAGTTCTGGGAGTTGTAGACATAGATCTTGATCTGCTTGCCCCTGATCTGGTTGTCGATCGTCGCCTTGTCCGCCGCCGTCGGGTCACTGCCCTCGCTGATCGCGTCCAGGAAGCTCTCCGGCGTCGCCATCGTCAGGCCCAGTCCCTCGGCCAGCGGCGTGACAATGGACTCCGACGCCCCGATCGGCGTTCCCGCGTACTTCGCCTTGATGTCGGCGATCAGTTGGTCGTAGCGGGCCAGGGTCTGCGTCTCGAACGTCTGCTTCCGCTGATCGAAATAGGCCGCGTCCGCCGGATCGATCGTCTTGTAGTCCGCGGTGATCTGCTCGATCACCTTGTGCACGTCCTCCGGTGAATACCAGCGATGCGGGTTGCCGCCGTCCTTGACCCCGGCCAGATCCCCGACATTGAGCACCTTCCGCTGCGGGTTCGGGTTCGCGTCGATCATCTTCGGAGCCCACGGGTCATACCCGATCCCGTTGACGATCGCGTACTGCGCGGACGCGATCGTCCGCCCGTCCGCCGGAGTGGGTTCGTAATCGTGCGGGTCCGCGTCCGGGTTGTCGATGACACTCGTCACCGTCGCGTGCTCACCTCCGAGCTGGGTGGCGAGGCTGCCCCAGAAGTTCTCCGCCGCCACCACCGCGACCTTGGTGTTCGACCCACCCGCGGCACCGCCCACGCCACCCGTCTGGGCCGGCGGTGTCGTCGCGCAACCCGCAAGCGCCGCGACCGCGGCCACCACCACGCCGACGCCCGCCACCCCACGACGCATCCCGAAAACCTGACCAGCCATCGACACAATCTCCTCAACGACGACGAACAAGCTGCCGCGGCTCAGCCCGCGGACCACCCGGCACGCTAAGTGAAAACGATTGTCATCTCAATGTCACCCATAAGTGGTAACGACAATCGTTCTCATCTCGTGACCATCGGCGCGTGGCCCGAACACGAGCGACGACGGCAACCCGTGGCAGCCTCGTCACCCGGCCGTGGCCACCCGTCCAAGCCCGAACGGTCTCGGTGTAGTGTGCACGCTGCACATGACAATCGTTGTCGTTTTCAGTAACTGGAGAGGGTAAGACTGTGAAGATCGCGTTCGTAGGCAAGGGGGGCAGCGGGAAGACCACACTGACCTCACTATTCGCCGCTTACCTGGCCCACAGGGGACGCCCCGTGCTCGCCATCGACGCCGACATCAACCAGCATCTGGCGGTCGGCCTCGGCGCGAGCGAGGAGGAAGCGGCGGCGCTGCCCACGCTCGGTGAACACCTGGGATTGATCAAGGACTATCTGCGTGGCGACAACCCGCGCATCACCGGCGCCGACGCAATGATCAAGACAACCCCGCCCGGCCGCGGGTCACGGCTGCTGCGCCCCTTCGAGGACAACCCCATCGCCGACGCCTGCTTCCGCACCCTCGGCCGAGTGCGGCTCGGCGTCACCGGCCGGTTCGACGAGACCGACCTCGGCGTCTCCTGCTACCACTCGAAAGTCGGCGCGGCCGAACTCCTGCTCAACCACCTCATCGACGCCGACGACGAGTACGTCGTCCTGGACATGACCGCGGGCGCCGACGCGTTCGCCTCCGGACTGTTCACCCGATTCGACATCACATTCCTGGTCTGCGAACCGACACTGCGCAGCCTCGGCGTCTACCGGCAATACGCCGACTACGCCCACGACTTCGACGTGCGACTCGCCGTCATCGGCAACAAGATCACCGACAACGAGGACATCGAATTCCTGCGCCAGCACGTGGGTGAGGACCTGCTGTGCTGGCTGACCGGCTCCGGCCACGTCCGCGCCGCCGAACGCGGCCGGACACGCCCCATCACCGCACTGGAACCGGAAAACCTCACCGCACTCGGCACCATCCTGTCCACTGTGGACAAGACACCGCAGGACTGGCACCGATTCCACCGCCAAGCGATCGAATTCCACCTCCGCAACGCCCGGTCCTGGGGCAACAACCGCACCGGCCACGACCTCACCGCCCAAATCGACCCCGGCTTCACCCCCGGCCCAGCCGCACTGACCGGCTCCTGAAAGAACCACGGCACCGGGACAGGCAACATCTCTCACAGCACCACGGCCGCGACCCGGCCCATGATCATCATGAGATCCCGCATAGCCGAGGGCAACAGCCCGCACCAGAAACGAACGCTGCGCCGGATCCTATCCATGTTCCCGATCACACAAGCCATCCCAGCCACGGCCCACGTGATTTTCCAACCGGTTCCGCCAGCCTTCATTGCGCACCTCCGCACCACCTTATTGCCCCGCCCGGAAACGCACCGCACCACAGCGCCTACTTGTTGTCGACGCCGTCGCGAATGCCCGAGCACGCCTGCGTTCGACGAGTCCCACCGCATTCCGGCCACGATCATCGCGGACAACCCGCCGGCATGGTCGTCGGTCGGCCGCGGAAGCCGATGATCAGTGCTTCTCGGCGTAGTGGACAGCGCCCTGCCAGTCCACGATCACGACCGTCTCATCACCGATCACCCAGGCGTCGTGCCCTGAGGGCAACATGGTCAACTCCCCGGCCTTCGCATCGAACTCGGTTCCGTCGGCCATGTGGACGCGGAGGGTGCCGGACACGTGGTACTGGAAGTGGGGCGCTTCGCACCACTGCGTCCCTGCCAAGGGCTTGACGTCGTGGGACCAGCGCCAGCCTGGCTCAAGCACCAGGCGGCCGACGACCCCGCCGCCCACGTTGAGGATCTCGGCACGTCCGTGGTCGAAGGTACGTACCTCGTCCGGATTGCTGAAGTCCAGGTGTTCGACCCGCCCCGCTGCTTTCGCGGCTGCGCCCGGTGCCCCTTGCGGCGTCACGCCGCCGCTGCCCTCGTCCCAGGCCTGCAGGCTGGTTTGCGCGATGATCCGCCCGTCACGCAGGTCCAGCATCGAGGTGGCGAGCACCGTCGTGGCGTCTGGGTAGCGGCAGCGCTCGAGGTAGGCCGCGTGGCTCCCGTCGGCGGAGACAACGACCTGCTCAAGATGGTGCTCCATGTCCCTGCTGCACAGTTCGTCGACGAACTCGCCGATGGCGGAGTTCCCGGAGATCTGGTGCGGGTGGCTCGGCTGGTCCCGCCGGTCCACCACGGTCATCTGCGCGTTCTCCGCGTACAGGCTCCGCAGGGTCGCGGCGTCGCGCTCCTCGATACCGCGACGCAGCGCCTCGACATCTAACGTCGGCCTGTTCTGCATAGCGTCCATTTCGGGTTACCCGCCTTCCTTTGCGCGGTGCCCCTACTGACCACGGTCCTCGCCGAGCGTCGCACCGTCAATCCGCAGGCCGGAGCCGATCATGGCACGCTCCCGCCTGCGGACCCGCCGCGGATCCTCACGCAGCCGACCACCTGGCTATGTGCCAGGCCAGTGGGAGCACCGCAGCGTGCTCGCGCAGTCGCGGTTGGGCAATCCAGTCGACACGCACGACGCGGTCGCTGTCGACAACGCGGCGGTGCAGGCCAGTCGTAAGGTCTGGGCTCCCAGGGGTGTGCCGGTGTGGCTTTCAGGCATCCTCCGTGTGTGGCTTCCTGCGATTGGCCAGCCACCCGGCGATTTCCTCTTTCGCGGAGGGCTTTGATCTTGCAGACGGTGCCTTCGACCGCGCCGCTGCTCCAGGAGAGGGTCAGTCCGTTGCGGACGGCGTCGTAGTCCTTGAGCAGTCCGGCAGCGAATCCCCGGAGCTGGGGAAGGCCGCTGGCCTGGGCTTTGGTGATCCAGGTGTCCAGGTACGGGACTGTCGGCGATCTTGTGGGCGGGATGGTGATCCGACAGGCTGGGGCACCGTGCCTCGGCAGGAAGGATCAAGATGTCGGAGAGGGTCGGACGGGATGACCATGCTCGTGGTGACCCATGAGTTGGGCTACGCGCGCCGTGCCGACGACCGCGTGGTGTTCCTCGATCAGGGGCGGATCGTGGAAACCGGTACGCCGCAGGAGTTCTTCGACAACCCACGCACCGACCGTGCCAGGGAATTCCTGTCCAAGCTCCTCACCCACTGAGGGCACCTGACGGAGCGCCGCGAACCGAAATCCGCGGGAACTGCTCTCGTTCCTCGCCGCCCTGACATACCTCGGCGCCGTCCGTCCGATCAGGTCAGCTCGATCGGCAGTGTTACGCGTGTGTGTAGTGGGTCGCCTCGTCGCCTTCGAGGAGGTGGCTGCGTTCGCCATTGGTCCCGGTCGGTACGTCGCCGGCGACGGTGACTCGGTGCAACAGCCGGGGCAGGTTGCCGTAGTCGTCCGGGGCGTAGTGCTGGGTGATGCGGTTGTCGAAGAGCACGAGGTCGCCGGGTGCCCACTGCCAGCGTACGACGTTTTCCGGCCGGATCACGTATTCCTGCAGGATGCGGAGGATGTCACGGGATTCCGACGTGGACAGTCCGTCGATGCTCTGGGCGAACCCGCCGATGAACAGGCCGCGTTCTCCGGTCTCCGGGTGGACGCGGACCACCGGGTGCCTGGTGCGGTACTTACGGGAGACGAAAACAGTGCGGTATTCCGCGGCTGCCTCGTTCGCGGGCGGCTGGAGGTAGTCGTAGTCGTTCGTGTGTACCGCCCACAGCTTGTCGGCGAACTCGCGCAGGTGCTCGGGCAGGTCCCGGTAGGCGGCAGCGGAGTTGGCGATGAGAGTGTTGCCCCCGTAGGGCGGAACGACGAGGCTGCGCAGGCTGGTGGCCTTGGGCGGGGTTCGTACGAACGTGACGTCGGTGTGCCAGCGGTTGGACCGGACGCCCTTTTCACCGTCGACCGGCAGCACATGGGGTTGTCCGGGCACGGACGGCACGGTCGGGTGCGCGCCGGTGAGTTCGCCGAAATGCGCGGCGAAGCGGGTGTGGTCGGCGTCGGACAGGTTTTGGCCGCGGAAGAACAGGGCCTTGTGTTCGAGGAGCGCGGCGTTGAGTTCGTTCACGAGGTCCGGGGGAAGGTCGGTGGCCAGGTCGACGCCGGTGGCCTCGGCGCCGATGCGTCCGCCGACTTTGCGGATTTCGATGTCGGTGTTGATCGTCGTCATGGGAACTGATCCTTTCTTCGATGTGCCGGTACGGGGAAGCGGTCAACAGCTGTTCAGGAGCGGTCTTCAGGAAATGATCGGACTGCTGTCCGGGTGCAAGGCGGGGCCGATTGCCCGGGCCGCGCCTGGAGTGCGCCCACGGCCCCACCCGATCTGCTCGCGGTAACTGCCGAGCAGACCGGATCGCAGTAATCCGTCGGCGTCGTGCTCGGGCGCTCCGGCGGGCAGCGGGTGGGTGTACGGGGCGACGAACAGCGCGTCGACGGGGCAGTTCGCCTCGCACTGGAAGCAGGTCTGGCAGTCGTCCTGTCTGCTGATTACGGGAATGCCGTCCGCGCCTGGGGTGAACACGTTGGTGGGGCAGACCTTGATGCATTTGTCGCAGGCGATGCACCGCTGTGCGGAGACCAGTTCGATCACGACGCCACCGCCGCGGCCGCACGGAGCGGTCGGGTCCACACCTGGTCGAGACCGCCGGTGAGGATCCGGTGATGCTGCCCGGGATCCTGGCCCGGGAAGTCGAGTCGCTTGGCCATGCCGCGGGTTTCCGTCCGGGACAGCGCGGAGGCGTACATCCAGCGGGCGTGTGCGACCATGGCCGCCGCCTGCCTGGCCCGCACCACGTCGGCACCATGTTCATGCAGCGATGCCCGCACGGCTCGCCAGCAGTCGTCGAGAATCTCCACGGAGGTCACGAGCCGGTCGCCCCGGCGCAAATAGTTCCTGTCGTAGGGCAGGATTTCCGCCTGCACCGTCCGGATCACGTCGCGGTACTCCCCCGCCGGACCGGGCTTGGCGTCCGGCCGGAGGCCCGCGCCACCGGCCGCGGTGATGCGGCGCGTGGCCGTTTTCGCGCCGAGCGCGATGGCATACCTGGCCGCCGCCCGCCCGGCCCAGGTGCCGGAGGAAATCGCCCATGCCGCGTTGTGGCTACCGCCGCCGGTGAACCCCCCGCAGATGAGTTCTCTCGTCGCCGCGTCACCCGCGACGTACAAGCCGGCCACGGTGGTCGAGCAATCGTCACCGGTGATGTGGATGCCGCCGGTGCCGCGCACGGTGCCCTCGGCGAGCAGGGTCACCGCAAATCGGTCGGTGAACGGGTTCACGCCGAGCCGGTCGAAGGTGAGGAAGAAGTTGGGCTGTGCCAGGCGCATCGCGCGCTGTACCGGCTCGTCGGCCAGGTCCAGCCGGCAGTAGACCTTCCCGGTCAACAGCGCCTGGGCGATCACGGATCGTCCACGCTGGCTCCCGGCGCCTTCCAGCACGGTTCCGTCCTCGTGATAGAAGGTCGCGTAGTTGTAGAAGGCGGTCTTGGTGACCGAGGTGTGTTCGGGTGCGATGCCGTAGGCGTTGGAGAACTCCATACCCGACAGCTGCGCTCCTGCCTCGGCGGCCATCAAGGCGCCGTCACCGGTGTTGACATCGCAGCCCAGTGCCTTGCTCAGAAAGGCACAGCCGCCCGTGGCCAGCACGACCGCGGCCGCTCGCACGCGGAACGCGTGGCCTGCCTGCCGCCGGTACCCCGCCGCCCCCGCCACCGCGCGGTCGGCGTCGGTGAGTAGTTCGAGGACCGGGCTGTGATCGAGAATGCGGATTCCTGCCCGTCTCACCCGGATCCGCATCCGGCGCATGTATTCCGGTCCTTGCAGGCCGGAGCGGATCAGCGTCCCGTCCGGGCTCGCCGGGAACGGGTACCGGGCGAGTTCGGCCAGTTCGTTGACGCCCTTGTAGGTCTGGTCCAGAACCCGTGCCATCCAGCGTCGGTCGGCGAGGTAGCCGCCGAGCGCTTCGCGGCTGGCCATGGCCGCTTCCCTGGGCTCGGGTTCGGGTGGTACATACCACACGCCGGTGCCGACGGCGGCGGTGGCGCCGCTGGTTCCGCAGTAGCCTTTGTCCGCCAGCACAACCCGCGCTCCGGCCTCCGCGGCCTTGAGCGCGGCCCAGGTCGCCGCTGGGCCGCCGCCCACGACGAGCACGTCGGTTTCGAGTTCCATCCTCAGCCTCCCACCGGGACACGCCAGCGGGTGAAGCGGCGCTCCAGACTCACCAAACCCTGGTTGAACAGCACACCGATCACCGAGATGGTCACGATGCCCGCGTACATCTCGGGGATGGCGAAGTTGAACTGTGCCGCGTTGATCAGGTAGCCGAGTCCGGCCTTGGCTCCCACCATCTCGGCGGCGACGAGCACGAGGATGGATACCGCTCCGGCGAGCCGGATGCCCGTGAAGATCGAGGGCACCGCGGCGGGCAGGATCACCTTTCCGAACAGCCGGTGCGGCGGCAGCGCCAGCGAACGCGCCAGCTTGAGCAGCGTGGGGTCGACGCCACGGACAGCGCTGATCGTGTTGAGCAGGATCGGCCACGTGCAGGCGAAGAGCACGATCGCGATCTTGGATGTCTCGCCGATCCCGAGCAGTAGCACGAACACCGGCAGCAAGGCCAGCGCCGCGGTGTTGCGGAAGAGTTCCAGCAGCGGTCCGAGGAGGTCGGCGACCGGCCGGTACCAGGCGATCAGCAATCCGAGCGGTACGGCGATGACGATGGCGAGCCCGAAGCCCGACAGGGAACGGACCAGGCTGGCTTCGGTGTTGGCCAGCAGTTGCCCGTTGAGCAGCAGTTCCCACCAGGCCCCGGCCACCTCGCTGACCGGTGGCAGGAACGTTCGGTCGACGAGGCCGATCCTCGGCGCCGACTCCCACACCACCAGTAGCACAAGAATCGCGGCCGACCTGGTAGCGGCCCTGCGAAGTAGGCCTGGCAGGAGTAGGTGGGGTGCCTGCGGCCTCGCCACGGGCGCCTTGAGGTCCGCGACCTCGGGGCGGATTTCCGTCGATGTACTCATGCGGGTGTGGCCTCCTTCTCCAATCGCTGGGCGCGCGCGACTTCGTCGTGCAAGAGTTCCCAGATCTCGTGGCGGTAACGGGCGAACTCGGCGCTGGAGCGCGGGTCCGCGGCCGTTGTACGGGCGGCCAGTTCAATCGGCACGATCTTCTTGATCCGTCCCGGTCGCGACGTGAGTACCGCGACGCGCTGTCCCAGGTACACGGCTTCGTCGATGCCGTGGGTGATGAACACGATCGTCTTGCCCGTGCGCTCCCAGATCCGCAGCAATTCGTCCTGCAACGTCTCCCGGGTCTGCGCGTCGAGCGCGGCGAACGGCTCGTCCATCAACAGCACTTCCGGTTCGTAGGCAAGGCTTCGCGCGATCGCGACACGCTGCCGCATGCCGCCTGACAGTTCGTGCGGGTAGCGGCGCTCGAAACCCTTCAGCCCCACCAGGTCCAGGTACTCCTTGGCCCGTTCGACGCGACGACGACGCGGGATCCCGACGGCTTCCAGGCCCAGTTCGACGTTGCCCAGCGCGGTTCGCCATGGCAGCAGCGCGTACTGCTGGAACACAATGCCCCGGTCGAGTCCGGGACCGCTCGCCTCCCGGTCGTCGAACAGAATCCGGCCGCTGGTCGGGGTGGCGAGCCCCGCCAGCAGGTCCAGCAATGTCGATTTGCCGCAGCCACTGGGTCCGACGATCACGACGAATTCCCCGGGGCGCACTTCGAGGTCCACTTCGGACAAGGCCACCAGCTCGGTTTCCCTGTCGCGGTTGGGGAAGTTCTTGGTTACCTGCCGGAGGACTATCTGTGTCATCGGTGTGCTCATTTCCCGGCGGGAAGGCCGTTGAACTCGTTGGTGTAGATGTCGGTGATGTGCACGTCCTGCTTCAGCTCACCGCGCGCCCGCAGCCAGTCGACCCAGATCGAAAGGTCTTTCTCCGCGATGGCCCCACCGGGCGCCGCGACGCCAAAGGACTTCCAGTACTTCAACGCGTCGGCGTTTTCGTTGCGGTTACGTTTTTTGACGATCGCGGTCATCCGGTCCACCACCTCGGCGGCGGGCGTGGTCTTACTCCACTCGATTGCCCTCGCGACCCCGGTGACGAAGGTACGCACGGTGGCGGGGTTGGATTTGAGCAATCTCTTGGTCATCACGTAGGTGCCCGCGTTGAACGCGCCGAGCAGATCGTAGTCGGTGAACAGCGGGCGGATACCGCCGTTGGCCAGCGCCTTGTCCCGCAGGATGCCACCGAGGACGACGACATCGAGTTGCCTTTGACGGAGTGACTGTTCCGTGTTGACCGGGGGGACGACCAGCCGTTCGACCTGCGATGTTTCCGCGGGGCCGAGGCCGTTACGCTGCAGGTAGATGTCGAGTATGGCTTCGGAGTGCGCGCCGAGTGTGTTCATCCCGACTTTCTTCCCGATCAGGTCGCGCGCGGAGCGGACCGGGCTGTCGGCGAGGACGTAAAACCCGTTGAAAGCATAGGCATCCGAGCCGTAGTAACTGATCACCGATTTGATCGGCGCGCCCGCGCCGGCGAGCTTGACCACAGCGCCGTTGAACGCGCCGCCGAAGTCGATCTGCCCGGTCGCGGCGGACTGGATGTCCTGCGGACCGCTGATGGTGTCACCGACCCATTCGAGCTTGACGTCACCCAGGAAACCGAGGTCTTCCGCGAGTTCCGGCAGGGTCACCTGGCCCGCCCAGCCCTGGTACCTGAGCGTCTTGGCTTCGGCCCCGCCCCCGCTGGCGGTACCGCACGCGACCGTGGTCGATGCGACGGCGAGCGCACTGAGAGCGAGGAACCTTCTTCGGGTGGCAGAAATCACCGGATTTCCTTTACTGGGTAGGGAAGGGGTATCGGATGCTCAGACCACGCTCGGCTCGGCGCGAGCGAAACCGTTGACCGGTTTGGGCAGGCCATAGTGGTCGCGCAGAGTGGTACCGGTGTATTCGGTGCGGAAGAGCCCCCGTTTCCGCAGCAACGGCACCACGTGATCGACGAAGTCTTCAAGCCCGGACGGCAGCAGCGGCGGCATCACATTGAACCCATCGGCCGCACCGCCGGCGAACCAGGCTTCGATGTGGTCGGCGACCTGCTCCGGTGTGCCCGCGAGCACCTGGTGACCACGCCCGCCACCAAGTCTGCCGAGGAGTTGCCGCAGCGTAAGCTTCTCGCGTTCGGCGAGATCCCGGACCAGTTCGAACCGGCTCTTCGCACCGTTGATCGCAGCCACCGGCGGCAGCGAGGGCAACCGCTCGTCCAGCGGATGGCCGGTCAGGTCGACGCCGATGAGTTCGGTCAACTGGGCCACCGCGCGCACCGGGATGATCAGGTCGTCCAGCTCCGCGGCCAGCTTTCGTGCTTCGGCCTCGGTTGACCCGAGCACCGGGACAAGTCCCGGCAGCACCTTGAGGGAGTCGACGGACCTTCCTTGCCTGGCCAGCCGCCCTTTCAGGTCCAGATAAAAAGACCGCCCATCAGCAAATGTCTGTTGTGCGGTGAACACTGCCTCGGCATGGCGAGCCGCGAAGGCCTTCCCGTCCTCCGACGAGCCCGCTTGCACCAGCAGCGGGCGGCCCTGCGGGCTACGGATCGAGTTGAGTGGCCCGCGCACCTCGAAATGGAGTCCGCGGTGGTTGACCTCATGCACCTTGCCCGGATCCGTGAACACACCGGAGTTCTTGTCCACGACCAACGCGTCGTCGTCCCAGCTGTCCCACAACCCGGTGGTGACTTCGAGGAACTCCGCCGCGCGGCGGTACCGGTCCACGTGTTCGCTCGCCTTGGCGGCGTTGAAGTTCTGCGCCGCGCGGTCCCCGGCGGACGTGACGATGTTCCATCCGGCCCGCCCGCCACTGATGTGGTCGAGCGAGGAGAACCAGCGTGCCAGATTGTATGGCTCGCTGAATCCGGTGGACGCGGTTGCGATCAGTCCAATGTGGCTGGTCACCGTGGCCAGCGCGGTGAGCAGCGTGATCGGCTCGAACACATGGGCCGCGCTGTGCCGGATGTCTCCCATCACCTGCACCCCGTCAGCGAGGAAGACCGAGTCGAACGTGCCCCGCTCGGCGATGGCCGCGAGCCGCTGGAAATGCCGGACATCGGCGACCCCGAACGGGTCGGTCGCCGGATGACGCCAGGCGGACTCATGATGGCCGACGCCCATCAGAAACGCGTTCAGGTGCAACTGCCGATTCGCCATGGTTACATCCTCGAAAGCAAACCCACACGAGGACAACTTTGCGAGAAATGAAATTAAGTCCGCCCACCGAGTGGAACGCCCGGCACGGTCCTGCCGGACACAACCCCGAGCGACAAGGGAGAGCGATAGATCGCGTCCAGCTCCACCGAGCCCCCCGCCACGGCGAGTGTGGCGTCCACGCCGAAGCTGCCGGCGACCACCGACGTCCGTGTGTCGGCGCACACATTCGAACGTGCGGCGACCTCGTCGCGCAACGCCTCGAGGCAGTCGGCGAACTGGAGCACACCGAGCTCGGTCACCACCAGCACCTCAGGATTGAGCACATCGAACAGGACCGCTGCGCCACGACCGATCATCCTCGCTCGATCCAGGAACAACTCGCGTGCGCGCCGGTCCCCCGCCATCGCCCTCCCTGCCAACGCCGTTAGAGAGGGCCGCGTGGTGATCCCGTCGGCGACGGCGCGGTGCGCCCAGGCGCGGTCGGAAACCGTGGCTTCGAAACAGCCGTAGTGCCCTCGGGAACAGCGCACCCCGGCCTCTCCCACCGGGAGGTGGGCGATTTCCCCCGCACCCGAGCGGGGGCCATGATGCGGTACGCCGCCGGTCATGATCGCGGCATCGACCACGTTGCCGACGAAGATGTGCGCAAACGACCCATGGGCCCGGACGTTGCCGAACATGCGCTCGGCGCACGCCAGAGCGCGGGCATGATTGTCCACCCGGACCGATGCGCCAAGGGCCCGGCCGAGCGTCTCGCCGACGGGAATATCACGCCAACCAAGCGAAGTGTGTTCGATGACTATCCCCTGCTGCGGGTCCACCCAGCCACCCACCGCCACACCGACCGCGACCGGCGTCCAGCCTGACAGTCGTGCCTCGACGAAGGCCGGGAACCTGTCCGCAATCGCGGAAAGCACGGCATCCGGAGCGGTGCCTTCGTGCGGGACACGTTCACTCGCCCGGAGCCGGCCCCGCAAATCGAGCGCGGCCAGCGTGAAATGCTCGTGCGCGATGTGCACCCCGCCGATCAGATGGCGGTCCACATCGATGTCCACCGGGACGTGCGGCCTGCCCATACCACCTCGGACAGCCGCCTCCTCGGCCTCGCGGATCAGGCCAAGTTCGACCAGGTCACGGCAATGCCTGGTCACCGCCGCCGCACTCAGCCCGGTCAGCCGCGCGACCGTACGGCGAGCCACCGGGCCATGCTCCAGAACAACACTCATAACAGCTGCCGCGCTCATCTCGCGCCGCCGCACGCTCATCCCAGTGGCATCCGACATGACCCGATGATGCTTTTCGTCACCCTGAAAGAAAATGTCTCTCAGCTAGAGCCCAGCATGTGGACATGACCCGTCCCCGCGCCACGGAAGACCCGCATACAGCGTTCCCACCAGCCTTTCCAGAACTTGGGAGGATAGAAGGAAACAGAGACTATCGCGGAGGTGCTGATTATCCTCAAGCCTGCCAGGACGACCGGAGCCAGACGGAGGAGGCATGACTATTGCGGCCGGGATTCCCGAATATACCGCCGGATCTCGCACATTGATCCGGTAAACTCCGACGTGTCCTTTGTGGTCCGCCACCTCGGGCCAACCCGTTTCCGCCGCAGCGCCGGAAAATACCGAGGAGAGATCGTGACCGGCACAGCCCCCTGGAATCTCCGGCGACCGCGTCGGTCGATCTGACCACTTTGGACACCGGACACGAAGGCTTCAATAGGCACCTCTTCGGCGCCGACTTCCTCGACGTCCAGAACCACCTCACAGCGGAGTTCCGCTCGACCGGCCTGTGCACCTGAAACAGGACTTCGCCCTCGGTTCGACCATCGTGGCGAAAGGAATCGCTTTGACGAAATGGAACAGAGAATCACTCCTTCAGGCCGGATGCCAGCCGAGCGCGGGCGCGACCTCGGTGGCGATGGTTTCGAGTGCGGCGACGGTCTTCGCGAAGCCGGGCAGTCCAGGCTGGACCTGCACGAGCAGATCGGTCGCGTGCTTGAGGACACGGTCCGCCCACAGCGCCGCCACTACGTCGGAGATGTGACCGTAAATGATGTGGTGGCGGGCGAACAACTCGGCCGCGGGCAAACCCGGGGCGATCCGGTCAGCGGCCATGGTCTTCGTCCAGTCCCGGGCACCGGCTTCGAGATCGGCGACGGCCTGCTCGCGACTGGCCGCCGGGTACACCGACCGCGTCACGCCGATCCGTGGCGTCCTGGTGTGCCCCGCTCTTCGGTAGGTGCTGAGGTAGGACTCGGCCAGCGGTGGCTGGATGTCCCGGGTGGGGCCGGTGAACGCCGAACGCGCGAGCAGCAGGCCGTGGCCGGCGCGCGCCGTCTCGGCGACACCGCTTTCCGACGAGGTCGCGCGCCACAACCGATCCACCAGCCCGGGAACGCGCGGCGTGAGCCGCTCGCCGCCAGGAAGCGGGCGGTTGGCGAGCGCGTCGGTCAATTCGTCAGCCGAGGCACGGTTGCGTTCGCGGCGCGTCTCGAAGTCCGTGCCCAGTGCGGTGAAGGAACGCTCATGCCCGCTCGTGCCGATCCCGACCTCGAGCCGGCCACCGCTGAGCAGGTCGGCCACCGCAGCGTCCTCGGCCACGCGCACCGGATGCTCCAGCGGCAGCGTGACCACGACAGCGCCAAGCCGGATCCGGCTGGTGCGCTCGGCGACCGCGGCCATGAACACGAACGGCGAGGGCAGGTGCCCCCGCTCCGCACCAACGTGGTGCTGTACCACCCACGCCGAGTCGAGACCGAGCTCCTCGGCAATCACGAACAGCCGGAGGGTCTCGCGCAACGCCGCCCGGGGTTCGCCGACGGACGCGACATGGCTGAGGAAGCCGAGCCGGAACGGCCGCTCGTCGTTCACCGGAACGGTTTCCTGTGCCAGCCCCGTTCGGGCGCGACCTCTCGGGCGATCCGTTCGAGTACGGCGAGCCGGAACAGGTCGGGCTGCGCGACAGGTTCGAGTGCGGCCGTTCCCACGCCAAGAACGTATTGCCGGACAAGACGCGGGCAAAGTCATTTCACATGCTGGTCGTCTTCACCAACGATTCCGGTGGCGCGGTCCCCGGTGACGGCGAGGCGCGATCCAGACCATAATGGACAGACGAGCGAGATCGCCGAGCACGGTCCTGGAACCCGCTGGACCACGCCGGCAGTTACGTACGATCTGTCACCCAGCCGCAGGACGCCCTGGCCGATCAGCTCACGGGATGGGAATCGTTGACCGGGCTGTCGGGGCGCGTTTAGCGTCGAAGACTGGAAGTACCGCACTGACGGTCAGCGCGTTCTACGACGGGGATGCGGCGAACTACGCGCGGGGAAGCAAGTGGGAGCAACGATGACCACATCCACCACACCCATCGACGCCTTCGCCGCCGAATGGCAGGAATGGCACCACGAGCACGAGGCGCGACTGTCCGGACCGCACGGCTTCCTGGCGATCACCAGCCTGCGCTGGCTCGGCGACGAGCCGGCACGATTTCCCGACGCCCCAGGCACATGGTCGACCGGCGATGAGGGCGTGACGGTCGTTCTCGACGACGGCGAGGAACTGGTGGTCGAAGGTGCTCCGGTGCGCGGGCGCTACGCGTTCGGGGTCATTCCCGAACGCGTTGGGGTCAATGCGGTTTGGGGTGACGCCGTGATCGAGGTGGCGAAGCGAGGCGGCCACGACATCCTGCGGCCACGCCACCCGGACACCCCACTCCGTACCGGGTTCAACGGCACCCCCGCCTACACACCGCACCCGAGGTGGCGCGTCACAGGCCGATACCAGACGTTCGCCCGCCCGAAGCCGACGACGGTGGGCGCGGCCGTCGAGGGGCTGGAACACGTCTACAACGCGCCGGGCCGGATCGACTTCGAACTCGACGGACAAGCGCTGAGTCTGACCGCGTTCCCCGGACACGGTCCGGACAGCCTGATCGTGCTGTTCACCGACGCCACCTCCGGCGTCACGACCTACCCGGCCAACCGCGTCCTGCAGGTACCGCCACCCGACGCGGACGGCTTCGTCACACTCGACTTCAACCGGGCCACCAACCTGCCCTGCGCCTACACGGACCTGGCGACCTGCCCGCTGCCCCCGGCGGAGAACCGGCTGCCGATCGCGATCGAAGCCGGCGAACAGATCCCCTACGAGCGTCGCTGAAGGTGGCCACGCGACCGGCCGTCACTTCGCTGGCCTTCCTCACCCCGGGCAACTTCGCCGACGACGACCCCTACCCCGGGCTCGAGGACACATTGTGGTTGTTCGAGTACGGCGAAAACCTGGGCTTCGACGGCGCGTGGATCCGGCAGCGCCATCTCGAACACGGTGCGGGCTACGCGGCGGTGTTCCTCGCGGCGGCCGGCCAACGCACACAGCGGGTCGAACTGGGTACCGCCGTGATCCCCATCGGTTACGAAAGTCCGTTCCGGCTGGCCGAAGACCTTGCCTTGGCCGACGTCCTGTCCCATGGAAGTCTCCAGGTCGGATTCTCCACCGCATGCCGCACGCCGAACTGTTGGGCGATCTCGTCTACGACGGCGATTGGCGCGGCTTCGACCTGGGCTACGGCCGGATAGCCCGCCTCATCGACAATCTCCGCGGTCATTACCTCGGTGACGAGCACACCGTCATCCACTCACCCGGCAACACCCAGCGTCCCCGGCTGCAACCCCATGTTCCTGGCCTGGTGGACCGGACCTGGTACGGCGGCGGCAGCCTGCGCTCGATCCGCTGGGCGGCCGAAGAAGGCCTGAACCTGCTCACCGGCAACGTCATCAGCGGCGAAGGCACCGACGACTTCGTCACCGCGCAACGCACCCTGATCGGCGAATACCGCCGCCTGATCAAGCCGGACCGCCCAGCGCGAATCGCACTCGGCCGGGTGATCGTCCCGTTCGACAGCGCGGACACGCGGACCCGGGCGCGCTACCGGGCCTACGCGGCCAGCCGGCACCGACCGCACCCTGAAACGGCACGGACCGAAGCGAATCCTGTTCGCGCAGGACATGGTGGGCACCTCCGAACAGATCCTCGAACAGCTCTCAGCCGATGCCGCCGTACGGGAAGTCGCCGAACTCCGCCTCGAACTGCCGTACGAGTTCGACCGGCACGACTACCAGCAAATCCTCCATGACTTCCGCACTGCGATCGCACCCGAACTCGGCTGGAAACCCGCCGGCTCAACGGTCACACCGGTGTGAACCAACCTCCGCGGCATGGAGGCCCTGAGAGCTGCACAGGGTCGAACCGGCGTACTCGGCGCGGAAGACGGCAAGGTACTGGCACTGAGGTATCACCTCAATCGCGAACTCGTCGGAAGCACACGTGACGCCGGTTTGGAGTTACGTCGATCACCTGGATTCCATTTTCTGGGACGACCATGCACGCGGTTGACATGCAACGTTCCGCTCTGCTCTGATCGTTAATCGTTCACACGCCAGCCCGAGGAATTTTTTTCCAAGGGTTACGGAAACAGCGCGCCACTGTCGGCACAGGCATGAACGGAAGTGCGAGCACAACAGTGAAAGACAATGAAACACGGGTCGACCCCGACCTGTTGCACAAGCATGGCCGGAACATGGAGGAACGGCTACTCGACCTGGATTCCGCGCTCGAGGCGGCGAGATCGCGGACCGCCTTGACTCCGTCGGATTTCGGCACCACCCAAGAAGCCCGGGACGCCGCATGGTCCTACGCCGACGCGTCCGACGCCCTCAACGCGGCCATGGCCGCACTGTCCCGGGCGGGCGAGAGCCACGCACGCGCGATGCGCGCCGCCGCCGTCCTGTTCCGGCAAGCGGACGAGGACGCGGCCGCGAGAACCCGCGACCCTGGACCGCGTGACCACCTCCCGGACGTCATGTCATGACCGATGTCAACGAGCCTGTCGAAAACGCCATCATCTGGATCCTCCAGAAAGTCGGTTTAAACCTGGGTACGGGCCACCCGCAACGCGTCGAACAGAAGGCGGAAGAACTCCGCCAATACGCGGAAACGCTCCGCCGCGAATACGACGGTCTCAATCGTGACCTGGCCGGCCTCGGCGACTCATTTTCCGGCCGCGCGGCCGACGCTCATGCCGAGGCATGGGCGAAACACATGATGCTGGCCGGTCAGGTAGCGGACGGCGCGGACGGGATGGCGAAAACACTCGACCAGCACGCCGATGAATCGACGCGGATAATCCGCACGATCATCGGCATCGCACTGGAGTTGCTCGAGATGTGGCTGCTGTGCGTAGCGCTGTCCTGGATCACCGGGTTTCTCTCCGACCTCATCTTCTTCAGCCGCGCCGGCCGCCTCATCGCCGAACTCTACAAGCTGTTCACCAGACTGGGCGAGTTGATCAGGACGACGACCGAGGCGATGAAGCAGTGGGGCACCTTCGCGGGCAAGATCGGGGAATACACCAGGGTGCTCCTGGTCGAGTACGTGCCGGACGGCATCAAGGAGTACCCGATCAACCTCGCCGCCACCGCGGTGCCGGCGAAGCTCAGCGGCCGGAACCTGGATGTCGGGTCACTGCTGCTCCCGATGATCCCCGCGATCGTCCAGTACGGCGCGCTCAATCTGGGCATGGAGATCCTGGAGAACGAGACCAAGGTGGTCGGCGGTCTCAAACGGTTCATCGAGGGCAAAAAAGAGGAACCCTCGGCACCGGAACTCCCGATGCCCGACGCGGGCAAACCGCTGCCGCAAGCCATCGCCGAGTCGCCGTCATTGTCCTCGGAACTCAGGAACCTGCTCGAGCGAGAGTTCCCCCACGACCGGCCCGCGCAGCAGGCGGGCGACGCGGCCCGCGCCGAACGAGGGACTTCCATGGAATCCGCGGAGCGGCCGGAAACCGTACACCCCCTTCCCGCCGAATACGAGCTTCCGATGCCGGAGTTTTCCCGCCCCCTCGCGGAAGAAATGGCCGAAGACGTCACACTGTCACCGGAACTGCGGAGCCTCCTCGAACGAGAATTCAACCTCAAAGCGCAGCGCGAAAAGAAGGGTTCGGAAACCGAACCGGCCACCGAGGAGGTGGTCTTCACCCCGAAGACGAACCGCGAACTGTTGTATGCCTTTCTGAAGGAAACACTCGTCAACGGCACCCAGAACATCCTGCTCGGCGCCGAACAAGGCCAGCACGACAACTGGCTGTCGAACGCCGCGATCGGCGCGCCGCTTGGTGGCCTGCGCAAGGTGGCTCTGGAAAAATACCTCAAACCCGCCGCCTACCAGGGCAAGCCTGCGGAAGCGCCGCTCGGCCAGCGCATCGTCCCCGAAATGACCATGCGAACCTTGGCCTACGGCTTGCGCAACACAGTCCGGGAGGCAGTGGAGGACGCGGCGAACGGGGATCCGGTGACGACACAGCTCACTCAGGACACGGCATCGTAGCTTCGCCATGAAAGCTTTCACCGCCCCAACCTCAAGTCAAGTTCAAATCTTTTTCCCTCAATGCGAAAAAAATCCGGACAACGCTATCATCGGTTCTGCCCGCGCCAGGGCGGAAATACCAGGCAGGAATTCGTTGCAGCGCTTTGCGAAACCCTGTATCCCCCTGGCTCGCGATGTCTCGACGTTCGGAGGAAATCCATGTTCACCGCCCGGTTCCCCTCGCGCCGGACCCCCTGGCCCGCCATCGCGGCCGTGGCGCTCGCGTCCGGCTTCCTGGCTTCGTGTGCCGCCGTGTCCTCCCCCGCTCTCCCCGGGCAGGAGCCAGACGTGTGCTCACCACTGGTCAAGGAGACGCCGGTGGCTCCCGCGGGCCTGCTTCCCGCCGGTTCCTTCGCCGACTCCGTGAAACGACGGGGTGAACTGATCGTCGGTGGTACCACGACCGCACCGTTGTTCTCGCTCCAGGACCCGACGACCGGAAAACTCACCGGATTCGACGCCTGCCTGTCGCAGATGCTCGCGAAATACGTCATCGGCGAGCCGAAGACGCGTCTCACCCAGGTGACCACCGACACGAGGGAAGCCTTGCTGGCCAACCATGCCGTGGACGTCGTCCTGGCGACGTACACGATCACCGCGGCACGCGCGGCAAAGGTCGACTTCGCCGGACCCTACTACGAGTCCGGGGTCGGCATTCTCACCAAGAAAGACGACAACACGATTCACACCGTCGCCGACCTCAATGGCAAGAACGTGGTCACCCAGTCCAGCTCCACCGCCGCGCAGGCACTGGCCACGCAGGCTCCGCAGGCCAAGGTGACCTTGTTCGGCACCAACGACGAATGCCTGGCGGCCGTCCGGCAGGGACGCGCCGACGCCTACGTCATCGACCAGTCACTGCTCATCGGAGCGGCCGCACGGAACAACGACATGAAAGTCGTGGGGCCGACGATCACCCACGAGTCCTACGGCATCGGGACCCCTAGGGAAACCGGGATGAAGGAAGTCGTCAATGACTTCCTTCATCGGATTCAGGACGCGGGCCTGGCAACCCGGCTGTGGAAGGGCACCATCGGAACCGTCGTGCCGGGCGAAGCCCCGCAGTGGCCCACGATCGGAGCCGGACCGTCCTGATGAACAGCATCACGCATATCGGCGTCCTGCTCTCCGGACTGGCCGGCACGGCCGAGCTTTCCGCGCTGGCATTCGGCGGCGCGCTGGTCCTGGGCACGCTGCTGGCGATCTTCCGGGTCAGCCCGATCCCACCACTGGCGGCGGCCGCCACGGTGTATGTCGCCGTGTTCCGGAACGTGCCGCTCCTGGTCCTGCTGGTGTTGTTCGTCTTCGGCCTGCCCGAAATCGGCCTCCTACTGCCGCTGTTCGCCTCGGCCGCGCTGTGCATGGCGCTCTACGCGGCGGCGCTGGTCTGCGAGGTGGTCCGCTCCGGAATCCGCACCGTGCCGCTCGGTCAAGCCGAGGCCGCGCGGGCTCTCGGTCTCACGTTCGGTCAATCGCTGCGGCACGTCATCCTGCCCCAGGCAATGCGGTCCATGGTGCCCCCACTGGGCAACATCCTCATCGCGGTCGTCCTGAGCACCTCGCTCGCGGCGGCGGTCGGCGTGGCGGAACTCACCAACGGCGTGCAGACACTGTCCCTGCGGTATGCCGAGGGACTCGCTGCGTTCGGGATCGCCGCGGTGTTCTACGTAACGATCACACTGGGTTCTTCGGCAGCGCTGTCCCGCATCGAACGACGAGTGAGGATCCGGCGATGAGCGACACCGCGGTGCTGTTCGATCTCCCCGGGCCCCGTGGACGCCGCAGGATCGCGGTCGCGACCGCGATCGCGGTCGTCCTATTGGGCGGCCTGCTCGCGCTCGCGCTGCGGCAGTTCGCCGCGCACGGAGCATTGGACTGGACCAAGTGGCAGATCTTTCTCGCACCGTCAATCCTGCGGTATCTCGGCCAAGGCCTTCTTGGCACGGCCGAAGCGGCCGCCGTCGCCGGCGTGCTGGCACTGCCGCTCGGCGCTCTCCTCGCCATCGGACGACTCGCCCGCCGACCCGTGGTCCGGCTCGGCTGCGGCGCCTACATCGAGACCTTCCGGTCGTTGCCGGTGCTGCTGTTGCTGTACCTGTTCTTGCTGGGACTGCCCTCTGCCGGACTCACCTTGCCGATCTTCTGGCAACTCGTCGTACCGGTCGTCCTCACCATGTCCGCGTCGATCGCCGAAGTGTTCCGGGCCGGTGTCCTCGCCCTGCCGCCAGGTCAGAGCGAGGCGGCCTTCGCACTCGGCCTGGGTTACTGGCAAACCCAGCGGTTCGTGGTGATACCGCAGGTGGTTCGCCTCGTCCTGCCCGCACTGATCACCCAGTCCGTCAGCCTGGTCAAGGAAACCACCCTCGGCTACGTGGTCAGCTACGCCGAACTGCTGCAAAGCGGAAAAGTCCTCGGCGAGTACACCCACACTTTGGTCCAGACCTACCTCGTCGTCGCCGCGGTCTACGTCCTCGTGAACCTGTCGCTGAGCAGACTCGCACGCAGCCTCGAACACCGGAGCGCGATGGCATCGGGCCGCCAGCGCGGAGGGCTTCGGTTGATCGCCAAAAGACGATCCGCCCCAGGCCCTTATCGGCCGCCCCACACAAGAGGCGAGTCCGGCACCACGATCACCGCGGCCAGCCGCTCCCGGCAATGCGTCACGCCCACAAGCAGACACAAAGCGTACCCATGCGGCAACTATCAGCAATAATCGGGCCTTGTGACCCCCACGAGGTTCACAGACAGGGACCGAACCGAAACCCCAGGTCACGAGTCCAAGACGCTGCACAATGTCGCGTAGGGGTGGAGCAGTGTGCTCCAGCAGGGACACCTATCCACGGCCACGGAACCGATCGGATCCGCTCAACACCGGATATTCAAAAACCCTCTGACCAGCGGAGACGCGTGACCGGGCCTTCCACATCGGCCTGCTGGCCGGATGCGGCAACCAGCGGATGCTGGAGACCGCCCGTCCCTGCGCCAGGAGGTCGAACTGTACCTGCACTGGTCGGTCTCTTTCGGGGACGAACCGGACCGCGACCTCGCCACCGAACACCGGCAACTCCTCGACGCAGCCATCGCACGCGACGCGGACCGGGCACAGCAACTTCTGCGGGACCACATCGCGCACACCACGCGACTGCTGATCCGCTGCGACCCGGACCCGCCGAACAAGGTGCGTTCCTGACCGGCGTCTCGCCGGGTTTCAGCGTGCGGGATGTGGTTCCCTCGGGTGCGGTCCGGTCACCCAGGACAGTGCGGCCTCGGGTCCGGCCTCAGCGCACGTGCAGCACGGTCTTGCCGCGCAACCCGGCGACTTCGATGCCGGCGGCGAGGGCTAGCGGTGCCTCCTCCAGGGAGAGCGTTGTGCCGATGACGGGCCGGATGATGCCCGAGGTAGCAAGCTTCGCGAGCTCGGCGAGGCGTTCGGGCTTGCGATCGAGCTGGTAGTTCGCCGTGCGGATGCGCCCGTCGGCCTGGAGCTGTTCATCGATGCCAAAGGCGGTCGACCACAGTGCACCCCCGTCCCGCACGGCGCCGGCCACGCTGCTGGTGATGGAATGATCGCCGACGACGTCGAGGATCGCGTCCACGCCCTCGGGCGCGAGCGCGCGCAGCGCCTGGTCCAACGGCTCGGCGTCGCGGAGGATGATTTCGCTGGCGCCGAGCTTGCGCACCTGATCGGCAAGCTGGGTGGGCGCCGTTGCGATCACGCGTATCCCGCGGGCCGCAGCGGCCTGCACCGCGAAGGTGCCGACGCCCCCGGTGGCCCCGATGACCAGCACCGTGCCGCCCTCGTCCACCCCCATATGGTCAAGCGCACCGATCGCGGTCATACCCGCGGTCGGGAGCGCGGCGGCCACGTCGTTTTGCAGTCCGCCGGGGACGGGCATGAGCGCGCCGAATGCGGGTTCCGCCTGCACGACACAGACCTCCGCGAACGTGCCGTACTGCAACGGCTGGCTCCAGAACTGGCCGAACACACGGTCCCCTACCTGGAACTGGGTGACACCATCGCCGAGCGCGGTCACGGTGCCGACGCCATCCATGCCGAGGGTGAGGGGAAACCGGTACTCCCCGAACGTGGCCAGTACCCCGGCGGCGATGGCCACGTCCATCGGGTTGGTCGAGGCCGCCTCGATAGCGACTTGCACCTGGCCGTTGCCGGGCTCGGGCGCGGACAGCTCGGTGAGCTGCGGGGTGTCGCCGAAACGCTGGATGCTGATCGCTCGCATTCTTTTCTCCGTTCTGCCGTGGGCGATTCGCCCTGCGACGGCGCCCAGCGTGCGGCCACGGCGAGGCGTTGGGAATGACCGATCCGGCACCGACCAGGAACAAAAAAGCACCAGTCGCACTGCCGAGCGGGTAATAAAGTAGGGTTATGTCAGTCGAGTCCCGGCCCGTGCGGTACTTCGTCGCGGTGGCAGAGGAGCTCAGCTTCACGCGCGCCGCGACACGGCTCGGCATCGCCGGTCCCGCACTCTCGCGCGCGATCCGCAATCTAGAGACTGAGCTTGGTGTGCGCCTGTTCGAGCGCTCCACACGCGTGGTGGAACTGACCGAGCCCGGCATGGTCCTGCTCACGCACGCACGGCCGGCGCTGGAAGCTCTGGACGCGGCGGCCCGGCGTGCCGTCCGGGCCTCGGCACCGCACCGCAGCGTGCTGCTCGCCGTCAAGGCGGATACCGACGGCGGCCTGCTCGAAGACATCCTCGCCGCAACGGCCGCCGAACCCGACGCCGAACCCGTCGCCGTGCGCCTGTGCGGCTGGCGTGAGCACACGCGGCTGTTACGAGCGGGTGAGGCCGATGCCGCGCTGATGTTCGAGCCCTGCGATCCGGCCGGCATCGACGCGGATGTCATCGCGGTCGAACCGCGCGTGGCAGCGCTCCCTGCCGACCATCCCCTTGCCCATGCCTCGCGAGTGCGACTGACCGACCTCGGTATCGACCCGGAGGGGGTCAGCGAACGGGCGGACCACGACGTCGGCGAGCATGGCGTACACGACCTCGCGCAACTGCTCGCCCTCATCGGCCTCGGCGCGACGATGACCGTGTTGCCCAAATCGGTCGCCGCGAGATATCCCCGGCAGGCGGTGGTCTATGTTCCCATCGAGGACTGCCCTCCCGCCTCACTCGTCATAGCCTGGCCCGAACTCTCCCGCAGCCGTGGTGTGGCCGCGCTGGTACGTGCGGCCACGGCCGTCGCCGAATCGCGAGGCATGAGCGCTGCCGTCGAGACGTCCCGGCTTCTGCCAGGTGCGCGTCAGCGGTGACGGGATCACCCTTGCGCGCGGCGGCGAGACCTGCCTTCAGGTGCGGGACACCGTGCATGGCCCGGCGGTCTCGTCATCGGTGCGGAGTCGATCGGTAATCGGGTGTGTCCGGCTCACCCCGCGCGCGGGAACCGAACGCCGCTCCCCCACTCACCACCTAAAGCAGCCCGCTCCGGAAACACCCCGGCAGAGGCAACGGAATCTCCCCGCAAGCGATCAAACAAGATCATCGCGACACCGCAAAAATCGCTGGACCCGCGCCCGCCGCGCACCTTCGGCATGGTATGGACCTACGCGTGTGCCTCCATGTCAACCGCCACCCGTGCGATAAATATGTTCGTCTTGCGCACGATCCGGACCCCTCCCAGGGAACTCGCGGTCAAACCGTCGTCGCGCCTCCGACATGACACATCGTCCTCGCATCCCATGCCTCGACGAACTCGGGGAAATCTCACTCAGAGGATTTCTGGGCACGGCAACCAACTGAAAGGGCAGCGCGTCTCGGACAACACATCATGCGGCAAACTTTTCTGTTACTGTCCGATAACGCAAGGTCAGAGACAATGTCCTGACGGAGGTATCAATTGATGCGCCCCGGGTTCTGTGCAGGCGGACGCCTTCGGCGAACTGGCCATGAATACCATCTTGCCCGCAGAAGCGCCGCCGCAGACGAGCCGGAATCGCGTCAATCACTCAGGTCGTCACATGACGGCTCATTTGACTGCGAGTGGGGTGCCCCTGGAAACGAGCCATAGTAATGCAGACCGCCGTAGACGTCGCGCGCTTGGACAACGTGACCTTGCACTGTCCCGCTCATCTGATTTTGCGTGTTGCCGGGGTCAGCTGCGAGTCCGCGTTCAGAGCCCGGCGGCTCGACGATGAACTCGTCGGTTACCTCTTCTCCCTTTTCCGCGATATACCATTCATCTGGAATGAAAGTGACTACTGTTGAGGCACGACGCTCTGCTTGTACTATGGACCGGAGGTGTTCGGACGACTGGTCGGTGCGATTGATGCGGAGTTGCACCAAATCGTTGATCGGAACTGTCTTACCTCTCGCGACGATAGGTTTACCTTCGCGATACGGCTTCAAGAACCGAACCTCCAACTGCTGGCCGGTCAGGTCGAGCTGCACAATGTCCCGGCTTGGGTCCGACCTCGTCGAAAGCCGCACGTGGTAGTACGCGGTTTGCGGTGGATTTTGTCTGCGGAACGCTGCTTCTTCCGCTTCTGCAACCCATTGCGCGCGAACGCTAATGCAGTCCTCGACCGTTTGCACATCACGAAATCGCCAGATCTCGCGCCCGACGGAAACCTGCCACGCGTCGGGCAGGCCACCACCACCGGTGATGCCCCAATTGTCAAGAAACAGCATGGCGTAGAGGCATCGGAGAATGATGGTCTCACTTTGGTCCAAGCCGAGGTACTCTCGAATCTCGTCACTGGTGACCTGTGGCCCAGGTGGCCCACCCGGCTCCGACTCGAAGTCCATCTCCCTCTCAGCGAGCCACCGGAGCAGCCGGACAAACCGGTTGGTGTCTTCCGAACCCCCGTCGCAAGCATGGATGCCTGGCAACCGCAAACGTACGACCTCGTCCGGCCCCAGCCATGCTCCGGGATGTGGCTTGACAACCAACTCATCCGGCGACGACAAATAGACGGTGTGGGCATCCAGGCCGTGCGTGCGTCGGAGTGGCCGGTCGATGACGATCAACTGAGGCCAGTCGCCATGTTCATGGAACCAGTCATAGATCGACTGGAGCACGAGCCGCTGTTCGGGGGACAGCGGCACCTCCCCGTTTCCCACGTCAGCGCCCTTTCACATCGGTCTCATGCGCTCATATCTTAGGTCACGGTTGACGGGACCAATCGGGACGTTTAGCCACGGCCTCGGTCTCCTGCATCGTCTTGGCCAGTTGTCCAGCACGCGGTTCAGCCTGACCTTCCCGCACCACACTCCGCACGCGAGCAAGTCCCTGGCCGCGCTGGCGCTCAGTCTTCTCGACACCCAGACCGGCGTCGGCGCACTAATGCGGGAGCAGCTGTCGCGAGCCCCGTACATCGCCGCGGCGTTGGGGTGCACCTGCCTGACGTGCAATTGGCGAGTCCACATAACTTGCTGACCATCGAGCCCCGGAGACCTGACAGGGGGACCCAGAAACCCAGAGCCTTCGGGGAATCACTCGGTGGATGTGCCATGGTCAGAAAATTCGTTTTTTGAATCAATAACCGTGCCATCAAATTACCCGGGTCAGACAACTGGGCGCATCTCCAGCATTCAAGAAATCGTTTATTTTCCGTCCGGATGGCCATTCGTGATCAACTCTTACCTGCATCACTACACCCGAAAGATCAACTTCGCGGTCGGAGGTCGCCCCTACAAACCTCCGGGTGCGCGGTCACCAGCGTGGCATCCAGATCGACGATGATCGGATCATCGGCGTCGATCCCGTGATCGGGTGCGCGGTCACCAGCGCGCTCCCACACCGCGGCTCGTGCCGTGGCGCACGCGCAGCGCGGATCGCTGTCACTGCCTTTCCCGCGTCGCCGGCCAGCGTGGTGATCAGCCGGGACACGGTCGGGTCCGAGGCCACACGCCCGAATACGCCCGGCTCGGCCCGCAACAAGCCGACATCGGCCAGACAGTCACCGCCCAGCGCGACCGCGATCGCCAGATCCAGCACGATCTTGCCCGGATCGAACACCGCCAAGGGTTTCCGCCACGGCGACAACGCCCTCGACAATGCGCCCGTCAGCCCGACCAACTCGGCGGCACGCACCAGCACCACACCCCCGGCCTGCGACACAACACCGGAACCGGACCCGTCAACAACCAGCCGGGGATAGGACCCCGTAGACTCCCCACCGAAAAGGTGCTCCTCGAACTGCACGAATTCTGACCTCAGCAATCAGAATTCTCCCAGGTCAGAGCACCTTTTCCCATTCACGACACACACCACACACCAACTCGCATGAAAGCCCCGGGCTAGCGCCTGTTTCGATGTACTGACCTGCGGAGTTTCTGGTGGGCGTTGTGGGTGCGGCGTGTCTTGGATCAAATAGTCGAGGTCTCCGGTAGACCGATCAACGACCAAGCTGATCAAGAACACCGGAGACCTCGTGCCCAGCCTAGCGGCGACGGGGCGAGCCGATCTGACCGACGCGCAGTGGGCGATCCTGGAACCGCTGCTGCCTGTCGGTAAGAAGCCCGGCCGCCCGCCATTGTGGAGTAAACGCCAACTTCTGGACGGCATCCGCTGGCGGGTTCGTGTCGGTTCGCCGTGGCGTGACGTCCCACCTGTGTATGGCTGCTGGCAAACCGTCTACGGCTTGTTCCGGCGCTGGCAGCGCGCTGGTGTGTGGGCGCAGATCGTGGCGGCGTTGCAGACCCGGGCCGACGCCGCCGGGTTGATCACCTGGGAGGTGCGCGTGGATTCCACGATCAACCGGGCGCACCAGCATGCCGCAGGCGCCCGCATCGACGGCGACCTGCAGAAAGAACGGTATCGGCGGGCCCGAACCGGCCGACCACGCGCTGGGCCGGTCGCGGGGAGGCTGGACGACCAAGCTGCACCTGGCCACCGAGGCCAGAAACCATTGTCGTTGCTGGTGACCGCTGGTCAACGTGGTGATTCACCGCAGTTTGAGGCGGTGCTGGCCAGGGTCCGGGTCGCCCGGCCAGAGATCTACAAGCAACGGCACGCGGCCGAGTGCGGCATCAACCGGCTCAAACGCAACCGAGGCGTCGCCACACGGTTCGACAAACTCGCGGTTCGCTACGAGGCGACCGTGCACATCGCGGCGATCAACGAGTGGCTACGCCATTGAAACAGGCTCTAGGTCCGGCCGTTGACTCGGAGCGCCTTATCGGGGGAGAAGGCCAGCCTGATGGCTTTGATTACGCCACTCACGCGATCAAGGTTCGCCAGGCGTAAGCACGTCCACATCAATGAGACCGCGAATAGGGAAAGTGGGGCGGAGAATCTATGACCGTCGAGAATTTCGCGGCTAGCCGTCCGAGGCATCCCAGCGACGCAGGCCGACAGCGCCAGCACGCGTAAGGCTGACAACCACCGTGCTACCCGCCGCCAAAACACGATAAAATGCGGCCACATCTCGCTGATAATCATGTTTGACCGACCTTCGGCTTCTTGAACGCCACGGTCACGGTGTCGGCTTCGCCCTCGTAGCCCAGATCACCCAGCACCGGTCGGTCCTCAGCGATCCAGGTGGCCAACGCGGGGAGGATCATCACGTGTTCCCGCAGCGCGGTGGTGTCGTGCTCGTGGCCTGGACGGACCTCCGATGTCCACAGTGGCCAACCGTCCGGAGCGGTGATGACCTGGATGTTTCCGCCGTGGTTGGCGTGTTTGCCCGACCACCACAGGTCCAGGCCTGTCGTGGGTCACGGGGTGCGGCAGCGATCGGTCTCGATGAGCGTGCCATCGATGCTGACACGCCCGTATCCGGCCATTTTCGCCGCCAGGAGCGCTGATTCCAGATTCGCACCTCGGGCGTCAGCGCAGGGTCGCCGCCTGTACCTCGTCGAGAGCGTGGCGGGCGATCACGCCGAATTCCTCGTCGCCGGTGGTTTCGCTCCATCGCTCGTAGGCAATCCTCGAGGCAAGCGCGCCCAGTTCCGCGGCGACGCGAGCGTTCAGGTCCGATACGCCGCGTCGCTTGAGCGCTTCGGTGACCGCTGCGGTGAGGGCCACGTTCTTGAGTGCCTCCCGCTCTCGCAGTTCCGGATTGGCGTCGATCACCTTCTGTCGACGGGCGACGAACGCGCGGCGCTCCGGCGTGAACGCGTAGTGTCCAACGATCTCCAGGGCGCGCGCCATGACCTCGAGCGGTGTGGCGGTCGCAGCCGCTGACGTGATGGCGTCGACGAGCATCGCGTCCAGCGTCCCGTCACCGAAGAGCACCTCACGTTTGTCCTGAAAATGCCGAAAAAATGTAGTTTTTCCCAATTCGGCGCGCTGGGCGATGTCGATGACGTTGGTGTTCTCGTATCCGCGTTCCTCGAACAGGTCGAGCGCCGCCGCGGCGAGCCGCTCGCGGGCGTTCGGTTTCCAGCGAGCCATGAGACACACCTTACAGAACTTGGTTCCATCACGAGTGCTAGGGTGATGGAACCAAGTTCCGTCAGAGGTCGGAGACCGATCATGAAGCGCATCCAGTACCACGAGTACGGCGGGCCGGAGGTCATGCGGCTCGAGGAGTTCGAGCCCGCACCTCTTGGGGCGAACGAGGTCCTGGTCCGTATGCGTGCGGCCTCGGCCAATCCGATGGACTGGGGCATCCGCGCCGGTCGTCTGAAACTCGTGACCGGTCGTAAATTTCCGCGGGCGCTCGGCTACGACTTCGCCGGCGTCGTCGAGGAGGTCGGTGAGGGGGTGACCCGGGTTCGCGTCGGGGACCCGGTCGTCGGCGGTACCCGGATCAAGGCGTCGGGCGCGTTCGCCGACGTCATCGTTGCGCACGAGGACGACGTCGTGCGCAAACCGAAAGAGCTGTCCTTCGAACAGGGCGCCACGCTTCCGATCGTGGGGGTTACCGCCCTGCAGGCCTTGGTCACGAGGGGGAAGCTTCAGCGGGGACAGGCCGTGTTCATCCACGGCTGCCTGGGCGCGGTGGGCCGCTGCGCCGTGCAGATCACCCTGGCGCGTGGAGCAAGGGTCGGCGGCAGCTGCCGCGACACCGCGGCGACCGAGGCACATGAACTCGGTGTCGACCCGGTCGTCGCTTTCGACTTCGACCCTAAGACACTGACCGGCCGATTCGACCTCGTCCTCGATGCCGCGGGCGCCCCTGGCACGCTCCCGCTCGGCGAGGCGCGGAAAATGCTACGGCCCGGCGGCCGGATCGTCGGCGTCCACCCTTCACTCGGCAACTACCTGCGTAGCGCGTTGCCCGGTCCCTTCCACGTCTTTGCCACCCAGCCGAACGTGGCCGACCTCGAAACCGTCGTGGAGACCGCTGCCGCAGGAACGTTGCAACTGCCGATCGCCCGCACGGTCCCGCTCTCTCAGGCCATACCGGCCCTCACCGAACTCGAACAGAAACGCCTCGGCAAGCGCGGCAAGCTGATCATCACGGCCGACTGACGCCGCCGCAACGAACAAACCCGTCCGGGCCTCGCCCCTGAGTGGCCCGAACGGAGCCTAACCCTCAAAAGCGCAGCAAGGAGAACGATGGCCGTCACGATCGTTGACGATCAGCGCCGGAAGACCGTCGAGCAGCATTACGGTCCGCTCGGTCCACACACCGTCGAACTCACCGACCCAGTGATCGTCGCCGCCGATGACGGCTTCGAACTCACCGGCATCCTGGCGCTCCCGGTGGGCGTGGCCAAGGTGCCGGCCGTACTCATCCGCACGCCCTACAACCCGGCGTCCTTCCCGCCGGAGGTCACCGCTTTCTTCCTGGGCGAGGTGATCGCCTGGGCATCCCACGGATACGCCTGCCTGGTGCAAAGCACCCGCACCAGCACCTCGTACTTCGACGAGGCCGCCGACGGCGCCGCCACCGTCCGGTGGATCGAACGGCAGCCGTGGTTCAACGGGGCCCTCGGCCTCACCGGCGCCAGCTATCACGCCTTCAGCTCCTGGGCCACCGCCTCCACCCGGCCGACCAGCCTGAAAGCGATCGCCACCGCGATGTACAGCACCGACCGGGTCAGCTCCTGGTATCCGGGCGGCGGATTCGCGCTCGAACTCGCGCTGAGCTGGACCGCCATGCAGCAAGCCGAAGGCACCCGGGTTGATCAGAACCCCTACAACCGGCTGCCCCTCAACGAGGCGGACGTTGCCGCCACCGGCTCCAAGCTCGACTTCTACCAGGAGCGCCTCGCCCACGACGGCGGCGACCCGCACTGGCGCCCGTTGGACTACTCCGCGCTGCTGGACGACCCGCCTGCGCCGGTCCTGCACATCGGCGGCTGGTACGACTACCACCGCACCTACAGTTGGCAGGACTTCGAACGCCTCACCAAGAGCGGCAGCAGCCTGCCGCATCGGTTCGTCATCGGCCCGTGGGCACACGCCGCCCTCGACTCCCGGATCTCGATGGCCGAGAGGCTAGCCTGGTTCAACACCCACGTACGCGGCGACGGTAGCGCCCGCTCCGGTGTCCTGCGCTACTACCGCACCGGCGCGGAGCCCGGCTGGGTGGAGTGCGCGGATTGGCGAGAGCCCGGCACCACGACCTTCCACGTCGCTGCAGCCGGCCGACTGGTCGACACCCCCGACGATGCGTTCTCCCGAGTCGAATGGACCTACGATCCGGCAGACCCCACCCCCTCTGTCGCGATGGCCATCCTCGACGTCGGTGACGTCGGCGGCGTCTGGGACAGCGGTCCTCTCGAGCAACGGCCCGACGTGTGTGCCTTCACCAGCGAGCCATTGTCCGAGCCGATGGACCTCGCCGGTCGCGTCCGCGCCGCCACGACCTTCTGCTCGGACGCCGTCAGCGCTGACCTTTTCCTGCGACTCCTGGACGTCCACGAAGACGGCCAGGTGCGCAGCGTGGTCGACGGTTTCCTGCGCATCACCGACGCGGGCCTCGCCGACGGCGTACCCGTGGAGATCGACCTCGGCCCGGCCGGCCACCGCTTCGCCCCGGGCCACCGGCTCCGTCTGCTGGTCGCCAGCGGAGCCCATCCCTACCACAACCGCAACCTCGGCAACGGCGAGCCGACCGCTACCGCCACCAGTCTCCGCGAGGCCCACCAGGCCATCGTCACACCCCTGACCCTCACCCTCCCGACCGAGTTCCCCGCCAGCTGACCAGACACCCGCGAGCTACAGCCCCCTTTTCGCCACCGGAGAACTTGGCCGAGATCGCCACTGATCCACGGCTCGGCTCCCACGTGCCGCTGGGGAGTGGAGACACCATGAAGGACCTGCGCAGCACCTATGGCCGCTATGCGGTCGTCACCGGTGCCTCCTCCGGCATCGGTGAACAATTTGCCCGTGAGCTGGCCGCGGCCGGCGTCAACGTCGTCCTGGTGGCACGCCGCAAAGACCGCCTCGAGGCCTTGGCGGCCGAACTCTCCCGCACACACGGCACCACCAACAAAGTCGTCGCTCTCGATCTGCTTACGTCCGGAGCCGTTGACGACCTGTGGCAGCAGGCCGCCGACCTCGACGTCGGCATCGTCGTCGCGGCCGCCGGTGTCTACTTCGGCGGCGCACTGGTAGCCAATACGCTGACCGCCGAGCTCGACGTCCTCACCTTGCACGGCGCGGTGCCCCTGCAGTTGGCGCACCGCTTCGGCGGCCAGTTCGCGCGGCGAGGACACGGAGCGATCATTCTGGTGTCCTCTGTCATCGCTGCCGGCCCGGTTCCCTTCGAGGCCAACTACGCCGCGGTGAAGACCTACGTCCTGTCCCTGGGACAGGCATTGAACTATGAACTGAAACGGGATGGGGTTGACGTCCTGGTCGTCTCCCCTGGGAAGACACAGACCGAGGGCTTGGACAAAGCGTCCGGTATCGACTTCAGCAAAATCCCGGGTACCAAGATGGCGTCCTCCCGGGTCGCGCGGACCGCGTTGACCAGTCTCGGCCGACGCGCCCACGTCATCCCCGGCGCCGCCAACACCATCGCCGACCTCATGGCGAAGTATCTGTTACCCCGGCGGCTGTTCGTACGGATGTACGCCTCGTTCATCGGACGAGCCCTCACCGGCGACACCCGGAACGTGCAATGAGCCGTCCAGTGGTCCGCCGCAGCCGGACGTCTTAAGCCGAGCAGGTGCTGCGCCCAGGCGCCCAGGTCTGCGGGGCCGGGGCCTGGCCGGCGGCCAGCGAGATCGTCAGGTACGACTCCACCCGCCGATGGCATCGTCTCTGATCTGCGTACTGACCTTGACAACCCCTGGCTCCGGACACCCGCTGCGCCGGTCACCGATGGTGAACGCGGTGGGCTTGTCGAGGCCCTGGGCCGGATCCCGGACCCGCGTAATCCCTGCGGGACCCGGTATCCCCTCGCGGCGTTGCTGGCCGTTGCGGTCTGCGCGGTCCTGGCCGGTGCCACGTCGTTCGCGGCGATCGTCGACTGGCTGTACGACCTCGACGAGCAGGAACGGGCCCGGCTCGGGTTTAGCCGGGGCATGCCCGCCGGCACGACGATGTGGCGGCTACTGCCTCGCCTCGACGCGAGCGGGTAACCGCCTGTCGCTGTGAGTGATCATGTTGTGCGGTCGTGGTCGATGTGCAGGAGCACCAGGGCGGCGGCGACGATCACGCCGATGCGCCAAGGACAGAGACTGAGATTGCGCAGCGCCTTGAACGTGGTCTTGAGCAGCGAGTCGTCGATGTCGATCCGGCGTTGCAGTAGATCGGGATTGTGGTCGTGCAGGAACGCGGGAGTCGGCGTGATCGGGCACAGCACGGCGCCGAACTCCGCGAAGAGCTGTCCCCAGCACGGTGGAGCTCGCGATGGTTGTTCGCCTCGATCCCGCCGGGCGTCATCCTGGACGTCAACACCACGTCACTCAAGGATCCCCCACTACCCCCTTGCACCCCAACCACCGCAGCTCAACCGGCATCGTCGCGAAGCGGCGCACGATGCCGCTCGTGTAGTCGGGTCAGCGGGGTTGACCGGCTACTATCGGTGAGGCCGGTTGGCAGCCAGGGCCTTCGGAGTTGATCCACTGTTCCAGCGCGCGGCGGGCCGCGTCCGGTCGGCATGGGGATCCGTCTGGGCCGCCCCTAGTCTGCCAAGGCGTGGCCTCGCAGTCCGCTCAATGGCGGGCCCGCGCCGCTGTCAATCGCCTGCCACGAGCAGAATTCGGAATCGGCTCGGTTTTCACCGGAGATAGGCGCGGCAACGACGGTAACCGCACCGTCTTCGTGCTGCGCGGAAGGCGCGCTCAGCCGCGCTGTAGTGCGGCCGCGGTGCCTGGGCAAATGCGCCGCCACACTCGTAAGGTCTAACCGGTCTGCTGTGGGTAGGCGCCGACTGGGCAGCGGAAGTGCCTGGCGTCCTGAGGGCACTGCCACTCTGCGGTATCGCGGGCTACTACGGCTAATGGATGGGGGTGACCGGGGCAGCGTGGCACTGTTGTCCGAAACATCTCAATCACGATGTCCTGAAGGCCGGAGGCCAGGGTGGCGACAACGGATACATCACCGCCAGCCACATCAACTCCAAACCCGTGCTTCCACAGCGTTTCACGCATGCCGTGGACGCGCATCCAATTAGGTATTTTCGGGTCATCGTCGATCAATACGACAAATTTCGTGTCCACTGTCGCCGGTTCGTCGAACTGGCTACCCAACAAATCAGACAGGACACCGGAACAGGATTGTAATACGAACTCTCTTCGCGGGTGTGACGAATTACAGGTGATCAAGATCTCCATGACTCTCCAAGTCGGCGTGGTGGACCGCCATTGGGGTCCACCACGCCTCATCATACCCGCGGCGATGAACCGTATAGCTGGACTACGACGCGCGCACTACGAACGGGTCATAGATGATCACTGTTCCGACTGCGCCTTGGTAGGTGAACTGCAACGTCCCATCGAGCACGTATTTGTTGCAGTCGGTGTCGACAGCACTGGAACCGTGGAACAGGTAGTCCGACTGCTCGATGTGGTGCGAACTAGCGACAACCTTTCCGTCGCATGTCAGGGTGGTGTTCTCGACGACTGGGCCGACAATCCCGGCTTGAATGTCGAGTGCTATCTGGACACTCCAGGCATAAGTAGGACCGCTGAAGCTGACCTGCCCTGTGAAGGTCCCACCAGCAGTCACGCTCTCGTAGCTGGGATTCTGTGGTGTGTAGGCGTGAATTTCTTCAGCTTGGGCGGGCGTCGCCAGGCCGGCAATCAGACCGACCATCAGGGCGAAAACCAACGCGATGCGCTTCAATGTCTCCACTATTTCCTGCCTTCCTGTGTCGTGTTCTTGGCAGGTATTGCGATACTCGCAATCTTTCGCAAGTGCACTGACTGCTCCTTAGGCGGCCAGATGACATGGATCATCAATAAGTGAGCGTCCTCGGCGTGACATTATTGAGCTTCCCCAATTGCTCGTATTACCCCCTGAGCTGGCCGTCGGGTTGTAACCGAACCCTAGCCGCGATACTGTTGCTCGTGCAAGCACTAAATACCAGTGATTCTAATGTACCACAATCGATGCTCCAAATGTCGCATATGTCCAACATTTGGACGGATGCCGGTCGGGGGCCGATTTTAATGGAAACGACGTTTCGGGCTTACGGCGGCGAGGTGATTGCGTGGCCGGTGAAACCTTCCTTGTAAAAGGCGGTCCGTGGCCACGAGTTTTTGATCACCGTGTTGGCCTACGCGGCAACCGTTGCTCTGGGCGCGCCGATGGGCGAGTAAATCAGCGCTGTCCCTATGGAGTGACCGCCTCCTCGGAGAGATAGGTCCCTCCACATGCGGAGGGCCATTCGGTGAAGCAACGTTGGCGGCCAGTGCCGGAGCTTGCGCCGCCCGTGTCCGTTATCTGACGGTGGCCGCTGGCGGGTTCGACACCCTCAGCCGGAGCGAGCGCGAATCGCCTTGGCGTCTCCTTGGTCTTCACTGCGACGCCCGCCACGACGAGCTTGTCCAGCGCATCGCTGACCGCCCCCGAAGACTTCCCACCCAACGACCGGGCGATGGTCACCGGACCGAACTCCTCGCCGGGGTGACCACGCAAGAAGTCCTCGACCATCCCCCCGCGACGCACCCGGGGCAAGCCGCTGGGCTGTCTTTCCCCTCAGGCGCGTCCGGCTCCACATCACCACTGTCGATGCTGTCCGTACCTACAGTCCCCGCGGCAGAGCCGACTACGGACTCGGTCGTCGTGGACCGCGGCCTTGCCCGAGCCGTTGCCGAGTTCTTGCCTGGTGGCTGTCTGTTTTCAGAGTTCAGACCGTGTCGGCAATGTCCAACGGTGCGGGAGCCGAGGCGGCTCGCTGCCCATCGTGGCCGCTGGGATGGTGCTGCGAACTTGTGGGCCCGACGTCATGTCGGTGCTTCTGTCCCTGGCCGATGCGTGTCGGCCGGACTATATTCGCCGAGAACGAAGCTGGCTTGACTGCCGACCTACGAGATGCTCTCGACACGTTGGACGCTACACCAGAAGTGCCTAACCTCTTCGAACGGGACTCGGAACGACTGACGAATTCACGGCGACGGCGGCCCGGCCTGAGTGCTCTCTTCGTCCTCCTGGGCGCGGCGAGAGGCTTCGCGCATTTCGATCATGTCGGTGAGCCAGTCGCCGGTCTCGCGGGCGATGTCACGCACCGCGCCGGTGATGATCATCGCGATGTTGCCGATGCGCGTCGCGGCCGACTCGGTCAGCACCTGCAGGGTGTCCTTGGTGCGTTCGAACTGACCCAC
Organism: Amycolatopsis pigmentata; assembly: GCF_042684065.1. NCBI lineage: Bacteria > Bacillati > Actinomycetota > Actinomycetes > Pseudonocardiales > Pseudonocardiaceae > Amycolatopsis > Amycolatopsis pigmentata. The sequence goes on along the minus strand of NZ_JBHUKR010000025.1, from coordinate 18,428 downwards.
CATATGCGCGTCCCCTATGCGGCTTCGGGCTCTTCCTTGGCGTTCAGGGTAGTCGCCGCCGGAGGCCTGCCGGGTACGGCGTCCGGCAGCGCGAGTTTGATGATCTTCTTCGCGACCGAGAACAGTTGCTTGTGCAGGGGACCTGTGTGATAGGGCAGCCCGTACCGGCGGCAGATCTCCTGGATCTCGGACGCGATCTGTGGATAGCGCCGAGCCGGGATGTCGGGGAACAAGTGGTGCTCGATCTGGTGGGACAGGTTGCCGGTCAGGATGTGGAACAGCTTGCTTCCGGTGATGTTCGCCGAGCCGAGGATCTGGCGCAGGTACCACTGGCCGCGTGTCTCGTTCTCGGTCTCTTCCTCGGTGAAGCTCTCCACCTCGGCGGGGAAATGCCCGCAGAAGATCACCGAGAACGCCCACAGGTTGCGGGCCAGGTTCGCCGTGGCGTTGCCGAGGAAGGTCAGCGGCGCCAACGGACCGGTCAGCAGCGGGAACAACACGTAGTCCTTGCCCACCTGCCGGGAGGCCTTGCGGAGCATCCTGGCGCGCGCTTCAGCTGTCTCCGACCATTTCCGCTCACCCTTGACCATCCGGTCGAATTCCAGGTCGTGGAGCATCACAGCCCATTGAAAGATGAAGGCCACGAGGACGGCGTAGAGCGGGTTGCCCAAATAATACGGATGCCATTTCTGGGCGGCCTCGACCCGCAGGACGCCGTATCCGATGTCCCGATCCTTGTCGAGGATGTTGGTGAAGGTGTGGTGAATGTAGTTGTGGGAATGCCGCCAGTTCTGCGCGGGCGCCACCAGATCCCATTCGAACCGCTGCGAACTCAGCGCCGGGTCGCGCGTCCAGTCGTACTGACCGTGCAAAACGTTGTGCCCGATCTCCATGTTGTCCAGAATCTTCGACAGCGCCAGCGCACTGACACCGGCAAGCCAAGCGGGCGGGAGGAAACCGGCAAACAGCAACCCGCGGCCGACTATTTCCAGGCCGCGCTGGGTTTTGATCACGTTCTGGATGTAGTCGACGTCGGCTTTGCCGAGATCGGCGACGACGCGTTGCCGGATCTCGTCCATCGCGCGACCGAACTCGTCGATCTGTTCCGGGGTAAGCCTGTCTTGTAAGCCGGTCATCACGCTCCTAGCAGTTCAACTCGATGTCGCCAAGGGGGACGGAGATGCAAAGCTGGATTTCCTCGTTGTCCTCGTGAGACACCTCACCGGAGGTGACGTTACGAACGCTGCCACGGGCCTTCACCTGGGTGCAGGAGAGGCAGATTCCCCTCCGGCAGCCGTGTTCCGGCTTCAGTCCGGCCGCTTCGGCCTGTTCGAGCAGCGGCCTGCCGGAGTTGCCGATCTCCCTACCGCTGCGCGCGAAACGGACCCGTCCGTTCGCGTCCGCAGCGCTGGGCCTCAGCGGCGGAGCCGTGAACTCTTCGGTGTGCAGCCGTTCACTCAAACCTTCGGCGGCATACAGCTCGCGGACGACCTTCATCAGCGGCTCCGGCCCGCACAGGTAGGTCTCCGCATCGCGGTACCACGGCGCCGCACGCTCCAGATGTTCCGCCGAGAAGAACCCCCGCAGGTCGCCCCCCTCGGCGTGGGTATACCCGAGCACGACACGGACGTTGCGCGGTTGCCCGGCCAGTTCGTCGCGATGAGGCACATCGCCCCCGGTGTTCGCGTAGTGGAGGAACACGACCTCGCCTTGATGGTCCTCGTCTGCCAGCGTGCGCAACATCGACAACACCGGCGTGATCCCGCTACCACCACTGACCAGCAGAATACGGTCAGGACGCGGCGTGGGCAGGATGAACCGGCCGTCCGGTTCGGAAAGACCAAGGACCAAGCCGGGTTCAGCCCGGGCGTGCAGATAGCCGGAGACCAGGCCCCGCGGGATGGCCTTGATCATCAACTCCAAGCCGGCCCGGTGCGCTGAGCCGGTGGGCGAGTAGCAGCGCGTGCGCCACACACCATCGATTTCCACCGACACCCGCACGTACTGGCCGGCCCGGAACCCCCGCCACGCCCGGCTCGGTCGCATGGTGAGGCTCACCGTGTCCGCCGTCGGCCGGCGAACACCGGTGACCACGCCCCGGAGCTCACGGCGGACAAGCATCGGGTCGATCAACTCGAGGTAGCGATCCACGCCGTGCGGCGTCAACAGCGCTTCGGCGATCGCGAGCCTGCCCATCGAACCTCCTCCAGTGAACATCCGTACACTCAATCATACGGATGCGACCAAGTCGAGCAAGGCGGCCCACCACCGTGGAGGACAGTCGTACGCTGAATCCGTGACTGCCGAGCCAGTGACGCGCCACGCGCGCAAGGAACGAACCAGGCGTGCGCTGCTGGACGCCGCGCTGAGGCTGCTCGCCGACGGCGGTTTCACCGGCCTCAGCTTGCGCGAGGTGACCAAGCAGGCCGGCATCGTGCCCACCGCGTTCTACCGGCATTTCACCTCCATGGATGAACTCGGCGTCGTGCTCGTCGAGGAATCCATGCGCACCCTGCGCGCGACGATCCGGGAAGCCCGGCGAGATTCACGATCCTCCGCCGACATCATCGGTGCATCTGTGCGCACGCTCCACGAACACGTCCGAGCCCACGAAGCCCACTTCCGCTTCGTGATCAGGGAACGCCATGGTGGCGCGGGCCCGGTACGGCAGGCCATCGCCTTCGAACTCAAGCTGGTTACCAGCGAACTCGCCGTGGACCTCGCCCGTTTCAAGTATCTGCGCGACTGGACCACCGACGACCTTCGCATGGTGGCCGACCTCATCGTCACAGCGATGCTCGCCACCGTCCTGGAGCTCCTCGAAGCCCGTGCGGGCGACACCGAGACGGACGAACGGATCCTCCGCCGCGCGGAAAAGAAACTGCGCCTCATCACACTCGGGATGCCGCAGTGGCGCAGCGGCACCTAAAGGTTTCGATCACATGAATCTATTGTGGACTTTCACCCAGGGGCCCGCGTGCGACCGGGATCGACCACCCCGAAGGCCATGATGGCCATTGAGCGGCCTCGGCTGAAACTCCGCTGAGAAGCCTGAGAAGGAAGCTCAAGGCGCCCACCACGGGGTATGTCGACGGAGCCTGGTGGCCCCGATCGCGGACCTGACCGCCGGACTGCCGGTACTGATCGCTGTGCCGGCAGCCCGGCTGGCGGTCCATCGTCCGGCCAGACACGGCTCGTCACCTCTCCGGCCATTCGGCCAGAGCCTCTCGCAGAGCGGCTGCGACCGACTGGAACGCGGAACCGCTGTCGAGTTGGGACATAACTACATCGGTCACATCGGCGATGGTCCTCGTTCCTCGCTCGGTAGCCTTCGCCAAGGCTGTGGCGATGTTGGCCGGAAGCTGCGACGACGCCGATGATCGTGGTGCGGTCGCCTGGGTATTCCGCCAGGCAACCTCGAGATGATCGAGGGCATCGAGCAACTCTCGCCACACCACCAGTTGGTGAGAACTCTTTTCCGGTGTCGCGCGCCGTGCATAAGGTCGACCTTTCCGACGGTGCGCCACCTAAACCGGCAACACCGCGCGCGACGCGCTGGTCGACGAACTCGGCCGCGCCGAGACAGAAATGTGCCGCGCGCGGTCGGCGGTGGCCCCGTCGGCCATGGCCGTGCGCGCCGGCGGGTCGGTCAACGGGTGGCTGAACACCAGCGGCGCCGCGGCGAGTGACGATCTGTTCTCGTCATGAGACTCCTTGGGTAGGGAAGCGTCAGGGATGCAGTACAGCTTGCTGTATTGCTGGGAAAGGAAGAAAGACACCAAATGGCGGTCGAGCGCTCAAAAAAGGTCTTCCGCAACGGCACGATAGATTTTGCCTTCTATGTCAGCCTACCCGTCACGGCCCGCCGACCCGGACCGCTCAACCGCGAACAGCGCCGGTAGTTTCGCGGAGGCGCCAGGATCAGGGCCACCGCCGGCATACCCGTGATGGATGCCCGGGTACGGCAACCGCACCCGGGCATTTCGTGACGAACTGCCAATCCGGTTCCGCGGCTTATTACCGGGAGACCGTTGCCTCGTTGTTCCCCGGTACCTCCGCCATCGATGGCGGAGGTACCCGTGCCTGCGGCACCGGAACTGTGGGGGCATCGGCCTTCGGCGGAGTACCCGCTGCGGACGCCTCGCGGGCCAGGAAGGAACCGAGTTCACCGATCGTGCTCATCAGCGGCGCGGGGAACACGACGGTGGTGTTCTTGTCCACCCCGATCTCGACCAGGCTCTGCAGGTTGCGCAACTGCAATGCCAGCGGGTGAGCCATCATCGTGTCCGACGCCTCACCGAGCGCGTCCGCGGCCAGCGACTCGCCTTCGGCGTTGATGATCTTCGCTCGCTTCTCCCGCTCGGCTTCAGCCTGCTTGGCCATCGCGCGTTTCATGCTCTCCGGCAGCTGGATGTCCTTCAACTCCACCAGTGTCACTTCCACACCCCACTCGACCGTGGTGACGTCGAGGATCTTGCGGATATCCACATTGATCTTGTCGGTCTCGGCCAAGGTCTGGTCAAGTGTGTGCTGACCGACGACTTTGCGCAGGGTGGTTTGCGCGATCTGGTCGATCGCGGCATAGACGTTCTCGATCGCGACGACCGACTTCACCGCGTCCACCACCCGGAAGTACGCGACCGCGGACACATCCACACTGACATTGTCCCGGGTGATGATCCCCTGGGACTGGATCGGCAACGTGACGATCCGCAGCGACACCCGACGCAGGACGTCGACAATCGGGATGATCAACCGCAACCCCGGCATCCGCACGCCCTGCACCCGGCCCAGCCGGAACAACACCCCCTGCTCGTACTGCTTGACGATGCGCACGGAAAGGCCCAGCAACAACAGAACCATGGCAATAACGCCGATAGTGATCCACGCAATCATGATGACGCTCCGTCCGAATTCCGACCCATCGTTTGCGGATGCGCTGACCCGCAGGCGGGATGCCGACGGTGACCGCGTAGCGGCTGAACGAATCGCCAGGTTCACCTTGCCGCTCATGAACGCCCTGCCAGCGTCACGATCCCATCACCTGACTCCTTGACGCTAGCCCCGGCTCCGTCGAGAAAGGCGTGGACTTAAGGCACCGCCCGGCAGGACCTCGGGCCCCAATTCGCGTGCAGCACCCCCGCGTTTTCCCGTCCGGCCCCAAGTCGGGGACGGCGCTGGGGCACTTTTTCGCGACCCCATTTCAAATAGGGTCACCCACTGCCCCAAGTTTGCCCCAGTTACTGAACAGTAACTTGCATCAGTCCATAAGGGACTAATGTTCGGTGTACCAAAAAACAACGCCCAACCTGTGGAAACCGCAGGTCGGGCGATCTTGAAAACTGTGGAGCTAAAGGGACTCGAACCCCTGACACCCTCACTGCCAGTAAGGTTTCGGTTACTCTAAGTCCACAGGTCAACGGTAGCACCACGAGAAGCCGCTGGTCAAACACTGCCGTTGATAGCAGTTGGCTGCTGTTCGATGCGGTTCAACGCGTGCTCCTGCTCCAGGTTTGCTCCAGGCATAAGCGCGTGAACGCTACTTGCTGTTCATCGCAGACCCCGGCACGACGGCGCGTGCCGACCAGGTTGGCATACGTTAGTTCTTGTCGTGGTTCGCGGCGACCCACTTCAAGGCCGACACAGCGAGCGAGTACCGATGGTAGAGCGGGTTGGTCTTGTCCTTCGGTTCACAACCGTTACGCAGTCGGCGCAGTTCATCGATCATCCCCTGCAAACGAGCAGCATCGCGGTCATCGGCCCGTGGTGCGATGACTCGTTCCGCCGGCGGCAGGGGCGTCGCCTCGGCGAGTGGCTGGGCCGAATCCGTAGGGCAGGCCTCGGCCAGTGAAGCGCTTCCGCCCACGGGAACCGCCAGCAGACGGAAGGTACCTGCCGCTCCAGGCGCTACAGCGCTGAATTCCGTCCAGCGCAGTGGGTAGGCACCGGTCAGTTCGAGTGGCTTGTCCCGGCCCCGGCGGGTACCTTCGCCGGCCTCGTCACCCCAGGCAAGGCTGCTACGCAGCACTTGGCCGTCATGGAGGCGAAACGCAGCGTCGACCGTCACGCGAGCGGAGGTCTGCCAGAAGCCGTGATCGTTGGTCAGAAAAAGTGCCCATCCCCGGTCAACGACCCCGCGGTCAACCAACGTTTCCAGACGCACCAGGTCTTTGATGAAGTCATGGCGGCGAATGTCCTGGGCATCGTGGCTGCGTAAGTAAAATGCCTCGCCGCCGACATCGACCGACAAGGCCCGGGTGGCGTACTTGAGTTCAACCGCGACACGCTCACCAGATGACGGCTGGATCAACAGCAGATCCAACTGCAAACCCAGCTCCGGCACCGGCCGAACTTCCAGACGGACCCGCAAACTCGGATCGAACCCGCGAACCGTCCACGCCAGATGATGCTGGAAGTCGGCTTCGCTGTGAAACACCGGACGCTCAGCAGCCAGAGCCGCCACGACCTCGGCCAACAGCACGTCACCGACCAATCGCACCTGTGCGGAATCCAAGCCGCTCAACGGCTCCCCCTGTAACCCGATTGGTTCGAGACAGCGATAGAGACCTCAGAAATATAACCCGATCCTCAACGAAAAAGACCACCTCAGCGAAGGAGTCGAAACTCGTGCCCGCCCCCCACCCTGCCGATCCGGCCGCCGAGGACTACAGACGCCAGCACCAACTTCTTGACAAGTGCGTCTTGGGTGTCTGGCGAGACGAATCAATCGAGGCGCTGCGTCGATACTTCCACGAGGACGGGCCGCCCGACACCCTCTACAGCGGCCGGCGATTCGATCGCCTGACCGGCGGCGGCGACACCCCCGCCGTTCGCGACACCATCACACCAGCCGACCTACTGGCCCTGACCTTCCTGAGCATCACCGACCGCCTACCCGCCCTCACCGTCGACACCACCGAAACCCACGCCGATCAGATCACCAACCTGCTGGCCCAGATCCCCAGCGACCTCCCCATGCACGCGGCTCCTTGGCAGTTCTACGCCCCGGAATCCCCCGCAGCCGGGCTCTGGGCGCTACTCTGCCGCTGCGGCGGCCACCACCGCCCGGTCACAGCCAGCAAACTCCTGGCACGCAAACGACCTCACCTGCTACCTGTCTACGACAGCAAGGTAGCGAACCTGCTCGACCAGCCCAGCAACATCTGGGCCTGCCTGTGGACATGGTTCCACGACGACCCGCGCCGCCAGGAAGCCCTGACCACGATGCGCGACGAAACCGGCAGCATCACCGACATCAGCCTATTGCGCTGCCTGGACGTCATCCTCTGGATGCGGGCCACCCGATCGAACCGATGACACGGGCAACCGACCAAGACACGGTAGGCAACGACGGCGACTGACAGGCCGCAGAGCGGTCGCGGCCGTCCACTGTCCGCGCGTCGCCGGGTCGGCCAACACCATGGCGCGCTGGCGCGCGTTCACCTCACAAGTCGATGACTTCAACGACCCGCCCATGGCACGCTGCCGTAAACACCAATCCTCCGCTCCCACAGGTCCAAGAAGTCGGAGCCCCCGTGAGGAAGCATCCAAGGCCGCCGTCAAGACGCAGGTAGCCGTTTTTCCACGTAGTCGTCGATCTTGCTCACGATCGCGCACGCGGCGTCGGTCGTGGCGTTCGCACCGTTGGTCGCGTCGTTGATGTCGACCCGGCCGGACCCGACAGCAATGCTTGCGGCGCAAGATCCTTTGCCTTCGTTGTTCTTCAGAAGGACCGCTTGGCGGCCCGTGGTTGTCGTGGTGTTGGAGAGCTGCCCGCCTGGGCTGACGACGATGTCTTTGATGCCTTGCGCAGGGCGGACGGTGATCCCGAAAGACTGTGCCGCGGAGTCGTTGGTCGCCGGTTTAGTCCACCCACAACTGCTGACTCCGCTCCCGCCAATGGCGCCCATGTCCTGGTGGGTCCCAGCGCCGGGAACAGCTTGCTGTGCCTCGGCGTCGGTAAGCAGGCTGCAGGCGTTGAGCCCGGTCAGGCCGTTGGTCACGGTGCCGGCCGTCGAGGTGCTGGGTGCGGCGGTTTGCCCGCCAGAGGGTGAGGACGCCTGCCCCGTCTGGTTGCTGGTGCACGCGGTTACTACCAGGGCAGCGGCCGCAATGACTGTAGTGAGGGCTGCTGCGCGCACCCATACCTCCCCGTCGGCTGTGGCTACTTGAGGCCTTGAACGTTAGCGTGTTCGGCCTCGGCGTAGTTCTTCCTGGCCTGGTTGAGCGCGTCCCGAGTGATGTCGAGGACCTCGCTGAGCTGGTTGACCACCGTGTCCGCGGACTGCGGCTCGCCCGTCCCGCCCTTCTGGACATGCACCGCCACCGTCTGTGCGTAGGGGCTGGTGCCCAACTGCGGCGCCTGCTTGACCGTGAAGGTGGCTTTCCTGAGGTCAGCCAGATGGGTGTAGCACTGGTTGATCGCGTCCATGAGAGTGGTGAACCCGTTCTCGGTGATCCGGATTTGACCCGATGACGCGGCGTCTTTGAGCCCTTGAGCGGCCTGCTGCGCCTGGGCGAGGGCCGCCGTGCCGACGCCAGCTTCGACCGCCTGGCCCACCGCGCTGAAAACCTCGCCGAAAGAACCGGCCGAACTACCCGGCCCCGGGTCAACGATTGCCACGGTGGTCCCCCTCCTGATCTGGTAGTCGAACTCAAGGTAGCAGCGGTGTGACGCACCCGGGTGCGACTTGGTTCTATCGACTGCGGCGCGAGGAAGGAGGAGGTACCGCTCCTGCCGTGATCAGCGAGAATCCGATCGTCGAGCAGCGGTCTTGACCTGCGAGTTCGCCCGCAAGGCAGGTCATTCAAACCCACGTACGCTCTCGGACCACAAGTCGCTGCGGAGAGCGCCCCCGTGCACTATTGTCCGGCCCCGTGGACGGTGACAGGTGGGGTTTCGAAGAAGCCGAGGACTGGGAGTACGAACAGCTCAACACCAAGTCGGCGCCAAAACCGGCTGAAGAGCCCACTGAAGCGTTTGTCGGACAGGATTCCGGCCGCGTGGTCGCGGTGCTGGTCTCACCCGATGGCGAGGTCATGCAAGTGAAACTGTCACCGGTGTGGCGACAGTCGGTGGAACCTTGGGATTTGCCCGGTCGCGTGCGCTCCGCTGCGAACGCGGCGACCATGCGCGCTCTCGCCAGTAGCGTCGAACGATTCGACAGCACGGCCCCGGTCACGCCGGTCGAGCCACAAGCTGGTGCCGAGGAATCGTCCCTGACCTCGCTGGATGTGCAGCGACTGCTCGACGCGGTGTCCGAAGAGTTGGATCAGTTCACGGAGCGGTTGGCCGAGGTGGTGGATCACCGGGCACAGGTGCAAAGCGCGGGTGGGCATGTGCAGGGTTCGGCGCAGCGCGGCCAGGTGCTATCGCTGGACATCGACCCCAACTGGGCAGGGCAAGCTCGGCACAGTGAAATCGAAACTGAACTACTTGAGGTCTTACGTGGCTTACACGATAGGAGCGCCCCGGGCGAGTTGGCTGCGGGGCCGAGCGGTAGTGCGATCTCGGAGTTGATGGACCTGGCTGCCGACCCGCGACGGCTGATGCGGCGACTCGGCATGCCCGACTGATTCTAGGCTCGGCGGATCGATTCGGAGGGGAGATAAGAGAGTGGTGGACATCAAGTCCGCAGTGGGTGCGCTGCGGTCCGATGCAGATATTTGGGACGCTGCAGCCCAGGATGTAGCTGGCCCGCAGCAGGCGATCGGCTCGCTTGGATTGAGCGGGCAAGACGTGTCGATGTATGGCATGGACGCGGGTATCGACACCACTTACGCCGGCGCGCAGAGCGCGTTGCAGAACATGCTGCAGCAGGCAGCGGAGAATTTTCACGACCTCGCTGGAGCTTTGCGACACGCCGCGGACATGTACGACCAGACCGAAGCCGACCACCAGCAGCACATCCGCCGTGCCGCCGGCGAATGACAAAGGAAACGGTGACCTGGCATGACAAGCCCCGCAATCCAGCAAGCCGACGACAAATTCCATGAGTTGGAACAAAAGATCCGGGAGTTCTTTGACAGGGTCAACGACGTGCTGAGCTGGGTTCCCGACTTTCTTTCCGGCCTGGTCCAACCGATCCAGGAAGGTCTGACCACGCTCAGGCAGAAGATCCAGGAGTTCTGGGACCGCGTTAACCAGTTACTCACCCACCGCGGTAACCCCACACGGCTGCACCAAGTCGCGGAGGACTGGGCGAACTCGGTCGGCAACATTGTCGGCGACATCGCTGGACGGATCAGCCTCGACAAGCTGCAAACCAACCTGGACTGGCAGGGCCGCGGCGCCGAAGCCTACAAGACGACGGTCCCGGCTCAGGTCAGTGGACTGAACGCCGTGAAGGACCTAGCCAACCAACTGCGCAGCTCACTGGACAATCTGGGCAACGGGATCGAAACGTTCTGGACGGCAATGACAGTAGCTGGCGTTGTCTTCGCCGTCGGTGCGGTTGGCGCCATTGCCGCCGCCTGCACCGTGGTAGGCATCCCAGCCGCGATAGCAGCCCTCGCAACCGCCGCTGGCGTTTCCATCGGATTGGTCACCACCGCGATCCTGTCGCTGCAGTCGCTGACCAACACCATCTCCACCGAACAGCACACCATCGGCCAGAAAGTCCACGACCTCGGCGACCAGTGGGCGAAATCAAACGTCGGCGCCATGCAAGCCAAATCCGACTGGCACGTGACACCGTGACCCCAGACCTTCGCAAGGCGGGCCGGATCGGCGGCATGGCGTTGAGCGTGAGCCTCATCGCCATCATCGTTCTTATCGCACTCGGCATGACCGCACCCAAAGGCACAGACCCCTTCTTCTACCTCGCACTCGGCCTGTGCGGAGCCGGCGCCGTCGCCTTGCTGCTGGCTGGGATCGGCGCGCTGTTCGCGCGGGACCGCACCCCTACCCTCCCGGCCATGGACCGGGAATTCTTCGCCGGAGTCCGCAGGATGGTACTGGCCATGTGGCTGTGCGCAGTGGTCACCGACGCGCTCGGTATCCTGCTCCTCTTGGCGATCAAAGGCGGAACGGGCGGCGCACCGCCCCTGGGCCGAGTCACGCTGGGCGTCGCCTACACGGTCGCGGCCGTCACTGTGATCTGCGCCGGGGTGTCTTCCATCGCGATGCGCCGCCTCCTACCCCGTGTCTGAACCGTGCCACATCGACCTGCTCGCTCTGACCGCCGCGACTACCGCGCAATCGACCCCCAACGGGCTCACCGCATTCATACCCTCGCGGTCCCGCTGGGGGTCGGGTCGATGGCACTGGGCGTCGTTCTCGCGGGCTGTGTCCTGTACTTGGCGCTCGCTTGGATGGCGAAGGTGCCACTGCTGGGAATGACGGTGGGCATCCACGGGGCGATGGCACTGCTCGCGATCGTCTTCGGAGGAGTCACGATATCCATGCGGTCCGCGGTCTCAACCGGTCGGCTCGAACTGGGTTCGGCCAACGCGGCACGCCGGAACCTGCTCGTCGTCTGGAACCTCAGCCTGCTCACGGCGTGCCTCGGCTGGCTCACCTACGGAGTCGGCATCAGCATCGCGCGCGTGCCGTTCGGAAAACTCGCCATCCTTGCCGATGTACTCGCACCGGCCGCGATTGCCGTCTACGACGGTATCGTCACCGTACTGGCCACCCGACTGCTCCGCAGCTGAGCACCCTGGTCGGCGGCCTGTCTTACTGACTCGCCGCCGATTTCGCGGGCCAGCCTCGCCCGAGCCCGCCGATCTTGTTATTCCGGAGAAGGGTTCAGCCTCGCAACGATAGCGTTCCGCAGTGCCGCGGCGTCGCTATCGGGGAAGGCCGTGACCAGCGTTAATGCCTCTCGCCAGTGGCGTTGTGCTTCGTCTAGCTCACCGGACATGTCGAGCGTAGCGGCGAGGTGGTCCAGAGAGACGGCCAGGTGCCAGCGGTCGTCGCGTTGGCGTGGCCAGCGACTGCTCGGCGGTGGAAGTCGGCCGCTTCGTCGAAACGCCCGAGCTTGCCGTAGGCCTCTCCGGTGCCGTCGAACGCGATTGCTTCGCGGCTGGTGTCGCCGAGCCGCCGGTAGAGCACGGCGGCTTGGTGGAAGGACAGTAGGGCCTCCTCGTAGCGCTCGCTGGCGAGCTGGGTCTGGCCGAGTTCGAGTAGGACGTAGGCTTCGCGGACCGGGTTGTCGAGTTCGTGCGCGAGGTCCTGCGCGTGTTCGAGGTTCGCAACCGCTTCCTCGAACTGGCCCCGTTCGCGCTGGATCGCACTGATGGTGGTCAGGCACGCGAACTCACTCATCGTGTTGCCGGTTTCGCAGTGGATGGAAAGCGCCTGTTGCGCCATGGCAAGCGCTTGCTGCGGCTCCCCGAGATCGAGAAGAGCGTCGGCGAGGTTGCCGAGTGCGATGCCTTCCCACTGCCTCTGGCCGAGTCGACGGACGGCGGCCAGGCATTGCTCGAAATGGCGGCGGGCCGGCGTGAGCGCGCGGCTTCGCAGGTGCACCAGACCAATGCTGTTCAACGCCATTGCTTCGCCGAACTCGTCACCGTCTTCCTGGCGGATCGCCAACGCCTGTCGATGGTAAGCCAAGGCCTCTTCGGTCCGGCCTGCCTGAACATGTGCCATGCCCAGACTTTCGAGGAGATCAGCTTCGCCGGAACGCGCACCGACACGCCGAGCAGCGTCGAGGCCGATCAGTCCCGTGGAGATCCACTCGGCCGGCGTGTGGAAGGCGTAGATACGGCGGAGCACCGCAGGCAGTTGCCAGGCGAGCGTGTTCAGGCCAGCTGATGCGGCTGCGTGTATCGCGGAGGCGAGGTTCTCCCGTTCCTGTTCGTACCAGCGAATCGCGTCCTCACGGTTGGAGAACTGGAGAACCAGCGCACTGTCATCAGCGGACAGCTCGACGGGCCGGAGATGGGTGTCGATGACCGCCGCAGCGGCGTTGGCGGTGTGCAGATACCAGGTCAGCAGGCGTTCCAAGAGGGCCAGGCGGCTCTCCGGTGTTTCCTCGTGTTGGGCTTGATCGACAGCATAGGCGCGCAGGAGGTCGTGGAACTGGTAGCGGTCCGGTCCCGTCTGTTCCAGCAAATGCGCGCCTGTCAGCACGTCGAGTTGCCTGCGAACGCGCGGGAGGGTTGTGTCAGCCAGTTCAGCAGCGGCATGGGTGCTGAACTCGGGGCCGGGATGAATGCCGAGCAGCCGGAACAGGCGCGCTGCTTCGGGTGGCAAGGCCCGGTAAGACCACGCGAAGACAGTGCGAACCGCGTCTGTCTCTCCGCCGTCCGCTGTGAGTGCGTCCCACAGGCCGGATTCGTCCCGGAGCTCCTGGATGAGGTCGCTCAGCGGCATGTGGGGGTGGCTCGCGGCGCGCTCGGCGGCGATCCGCAAGGCGAGCGGAAGCCGGGCGCAAAGCTGGGCGAGTTCGGCTACGTGACCGGCGTCGTCGCCGACGCGGTAGTCCGCCGTGACCGCCTCCAGCAACGCGACAGCCTCTGAAGGCTCCAGGACGCCCACCGTCACGCGGCGTGCGCCGTCGCGCGCGACCAGGCCCGACAAACGACTGCGGCTGGTGATCAGCACCAGACAGCGCGGTGCCCCGGGCAGCAATGGACGGACCTGCCCAACCGTGGCGGCATTGTCCAACACGACGAGAATCCGTCGCTCCGCCAGCAGCGAGCGATACAGCGCGGTCCGGCTGTCCAGGTCGGCGGGGATAGCGTTCGCCGGCATGTCCAACGCCCGCAGGAAGTGCTCGAGTACTTGTTCGGCAGACACCGGCAGCCCGGGGTCGTAGCCCCGCAGGTTGACATACAACTGGCCGTCCGGGAAACGGTCCTGAACCTGATGAGCCCAGTGCAGCGCCAACGCGGTCTTGCCCGCACCGGCCGTGCCGACAACCGCAACCACCGCGGACTCCCGCTGACCATCGCCACCCCCGCCTTGGGCGATGAGCGTGCTCAGCCGCTGTAACTCGTTCAGGCGATTCACAAAGCCACGCACGTCCGCAGGCAGTTGCCTCGGAACAAGACCCGCCCGGCGGCCGCGCCCATGGAAGTGCACTCCCCCGTGCACGTCGCGCGCCTGCACCGCATGGCCAGCCGAGCCCGAAATCTCAGACCGCGTGGTGTCCCCCGCTCGCTCGGCGGCATCACCGGCGCGTGGCGGCTCACTGGACATACGGTGGTTTCAGCCGGGCCACGCTGTGCTCGAAAAACGATGCCAGATCTTCGCCGTCGGCATACAACTGCTGGATGAACTCCCGCCACTGTGTGACGGTCTCCGAGTCGGTGAAACGCACCGCGCCGTCCAGCAACCCGTCGGTGGTGTAGACGAGCCTGTACAGCACCGCTGCGCCCAACGTGACGACCTCGGGCAGAATTCCGTCTGACTCGAACTCCGCGACCTGCTGTGGCCTCACGACACGGATGTTTTCACCACACTCCGCTCGCAACCGGAGCGAATGCAGTTCCCATTGCAGGTAGGGCACGACCGGCTCCTCGACGACGCGTACCCGCTGCACGGTCGAGCCCGCCTCGGAGACCTTGCGGAACTCTTCCTCAAGGCCGGACCGGTTGCCCTCCAGAAGTCGCAGAGCCTCGTTCCACTCGCCCTGCGAAAACGCCACCCAACTGGGGCTTTCAGGCTGCCGGAAGTGTTGGAGGCGCTCCAACTTCCACACACCGTCCGCGCCAAGCGCCCAGAATCGCGCGTCGAAATCATCCAGATAGGCCTCAAGCTCCAGCCGCTCGCCGAAGCGATCACCGACCTCAGGCATCCGGGATATCTGGCTTCGCGGCGACCAACACATTCCGAGGCAGCACCACCAACCGCTCATCACCAGCGATCTTCACACCATCGGGAAGACGCGGTTCGTACGACGACGTCAAATCCCGCCCGATCACCGCGATATCCCCGTTATCCAGCTCCCACACGTCCGGACAACCGCTGACCTTGTCCGTATTCCCCAACTCCACCGGCGACTTTCCCAACCGACGCGCCATGACGGCCGATGGATCCGCCTCCCAAGGTCGTGTCATCACCGAACCTCCCTGTAGGCATTCACATGACTACTCAATGTAGTGCATGAATCGCGCACTCGGTAGAGTGACAAGGGCCCGCGCGCAGCAGAATGGGACCGCTACTGGCCAGACGGGCCGGCGGTGTTCCGTTCCGAGGCTGGGGTACGGCTGTCATCGCCCTGTCGACAAGTGGGTATCGTGCCGGCGCAAGCGATGTCAGGGGTCCGACGACCTGCAAGCGCGCAGGCAGCGCCAACCGTATCGAGCCAGTCACCATTACGGCTCCGGCCTGGTGAGCCGTCGGCGTACGAGGGCGATTCGCACCCCACCTTGTCGACATCAACACGGCGACCGGGGAGTTGCACTTCGAAGGATCAGGCGGGCTCGAGACAGGCCCGAAACCCATGCCAGCTGACTTGTACCGCAGCTGCGTGCCCTGCTGCGGCCATGAAGAGCGGTCGTTGAAGGGGTCGAAGCCATAGACACCTGTCGCGGCGTTCCGGCTTCGCTCCTACGCTAACCTAATGAATCTTGACAAGAATTGGCTAGACGGGGTTGCGACACCCCGCAGCGCACTGGAAGAAACAATAGCCACATACGATGCAGCCGCGGAGTCTTACAGCCAACGGTTTGCAGACACAGATTTCGGGTCGTACCTCGACGATTTCCTTGAAGTAATTCCACCCGGAGCGCAGATCCTAGATGTTGGCTGTGGGCCCGGGCGGGATCTGGCCAGCTTCTGTCAGTCCGGGTTTAGGGCCTTCGGACTCGATCGATCACAAGGCATGCTTTCCACAGCCCACCGGGTGGCTCCGGACGCAAAACTTGCAATGGGCGATATGCGAACATTACCGTTCAGAAATGAGATATTTAAGGGTGTCTGGCATTGTGCCTCACTACTTCACGTTTCAACACCGGATGCCGCGAGGACGTTAGCGGAGGCAACCCGAGTGATGTTGCCGGGCGGGATGCTCTTTCTATCAGTGTCGTGTGGAACCGGAGCGGAATGGCGGTCCACGTCGCACGGTAGGCGCTGGTATTGCCACATCGGAAAGGGCGAGCTCGAAAGCATCGTAGCCTGCGTGCGACTAAAAATCCTGTGGAGTCGCACTGAGCCGGGCGTAGCACACGGAAAATGGATCAATTTACTTGCTCAAAAGTAGTCCCCAGATAAACTTCACCAGAAAATGACTAATAAATTCTCGAAGAAAGCTTGACACGCGGACAGCGGTGTTTTTCCGCACTACGACGATGGCGGACCGAACGATCCACTGATATGGACGGAGGAGTTCCCTCTTTTCGCGCGTAATCGGGAATGCCAATCCTGATCAACTACCGGGTTCACCGATCGCCACCGAGTCCATCACCAAAAGCGTGCCAGGACCAAACTTCGCCGGCGTTGACACCCGTGGCTGGAAATCCTGTGGCACTGCCTTACCCGAGGTATCCGCGACGACGAGACCGTTCACATTCACAACCGACAGCAGACGACTCTGAGCAATTGTCAAATCCTGTGGATCGTGGGCGTTCAAGATGTCCGTAGCCAATCATCGAGGACTGCGAAGTCCTCGACCGTGAGGCCGCGGGACGGTTCGACCTGATGGAGAAGGGCTCTGCCGTGATGGTGTGCAGGCACCCATTCCCGGTCGGCGTCGGTGATCTCGTCGTCGACCCAGATGAATGGTCGTCCGTGCGCCCACTCCAGCAGAGTCCGGGTCTTCCAGTGCAGGCCGTACCATCGGTCTTCGTGTTCATGTTCGGCTGAGGGTTCGGGCCAGTGCACGACCGGAAGCGGTGGCAACCCCAACCGAGGCGTTATCTCGGTGTTCGCCTCGTCCTCCCAGGTGGTTGCCCAGACCAGTTCACAGGAAAACGCGGCCAGCCGAACCCCGGCACGGGAGTCGAGCCGCTCTACGCGTGCATCCACCGTGGCAGCGGGTGGTTCGCGTTGTGTGTTGCCGCCAAAGGGCAGTAGCGTCCCGTCGATATCGAGGAACAGCAGGGGGCGTTGCTCGTGAGGCGTCACGCTGCAGTGACCTCGTCGCGCTCGATGAGAACGCCGCGTTCGAACCGGGCTCCGGCGCACGAGCGCGACCAGGTGGGGTGCGTTGACCGCCCGCCAGCGAGACTGCGCCGACTCGATCAGATTGAAGGCCATCGCCAGCCCGGCCGCCCGCAAGCCTGGTCCCTTGGGGACCTTCGTCCGATGCCGCACGGTAGCGAAGGTGGATTCGATCGGATTCGTGGTGCGCAGGTGGACCCAGTGGCTCGGCCGGGTAGTCGTAGAAGGCCAGCAACTGCTCAACGTCATCGGTGATCTTCGCCACCGCCTTGCCGAACTTGGCGCCATAGACGGCGTCGAATGCCTTCACCGCGTCCAAGCGTGCTGGTGGTCCTCGGCGTTCCAGATGTCGGCCAGTGCCTTCTTCGCCCCTGGGTGCGCCGACTTGGGCAGGGCGACCAGCACATTGGCGATCTTGTGAAACCAGCAGCGCTGCTCCCGGGTAGCCGGGAAGACCTCGCGTAACGCACCCCAGAACCCCAACGCCCCGTCCCCGACCGCGAGCACCGGCGCGACCATGCCCCGCCGGCGGCAGTCTCGCAGCAGATCGGCCGACGACTCGGTCGACTCCCGGTAGGCATCGGCCAGCGCGACCAACTCTTTGCGGCCGTCAGCCCGCACACCGATCAGCACCAGCAGGCAGGTTTGTTTTCCTCCAGGCGAATATTGACGTGGATACCATCAGCCCACAGGTACACGTAGTCCACGCCGGACAGATCCCGCTCGTCGAACGCGCGCTGTTCGGCCTTCCACTGCGCAGTCAGCTTCGTGATCACTGCTGCGGACAGGCCCTTCGCGGAGCCCAGGAACTGGCCCAGCGCAGGCACGAAGTCACCGCTGGACAGGCCATGCAGATACAGCAGTGGCAGCACCTCGGTGATCTTCGGGGTCTTACGTGCCCACGAAGGCAGGATCGCCGAGGCGAACCGCTTGCGCTCACCGGTGTCCGGGTCAACGCGCTTGTCATGGACCCGCGGCGCGGTCACCTCCACCTCACCCGCGCTGGTCACGACCTCACGGGGCTTGGTGGTAGCCGTTGCGCACGACCAGACGACGGCCGTGCTCGTCCCGTTCGTCGGCGAACGCGGCGATGTAGGCGTCGACCTCGGCACCCAGCGCTTCGGCCAGCATCCGACGGGCGCCTTCCCGGACGATCTGGTCGATCAACGACCCCTCGCCGGCGGCCGACTGGTCGTTATCACCGGATGCGGGGTCGGGGACTACGGTGAGCATGAGCGTGCCTTCCCAACCGACGCGCCAACGTCGGCTTGTTTGAGACCTCTACTCGATCACCGGGAAGGTACGCCTTCACCGGCCGATCCACAGGTCTCAAGCATTGCCTGCGCCACGAGGTGCAGTGTCGTATCGCCCGCGT
>NZ_JBHUKR010000024.1:0-242864 GCF_042684065.1 Amycolatopsis pigmentata | reverse complement strand
CCGGAAGCTAAGCCCACCAGCGCCGATGGTACTGCACCCGACAGGGTGTGGGAGAGTAGGACACCGCCGAACACCAACCCCACAAAAGGGGCCCCCAACGGGGGCCCCTTTTGTGCATTCACACCGCTTGATGCCGGCCGTGCTCGGCGCCCCTTCCTGCTACCAGCGGTTCGGGTTCCGGCCCCCAGCGCCGAACTCGACATCACACCGCCCGTAGCGCAGTGGCAGCCCCAGCTCCCAGTGCGCCCGCTGACCACCTACGACCCGGCTCACCGTGGAATGTTCACCTACGCCCACCCATTCGACCGGCCGTGACCACCACACCTCCACCACAAACGCAGCAAGGTGGCTTTACTACGGATAGTCCGTAGTAAAGCCACCTTCCTCACGCTCAAGACCGTCCCGCGAGGCCCGACTACTTGCCAGACCGGAAAGAAGTGAGTACTTTCCAAGTAGGCAACTAGTCGAAGGAGGCACCGTGAACACACAGGACGAGCAGGCGCAGGCAGCGGAGGCGCTGGCGGCGGTCCGGCGGCACCAGGAGCGGGCACGGCAGGCGGCGCAGGTGCCGTGGTGGGCCTACGTGGCGATGTTCGTCTTGATCGCCGGCGTGACGGCGATCAACGACTTCGTCGATCTGACCGGCGCCAAGGTGCTCTCGGCGGTGGTCTTGTTCCTGCTCATCGTCGTGGTCGTGACTACCTTCTTCACCCGCACGTCGACGCCGCTGAGCAAGATTCGCGGAGTGGAGGCACGGCAGTCGTTCGTCCCATGGGTCTTCGGCGTCGTCGCCGTCGTCGGAGGCGCGGGCGGGGTGCTGCTCGCCCGCTACGGCACCGGCCTGGCCGACGACATCGCCGGCGCGGTCGGTCTGCGCGACTATCCGAACACCGTCACGGGTGTGCTCTTCGGCGCCGCGGGCACCGCGCTCTTCGCCCTGGGGCGACTGCTGCTCGCGATCTCCCAGCGTGGAAGCGACTCATGACGTCCGTACCACCGCCGGGCCGGACAGCGGGGCTGGATCGCCTCCTGTCCGACCCGACCCGATTGGCCATCATGTCCGTCCTGTGCGCGGTGGAATGGTGTGAGTTCGCGTTTCTGCGGGATTCGGTTTCGCTTTCGGATTCGGCTCTTTCCAAGCAGTTGACCACGCTCAAGAATGACGGACAGATCGAGCAGCGGCGGACCTATACCGGCCGAGTCCCCAAGACCACCGTGCGGGCGACCGATGATGGGCGGTACCGGTTCCGCAAGCACGTCGAGGCGTTGCGGACGATCGTCGAGCAAACCCCGCGTCCGGAGCCTGGCCCCGCCTAAGCGCCGCACGACGCCGGCCCCATGCGGAGTCGGCGTCGTTGCCGTCTCAGGCGCTGGACTCGCGGTCGAGGATCGCGTTGACCGCTTCGCGGAGTTCGCGGAGCCGGGTCGAGGCCGCCGAGCGGGAAGCGTCGAGGGCGGCGACATCGGCCACGGGTTCGGTCACCTGAAGGTAGGTCTTGAGCTTCGGCTCGGTGCCCGACGGACGGACGACGATCCTGATACCGGCACCGCTGATGCGCACCGCGTCCGTTTCGGGCAACAGATCCTCCGTGGTCACGGGTACGCCGGCGAGCTCGTCCGGAGAATGGGCTCGCAGGGTGTTCATCAGTTTGGTCCGTACCGCGAGATCGGTCACTCGCACGGAGAGCTGGTCGGTCAGATAGACGCCGTGCCGCACGGCGAGGTCGTCGAGCACGTCGAGCGGCGAACGTCCGGCCGCTTTCAGGGTCGCCGCGAGATCGCACGCCAGCACCGCGGCGGCGATTCCGTCCTTGTCACGGACGAAATCCGGGTTGACGCACAGGCCGATCGCCTCTTCGTAGGCGTAGACGAGCCCCTCGCCCGCGCGGACGAGCCATTTGAACCCGGTCGGCGTCTCGGCATAACGTGCGCCGTGTGCCGCGGCGATCCCGGCGAGCATCGACGAGGACACGATCGTCGTGGCCACCAACGGGTTTTCGATGTCCGATGTGGACAAGACGTGTTCACCCAGCAGAACACCGGTTTCGTCGCCGCGGAGCATGCGCCACGTGCCGTCGCGATCGCGGAGGCCGAGGGCGCATCGGTCGGCGTCCGGATCGAGGGCGATGGCCAGGTCCGCGTCCACCGCTGACGCGCGCGCCAGCAGCAGGTCGGTCGCGCCGGGCTCTTCGGGGTTCGGGAACGGTACGGTCGGAAAGTCCGGATCGGGCGTGGACTGCTCGGCGACCAGGTGGACATCGGTGAACCCGGCCATTTCGAGAGCACGCGTCAGGACGTCGGCGCCAACGCCGTGCAGGGCTGTCGCGGCCACTCGAAGGCTGCGCGCTGTTCCCCGCGGCAGCGCCGACACTTTTGTCAGGTACGCCTCGAGAAGGTCCTCGTCGACGACCTGTGCGCCGCGACCTCGCGGCACCCGGAAGGCCTCCGGCGCCTGCGCGGTCGCCGCTTCGACCTCTCGGTCGGTAGGCGGCACTATCTGTGCCCCGCTCCCGTCGTAGAGCTTGTATCCGTTGTCCGACGGGGGATTGTGAGACGCGGTGATCTGAATTCCCGCCGCCGCCCCGAGGTGCTTCACGGCGAACGCGAGCACAGGGGTCGGCAATGGCCGGGGCAGCACGCGGACCTCGAACCCGGCGGCGTGCAGCACTTCGGCGGCCGCGGTGGCGAAACGTTCCGAACCATGCCGGGCGTCCCGGCCGACGACCACGATCCGGCCGAATCGTCCGTGCTGTGCGAGCCAAGAGGCGACTCCGGCGGTAGTACGGATCACCACCGATTCGTTCATTCCGTTGGGCCCCGCTCGGACCGGGCCGCGAAGCCCGGCGGTGCCGAAGGCGAGCGAACTCCCCATTCGGTCGGCCAGGTCAGCGACCGCCTCCGGCGCGCCCGCCAGTGCCTGGGCGAGAACCGACTGCAGCTCCTCGCGTGAGTCCGGCGCGACATCATTGGCTATCCAACGGAAAGCGCGGTCCCTCAAATCAGGCGTAAGCCGGAAATTTTCGGTCATTGTTTCAGCGTACGGGCTAACGTTGTCACCCATGCGGGTCCTGTTCTGTAGTCTCCCTGCCTACGGCCACATTTACCCCTCGATTCCGTTGGCTCTGGCCACCCGTGACGCCGGTCATGAGGTGGTGTACGCGACCGACAGTTCGTCGCACCAGAGCCTCGAGGCCTTCGCGCTCGATGTGGCGCAGGTGGGAATCTCGGTGAGGCAAGCATTTGTCGAGGCCAGCGGCGGCGCGGTGCATCCGTCGGGCATGTCGCCGGAGCGGCAGGCCGAACTCACCGGGACCGTATTCGGCAGCTTGCTGCCCCGTGCCTTCTTCGCGGACCTCGGGCCACTGCTGGAGCGCATGAAACCCGATCTCGTCGTCAACATGGCCGCGAATTTCGGTGCCTTCCTGGCGGCCAAACACGCCGGGATTCCCAGCGTCTGGCACAGTCCCGGATGGATCGCGTACGGCGAGATGGGCGCCTCGCTGCCCGCACAGTTGACCGCCACCGCGAACGATGTCGGCGTCGAGTACACGTCAGGTTTCAATCCGTACACCGACAGCCCTCTCCTCGACATCCGTCCGGCTTCCCTCCAGGATGAGGCCTTTCTCCGGGCGACAAACCCGATTCCGTTGCGGCCGGTGCCGATAAGCGAGCCGGGTGACCTGCCCTCTTTTGTCACCGACCGGGTTCGTTCGCGGCCCCTGATCTACCTCACCCTCGGCACCGTGTTCGGGGCCGTTCCGGTGTTGCGGCAGGCCATCGAGGGTCTCGCCACCCTGGACGCGGACGTGATCGTGGCGGCCGGGCCGAGCGTCGACGTCGCCGCGCTGGGCCCGATCCCGGATCGTGTCCGGGTCGTCGGCTGGGTGCCGCAAGCGGACTTGCTTCCCCACGTCGACCTCGTCGTGCACCACGGGGGCAGCGGGACCATGCTCGGCGCCCTCGCGGCCGGTGTGCCGCAGTTGGTGCTCCCTCAGGGAGCCGACCAGTTCGGCAACGCCGAAGCCGTCGAAACCACGCGGGCCGGAGCCGCGATCAGACCCGCCGAGCTGACCGCCGACAGCGTGGCCACGAAAGCGAAGCGCCTGCTCAGTGATGACGCGGCCCGCGCCGCGGCGCGGACGGTCGCCGCCGAGATCGCCGCCATGCCTTCCCCGGAAGCCACCGTCGACGTGCTCAGCCAGCTCGCCTCCTGACCGGCAGCTCAGGCGCGGGTGATGAGGGCGCGCAGGAGGGTGCCCAGGCGGCCCGCGGCGGCGCGTCCCGCTTCGAGGACCTCGACGTGGTCGAGCGGCTCGCCGGTCATTCCGGCGGCGAGATTGGTGACCAGCGAAAGGCCGAAAACCTCGATACCGGCGGCGCGGGCGGCGATCGCTTCCAGCACCGTGGACATCCCGACCAGATCGGCGCCCAGGGTGCGGAGCATCCGGATCTCCGCCGGTGTCTCGAAGTGCGGACCGGGCAGTCCGGCGTAGACGCCGTCCGCCAGGCCCGGCTCGATCTCGCGGGCGAGGTCGCGCAGCCGGTGCGAGTACAGGTCGACGAGGTCGACGAAGTTCGCTCCGGTGATCGGCGAGGTGGCCGTCAGGTTGAGGTGGTCGCTGATGAGCACCGGCTGGCCCACCTGGAATCCTTCGCGCAGGCCGCCCGCCGCGTTGGTGAGCAGGACCGACTTGACCCCGGCGGCCGCGGCGGTCCGCACGTTGTGCACCACCCGCGCGACGCCTTTGCCTTCGTAGAGATGCGTGCGACCGAGCAGCACCAGCGCTTGCTTGCCGTCCACGTCCACCGATCGCACCGTGCCGCCGTGCCCGACCGCCGTCGGCTTTTCGAAGCCGGGCAGGTCGCCGAGCGGGATTTCCGCGACCGGAGTGCCGAGCGCGTCGGCGGCGGGGCGCCAGCCCGAGCCCAGCACCACGGCGATGTCGTGCTTGGCGATCCCGGTGCGGTCGGCGATCACGGCCGCCGCGGCGCCGGCGAGGTCTTGTTCGCTCATTCCGAGAGGATATCCGCCGATCGGGTGGCGGGGCGCGCGGCGAAAAACCACCCCATCGGGCGGGAGTACGGCGTCAGCTGACCAGCTTGAACGTCGGCGCCATGCGATCGAAAAGCGCGGCCTTCGCGGCCTGCTCCTGCTCGATCGGGACCGTGACGCTCACCGTCCACAGGCTGTCGCCTTCGCGACGGGTCTTCGCGAAGGTCGTCCTCGTGATCTGGCCACCCTCACCCGAGGAGATCGTCCGGTAGGTGATCAGCATGTTACTGGGAGTGGACTGCGCCACCGCGCTCAACACCTTGACGTTGCCGCTGCGGGTCAAGCCGGCCAGGTAGAGCTGAATGCCGGTGTCCGCCTGGGCGAAATAGGTGGGGAAGTGATCCACCGCGAGCATCTGCGTGCCGTCCGGCGATACCCACTGGACCAGGGTCGACGGCGGGAGTCCGTCACCGGCCTGGGAACTGGTGAACCGCTGCCACTCCGTCGGCGCCTCGATCGTGAACTTGGCGTCCTGGCCGCGCACGCTGGACGCGTTGCCCTCTTTGACCTCGAAGCGGAGGGGCGCCGACTGCGCCGGTGCCGAAGGAGCGCCGGTGGCCGGGGTGAGCGGCTGGCCGCCGATGGCTCGCGCCGCGACGAAACCCCCCACCGCGGAAACGAGGAACAACACGATCGCGGTAACGGTCAGCACGGCACCGGCCAAGCCACGGCGCTGCGGCCGTCCAGGTCCCACGACGGGGCTCGCGGCCGGTTGTCCGGTCGGCTGGAAGGGCGGCGGGCCCGGGTCCGCCGCGAGCCCGCTGCCGGAATTCTCCGCACGCTGGAACGGCAGCGGCCCCGGCTCCGCGGCGAGCCGGCTGCCCGAATTCTCCGCTCGCTGGAAGGGCAGCGGCCCGGGGTCGGCGGCGAGCCGGCCTCCGGAATCCGTGGCCGGCGGCACCGGCGTGGGGGCGGCCTTGATCTCCCGGGTGTCGGTCGCCTCGGAACGCCGTCCGCTCGCCTTGCGGAACATCTCCGGCCCGAACAGCACCCTGGGTGCCTTGGTGAGCAGCGGATACAGCTGCCGGCGGACCTCACGCAGCGGCATCCGCGCGTGCGGGTGCTTCGCCATCAGCCCGGTGATCACCGGGCTGAGCGGCCCTGGACCCGGCCGTGGCACCTCACCCTTGACCACCTTGCCGACCGTCTCCAGCGGGTCGCCGTCGACGTCGTAGGGCGGACGGCCTTCGACGACGTGGAAGAGCGTCGCGCCCAGTCCCCACAGGTCGGCGGCGGGGGTGACCGCGCGTCCGGAGGCGACCTCGGGGGCGATGTAGGCCGGCGAGCCCAGCGTCATGCCGGTGCGTGTCATGGTCGCTTCGGACACGTTGCGTGCGATGCCGAAGTCGGTGAGTTTGATCCGTCCGTCGTCGGCGACCAGCACGTTCCCGGGCTTGACGTCGCGGTGCGTGATGCCGGCGTCGTGTGCGGCCTCCAGCGCCGCGGCGACCGCGTCCGCCACCGCCGCAGCCTGCTCGATGGTGAGCGGACCGTGGTCGCGCAGCAACTCGGCGAGGCTGTGCGAGGGCAGCAGCTCCATGACGACGAACGGCTCACCGTTCTCCCGGGCGACGTCGTGCAGCACGATCACGTTCGGGTGAGACAGCACGGCGATCGCCCTGGCCTCACGAAGCGTTCGTTCGCGTAACTCGTCCGCTTGAACTGTGGTCACGCCCGGTGGCAGTCGGATCTCCTTGACGGCCACGGGCCGGTGAAGGAAATCGTCGTAGGCCGACCAGACGGTGCCCATCGATCCGGAACCCAGCACGGAGCGCAACCGGTATCTCCCGGCGACCACTCGTGGCTCTTCCTTGGCTGAGGACACGGCTCCTATTGTGTCAGCGTCACTCTTCGCATACACACGGGTTCACGGGTCTCGAAGCGAGGAGGTTCACACCCGTGGTTCAGGACGGCCGCTTAGCATCGAAAGGTATGACGCAGGCTGGGACAGCCCCCGAAGACGCGCGGCCGCCCGAAGAACTGTCGCTCGCGGCCGAGTTCACGGCCCCGAGGCGAGCCGACTGGCAGGCCCTGGTCACGAAGGTGCTCGAAAGAAGCGGCGAGCTTCCGCCGGACTTCGAAGGCGACCCGGAAAGCCTGCTGGCCGCCACCACCTACGACGGCATCGGCATCCAGCCGCTTTACACCGCCGAGGACGAGGCTCCACCGGCCGGCTTCCCCGGGCTACCGCCATTCGTGCGCGGCGGCAGGCCCGAGGGTGGCGCCCGCGCCGGGTGGGATCTCCGGGTCCTGCACGCGCACCCCGATCCGGTCGTCACGAACAAGGCCGTCCTCGCCGACCTGGCCAACGGCGCGACCTCGGTGTGGCTGCGCGTACCGCCCGAGGCACTCGGCCGAGCCCTTCAGGGCGTCCACCTCGAGGCGGCTCCGATCGTGCTGGAACCGGGCGAGGACTACGAACGCGCCGCGGACATCCTGATGAGCCTTCTTTCCGACGTTCCGTCCGGCGAGGCCGCCGGTGCCCTCGGGGCGGACCCGATCGGGTTACGGGCGCGCACCGGCCGTCCGTACGACCTCGGCCCCGCGGCCGCGCTGGCGGCCGGTATCGCCGGGCGCTACCCGAAGCTGCGCGCGATCGTGGTCGACGGGCTGCCCTTCCACGAGGCGGGCGGGTCGGACACGCAGGAACTCGGTGCGTCGATCGCGGCGGCCGTGGCCTACCTGCGAGCGCTCACGGACGTCGGCCTGAGCGTCGAGGACGCCGCGACCCAGCTCGAGTTCCGGTTCGCCGCCACCGCCGACCAGTTCCTCACCATCGCGAAACTACGGGCGGCCCGGCGGCTGTGGGCACGGGTCACCGAGGTGTCCGGGGGCACGGCGCTCGGGATGCGGCAGCACGCGGTGACGTCTCCGGCGATGCTGACGCGGCGCGACCCCTGGGTGAACATGCTGCGTACCACCGTCGCGTGTTTCGCGGCGGGTGTGGGTGGCGCCGAGGCGGTGACAGTGCTGCCGTTCGACGCGGCGATCGGCCTGCCGGATTCCTTCGCCCGGCGCATCGCCCGCAACACGCAGTCGATCCTGCTGGAGGAGTCGCGGCTGGCCGGGGTCATCGATCCGGCGGGCGGTTCCTGGTACGTCGAAAAACTCACCGACGACGTGGCGCGGGCGGCGTGGCGCGAGTTCACCGAGATCGAACGACAGGGCGGGATCGTGGCCGCGCTCGATTCCGGTTTCGTGGCCGGCAGGCTGGCCGAAACCCGCGCTGAGCGTTCCGCGCGGGTCGCCACCCGCGAGCATCAGATCACCGGCGTCAGCGAGTTCCCCGACCTGGCCGAGAAGCCGCTCGCACGCGAACCGTATGTGTCCGCAGTGGACGGTGGTTTGCCGCGGATCCGGTACGCGCGAGCCTATGAGGAACTGCGCGACCGTTCCGACGATCACCTTGCCGAGCACGGCGAACGACCGAAGGTCTTCCTGGCGGCGCTCGGCTCGCCCGCCGCGCACACTGCTCGCGTCACCTTCGCGGCGAACCTGTTCCAGGCAGGCGGAATCGAGACGGTCTACCCGGGCACCACGGACGATGTGGCCGAGGCGTTCCGCGAGAGCGGCGCGCGAATCGCCTGCCTGTGCGGCAGCGACCGGACTTATGCGGAGCAGGCCGGGGATGTCGCCGCGAGGCTGCGCGAAGCGGGTGCGACAGCGGTGTCGCTGGCCGGGAAGCCCGCCGAATACGGTGACGGGATAACAGAGTTCGTCTACACCGGCTGCGACGCGCTCGCGGTATTGACCAGCACCCTCGAGAAGCTGGGAGTCAAGTAATGGGACACCAAAGAGCGCGCCGTTTGTTTCCGCTGCTTTGCGGGGCCACGGCCCCCGCACCCCCGCTGGGGGCAAGCCCCCAGACCCCCTCATCGGGGCGGCAGGGCGCCCATCCACTCCAAGCGACGTGTGCCGGGAAGGAACGCCCTGTCGACGCGATCGCGGGGGCGCGCAAACTCGCGGAGGAACAGTAATGAGCATTCCGGACTTCACCGAAGTCGAGTTCGGTGTTCCCGCCCCCGGTGGCGCGGCCGCCTGGGCCGAGGCGCTTCATTCCAGCACCGGCAAGGGGCCCGACGCGCTGGCCTGGGAAACCCCCGAAGGCATCGGCGTGAAGCCGCTCTACACCGCGGATGATCTGTCCGATGTGGACTTCCTGAACACCTATCCCGGTATCGCGCCCTTCCTGCGGGGGCCGTATCCGACGATGTATGTCAACCAGCCCTGGACCATTCGCCAGTACGCCGGTTTTTCCACCGCCGAGGAGTCGAACGCCTTCTACCGCCGCAATCTCGCGGCCGGGCAGAAGGGCCTGTCCGTGGCGTTCGACCTGGCCACTCACCGCGGTTACGACTCCGACCATCCCCGGGTCGCCGGTGACGTCGGCATGGCGGGCGTGGCCATCGATTCGATCTATGACATGCGGCAGCTCTTCGACGGCATCCCGCTGGAGAAGATGAGCGTGTCGATGACGATGAACGGCGCGGTGCTCCCGGTGCTCGCGCTCTACATCGTCGCGGGCGAGGAACAAGGCGTCGAGCCGGAACAACTCGCCGGCACCATCCAGAACGACATCCTCAAGGAGTTCATGGTCCGCAACACCTATATCTATCCGCCACAGCCGTCGATGCGGATCATCTCCGACATCTTCTCCTTCACCTCGCGCCGCATGCCGCGGTTCAACTCGATCTCCATTTCCGGCTATCACATGCAGGAGGCGGGGGCGACCGCGGACCTCGAACTCGCCTACACGCTGGCGGACGGTGTCGAATACATCCGCGCCGGGCTCGACGCGGGGCTCGACATCGACCGGTTCGCGCCCAGGCTGTCGTTCTTCTGGGCCATCGGCATGAACTTCTTCATGGAGGTCGCCAAGCTGCGCGCCGCCCGGCTGCTGTGGGCCAAACTGGTCAAGCAGTTCGAGCCGCGCAACGAGAAGTCGCTGTCCCTGCGCACGCACTGCCAGACCTCGGGCTGGTCGCTGACCGCTCAGGATGTCTACAACAACGTCATCCGCACCTGTGTCGAGGCGATGGCCGCGACCCAGGGGCACACGCAGTCGCTCCACACGAACGCGCTGGACGAGGCGCTCGCGCTGCCGACCGACTTTTCCGCGCGCATCGCGCGGAACACCCAGTTGATGCTCCAGCAGGAGTCCGGCACCACGCGGGTGATCGACCCGTGGGGCGGCAGCGCCTTCGTCGAACGCCTCACCTACGACCTGGCACGCCGGGCGTGGGGGCACATCAACGAGGTGGAGTCCGCGGGCGGAATGGCTCGTGCCATCGATGCCGGGATCCCCAAGCTGCGCATCGAAGAGGCGGCCGCCCGCACCCAGGCGCGGATCGACTCGGGACGGCAGCCGGTGATCGGGGTCAACAAGTACCGGGTCACCGAGGACGAGGCCATCGACGTGCGCAAGGTGGACAACGCCGGTGTGCGCGCGAGCCAGTTGGAGAAGCTGCGGCGGTTGCGCGAGGAACGCGACGAAGAAGCCACGCAGGACGCGCTGCGCCGGCTCACGGCGGGTGCCGAGGCCGATGGGAACCTGCTCGAACTGGCCATCGACGCGGCACGGGCGAAGGCCACGGTCGGTGAGATCACCGAATCGCTGGAGAAGATCTGGGGGCGGCACTCCGGCCAGATCCGTACGATTTCGGGCGTGTACCGCGACGAGGTCGGGAAATCCGCGAGCGTGGACGAGGCACGTGAGCGGGTGGAGGCCTTCGCCGAGGCGGAGGGGCGCCGCCCGCGGATCCTGGTCGCGAAGATGGGCCAGGACGGGCACGACCGCGGCCAGAAGGTGATCGCCACCGCCTTCGCCGACCTGGGCTTCGACGTCGACGTGGGCCCGCTGTTCTCGACCCCGGCCGAGGTGGCTCGGCAGGCGGTCGAGGCCGACGTGCACATCGTCGGCGTGTCGTCGCTGGCCGCCGGTCACCTCTCGCTCGTGCCGGCGCTGCGCGACGAACTCGCGGCCCTCGGCCGCGAAGACATCATGATCGTGGTGGGCGGCGTCATCCCGCCCCAGGACCACGACGCGCTGCGTGAAGCGGGTGCGACGGCGATCTTCGGCCCGGGCACGGTGATCGCCGACGCGGCTCTGGGCCTGCTCGAAAAGCTGGAGCTGGCCTGAGTGGCCCGGAAGATCGATGTCGGCGAGTACGCCAAGGGTGTGCTCGCGGGGGATCGCGGGGTGCTGTCGAAGGCGATCACGCTCGTCGAGTCGAGCCGGCCCGATCACCGGCGGCAGGCGCAGGACCTGCTGATCGAACTGCTGCCGGAGGCGGGTGGCGCCCGGCGCGTCGGGATCACCGGCGTCCCCGGAGTCGGTAAGTCGACATTTATCGACCAACTGGGCACCGACCTCACCGAGGCGGGTCACCGCGTCGCGGTGCTCGCGGTCGACCCGTCGTCCACCCGGACCGGCGGCAGCATCCTCGGCGACAAGACGCGCATGGCCCGGCTCGCGGTCGATCCGTCCGCCTTCATCCGGCCGTCGCCGACCTCCGGCACGCTCGGCGGTGTGGCCAGGGCGACCCGGGAGACGATCGTGCTCATGGAAGCCGCCGGCTATGACGTCGTCCTGGTCGAGACCGTCGGCGTCGGGCAGTCCGAGGTGGCGGTGGCGAACATGGTCGACTGCTTCCTGTTCCTGACCCTCGCCCGCACCGGCGACCAGCTGCAGGGCATCAAGAAGGGCGTGCTGGAACTGGCGGACGTGATCGCGGTGAACAAGGCCGACGGCTCGCACGAAACCGACGCCCGGCGTGCCGCGCGCGAACTCGGCGGCGCGCTCCGGATGATCTACGGCCCCGACGCGGCCTGGACACCACCCGTGCTGACCTGCAGCGCGCTGCACGACATCGGGTTGGACACCGTCTGGCAGCAGATCGAACGGCATCAGCAGACGATGATCTCCTCGGGTGAGCTGGACCGCAGGCGTAAGCGGCAGCAGGTGGAGTGGACCTGGGCCCTGGTACGGGACCAGCTCCTCGGCAGCCTCGCCGAGCATCCCGGCGTCCGGGCGGTGGTGCCCGAGGTCGAAAAGGCGGTGGCCGAGGGCAGGCTCACCCCGACGCTGGCCGCGCAGCGCGTCCTCGATGCCTTCTCTGGCGTGACTTCCGGTAACTGACCCGGCAAACTGGGTATCCGGGTGCCGAGGGAGGCGGAATGATCAAGAAGTTCCTGTCCGGGCTGATGCTCGGCGTCGTGCTGTTGTTCATGGCCCCGGCCACCCCCGCGCTCGCGTCGCCCGTCCCGGTGACCGCCGCCGCGCCCGCCGCGCAGCAGGTCACCACGCCGCCGCCCGGACCTCGCATCGACCCCGCCGAGAACTCCAAGGCGAACGCGGAGAAGACGAAGAGCAAGGTCATCGTCGGGGTGATCGCCGTGGTGCTGGGGGGCATCGTGTTCTGGGGCCGCATGATCCGGCGCAAGCGCAAGAAGAGCGCTTCCTGAACCGTTCCGAGGGTGGGGTTTCCGAGCTCCGCCACGCCGGCATGACGATCCCCGGGCAAGCTTCTCGACGGCGGATCCGTAAAGGGTAGGTAGAGCCGTTCGGGGTACACCCAGGCCGAACTCACTCCTGCCGTTCGACGCAGATCCACTACCGGCCGTCCGGATGCCGGCCCACATGGCATCCGATTGGCGGTTGTATCGTGCAATATTGCGGCAAATGGGTTAACTCTGAGCGTATTTACGGAGGTTTCAGCGTGACCGTGCTCGACTCACGGGTTCCTGGTGACCGTGATGGACGTGCCCCGATCGAGGCGCTGGACGCGCTGATCACGCCGACCGGGGTGAGCATGGCACCTGTGACCGACCTCGGTGCCGGGAGAGGACCGTTCTGGCTGGACGAGTGGCTGGAACGCGCCACGGGCGACCTCGTGGCCTGGCGTCGTCACGTCCACGCCAATCCCGAACTCGCGCGCAACGAGTACGGCACCACCGAGTTGATCGCCGCGGTGCTGCGTTCGGCCGGGCTGCAGCCGTCGATCCTGCCCGGTGGCACCGGGCTGATCTGCGACGTGGGCAGCGGCTCCGCCTGCGTCGCGCTCCGGGCGGACATCGACGCACTGCCGGTCACCGAGGCCACCGGCCTGCCCTATTCGTCCACTGTGGATGGTGTGGCGCACGCCTGCGGGCACGACGCGCACACCGCGATGCTGCTGGGCGCCGGGCTGGCGCTGGCCGCGGCTCCGGAACTGCCCGGGCGCGTGCGGCTGATCTTCCAGCCTGCCGAAGAGGTCATGCCCGGCGGCGCGCTCGACGTGATCGCCGCGGGCGGGCTGGACGGGGTCGACCGGATCTTCGGGTTGCACTGCGACCCGCGGCTCGCGGTGGGACGGGTCGGCTCGCGAGTCGGCGCGCTGACCTCGGCCGCGGACCTGATCGAGCTGAGGCTGACCTCGCCCGGCGGTCACACGTCCCGGCCGCACCTGACCGCGGACACCGTGCACGCGCTGGGCGTGATGATCACGTCCCTGCCCGCCTTGCTGTCGCGGCGGGTCGACCCGCGATCGGGCACGGTGCTCGTGTGGGGCGCGGTGCACGCCGGGCAGGCCGCGAACGCCGTGCCGCAGGACGGGGTGCTGCGCGGGACGCTGCGTACCGCCGACCACGAGGTGTGGAAGGCGCTCGAACCGATGGTCTCGTCCTCGGTCGAATCCCTGCTCGCGCCGACCGGAGTCGGGTTCACCCTGGACTACCGCCGTGGCGTGCCGCCCCTCGTCGGTGACGAGGAAAGCACCGTGGTGCTGCGCGCCGGGGTCGAGGCCGCGCTCGGGGAGAAGGCGCTCGCCGGAACGGAACAGTCCTCCGGTGGGGAAGACTTCGCGTGGTACCTCGAGCACGTGCCCGGGTCTTTCGCCCGCCTGGGTGTCTGGCCGGGTACCGGCGAGCAGAAGGACCTCCACCGCGCGACCTTCGAACTGGACGAGCGCGCCCTCCCGGTCGGCGTGCGCGTCCTCGTCCACACCGCACTGGCCGCCCTGGCCTGAGCGTGGCGTAGCGTGCCCGGGCCGGTGCCCGGGCACGACGCTACCTATCAGGGCCCTATTCCCCCGCAGGGGCGGGTCCGTAGATCGTCCACATAGTCCTTGGGCGCGCCTGCGGCCTCCGCCGCGTCGGCGATCACGCCGAGATAGCGCGCCGACGGGAGACCGCCCTCGTAGGCGTCCAGCACGTACAGCCAGGCCAGGACCGAACCGTCCATGGTCTGCACCCGCAGACGGATCTTGTTGTGCAGGCCCAGCTCGCCGCCCTCCCAGAGGTCGAGCCCGGCTTCGTCGAGCGGCGACACGTCGTAGAGCACCACGAAGACCCGGGAACCGGGGTCCTCGACGATGGTGGCGAGCGCGCCCTCCCAGCCGATGTCCTCGCCACCGAAGGTGAGCCGCCAACCCTCCAGCCATCCGGTGCCCGCCATCGGCGAGTGGGGTGCGCGCTCCATCATCTGCGTGGGTTCCATGTTGGACCCGTAGGCGGCATACAACGGCACGGGCACAGCCTAGCGACCAGTCGTCCGTCCGGCCCTCCTAAGGTGGTCGTGACAACGCAGCCACCACACGGTGGAGACCACACGCGCCTGCCACTCAGGGTCACCGCGCGGGTACCGACGCGAGTGCCGTTCGCCGAAAGCGGTGCCAGGAACGGCGAAAACGTGGTGCGGAGGTGGCCCGGCTCACGCGCCGGCCACCAGGCGATTGCAGAGGAGCGCACGTGACCAGGATCGTGATCATGGGTGGCGGACCCGCCGGCTACGAGGCGGCGCTGGTGGCCGCGCAACATGCCGCCGACGTCACGGTGATCGAACGCGACGGGCTGGGCGGAGCATGTGTCCTCTACGACTGTGTCCCGTCGAAGACCTTCATCGCCTCGTCGGGCGCCCGGGCCGGCATGCACGGCCTCGCCGAGCTGGGCATCGTGTCCGACATCGGCCAGGTGGGCGTCGACCTCCCCACGGTGCACGGCCGCGTGAAGGGGCTGGCGGTCGCCCAGTCGGCCGACATCCGTGCCCGGGTGCAGCGCGAAGGTGTGCGCGTCATCACCGGCGTGGGGCGCTTCTGTGACGAGGAACCCGGCCTGGCGGCGCACAAGGTCGCGGTCTCGCCGAGCTCCGGCGAGCCGTTCGTGCTCGACGCCGACGTCGTCCTGGTCGCCACCGGCGCGACGCCGCGGGTTCTGCCCGGGGCGGTGCCCGACGGCGATCGCATCCTCGACTGGCGGCAGCTCTACGACCTGCCCGAACTCCCCGAGCATCTGGTCGTGGTCGGGTCGGGGGTGACCGGCGCCGAGTTCGCGTCCGCGTACACCGAGATGGGGGTCAAGGTGACCGTCGTGTCCAGCCGCGACCGCGTCCTGCCGCACGAGGACGCCGACGCCGCGGCCGTGCTGGAGGAGGTCTTTTCCCAGCGGGGCACCACGGTGGTCAAGCACGCGCGCGCCGAGCGGGTCGAGCGGATCGAAAAGGGCGTCGCCGTCCATCTCGCCGACGGCCGCGTCGTCGAGGCCAGTCACGCGCTGATGACCGTCGGCTCGGTGCCCAACACCGCCGACATCGGCCTGGACAAGGTCGGCATCGAGCCCGGTCCGGGCGGATTCATCACCGTGGACCGGGTCTCCCGCACGAGCGTGCCCGGCGTGTACGCGGCCGGGGACTGCACCGGCGTGCTCATGCTGGCGTCGGTGGCGAGCATGCAGGGCCGGATCGCGATGTGGCACGCGCTGGGCGAAGGGGTCGCGCCGATCAAACTCAAGACGGTCGCGGCGAACGTGTTCACCCATCCCGAGATCGCCACGGTCGGCATCAGCCAGGCGGCGATCGACTCCGGCGAGGTGCCCGCCCGCACCATCATGTTGCCGCTGGCCACCAACGCGCGGGCCAAGATGGAAGGCCTGCGGCACGGTTTCGTGAAGCTGTTCTGCCGCCCGGCGACCGGTGTCGTGGTGGGTGGCGTGGTGGTCGCGCCGAGCGCCAGCGAACTGATCCTGCCGATCGCGCTGGCCGTGCAGAACCAGCTCACTGTCGATCATCTCGCCCTGACCTTCTCGGTGTATCCGTCCTTGTCCGGCTCGATCACCGAGGCGGGGCGCCAGTTGATGCGGCACGACGACCTCGACTGACGGCGCGGCAACCCGGACACGTGTCCGCGCGTGTCCGGGGTATGAAGTTCATTTCGCTGCTCCTCGGTCTCGTCCTGCTGGCCGGGTGTTCTTCGGGGCCGGCGCCGGCGGCGACGCCCGCGGGCGGTAAGCCGGACGGTGCGTCCACGGCCACTTCGTCACCGGCCGCCGGACTCGCGCGGTCGGAACCCACCGAGATCGACGTGCCCAGGATCGGTGCGCATTCGACGCTCATCCCGCTGGGCCTCAACCCGGACAACACCATCGAGGTGCCACCGGTGAGCACGCCGCGTCAGGCGGGTTGGTACGTCAACGGGCCGGCGCCGGGCGAGGCCGGTCCCGCGGTCATCCTCGGGCACGTCGACGGGAACAAGCAGGAGGGCATCTTCTACCGGTTGAAGGAGCTCACGGTGGGAGACCGGATCTCGGTGTCCCGTAAGGACGGCACGACCATCGGGTTCGTGGTGTCCAAAGTGGATCAGATCGCGAAGAACGTCTTCCCCTCCGACGCGGTCTACGGGGACACCAAAGATCCCGAACTCCGGTTGATCACCTGTGGCGGCAGCTTCGACAGTGCCGCGCACAGCTACCGGGACAACATCATCGTCTACGCCGTGCGTTCGTGACTCCTGTTTTTGTCGGTACCCGGTGCGACACTGGGGTCAACGCGGGAGATACCGGCGAAAGACAGGAGATCGAGATGGTTTTCCGTGACACTCCATGGCCCGAGGGCACGCCGTCCTGGGTCGACGTGATGGTGCCCGACGTGTCGCGCGCGGTCGCTTTCTATCGTGCGCTGCTGGGCTGGCGGTTCGAGGATCAGGGCGAAGAGTACGGGCATTACCAGATCGCCACGGTCGAGGGCAGAAGCGCGGCGGCGCTCGGTCCGAAACCTCCCGATCTCGCCGATGTCCCATCGACCTGGACGACGTATCTCGCGGTGACCGATGTGGACAAGAGCGCCGCGAAGATCACCGAGGCAGGGGGAACCCTGCTGATTCCGCCGGGCGATGTCGGCGAGTCCGGACGAATGGCGCTGGCGGCCGATCCGGCCGGGGCGGTGTTCGGTCTGTGGCAGGCAAAGGAGAATCCGGGTCTCCAGATCGCCAACGTGCCCGGGACGCTGGTCTGGAACGAGTGCATGACCAGTGATTTCGAGGGCGGTAAGGCGTTCTACGGCGAGGTGTTCGGTTATCGCCTGGAAGACATGTCCGGTGACGGTTTCTCCTACGTGACGCTGAACGTGGGCGACAGGCCGGTCGGCGGTCTCGGCGCGCTTCCCGCGGACGCGCCGGAGAGTGCCGTTTCGCATTGGGCGACCTATTTCGGGGTGGCGGACACCGATGCCGCCGTGGCGAAGGTGAGAGAACTGGGCGGCACCCTCTTCGGGGAGCCACATGACAGTCCTTACGGCCGGATGGCGCAGGTCGCCGACGATCAGGGAGCACGGTTCACTGTGATTTCCGTCGAAACGTAGACCGCGGGAAAAATTCCGCGACAGCGGGCAACGCGAGCGCCTGCTCGGGTGTGTTCAAGGCAGCAGTACACATCCGATGGAGGTAGCTGATGCGAATCAAGGGAATTGCGGCGGCGGCGACTCTGCTCGCGGCGGGCGCCACTCTGCTCGCCGGGCCGATCGCGGGGGCGACGGCCTCATCGCCGTATCCGCAGGACGGCTCCCCGGCCACCTGCGCACCCGCCGCGCCGGCCCCTGGCGACGGAACCCCGTCGACAGGGCCGGTCGACCAGGCACCCACGGCGGCCCCGGGTACGGGGCTGACGGCAGCACCGGCCCCGGCGCAGAGGTCGGAACCGACGCGGGTAACCGTGCCGAGCGAGCGCCTGCGTGGTCTTACGGACTGTTCTCCGAGGACAGGGTCCGCGCCGCAGGTACGCGTCAGGCCGCTGGGAGCGCCGCAGACCGGCGACGGGTCGCTGGCCGTGGCATGACAGGCTGTTTGAAAACTCCACAGTAGACGGAAATCGGGGAAGCCGTTGCCGTTCGGTGGTTTCCGGACGGGGCGGGCGCGGGAGGACCAGGGGGTCGCACCGCGCCCGTCCCGGCGGCGCTCACTCCACCCAGTCGAAGGTCTTCGTGACGGCCTTCTTCCAGTTGTGGTACTGGGCTTCGCGGTGAGCCTCGTCCATGTTCGGGGTCCACTCCTTGTCCTGGGCCCAGTTGTTCCGGATGTCGTCCTCGCCCTCCCAGAACCCGACGGCGAGCCCCGCGGCGTAAGCGGCGCCGAGCGCGGTGGTCTCGCTGACCACCGGGCGGATCACGGGCACGCCGAGAATGTCGGCCTGGAACTGCATGAGCAGCTCGTTGACGACCATCCCGCCGTCGACCTTCAGCGACTTCAACGGGACTCCGGAGTCCGCGTTCATCGCCTCGATCACCTCGCGTGACTGGAAGGCGGTCGCCTCGAGCACCGCCCGCGCGAGGTGCCCCTTGTTCACGAACCGGGTCAGCCCGACGATCGCGCCACGGGCATCGGAACGCCAGTACGGAGCGAAGAGCCCGGAGAACGCGGGCACGAAGTAGGCCCCGCCGTTGTCCTCGACGGACCGCGCCTGTTCTTCGACCTCGGCGGCACTGCCGATCATGCCGAGGTTGTCGCGCAGCCACTGCACGAGCGCACCGGTGACCGCGATGGAGCCTTCGAGCGCGTACACCGTGTCCTTCGAGCCGATCTTGTAACAGACCGTGGTGAGCAGGCCGTTCTCCGACATCACCTTCTCCGTGCCGGTGTTGAGCAGCACGAAGTTGCCGGTGCCGTAGGTGTTCTTGGCCTCGCCGGGGGACAGGCACGCCTGTCCGAAGGTGGCCGCCTGCTGGTCGCCCAGGATGCCGGCGATCGGCACTCCGGCCAGCACGCCGCGTTCGCGGACCTTGCCATACTCCTCCGAGGACGACCGGATTTCCGGCAACATCGACCCCGGAATGCCCATCTCACCGGCGATGTCGTGGTCCCAGGACAGCGTGTCGAGGTCCATCAGGAGGGTGCGCGAGGCGTTGGTCGGGTCGGTGACGTGTAACCCGCCCTCCGGGCCACCGGTCATGTTCCACAGCACCCAGGTGTCCATGTTGCCGAACAGCAGTTCCCCGGCCTCGGCTCGTTCGCGCACGCCGTCGACGTTGTCGAGGATCCATTTGATCTTCGGGCCGGAGAAGTAGGTGGCCAGCGGCAGGCCCGTCTTAGCGCGGTACCGCTCCTGGCCGCCGCCCAGCGCGCCCAGTTCCTCGACGATCTTGCCGGTCCTGGTGTCCTGCCAGACGATGGCGTTGTGGACGGGTTTGCCGGTCTTGCGGTCCCACACCAGAGTCGTCTCGCGCTGGTTGGTGATGCCGACCGCGGCGATGTCGCGGGCCGTCAGATCGGCCTTGGCCAGCGCCCTCGCGGTGACGGTACGGGTGTTCTCCCAGATCTCCTCCGCGTTGTGCTCCACCCACCCGGCCCGCGGGAAGATCTGCTCGTGCTCCTGCTGGTCGACGGCGACGACCTGACCGGAGTGGTCGAAGATCATGGCCCTGGTTGACGTCGTGCCCTGGTCTACGGCGGCGATGTAAGGCATGTTCTCTCCCATATCAGGTCAGGTTGTGCACTGCCAGGTAGAGGATGGCGGCGAGCGCGCCACCGGTGAGCGGCCCGACCACCGGAACCCACGAATACCCCCAGTTCGGGTCGGCCTTTCCCCTGATCGGCAACACGAACGCGTAGGCGAGACGCGGGCCGAGGTCGCGGGCGGGGTTGATGGCGTAGCCGGTCGGGCCGCCCAGCGACGTACCGATGACCAGCACGACGAACGCCACCCCGGCATAGCCGAGCGCGGAGTTGCCGAAACTGGGTGTGCCGTCGCCCGATGTCTTGACCGTGGGACTCAGCAGGATCCAGGCGACCAGCACGAACGTACCGATGATCTCGGTCACGAGATTCCACGCCTTGTTGGGGATCAGCGGGCCCGTGGAGAAGATGCCGAGCGTGTTCTCGGGCTCCGGGTGATCATCGAACTGGAGCTTGTAGGTCAGCCAGCACAGCACGGCTCCGAGGATCGCGCCCACCATCTGCCCCGCGACGTACACCGGGACCTCGCTCCATGGCGTCTTTCCCGCGATCGCCAGGCCCAGTGTGACCGCGGGGTTCAGATGCGCGCCGCTCGGCGACGCGAGGCTCGCACCGGCGAACACGGCGAACCCCCAGCCGACGGTGATGAACAGAAAGCCCGCGTTGTGCCCGTTGTTCTTTCGCAGCACGTGGTTGGCCACCACGCCGTTACCGAGGAGGATCAGTGTCGCGGTACCGAGCAACTCCCAGACGAATATGCCACCCGCACTCATTCCGCCCCTTCCCTGCAGTCGGTCGTGCTTCTCCGGGCAAGCGGCGGGCGGCCTCCGGCGCCGTTGCCGTTTACCACCCGGTGCACGTTACTTGTTAGTAGCCGTCATTCCAAGGCTGATTTCTCCGCGAGTGGAACGCCTGTACCAAAGTCGGCGGAGGTGGCGCCGGGCGTGCGATGCTGGTTGCGTGCAGGACCGGGGATCGACGAGGAGGCGTGAGTGACGGACGCGATGCTGGGGCCCGCCGCGAGGGAGGCAGCGTGGAAGCGGCTGGGTGAGGACAAGTTCGACGTGGTGGTGATCGGTGGCGGGGTGGTCGGGTGCGGTACCGCGCTGGACGCCGCCACCCGCGGTCTCAGGGTCGCGCTGGTGGAGGCACGTGACTTCGCCGCGGGCACCTCCAGCCGGTCGAGCAAACTGTTCCACGGCGGGCTTCGTTACCTCGAACAGCTCGAATTCGGTCTCGTGCGCGAGGCTCTTCGTGAGCGTGAGCTCATGCTGACGCGGCTCGCTCCCCATCTGGTCAAGCCCGTGAGCTTCCTCTATCCGCTGACTCACCGGCTCTGGGAGCGCCCGTACACCGCCGCGGGGCTGCTCCTTTACGACACCATGGGCGGCGCCCGCTCGGTGC
This sequence comes from Amycolatopsis pigmentata, assembly GCF_042684065.1. Classification (NCBI taxonomy): domain Bacteria; kingdom Bacillati; phylum Actinomycetota; class Actinomycetes; order Pseudonocardiales; family Pseudonocardiaceae; genus Amycolatopsis; species Amycolatopsis pigmentata. The sequence continues at coordinate 221,714 of NZ_JBHUKR010000024.1, read as the reverse complement.
CCGGGCAGAAGCATTTGACCAGGGCGGGTTCGCTGCGCATGGTTCCGGCACTGAAACGCGGCGCGCTCATCGGCGGGATCCGGTACTACGACGCGCAGTCCGACGACGCCCGCCACACGATGACCGTCGCGCGTACCGCGGCGCAGTACGGCGCCGTGGTCCGGACTTCGACCCAGGTCGTCGAGTTCCTCCGCGAAGCCGACCGCGTCTCCGGGGTGCGGGTGCGCGATGTGGAAGACGGCCGGGAAACCGAAATCGACGCCAACGCGGTGATCAACTGCACCGGGGTGTGGACCGACGAACTGCAGCGGCTTTCCGGCTCACGCGGCCGTTTCCGGGTGCGTGCGAGCAAGGGCGTCCACATCGTCGTGCCGCGGGACCGGATCGTCTCCGAATCGGGGCTCATCCTGCGTACCGAACAATCCGTGTTGTTCGTCATACCCTGGCGCAACCACTGGATCGTCGGCACCACCGACACCGACTGGCATCTCGACCTCGCGCACCCGGCGGCGACCAAGAACGACATCGACTACATCCTCGAACACGTCAACACCGTGCTCGCCACGCCGTTGACCCACGACGACATCGAGGGTGTGTACGCCGGGCTGCGGCCCCTGCTGGCCGGCGAAAGCGAAGAGACTTCGAAGTTGTCACGGGAACACGCGGTCGCCCGGGTGGCCCCCGGACTGGTCGCGATCGCGGGTGGCAAGTACACGACCTACCGCGTGATGGCCGCCGACGCGGTCAACGCGGCGTCAGTGGACCTGCCCGGCCGGTTGCAGTCGTCCATCACCGACCAGGTGCCGCTCGTGGGCGCGGACGGGTACCACGCGCTGGTCAACCAGGCCGACCATCTGGGCGCGCAGGTGGGCCTGCACCCCTACCGCGTGCGGCATCTGCTCGACCGGTACGGCTCGCTCGTGCGCGAGGTGCTCGATCAGGCCAAAGACCGGCCCGAACTGCTGCGTCCGATCGAGCACGCTCCGGATTACCTGGCCGTCGAGGCCGTTTATGCCGCCAGCCACGAAGGCGCGTTGCACCTGGAGGACGTGCTGGCACGGCGGACCCGGATCTCGATCGAGTACCCGCATCGCGGCGTGGACTGCGCCGAGCAGGTGGCGCGGCTGATGGGCGACGTCCTGGGCTGGCCGGAGGCGCGAATCCTGCATGAGGTGAAGGTCTACACCGCGCGAGTGGCGGCGGAGCGTGATTCCCAGTCCCAGCCGTCCGACGAGGCCGCTGATGCCCGCCGTTCCAACGCTCCGGAGGCGCGTGCCCGGCTCACCGAACCCGTCGGCTAGGCAGGCCCGCGCACGGCCGGGCCGACAGGGCGCGGCTGTCAGGGTGACCACAGAGCGCGCTGTCTTTGTCCGCTGTCGGGGCGGCAGGGCGCCCATCCCCCCGACGGGAACGTGTGACGGTAGAAGCGCCCCTGTCGACGCGATCGCGGGGGCGCGCGAACTCGCGGAGAAGGCTCCTAGCGTGCGGGTTTCGGGTTGTCCGGCAGGGGACGGGCCTGCCGCTGGACACGGCGTCCCGCACAGGGAACCCGGGCGACCCCGGCCGATGGCTCACGCATCGGAACGGACGGCTCGCCCACCTGCGTGGCGGGTGTTTCGGGGGAGTGGAGCACCACGGTGTCGCCGGAGAGCAGCGCCTTGCAGGTGATGCGGTTGCCGATGGGATGCGACATCGGCGCGATCAGCAGCACCCGGCGCGGGCCGTCGGGATGGGCGGCGCAGGTGCGGGCGAACTCCTCGTACTCGTCCCGGTAGGAGACGAGCCCCTCGTCGGCGGGGAAGAGGGTTTCGACCGAGCGGGGCAGAACCGAGTCCTCCTCGTCTGCGCCGGCCGGAGCGGATTTCCGCCGGCCGAGCACGAGCGGGTCTTCGGGGTCGGCCGAGACGACGTGGTCGGGGTTGAGGCCACCGAGCGCGCCCGGACACTCGACGTGAGCCACCCGGGCACCCCGCAACTGGGCCGCGATTTGCAGCAGAATGGTTTCCGGCATGTTTCCGCCGGTAATGGCGACGAGATCACCCGGTGCGACGCCTTCGCTTTTCAGCAAGCCGTGCAACCGTCTCAGTGCTTCGTAAGCGTCCCGATACGTCACGGCCGCGCTACCATGGGCGAAAGCGATTTCGTCGCCGCCGTCACAGAGCACGTCGAGAATCCGGGTCAGGAAGAGGCTCGACTCGGCCACGTTTCCCCCGTTCGGCGCTGAAACAGGTACCTGTCCCCAGATCATCACAAGAGACGGTGCCGGTGCGAGGAATTGTGTCCGCTCGCACAGCCCTATCGGGTCGATCGTAGACAACGGAGAAGTTTACGCCCGTCCGGCGACACCAGGGTATCGACGAAACGGAAACCGCACCGCCGCGCCACCGCGGCCGAGGCGTCGTTGCCCTCGTGATAGAGGTAGGCCACCTCTCGCAGGCCCAGTGCGTCCGTCCCGAATCGCACCGCCGCGTTCACCGCGGTCACCGCGACCCCCCGTCTTCGTTCGGCCGGATGAACCCAGATGGTCGCCTCCGCGGTGCCGGAGGCCCGATCGAGGTCCTTGAGACCGACCTCGCCGAGCAGGCGGCCCGTCACCGGTTCGGCGACGGCCCACGAGCATCGCTCTCCGCGCGCCCATTCCGCCGCGCGGCGGGCGATGTAGCGGTCGGCTTCCCCGGTGTTGCGTAACCGGTAGTTGAGTACGAAACGCTGATGGTCGGCGTCGGCGAAGGCCTCGATGAGGGCGGGCCGGTCGTCCAGCAGGTCGTCGGCGCGAAGCTGGCGCAGGTAATAGACCCCCGCGTTGATCTCGACCGGTTCCATCCGGTTCCCGTTCCCGGCACTCATCGGTTTCTGCTCGTCAGCAGGAGCGCGGCCACCGCGGGCAACAGGAACACCAGCCATATCCCCCGGGCCACGGTGAAGAACAACACGACCGCGATGAGCGCGGCGACCGGTACCACGCCCGGGGACAGGCGGCGAGCCGGAGCGGTCCTGACCGGGGCGTCGAGCACGGCCGGACGCGGCGCCGGCAGATCCGCGAACAGTGGCGCCAGGTCACGGCGGGTCTTCGCGGCGCTGGCCTTGGCCGAACGCGCACCGAACTCGTCGAGGTCCAGCCGTCCGGTGCGGACGTGCTCGGACAGTGCCTCGATCGCCTCATCGCGCTCAGCGTCGCTGAGCCGCATGTCCGCGGTCACAAGGCCGATTCTACGGGCGGCCACGGTGGCGGTCGCGAAGATCGCGCCGGTGTTCACGTTCGCGCTCGCGATCACCCCGCCGATGGTCACGTTCACGCTCGCGATCGGCTCGCCGGTCGTGTTCCCACTCGTGGCCCCACAGGCCCCGGCCGACGGCGGTGAGGATGAACGGCAAGGCCATGATCCACCAGAAGTGGGTGGTGACGCCGATGATGACCGCGACGACCCAGAACAGCGGAACGCCCGCGGCCACGGCCCGCTGGTTCAGCGGCCGGTCCGTCCAGGTGGCCGGCTGCGTGGAGGTGGCCGGCGCCGGCGCGGCCTGCTCGGCGGTGGGCGTGCCGGTACCGAACCTGGGGTGCGGTTCCGGAAGGTCGGTGAACAACGCGCCCAGGTCACCCCTGGTCTTCGCCGCGGTGACCTTGGCGGAGCGCTCGCCGTACTCGTCGATGGTGAGGCGGCCATGACTCATGTGCTCGCCCAGGGCGTGCAGTGCCTGTTCGCGGTCGGCGTCACCGATCCGGATTTCCGGGGAGTCCACGAACCAATGTTAGGTCCTATCGCGAAGTTCGTGTCCCCGTTCGCGGCAATGAGCGTCCGCGCCCGGGAAAACGCCCTGGAAACTAGTCTGTGATTTCCAGCAGGGCGGCGCCTTGCGTGACGGCGGTGCCGACCTCGACCGAAACGCCGGAGACCGTGCCGGATTTGTGTGCGGTGACGGGGTTTTCCATCTTCATCGCCTCGAGGACGACCACGAGGTCACCGGCCTCCACCTGCTGGCCCTCCTCGACCGCCACCTTGACGATCGTTCCCTGCATGGGCGCCGTCACGGCATCGCCGCCGGCCGTGGTCTTCGAGCCGCCCGCGCGTTTGCGCGGCTTCGCCTTCGTGGTGGTGCCGTTACCGCCGCCGATCGCGAGGTCACCGGGCAGGGAGACCTCGAGCCGTCGGCCGCCCACCTCGACGACCACGGTCTGCCGAGGCTCGGCGCCTTCACCGGACTCGGGCTCCGGGGCTTCGAAAGGCGGGATCTGGTTGTCGAACTCGGTTTCGATCCAGCGTGTGTGGACGGTGAAAGACTCGGCGAACGCGGGGTCCCGCACCACCGCACGGTGGAACGGCACCACCGTGGCCAGGCCTTCGACCGTGAGCTCGTCGAGGGCGCGGCGGCTGCGCTTGAGCGCCTGCTGCCGGTCGGCGCCGGTGACGATCAGTTTCGCCAGCATGGAGTCGAATTGGCCGCCGATCACGCTGCCGGTCTCCACCCCGGAATCCACCCGCACCCCGGGACCTTGGGGAAAGACCAGCTTCGTGACGGTGCCGGGCGCGGGCAGGAAGTTCCGGCCTGCGTCCTCGCCGTTGATCCGGAATTCGATGGCGTGGCCGCGTGGTTCGGGATCTTCGGTGATGTCCAGCTTCTCGCCGCGGGCGATTTTGAACATTTCGCGAACCAGATCGACGCCCGCCGTTTCCTCCGAAACCGGATGCTCGACCTGCAACCGCGTGTTGACCTCGAGAAAAGAAATCGTGCCGTCGGTTCCGACGAGGTATTCGACCGTGCCGGCGCCGGAATAACCCGCCTCCCGGCAGATGGCCTTGGCCGATTCGTGGATGGTCCGGCGCTGCTCGCCGGACAGGAACGGCGCGGGGGCCTCCTCGACGAGTTTCTGATGACGGCGCTGCAGGGAACAGTCCCGCGTGCCGACCACCACCACGGTGCCGTGCTTGTCGGCGAGCACCTGAGCTTCGACGTGCCGGGGCTTGTCGAGATAACGCTCGACGAAGCATTCACCGCGACCGAACGCGGCGATGGCCTCGCGGGTCGCGGATTCGAACAGCTCGGGGATCTCTTCCTTGGTACGGGCCACTTTCAGGCCGCGGCCCCCGCCGCCGAAGGCGGCCTTGATAGCGACCGGCAGGCCGTGCTCGTCGGCGAAGGCGACGATTTCCTCCGGGCCGTCCACCGGATCCTTGGTGCCGGGCACGAGTGGCGCGCCCGCCTTCAACGCGATGTGCCGCGCGGTCACCTTGTCGCCGAGGTCGCGGATCGCCTGCGGGCTCGGGCCGATCCAGGTCAGCCCGGCGTCGATCACGGCCTGTGCGAAGTCCGCGTTTTCGGACAGGAAGCCGTAGCCGGGATGCACGGAATCCGCGCCTGCCCGCTTGGCGACGTCGATGAGCTTGTCGATGACCAGATAGCTTTCGGCGGCAGTGTCGCCACCGAGCGCGAACGCTTCGTCGGCGAGCCGGACATGCGGCGCGTCCCGATCGGGATCGGCGTAGACGGCGACGCTCGCGAGCCCGGCGTCCTTGGCCGCCCTGATCACCCGGACCGCTATTTCGCCGCGGTTGGCGACGAGAACCTTGGTGACCGATCCGCCATGATTCGCTTGCTGCGGCACGCCCTACCTCCCGTGGTCCGAACGGCTTCACCCGAGCTTACGGCGGAGTAGTCCCCACGTGCTGAGAGGCAGCTCACGCCTACCTCACCCCGAGCCGGGGGGCTCTCCCGGGTGTCTTGCTCTCGGACCGGAATCGATTCAGGAGCGCCAGAGCTTCACCACGCTGACGCCGACCTCGGCGAGCAGGCGCCGGGTGAGCGGCAGGCTGATTCCGATGACGCTCGACGGGTCACCGTCGATGCCTTCGACGAACCAGCCGCCGAGTCCGTCGAGGGTGAAAGCACCGGCGACGTTGAGCGGTTCACCGGTGGCGAGGTACGCGTCGAGTTCGACTGGATCGGGGTCGGCGAAACGGACGGTCGTAGTCTGGCTGCCCACCGCGTGCCGCGTGCGGCCTCCGTTTTCGATCCGCAGGACCGCATGGCCGGTGAGCAGTTCGCCGGTGCCGCCGGCCATCTGGGCCCAGCGTTTGCGCGCGATCTCGGGTTCGCCCGGCTTTCCGACCAGTTCGCCACCGATGGAAAGCATCGAGTCACAGCCGACCACGACGGCCTCACTGTCGGCAACGGTGGCCGCGACAGCTTCCGCCTTCGCCATCGCCAGCGCGGTGACAATCTCACCGGGAGACCGGTCGGCCACCGAGGCGGCCAGGGCATCCTCGTCGACACCGGAGACCATCACGTCCGGTTCGATGCCGGCGGCGCGGAGCACGGCGAGGCGAGCGGGGGAGGCGGAAGCGAGTACGAAGCGCACGAGCCGCAGACTACCGCCTCCCGACTCTCCGGTTACGCGATCGCGGGCTCCGGCTGGGCGGGCTTCTCGGCCTGATGCCGGGGCGTGACGCGCCGCATGGCCATGGCCGCGAACATGCCCAGGACGAGTACCGCCACCGGCAGGATGAGGGTCTCGCGAGTGGCGTCGGTCAGCGCCTTGCCCACGTTGCCGTGCTCACCGGCCATCGACGCGGCGATACGTGCTTGGAGCAGCACGCCGGTCGCGGCGCTGCCGAGCACACCACCCACCTGCCTGGCGGTGTTGAAGATGCCGGACGCCGCACCGGCCAGCTTGGGCTGGACCGAGCCCATCGTCGCGTTGCTCATCGGCGCGAACACCGACCCGGTTCCGATGCCGCACACGAGCAGTCCGGGCACCATCGCCCAGGCGCCGCTGTCGGGACGCACCATGACCGCGATGAGGGTGAGTCCGGCCGCCAGCCCGAACAACCCGAACACCACCAGGTACTTGGGGTTGGTCTTGTCGGACAGCTTGCCGATGAACGGCGCGACGAGGCCGGACAGCAGGGACATCGGCGCGGTCAGCAGGCCCGCCTTGGTCGGTGAGAGTCCCATCACCTGCTGGATGTAGATGACCAGCGGCAGGAACATCGCGGTCATGGTGAACCCGACGGTGACCGAGGTGAGCGTGCCGGCGGAGAAGGTGCGGTTGCCGAAAAGACTCAGCGGCAGAAGCGGTTCCTTCGGGTTGAACCGTTGCCACACCACGAATCCGGCGAGCAGCGCCACCCCGGCGGCGATGAACTCGTAGATGGTGAACGGCCCGAAGACCCTGCCCCAGTCGTAGTACTGTCCATTTTGGAGTCCGAACACGAGCAGGCAGAGTCCGGCGGCGGAGAGCAGGATTCCCGGGACATCGAAGGAATGGGCGTGCTTCGGTTGCCAGTCGGGCACCAGCAGGACGGTCAGCACCATCCCGGCCACACCGATCGGGACGTTGACGAAGAAGATCCATTGCCAGCCCAGGCCGTCCACGAGCACGCCGCCGAGAAGGGGGCCGGCGATCGTGGCCAGGCCCGCGACGCCACCCCACAGCCCCATCGCGGGACCGCGTTTCGACGGCGGGAAAAGGTGCGTGATGAACGCCAGCGTCTGTGGTGTCATCAGCGCCGCGCCGAGTCCTTGCACCGCGCGCGCGGCGATCAGCGTGCCGGCGCTGCTGGAAAGACCACACCACAGCGACGCCAGGGTGAACACGATCAGTCCGGCGAGGAAGACCCGCTTCGGGCCGAACCGGTCGCCCAGCCTGCTGGTGAACAGCATCGGCACCGCGAAGGTGAGGAGGTAGACGCTCAGCACCCAGACAACCGAGTTGAGGTCGGTGTGCAGCCCGGTCACCATCGACGGAATCGCGATGGCCACGATGGTGGTGTCGAGCAGGATCATGAAGAATCCGACGCACAGCGCGAGAAGTGCGCTCCACGGGTTAGCTTGCCTGGTCATCCGTCTCGTCCTTGGTCTCCACAATGGACAGTTCTGGGCGTTGCTCCGGTTTCTCGTCCGGCCAGGTGATCCGGCCGGACTCCAGGTCCTCGATCAGCTTCTCCGTCCACTCCAGTTCGGACTTCCGCTGGTGGTTGACGTAGGCGAAGTCGACCCAGTACATGCGGTTCAGGTCCTCGCCGAGGAGGTGGTCGACGGCCACCTTGTCCGCGGCGAGTTGCTGGCGCAGGTTCATCACCCGGAGACCGAGTTGTTCGAGGAAGTCCTCGCGGGACAACTCGGTGCCCGCGGCCAACGCCATCGGGTATGGCGTGTAGTCCGGCGCCAGCGTGGCGAGCATTTCGCGGGCCTGTTCGGCGTAGGTGTCCCGTCCGAGCTCCGTGATGCCATAGACCGTGCGTTCGGGCCGGCGTCCTTGCCGCTGAGTGTCGACGACCTCGAGAAAGTCCTGCGATTCGAGCCGTTCGACGGTGTGGTACAGCGAACCCGGCCGCAGCTTGACCCGCCGGTCCGTCCGGCGCTGGCGCATCACCTGGGTCATCTCGTAGGGGTGCATCGGACGCTCGTGCAGGAGTTCGAGGACGGCCATCGCCAGCGCGGTCAACGGCTGATTCGACGAAGCCACCAATCGCTCCTCTCGGAAGGATCCACGTCGTTTATTCCATGTGGAATATATCGAAGTGGAGTGGTGGCGTCGACGGCCGGGCGGCCGCTACGCGGAGGTCGTTACGCATTCGTGGCGCGCCGAGCCGCGCCGTCCGCGTGCGGGAGCCCGCGACGGATTCGGCATCGTTCCTGCTCAGGCCGTCTCGTCAGGGCCGTGTTCCAGAGTGGTTCGGCCTCAGGTCTCCACACCAGGTGCGCCCGGGCGCACCTGGGGAAACGCGAGCGTGCTGAAGGAAATTTTCACCGAGGCAGCGAGGAAGCGCGCCAGGCGCCCTCGCCGGGGTGAAGCGGCCGGCGCACCATGGCGGCCCGGTCGGCCCACCACGAACGCCGCCGTGGCCTTTCCGGTGCCCGGCGTGCGGACTCCGCCGCCACGGCCGCCAGGACGACCGTCAGTGCGGCCAGTTCCGCGTCGTCGGGATTGCCTCGCACCACCCGCAGCGACGGACGTTCGCTCATGCCAGCCTCCTGTGTACCGGGGACAACAGGCCCTCCTGCGTTGACCGGGACACCCGCCCCGGTCAAAGAGGGATGTTTCCGTGCTTCTTGGGCGGAAGGGTTTCGCGCTTGTCGCGCAGGACGGCCAGGCCGCGAGCGACGTGGCCACGGGTGTGCGCGGGCACGATGACCGAGTCGACATAGCCGCGCTCGGCCGCCTCGTACGGGTTGAGCAGGGCGTCCTCGTACTCCTGGATCAACTCGGCCCGCAGGGCCTCGACGTCCTTGCCTTCGTCGGCGGCCTTCGCCAGCGTCTTGCGGTGGACGATGTTCGCCGCCCCTTGCGCGCCCATCACCGCGACCTGCGCCGTCGGCCACGCCAGGTTCAGGTCCGCTCCGAGGTGTTTCGAGCCCATCACGTCGTAGGCGCCGCCGTAGGCCTTGCGGGTGATGATGGTGACCAGCGGAACGGTCGCCTCGGCGTAGGCGTAGATCAGCTTCGCGCCACGCCGGATGATGCCGTTCCACTCCTGGTCCGTGCCCGGAAGGAAGCCCGGCACGTCGACGAAGGTCAGCACCGGCACATTGAACGCGTCACAGGTGCGGACGAAGCGCGCCGCCTTTTCGGCCGCGTCGATGTCGAGACAGCCCGCGAACTGCGTGGGCTGGTTCGCCACGACGCCGACACTGTGCCCGTCCAGCCGGCCGAACCCGATCAGCACGTTCGGCGCGAACAGCTCCTGGACCTCCAGGAACTCGCCGTCGTCGAGCACACGGGTGATCACCTCATGCATGTCGTAGGGCTGGTTCGGCGAGTCCGGGATCAGTGTGTTCAGCTCGAGGTCGGATTCGGTCACGCCGTCCGCGATGGACTCGCCCGCGGGCTCGGGAGCGTCGAAGACGGGCGGCTCCGAAAGGTTGTTGGACGGCAGGAAGGACAGCAGTTCCTTGACGTAGGAAATCGCGTCTTCCTCGTCGCTGCCGAGATAGTGCGCGTTGCCGGACTTGGTGTTGTGCGTCCGGGCGCCCCCGAGTTCCTCGAAGGTGACCTCTTCGCCGGTCACCGTCTTCACCACGTCCGGGCCGGTGATGAACATGTGCGAGGTCTGGTCGACCATCACGACGAAGTCGGTCAGCGCGGGGGAGTAGACGTGCCCGCCCGCGTTCGCGCCCATGATCAGGGAGATCTGCGGGACCACGCCGGAGGCCTGGGTGTTGCGCCGGAAGATCTCGCCGTAGAGGCCGAGCGACACGACGCCTTCCTGGATGCGTGCCCCACCGCCCTCGTTGATGCCGATGATCGGCCGGCCCGTCTTGATCGCCAGGTCCATCACCTTGACGATCTTCTCGCCGTAGACCTCGCCGAGCGAGCCGCCGAACACCGTGACGTCCTGGCTGAACACGCACACCGCGCGGCCGTCGACGGTGCCGTAGCCGGTCACCACGCCGTCGCCGTAGGGGCGGTTCTTCTCCTGCCCGAAGTTGGTCGACCGGTGCCGGGCCAGCTCGTCGAGTTCGACGAACGAACCGGGGTCGAGCAGCAGGTCGATCCGTTCACGAGCGGTCTTCTTGCCTCTCGCGTGCTGGCGCTCCACCGCCCGTGCCGACCCGGCGTGCACCGCTTCCTCGTAGCGCAGGTACAAGTCGGCCAGTTTGCCCGCCGTGGTGTGGATGTCCGGTTCCTCGTCCGGTGGCGTCCCGATCGGTTCCGTCGCGCTGCTCATGAATTCGCAGCTTAATCACTGTCGGGCACCGGCGTTTGTGGCTTGAGACTCAGTGCCCGGCGTCCGGTCCGTCGTTTTCGCCGGCAAACAGGGAGTCGAAGAACTTGTCGAGGTAGCGCCGCCAGTTGGCGAGCGCCGCCAGGCGGGACGCGGGTGGCCCGGTGTGGGTGAGTTCCAACCGCACGCCGAGCGCTCCGTCGTCGATGATCTCCCAGCGCACCCGTCCGGCCGGTTCGCCGTCGCGCCGCAACTGGTATTCCAGAAGGTGGGGAGCCTCGACCGCGGTGACGGGACCGGCCGGCACAGAGCTGCCGGTGGCCGACGCCGGGGGAAGCGCGCCCCGCTTGACCGGTTCCCCTCCGGTGAGGAGTTCCCAGACACGGTCGGCGGGCTGCCACACGACATCACGAGCGAAACGGATTTCGTCACCGTCGATCTCGGGCCGGTCGAGTTCGAACTTCTTGATGTAGTGCCGCATCGCCTGGAGCGAGTCGCCGTTCGCCACGGCGTCGCGGTTCCCGTCGAGAATCCCGGCGAGCGTTTCCAGACAGGTATCCCAGCCGGCCGCGTTGCGTCCCGCGGCGAGCCGTCCGATCGGCCCGCCGCCGAGGGTCTGGGAGAAGAACAGGCGGCAGCCGTCGCCGTCCGGGACCAGTTCGAAGCGAAGCACGTCGGCGTTCCAGCGGAACGTGTACACCTTCGGGGGGTCGAATTCGAGGACCTCGCCCTCGGTCATCTTGAGGTCGATCGGCGCCTCGTCCGGGAAGACGAATCGCATCTTCGCCCCCGCCTTCAACTCCGTTTCGATGGCGGCGGGAAACCAGTGCGCCATCTCGGCCGGGTCGGTGATCGCGTGCCAGACCTTGTGCACCGGATGCGCGAAGCGCCGCTCGAAGCGAAGGACCGCGTCGCCGCCGGTCGTGTCGAGTTCCGCGTCCATTCAGGACTCCTTTGTGGTGTCGGGCATGGCATCGAGATGACGTTCGAGGGCGTCGAAGCTGTCCTGCCACAGACGCCGGTAGGGGGCGAGCCATTCGTCGATCTCCGCCAGCGGCTCCGGACGGAGCCGGTAGTACCGGCGCTGGGAGTCCCGGCGTACGTCGACCAAACCGGCATCGAGCAGGATTTTCAGATGCTTCGACACCGCCGGCTGGGTCAGGGCGAGCCGGTCGACCAGGTCGCCGACCGGTCGCTCACCCCCGCGCAGGAGATCCAGGATTTCCCGTCGCCGCGGCTCGGCCAGCACTGCGAACGTTGATGCCATATGGGAAATATAACCAGTGTGGAATATTCGGTCAAGGGCGGACGGAGGCCTGGAAGACCGTCGGGGTGACGCCGTAGTAACGCTTGAACCACCTGGTCAGATGACTTTGGTCGGCAAACCCGGTCGCAGCCGCCGTCTCGGCCGCTGACTGGCCGGCCGCGAGGAGGCCTCGGGCCGCGCGGAGCCTGAGCTGTCGCTGGTAGTCGCTTGGCGCGAAGCCGTAGGCGGCGACGAAACCACGATGTACCGCGTACCGGCTGCACCCGGCGACTCCGGCCAGTTCGTCCACGCGGAGATCTTCGGCGAACGCGGCGTCGAGCAACTCCCGTGCTCGCGCGACGCCCGCCGGAACGCTCCGGGCGCGGGAGCGAGGCGGGCGCGTGGAACCGCGGCGCACGAGGGCACGCACGGCGTCGCCGAGAGCCTCGTCCTGTGCCAGTCGGCTCTCGCCTTCGAGCGTCGTGTGAAGACGGCGGAGCGCCATGGCGAGCACCGGGTCTTGCAGCACCGGTTCGGCGAACAGCGGCAGGCCGGCCGGGCGTTCCGCGGCGTCGGCGAGTGCTCCGGTGACCAGTTCGATGCCGAGGTGGATCATGCGGTAGGTGAAGCCGTTTTCGATCGCCGAGTGCCCGTCGTGCGGTTCATCCGGATTGAACGCCATCACCATTCCGGTCGCGCTGGTGCGCGCCGCGCCCCGGCAGGTGAACGCCTGTGCACCGGACTCGGTGAATCCGAACGAGTAGGTCTCGTGGCTGTGCCGGTGATACACGTGCCGTTCGAAATGAGCGTGCATCGTTTCCAGCGGCCGGTCCGGGGCGCGCCAGTAGCTCGCCCAATCGCCCATGCCCGCCATTGTCCCGCACCGTTCGCGCACGAGCGTTCAAGACCGCCGGGGTCCGGTGGCGGCATCCTGGACCCCGTGCAAGCCAAAACGAAGATCGCCGTGGTGGTGCGGGACGACCTCGCCACCTGGCAACGCCTCAACGTGACCGCCTTCATGGTCAGCGGGATCGCGGCGCGGTTCCCGGAAACCGTGGGCGAAGACTACGAAGACGGCTCCGGGCAGGCGTACCTGCCCATGTTCGGGCAACCGGTGCTGGTGTACGTGGCGGACGCGGACGCACTCCGGGCGGCGCACCGCAAGGCCGTCGACCGCGAACTCGATGTCGCCGTGTACACCGAGGAACTTTTCGCCACGGGGAACGACACGGACAACCGGGCGGCTGTCCAAGCGGTGCCCACGGAAAAACTCGCGTTGGTCGGCATCGGGGTGCACGGTGGCCGTAACGCGGTCGACAAGGCGCTCAAGGGACTTTCCCTGCACCCGTAACGGATGCCGCGGCCATGACGCCGCCGTCGCTGTCAGGCGGTGGGCGGGACGACGATGGCCTTGCCGTGTACCGCGCCCTCGGCCGCGCGGGCGTGCAGCGCGGGCAGCCCGGCCAGCGGCACCCGCTCGGCGACGGCGACGTGCAACTCGCCGCGGTCGACCAGCGAGACCAGTCGCGCCAGTTGCTCGGCGTCGCTGCGGACGAACAGGTCGATGCCGCGCACGCCGCGTTCCTCGTCGGTGGGCGCGGGCATCCAAACCGTCGTGTTGACCACGACACCGCCGGGGCGGACCAGGCCGGCCAGCGCGGCGAGTTCGGCCGGGTCGACCGGTGCGAGGTTGAGTACGACGTCGACCGGTTCGGTCACCGCGCCGGTCAGGCTGGTGGTGGTGTGGTCGATGACCTCGTCCGCGCCGGCGGCGGTGACCGCCGCGCTGCTGCGGGGGCTGGCCGTGGCGATCACGTGGGCCCCGGCGTTCTTGGCCAGTTGCACGGCGTAGCCGCCGACCGCGCCACCGGCGCCGTTGATCAGCACGCGTTGCCCCGCTGTCAGCTTGCCGTGGTCGAAGAGCGCCTGCCACGCGGTGAGGCCCACCAGCGGCAGGGCCGCGGCGTCGGCCAGCGGGATGCGATTCGGTGCGGGCGTCAGGACCTCGGCCGGCGCGAGGACGTACTGCGCGGCCGCGCCGTCGCGATCCATCGGCAGGAAACCGACGACGTAGTCGCCGATCGCGATGCCGTCAACGCCCTGGCCCAGCGCGTCGACCGTGCCGGCGACATCGAGGCCGGGAGTGTGGGGCAGTTCCACCGGAATGGGGCCACGCATGAAACCCCCGCGGATGTTGCCGTCGACGGAGTTGAACGACGTCGCGGCGACCCGGATCCGGACCTGGCCTGCGCCGGGCACCGGCAGGTCGACGTCTTCGTAGCGCAGGACGTCGGGGTCGCCGTACTCGTGGAAACGCACTGCCTTCATGGGAGTTCTCACCTTCACTGGGGTCGAAGTTGCTTGGAATTCGAAGCAACTGAGGATGAAGCTACTACTGCTTTGAATTCGAAGCAAGTGATGGTCGTCACCGCCGTTATGTGGACGGGTTCATCCCGGCGCCTGGGTCTCCCGTGGCCGGGCGGTGGTGTCGTCACCGGGGCGGCCCGAGGGCGACATTCCCGGACAACTCGGCGGCTTCGGCGAGCATCTGCGGTGTGATCTCGAAGCCCTCAGGGCGTGGCCGGCGTAGTGTCCCGACCGGCGGTACTCTTCGAATTCGAAGCAGTAGACTTCGGTCATGCCCGATTCACCGCCGTCGCTCGACCCCGTCCAGCTCGGTGCCTACTTCGACCTGATCGAGGTGACCAGCTTGCTCCGGCACGCGGTCGAGCAGCAGCTGCGCGAAGCCGGCGACCTCAGCTACGTGCAGTTCCAGCTGCTCGCCCGGCTCGGTGACTCGCCGACGGGGAGTCACCGGATGACCGACCTGGCCGACGGTGTCGTCTACAGCCGTAGCGGTCTGACTTACCAGGCGGGTTTGCTCGAGAAGGCGGGTCTGGTCGTGCGTGCTCCTTCTCCGGACGATGAGCGGAGCATCACGGTCACCATCACCGATGCCGGACGCGCGCTGCTCGCGAAGGTGCTCCCGGGCCATATCGAAGTGGTCAGCGGCCTGCTGTTCGAGCCGCTGTCGCGTGAGGACGTCAAGGCACTCGCCGGTCTGCTGGCGCCGGTGCGCGACCACATGCGCTCGTCACCGCCTCGCTCGGCAGCGCCTCGCCGACGCAAAAGCGGAGCGTAAGGACCGTTTTCGCCCATCGGACCTTCGACGGCCAGATGGGCTTGGCGAGAGGAGCCCGGATCGGCTGCGACCTGATGTCGCCCCGACTCGCCATGCTCTACCAGGTGACACCGCGGCCGACGGGAAAACCGATCGACGGACTGTGGGCGCGGTGTGATGCTCTCGGGCATGGAGGACTACGTCGCGGTCAACAAGGCGAGGTGGGACGAGCGGGCACCGGTGCACGCGGCGTCCGACGAGTACGAGTTCGACCGGTTCGTCGACGATCCCCGGCATCTGAGTCGCGTGGTGCGTTTCGACCAGCCCCGGCTGGGAGATTTGACCGGACTGCGTGGCGTGCACCTTCAGTGCCATATCGGCACGGACACGCTTTCGCTCGCGCGGCTCGGGGCCACGATGAGCGGGCTGGACTTCTCGTCCGAGTCGCTGGTGCAAGCGCGCCGGCTGGCTGAAGCGTCCGGGGCGGACATCGACTACGTCGAGGCCTCCGTCTATGACGCGGTCGAGGCGCTCGGCGGCGAGTCGTTCGACCTCGTCTACACCGGTGTCGGCGCGCTGTGCTGGTTGCCGGACGTGGCCCGTTGGGCGCGTGTGGTCGCCGGATTGCTTCGGCCGGGTGGCCGGCTCTTCATTCGTGAGGGTCATCCGGTGTTGTGGGCACTCGACCAGCAGCTATGCCTGACGTACCCGTACTTCGAGCACGCCGAGCCCCTGGTGTTCGACGACCCGAGCACCTACGTCACCACCGATGTGCCCCTCGAACACGGACTCAGCCATACCTGGAACCACGGCATCGGCGAGATCATCACCGGAGTGCTCGATGCCGGCCTCCGACTGACCGCGTTCGTCGAGCACGACAGTGTGCACTGGAACGCCTTACCGGGCCAGATGGTCGTCGACTCGTTGGGAGAGTGGTGCCTCCGCGAGGGCCCCGATCGGCTTCCGGCCACCTACACGCTCCAGGCGATCAGAGCCTGATCCACAAGTTGTCCACAGGTTGTCCACAATTGTCATGGAGCTGGGGACAACACGGAGGAGAACCGGAGACCCGCGAGCGTGACCAGCGCCAAACCGGTGGACAGCCAGGCGAACCAATCGCCGGACCGGGCGTAGAACGTCGGGCCGGTGCCGGCCGGCACATCGGCGAC
Source organism: Amycolatopsis pigmentata (assembly GCF_042684065.1). Taxonomy (NCBI): domain Bacteria; kingdom Bacillati; phylum Actinomycetota; class Actinomycetes; order Pseudonocardiales; family Pseudonocardiaceae; genus Amycolatopsis; species Amycolatopsis pigmentata. The sequence goes on along the minus strand of NZ_JBHUKR010000024.1, from coordinate 205,514 downwards.
CGCCACCGCGAACGGAGAGGGCCCGCCGGTGTGCGTCTCGGCGAGGACCCGGCCGTGCGCGTCCGTCAGCGTCGGCATCCCGCGCTGCGCGCTCCAGGCGACACCGAAACCGTTTTCCACCGCACGCAAGAGAGCAGCGCGGCTGTGCTGCCAGCCGTCCACGTCTTCGTCGGACGCCGGAATCGCCGCCAGGCCGGCGCCCAGCCTGCCGTAATCGCGGCTGGGGCGGGGAAAGTTCACGTCCATGCAGACCTCCAGCGCGACACCGTCCGAAATGGACAGATCACGACCGGGTTCGATGTCCGGCGCGCCGCCGGTATTCCACTTCCGGTAGGTCAACGGTGCTCCGGTCGCGCGAAGGTCCAGGGCGGTGTTGAAACGGACGCCCTTCTCGCGGTCTATCAGGCCCGCGACGATGTCGGTCCCTTTGGCGCGCGCTGCCTGTGTCAGGGGGCCGGTCAGCAAGGGCAGGCTGGACTCGTCGGCGGCAAAGCTTCCTTCGGGAAGAACGACGATTCGGACGCCATCCGGCAGTCCCTCTATTGCGTCCACATAGGACTGAACTAGATCACGGCCGGCAGGTGTCGCGACATCGACGGCCCAATGCCGGTCCGTGCGCGCGAGTACGGCGACCCGCCGGGTGTGGTGTTGTTCATCTACAGTGGACAGACGTGCGAAACCGTAGCCGAGAACGGCGGCGAGTGTCACGGCGAGCAGCGCGGGAGCGCGGAGCCGGGCACGAGCGGGGATGCCCGGTGCGGCGAGGACCGCGAGGGCGGCCGGAGCCAGGATGACGAGGAATTCGATTCCCCAGGCGCCGGTGATCGAGGCGACCTGGATGACCGCGGGAAAGTCCGCCTGTGTCGTCGAAAGGGTCCCGATGACACCGGTCGGACTGGCCAGCGACGCCCCGTACAACGCCGTCACCCAGATCGACGGCACGGCGATCGCCGCGAGCAGCGGCCTGCCGTTGGCGAGCAGCGCACGGAAGACCAGGGTGGCCGCGGCGAACACCGCGGCGCTGCCGAGAACGATGACCAGTGCGGCCGGCAGCGGGATCGACAGCGAACGCAGGAAGTAGTCCCAGCTGTTCGTGCTGCCCAGCAGGGAAGCGGCGAAGGCCGAAGCGGCCGCCGTCTTCGCCCGGCATCGAGGGGCCAGAAGCAGTATCGGCAGTGGCGCGAGCCAGGCGAGCGCGGCGACCGGGTGCAACCCGACACCGAAAAAGAAAAGCGCGGCCGAAGCGGCCGTGGCGGCCATGCAGGTGAGATTCTTCTTGGTCAACGCGGAACTCCTTGTCCGTCGCGTCGGACCTTTCCAGGTGGATCACCGCTGATCACGGGGCCCTGCACGAGTGATCGAGGTAGGGCCTGCCCTACGAAGGGGGACACGATATTCCGGCGGACATCTGGTTTGCTGGGAGTGTGGGCGATGTGGACACCGAGAAGCTCGGCAGGTTCGAGGCCGAGCGAGGACGGCTTTTCGGCCTGGCGTATCGCATGCTCGGTGAGGCGTCCGAAGCCGAGGACGTGGTTCAGGACGCCTACCTCCGGTGGCGGCGCAGCGACTCGGTGACGGTGCCGGAGGCCTGGCTGACCAAGGTGGTCACCAATCTCTGTCTGAACCGGCTCACGTCGGCGCGCGCCCGCCGTGAGGTCTACGTCGGGCCGTGGCTGCCGGAGCCCGTCTTCACCAGCGAGCTCGGGCCACTGGAGATCGTGGAACAACGCGACACGGTGTCCCTCGGCATGCTGACGCTGCTGGAACGGCTGACTCCGCCGGAGCGGGCCGCCTTCGTGCTGCGCGAAGCCTTCGACTACAGCCACCGCGAGATCGCGGAGATCCTGGATGTCGACGAAGCCCACGCAAGGCAGTTGTACCGCCGCGCCCGGGAGCACGTGGGCGAGCCGCGCAAACGTTTCACCCCGAGCTCGGAGCAGCGGACCAAGATCGTGGAACGGTTTCTCGCCGCGACGGTCGAGGGCGATCTCGCGGGCCTTGAGCGGTTGCTCGCCGCCGATGTCGTGGCCTGGGCGGACGGTGGCGGCAAGGCCGCCGCCGCGCGGATTCCGGTGCGGGGCCGGGAGCGGGTCGTCCATCTGCTCGCCGGCCTGGCCAAACATCCGCGTGCGGCAGCCATGCGGATGTCGGTCGCCTCGGTGAACGGCGACCCGGCCATCGCCCTGCACGAAGCCGGCGCGCTCGCCTACATCATCGTTCCCGAGATCGTCGACGAGCGGATCGTGGCCGTCCGTACCGTCGCCAACCCGGACAAACTGGCCTACGCGGCCGGTCAGCGGGTGTGACGGTCGCCACTCGATGTCACGGACCGGGTCCTTCGCCGGTTCACCCTTCGACCGCGCAGAAGGGAGAACAACATGACGCACATCGTGGTACTGGGCGGTGGTTACGCCGGGCTTCTCGCCGCCAAGCTCACCGCCAAGCGAACGAACGCGAGGGTGACTCTGATCAACGCCGGCGACCGGTTCGTCGAGCGCGTGCGGTTGCACCAGCTCGCGTCCGGGCAGGCTCTGCGGGAACTGCCGCTGGCCGGACTGCTGCGGGGCACCGGTGTCGAGTTGGTGGTCGGCAAGGTGATCGGGATCGACGCCGAGAACCGGGTCGTCCGCCTGCACGGCATCCCGGAGACGGTGGGCTATGACGCCCTGTTCTACGCACTGGGCAGCCGGGCCGACCTCGATTCCGTGCCGGGTGCGGCCGAGCATGCTCACACCGTCGCCGATGCGGCGTCGGCCGCCCGTCTTCGGGAGCGTGTCCGGGAAGGTGGGGTCGTGGCGGTGGTCGGTGGTGGCCTCACCGGGATCGAAACCGCGACGGAACTGGCCGAAACCATGCCTGGCCTGAAGGTCCGGCTGGTGACCGGTGGCCGGTTCGGTGCCGCCTTCTCCGAGAACGGCCGCCGTTACCTGCGACGCGCGTTCGCGCGGCTCGGCATCGAAGTCACCGACCAGGTCCGGGTGGGCGAGGTCCAGGCGGACGGCGTGCGGCTGTCCGACGGCGGGCACGTCGCCGCCGACACTGTGATCTGGACCACTGGGTTCCGGGTGCCGGAACTGGCACGTGACGCCGGATTCGCCGTCGACCCGGCGGGCCGGATGATCGTCGACGAGACATTGCGCTCGGTGTCTCATCCGGAGGTCTACGCCATCGGTGACGCGGCCGCGGCGAGGCGGCCGGACGGGCAGGAACTGCGGATGGCATGCGCGACCGGGCTGCCGACCGCCGCGCAGGCCGTCGGCGCGTTCGCGGACCGTCTCGCCGGCCGTGACCCGAAACCGTTGCGCTTCCGCTACTTCACCCAGTGCGTGAGCCTCGGCCGCCACGACGGGCTCATCCAGTTCGTCAGCGCGGACGACAGCCCGGTCGGCACGGTGCTCACCGGCAGGGTCGCGGCGCTGGTGAAGGAATCCATTGTGCGGGGCACGGTTTCGCTCGAGCGCCATCCTGTCCTGGCGAAGCTGGTCTCCTAGAACCCCTTGCGGCGCCGGAAGAAACGGCGCCGAGGCGGGGTGCGTGGCGCACTGGGGGTAGGGCCGGGCCGTCTCTTGGCGTGCTCGGCCTTCCACGTCGTGACGACCGCGTCGGCGTCCACGGGCCGGACCGGGACACGGGGTCCCGACGGGGCCCGGAGGTGATCCATGATCCGTTTGTTCAGTTCGTCGACGACCTCACGAACCGCGGTTTCGGTGGGAAGCGGCCGGACCGTCTCGGGCAACCGCTCGATTTCCTTGCGCAGCCTCAACGGAGTCGGCAGCGCCGCCTCCGCGGAAAGCCCCTCACTCGCCATCTTTTGCCTGACCCACCACAACTCGTCGTAGGGCAGGCCGAGGCCGGGTAGCGGTTTGCCCGCACCGGGCAGATTGTCGAAGCGGCCCGCTTCCTGTGCCTCGCGAATCTGCCGCTCGACCCAGGACTCGATGCTGACACCGGGCGGTTTTCGTTCGGTCATGACTTCGATTGTGCCTGCCCACCACCGACGCCGCCCTCACGATCAGGGCCTCCTGCCTCACGTTGAGTAACTGAAGGAAGGAGCGTTTACTACGGACTATCCGTAGTAAACGCTCCTTGCTCCACAACAACCGCAATAGCCGCGCCGAAAACGGTCCTCTGGCGCTGCGGGGCAGGCGGCCCGGACACGGAAAGTGACTGGTCGTGTGCTCGACCGGGTCAGGGAAAAACCAGGAGGTTTTTGTCGGTAGGTGCCGTTACCTTGGCCGTGAACCTCCAGAGGGGAGCGGCGGACGATGACACGACCCGGCGCGCTCGCGGTCGAAGTGCGCGGGCTGGTCAAGCAGTACGGGGCCACCCGTGCGCTCGACGGTGTGGACCTCGAGATCCCGTCCGGCCAGGTACTCGGCCTGCTCGGGCCGAACGGCGCGGGCAAGACCACGATGGTGCGCATCCTGACCACGTTGCTGCGCCCGGATTCCGGCGACGCCATGGTGGCGGGGCACAACGTGCTGACCGAGCCCGACGCGGTCCGTCGTGCGATCGGGCTGTCCGGACAGTACGCGGCCGTCGACGAAAATCTCACCGGCTTCGAAAACCTTTACATGGTGGGGCGGCTCTACGGCCGCAAGAAGGCCGCCGCGCGGGCCCGCGCGCGGGAACTGCTCGACCGGTTCCGGCTGGCCGAGGCCGCGGACCGCCCGGCGAAGGGCTACTCGGGCGGGATGCGGCGCCGGCTCGACCTGGCCGGTGCGCTGGTCGCCGAGCCGAGCGTGGTGGTCCTCGACGAGCCCACGACCGGGCTTGATCCGGCCGGCAGGCTCGACACCTGGGATGTCATCAAGGAACTCGTCGCGGTCGGCACCACGGTCCTGCTCACCACGCAGTACCTGGAGGAGGCCGACCAGCTCGCGGACGCCATCGTGGTGATCGACAAGGGCAGGGTGATCGCGCGCGGCACCGCCGACGAGCTCAAGGCCCGGACCGGCGGCGAGCGGCTGGAACTGGTGGTCGACTCCGCCGGAGAGCTGCCCCTCGTCCAGGAGATCCTCCGCGAGGTCGGCACCGGAGAACCGCTCTGTGACGAGCACGCGCGCCGGGCCGAGATCCTCGTGGACACCGGTCCCAAGGCGCTCATCGAGGCGTTGCGCAGGCTGGACGCGCACAACATCACGGTGCACGACATCGCGTTGCACCGCCCGAGTCTGGACGACGTGTTTCTCGCACTGACCGGTCACGGTGCCGAGGCCGGCGAAGCGAACGGGGAATCTCGATGAACGGGCTTGCCAAGGGCATCTCCGACGGTGGCGTCATCACCTGGCGCAACCTGGTCAACGTCCGGCGCAACCCGGACTGGCTGATGGCCGCCACCGTGCAACCGATCATGTTCGTGCTGCTGTTCGCCTATGTCTTCGGTGGCGCGATCGGCGGCGCCGCGGGCGGTCAGGCCTACCGGGAGTTCCTGATCGCCGGGATCTTCGTGCAGACCGTGGCGTTCAATTCGGCGTTCACCGTGATCGGATTCGCCAACGACCTGCAGCGCGGGATCATCGACCGGTTCCGCTCGCTGCCCATGTCACGGCTCGCGGTGATCCTCGGCCGCACCACGTCCGATCTGGTGATCAGCGTGGTGGCGCTGGTGGTGATGTCACTGTGCGGATTGGTCGTCGGCTGGCGCATTCGCGGTAGCCTCGTCGACGCGGTGGGCGCCTACCTGGTGATCCTGTTGTTCGCCTGGTCGTTGACCTGGGTGGGCGCGCTGATCGGCCTGCTGGCCCGCAGCGTCGAGGTGGCGCAGAGCGCGGGCCTCATCTGGATGTTCCCGCTCACGTTCATTTCGTCGGCGTTCGTGCCGCTGGACACGTTGCCGGGCATTCTGAGGACCATCGCCGAGTGGAACCCGTTCACCGCGGTGATCAACGCGACGCGCCAGCTCTTCGGCAACAGTTTCGGGACCCCGCCGACGGGTTGGCCCTCCGAACACGCGGTGCTCTACTCGATCCTTTGCTGTATCGCGTTGATCGGGATTTTCGCCCCGCTGGCCACCGCGCGCTACCGTCGTGTGTCCAGCAGGTGACTGTCCTATCGGGACGATCGAGGAGGACGGGAAACAAGTCAGAGCGCGGAGAACCAGGTGCGCACCGCTTCCACTCCGCCCGCGCCGAGCGCGACCATGAGGGCGACGCGGGCATGTCCCGGGCTGAGCCCCCGTGCGCCGATGGCGCCGATCTTCGTGGCGAGGCCGCTCGCGTCGTGGGGATCGTCGAGAGCCGACGGGTGCGTGCGAGCGCGGGACGCCACGACGACGGGAATGCCCCATTCGGTCACCTCGCCGATGGTGGTGAACAGCTCCACGGGAACGTTTCCTTCGCCGGTGCCTTCGAGCACGATCCCCCGGGCACCGGCGTCGGCCGCAGCCGTCAGCAACATCGGCGTCATTCCGGGGTAGGTCTTGATCAACGCCACGTCGGATTCGGGTGCGCCTCGCACGTAAGGTGGCCGTGCTGGACGTTCCTGCGCGCTGGTGACGACTTCGCCGGAAGGCGTGACCCGGCCTAGCGGCGCGTAGGGCGCCGAGGAAAACGCCGACGCACGGGTGGCGTCGGTGAAGGTCGCCCACCGGGCCGCATGCAGTTCGTGATTGAAGCAGACGAGCGCGCCGAAGCCGCGGGTTCGTGGCGCGGCGGCGATGGCGGCGGCCAGGTTGCCCGGGCCTTCCCCACCGGGTTCGTCCAGACACTGCCGGGCGCCGGTGAAGACGATCCCGCCGCGTGCGACCGCGTCTCCGGCCATCAGGTCGGTGAGGAACGCGGTCTCTTCGAGCGTGTCCAGACCGTGGGTGACCACCACACCGTCGAAACCGTCGTCCAGCAGCGCCGTGCGCACCCGCCGCGCCAGTGACAGCATCGTGGCGGGCGAGGTGTCCCAACTGGGCTCGGCCATCACGTCTTCGACGTGTACGTCCGAAGTGGACTCTCCGGCGGCGGCAAGCAACTCGGCTCCCGAGGCGACACCCTGTTGCCCGGAGTGGCGGCGGTAGGCCATCACGTCACCGGTCGCCACGAGCAAAATCCGCTTCACGCCAAGAATCCTGTCACGATCGAGGTCGGTGCGGTGCGCCTGCCCGCGCGTGAGGAGGACCCGGCATCGCACGACGCGGTCACCTCGGCGTCGCATCAAGCAGGCAGGTCGGGTGGCTCGGTCACTTCGGGGCAACCGAGTCTCGCGGGCGATCGACGATCGACAGCACGATTCGCCTGGCCGGCACCATGAAACCGACCGCGGCGGCGACCTCGGCCACCCACATCACGGTGTTGACGATGTTGGCGATGTCGATCGCGTGGGCGACGTCGGAAAGCGGCTGGGCGTAAAGGATTCCCACCTGGATGGTGGAGCCGGTGAGCAGGATCAGGCCGATCGCCGCGGTCTGCGCCCGCATGATCAGCCGGTACCGCGGTACGGCACGCCAGGCCGACTCGAAGGCCCTGGCCCGTGCCGGATCCCCGAAACTGGCCAGGGAGGACGTGGTCACCGCGGTTATCGGCTGCTTACGCACCAGCGTGGCCAGGCAGAACAAGCCGCCGATCGACACGTAGACAGGGCCGCGAATGGCGGCGATGCGCGGATCGTGGGTGGTCAGCACGAGCGAGAGCGAGGCGGCGACCTCGAACAGGACAAGCAAACCCAGCATGTCGACGCGCCGGCGGCGCACCGTGGCGATGACCGCGACGATCGCGACGCCGATACCCGGCAAGGTCAGTGACCAGAACACGTCGATGCCCACGGCTCGCAGCACGTAGTACCCGCCGATGGAGATGGCGATCTCCAGCAGTATCGACAGTAGACCGCCCGCCTGCGGTCGTTTCGGCCCGCTCGTAGGCATAGTTCCCCCGGGTCTGCGATAGTACGTAACGGACTAGTACGCTACATCCTATGAAAGGTGAGGGGCAACTGTCGCCGGTCGTGATGGCGGTGTTGGCGCTGCTGGCCGGGGAACCCATGCACGTCTACCGCATGCAGCAACTGATCAAGGAACGCGGCGTGGACATGGTGGTCAACGTGCGCAACCGTTCAGGGCTCTACGCGGCCATCGAAAGGCTCGCCCGGGATGAACTGATCGACGTGCACGCCGTCGAACGCGATACCCGCCACCCGGAGCGCACGGTCTACGCGTTGACGCCGCGCGGCCGCGACGCGTTGTTGGCCGGTTTGCGGCAGAGCCTGGCCTCGCCGAACCCGGAGTTCCCGTCGTTCCCCGCCGCGGTCTCGTTTCTCTACCTGCTCTCCCCGTACGACGCTCGGCGACAGTTGAGCCAGCGTGCGGAAGAACTCGATACCCGGCTGGCCGGGACGCGACGGGTGATCGCGGAATCGGTGCGCCACGGGGTTCCCCGGTTGTACCTCCTGGAACACCAATACACCGAGGGCGTCATCGAAGCGGAACTGAACTGGATCCGCACCGTGTGCGCGGACATCGACGCCGGAACCCTGACCTGGGAGGAGCATTTCCGCACGAGCTGAAAGGTCGTGGGGACACGCGTTCACAGGACGCGGTAATGGTCAATTGGCGGGCCGGCCCGCACCCACGTAATCGTCACCACGGACGTGATAGGTGGCGATCTGCACCGCCATTCCCTCGGTCGGCGCGTTGATCATCAGTCCGTTGCCGAGGTAGATCCCGACATGGTGGATGAACGTGGCCGCGTTACCGTAGAAGACGAGGTCACCCATTTTCGGCTGTTCGCCGCCCGGTACCGCGGAAATGGCCCGGAACTGGGAATCGGCGGTACGCGGAAGGCCGATTCCCGCGCTCTGGTAAGCAGCCGAACTCAAGCCGGAACAGTCGAATCCCGCCGCCCCCGCCTTGGGGCCGTTTCCGCCCCAGACGTAGGGCAGGCCGATCTGGTCGAGGGCGAAACGGATGGCGCGGGCCGATGGCGCCGAGGCGGTCGCGGGAGCCAGCGAGAGCGTCGCGTAGAGCTGCGCGTTGCCCAGCACCTGTTGACGGAACAGCGGTGAGTCGCGGTAGGCCGCGATCGCGTTCCACCAGCCCTGACCCACCTGGAGGTCGGTACCTTTCGCGCACAACGCACGGCCGGCGGCGATCGCCGCGTCGTCGACGGACTGGATGTTCCCGGCGTGGTTGAACTGCTGCTGGGTGAGCTGCATCGGCCCGCCGCGCTGGTCGGCGGCGGCCTCGCCGGCGGCGCCCTGAAGAGGCGTCGGGCCCAGTGGCCTGCTCTCGGTGCCGTCGGGGCCGAGTTGGTCCCCGCCGTAGCGGCCGTGGTCGGAACTGGCTTTGCCGACCCCGGCCAGGGTCACCCACGACAGGTGACAGCCCGGCTGTTCCCGGCGCAGAGTCAACTCAGCGGTGGCGTAGCCGATCAGCGCTCGCTCGGGAATGTCGAGGGGGCCGCTCAGGTTCGCCGCCCATGCCTGGAGCGCGTTCGCGCCCTGCTGCTGCGGGGCCTGGGCCTGTACGGGTGCGCTGACCTGGAGTGCCGACGGCCCGGACTGGCCGGCCGCGGCGCCCGGGTTCTCGGGAACGGCCGCGGGAAGCACCGTCCGTGTGACGCTCGGACGCATGAACAACCAGCCGCCGGCCACCACGACCGCGACCATGCCCAGAGCGATCAGCGCGCGCCCCGCGGCACCCCGTGCCCAGGTCCGGAACCGAATCTCCACCCTCCCACCATCGTGAACAACGCACCGCGAGTCCACTCGTGCCCAACGAACGGAGCATCGACAGGTTATTAACCTTCCGTCATGCCCGGAATCGACGCCGCACGCCTTCGTACGGACCTTATCCCGCCCTACCGGGTGCTCGACGTGGTACCGAGCACTGGTTCGACCAACGCCGACCTGCGCGACGCGGTCGCACGGGGAGCGGTCGACAAAACCGTGCTGATCGCGGAGGAACAGACCGCCGGGGTGGGCAGGCGGGCGCGCACGTGGAGCTCACCATTGGGATCGGGGATCTACGTGAGTGTGCTGCTGAAGCCCGGTGGAGTGGCCTTCCGTGACCTCGGCACGCTGGCCGTCGTGGCCGGTCTCGCGGTGACGGATCTCACCAGTGAGCTAGGCGTCGACGCGGCGTTGAAGTGGCCCAACGACGTCCTGGCCGGTCCCGGGCGGGGCAAGTGCGCCGGCATCCTCGCCGAGGCGGTCGACGCGGACGGGCCTGCCGTGGTGCTCGGCATCGGACTCAACGTGCGGCCGCTCGGTCCAGGTGTCGAACCCGGCCCGGGTGCCCTCCCGCCTACCTCGCTGGCCGAGCAGGGCGCGCGCACCACGGACCGCACGGAGATCGCCGCGCTCCTGCTGAGGGCGCTGGCGGAACGGGAGGAGCGTTGGCGCTCCGCGGGCGGGGACCTCGACCGCGCCGGGTTGCTCGGTGAGTACCGGGCGCGTTGCGAGACGTTGGGCCGGCCCGTGCGGGTTCTCCTGCCGGGCGAGGCGACGCTGACCGGCGAGGCCGTGGACATCGACCTGTCGGGTCAGCTGATCGTGCTCGGCCAGGATCGTCGGCGGCACACCGTGTTCGCGGGCGATGTCGTCCACGTCCGCGCCGGCTAGCGGGCGCTGCCGGACACCGGAGATTCCGGGGGAAATCCCGCCAGGTGGCGTGCATCCGGCCGTGCTCAGAGTACGGTTACGCCATGGCATTTCCGGAGGATCTGCTCAGCGAGAACGAACAGGTCGTCGTGCACAGTCACCCGCACGCGAAGATGCTGATCGGACCGCTCTTCTGGCTCGTCGTGGTGCTCGGGCTCGGTGGCTGGCTCGCCACCCTGGCCCGGACCGCCGCCGCGCCATGGGGTTCGGTGTCGCTGATCGCCATCGCCGTGGTCGGCGTGGTGCTGGTCTGCTGGCTGTTCCTGGGGCCGCTGCTGCGGTGGCGCACCACGCATTTCGTGGTCACCACCGACCGGCTGATCGCTCGCGAAGGTGTGCTCAACCGCACGGGCATCGACATCCCGATGACCCGGATCAACTCGGTGCAGTTCGAGCACGGCCTGGTGGACCGGCTGTTCGGCTGCGGCACGCTGATCATCGAGTCGGCCTCGGACGAGCCGCTGCGTTTCGACGACATCCCCCGGGTCGAGCGCGTGCACACGTTGATCTACCGCGAGGTCAACGACAACCCCTACGACGACTTCGCCGGCCCGGCGGACGGAATGCCGCGCGGACGCGGAAAACGCTGATGGGCGCCAGGGAACTGGGGTTGCCGGAAACCGTCCCCTCGGCCGGTTTGCCTGGCCGGGTCACGATCTGGGAGGTCGGGGCGCGCGACGGGTTGCAGAACGAGCAGACCGTCGTGCCGGTCGAAGTCAAGGCCGAGTTCCTGGACCGGCTCGCGGACGCGGGGCTGACCGTGCTCGAGGCGACGAGCTTCGTTTCGCCGAAGTGGGTTCCGCAACTGGCCGACGCCGAGGAACTTCTGGCGCGGCTCAAGCCCCGTGAGGGCGTGAAATATCCGGTACTGGTGCCCAACGAACGCGGTCTGGAGCGGGCGCTGGCGGCGGGGCGCACGGACATCGCGATCTTCGCCAGCGCCACCGAGACCTTCGCGCACCGCAATCTCAATTCCACTGTGGACGGACAGTTCGAGCGCTTCGAACCGGTGGTGGCCAGGGCGCTCGACGCGGGCGTGCGCGTGCGCGGGTACCTGTCGATGTGCTTCGGCGACCCCTGGGAGGGCGCGGTGGACGTCGACCGGGTGGTGCGCGTGAGTAAGCGCTTACTCGCTCTCGGCTGTTTCCAGCTTTCCCTCGGTGACACGATCGGCGTGGCCACGCCGGGTCAGGTCGAGCGTCTGCTCGGCGCGCTCGGTGACGCCGGAATCGGCCCCGGGTCGCTGGCCGTGCACTTCCACGACACCTACGGCCAGGCACTGTCCAACACGCTGGCCGCGCTCCGCCAGGGAGTGTCCACTGTCGACTCTTCGGCCGGTGGTCTCGGCGGATGTCCCTACGCCGAGTCGGCGACGGGCAATCTCGCCACCGAGGACCTGATCTGGATGCTCGACGGCCTGGGCATCGAGCACGGTGTGGACCTCGGCGCACTGGTCGAGACGAGCGTGTGGATCGCGGGGCGGCTCGGCAGGCCCAGCCCGTCACGGGTGGTCCGGGCGCTGGCGAAGTAGCGTTCGGGTTGGCGGAACCGCCGCGTCGCCTTCCGCGTCAGACTCGAAGCCGATCGCCGTACCGACCCAGGGGAGGGCGCCGTGACCGAGCATCAGGCACAGGTCGACGAGTTGCTCGCGGACTACCGGCGCAGCCGTGACCGGCTGGCGGGTGTGCACCGGGAACTGGCGTCGGTCACCGCCTCGGCCGCCGATCCGGACGGTTTGATCACCGCGACGGTAGGCCCCCGCGGCACCTTGACCGGCCTGGTCATCGACGAAGGCGCGTACCGGAGATACCGGCCGGCCGAACTGGCCGAGCAGATCGTCCGGGCGACCGCCTCGGCCACGGTGCGGGCATTCGGCCAGGCGGCCGAAGTGCTGGCCCCGGCGCTGCCCGCGGGGACGGACCCGCAGGCGCTGCTGTTCGGCACCGCGGACCTCGACGCCGGTGCGATCACACCGCCGGAAAAGCCCCCTGCCGACGAGGAAAGTTTCGAGGACGAGAACTGGCTTCGGGAGCGTTCTCGGTGAGCGGCGGGTTCGAGGCCGACGCCGGGCGGCTCGCGGCACGCGCCCGTGACTTCGCCAGTCTGGTCGATCGCGCCGGTGAGATCGCCGCCGACCTCGACCGTGCGCTGGAGCGCGCGGAGACGGCCTGGGGCCATGACGTGGTAGGCCGGAGTTTCGCCGCCGCGCACGCGGAGCCGGCCCGGCGGGTCGCGGACCAGGTACGGGGACTCGCCACGGGACTGGACCATGTGGGCGGTTCGTTCGCCGAGGCCGCCCGGCGCTACCAGGAGGGCGACTCAGCCGCCGAGAACGCGATCAGTGACGCGGCCAGGGAATAGCCGATGGGCATCGAACTCCCGGACGAACTGGCCGGAGTCGCCTCGGCGACGGGTGCGGCGTGGCCGCAGGCCGACGAGGACAAGCTCCGCGAACAGGCGCGCGCCTGGCGCGATACCCAAAGCAGGCTCACCAGTCTCGCCAGTGACGCCGACCACGCCGCGACCGGCGGGGTCGGGGCCCTTTCGGGCACCGCCGCCGAAGCCGCCGGAACGCTCTGGTCCGGGTATGTGGATCCGGATCAAGGGGTCCTGACGGGAGCCGTCCGGGGCGCGGGAGCCGCGGCCGACCGGCTGGACCACGCGGCCGACCAGGTCGCCGCGGCGAAGGTGGAGATCGTCCGCCACCTCGTCGAGGCCGCCAAGAACACCGACGCCGCCCAAGCGGCCGCGTCGGCCGGGCATCCGTCGGCGTTGCTCGGGGTGGACACCGTGCTGAGAGGCACGGCGACCAATCTGTCCGCCCTGACGCAGGGTTTGGCCACGGCGGTCGGACCAGGGGGCGGGCCGTTGGACGTGAGCCCGCTGGTCGATCCTCACCCCGGCGTTCGTACCCAGGAAGGCCAGACCGGCCTGCTGGGCGCCGTCACCGGAGTGCCGGGCCACGTGCTGTCCGCCAGTGACGCCCTGATGACTCCCTTGGCGGATACGGTCAGGCCGGCCGCTGATCTCACCGGGCATGCTCTCGGCCCCGTGACCGGGGGGACGGGAGACCGTCCCGGCCTGGCCGACGTGGCGCTGGGGGCGGCCAACGACGTCACCGGTCACGCTCGTGGCGCCGTCGATGTCCCGGCCGGGGCGGTGGGAAGCACGGTCGGCCACGCCCTGCCCGCCGTCGACCACGCCGGTGACGGCGCCGCCGGATTCTTGGGGTCCACTATGGACACTCCGAGGCACCTGCCGGAGCCCGCCGCCCTCGGTGCGGCTCCCGACGCCGGAACGGGCCCCATTCACCTGCCCCCGGCCGCTTCCGGGCCCTACGGCGGTTTTCTCGATTCGCGAGGGTTCGATGACGTGGCAACGCCGCCGTCGGGCCTGCGGGCACCGGTGCCCGGCGTGACGGTCGCGTCCGGATTCGCCGATGCCGGCTACTCGCCCCCACCGGAGGTGCGGAACCCGGGTTTCGTACCGGGCATCGCGCCACCGCCCCCGGGTGCCGCGCCAGGCCCCACAGCGCCGCCGCCCTTCAGCGGTCCGCCACCGGTGGGGCCGGTCGCGCCACCTGTTTCGGGTCCGGGGGTGCCGGCGGGTGGTGTTGCCGGTGTGCCGGCTCCCGTGCGGCCACCGAGTGCGCCACCGCCCCGGCCCTTCGTGGCCGCACCTCCACAGCCACGGCCGTATGCCGTGCCGCCGTCGTCGCCGGTGCCGCAGCCCTCACCGGTGCCGCAGCCTTCGCCGGTGCCACGGCCGGAGCCAGCCCGGCCGGTTCCGCCGATGGGCACGCCACGCCAGGAACGTGAATCGGTCGTCGCGCTGTTCCTGGTGCACATGTTTCCCATCGGGCATCTGCCCGTACCGTCCGATCGTCCGGCGAGGCAGCTTCCCGTGCCACCCTCCGACGTCGATTACGCGCCTGGGCTGCGGTTCCCGCCGCATGATCACCCCCGGTCCGACCTGATCGAATCCTCCGGCGCGCTGGAGAAGGTCCAGGCCGGGCTCCGGCGCCTCGCCTCGCCCCCGACGTCGCCACCGGCCGCTGTGCTCGAAGGTCACGATCCGCTCGGCGGTCTGCCCGAGCGGGACTGGGACCGCCGTTTTCTGGTCGGGCTTCGCGACGGAGTCGCGGAGTACGCCTGGCCTCCCGGCGAGCTGTACCCCGAGGGCGGCATCGACGAGGGCGAGCCGCAGGTGCTGGTGGAAGGCACCCTCCTGGACCGGTTCGGCGATATCCGCGGGCGGGTCTTCGCGCCCGAAGGCACGCCGTTCGCACATCGGTCGCTGCCGCCGTCCGCGCGCGACGCCGGGTACCGGCGGTATCGGGTCCTGCAGGACGTGCCGATGTGGCAGGCGTTGTCCGCGGGCTGGTTCGGTCAGCCCGGTGGAGGGGTCCGCTACCGGGCGGTCTACTCCGCCGACGAGCTGGTCACCCTGGGATATCTGGCGGACGTGACCTTCGAGGAGCGGGCGTGAACAAGGAAACGATCGTGCGGTGGCTGGAAAGCATCGGCGTGCCGCGCGAAGTGGTCTCGATCGGCGCCGAGGCGGACAACACTTGGTGCCTGCTGCGCGTGGACGAGTCCGAGGAAGGCGCGCCCGTGTGGGAGGTCTTCTGGCGGGAGCAGGGAAATCGCTACGACTGGGCGCGGTTCACCAACGAGCAGGTCGCCTGCCACTACCTGTTCGGCAGGCTCGCCTGGTCCCAGGTCGCCCGCGGTGCCGTCGGCCTCCTCCCGGTCACCGCGCCCTGACGCCTCGTTGTGGAGCAAGGAGCGTTTACTACGGATAGTCCGTAGTAAACGCTCCTTCCTCCCAAACCTCACGCCTTGAGGATGTCGAGCGCGGCGTCGTGCAGCAGGCCGTTGGACGAAAGGGCGGAACCGCCGTCGAAGCGCGGCTGACCGGACAGGTCGCTGAAGCGGCCGCCCGCCTCCGTCACCAGCACCTGAACCGCCGCGACGTCCCACGGGTTCACGATCGCCTCGGCCGCGAGGTCCACCGCGCCCTCGGCGACGAGACAGTGTGACCAGAAATCCCCGAACGCGCGGTTTTCCCAGCAGGCATCGGTGAGCGCGAGATAGGCCTCTCGCGAGTGGTACTCCGTCCACGAGCCCAGGTGCGTCGTCGACAGATAGGCGTCAGCCAGTGACGACACTCCCGACACGGAAATCGCGCGTTCGCCCGCGGCGTCACGAAGCCAGGCACCCTCGCCCCGGAATGCCCACCAACGGCGGCCCAGCAACGGCGCGCTGATCATGCCGAGCACCGGTGTGCCGTCCTCGATCAGCGCGATGAGCGTCGCCCACACCGGCGCACCACGCAGGAAGTTCTTGGTCCCGTCGATCGGGTCCAGCAGCCAGGTGCGGCCCGAAGACCGAGTCGAGCCTCCGCGCTCCTCACCGGCGACGGCGTCACCCGGGCGTTCGGCGGCCAGAACCTCGCGCACCGCGTCTTCCACGGCCGTGTCCGCGTCGGTCACCGGGGTGCGGTCCGGCTTGCTGCGCACTCGGAGGTCGCGAGCGCGGAAGCGCGCGGTCGTGATCTTGTCGGCCACCTCGGCGAGGCGGGTGGCGAGCGTCAGGTCATCCGGCACGCGACGATGGTGTCACGGGGATCGGTCGTAGAGTTGGGCAGGTGAGTGTGGTGTTACTCGCCGAGGACGACCCGGCGATCGCGGAGCCGTTGTCGCGCGCGTTGCAACGGGAGGGTTACGACGTCCAGGTGGTCGGTGACGGCCCGTCGGCACTCGACGCGACTTCCGAACACCGGGTGGACCTTCTCGTGCTCGATCTCGGCTTGCCCGGAATGGACGGCCTGGAGGTTTGCCGCAGACTTCGCGCGAGCGGTACCGAGCTGCCCGTGCTGATGCTCACCGCTCGCACCGACGAGGTGGACTTCGTGGTCGGCCTCGACGCCGGCGCCGACGACTACGTGGCCAAACCGTTCCGGCTGGCCGAACTGCTCGCCCGGATCCGTGCCCTGCTGCGCCGTCGCGCTCCTGACGTGCTCGACGCCGGTGGGGTGCGGATGGACCTCGCGGCCCGCCTGGTGACCGTCGACGGCCGCGAGATCCAGCTGGCGAACAAGGAGTTCGAGCTGCTCAGGGTGCTGATGAGCCGCGCGGGTCAGGTGGTCAGCCGCGACGAGATCCTGGCCGAGGTATGGAACGAACTGGAGTCCAAGACGTCCAAGACGCTCGACATGCACATGTCGTGGTTGCGCCGCAAGCTGTCGGTGACCGGTGACGGCAAGGGGGCGGTGATCCACTCGGGCGACGGTGAGCGCCGGATCGCCACCGTGCGTGGCGTCGGCTTCCGGTTCAACGTCGATTAGGCACCTTCCATGCGCCGTCGCATCCTCCTCGCCATCCTCTTGGCCGTCGCCGTGACCGCCGCCGCGCTGGGCATCCCGCTCGGCGTGACGGCCTGGAAGCTGGTGGAGAGCATCAGCACGGAGGACCTGTCCGAGCGCGCGTCGCAGATCGCCGCGAACCTGGACAGTGCCATGGCGGACGGGACGCTCAGCCAGGAGGACGTGGCAGGCGTCGCGATCCTCATCCCCAACGGCGGACAGCTGACGGTCGACCTGCCGAGCCACCCGAAGGTCACCGAGGGCGCGGATCCGGGCACGGACGTGGTGGTCGGCTCGGCGGATCTGGCCAGAGGCGGCAAGCTTTCGGTGGCGATCCCGTCGGCTCCGCTGCGGTCCCGGCAGACCACGGTGACCTTCGCGGTGCTTCTGCTCGTCGTGCTGTCGGTGGGCATCGGCACGGTCGTGGCCACGGTGACCGCGCGAAGACTGGCGAAACCACTACGGCACGTCGCGGAGCGTGCCGCGAAACTCGGCGGCGGAGACTTCCGGCCGGACCCCAGCCGTTACGGGGTCGGCGAACTGGACATGGTCGCCGAGGCACTGGACACCTCCGGCCATGCGCTCGCGCTGCTGGTCCAGCGCGAACGCCAGCTCGTCGGTGACGTTTCGCACCAGCTGCGCAGCAGGCTCACGGCGCTGCAACTGCGCCTGGAATCGCTGGTCATCGTCGGTGACGGCGATGTCGCGGAGGAGGCGAGAGCCGCGCAGGAGCAGGCTGACCGGCTTTCCGAGGCCCTGGAAGAACTGCTCGCCGCCGCCCGTGCCGCCGCCGAGGTCGACACCGAAGCCATCGATCTGGCCAAGACCCTGCCGGAGGTCGCGCAGGAATGGCGGGACCTCCTGCGCGTGGAAGGACGGAACCTCCGACTGAGGATCGCGGAGGGGCTGATGGCGAGGGCCACTCCGGGGCGCATGCGTGAGGTCGTCGGGGTGTTGCTGGACAACGCTTTTCGTCACGGCGCCGGCACGGTGACACTCGCGGCGCGACGGGGCGAGGCCGAAGGCACCGTGGTCGTCGAGGTCAGCGACACCGGCTCCGGGATCCCGGACGAACTGGTGCCACACGTGTTCGAGCGCGGGTTCTCCGGAGGAGGCTCGACCGGGGTGGGGCTAGCGTTGGCCCGCGCTCTCGCGGAGGCCGACGGTGGACGACTCGAACTGTCGAGCCGGAGGCCCGCCGTGTTCAGCCTCTTCCTGCGTGCTCCCGGACCGGGCGACGTGCCGCCGGAAGTGCGCTGGCCCTCGGAGCGAGTGCCGCGTTAGCGCACACGCGGCCGGGTGTCACTCGTGGCTGGTATCGACCGGGTGGAGCGGGGTGACGGTGGCGTCGCGGCGACGCCTGCCCAGCTCGTCCGGGAAGACCCATTTCTTGAAGCCCCAGAAACGGAACGCCATCGCCAGCAGCATGCCGATGATCGAACCGCTGACGAAGTCCGCGATCTCCTGCACCCAGCGGTTCACGTGGGGCACCTCGAGGTGCAGGGCATAGCGCGACAGGTACAGCGGAATCAGGTTGATCACCACGGCGAGGCCGCTGATCACGAAGAACAGCGCGGCCTCGTGGTGACGTTCGCGACCGCCCCGGGTCCGGAACGACCATTCCCTGTTCAGGATGTAGGAAACGATGGTCGCGACAATGATGGCTATCGCCTTCGCGGTGGTCGGTTTCGGTTCCAGGACACCGAGTTTGAGGATGTACCACACGCCGTTGTCGACCACGAAGGTCGTTCCCCCGACAATGCCGAACTTGAGCAGCTCCCGATGTTTGATCAAGACCGAGCGCAACGGCTCGGGCGTGTGCGAGAGCACGCTTTCCACAACGGTCACCGAAGTAGTGTACGGAGGCCCGATTACCTGCCAATGGCGGAGTCCCGCGCACTTGGACAGGCCGGGTGCGGGCGGGATGTGGTTCAGGCGGCTCGTTCGTCGCGTTCCGCGACCGGTGGCATCGTGGCCCGCACCATCCGGGTTCGTGCCCCCTCCTGGGGAAACACCCATTTCTTGAAGGCCCACCAGCGGAAGACCATCGCTACCAGGGTGCCCAGAATGATGCCCGAGACGTAATCGGCTATCTCCTGCGTGAGCAGCCCGACATACGGCGTGCGGAGGCCGAGCAGGTAGTGCGATATGGCGAGCGGGACCTCGTTCAGTCCCGCGGCTATTCCGCTGATCACGAAGAACAGGGCCGCCTCGTGGTGACGTTCACGTCCGCCCCGGGTGCGGAACGACCACTCCCGGTTCAGCACGTAGGACACGACGGTCGCCACCAGGACGCCGATCGCGAGAGCGGTGATCGGCCGGCCGGTCAGCACGGTGAGCTTCGCCCCGTAGGTGACCACGTTCGTCACGACGAAGCAGATTCCTCCGACGGTAGCGAACTTCAGCAGCTCACGATGCTTGATCAGCAGCGACCGCAACGGCCGCGGCAGCAGGCCGAGCATCGTGTTGAGACCCACCATGCGGCCGACGCTACTCCTGCCCGCCGGGCCGGTTTCATCGCGGTGCGGAGGTCTTTTCGCTGCTCGTCTCGGGCGGAGCGGAGGGTGTCGCCGGCGGATCGGACGGGGTTTCCGTGACAGGTGGAGCGTGGCCCACCGAGACGGGGAGGTCCACCAGCGCGTGAGCGACGCCGTCCGCGGTGACCGTCCCGGTCAGTCTGCCGTCGCGGGTGCCCGGGTCGGCGACCAGCCGCAAGGCGAGCACGGCGGCCTCGCCGGGGCGGAGGCCATGGTCGATACCGCAGGTCACGGTGTCGCGGCCGACCGGGCACCCAGGGGCGATCGCGTGGATCCCCGGCGGGAGCGTGAGCTTCGCGGCGACCGCCGCGGAGGTCGTTCCGCCGTCGTTGCGGATCGTGAGCGCGAGCCGGACCGACACGCCGGCGGCCTGGATGTCGAGCCGCAGCGGCCCGATCGCGACGAGCCTCGGAGGACGTGGCGCGGGCTGCCCCGGCGGTGAGCCGGGTGGGGTCGTGCCGGGTGGGGTCGTGCCGGGTGGTTGCGGTGAGCCCGGTGGGGTCGTGCCGGGTGGTTCCGGTGAGCCCGGTGGGGTCGTCCCAGGTGGTTCCGGTGAACCGGGCGGGGTCGTACCGCCAGGCGCTGGGGACCCGGGTGGCTGGGACCCACCTGGTGCCGGGGCGCCTGGCGAACCCGGAGTGGACGGGCCGGACGGAGTCGTGCCCGGTCCGGGGGAACTCGGCTGGACGCCGGGCGAGGTGCTGCCGGGGACGACCAGGCCGGGAAGAGGGATGTTCGGCGGCGGAAACTCCGTGATGGGAGTTCCCGGGACCGGGAGGCCGGGAACGGGGCTGCCGACGGGCGGGAGCACCGACGGAACCGCGGGCGGCACGGCGGGCGTCGGCAGTTCGGGGCCTGGCGAGGGAGCGGGCTGTTGTCCGGCCTCGGGCACGGTCGCGGGGCCGCCCGTGGCCAGCGCCGTGGCGACCGCGGCGGCGATCGCGATGCCGGAGACGGCGAGTCCGACGAACTGCCGTGGCCCGCTCATCACCGCGCTCGCGCCCGATCCGCTCGCGCCCGATCCTCCCGCGGCCGGTGTGCTCGCGGCCGGCTCGTTCGCACTTGGTGTGCTCGCGCTCGGTGTGCTCGCGCTCGGGGGCATCGAGGCGCTCGACGCCATGCCCGACGTCGTGGCGGTGGATTTCAGGTAGGCGGAGGCCGCGCCGCCCAGCACGAGGGGGGCGAGAACGGTCCGCAGGGCGGTGTTGATGTCGGCGAGCTCGGCGGCCAGCGCGCGGCAGCTGTCGCAGTCGTCCAGATGCTTCTCCACCTGTGCGCGTTCACGTTTGGACAGGCCGTCACGGGTCCACGCGCCGAGCCGGTCGGCCACCGCTCGGCAGCGTTCGGCGGAAATCTGGTTGAGGTGCACCTGGAGGTAGGCCTGGCGCAGCCCTTCCCGGGCGCGATGGGCCAGTGCCGACACACCGTTGGCGCTCAGGCCCAGCAGGGGCGCGACCTCCGACGGGCCCTGGCGTTCGACCTCGGTGTGCCACAGGACGGCCTGCCAGCGTTCAGGGAGGCGGGCGAACGCCTTCGCCGCGAGTGTCCGTTCGAGGCCGGCCAGCGCGGGGTCGGCGAACGGCACGCGCAGGGTCTCGACGGCACCGCCGAGCGCGGCCATGTCGTCGCTGAGGTCGATCCGCTTGTCCTGCTTCGCTTTCGCGTAAGCGGTGTGGCGCAACGTCGTGAGGAGGTAGGCGCGAAACGCCGCGTCGGGTCCCTTGCCCGCGCGGATCGCGTCGAGCACCTTCGCGAACGCCTCGGAGACGAGGTCGTCGGCTTCGGCCCTCGACCGCGCGAGCTGGCGTGCGAGGTTCCCTGCGGCGGTGGAGTGGCGTTCGTACAGCGTGCCGTAGGCGGTGAGGTTTCCCGCCCGGACCGAGGCGATCAGGTCGGCATCACTCTGATCATCGATACCGGCGGGTTCGGCGGACACTGCTCTTTCCTCCCCGAAAGTGCGTAGCGGCGACAACGAGTGTGGCGGAAAGCGGCCAACCCGTCACCTTCCGGTGCCATTGATGACCCAGAGAGCGCAACGTCTCTCACACCAGCCTGGTGAACGGTCGTCACCCGCGCATCAGGGCACCCCGCCGAACGCACCCGTCCCCGCCACCTTTGACCTGCGGTGATTGGGGAGCAAGGGATGTTTACTACGGACTATCCGTAGTAAATCCACCTTGCTCCACTTCCCGTGAGCAGCCGGCGGGAGGCGGGCGGATTCCGGGGTCTCCGAACGGGCGAACCGGATTCGTGATTTCCTGGTGATGTGACGCAGTCCGTGTCTGCCACTCGTGAGGTCGTTGCGCACCCTCGTCTGGCATTGCGACGCTCGTTGGTCCGGCTGTCCGTGCGTCCGAGGTCGATCCTTCTGCTGTCGGCGGTTCCGGTGCTGGCGATCATGATCGGAATCCTCGGCGCGATCTTCGACTGGCGGCTCGGCGTCGACAGCGCCGTCTACCGCGCCGGGGCGCTGACGCTGATCCACGGCGATTCGCTCTACGACGCCAGCACGCTCGCCCCCGAACCCTGGTGGGCGCTTCTGCCGTTCACCTACGCGCCGTCGGCCGCGCTGCTGTTCGTCCCGCTCGCCTTGGTGCCCACCCAGATCGCCTGGGGAATGCTCACCGCGATCTCGGTTCTCTCGATGGCGCTGGTGATCCGCGTCGCGATCGGCTCGCTGCCCAAGACACCCACCACGTCGGCACGCTGGTGGTCCTCGCCCGCCCGCGCGACGCTGGTGTTTTCGGTGCTGATGCTGTGCCTGGAACCGGTCTGGCGCACGATCTTCCTCGGACAGATCAACCTGGTCCTGATGGCCATGGTGGTGCTCGACGTGCTGGTGGTCACCACGCGCGGGTCGCGGGCGGGCGGAATCCTGGTCGGGATCGCCGCGGCGGTGAAGCTGACTCCGCTCGTGTTCGTCGCGCACCTGTTCTTCACCGGCAAGCGTCGTGACGCGGTCCGCGCGCTGGCCACGTTCGTCGGCCTCCAGGCGTTCATGCTGCTGCTCATCCCGGGCGACACGATCCGCTACTGGACCAAGACGATCTACGACACCGGGCGGATCGGGCCGGTGCACTGGGCGGGCAACCAGTCGCTGAACGGCTTGATGAACCGCTTGACCGATCTGGCGCCGTGGGCGTCGAAGGCGGCGCTGGGCCTCAGTGCGCTGCTCGCGATCCCCGCGGTGTGGCTGGTGCTGCGTTTCCACCGGCGCGGCCAGGCTCTCGCGGCGTTGCTGGTCAGCGCGTTCTTCACGCTGCTCGCCTCGCCGATTTCCTGGTCGCACCACTGGGTCTGGGCGGTTCCGCTGATCGTGTTGCTGGTCTCGCGGCTCCCGCAGACCACTTTCGCGACCGCGTGGCGGCGCTGGCTCGGCACGGCCGCGGTGATCGCGGTGTTCATCAGCTGTGTCCTGCTCTTGCTGCCGAACGGGCGGAACATCGAACTGCACTGGAAGTTCTGGCAGGGAGTACTGGGCAACGCCTACATCCTGATGCCGTTCGTCCTGGCGGTGGTGCTGTGCACCCGCTGGTTCCTGTTACGGCAGCGGCGGAACGCCGCGCTCGCGGGGAGTCCCGGAGGACCAGCTGAGTGACGAGGGGTCAGGCCCGCTCAGACGGGCTGATTGGACGCACCGCCTGAGCGACAACGGCCGAGTTCCGGTCCGGTGGGGTTGGCCGCCCCGCAACGCGTTTCCTGTCGCGCTGCTTGTGCTAATGACTCTCGCGGTCGGCGTCGTCGGTTGGTCGAACGGCTGGCGGCTGGGCGCGGACAGTGCCGTCTATCGGGCCGGCGCGCTGACCTTCCTGCATGGTGAACCGCTCTACGACCTCCAGCGGCTGGCCGCGCTCCCGTCGTGGGTGGCGCTGCCGTTCACCTACCCGCCGGCCGCCGCTTTGCTGTTCGTGCCGCTGGCGGCGTTGCCGCCCGGGCTCGTCTGGGGTGTCGTGTCGGCCGCGTCGATGCTGTCGCTGGCCATCGTGATCCGGCTCTGTTCCCCCCTTCGCTCCTTCGCGCTGGCCGGGGTGACGGTGGGTGCGCTGGCGCTCGAACCGGTGTGGAAGACGCTGTTCCTGGGACAGATCAACCTGATCCTGATGACGCTGGTGATCGTGGACCTGCTCGGCCCCGCGGGGGCGCGCGGGCGCGGGGTGCTCACCGGCATCGCCGCCGCGGTGAAGCTGACACCGCTGATCTTCGTCGCGCATCTGTTCGTGATCGGCCGCACCCGCGACGGGCTTCGCGCGCTCGGTACGTTCGTCCTGCTCCAAGGCCTGATGTTCGTCCTGGCGCCCGGGGACGCGGTTCGTTACTGGACCGCCGCCGGGTTCGACCCGGGTCGTGTCGGTGGCGTGCACTGGATCTTCAACCAGTCCGTCAACGGCATGCTCAGCAGGTTCACCCGGGACGCCTCGTGGACACCGATGGGAGCCCTGCTGATCGGGGCACTCCTGGCGGTCCCGGCGGTGTGGCTGGTGCGACGGCTGCACGGCCGTGGTGACGCCCTGGGCGCGCTGCTGGTGACCGCGTTCCTCGGGTTGCTCATTTCGCCGGTTTCCTGGACACACCACTGGGTTTGGGCGGTGCCGCTGATCGCGTGGCTCTGCGTGCGGGGACGGCCCTGGCACGCGGCGGCGGTGGCCGTGCTTTTCGCCAGTTCCGTGGTGATGCTTGTGCCGAACGGGGGCACCACCGAGTTCGGCTGGGGCCCGATCTTGTCACTTCCCGGAAACGCCTACGTACTCGCCGCGGCACTCGGGATCCTCGGACTGACCGTGCGTGAGCTGCGGTTAAGGTGAGCTCATCATGGACTCTCGCACCGGGCTTCCCGTAGTCGGCATGGTGGGCGGCGGCCAGCTCGCCAGGATGACACACCAGGCCGCGATCTCGCTGGGTCAGTCGCTGCGGGTGCTGGCGGCGGACGAGAACGACTCCGCCGGTCTCGTCGCCGGTCAGGTCACCATCGGCCATCACACCGACCTCGACGCGTTGCGCGCGTTCGCGGCCGGGGTCGACGTCCTGACCTTCGACCACGAGCACGTGCCCGGCCCGCATCTGCGCACGCTGGCCGCCGAGGGCGTCGTGGTGCGTCCTGGGCC
Source organism: Amycolatopsis pigmentata (assembly GCF_042684065.1). Taxonomy (NCBI): domain Bacteria; kingdom Bacillati; phylum Actinomycetota; class Actinomycetes; order Pseudonocardiales; family Pseudonocardiaceae; genus Amycolatopsis; species Amycolatopsis pigmentata. The sequence goes on along the minus strand of NZ_JBHUKR010000024.1, from coordinate 180,925 downwards.
GGAGGCGCTGGCCTTCGCACAGAACAAGCTGGTCATGCGGGAACGGTTGTCGGCCACGGGATTTCCGTGCCCGCCCTACACCGCTGTGTCCGAAGTGGACGATGTGCTGAAGTTCGGTGCCGCACACTCCTGGCCCGTCGTCCTCAAAGCCACGCAGGGCGGGTACGACGGCCGTGGGGTGTGGATGCCCGGCTCCGCCGACGAAGCGCGCGAACTCGTGCCCGAACTGCTCGCCGGTGGCACCGACCTGCTCGTCGAACAGCGCGTGGACATGCGTCGTGAGCTGTCCGCACTGGTCGCGAGGTCACCGTTCGGACAGGGTGCCGCGTGGCCCGTGGTCGAAACGGTGCAGGAAGAGGGGATCAACACCGAGGTTCTCGCGCCCGCCCCCGGGCTCACTCCCGAGCAGGTCGACGAGGCGCAGGATCTCGCGTTGCGCATCGCCGCCGAGCTGGGCGTGGTGGGCCTGCTCGCGGTGGAGTTGTTCGAGACGCCCGGCGGGCTGGTGATCAACGAGCTCGCGATGCGGCCGCACAACTCCGGTCACTGGACGATGGACGGTTCGGCGACCTCGCAGTTCGAGCAGCACCTCCGGGCCGTGCTGGACTACCCCCTGGGCACGACGAACCTGCGCTCGCCGACCGTGATGGCGAACGTGCTCGGCGCGCCCGAGACGCCGAAGATGAGCCCGGACGAGCGCCTGCACCACCTGTTCGCCCGGTTCCCCGACGCGCGGGCGCACCTCTACGGCAAGGGCGAGCGGCCAGGCCGCAAACTGGGGCACGTCAACCTCGTCGGGACGGACATCGACGAGCTGCGGCCGCGGGCCAGGCTCGCCGCGCACTGGCTGTCTCACGCGGAATGGCTGGACGGCTACCGGATTCACTAGGGAGTTAGGCGTGCCGGATGTCGGCGTGATCATGGGAAGCGACTCGGACTGGCCGGTGCTCGAAGCCGCCGGCGCGGCCCTGGACGAGTTCGGTGTGTCCTACGAAGTAGGGGTCTACTCGGCGCACCGCACGCCGGGCCGGATGCTGGACTACGCGAAGGAGGCGGCGGACCGGGGGCTGAAGGTGATCATCGCGGGCGCGGGTGGCGCGGCACACCTGCCCGGGATGGTGGCGTCGGCGACGGTGCTGCCGGTGATCGGCGTGCCGGTGCCGCTGAAGTACCTCGACGGGCTGGACTCGCTGCTGTCGATCGTGCAGATGCCCGCCGGCGTTCCGGTCGCCACCGTGTCCGTCGGCGGTGCGCGCAACGCCGGCCTTCTCGCCGTGCGCATCCTCGCGGCGTCCGATCCCGCCCTGCGCGCTCGCATGGCCGACTTCCAGGCGAGCCTCGAGCAGCTCGTCCTGGACAAGGACGAGGCACTTCGCCGCCGCCTCGCGGAGTGATTCGTTGGGGAGGAAGGAGCGTTTACTACGAATCATCCGTAGTAAACGCTCCTTGCTCCCAAAAAACGCACGATTTCGGCGCTAACTCTGGCTGAACCGGCCCCTCATACGGTCACCACGATCTTTCCGCGGGCATGACCTTGTTCGCTCCGCGCGTGCGCCGCCGCGATGTCCGCGAACGGGAACACCCTGTCGATCACGGTAGGGAACTCGCCCGCCGCGGCCAACGGCACCACGGGCGCGAACGGCGCGGCGGTCGGCGCGGAGGGCCCGGTGGACGTCAGGACTCCGAGTGGTGCGGCATCGAAATCGGCGATGGTCAGCACTCGGCGTGAATCGCCGGTCAGTTCGATGCCGGTTGCCGCGAAGCCGTGCCCGGTCACGTCGTAAACCGCATCGATCGGACCACCGGCGAGAGCCCGGATTCTCGCTGCCGCGCCGGTGCCGTAGGTGACCGGGATCGCACCCAGCGCGGCCAGGTGATCGTGGTTGTGCTCGGACGCGGTCCCGATGACCGTGACGCCCCGCTTGAGAAGAAGTTGCACGACGGCGGTGCCGACCGCGCCGGCCGCTCCGTTGACCACCACGGTCCAGCCCGGCTTGACGCTCAGGGCGCTGATACCGCGTACCCCGGTTTCGACGGCGACCGGCAGCGTGACCGCGTGCACGAACGACAACGCGGCCGGCAGCACCGCGAGCGCCTCTGTGCGCGCGAGGGCATATTCCGCATAGGCGCCGGAGTCGGTGAAACCGACTACGCGATCGCCGACCGAGAAACCGTTCGTGTCCGCGCCCACGGCAGCCACGCTGCCGGCGACTTCCTTGCCGAGAATCGCGGGCAGCGAGGTGGGAAACGCGCGCTCGAGCGATCCGCTGCGAATCTTGCATTCCAGGCTGTTGATGCCGATGGCGCCGATGCGAACAAGGACCTGTCCCGGTCCGGGGATCGGTGTCGCGACATCGGCCATAACGAAGTTGTCCGCGCCGCCGAACGCGGTGAGAATCTGTGCCTTCACTGGAGCTCCTTGGATAGTCCGGCCGGCGACAAGCATCGGCCGTCTTCGGCCGGACAGGTCTCCCATGCGCCAATTCTGCAAGAATCAGACAGTGTGGGTGCTGTCGTGCGGGAATCCGTCATCTTGGACGACATCGATCGCGGGCTGCTGCACGCGTTGGTGGTCGACGGCCGGGCGTCGTTCGCGCGTATCAGCGAGGTGCTGGGGATTTCGGACCGCACGGTGGCCCGGCGCTACGGCCGGATGCGCGAGACCGACCTCGTCCGCGTTGTCGCGGAGGTCGATACCCGGGGCCTCGGCGGGGCCGAGTGGATCATCCGGGTGCACTGCAAACAGGGCTCGGCGGCGGACATCGCGCTCGCCTTGGCGCGCCGCGACGACACCCGCTGGGTGAACTTGCTTTCGGGGGGCACGGAGATCAGTGCCAGCCTGCGGTCGTGGTCACCGTCCGAACGCGACGAACTGATCCTGAATCGTCTCCAGCGCAGCGCTCAGGTGCTCTCCGTGACCGCGCACAATGTCTTGCACGTTTTCGGCGGCGGCCGGCAAGGTCTCGACGGGCCAGGTTCCCTCGGCCAGGAGCAGATCGCGGCCCTGCGCCCGGCGAAGAGCCGCGAGGAGACGACCACCTTCGCCGAGCCGGACCGTGCCCTGCTCCAGGCGCTCGCCCAGGACGGCCGTGCCTCGTACCCGGTCCTGGCCGCGGCGACCGGCTGGTCGCAGTCGCGGGTCGCGCGGCGAATCGACGCGTTGCGCGCCGCGGGACTGTTGTCCTTGGATGTCGACGTCGACACCGAACTGCTCGGCTACCGCTCCGACACCCGCCTCTGGATTTCGGTCTCGCCGGCGCACCTCGCCGAAACCGGTGCCATCATCGCGGGATATCCCGAGGTCGCGTTCTGCGCGGCGACCACCGGGCCGACCAACTTGCTGGCCTCGGCCGTCTGCCGGGACAGCACCGACCTCTACCGCTTCCTCACCGACCGGCTCGGCACGCTCCCACAGATCCACACCGTCGAAACCGCCCCGGTCATTCGCGCCATCAAGCGCGCGGGTGCCTCCTTCCGGGCCCAGAGTGCGAAGAGGAACTGAGTAGCCGTTCAGCTTTCGGTGGGCAGGGGAGAGTCCAAGCGGGCGCGGAGGTCGCGTTTGAGGATCTTGCCCGCGGCGGACACCGGGATCTCGTCGACGAAGTGGAGCTCGCGCAGCCGCTGATACGGCAGCACTTTCTCGTTGATCGCGCCGGTGAGTTCCTCCTCGGTCAGCCCGTTCGCACCGGGCGTGCGGACCACGAACGCCACCGGCAGCTCACCGACGTCGGTGCGGTGGCGGCCCACGACCGCGGCGGAGGCGACACCGGGCTGTGACATCAGTAGCTCTTCCAACTCGCGCGGGTAGACGTTGTAGCCCTTGTAGATCAGCATGTCCTTCTTGCGGTCCACAATGGACAGATAGCCGTCGGCGTCGAGAATGCCGATGTCACCGCTGTGCAGCCAGCCGTCCACCAGCGTGGCGGCGGTCTCGTCGGGACGCTCGTGGTAGCCCGCCATCACCTGCGGACCGCGGATACAGACCTCGCCCCGTTCGCCGGGCGGCAACGGGTCTTCACCGCCGTCGGCCGCCACGATCTTGATTTCGGTGTCGAACACGGGAAGGCCGACCGTGCCCGGCTTGCGGGTGGCCGAGCGTGCGCACGGGCCCTGCGTGGCGCCCATGGTCACCTCGGTCATCCCGTAGCCCTCGGCGATCACCACCCCGGGGAACCGGCGGTGCAGCGCGTCGAGCATTTCGTGGGGCATCGGGGCGGCGCCGGAGGTGATCGTCCGGACCGATGACAGGTCGCGTGTCGCGAGGTCGGGACAGGCCAGCAACGCGGCGAACAACGCCGGGGCGCCACCCAGCGAGGTCACCCGCCGCCGCTCGGCTTCGGCCAGATACGCGGGCGGATCGAACCGGTCGTGCAGCACGAGGGTGGTGCCCGACAGCATCGGTACGTTCAGGCCACCGATCGTGCCCATCGCGTGGAACCACGGGGTCAGGTTGATCATGCACCCGGTGCCCAGCCGCACCGGCCATTCGTCCTCGTCGCCGATCTGGTCGAGCACCGGATTCCCCTCGGCGTCGAGAACCGGCACCGAGCCGGATCCCCAGCAGGCGTACTGCAACGAGTTCACCACGACGTTCCGGTGGAACAGCCGCACTCCCTTCGACCGGCCGGTCGTGCCGCCGGTATAGGCCAGATGCGCGAGGGCGGTGCGGGGATCGACGACCACCTCGGGTGGATCGGCCGGGTGATTGTCGTGGAACTCGGCGAAATCCTGGTGTCCGGCCGTGAGTTCGCCGTCCGGCTCGGCGACCACGACAAGCCGGATCCGGGTCTGGTCCTTGACGTCCGCCAGCGCTTTCGCGCCGCGCCCGAAGGTGACCGCGGCGACCGCTCCGGAGTCGGCGAGCTGGGCGGCCAGGGCGGGCCAGGGAAGTAGGGGATTCGCCGGGGTGAAGGCCGCACCGGCCAGCAGGATTCCGTAGTAGGCGACCGGGTAGGCGAGACAGTTCGGCAAGTGGATCGCGATCGTGTCACCAGGCCCGAACCCGTGCGCTCTCAAGGCGTTCGCGAACCGGCAGGCGCCGCGGTAGACGTCGGCGAAGCTCAGTTCCCGGCCGCGGTGCGTGAACGCGGTCCGGTCGCCGTAACGCGCGGCGGCGCCGGCCACGATCGACCCGGCGGGTACGTCCGGATAGGTGAGCGAGCCGGCGGGGGCCAAAGGCCAAGTGATCGCCATCACCCCACCCTAGGCGCAGATTGCGGCAAACGACACAGGAGGACGCGGGTGAACGAGCGCTAACATCGGACGAGGCACGCGAGCGTGAGGAAGGTGAGCGGGTGTCGGACGAGCGTGGGCTCTACCAGCTTGCGGAAGAGCACGACGAACTGCGGGCCGCGGTGCGTGCCCTGGCGGAAAAGGAGATCGCGCCCCACGCCGCGGACGTCGACGAGCAGGAGCGGTATCCGTCCGAGGCCTACGCGGCGCTGGTCAAGTCCGGCTTCCAGGCCGTGCATATTCCCGAGGCCTACGCGGGGCAGGGTGCGGACGCGATCGCCGCGTGCATCGTGATCGAAGAGGTGGCGCGGGTCGACGCCTCGGCCTCGCTGATCCCCGCCGTGAACAAGCTGGGTACCCAGCCGATTCTGCTTTCGGCGTCCGAAGAGCTGAAGAAGCAGGTGCTGCCGTCGATCGCGTCAGGCGAGGCCGCCGCTTCCTATGCGTTGTCCGAGCGTGAAGCGGGTTCCGACACCGCGTCGATGCGCACCCGGGCCCGGCTCGACGGCGACTCCTGGGTGCTCAACGGCACGAAATGCTGGATCACCAACGCCGGCGAGTCGACCTGGTACACCGTGATGGCGGTGACCGACCCGAACGCGGAGAAGAAGTCGAACGGCATCTCGGCGTTCGTGGTCCACAAGGACGATCCGGGCTTCTCGGTCGGCCCGAAGGAACGCAAACTGGGCATCAAGGGCTCGCCGACGCGGGAGATCTACTTCGAGGACTGCACCATCCCGGCGGACCGGATCATCGGTGAGCCCGGCACCGGGTTGAAAACCGCCCTCCGAACCCTCGACCACACCCGCCCGACCATCGGCGCGCAGGCGCTGGGCATCGCGCAGGGCGCGCTGGACGCGGCGATCGCCTACGTCAAGGAGCGCAAGCAGTTCGGCAAGGCCATCGCGGACTTCCAGGGCGTCCAGTTCATGCTGGCCGACATGGGCACCAAGATCGAAGCCGCCCGTCACCTGGTCTACGCGTCGGCAGCCGCGACCGAGCGCGGCGACGCGCGCGCGGGCTTCATGGCCAGCGCCGCGAAGACCTTCGCTTCCGACACCGCCATGGAGGTCACCACCGACGCGGTCCAGCTCTTCGGCGGCGCCGGCTACACCCGCGACTTCCCGGTGGAGCGCATGATGCGTGACGCGAAGATCACCCAGATCTACGAAGGGACGAACCAGATCCAGCGCATGGTCATGGCCCGGGCGCTGCTCAAGGGCTGACCCCGTCGTGGGATCCGGGGTCGCCAATGCATTCCTGACCGCCGCTCGTACTATCCCGGAAATTCTCCGGGATCGGGCGATAATTACGCGGTGGGACGACCCGAGCGCACTTGAGGATTTCCGTGTCGGTGGCCTCGCGGGTCACCTTGCGGCGCAGGTATTGGTGGTGCCTGGCGTCCTGCGGGATGGCCAGGCCAGCGGTGCTCCGGTAAGTCTGCGCGATCACTACGAGCGTGTCGAGTGGGTCGATGCCGATATCCAGGCTCCTGAGCTACCGGACGAGGTGGTATGTCCCGTGGTCAACCTCCTCACCGACCTTTCTCTGCGCAGGCACGGGCAGGCGGCCCTGCTTCGCGCGTTGACCCGGGCGGAGCGGGCCCCGGCATCGATCTCCGCATTCTGATCAACAAATCGAGTACGGCAGCCTTGCCAGGTGGCGTGACCGCTCACCGGTTCGGTTTTTCGACTTCCCCGGTCCGGTCTCCGGTGATCCGGCGCGCTTCTTCCTCGCTTGCCGTTCGTACCACGAAGGTGCCCTTGGGCCTGAGTGTCACCACCAAACCCTCGTTGCGCAGGATTTCGGTTGCCCGTCGCATTGTCCTCGAAGGAGACCCCGGGTAGCCTCGCCGCCGCGTGGATGTATCGGGAGTCCGAGGTTCGCGACCTCCAGGCCGAAGCCATGGCCGTCGCCGAACGGCTCGGCGGCGACCGAAACGAGAACTGGAACGCCTTTGGCCCGACCAATGTGCGAATCTGGAAAGTGTCCACTCTCGCCGCCATGCAAGGAGGTGGTCGCGTGATCGAATCCGCCGGCGCGATCAGACGGCGCCGGCCGAGATCCGTTGCCGCGAGTCCACCCGTAATCTGCTCACCGACCTCATCCGTGCCTATCCTCAGCACAGCAGTCCGCCCATCCGCCTCGTCAAGGTCGCCACCGCCGCAGGAGTCACCGTATGACCGACCAGCGTGTCCTTTACGTCATCGCGTGCGCCACCCCGGCCGCGGGAGATGTCGGCAAACTGGTCGGTCTCGCCCAGGATCGGGGCTGGACGGTCTGTGTCGTCACGACGCCGAAGGGCACGCGCTTCATCGACCAGGACGCGCTTGAGCGGCAAACCGGTTTCCCGGTCCGCAGTGACTACAAGCAGCCAGGAACACCGGACCTCTTGCCCCCCGCCAACGCCATGATCGCCGCCCCCGCGAGCTTCAACACGGTGAACAAATGGGCGGCCGGGATCTCCGACACCTTGGCCGTGGGCCTGCTTACCGAAGCCGTGGGCCTTGGTCTCCCGCTGGTGGCGCTGCCGTTCCTCAACCGGGCGCAGGCCGCGCACCCGGCGTTTTCCCGGAGTGTCAAGGAACTGCGCGAAATGGGTGTCAAGGTGCTCCTCGGCGAGGAGGGCTTCACACCACGCGAGCCGGGGCACGGGGATGTGGAAGGTTTTCCCTGGGAGTTGGCCCTGAAAGCGTTGGCCTGAAACGGGTTCAGAGCAGCCTTGTCATGAAAACGCTGTTCGGGTCGGGCTGGTAGTCGGCGAAATGGTCGCAGTAGCCGAACCCGAACTTTTCGTAGAGCTTTCTGGCGGGCAGGAAGACAGCGGCCGATCCTGTCTCCAGGCTAAGCCGTTTGAAGCCCATGCGCTTGGTTTCGGCGAGGATGTGTTCCAACAGCGCGGAGGCGATCCCGCTTCGCTTGCGGTCTGCAGCGGTGCGCATCGACTTCAGTTCCGCATGGTCAGGATCCAGCCTTTTGATCGCGCCGCAGCCGACCACGGTGTTCCGCTCCATCACGGACCAGAAGGTGACTTCGGGCACGCGGAGACTGTCGAGGTCGAGGGCATGCACGCTTTCCGGAGGAGTAAGGGACCGCATCTGCCGGATGTGCTCGTCGAGAAACTCGGCGATCTGAGGCCCGGACAGGTCGTCCACAACGATTTTCATTGCGCTCGCTTATCCATCCACGCCGTCCGTGCCTCGCGCATCTCCGAGAAAGGAGTTGCCACGCAGTCACCATGATCCCAGTGTAAGCAAAACGCAAGCAGTCACTCAGAGTCCAGCCGTGCGCCCTGTCTCACCCTAAAATCACTGGCGCCGTCGGTGAAAAGGCGACACCATCGCGGCGTGGATTACGAGCTTGACGACGACCCGGCCCGTATCGACGTGGACGTGGTGTGGAGGTTCATGTCCACCGAGGCCTACTGGGGTCGCTGGCGCGATCGTGCCAAGGTCGAACGTCAGCTTGCTGGATCTTGGCGTGTGGTCGGTGCCTATCGCGCCGACACCGGCGCCATGGTCGGCTTCGCCCGCGCGGTCTCCGATGGGGTTGCCCTCGCCTACCTCGCCGACGTGTTCGTTCTTGCCGAAGCGCGCGGTGGGGGCGTTGGCAAGGCGCTGATCCGCACGATGATCGATGAGGGCCCTGGCGCTGATTTCCGGTGGATGCTGCACACCGCTGACGCCCATGGCCTCTATCGGAGTTTCGGCTTCCGCGAGCCCGATACGACCTATCTCGAGCGGCCAGGCAAACAGGCTCCGATCAGCGAGCCATGACGGCAGTTCACCGATCGACCTCGTCACTGTCCCCGGCGATTCTCGGGAACGGGGCCATAACTGTGCGGTGCGACGGCGTCCTTCGTATCACTTTTCCGAGCGTCGCTTGACCTCCGCGAGCGTCGAATTCATCCCACCCTCGATTTCGCGCAATCGATAGGACATGACCTCTTCCTCCTTGTCGGGTTCTTGCTCGATCGTGGCCGACAGTCCCCCCGTTCCCGGCCCCACCTGTACCCACTGCCGGAGGCTCGTGCCACCCTCGGACGGCTCGAGTGTGAATCGCCACCGTGTAGCGGGCACTTGGTTGTCGCCAATGACATCCCAGGCAATCACCTCGGGTCTTGCGTAAGCGATGATCCGTGACGTGGTCTGCCACTCTCCGACGAGTGGATGACTGTTGTAGCCGACGAACAGCGCTCCCTCTGCCGGCCCGGTAGCACCGTCGAGCCACTCCACTCGCTGCAACTCAGTACTGATCGACGCCATCGCCTCGATGTCGGAGATCTCCGACCAGACCCGCTCAGGCGGTGCATCCACCCAAATCGCGATCTCGAGACTCGGCGTGTCAGCGTATCGCGTAGCAGTCCATCCCATGACTAATTGCTCCCCGACAAATCGGCGTACCCGTGCTTGTCTGTGATGTCCGGCGTCTCCGGGGCGCCGCGAAGAAAGAGTTCGGTCACGGGTTCAGATCCTCCAATACGACGGCCCACTGGGACAGACCGATCTCGGCATGGAAAGCGATGCCGCGAGGGCATGGGAGACTGAGGCGATGACCGACATCGATCTTCGTCAGCTGCGTTATCTCGTGGCTGTCGCCGAGAAGGGCGGCATTACCCGAGCCGCCGAGCGGCTCGGGATAACGCAGCCCGCCCTGTCGCGAGCCATCGCCAGTCTGGAGCGGAGTATCGGAGTCCCGCTGGTCGAACGACGGCCCCGCGGCACGGTTCTGACCGCTGCCGGCGAGGTACTGGCCGAGCGTGCCCGCGCCATCGACCGGCAGGTATCGATGGCTGTGTGGCAGGCCCGTGAGACCAGCGACGTGGTGCCACCGATACGGATCAGCGCCCGCGCGTGCGAGTTCGAGATCCTCCGCGAGCTGATCAGCGAATATGTCGCGGCACACCCCGGGCAGAGCGTCGAGGCGGTCATGGCGGACTGGCGTACCCAACTGTCGATTCTGCGTTCCGGCGGGACCGAACTCGCTCTTGTCAGCGGCGAGTTCGACGACGAAGCCCTGGACAGTGTGGTGCTCACCGTTCACGAACGAGTGGCGGTGTTGCCGGCCGGGCACCGGGTGGCCGGCCGGGAGATCGTCGACCGTGCCGAGTTGCTGCCGGACCCGGTGATCGGCTGGGCCGGCAGCAGCCCCGCGGAGCGCGCGTACTGGCTGGACGGCGCGCCGCTGGCCGGTCCCGAGGTCGAGGACCTGCTCCAACTGCTGGTTCAGGTACGGCTGGGTGACGGCATCGCTTTCGTGCCCCGGCTGATGCTGGACGACATCCCGCTCTTGCCAGGCGTCGCCGTCGTCCGCGTCAACGGATTGGCTCCGGCCTGTCTACGACTGGTCTGGGCGGAGCAGCGGACATCGGCCGCCGTCGACCGCTTCGTAAAACACGTTGCCGCGTGAAACCCGCGCTCAGTGGCCGGATTGTGCCGGCCGGCGCCGATGGTGAATCCGATCGTCGCTCACGGGGCGGCAAGCCGTTCACCTCCGTCGTCGGGCTGGTCGCGACGACGCCCGCCGCCACGGCTGAACCGCGCCCGGTCAGAAGCCGTCGCAGGAGGCGACGGCGAACGGGCCGGAAGCGGTGGAGGTCCTGGTCGTCTTGCCGTTGACGACGACCGCGCAGGTGATCGTCCCGCCACCGGCGCCGGTGGTGATGGTCAGCGCGCTGGCCTTGAGCTTGCCCTTGATCTGAATGTCCTTGGACCAGGGCAGGGCCGTCGCGTTCTCCTGATCGGTCGCGCTGCCGTCGTCGCCGAAGGTGGAGTAGGTGATCGTGGGGTCGTTCGCGGTCCCGGTCACCTCGTACCGCACGTCGGTCACGTCACGGGCATCCCGGCTGACGAAACTGGCGACCCCGGCCGTCCAGGCGACGCAGACGATCAGCCCGAGCGCCGAAAGCACGACGCCGATGACGGCCAGGCTCGCGTGCGGCGCGCTGCCCCGCCTGACGCGGATGAGCCCGAGCGTGCCGAAGACCACGCCGAGGATGACCAGGGGCCACGCGACCAGTCCGATGACGGGAATCAGCGAAAAGATCAATCCCACCATGCCGAGGACGAAGCCGGCGATGGCGAAGCCGTTACGGCTGACCGCCGGCGGCGGGCCGTCCCTGCCGGGCGGGGTGGACCGATCGTTCATCGGGCCTCCTTGGCGGCTGCGCCGTGAAATAAAGGAGCCCTCTGGCGCGCTGGGGGACCACGCCGGAGGGCTGCTTATATTTTCGGTCGCTCGTCCGCCCGGCGCATCACCAAGCGTCCCCAATCACCCACAGTGGGTGATGGAGACGGTCACTCGCGGGCGGCGGGCTAGGAGAGGTCCTTGGTCGTCCGCTCGGCGTCGCGCCGGGCGGCGAGCTTCGCGGGATCCGCGTCGGTGACCTGCACCAGATGGGCACCCACGGACAGCGGGGCGAGAAAACCGTCGACGATACCTTCCGGCATGGTCCAATCCATAGTGGACAAGACCCGGTCACCCGCGGTGATTCCGGATTTCTCCGCACTCGCCCGGCAACGGGCCAGTATCTGTTCCACAGTGGACGCTTCGAGCGCCGGCGTGTCGTCCGGGACCGGGAAGGCCGGGCTGAAGGTGTCACCGCAGAGCCTGACCTCGGCCAGGTAGTCGAAGGAGCCGTCGCGCGGTGGCTCGGCGAGGCCACGCCCGAGCGGGTCGAGCGCGACCACCGCGGTCGTTTCCGCCGGACCCGACGCCTCCGGCGTGACGAAGGCCACTCGCGCCCCCGCGGTTTCCCCGGTCACATCCGCGCCGCACCACCACGCGCCGAGCAGCACGCCGGCGGTCTGCCAGTGCGCGGGCAGGAGGACCGCCACCGCGTCGCCCGGCTCCACGTCGAACTCATCGACCAGCCAGTTCGCCGTCTTGGCGGCCCAGTTCGCCACCGTCGCCACGGACAGTTCGATCCTGGTGCCCGCGGCGTCGTCGTAGTGGGTGAGCAGCGGGCGGCCCGGCTGAGCCAGGAGGGGGCGGAGCAGGTGATCGGTCAGGCTCATTTCAGTCCACGCATTCCACACCGTTGACACTGGTCGTCTGCAGCGGCGTGTCATAAGCCGCCGGGGCGATCCTGCCACCTGGTGTCCCGCCGTCCGGCGCCGCCGCCCTGCCCGCGAGTGTCGAGAAATACCGGCGGACCGCGTCGGGGTCGACCTGGACGATGCTCTGCTTGCCGTCGGGGCTCCAGCCGTTGATCGTGATCACCGGGATCGTGCCGAAGGTGATGCCGCCCGAGGTCAGCCCCTTGGCCTGCTGAGCCAGTTGCAACAGGTCGAAGCCGGGGTCCACGACGAGCGAACGGCTCAGCGCGTCGGTCAGCCCGCTCATCGTCGCCGGATTGGTCAGAGTGCCCGCGGTGAGCACCTTGCGCAGGGCCGAGGTCAAAAACGCCTGCTGCCGCTGGATCCGGTCCAGGTCGCCGTGCGGCAGGTTCTTCCGCTGACGCACGAAGGACAGCGCGTCACCACCGGAAATGGTCTGCAGGCCGCCGCGGAAGTGGGCGCCGGAGTCCTTGTCGTCGGTCGCGTGGTTGAGGCAGACCTCGACCCCGCCGAGCGCTTCGGTGAGCAGATAGAAACCGAGCAGGTTGACCTCGGCGTAATGGTCGATGCGAACCTGGGTGAAGTCCTGGACGGTCTGGACCAGTGCCCGTCGGCCGGCCTGGTCGGAATCCCGTTCGATCGCGGCGGCGTCCTCCTGGCCACGCAGCCGCGCGGCCTCGGCGTTCTTGGCCACCGCGTACACCGAGTTGATCTTGGCTTGGCCGCCCTGCGGAACGTCCACCCAGGTGTCGCGCGGGATCGAGGTGGCGGTCGGTTTTCCACCGCCCCGCGGCACCCGCAAGACGATCAGCGTGTCCGTGTTGAGTCCGTCCGCCTGCTCGGTGCGCAGGCGCTTGAGCACCGATGCCGGGAGCGGGTTGCCCTGACTGTCGGTCCGCGCGTCGGTCCCGACGAGCAGGATGTCCTCCGCGCCGTCGTCGGTGGGCGGGGCCTTCACGTCAGGTGGCAGCGCGAGGACGTCGCTGGTGTGCACGTCGCTTTGGACCCGGTGGTAGGTCAGGAAGCCGTAGCCGGTGGCCGCCAGGGCCACCACCGAAAGCAGGGACAGCGCCACCTTGCCCGCCGTCCGCACGGGGTGGTGCCTTTTCCGGACCACGGGCTCCGCGTCCGTTTCCGGTGAGATTTCCGTTTCGGTACCGGACACCTCGGCTGAGTCACCGACGTCTTCGTTCGAGACGGGCGCGCTGTCGTTTTCGGGGTCTCCCGAGGGATCCGGCCGCTTCGCGGTCGTCTCGTCCTCGTCCACCGGCCTACCCCCTCTTGGCGCTTTTGCTTTCAGGTTAAGGCAAAAGGGTCAGTTCACACAGGGAACTTCTCCGCCGGTAATGGGCTGCGGCGTGCTCGATGGCGGCACCGCTGTGGTGGAGACCACTGGATTACTCCGTCTGGCCGCGCCATTCGGCTGCGCTTTGGGCGCCGAGGAGGACGGCCGTGCCGGGGTCGTGCTCGCCGGCGTGCTCGTGGCCGCCGGGGCATCGGCGATCTGGCCGTCGACGAAGTCGTGCACGGCTGCCGGGTCGACCTTGAGCACGTCCGCACCGCCGATCGTCGCCGGGCCTTCGATGGGAATGGTGTGAAATTCCACGTTCCCGCTGTCGAGGCCGCGCATCTGGGCGGCGAACTGCACCACGTCCCAGTTGTCGGAGAGCACCACGGATTTCTTCACAGCCGCGATCACGTCCGAAATCCTGCCGGGGTTCAGCAGCATGTCCTTGGACAGCACCTTGCGGGCCAGGCCGGACAGGAACGCCTGCTGGCGCGCGATCCGGTCGAGGTCGTAGTTGGGCAGGTCGTAGCGTTGCCGGACGAACGCCAGCGCCTGCACACCCTCGATCGTCTGACGGCCGCCGGGCAGGTCGATGCCCGACTTCTTCTCCTTGACCGCGTGGTTCAGGCACACCTCGACCCCGCCGATGGCCTTGGTGATCTCGTCGAAGCTGGCCAGGTTGACCTCGGCGTACCGGTCGATCATGTGCGGCCTGCCGATCAACCGCTCCAGCGTGCTGATCAGGTTCTTCCGGCCGGCCATCTTGGCTTCCTTGTCGATCTCCTTCGGGTCGGTGACGCCGTGCCGCTGGAGTTCTTCCGCCTTGTCGTTGTAGGCGTAGGCGAACGCGCTGTTGAGCTTGTGCTTGCCGTAGTCCTGTCCGACATCGACCCAGGAGTCACGGGGGAACGAGATGGCCACCGCGTGCCGACCGTTCTGCGGGATGTGCACGAGGATCATGGTGTCGGTGTTGCGCTCGCCGTCGTCGTCCCCGGCGTGCAGGGCGTCGAGCACTTCGCGGGGCAGTGGATTGCCCTGGTTGTCGGTGCGGCTGTCCATGCCGACCAGCAGGATGTCGACGGCGCCGTCGAGCGGCACCGCGTGCGGCTCCTCGGGTTCGAACACCTGGGTCGTGGTCAGCCCCTCGTTGGGGTCGCCGACGAAATGCCAGCCGTACCAGGTCATCGCCAGCACCGTGATCGAAACCAGCGAGATCACGACCTTCCCGCCGCGCCGCAGGAACACCACGAAGGGGCGAGCCCGTCTCCGTTCCGGCACCTCGGGCACCTCAGGCGCGGGCTCCTCCGTCGCCTCGTCGCACGTCGCTACCCCCTCCGTCACCCCGTTCCTCCTGCCCCCGCCCGTTCTGTACGGTTCAACATTACTGTCGTCGCTTCAAAGACTCCGGCGGACAGGCGTACGTTGCATTTGCCGAGCAAAACTTTTCCAGGAGGGTGTCGATGCGGGTACTGGTGACCGGCGGAGCGGGTTTCATCGGGTCCCATTTCGTCCGGCAGATACTGTCGGGGGCCTACCCGTGGCTGACCGGCGCCGAGGTGGCGGTGCTGGACAAGTTGACCTACGCGGGCAACGAGGCCAACCTCGCACCGGTCGCCGCGGACCCGCGGCTGCGGTTCGTGCGCGGCGACATCTGTGACACCGACGTGGTCGCGACGCTGGTGTCCGGTATGGATCTCGTGGTGCACTTCGCGGCGGAGTCGCATGTGGACCGGTCCATCCACGGGTCCGCCGACTTCGTGCTGACCAACGTGCTCGGCACGCAAACCCTGCTGCAGTGCGCCCTGGAAGCCGGAGTGAGCCGTTTCGTGCATGTTTCAACGGACGAGGTGTACGGCTCGATCGAGACCGGTTCGTGGTCGGAAGACCACGTACTGGAGCCGAATTCGCCGTATTCCGCGTCCAAGGCGTCGTCCGATCTCATGGCGCGCGCGTTTCACCGCACGCATGGACTCCCGGTTTGCGTGACCCGGTGTTCGAACAACTACGGTCCGTACCAGTTCCCGGAAAAGGTCATCCCGTTGTTCGTCACGAATCTCCTGGACGGGCGGAAGGTCCCGTTGTACGGCGACGGGCTGAACGTCCGGGACTGGCTGCATGTGGACGATCACTGCCACGGCATCAACCTGGTGGCCGAACGTGGCCGGGCGGGTGAAATTTACAACATCGGTGGCGGGACCGAACTGACCAACCGGCAGCTGACCGAGCGTCTGCTCGCGGCGGTGGGGGTCGGCTGGGAGATGGTCGAGCCGGTGACCGACCGCAAGGGACACGACCGGCGCTATTCGGTGGACATCACCAAGATCGCCACCGAGCTGGGTTACCAGCCGCGGATTCCGTTCGAGCGGGGCATCGAGGAGACGGTGGCCTGGTACCGGGACAACCGATCGTGGTGGGAGCCGCTGAAGGAGCGGGCCGTGCTGGTGGGCGAGTGATGACGGGCGAACGCACCCCGCTGAGCGTGCTGGTCCCCGGTGGGACCGGCCAGCTGGGCACCGCGCTGGCGGCGCTGGCGTCACCGGAGGCCGAGGTGCGGGCCCCGGGCTCCGCGGAGCTCGACCTGACCGAGACCGGCGCGATCGTGCACGCGGTGAGCACGCTGGCGGAGGAGTCGGACGCCGACGGGCGCGCGCCGGTCGTGATCAACGCGGCCGCCTACACCGCCGTCGACGCGGCGGAAACCGACGAGCGGCGGGCGTTCGCGGTGAACGCGGACGGGCCCAGGGTGCTGGCGGCCGCCTGTTCGTCACGCCGGGTGCCGCTGGTGCACGTGTCGACCGACTACGTGTTCTCCGGTGACGCCGAGCGACCGTACGAACCGGAGGACGCGGTGAACCCGCGAACCGCCTACGGCCGCACGAAGGTCGCGGGTGAGGACGCGGTGCTCGGCTCCGGCGCACAGGCGTGGATCGTGCGGACAGCCTGGGTCTACGGTGCGGGCGGTTCGAACTTCGTGCGGTCCATCCGGCGGCTGGAGGCCGAACGCGCTGAACTGTCCGTTGTGGACGATCAGCGTGGTTCCCCGACCTGGACCGCCGATCTCGCCGCGGGTCTGCTGGAACTGGCCCGCCGCATCGTCGATGGCGCGGCTCCCGGGCGCCGGATCCTGCACTGCACCGGAGCGGGCGAAGTCACCTGGTACGGGTTCGCGCGGGCGATCTTCTCCGAGATCGGTGCCGACCCCGACCGCGTCCGGCCGTGCACCACGGCGGATTTTCCCCGTCCCGCCCCACGTCCCGCCTATTCGGTGCTTTCGGGCGAGTCGTGGCGCGACGCCGGGCTGACTCCGTTACGCCCCTGGCGGGAAGCGCTGCACGAATACCTTTCCACCGAGACCCTGGCCACCAGTTGATAATCGACTGTTTTCTCGAGTAGCCGTGGAGGAAGGGCTGTTTACTACGGATAGTCCGTAGTAAACAGCCCTTCCTCTTGTCTGCCGTCGCCCGTCGTCCGGCCGGTCAGATCCGGAAGAGGGCTTCGGCGTTGCGGTGCGTGATCTTTTCCCTTTCTTCGTCGCTGATGGGAAGGCCTTCGAGGAAGGCTCGCGTGCCGTCGAGCGTGAGATACGGGTAGTCGACCGACCAGAGGAGGCGGTCGATGCCGATGGTGTCGCGGATGAACCGGAAGTGCGGCGCGTCGAACATGCCGCTGGGCGTGACCCACACATTGCCGCGGTAGGTCTCGGTGATGGTCCTCGACAGGCCAGTGACGCTGGTCGGAAGGACACTGTCCAGCCGGCTCAGGTAGAACGGCACCATCTCACCCCAGTGCCCGCTAATGACCTGCAAGGTGGGAAATCGTTCGAAGACCCCGGACAGGATCAGCCGCAGCAGGTGGACGCCGGCTTCGTGGTGCCATCCCCAGCCGCCGAGGGAGAAGCCGGCCGTCACCTCCTCCGGCAGACCGGCGTAGTAGGCCTGCTGGACCTGGGGGAGTGGATAGAACGGGTGCAGGTAGAGCGGTACCCGCAGGTCGGTGAGCTTGCGCAGCACCGGTTCGTACCGGGGATCGTCGAGGAACGTCTCGCCCGGACGCCCGACGATGAGCACGCCCTTCAGGCCGAGCTCGGTGATCGCCCGGTCGAGTTCGTCGGCGGCGGCAAGAGGGGCTTGCCAGGGCAGCACCGCGAAACCGCTCAACCGGTCTGGGTGAGCGGCGATCGCCTGGGCCAGCCGGTCGTTGGCCGCTCGGGTCAGTGGTACGGCCTCGTCGGCCGGCGCGAACTGAGCGGGGCTGCTGTAGGAGACGATCTGCACGTCGATGCCGTGGGCGTCCATGTCGCGGAGCCGGTTGTCGCCGAGATCGGCGCTCAGTCGCACGGCTTCGCCCATCTCCACCACGACCGGCCGGTGCCGGTCCCGTGGCGCGGCGGTGGCGGTGGGTGAGCTCTGCCACCGCAGGTAGGGCGCATCCCTGTCCATTGTGGACTTTGAGGCGCGCGTGATCGCCGGGTCGGTGGCGTGTTCCTCGACGCAGATCAGTTTCATCGGTATCTCCTCGGTTGTCGTCAGGTTCACGCCGCGTCGAAGGCGGGCTTGAGCACGTCCTGGCACCACTGGCGGAACGTGGTGGGGGTGGTGTTCTCCGGCGTACGGGTCACACCTTCGTTCAGACCGTTGTTTCCGGCCAGCAACATGTCGACCATGGCCTGCGCCATCGGTTCGGACCAGCCGTAGGCGAGCAGGTCGTCCTTGAGGGAGTCTGCCGGGGTCTGCTCATAGCCGACCGGGATGCCCAGCGTGTCGGAGATGATCTCGGCCATCTCGTTGAACGACAGGTCTTCCGGGCCGAGCAACGGCACTTCGGCGAAGCCGGTCCAGTCGCGATCGAGCAGCAGGCCGGCGGCCGCGGCGGCGATGTCGCGGGTGGCTACCGTCGGCATCTTGCGGTCGCCGGCCACCGGGGAGCCGAACCTGCCTTCGGTCTTGATCGCGCGTACCGAGCGCAATGTGTTGTCCATGAACGCCGGGTTGGTCAGGGCGCGGTAGTTCACGCCGCGGCTCGCGATCAGGTCGTCCATGGCCAGGGTGGCCGTGACGTACCCGGCGTGCTCGGCGACGGGCAGGCCGCGGCCGAGGGCCGAGACGCCGACGACGTGTCCGACGCCGTGCTCGACGAACGCCTCGACGGCTGGGCGTGCGAAGTCGACGTAGGCGGCGTGCGCGCTGGGCGCCTGCCGGTCGGCCGGAACCAGCCAGAACACCGCGTCGGCGCCCGCGAAGGCCTTGTTCACCACTTCGGGGTCGTCATGTGAGCCGGGGACGACCTCGACACGGTCGCGGACGGTGGGGTGCAGCCGGGACGGATCACGGACAATGACCCGGACCTGTTCGTTCGCGTGGATCAGACGGTCGACGACCTGGCTGCCGATGGTCCCGGTTGGAGTGGTGGTAACGATCATGTGAAGCTCCCTGGCGCACGTTGGACCTAAGTAAACTCTACTGTACCGTTTCCTTTGCGAGGAAGGCACCTGTCATGGCGCTCAGGGGCGAGCGGCTGCGGGAACACATCCTGTGGACGGCCAAGGACGTGTTCATCGAGCTGGGTTTCGAGCGGACCTCCATGGACGTGGTGGCCGCGCGGGCGAAGACCTCGAAGCGTTCGCTGTACGCGCACTTCGAGAACAAGGACAAGCTGTTCGGCGCCGTCATGACGTTGGTGCGTGAGCTCTATCTCGGGAAGCTGCTGCGGACCCCGGCCGAGTACGGTGACGACCCCGCGGAGGCGATCGCGCGGTTCTGTGGCCGGCTCCTCCAGGTCCAGTTGTGGAATTCGGCGCTCCGAACGCTGCGACTGGGCATCGCCGAAGCCGAACGGCTGCCCGGCGTCGCCGCGGAGTACTACGAGTCGATCTTCGAGATCCCGCAACAGCGGCTGGCGGACTTCGTGGTCGAGCGCTACGGCGTCGACACCGGCGCGGCTCATGAGATCGCCCAGCGGCTTCTCGGCCGCGCGGTCTACCCCGTGTTGATCGGCGCTCTGCTCGGGGTGGGCGAACCTCTGGCCGAACGGCCCGAGGAAAGCACGCTCGAGACCGACGTCGATCTCGAACCACTGCGGGCCGCCGTCGCCGCCTTGCTCCCGCCGCTTCGG
Organism: Amycolatopsis pigmentata; assembly: GCF_042684065.1. Lineage (NCBI taxonomy): Bacteria > Bacillati > Actinomycetota > Actinomycetes > Pseudonocardiales > Pseudonocardiaceae > Amycolatopsis > Amycolatopsis pigmentata. Next base: position 161,236 of record NZ_JBHUKR010000024.1, on the reverse strand, counting down.
TAGGCGTTGCGGAGCAAGGGGCGTTTACTACGGACTATCCGTAGTAAACGCCCCTTGCTCCCAAAACAGGCCCCGGGCTACCGGCCGGCGGCGGTGCGGTAGGCGGCAACCGTGGTGACCGCGCAGCGGCGCCAGGTGTAGGCGGCGGCGTGGGCCCGGCGAGCGATGGATTCGGACGCGAGGCGCGGTTCGGAGACGGCGGCGCGCAGGGCTTCGGCAAGTGCGTCGACCTCGGCGTAGGGGACCAGCCGCGCGTAGCCACCGGATATTTCCCGGAGCGCGGGGACATCCGTGCACACCACCGGGACATCACACGCCAGGGCCTCCAGAACGGGCAGCCCGAACCCCTCGTCCCGCGAGGGCAGGACGAGCGCCGACGCGCCCGCGACCACCTGGCGAAGGTCGACATCGGACAGGTAGCCCAAGTGCCGGACCCGGTCCGACATCGCGAACGGCCCAGGTCCCGAGAACAGCAGCGGCGGCAGATCCGGCGCGGCGGCATGTGCCTTGAGCAGCCAGTCGAGCCCCTTGCGTGGCCCCGAAGCGCCGACGAACAGCAGGTATTCCGACGGCAGCCGCAGGCGTTGGCGCATCTCGGGGGTGGGAGTCCTGGCGGTGAACCACGCCGCGTCCACGCCCAGCGGCGTCACCATGACCTTCTCCCGCGGCACGTCCAGGCGGGACGCCACGTTGTCGGCGACGGCCGCGGTCGGCGTGCACACCACGTTCGCCCTGGCCACGCCGAGCCGGACGAGGGCGGGCAGATCCCGGTCGCTGGGGGCCAGTTCGTCCGGCGCGTCGAGGAAGGCCAGATCGTGCACGGTGAGCACGCTCGCCGCGCGCAGAGTCCCGGGCAGGACGAAGTTCGTGCCGTGCACCACATCGGCGAGGCCGGCGAACAACTCGACCGGTGGAAACGACGAACGCAGCCAGCACGCCCGCAGGAGCCGTGCCGAAACCGGCATGCCGCGGGCACGGGCGCCGTGCGGCAGGACGTACCGCAGCCGCCGCCAGCCGCGCAGTGTGAACGCCACGGCGCGCATGTCCACATCGGACAGTGAAGCCAGTTCCTCGGCGAGCGAGGCGGTGTACCGGCCGACCCCGGTCCGCCTTCCCAGCAGCGGAGTGCCGTCCAGCAGGACCTTCAGCGGCTTCGTTCTCGTGCGAAGCGCCTTCGATGCGGGCGACGATGGGCCGGCGGGTCTGGGGTCAACCACGCCCGCGCGCCACTTTCCGCACGCGCCCGGCGACCCGTCGCACCAGCTCCTTCGGCCCGCCGTCGGCCAGGTACTCGCGGATCAGGGCGAGATCACGCCGCATGACCTGGCCGCCGCTCAAGGGCGCGGCGACCACCAGATCCTCCGCGCCGGGGAGCCGGTCCGCGGCCGGGCGCGGGTCGCGGCAGAACTCCACCAGCGGTTCCAGTGCCTTCGGCCAGGCGTACCGCTGAGCGACCCTGGCGATGCGCTCCACACAACCGGCGGCGAAATCAGCGTCGTAGAGCGCCCGTTTCAGTGCTTCGGCGAGCGCGGCCGGGTCCTCGGCGGGTACGACCACCCCGAGCCGTTCCTGGCGCACGAGGTCCGCGAAGGCGTCACCGTCGGTGGTGACGATCGGCAGTCCCGCCCACAGGTAGTCCAGCACCCGGGTGCGGAACGCGAAGGTGGTCTCGACGTGCTCGAAGTGCGTGGTCACCCCGCAGTCGGCGTCGAGCAGCCAGTTCTGCCGCTCGTGGTAGGGCACCCATTGCTCGTTGAAGAACACGTGTTTGCCGGTCAGCCCGAGCGTGTCGGCGAGCCGGACCGTGCGCGCGCCGATGTCCATCTCGGCGACCTCGGGGTTGGGGTGGCGCATGCCGAGGAAGACCAGTCGCACGTCGGAGTGCTCGTCGCTCAGCTTCGCGATCGCGTGAATAAGGGTCAGCGGGTCGAACCAGCTGTAGACCCCACCGGCCCACAGCACCACGCGGTCGGTTTCGGCGAGGCCGAGCGCGGTCCGCAGGCCCGGCCCGGTGCGCACGGGCGGTTCGGGGGAGAGTCCGAACGGGACGACCGCGAGCAGGGACTGCGTTGTCGGATCGGCGTCGTAGAGCCGTGGGGAGAGACGGCCGAGCGCGGCCAGATGCCCCAGCCAGAACAGCCGCTGCCGTTCGGACGCGCAGATGAAGAAGTCGCCGCGTTCGAGTTGCGCGTCGAGGACCCTGGTGACCCCGGCCAGGTCCGCGGAACGCTTGTCGTCCGGCGCGCTCTTGCCTTGTTCGAGCAGCTCCAGATGCATCGGATCGTAGAGGTCGCAGACGACGATCTTGTGCGACTTCTTCAGCGCCGGTGCCATCTCGAGTACATGGCCCTGAAGAATCACGATGTCCGCCCACTCGACCGGCTCGGTGAGGTCCCGCTTGCGCGCGGCGCTCACCGGGAACGGCGCGGGCGGAGGCGCGGCCAGCGGATTGACCGTGACGAGCCGCACCTCGTGTTCGGCGGAGAGCACCGTGGCGATGTTCCACGCGCGGATCGCCGGACCGGCCATCCGGTCCGTGATGGCGTCCCCGGTGATCACCAGGACACGGCGCCGTTGCCCGAAGAGTTTTTCGATGCCGAACGCCTGGACCAGGATGTCGTGCGCGGCGAGGTAGCGAGGCAGGGGATAGGCGGGCTCCAATGCCTTGCGCAGCAAGGGAATCAGATCCGCGTCGGTGCGGACGCGGGCGGCTTGCTCGACCGCCCGCGACTCGGCCAGCGAGGGCAGCAGCTCGACGAACTGGTCCACGCCGAGAACACCGGCCAGCATGGTCCTCGGCACCTCGACGGGGGAAGTGTCGATCGGGCCGGTACCACGGGCCAGATCGAGTTCGGTCCCGTCCAGACCCGCCCGGGCGGTGGCGCGCCGCACCGCGAGGGCGAGCGCGGCGGGAAGCGCCTTGGCGAGGGTTTCGTCGGAAACGTTCTTGTAGAGCGCGGCCAAGGCGTTGCGCTCCAACAGGAAGGTTTCCCGGCCGGTGTCCGGGGAGTCCACTTCGGACATCGTCCCGTGATGCCGGTGGTAGGTCAGCGAGGCCGGCACGTAGCGCACCCGCCAGCCCCGCAGGTTCAACCGCCAGCCGAGATCCACGTCCTCGTAGAACATGAAGAAGCGCTCGTCGAAACCGCCGACTTCGGCGAACACCCCGGCGCGCACGAACATCGCCGAGCCGGTCGCGAAGAGCACGTCCTTGGGCTGCTCGTGCTCGGCCGCGGGTACGTCGGCGAGCGGGCTGCCCGCGTGCCGCTTGTAACCCATGCCGAACCAGGTCAGGCCCCCGTCGACGAAGTCCGCCGCGGTGCCCTCCCAGTCGAGCACCTTGCTCGCCACGGCCGCCACGCCGGGCTCGGCGCGTAATTCGGCGACCGCCGCCCGCACCCACTCACGGTCCGGGCGAGCGTCGTTGTTGAGGAAGGCGAGCACGCTTCCCTGTGCGTGTTCCGCCCCCAGGTTGCAGCCGCCCGCGAAGCCGAGATTGCGCTCCGAAGCGATGATCTTCACGCCCGGAACGGCTTTCAGACGCGCGAGATCGTCTCCGCCGGACGCGTTGTCCACGCACAGGATTTCCAGGTGGGGATAATCGAGGCCCTCGGTGAGCGCGCGCAGGCAGGTGATCGTGTCGGCGGCGCCGCGGTAGTTCACCACGATCACCGAGACCAGCGGCAGTGGTGCTTCTGCTGTTTCCCCCGGAGCCAACTCGCGACCTCCTCGATGTATGGCCCCGAATATTAGCGGGCGGCGGTGCCGTGGCTCAGGTGGTCCGCTCACCCGCGGTGAGCGCCGTGAACGCGTCGATCAGGATCTGGGCCGGGTTCTCGCCGTCGGCGCCGGAGAGGATCTCGCCGAACTCGGCGCTCTTGATGGCGATCTCGGTGCTCCGGGGGAACATGGCCTGCTCGTACTCGGTGAGGGCGGCCTCGATGTCCTTGGGGTGCTCGGCGATGGCGGTGCCGAGTTCGGCTCCGTCGAGCATGGCCAGGTTGGCGCCCTCGCCGTTAGGGGCCATGAGGTGGGCCGCGTCGCCGACCAGAGTCACCCCGGGTACGCGGTCCCAGCGGTGCTTGATCGGCAGGGTGTAGTGAGGGCGTAGGACCGGTGCGGTGTCACCATCGGTGATCAGCGCGGTCAGCTCCGGCGCCCAGCCGTCGAATTCGCGCGCGACCCGCGCGGCGGCCGCCGCGGCATCGGTGAAGTCGATGGTGGCGAACCAGTCCAGCGGCCTGCTCAGCATCACGTAGGTGTGCAGGGTGTCGCCGCTTTCCCGGTGGGCCATGATCGTCTTGCCCGACGCGTAAGTGCCCATCGACCCGCCGCCGACCGCTTTGGCGCTCCTCGGGTGGCGGGTGTCGGCGTCGAACAGGTAGGTCTCGACGAACGACGTGCCTGCGTACTCGGGGGTGGCACCGGACAGCAGCGGCCGGACCCGTGACCACGCGCCGTCCGCGCCGACCAGCGGGTTCGCGACGACCGTGGTGCCGTCGGCGAAGGTCACCTCGTGGCGGCCCTCGTCGAGGGTGCGGACGCCGGTGACCTTGTGACCCCACCGGACGGAGCCGGCCGGGAGTGAGTCGAGCAGCATCTGTCGCAGCTCGCCGCGTTGCACCTCAGGGCGTCCACCCGTGCCGTCGTCGGCTCTGTCGAACAGGACGGTGCCGTCCCGGTCGAGGAGCCGCATTTGCTGGCGGCCGTCCAGGATGAGGCCACGGAACTCCTCCATCAGGCCTGCCGCCTCGACGGCGAGTTGCCCGTTGTAGTCGTGGATGTCGAGCATCCCGCCCTGCATGCGCGCCTCCGGGGAGGGTTCCGCTTCGTAGACCGTCGCCGGAATACCGTGGATGTGCAGGACGCGGGCCAGCGTCAGTCCGCCGAGTCCGGCGCCGATGATCGTGACAGGGGTGTGCATTGAAGCTCCTTGGATTTCGAGGGCGTCTTCAGGCACCCGAAGGCTGACGCGGGTCGCTGACAAAGCGCGCACACGACGCTGACGCCCCGCTGTCTGAAGCGGTGGATCAGCCTTCTCGAGAAACCGGTGTGGCCCAGGTTCGCCAGACGCTGCGCCGGGAGACTTCCGACCGCCGGGTGATGGCGCGCCGGGCACGCAGTGCCGAGGGCAGGCGCAGCAGGACCTCGGCCAGTACACCGCACCGCAGGCCGACGCGGAAGTTCTCGGCGTCCGGAACGTCTTGACGTATCGGCAAGAGCGCGGTGAGCACGGCGAAGCGGGAAATCTCACGCACAGCGACACCGGCGGGAGCGCAACGTAAGAGGGTGAGTAAGCGGTTGCGCTCGTTCCACCGGTGGAACGAGCGGGAGCCCGGTCGAGTCGTCGCGCCGTGGCGGTGAGTCACCCGCGCGCCGGGAACGGCGACGATGGCGTGGCCGGCGAGGCGGATCCGCCAAGCCGTGTCGGTGTCCTCGTAATAGCAGAAGAATCCGGCGGGCACCCCGCCCACCGCGCGGAGAACGTCCGTCCGCAGCAAGGCGGCGCCACCGCAGAAACCGAAAGCGGGGACCGCGGTGGTGTCGGCGCCGTGGCCGTCCGGCGTGAGGCGGACGCCGAGGGACTGGAGCGTGCCGTCGGCGTACTCGAGCCGGGAAGTCGCCGCGGCGGCCGAGCCGATGGCGTCTTCCAGACGGGCGAGCCAGTCCGTGGCCGGTACCGCGTCGTCGTTCAGCCAGGCCATGAAGGGGGTATCGACCAGGGGCAGGGCGGCCTGCATCGCACCCGCGTAACCGGCGTTGCGCGGCAGCCGGACGACTCGCGGGCGGGACGGGTGGCCGGCGAGCAGCCGCGCCGTACCGTCGTCGGACGCGTTGTCCACCACCAATGTCCTATGTGGACGTTCTTGGGCGGCCAGCGCGTCCAGGCACGCGGCGATATGGCCCGCGCCACGCCAGGTGACCACCACGACCGTCGTGCGTTCCGGCACGGCGAGCACAATACGGGCCGTGCCGGAACTAGTGGTCATCGCCGAGCAATTGCTGGCGCCGGTCCCGGGCGGGACCGGGCGCTACACCGCCGAACTCCTGCGAGCGCTGGCGGCGACCGCGCCGGAGGGCTGGGTGGTTTCGAGCGTCGTCGCGCGCCATGCGGATGTGGCGAAAGCACAGGTCGAAGGGGTTGCCGGCCCGCGCGTGCTGCCCCTGCCACCGAAAGCGCTGACTCTCGCCTGGCAACTCGGGATCCCGTTCTGGCCTGGTGGTGACGCGGTGCACGCGCCAACACCGCTGGCCCCGCCCAAGCCCGGCCGGCACACGCTTTCGATCACCGTGCACGACACCGTGCCCTGGACCCACCCCGGAACTCTCACGCCTCGCGGGGTCGCCTGGCACCGTTCCATGATCACTCGCGCCGCCCGGCGGGCGACCGGACTCGTGGTCCCTACCAACGCGGTCGCCGAGGATCTGCGGCGGCATGTCGGCGTGGCGGTGCCGATACGGGTGGCCGGGCACGGCGTGGCCGCCGCCTTTACCGGTGAGATCGCCGCGGAGGAACACCTCCCCGTCGAACTTCCCGATCGCTATGTGCTGGCGATCGGCACGATCGAGCCGCGCAAAGGCATAGACGTCCTGGTCGAGGCCATGCGCGAGGTCGATGTTCCGTTGGTGCTGGCAGGCCAGCCGGGCTGGGGACGGGTGGACACCGGAGACGCCGTCGTACTCGGGCGGTTGACGGATCACGAACTGGCGGCGGTGCTGCGCCGCGCGACCGTGCTCGCCGCGCCGAGTCTCGCCGAAGGCTTCGGCCTACCGGTCCTGGAAGCCATGGCGGCCGGGGTGCCCGTGGTGCACTCGGACGCGCCCGCACTCGTCGAAGTCGCGGGAGCGGCCGGCGTCGTGGTTCCCCGTGGGAACGCGAAAGCGCTGGCCACGGCCCTGCGAGAGATCGTTTACGCACCGGCGCGACGGGCGGAACTGGCCGCGCTGGGCCGCGAACGCGCTTCCGGGTTCAGTTGGCATAAGGCGGCAATTGCGGTCTGGCGTATTCACAATGAATGTGAGTTTGTGAGTTCCTGACCGGCACGGGTTCCGGGGGTCGTACCCTTCACGGGTGGGAAGAGGCGAACCCAGCGTACTGATCGACGCCACCGCCGTGCCCGCGGACCGAGGTGGGGTCGGTCGCTATGTGGACTCCCTGGTGCAGGCACTCGACGCGGACGACGGCCGGATCAGCGTCGTCTGCCAGCCGCGCGACGCCGGTCTCTACCATCAACTCGCCCCGCGCTCGCGGATCATCCCGACCGTGCAGTCGACGGCGACCAGGACGGCCCGGCTCGCGTGGGAGCAGACCACGTTGCCCAGGCTGGCCCGGCGTCTCGGGGTCCATGTGGTGCACTCCCCGCACTACACGATGCCGTTGGCGAGCCCGGTCGCTTCCGTGGTGACCCTGCACGACGCGACGTTCTTCACCGACGCGGTGCTGCACTCGTCGGTCAAGGCCCGCTTCTTCCGGACATGGACGCTGACCGCGTTGCGACGCGCCACGGTATGCGTCGTGCCCAGCAAGGCGACCGCGGCCGAACTCGCGAGGGTGACCAAGGTGCGGCCGCGGCGAATGGAGATCATCGAGCACGGCGTCGACGTCGAACGTTTCCATCCGCCATCGCCCGAAGAGGTCCGGGCCGCCCGGGAAGCGATCGGTGTCGAGCGGATGCGCTACATCGCCTTCCTCGGGGCGCTGGAACCGCGGAAGAACGTGCCGGCCCTGATTCGCGGGTTCGTGAAGGCGGTCGAAGACCGGCCCGACCCGCCGGCCCTGGTGCTCGCGGGCCAGCCCGGCTGGGACACGCAGGTGGAAAAGGCCCTCGACGCGGCCCCGTTGCGGTTGCGCGTCATCCGCGCCGGCTATCTGCCGTTCGAGACGCTGGCGGGATTCCTCGGCGGTGCGGACCTGGTGGCGTACCCCAGCCTCGGGGAAGGGTTCGGGTTGCCGGTGCTGGAGGCCATGGCCTGCGGAGCCTGTGTGCTGACCACCAGGCGGCTGTCGCTGCCCGAGGTCGGCGGTGACGCGGTCGCCTACTGCGGCGTGGGCGCCGGTGACGTGGCGGTGGCACTCTCTGAACTTCTCGACGACCCGTCGCGCCGGGCCGCGCTGGCTGCCGCCGCGCAGCGAAGAGCGAAAGAGTTCTCGTGGGCCGCGTGCGCGGACCGGCACCGGGAGGCCTACGGCCGGGCCTGGCTGGCCCACCACCGCCGCTGAACCTGGGAAATGTGGACAACGAGGATTCGGTCGCCTACACTAGGTAGCGCGAGGCCCCGGTGGGGCCGAGAAGTGAGCCCGTGACGCGTCCGGACGGTCGTCTCACGGGCTTTGCGCTGTTCACAGCTCGATGACCCGCGCCACCGCCGAGCAGACCCTCCTGCGCCAGTCGCCTCCCGCCCCATGGCACCACGCGACGGTGTCGGAGATCCACAGCAGCGGCTCCGCGGCTGAATCCATGTGCTCATAGGTCAGTTCCGTCTTCGACGGGTGTGCGCCCAGAGCGCGCTGGAGTGTCACTTTGTCGTGGCGGTCACGCAGATCGCGGCTGTCGAAGACCAGGCGATGTGCCCCAACTTCGAGTAGGTCGCGCACGGCCCGTTCAAGGCATCGCTGCCTCGTCATCTCCTCAGTCCTGGGAGTACAGGGCGCCGTGTAGACATGGGCCGGTATGCCCAGTCCCGCGATGCGGTCCGCCAGGCTCCGTCGCCGTGGTTGTTTTTCCTTCTTGAAGTGGATCTCCCGCGCCCCGGGCAGGAGCAGGCCGACCAGTTCTTTTCGTGCCGACGTGAGACGGGAGGGCTCGACGATCGTCACACAGAGCAGGTAGCTGCCATTCCGGGTCGACTCGTCGATGAAGGCGTGAACTGACACCCTGCCGATACTCGCCGTTACTCCGGCGGGGTGTCGCCTGGTTGGCGACGGCTCCGCCCGATTGTGTGACTTCGCGCAGGTGAGCGCGGTTCATGGGGTGGCCCACGCGTCCGGCGCCGAACCCGGCACAATGACCAGGGTGACCGAGCCGACACGCTATGGCGATGGGCTCGCCGTGGTCGTCGTGACCTACTTCCCCGGCGAGGACCTCGAACGTTTCCTCGACACTCTCGAGAAGGCCACGACGCGCGACGTACGGGTCGTGCTGGCCGACAACGACTCCACGGACGACGCGCTCGACAAGGCCGCGCGGCGGGAGAACGTGCACCTGCTGCGGATCGGGGAGAATCTCGGTTACGGCGGCGGCGCGAACCGTGGTGTCGCCGAACTGGACGAAAGTTACGGCTGGGTCGTGGTGGCCAACCCCGACCTCGAGTGGGAGCCGGGTTCGCTCGACATCCTCCTCGAGGCCACGAAGCGGTGGCCCCGTGGCGGCGCTTTCGGGCCGCTCATCCGGGAGCCCGACGGCACGGTCTACCCGTCGGCCAGGCTGCTGCCTTCGTTCGGCCGCGGCATCGGGCACGCGGTCTTCGGCAAGATCTGGCCCGCGAACCCGTGGACCAGGGCGTACCGGCAGGAACGCGCGCCCGTGGAGCGGCGGTCGGAGTGGCTTTCCGGCTCGTGTCAGTTGTTCCGCCGCGAGGCCTTCGAGGCGGTCGGCGGATTCGACCCGAAGTATTTCATGTACTTCGAAGACGTCGATCTCGGCGACCGGATCGGGCGCGCCGGATGGCTCAACGTCTACGCCCCTTCGGCCGTCGTGACGCATATCGGCGGTAAGGCTACGTCCCGGGCGCCCAAGAAAATGCTGGCCGTCCACCATGAAAGCGCTTACCGCTACCTCGCCGACCGGCATCAGGGGCTCGCCTGGAAGCCCGTTCTGGCCTTGATCAAGGCGGGCCTGGCGGTTCGCCTCCGGATCGAGACGCGCGGCTAGCGCCGGCCTCCGGCAACGGAGGCCGGCACCGGTCAGCGCAAGATCAGAGGCCCTCGAGGCGGCGCGCGAGGTCGGACTGGCCGTTGGTCTGTGTCGTGGTCGGGAGCAGGCCGCCGACCTGGTCTTCCCACGGATGGTCCGCCCGCACCGCGGGCAGATCGACGCGGGTGTCCGGCTTGCGGAGGCTCTCCTGCACCGACTCGATCACCGACGACGGCACGACCGCGGTGGTCTCCGGATCTTCGCCTCGGTCGATCTGGTTGACCACCGACCGGGGAATCTGCTGCGTGTTCGCCGCGTCCATCGGTGAGGTCGCGTCTTCCGGCGTGACGACGAACGCGCCACGCGCCCGTGCCCGAGCCAGCAAAGCGTCCGCCCGCTCGAGGGGGTCCATCGCCTCGCCTCCTGATTCGAGCCAGGCCCCTCTGCGAGAGGGGCCACCCGTGTGCTGTCTAGGGTAGGCCCTCCGGGCCGTCACCGTTAGCGTTTCCCCCGGGTTTGTCGCCGGGGGTTGCGTGATAACAGGAGGAATTTGACCGTGGAACGAGATGCGCCAGACGCGGTGGTGCTGGTCGGTGGCAAGGGCACGCGCCTGCGCCCGCTGACCCTGTCCGCCCCGAAGCCGATGCTGCCGACGGCGGGGGTGCCGTTCCTGAGCCACCTGCTGTCCAGGATCCGGGCGGCGGGAATGACCCACGTCGTCCTCGGCACCTCCTATCACGCCGAGGTCTTCGAGCGGTTCTTCGGTGACGGCTCCGCGCACGGGCTGGAACTGGAGTACGTGGTGGAGGACGAGCCGCTCGACACGGGCGGCGCGATCCGGAACGTGGCCGGACATCTGCGGGCCGCCGACGCGGTGATCTTCAACGGCGACATCCTGTCCGGCGCCGATCTCGGCGCGCTCGTCCGCACGCACCGCGACGCCGGGGCCGACGTGACCCTGCATCTGCAACGGGTGGACGACCCGAGCCGGTTCGGCTCGGTGCCCACCGACGACGACGGCCGGGTCACCGCCTTCCTGGAGAAGGCCCCCAACCCGCCGACCGACCAGATCAACGCCGGTTGCTACGTGTTCCGGCGCGAGGTCATCGAGGGCATCCCGGCGGGACGCCGGGTGTCGGTCGAGCGGGAGACGTTTCCCGGGTTGCTCGCGGCGGGTGCCCACCTGCACGGTTTCGTCGACGCGTCGTACTGGCTCGATGTCGGTACCCCGGAGGCGTTCGTGCGTGGTTCGGCCGACCTGGTTCGCGGTGTCGCCCCGACCTCCGCGCTGCCCGGTCCGGCCGGCGACGCGCTCGTGCTGAACGGTGCCCGTGTCGATCCGGGTGCCGCGGTGACCGGCGGGTCCACGATCGGTTCCGGCGCCGAGGTCGCCGCGGGCGCTCAGGTGGTCGCTTCCGTGCTGTTCGACGGCGTTTCCGTCGCCGAGGACGCGGTCGTCGAGAACTCGGTACTGGGTGCGGGGTCGCGGGTGGCCAAGGGCGCCGTGCTGCGGGGCGTGGTGCTCGGCGACGGTGCGTCGGTCGGTGCGGGCTGTGAGCTGCTCACCGGCGCGCGGGTGTGGCCCAACGTCGCGCTGCCGGACGGATCGATCCGATTCTCCAGCGACGCTTGACACCCCGGGCCGGACGAGATGCGGTGAGGGCGTGAAGTCGCGGTGGCATCGCCCTGGTTTTCCGCTCGATCTCGGTGCGGTGCTGGCACCGCACGGCCGGGGCAAGGGCGATCCGTGTCAGCGCCACGACGCGGGCGTCATATGGCTGACCGGCAACGCGGCGGGTGGACCGGGCACGCTGGCGTTGCGCGGTTCCGCTGACGGGGGTGTCGAGGCAAGGGCCTGGGGGCCTGGCACGGACTCCCTGTTGGACGGGCTGCCCGCGCTGCTCGGCGCGAACGACGACGACAGCGCGTTCGTCGCGCATCACGACGTGGTGGCCGCGGCGCGCCGCCGCATGCCGGGGCTGAGACTGGGTGCGACGGGCCGGGTGTGGGACGCGCTCGTGCCGGCGGTGCTGGAGCAGAAGGTGACCGGAATCGAGGCTCGCCGGTCCTGGCGTGAGCTGTGCCGCTGGTTCGGTGAGCCCGCCCCGGGCCCGGCGCCTGCCGGTATGCGCGTGCCGCCGTCGCCGAAGGCGATATTGTCCATTGTGGACTGGAACTGGCACCGGGCCGGTGTCGATGTCAGCCGCAGGCGTGCGCTGATCGGCGCGGCGCAGGTCGCGCACCGGCTGGAGCGTGCCGCCGAACTCGGCGGCGCCGAGGGGCGTGCGCTGCTGCGCAAGGTGCCGGGCATCGGGGTGTGGACCGCGGCCGAGGTGGCACAGCGCGCCTGGGGCGACCCGGACGCGGTGAGTTTCGGTGATTTCCACATCCCGGCCATCGTCGGGCACGCCCTCGTCGGTGAAGGGCTCGACGACGCCGGCCTCGCCGAGGTCCTCGCCCCCTACGCGCCACAACGACAGCGAGCCGTCAGATACGTCGAGGCGGCCGGGTTTTCCCGTCCGCGCTTCGGCCCCCGCCTGCCGGCACGGGACTACCGCGCGATCTGACCGGCAACGCGTTTCTGGAGGAAGGTGTGTTTACTACGGATGATCCGTAGTAAACACACCTTCCTCCGCAACCGCGACTCGCGCCCGCGCGCCCGCGAGCGGTCCGGCCAGGTCCGCCGAATCCGGTGGCAGCCCGTCCAGCGGCCACCAGCGCAGATCGTCGGACTCGTCGCTGCGCACGGCTTTCGCCCCGCGCGGTGCCTTGATCGCGAACCGGACGTCGAAATGCCGCGTCGGCACACCGAGCGAGCACGTGATCGGGTGCACGTCCAGGTGGACCGGTTCGGGGTCGATACGCAACCCGTCGATGCCGGACTCTTCGTGTGCTTCCCGCAGCGCGGCCGCGACCAGCGAATCGTCCCCGGGCTCGCAGTGACCGCCGAGCTGAAGCCAACGGCCGACGCGCGGGTGCAGGGTGAGCAGCACGTTCTCCCCATCCGCGTCGAGCACCATGGCCGACGCGGTGAGATGACCGGCGGCACAGGATCGCGCGCAGGCGTCCTCCCGTGCGGCGAGGAACCCGAGGAAGGCCTGGCGCAAAGCCTCCTGCCCGTGTTCCAGCGGTCGCCACTCGGCCAAAACGGACACCGCGGACTGATGCAGGGGCGTCACAGTTCGAGCAGCCCTTCCGTCAGCGGTTGACGTGGTGTGGCGGGCTCTTCGGGGTGCCCGACCGCGACCGCGCCGAGCGGTCGCCATTCCGGCGCCAGGCCCAGCACTTCACGAGCGAGGTCCGCGGCGAAGATGGTCGAGCCGATCCAGCACGAGCCGAGTCCTTCCGCGGCCAGCGCGATCAGCAGGCTCTGCACGGCCGCGCCGCCCGCCACCGTGAACATCGTCCGCTCACAGTCGTTGCGGCGATCGTCCGGGTAGGTGTGCGCGCCCTCGGGCGTGAGGAACGGCAGCACGACTTCCGGTGCCTCGAACAGGATGTCCCCACGGCCGATCCGCTTCGCGATCTGTTCGTCGGTGAAGCCGTCGCCCCGCAGATCCGCTCGCCACGACTCGCGCATGGCTTCGAGGAGTTTCCGCCGCAATCCCCGGTCGCGGAGCCAGACGAACCGCACCGGTTTGCTGTGATGCGGCGCCGGTGCGGTCAGCGCGGCACCGATCGAACGACGCAGCGTGTCCGGGTCCACCGGCTCGGCGGTGAAGCGGCGCACGGAACGACGCAGCGGCACGGCTTCTCGGCGCCCTTGAGCGATCGCTTCGGCCGTGCCCATCCGGAACATGTCCTCCGCGGCCGGTCGCACCAGGTCGCGAGCCTGAGAGCCATCGTCCACAAAGGACATTCCGCGGACCACCGCGACCGGGACCGCGCCGAGCTTTCCTTTCACCAGGTCCGCCGCGGCGGCCAGCTCGTCGGCCACGGCGATCTCGGTGACCTGCAGTTCGTTGCCCTGACCATCGACCTTGCCCTCGTAGGAGTGCAGGACCTTCAGGCCCGAGGCGCCGATGGCGGCGTCGATCTGCCCGACCCGCCAGGCGCGGCCCATGGTGTCGGTGATGATCACGGCCACCTCGACACCGAGCCGTTCCCGCAACCCGTTGCGCAGTGCGAGGGCGGAGGCGTCCGGATCGGCCGGCAGCAACGCGATCTCGTTCCCGGCCACGTTCGACCCGTCGACCCCGGAAGCCGCCTGCACCACGCCGATCCGGTTCTGGGTGATCAGGGTCCGGCCGAACCGGGCGAGCACATGCACGGCCTCCCGCTCGACCAGTTCGCGCCGTGCCGCGTCCCGTTCCTCCGGGTCGGTGGGCACGCGGATGAGCCTGCCCTCGATCTTCGACACCACCTTGCTGGTGACGACGAGGACGTCCCCGGAACGCAACCAGCGTGCGGCGGCCGCGATGGCCCCGGTCAGGTCGTCGCCCGGCCGGAACTCCGGCAACCCCTCGACGGGAATGATCTCCAGACGTCCGGCGGCATGGTCGTGTCTACGCTCGCGCTGGCTCAAGGTCCACTCCAGACAGCTCGAGGGCCGCCCTCGCCATCGCGGCGGTGGCGTCCACATCGGACATCAGCAGCGGCACCGCGCGCACCGCGACCCCGGGCACGTCGACGGTCTCGCCCTCGGCGACCAGCCAGCCGTCGAGCAGGCCGTCGTCCGAGGTCTGGCGGGACCCGTAGTGACGTCCCACCGCCTCGGCGGAGGTCTCGACGCCGATCGCGGTGAGGCACGCGTCGGCCATCCCTCGCAGCGGTTTCCCGTTGATGATGGGGGACACGCCGACCACGCCGGCCTTCGTCGAGCGCAGGGCGTCTCGCACCCCGGGCACCGACAACACCGTGCCCACCGACACGACCGGGTTCGACGGCGCGAAGAGCACCGCGTCGGCCTCGCCGATCGCCTCGATCACCCCGGGCGCCGGCTTGGCCTCGTCGGCACCGACCGGCACGATCGAATGCGCGGGGAGCCCGGCTCGGTAGCGCACCCACCATTCCTGGAAATGCAGGGCCTTCCGCTGGCCGGCCTGGTCGGGGTCGTCCACCACGACGTGTGTCTCGACGCGATCGTCGGTCATCGGCAACAGCCGCGCGCCCGGGCGCCACCGGTCGCACAGGGCCTCGGTGATCGCGGACAGCGGGTATCCGGCGCGCAGCATCCTGGTGCGGATGAGGTGGGTGGCGATGTCCTTGTCGCCGAGACCGAACCAGGTGGGCTCGGCGCCGTAGGCGGCGAGTTCCTCCTTGACCGTCCATGTCTCGTCCTGATGGCCCCAGCCCCGTGCGGGGTCGATCCCACCGCCCAGGGTGTACATGCAGGTGTCCAGGTCCGGAGCGATCCGGAGGCCGTGCATCCACACGTCGTCGCCGGTGTTCACCACCGCGGTCACTTCGTGTGGCGATTCGCCCTCGCCGACCGGGGGGAGGCCGAGCGCGGCCTTTACGCCGAGCAGGAAGCGGGCTCCGCCCACTCCGCCGACTACTACGACTACCTTCACGGGGTCCGATCCTCGCACGCCGATTCACCGAACCCAGTACCTGTACCTGTGGTGCTCTGCGAAGCCGAGGGCCCGGTAGAGCGCAAGCGCCGGCTCGTTGCCGATGGCGACCTGCAGCACGCACGTTTTCGCACCGCGTTCGGCGGCCCACGGGCCACAAGCCGCCATCAGGGCCTTCGCCAGTCCCTGTCGCCGGTACTGGGGGCGCACGGCGAGCCGGGCCACGAGCAGGATGTCCCCGGCGACCGCCGCCCGTAGGGCGCCTGCGGTGACGTCGCCCGCCTCGATGGTGCCGAACCCGACCTCGCCGGTGGTGAGCACATGGCGTTGCGCCGGGCTGGGGTGCGTGGTTCCGACGGTGAGGTCCCACCAGCCGGGTGACGGACTCGACGAAAGGGTGACCTCCGGCGCCCCATCGCCCAGGGCGCCGGTCAGGACCGAAACGACGTGGCCGGCGGCGTGCCCCGAGTGCGGTACCCACCCCGCCCCCGCGATCTCCCGCTCGGTCTCGCTGTCCTCGATCGCCTGCACGACAGGGGGATTCCGGTGGCTGTGGGCGAACTCACAGACCGTTTTCAGCGCCTCGGCCACCGGCAGGCCCGGATCGCCGACCGCCAGCGTGCTGTTGGCGCGTGCGGTGAAGGGGACGGCAGACGCCGCGTTCCTGTCGTCACCCGCCTGGGTGTCGCTGGAGGCCCGCACCTGGTCTTCCCGAGGGCGGCTCCCCGGAGGCCGATCCGCGGCGGCTCTCAGGCGCCAATCCCCGACCTTCTCCTCGATCACGGCGGGCCAGGCGTCGGCACAGCGGAGTTCGAGTGTTTCCGGAGTCCACACGGGTTACATTGTGCGGTAGAGGGGGAAGGATAAGGTTCCCCTTACCTGGAAACCACACCCAGGAACCGCGTAATGTCCGACGCTGTAGCTGGATCTCATTCACAAAGCAGGAGAGCGCAGTGACCTACGTGATCGCCGAGCCCTGCGTCGACGTGCTCGACAAGGCGTGCATCGACGAGTGCCCCGTCGACTGCATCTACGAGGGCGACCGCATGCTCTACATCCACCCCGACGAGTGTGTTGACTGCGGTGCCTGCGAGCCGGTGTGCCCGGTGGAAGCCATCTACTACGAGGACGACGTCCCCGACGAGTGGGCCGAGTACACCAAGGCCAACGTCGACTTCTTCGACAAGCTGGGCTCGCCCGGCGGGGCCTCCAAGGTGGGCAAGGTCAGCGACGATCCGCAGTGGATCAAGGACCTTTCGCCGCGCGGCGAATGACGCCTCGCCTGCCGGACTTCCCGTGGGACACCCTCGCCGGGGCCGACGCGACGGCCCGGGCGCATCCGGGCGGCATCGTCGACCTCTCGGTGGGGACCCCGGTCGATCCGGTGCCGGAACCGGTCCGGGCCGCCCTGGCCTCGGTGTCGGAGATCCCGGGCTATCCCACGACGCACGGCACGTTGGCCTTGCGGACGGCCGCGGTGGAAGCACTGCGCCGCCGGCATGGTGTCGTCGGCATCGAGCCGGACGGGGTGCTGCCGACCATCGGTTCCAAGGAACTCGTGGCCTGGCTGCCGCGCCTGCTGGGCGTCGGGCCCGGGGACACGGTGGTCATTCCCGAGCTGTCCTATCCGACGTACGAGGTCGGTGTCCTGCTGGCCGGGGCGTCCATGCTGCGCGCGGACGGCTTGCTGGCGCTGGGCCCGCAGCGGCCCCGGATGGTCTGGCTGAACTCGCCGTCCAACCCGACCGGGCGCGTGCTCGGTGTGGACCACCTGCGCAAGGTCGTCGAATGGACCCGGGAGCGGGACGTCTGCCTGGTCTCCGACGAGTGTTACCTGACGCTCGGCTGGGAGGCCGAACCGCTGTCGATACTGCATCCCGACGTCTGCGACGGACGGATGGACGGTCTCCTCGCCGTGCATTCGCTGTCGAAGTCGGCCAACATGGCCAGCTATCGCGCGGGCTTCGTGACCGGTGACCCGGCGCTCGTGGCCGACCTGCTGACCGTGCGCAAGCATGCCGGGATGATCGTGCCGAGGCCGGTGCAGGAGGCGATGACCGTCGCGCTGGCCGACGACGAGGCCCTGGCGGCACAGCGGGAGCGCTACGCGCGGCGGCGGATCGTGCTGCGGAAGGCGTTGGAGGGCAACGGCTTCCAGATCGGTCACTCCGAGGCCGGCCTCTACCTGTGGGCGACCCGGGACGAGGATGCCTGGCGGACCGTGGACTGGCTGGCCGAGCGAGGCATCCTCGTCGCGCCGGGCACCTTCTACGGCCCGACCGGTGGCCGTCACGTCCGCGTCGCCCTCACCGCGACCGACGAACGCATCGACGCCGCCGCCGACCGCCTGACCTGAACACCCCTCTGAATCGTTCCTGAAAAGAAGCAAGGGCTGTTTACTACGGATGTTCCGTAGTAAACAGCCCTTGCTTCCTAAAAACGCGGTCAGGCGACCATCCGGGAGGCGAGGGCGCTGACGGCGGCAAGAGCGTCGGGCCAGACCGAGCGGGCCTCGGTGCGCCGACAGGTTTCGTGCTCGACGACGCGGCCGGCCACGAAGTCGACGGGCGGGGCCCCGGAGAGGGCGGCCACGGCGCGCACCCGGGCCGCGGCGACCACGGCGTCCTGATGGTCGCCCAGCACGTCCTGCAACTTCTTGGCCGCCTTGACCAGTGAACCAAGCCGCTTGGCCTGCTTCTTCCCGGCCGCGGGCGTGGCCATTTCGGCGGCGTAGCGCAAGCGTTTGCCACGGATCCGCAGGGCGTGCAGTTCGGCGTCCGACGGGATCTCGGGCAGGCGCTTGGCCGCCTTGGTGAGCTTGCGGTAGGGCTTCCGCAGCGCCTGAGCCGCATCCAGCCGGGAGGTCTCCGGTGTCGACCGGACCTCGGCGTCGCGGCTCAGTTCGGCGATCGCGATCAGCAATGAGTCGTATCGTGAGCTGCCGAGCGCCTGGTTCATCCGGCGCCTTGCCTCCGCCCGCTCGGCGTCGAAGAGTGCGATGAGCAGAGCGGCGGGCTCGCGGTCCTGGTCGTCGAACCGGTCGACCACATCACGCAGATGTGCGATGAGCACGTCATAGTCACGCACCTCGCCGAGCGCGGTGCCCAGCCATTTCAGCTCGGCGCGCACGGTCTCCGCGTCGCGGCCCTCGGCGACCCGGAGCACGCTTCGCATGCGCCGGACGGCCACGCGCATCTGGTGGAGGTCCTCGGGGTCACGACCCGACCGCGTGCCCGCCTCGGTCGCCAACAGCACGCGCAGTTCCGCGTCGAGTTTGGCGCGAAGGTGCGCTTGTGAGGTGTCCTGGGGCCCCGCGCGCCTGGGCTCGTCACCCAGACCGAGGTCGGCCGGTGACCTCACCTCGGCCGCCGCGGGCAGCGTTTCGGCGCTCATCCAATGATAATAGGGGAACCGGCGCGCGCCCGACCGGATGTCTACAAAGGACTGTTCAGTCGTTGGCGTGGAGCGCGGCGTTGAGTTCGACCGTCGAACCGGTCCTCGGCACCACCTCGACGGCACCGGTGGCGGAGTTGCGGCGGAACAACGCGCCGGAGATGCCCGACAGCTCCCGTGCCTTGACCGACCGGCCTTCCACCAGCACCTTCGTGCCCGCGGTCACGTAGAGACCCGCTTCGACGACCGAGTCGTCGCCGAGCGAAATGCCGATCCCGCCGTTGGCGCCGATCAGGCAGCGCTCGCCGAGCGAGATCACTTCCTTCCCGCCACCGGACAGCGTGCCCATGATCGAGGCTCCGCCACCGACATCGCTGCCGTCCCCGACCACGACGCCCGCGGAGACCCGTCCCTCGATCATCGACGCGCCGAGCGTGCCCGCGTTGTAGTTCACGAACCCCTCGTGCATGACCGTGGTGCCGGACGCCAGGTGCGCGCCGAGCCGGACCCGGTCCGCGTCACCGATGCGCACCCCGGAGGGGACGACGTAGTCGACCATGCGCGGGAACTTGTCGATCCCGTACACGGTGACCGCGCCTCGCGCACGGAGCCGTAGCCGGGTCGCCTCGAAACCCTCGACCGGGCAGGGGCCATGGTTGGTCCAGACCACATTGGCGAGCAGGCCGAAGATGCCGTCCAGGTTCTGCCCGTGTGGCCCGACCAGGCGGTGGGAAAGCAGGTGCAGCCTCAGGTACAGGTCGTGCGCGTCGGCGGGTGCGTCGGCGAGCCGGGCGATGGTGGTGCGCACGGCGACCACTTCGACGCCGCGGTCCGTGTCCGGCCCGAGCAGCTTCGCGGCGGCCTCGCCGAGCACCTCGGCCGCCTGCTCCCGGGAGAGCCGTTCGGTGCCGGGGGCCTGTCCGGCGCCGGTCAGTTTCGGCTGCGGGAACCAGGTGTCCAGGACCGTTCCGTCGGTCGTGACCGTGGCCAGCCCTGCGGCGGCGGCACCGGTAGTCTCGGGGTTCGGCGTCTCGCTCACTGTTTCCTCCGCTGTGGTCACCCTGACAGCCGCTGGTCGGCACAGGGGCTGTCTCGGAGCCAACCGTAAACGTCGCCCTTTATCGGCTGGTGACCTGGGTGTCCAGCTTGTCTCTGGTGGCGGTGAGTGTCGCGGCGATGTCCGTCAGCGTCCGCGAGCAGGGGTCGCCCGGCGCCGGGACGGTCTCGCAGTGTGCGGCGTGGTAGTCGGCGACCTCCTTGGCGAGACCGTCCGCCTGTGCGGTGAAACCGGGCTGTTCACGGATCATGCCGACCGTGCTCCCCAGTTCGTTGACGTACTTCGCGCAGCCCTGCGGAGCCTGCTGGACGGGAGTGCGCCAGCATTCGTCGGTGTTGAGCGCACGGAGCTTGACCGCGAGCGCGTCCGGTGTGGTGGCCTGGCCCCCACCGCCGTGCGGCGTCGGGCCGGCCTCCTGCCCGCTGCAGGCCGTGAGCGCGAGCGTTACCAATCCGAGCGAAAGCAGGCGGAGGCGGTCCGCAGCCGACCTGTCCGCAGACACCCGTTTCCGCCGTGGCTGCCCTCGGGTTGGTAACGAACGGCACGGTAAGACGCCGAGAGCCAAGGTCTTTCGCATGTGCACGCGCATCACCGTAGTCTCCCTCGCATGACCCGTCTCGACCTGCACGCCGACCCCGTCGACATCGCCTGCGCCCTGGTGGACATCCCGAGCGTGTCCGGTGACGAGGC
Source organism: Amycolatopsis pigmentata (assembly GCF_042684065.1). NCBI lineage: Bacteria > Bacillati > Actinomycetota > Actinomycetes > Pseudonocardiales > Pseudonocardiaceae > Amycolatopsis > Amycolatopsis pigmentata. The sequence continues at coordinate 140,729 of NZ_JBHUKR010000024.1, read as the reverse complement.
CGTCATCGCCGGCGCGGTGGAGTCCGCGCTCGGCCGGGAGGCGCATCTCGAAGTCGAGCGGGTGGGCAACACGGTGCTGGCCATGACGAATCTGGGCAGGCCGGAGCGGGTGGTGCTCGCCGGACATCTGGACACCGTGCCGGTGAACGAGAACCTGCCGCTTCGGCGCGAGGGTGACGTGCTGCACGGCCTCGGGACCGTCGACATGAAGGGCGGCGACGCGGTGTTCCTGCACCTCGCGGGCACGGTCACCGAACCGGCGCACGACCTCACCTTCGTCTTCTACGACTGCGAGGAGGTCGAGGCCGCGCGGAACGGGCTCGGCCGGATCGAGCGGGAGCGGCCGGACTGGTTGCGTGGTGACCTGGCGATCGTCGGCGAGCCGTCGAACGCGGTGATCGAAGCGGGCTGCCAGGGCACCATGCGGATCGAACTGCGATGCACGGGCAAGCGCGCCCACACCGCACGGGCGTGGATGGGCGTGAACGCCATCCACGGCCTCGCCGAGCCGTTGCGCCGGCTCGCGGAGTACCGGGCCAGGGACGTCGAGATCGACGGTCTGACCTACCGGGAGGGACTTCAGGCCGTTCGGATCGGCGGTGGGGTCGCCGGGAACGTGGTCCCGGACGAGGCGGTGCTCACCGTCAACTTCCGGTTCGCTCCGGACCGCACGCCGGAGCGCGCGGAGAGGCACCTGCGTGAGGTCTTCGACGGTTTCGATCTGTCCGTTGTGGACTGCGCGGCCGGGGCGTTGCCGGGGCTTTCCGCGCCCGCCGCGGCCGGTCTGATCGAAGCGGCAGGCGGGAAGGCGGCGCCGAAACTCGGCTGGACCGACGTTGCCCGGTTCGCCGCGCTCGGCATGCCGGCGGTGAACTTCGGACCCGGCGACCCGACGCTGGCACACACCCGTGAAGAACACGTGTCCGCCACGGAAATCCGGCAGGTCGCCCAGGTGCTGCACCACTTTCTCGGCAAGTGACCGGCGAATCCGATCGCGCGACGGGGAAAGCACGCCCTAAGCTCGCCGAGGTGACAGAAGAGCAAGTCGAATACCCCGAGCACCCACGGGAGAAGCAGCGGGGGCCGGTGGTGCTCAGGCGTGGCCGGCGCGTGGAAGCCACCACGACGGACCAGCGCCTGCTGGACTCACGGGGCCCGTCGGACTGGGTACACACCGACCCGTGGCGAGTCCTGCGAATCCAGGCCGAATTCGTCGAAGGTTTCGGCGCGCTGGCCGAGGTGCCTCGCGCGGTCACCGTGTTCGGCTCGGCGCGCACACCCCGCGACCATCCCGAGTACGAGCAGGGGCGGCAACTCGGCGCCGCGCTGGCCACCGCGGGGTTCGCGGCGATCACCGGTGGTGGCCCCGGCACGATGGAGGCCGTCAATCGTGGGGCCTCCGAGGCGGGCGGGTTGTCCATCGGCCTCGGCATCGAACTGCCCTTCGAACAGGGCCTGAATCCGTGGGTCGATCTCGGCGTCAACTTCCGCTATTTCTTCACCCGCAAGACCATGTTCATCAAGTACGCCCAGGCGTTCATCTGCCTGCCCGGTGGTTTCGGCACACTGGACGAGCTGTTCGAGGCCCTCACCCTGGTGCAGACCAAGAAGGTGACCAAGTTCCCGGTTGTCCTTTTTGGACGATCATATTGGGGCGGACTCTACGACTGGGTGAAGAACTCGGTCTACGGCGAGGGAAAGATCGGCGAGAAGGACCTGGCGCTGTTGCACGTCACCGACGAAATCGACGACGCCGTGCGGATGGTCCAGGAGTCCTACAAGGCATGGGAGGACACCCACTAGATGCGCCGGATCTGTGTGTTCTGCGGATCGTCCACTGGCAACGATCCGGTCTATGCCGAGCACGCCACCGCGGTAGGCAAGCTCCTCGCCCAGCGCGGGATAGGAGTGGTCTACGGCGGCGGGCGCGTCGGGATCATGGGCGTGGTCGCGGACGCGGCCCTGGCCGAGGGCGGCGAGGTGATCGGGGTGATCCCGAAGCACCTGATGCGCGCCGAAATCGCGCACGACGGCCTGACCGAGTTGCACGTCACCGCGGACATGCACGAGCGCAAGGCGAAGATGGCCGAGCTGGCGGACGGTTTCCTCGCGTTGCCCGGCGGTGCCGGCACGCTGGAGGAACTGGCCGAAGTGTGGACCTGGGCCCAGCTCGGGCTGCACGCCAAGCCCATCGGTCTGGTGGACACCGCGGGTTACTTCCGCCCGCTGCGCGACTTCGCCGACCACATGGTGACCGAGGGCTTCCTCCGCCCGCAGCACCGCGACCTCATCTTCGTCGACCCCGACCCAGTGGTGCTGCTGGAGTCGTTCGCCTCCTACCGTCCCCAAGCCACCCCGAAGTGGACCGACTGACCCACGCCCTGGATGTGGAGGAAGGTGGATTTACTACGGATGATCCGTAGTAAATCCACCTTCCTCCAGTACGCGAACCTCTCAGGCGGCCTCGCCGGGGCGCTTGTGGTAGGTGTCGACGTATTCCTGTTCGGAGAGCTCGAGGATCGCGTACATGACCTCGTCCGTGACAGAGCGCCGCACGGCCGGCGAGGAGCGCATGCTCTCGTAGCGGCGGAAGTCGAGTGGTTCCCCGAACCGGACGGTGACCTTCGCCAGACGCGGGAAACGCTTGCCGACGGGCTGCACCCGCTCGGTGCCGGTCAAGGCGACCGGGACCACCTTGGCCCCGGTCGCGAGCGCCAGCGCGCCGACGCCGGTATGCCCGCGGTGCAGCCTCCCGTCCAGGGAGCGCGTGCCCTCCGGGTAGATCCCGAACACGCCCCCCGCCTCCAGGACCTTGCGCGCGGACTCCAGCGCGGACAGCCCCGCGGCCGCGTTACCGCGCTTGACGGGCACATAACCCAGCGCCCGCAGGAATGCCGCGGTGAACCGTCCCTGCGGTCCCTTGCCGGTGAAATATTCCGCCTTGCCCAGGAACGCGACCGGGCGCGGGGACGCGATCGAGATCACCGCGGTGTCGACGGCCGCGCGGTGGTTCGCGGCCAGGATCACCGGACCGGTGCTGGGTACCCGTTCGGCTCCGTGTATTTCGGGCCGGTAAGTGAGACGTGCCAGCGGGGCCAACCCGCGCCGGATCAACAGCTGTAGCAAGGCTCCTCCCGACTCCCCTCGGATCAAGCATGGCATGCGCGATCACGACGGGGTACGGCGATCGCGCCGGAGAGTGGCGGCTCACCACCTGTCGCGGTGACGCCGCCTGCCTCGTTCGCGTGACCCGGTCCGGGCGTCGGCAGGCCTTCGCCCCAGCGGGTGACCGGCCCTGTACCCGCCGCGGGAACGCCGTTGCGCGCCGGTGCCGTCACCGTCCGCCGCGAGGGCGTGTCCGGACCCGCTCGCGCGACGGCCGTCGCGTTCGTGTGCCACGATCGTCGCTGTGACGACCGCGCTTATCTACCTCGTAGTCATGCTGCTGGTGGCGGCGGTGGTGTTCCTGCTCGCCGCAGTCGTGTTCGGCCGGGGCGAAGAGCTCGCGCCCCTGCCGCCGGGCAGTTCGCCGACCAGGCTGCCCGCGGGCGAGGTCACCGGTGAGGATGTGCGGAACGTCCGCTACCAGCTCGTGCTTCGCGGATACAAGATGTCCGAAGTGGACTGGGTGATGGAGCGGCTCGGCGCGCAGATCGACGAGCTTCGTGCCCGGGTGACCGAACTGGAGGCACAGCGCACCCGATGACCGACTTGGTGTTTTCGGTCGATGTGGCCGCGCCCGCCGGCACCACGTGGCTCGCGCTGACCGACTGGTCCCGGCAGCACGAGTGGATGCTCGGCACCAAGGTTCGCGTGGTCGGCGGCGACGGCCGGAGCGTCGGTTCCCGGCTTTCGGCGGTCACCGGTCCGGGTTTGCTCGGGTTCACCGACACGATGGAAATCACGGCGTGGGAGCCTCCGGTGCGGTGCACGGTACGGCACCTGGGAAGGCTGGTGCGTGGCAGCGGGGCGTTCCACGTGCACGCGAAGGGACCTCAGTCCTCGACGTTCGTCTGGACCGAGAGCCTGGACCTGCCCTTCGGCCCAGTCGGCAGAATGGGGTGGCCGCTGGTGAGACCGGCGTTCGCGCTGGGGGTGCGCGAGTCGCTGCGCCGGTTCGCCCGGTTCGCCGAGAACTACTCGATGGGGGCGCGATGACGCTGGTCGGAACGGATGGTGTGGCTCGATGCCCATGGGGCAACTCCGCGCCGGACTACGCCGAGTACCACGACACCGAATGGGGCGTGCCGCTGCACGGCCAGGACGAGCTTTACGAACGCTTGTGCCTGGAGGCCTTCCAGTCCGGTCTGTCCTGGATCACCATTCTGCGCAAACGCGAGGGCTTCCGGCGGGCGTTCGCCGGCTTCGTCCCGGAGAAGGTGGCCGCCTTCTCCGACGACGACGTCGCACGTCTGCTCGCGGACAGCGCCATCGTGCGAAACCGCGCCAAGATCGCCGCCGCGATCACCAACGCCAGGGCGATCGCCGAACTGGACCGGCCGCTGGACGACCTGCTGTGGTCGTTCGCGCCGTCGGAGCCCCGGCCGAAACGTCCGCGCACCATGGCCGACGTGCCGGCGATCACCCCGGAGTCGAAGGCGATGGCCAAGGAGCTGAAGCGGCGGGGCTTCGCGTTCGTCGGCCCCACCACCTGTTATGCGCTCATGCAGGCCACCGGCATGGTCGACGACCACTTGGCAGGCTGCTTCCGCGCGTCCTGACCCGCGCCCTCGACGGCCCTTTTTCGGTAGCAAGGTGGCTTTACTCGGCCGGAGGCGGCGACGCTGGCCGCCCAAGACCTCTGCTGTCCGCCGGAGGCCGCTCCACGCGGCCGGACACGCTTTTCGTCCGGCCGCTGATCGACACGGATAGTCCGTAGTAAAGCCACCTTCCTCCAATAGAGCCGTGGGCCTTCGGCTACTTGCCCTGGAACTCCGGTTTGCGCTTGGCGACGAAGGCTTCGACGGCCTCGCGGTGATCGGCGGTGGCGCCGAGGACGGTCTGGGCCGCGTCCTCGACGGCCAGGGCTTCGTCCAGGGTGCTCGTCGCGGCCGCGCTCAGTACCTCCTTGATCTTGGCGTAGGTCAGGGTCGGCCCGGCGGCCAGGTTCGCGGCCACCGCGTGTGCGCGGGTCGCGAGCTCGTCGTCCTCGATGACCTCACTGACCAGGCCGAGCCGGAGTGCTTCGACGGCGTCGACCGGCCGGCCCAGCAGCATCAGTTCGGCAGCGCGGCCGTAACCGACAAGCCGCTGCAGCGTCCACGACGCCCCCGAGTCGGGGCCGAGCCCGACGCCGGCGAAAGCCATCACGAAGTTCGCCGAGGCCGCCGCGAGCCGCAGGTCACAGGCGTAGGCGAAGGCGGCACCCGCACCGGCGGCCGGACCGTTGAGCGCGGCGATCACCGGCTTGGGCATGTCGACGATGGTTCGCACGATCGGGTTGTAGTGGTCGGTGACGGTCCGCAGGGGCGCCGGGTCCCCCGCCTGGAGCAGCGCGACATGCTGCTTGAGGTCCTGCCCCGCGCAAAACGCCTTGCCCGCTCCGGTCAGCACGACCGCGCGGACTTCGGGCGTTTCGGCCGCGTCGCGCAGGGTTGCCAGAAGACGTTCCTTCAACTCGACGGTGAGCGCGTTGTACGCCTTGGGTCGATTGAGGGTCACCGTCCGGACACCGTGCGCGTCGGTGGTGAGTAGCACGTCCTCAGTGGTCACTGTGGTGCTCACTGTCTCCTCCTGATCGAGAGCGCTCCTGGGCCGCATACCAGCACCTATGCAAACACGAAAAGATCGGTCCGCGTTCGCGTGCCCAGGTTGATGAGGGAGAATGGCGCATGACACCCGGTTGGCTTAGGCGAGCGCGACCCGGGCGCGCCGGTTGAGACGGAGGGAGCACGCTATGGCGGCCATGAAGCCCCGGACCGGAGATGGTCCCCTCGAGGTGACTAAGGAGGGGCGGGGCCTCGTGATGCGCGTTCCGCTCGAGGGTGGCGGGCGGCTTGTCGTCGAACTGTCTGCCGAGGAGGCCAAGGACCTGGGCGTCGCGCTTCAGGAGGCCACCAGCTGACCTCCGTCCCGTCACGCACTCCCACCACCGGCTGAGGGAACCTCGGCCGGATTTCGTCGTCTCGTCGATCGGCGGCATCGCCGGCCGCTCGTCCCGCCGTCCCGCCCGGACGGCGTAATCGTTTTCGCGCCCAGGTCGCGAAGGACGGAGGTGTCCTGTGGCCCGGTTCCCACTGCCGGCCATTCCCAGTCGCTTGATCGAGCTCGAGCTCGCCGAGGCGCCCCGGCGCGGCGTGCCCGTCGCCGAGGTCGTGCGCTCCGGCGACGGCCCCCGCGAGATCGGGGGCGTCCGGCACATGGGGAGGACCGGGGAGGTGCTCGAGGTCGGAGGTGACGGCCCGCGCTGGCTGGTCGGCGTCGGCGACGGCACCGTGCGGGACTGGGTCTCCGCCGGAGCGGCGCTGGTCCGGGCCGCCGGTGAGGACGACCGCGTGCGCACCGTCCAGGTCGACCTGGCGGGGGAGACGGCCGGCGAAAGCGTCGCCGCTCTGGCGACGGGTGCCTTGCTCGGCGGCTACCGGTTCAAGGTCAGCTCGGATGCGGGCAAACCGGGTGTCCGCGCGCTACGCCTGCTCACGCCGTCCGAGCACGAACCCGAGTATTCACGGAGGCTTGCGCGGGTCCGGGTACTCGCGGAGGCGGCCACGGTGGCACGGGACCTGGCGAACACGCCGTCGAATATCAAGAACCCGGAGTGGCTGGCCGCCACGGCGGAACGGCTCGTGTCGGACGTCCCGGGCGTGAAGGCGACGATCCGCGACGAACGATGGCTTGCCGAGCAGGGTTTCGGCGGAGTGCTCGCGGTGGGCGGTGGTTCGGCGTCTCCGCCCCGGTTGATCGAGTTGAGTTACCGGCCGCGCGCGGCTTCGCGGCATCTGCTGCTCGTCGGCAAGGGCATCACGTTCGACACCGGAGGTCTGTCGATCAAGCCCGCGGAGGGGATGCACCTCATGCGGACCGACATGGCCGGTGGCGCGGCCGTGATCGCCGCGACCCGGGCGATCGCCGCGCTGCGGCTGAATGTCCGGGTGACCGCCCTGGTACCGGCCGCGGAGAACCACGTCTCCGGTGGCTCCTACCGGCCCGGCGATGTCGTTCGTCATTACGGGGGAAAGACCACCGAGGTGTCGAACACCGACGCCGAGGGCCGCATGGTGCTCGCCGACGCGCTGGTCTACGGAAGCCGGCGGTTCCGGCCGGACGCCGTGGTGGACGTCGCGACCCTCACCGGCGCCATGAAGGTCGCGCTCGGGTTGCGCATCGGTGGCTTTTTCGCGGGGGACGACGATCTCGCGTCGCGCATCCTGGCGGCCGGTACGCGGGCGGGCGAGGCGTGGTGGCGGATGCCGTTGCTCGAAGAACACGCCGGCGCGGTGCGCGGCGAGATCGGTGATGTCCGGCAGTCCCCGGGCGGGCCCGGAGGCATCACGGCTGCGCTCTTCCTGCGCGAGTTCGTCGAGGGCGCCACCCCGTGGGCCCACCTGGACATCGCGGGCCCTGCGCGTGCCGAAAAGCCCTACGCGGATGTCACGCCCGGCGGTACCGGATTCGCCGCCCGCACCCTTGTCGAACTGGCCGCTTCCTATGCCGAGCAGGACCAGGTGAAATAGCCGTCGTAGTCGCCCACTGGCCGGGAAGAGGAACACCATGAGCGTCATGGCGCGGCCGCCGTCATCGCTCGACGGGCGGGTGTGGACGCCAGGGGCGGCAGGGCCACGAGGACGGGTGGCGACCACTCCGGACCGATATCCAGACTGATGTCCCGGCAGTGTGACCGCTTGGTCCGGGTCACGTACACCGGCTCGCCGGCCACACCCGACACCGTGCGCACGGGCACAAGCTGCGCTTCGGGGCCGGCCCGCGAGGGCAGCGCCGACGACATCAGCCAGTACGCTCCCGGCGGCACACCAGTGAGGATGAAATCGCTCGTTTCCCCCAGTAGCGTGCCGCTGACCGGTTTTCCCCTCGCGGCACGACGCGGGAACAGGCCGACGTAAATCGACGGAGAGTCGCCAAGCAAGGCCACAGCCGCCGCGCTCAGGCGCACCGAGCCGGCGACCGTCCCGCCGACGCTCGCGTCGCCGGGAACCATCACCGGCCGGGGCGGCGCCTGGGCGAGTGCGTCGGGAAGCCTGCGGAACTCCAGCGGGGTCCGGCCGACGGCGGCGGCGAACCGCGTGGTGAAGGTGCCCACCGAGGTGAACCCGACCTCGTGACAGATGTCGATGATCCGCTCGTCACCGGACAACAGGAGCCGCTTCGCCCGCTGGAAGCGGTGTGCCGCGAGGAACTGCCCCGGCGGCATGCCGAGGTGCCGCTCGAAGGTGCGGGCCAGGTGGAACGGGCTGTAGCCGACGTGATCGGCCACGTCCGCGAGCGTGATCGGCTCGGCGGCTCGCGCGGCGAGGAACCGCGCGGCCTCGGCCACGGCTTCCCGCATGGGCACCTCCCCGGATGTCCGACTCCCATGGCGACATCAGGCACAAACGGAAAGCATTGTGCGCTGGTGTTCTCCCTACAGGGGACATGCTCCCACCGGGGTCCGACAGTTTCCGTTCACGCGGCTGCCGAGCGGAGTACGGATGCCGGTCAGCGCATGGCGGCCACGAGCAGGCCCGGCAACAGCGCGGGCACCAGCCGGGTGTCTTCGCGGACCGCCCTCGCCAGCTCACGCGCCGCGACCACGCCGGGGTCGCGGCGCGGGGGGTCGGTTCGCGGGTTCAGCACACCGTGGAAGACCAATACGCCTCCCGGCCGCAGCAGGTCCACCCCGTGCTCGTAGTAGCCGGGGTACTCGGACCGGGCCGCGTCGACGAAGACCAGGTCGTAACCACCGGTGGTCAACCGCGGCAGGACGTCCAGGGCACGGCCGATGATCAGCCGGGTCCGCCCGGACGGGAAACCGGCGTCCAGGAACGTCTTGCGGGCCGCGCGGTGGTATTCCGGCTCGATGTCGATCGACGTCAGCACCCCGTCAGGCGCCATCCCGCGCAGCAGGTACAGCCCGCTCACCCCGGTGCCGGTGCCGATCTCCACCACCGCCCGTGCCCGCAGGCCCGCCGCCAGGAAACACAGCGTCGTGCCCTCCGCCGTGCCGACCGGGACGCAACCGAACTCCTCCGCCCGGCCACGGGCGGCGAGCAGCACCTCGTCGTCGGGCACGTAACTGTCGTCGGAGGTCACCGGGAGAGGTTAGCGTCGGCCCTGGAGCAAACCGCGCAAGACAGGAACTTGTTGCGATATCGCACGCCGCGGGTGGGTTGACGGCGGCTCCGCGGGGCATACCCGGTGTTCGGACCGGAACTCTCAGGACGCTCTCAGTGGCGTCTCACTAGACACATAAGTGGGTGGACCAAGCTTGTTACCGGACGCGGGAACACGGCACGGATCTACCGCGTTGGACCGATCAGTTGGGAGAACTGCCTGATGGAGGTGCCTTCCCCGCCGATGCAGAAGAGCGCGACGAACGAGGAGCTCGCGGTAGAGGGCCGTCCGGTGACGGTCGACGAGACCGCATGGACACCTCCGTCCTGGGATGAAGTCGTGCGCGAGCACGCCGACCGGGTTTACCGGCTCGCCTACCGTCTCACCGGCAACACGCACGACGCCGAGGACCTCACCCAGGAGACCTTCATCCGGGTGTTCCGATCACTGGCCTCGTACAAGCCCGGCACCTTCGAGGGGTGGTTGCACCGCATCACCACCAACCTCTTCCTCGACATGGCCCGCCGCCGTTCGCGGGTCCGCATGGAGGGCCTGCCGGAGGACACCGACCGGATCGTCGGCGACGATCCGAGCCCGGAGCAGGTCTACAGCGAGACTCACCTGGATCCTGACCTGCAGGAGGCTCTGGACGAGCTGCCGCCGGAGTTCCGTGCCGCCGTGGTGCTCTGTGACGTCGAAGGACTGTCCTACGAGGAGATCGGTGCCACGCTGGGGGTGAAGCTGGGCACGGTGCGCAGCAGGATCCACCGTGGGCGGCAGGCGCTGCGCGCCGCGTTGGAACGACGCCGCGCGCTGGAGCGAGAATCGGTGGAGGCTTCCGCATGACACGACCTGTGCCGACTCGCCACCGTCAGGACGACGCGTGCGAACTCGCGGAGGAGCAAGTATGACCGAACCGCGTGGATGGGGACCTTTTTCCGAAACGCATCTGATGCCCGATGCGGTCGTGGCGTTCGTGGACGGCGAGTTGTCGCTCGGCGCCCGGGATCGCGCCGCGTCCCACATCGCCCGATGCCCCTGCTGCACCGCCGAGATCGCGGCGCAGCGCCAGGCTCGTGCCGCGGTCAAGCGTGCTCAGGCACCCCGGATCTCGGCCGGCTTCCTGGCCGCCCTGCGGGACATTCCGCAGCAAACCGACCTCCCGACCGCGCCCGACAACCTGGCGATGACCGAGGAAGGTCAGCTGGTCGCGATCCAGCGGCCGGACCGCGTCACCGGTCTGCGCATGCAGTCGGCGCTGGGCTCGTCGGCACCCCTTGGATCGGCCACCCCGCTGGGAAGCGGTGCCGTCCTCGGAAGCAGGCAACGCTCCGGTTCGGTGCGGCGGCGGGCCGCTCAGGGCGCCGGGGTGGTCGTGTCCGGGCTGGTACTGAGCGCGCTCGCGATCGTGGTGACCTCTTCTGGTGGGAGCGGCAGTGCGGGCCAGGCCCCCGAGCAGGGTGGTGGCACCCAACCGGGTGTGTTGCGTGCCCAGATGGGTGCCGCGCCGGTGGCCACGACGACGACCACCTCGACCGCTACGAGCGCGGCCGCGGTGCTCGACAGTCACTGAACCGGCTGAGCGCTGCCCACGGGCTCCGGGCGCTGACACCTGCTTCACTGAGGGGACGGAAGGATCAGTGGCGTATCGTCGCCCGAAAACCGTCTATCCCGGGGAAAGATGAACCAGCCCACTCCGTCCGATGAGCCTCGCCTGGCGCCCAGGCCCGTCGAACGGCCGCCGGTGGATCCCGCGCAGGCCGCCGCCTTCGGCAGGCCGCGCGGCGTGGAGGGCGCTTTCGACAAGCTCTATGCCCCGGCCCAGTCCGCCGACGGCAAGATCATCGCGCAACCACCGGCGCCGGAATCCCTCGCCGAGGCGTTCGGCCGTCCGCCCGGAGCCGAAGGCGTGGTGCTCCAGCGACCCGCGGACGACAGCGGGCCCGGTGACGGTCAGCCGGAACCGGCGCTGTGGTCGCGGAAGACCGATCCTTGGCGGGATCCCGGCGCCCCGGCCGTCCTGGGCGTTCCGGCGCTGGAGGCCGGGAACGGTGACGGGGACGGGGCCGAACCCGGGACCTTCCCGATGCTGTCGCTGCCCGAGGTGGTGTTCGGGCGCCGCGTCAAACCGTCCGCGCTGGCCCTGCTCGGTGCCGTCTGCCTGCTGATCGGAGCGGTCGGGGGCCTGGTGGGCTGGTGGATCGCCGACACGGGCAACGCGCTGACCGGCCAGGCGACCATTTCCGAGGCCCAGGCCGGCAAGGAAAGAGCTCCCGGTTCGGTCGCCGACATCGCCCGGCGGGTGTCCCCGGCGGTGATCTCGATCGAGGTGGTCTCCGGCCAGGCGGGCAGCGTCGGATCGGGCGTGATGGTCGACCCGGCGGGCTACGCCGTCACCAACAACCACGTCATCGCCCTGGCCACCACCGAGCCACAGGCCAAGATCACCGCGGTGTTCTCCGACGGCACCCGGACGGAGGCGAAGGTGGTCGGCACCGATCCGAAGACCGACCTCGCGGTCGTCAAGGTCGCGGTGGCCAACCCGGTGGTCATCCAGGTGGGCAAGTCCTCGGACCTGCAGCCGGGCGACTCGGTGATCGCGGTGGGTTCGCCGCTGGGCCTGCAGAACACGGTCACCGCAGGCATCGTCAGCGCCCTGCATCGGCCGGTCACGGCTCAAGGGGACAACGGGGAACCGCCGGTCACCTATGACGCCATCCAGACCGACGCGCCGATCAACCACGGCAACTCCGGCGGCGCGCTGGTGGATGCCACCGGTGCCCTGATCGGGATCAACTCGTCGATCCGCACCGACGGGGACACCGGACAGGGCGGCAGCATCGGCATCGGCTTCGCCATCCCGGCCGGGGACGCCATCAAGATCGCCCGGCTGCTGATCAGCAACGGCCAGGTCAAGCACGCCGACATCGGCATCAACGCCGCGTCCGTCTCGGCGGACACCTCGGAGGGCGCGCAGGTGCTCAACGTCGCCGACGGCGGGCCCGCGGCCAGGGCCGGGATCGCCGAGGGAGACGTCATCACCAAGGTGGGCGATCGCATGGTCCGCAACGCTCCAGAGCTGACCGTCGCCGTGCGAGCCCGCAACGCCGGCGATGTCGTGCCGGTGCAGCTGGTGCGCCAGGGGCGGCCGCTGGTCGTGAACGTGACATTGGGTTCCGACTGAAACGAGTCGCTGGTGGAGGTACTCATCGGGGGTACGCTGAGAGCGGTTCGAGAGGGCACGGAGGTTGACAGGTGTTCGACAGCGTCGGCTGGGGCGAGATCCTTGTGCTCATCGTCGCCGGTCTGTTCATCCTCGGTCCCGAGAGGCTTCCCCAGGCGGCTTCATGGCTCGGGCAGAGCGTTCGCAAGATGCGAGAGTTCGCCAACGGCGCGCGGGACCAGTTGCGGGACGAAATGGGCCCGGAGTTCGACGACCTCCGCAAGCCCTTGGAGGACCTGCGCGAAATCCGCAACTTCGACCCGCGCCGAGCGGTGACCAGGCATCTGTTCGACGGTGACCCGGACCCGCTGGGCCTCAACGGCACCAGCGGCGGCAGCACCAAGCCGAACGGCTACCCTCTCCCGGCCGCCAAGCCGGAGCCCCTCAAGCCCGGTGAGAAGCCCCCCGTCGACCCCGACGCCACCTGACCTCAGCGTTCTCCCTGATCGGGCAGAGGCTGCCGCCGGAGAGCACCGTCTGCCCGGCCGACCACGGGCCTTCCGACCCGCAACAACCCGTTTTCCCCTCACCAAGCCACGTGCCGCCCGGTCGACCGGGCGGCACGTCCGGGGCTAGCTGCGGGTGGGGGTGAGGTTGAGCATGCGGCCGGCCAGGCCGCGAGCGCGGGTGCCGAGGTTGGTGGCGATCTCGCGCAGGACGGCGGCGGCGGGCGCGGCGGGGTCGGCGAGGACGATCGGGGTGCCGGCGTCGCCGTTTTCCCGCAGGCGCGGGTCGAGCGGAACCTGGCCGAGCAGGGGCACCGTCGAGCCGGTGGAGCGGGACAACGACTCCGCGACCGTCTGCCCGCCGCCGGAGCCGAAGATCTCCATCCGGCCGCCGTCGGGCGTCTCCAGCCACGACATGTTCTCGATGACACCGGCGAGCCGCTGGCGGGTCTGCAACGCGATCGCACCGGCGCGCTCGGCCACCTCCGCGGCGGCCTGCTGCGGTGTGGTGACCACGAGGATCTCCGCGTTGGGAATCAGCTGGGCGACCGAGATCGCGATGTCCCCGGTGCCCGGGGGAAGGTCCAGCAGGAGGACGTCCAGATCGCCCCAGAACACGTCGGCGAGGAACTGCTGCAGCGCACGGTGCAGCATCGGGCCCCGCCACACCACCGGGGTGTTGCCCGGGGTGAACATGCCGATCGAGATGACCTTCACCCCGTGCGCCTGCGGCGGCATGATCATTTTCTCGACCTTGGTCGGCTTCTCGCGCGCACCGAGCATCCGGGGCACCGAATGCCCGTAGATGTCGGCGTCCACGACGCCCACCGAGAGGCCCCGCTCGGCCATCGCGGCCGCCAGGTTCACGGTGACACTGGACTTGCCCACGCCACCCTTGCCGGACGCGACGCAGTAGACGCGGGTCAGTGAACCGGGCTGGGCGAAGGGGATCACCGGCTCCTCGGCATCGCCCCGCAGCGACTTCCGCAGCTCGGTGCGCTGCTCATCACTCATCACGTCGAGGTCGACCCGCACCCCGGTCACGCCGTCGAGCTTGCCGACGGCGGCGGTGGTGTCCCGGGTGATGGTCTCCTTCAAGGGGCATCCCGCGACGGTCAGGTACACCCCGACGGTGACGACGCCGTCCTCGCCCACCACGACGTCCTTGACCATGCCCAGATCGGTGATCGGCCGCTTGATCTCCGGGTCATGGACGTTCTTCAGCGCTTCACGGACGTCATCGACGCTGGGAACCTGGTGCGTGCTGGTCATCCCTCCATGCTACGGACCGGTCTTGACCTTGCGCGGTTTGGCGTTGAGATCCTCGCGAAGTTTGTCCAGCTCGCCGCGCAGGTAGTCGCGGGTCGCGACCTCGCCGATCGCCAGGCGGAGCGCCGCCAGCTCTCGTGCCAGGTACTCGGTGTCCGCCTTGGTCTGCGCGGCCCGGCTGCGGTCCTCCTCGAGCGCCACGCGGTCGCGATCGTCCTGCCGGTTCTGGGCGAGGAGGATCAACGGCGCCGCATACGCGGCCTGGGTGGAGAACGCGAGGTTGAGCAGGATGAACGGGTAAGGGTCCCAGCGCAGCGCCACGGCACCCAGATTGAGTCCGACCCACACGATCACCGTCAGGGTCTGCCAGAACAGATACTTGCCGGTGCCGAGGAAACGGGCGAGCCGTTCGGACAGCCTGCCGAAGGCGTCCGGGTCGATCGAGATCACTCTGCGGGCCGACGCCCTGGGCTGGTCGAGCCGCCGCTTGGCGAGCAGTTCGGGCATGTTCCACCTCCTCGTCCTTCGCGTCTGGGCGCGTCCGCCACGGCAGCCGAGGTGACCTCGCCGACCGTGGTCGGTGTCAGCTTGTCCTACTCGTCTCTTCGTTTCTCACATCGTGGAGACCGGTCTCCCTCCAGTCTTCCGGCAGCAGGTGGTCGAGCACGTCGTCGACGGTGACGGCGCCGACGAGATGGTCCTGCGCGTCCACCACCGGGCCGCAGGCCAGGTTGTAGGCGGCGAAGTAGCGGGTGACCTCGGCCAAGGGTGCCGTGGGGCGCAGCGCGGGCAGGTCGCTGTCGACCGCGCTGGCGACCAGTTCGGCGGGTGGTTCCCGGAGCAGGCGCTGGAAGTGCACGCAGCCCACGTACCGGCCGGTGGGCGTCTCGGTGGGTGGCCGGCAGACGAACACCATGGTCCCCAGAGCGGCGGGGAGATCGGGGTTCCGGATGTGCGCGAGTGCCTCGGCCACCGTGGCGTCCGGGGTGAGCACGACCGGTTCGGGGGTCATCAGGCCGCCCGCGGTGTCGCGGGAGTAGGCGAGGAGCCGTTTGAGCGGTTCGGACTCCTCCGGCTCCATGAGATCCAGCAGCCGGTTCTTGTCGGCGGGCGCCAGTTCGGCGAGCAGGTCGGCCGCGTCGTCGGGGTTCATCGCTTCGAGGATGTCCGCGGCCCGTTCCTCGGACAGGTGGGCCAGCAACTCCTTCTGGTCGTCCTCGGGCAGTTCTTCCAGCACGTCGGCCAGCCGCTCGTCGTCCATCGAGTCGGCGACCTCGTGGCGGCGCTTCACCGGGAGGTCGCGGACCGTCGCGGCGATGTCGACCGCGCGCATGGTGTCGAACAGCATGAGCAGCTGTCCCGCGCCCTGAGGCTGGCCGGAGAGGTCGGTGAGCCCCAGGCCGGAGATGTCCTGCCACGGCAGTACCTGGAGTGACGATCGCCGCCTGCCCAGGCCCAGCCGGGCGCCGCGTTCCCGGACCGCCACCTTCGCCAGCACCCAGTCGCGCGTCCGGGTGGGCTCCATCGCGGCGTCGAGCACGGTGAGCCGGGTCCCGGTGTCGGTCAGGCTCGCGTGCGCGTCGGTGAGCTGGCCCAGCACCAGCACTTCGTTGGGCCGCTGGTGGAACTGGCGCATGTTGACCGAGCCGGTGGCCAGGGTGACCGCGTTGGGCTCGATCGAGGTGATCCGCAACATGGGCACGAAGACCCGCCGCCGGGTGGCCAGTTCGACGACCAGTCCGAGCACCCTCGGCGGCTGCTGGTCGAGCCGGAGGCCGGCTACCACGTCCCGGACCTTGCCGATCGATTCACCGTCCGGGCCGAAAACCGGCAATCCGGCCAGTTGTGCGGCAAAAACCCTGTTCACGGGAGCCATGGCTAGAGGCTAATGAAGTCGCTGCCCTGGTGCTGGCAGGAGTCGGCCAAGCCACAGCCGGGCGCGGGCGCGGCACCGCCATCGGTCGCCGTCCCGGGAGGGGCGCTCGGCGGTACCGGACGTCCGCCCCGTCACGGGCGTAGCATCTGACCTGGGGAAACGAACAACCAGGAGCAAGTCATGGTGGTGGAAGTCGTTTCCGCGGTCGCCGCCGTGGGCGTGGTGGGGCTCGCCGCGAGTGTCCGTGTGATCAAACAGTTCGAACGCGGCCTGGTGTTCCGGTTCGGCCAGGTCCACCGGAGGCTCAGGGGACCGGGGCTGGTCGTGCTGGTGCCGATGGCCGACCGTCTGCAGAAGGTCAACATGCAGATCGTCACCATGCCGGTGCCTGCCCAGGAGGGCATCACCCGCGACAACGTGACGGTCCGGGTCGACGCGGTGGTCTACTTCAAGGTCATCGATCCGGTGGTCGCGGCCGTCAACGTGCAGGACTACCGGTTCGCGGTGGGGCAGGTCGCGCAGACTTCGCTGCGTTCGATCATCGGCAAGAGCGACCTCGACGACCTGCTGTCCAACCGTGAACGGCTCAACCAGGGGCTGGAGTTGATGATCGACAGTCCCGCGCTGGACTGGGGCGTGCACATCGACCGGGTGGAGATCAAGGACGTGGCGCTGCCCGAGGCGATGAAACGCTCGATGTCACGGCAGGCCGAGGCGGAGCGGGAGCGTCGCGCGAGGGTGATTTCGGCGGACGGTGAACTGCAGGCTTCGGCCAAGCTGTCCCAGGCGGCCGCCGCGATGTCGGGCACGCCGGCGGCGTTGCAGTTACGCCTGCTCGAGACGGTTGTCCAGGTCGCCGCGGAAAAGAACTCCACGCTCGTGCTGCCGTTCCCGGTGGAACTGCTGAGGTTCCTCGACCGTGCGGGCCGTGAAGGGGAGAAACCCACGGTGGCCGAGGAAGAACACGTGCAGCCGAAGGCCACGCCGTTGCCCCGGGTGTCCGGGGAAAACGGGTGAGCGCCGTCATGGCACCGCTACGGACCAACAGTCATACTCGTCGGTAACGACCGCCGTCCTGTGTTCTCGCGGGTCGGTGGCCCCGCAAGAACACAGGAGTCGTGCATGGCCCGTCTCGCCCAGACCGCCGGTCTCACCGAGGTGCAGTCCGAAATCCTGTCCACGGTGCGCTCGTTCGTGGACAAGGAGATCATCCCGCACGCGCGGGAGCTGGAGCACTCCGACACCTACCCCGCCGACATCGTCGAGGGGATGAAGGAGATGGGGCTGTTCGGGCTCACCATCCCGGAGGCCTACGGCGGGCTCGGCGAATCGCTGCTCAGCTACGCGCTCGTGGTGGAGGAGATCGCGCGCGGCTGGATGAGCGTTTCCGGTGTGATCAACACACATTTCATCGTGGCGCACATGATTTCCCGGCACGGCACGCCGGAGCAGAAGGAGTATTTCCTGCCCAAAATGGCGCAGGGAATCGTGCGTGGCGCTTTCTCGATGTCCGAGCCGGATCTGGGATCCGATGTCGCGGCCATCAAGGCCCGGGCCCGGCGGGACGGTGACGACTACGTCATCGACGGCGCGAAGATGTGGCTCACCAACGGCGCCACGTCGAATCTGATCGCGCTGCTGGTCCGCACCGACGAAGACGAGTCCGCGGGTGGGAAACCGCACGAGCGGCTCACCGCTTTCCTGGTGGAAAAACCCGAAGGATTCGGCGAGGTCGCGCCCGGGCTGACGATTCCCGGGCGGATCGAGAAAATGGGCTACAAGGGCGTCGACACCACCGAGGCGGTGTTCAGCGGATACCGGATCGGCGCGGACAAGGTGCTCGGCGGGGCCGTCGGCAAGGGATTCCCGTTCATGATGGACGGCATCGAGGTGGGTCGCGTGAACGTGGCCGCACGCGCGTGCGGGATCGCGATCCGGGCGTTCGAACTCGCCGTGGACTACGCGCAGCAGCGCAGGACGTTCGGCAAACCGATCGCCGAGCACCAGGCGATCGCGTTCAAGCTGGCGGAAATGGCGACCAAGGTCGAGGCCGCGCACCTGATGATGGTCAACGCCGCCCGGTTGAAGGACACCGGCGCCCGTAACGATGTCGCGGCCGGCATGGCGAAGCTGCTCGCCTCCGAATACTGCGTGGAGGTCACCCAGGAGGCGTTCCGTATCCACGGTGGCTACGGCTACTCGAAGGAGTACGAGATCGAGCGGCTCATGCGGGAGGCGCCGTTCCTGCTGATCGGCGAGGGCACCAGCGAGATCCAGAAGATGATCGTCAGCCGGGGCGTGCTGCGCGAGTACCGCTCGAAGGGGTGACGCGGTGGCCACGGCCTGCCGTGGCCACCGCGTTGCCGATCCGTTGCCGACAGATGCCGGGTTCGCGTGGTTTCCTGGGGATTGGCAGGATGAGTGGACCCCGTTGGCAGACACAGCACAGGTGATGACCGTGACCGGCTCGTTTTCCTCCCCAGGACGTCCTAGCCAGGGTCTGCCGCGTACACCGACGCCCCCGAGCGGGTGGCCGATAGGTTCCTACGCCACCTATGCCGAGGCGCAGCACGCGGTGGAACACCTCGCGGACAACGACTTCGCCGTCTCCGACGTGACGATCGTGGGCGTCGATCTCATGCTCGTCGAGCGGGTGATCGGCAGGCTTTCCTGGGGCAAGGTGCTCGGCACCGGCGCCGTTTCCGGCGCCTGGTTCGGTCTGTTCGTGGGCCTGCTGCTGAGCTTTTTCAGCGGTGGCACGAGCATCACCTACCAGCCCATTCTGGTCGGCCTGCTCTCCGGCATGCTGTTCGGCCTGGTCTTCGCCGGGATCAGTTACGCCTCGACCCGCGGTCGCCGGGACTTCTCCTCCGCGAGCCAACTCGTCGCGGGCCGTTACGACGTGCTGTGCCAGCCACGGACCGCGGAACAGGGTCGGGATCTGCTGGCGAAACTCGCCATGCGCCCCTCCGGGTCAGCGGGCTGAATCGTTACGGTTGCTTGCCAACAAAGATCCCTCCGGCATACGTTGTACCCCCACCGATTCACAGGCACGGCGTCGTGCGGTCCTCATCGGCGTGCCTGTCGGGGAGGAGATCTGATGGGGAAGCAGAAGACGCTGGCGGCGCTTGGTGCCGGCATGCTCGCGGCGGGGTTGCTCACCGCGTGCAGTTCCGGTAACGGCACCACGATCAATATCTACTATGCGCCGGAAGACACTTTCCAGACCGTCGTGGACAACTGCAACGCCAAAGCGGCGGGGCGTTACCACATCGTCTACAACAAGCTGCAACGCGGCGCGGACGACCAACGACAGGCCATGGTGCGCAGGCTCGCCGCCGGTGACGCCGGGCTCGACATTCTGGGGCTCGACGTGACGTGGGTGCCCGAGTTCGCCGAGGCGGGCTGGGCCGAGGAATGGACCGGCGCGAACAAGGCGGCCGCCGAGGACGGAGTCCTGCCGGGCCCGCTGGAAACCGCGACGTGGAACGGAAAGCTCTACGCGGCGACCAAGAACACCAACGTGCAACTGCTCTGGTACGACGATCGGCTCACTCCCGATCCCCCGAAGACGTGGGATCAGATGATGACCGAAGCGCACCAGCTCAAGGCGGCGGGCAAGCCCGGTGCCGTGCTGTTCACCGGTACTCAGTACGAGGGGCTGGTGGTGGTCTACAACACCCTCGTCGAGTCCGCGGGCGGCCACATCCTGTCCGACGACGGCAAATCCGTGGTGATGGACGCGGGAGCGGTCAAGGCGCTGGAAATCCTCAAGCAGGTGAGCTCGACCGGTATCACCGACCCGTCACTGACCAACTCGAAGGAAGACGACGTCCGCCAGGCCTTCCAGCGCGGCAACGGCGCCTTCGAACTCAACTGGCCGTTCGTCTACGCCTCCTATGCCAAGTCGAAAGCGGCCGACCTGCCGCATTTCAAGTGGGCGACCTATCCGGCGGTGAGCGAGGGAGAGCCGGCGAAGACCACGATCGGCGGTTACGACCTGGCCGTCAGCACGTACTCGCGGCACAAGCCCGAGGCGTTCGAAGCCGCGTTGTGCTTGCGTGACAAGGAGAATCAGAAGTTCTCCGCGCTGAAGGACGGCGTGCCGCCGACCATCGAGTCGATCTACGGCGACGACACCGGACTCGACCCGGCCAAACCGGTCGACGCCAAGAACAATCCGAGCATGGCGACCGCGTATCCGATGCGGGACACGATCCTCACCGCGCTGCGCAACGCGGCGGTCCGACCGCTGACGCCGGCGTACCAGAGCCTGTCCACGGTGATCTCCAAAGTGCTCTCACCACCGTCGAAGATCGACCCGCAGGCCACGGCGGCCGAGTTGCGCGACAAGCTTTCCGATGCGCTGCAGTCGAAAGGGGTGATCCCGTGAGCGAGGCGGTGTCCGAAGTGCCGGCCACACCGACGGTGCCGGTGACGCCGGCGAGGCCGTCGAAGGCCAAACCCGCGCTGAGTGAAGGGAAAAAGGCCGAGCGGCGGCTGGGCCTGCTGTTGTGCGCCCCGGCCGCGATCGTGATGGTCGCGGTCACCGGATGGCCGATCATCTACTCGATCTGGCTGTCGTTGCAGCGTTACGATCTCCGGTTCCCGAGCCAGCGGATGTTCATCGGTCTCGACAACTACGTGACCGTGCTGACGAACTCGTACTGGTGGACCGCGTTCGGCACCACCATGGCGATCACGGTCGTGTCGGTGGTGATCGAACTGGTGCTGGGCATGGTCCTCGCACTGATCATGCACCGCACCCTCGTGGGCCGGGGCCTGGTGCGGACGGTCGCCCTGATCCCGTACGGGATCGTGACCGTCGTGGCCGCGTTCTCCTGGTACTACGCATGGACGCCGGGCACCGGCTACCTGGCGAACACGCTCGGCCCGGACGCCGCTCCGCTGACCCAGTACCTGCCTTCGCTGGCGATCATCGTGCTGGCCGAGGTGTGGAAGACGACGCCGTTCATGGCGTTGCTGCTGATGGCCGGCCTCGCGCTGGTGCCGGACGACCTGCTCAAGGCGGCGTCGATGGACGGTGCGAACGCGTGGCAGCGGTTCGTCAAGGTGATGGTGCCGGTGATGAAGCCGGCGATCCTGGTGGCGCTGCTGTTCCGCACGCTCGACGCGTTCCGCATCTTCGACAACATCTTCGTGCTCACCAGCGGCGCGAACGACACGTCGTCGGTGTCCATGCAGACTTACAACAACCTGCTGAAGGGATTGAACCTGGGCATCGGTTCGACGATGTCGGTGCTGATCTTCATCACGGTCGCGATCATCGCGTTCGTCTTCATCAAGCTGTTCGGCACCGCCGCGCCGGGCTCGGATCCCGGCGCCGCCGGGAGCAAGCAAGGGGGCAAGCGCTGATGGCCATGCGGACAGCCGTCACCACCGGCCGCAGGACCCGCTGGACGCTGATCGACATCGTGGTGGTGGTCTACGCGCTGGTGCCCGTGCTGTGGATCCTGTCGTTGTCGTTCAAGACCAAGGACACCCTCGACGACGGGAACTTCATCCCGCGCGCGTGGACGTTCCAGAACTACGTCGACATCTTCGCCACCTCGGACTTCGTCCGGGCACTGATCAACTCGCTCGGGATCGCGATCATCGCGACCCTGATCGCGGTGGTGCTCGGCACGATGGCGGCCTACGCCGTCGCCCGGCTCGATTTCCCCGGCAAGCAG
Organism: Amycolatopsis pigmentata; assembly: GCF_042684065.1. Taxonomy (NCBI): domain Bacteria; kingdom Bacillati; phylum Actinomycetota; class Actinomycetes; order Pseudonocardiales; family Pseudonocardiaceae; genus Amycolatopsis; species Amycolatopsis pigmentata. Next base: position 118,955 of record NZ_JBHUKR010000024.1, on the reverse strand, counting down.
CTGCTGGTCGGGCTCTCGCTGCTGATCGCGATGTTCCCGCAGGTGTCGCTGGTGTCGCCGCTGTTCAACATCGAGCGTTCGCTCGGTCTCTTCGACACCTGGCCGGGGCTGATCCTGCCTTACATCACCTTCGCGCTGCCGCTGGCCATCTACACCCTGTCGGCGTTCTTCCGCGAAATCCCGTGGGAGCTGGAAAAGGCGGCGAAGATGGACGGCGCCACCCCGGCTCAGGCGTTTCGCCGGGTGATCGCGCCGCTGGCCGCGCCGGGCGTGTTCACCACCGCGATCCTGGTGTTCATCTTCTGCTGGAACGATTTCCTCTTCGCGATCTCGCTGACGTCGACCAACGCCTCACGGACGGTGCCGGCCGCGTTGTCGTTCTTCACCGGGGCTTCCCAGTTCGAAGATCCGACCGGGACCATCTCCGCGGCCGCGGTGGTGATCACGATCCCGATCATCGTGTTCGTGTTGTTCTTCCAGCGTCGCATCGTCGCGGGGCTGACTTCCGGTGCCGTGAAGGGGTAAGGGCATGGCTGAGATCATTCTGGACAAGGTGAGCAAGCGGTACCCCGACGGCGCGCTTGCGGTGTCCGAAGTGGACATTCAGATCGCCGACGGCGAGTTCATCATCCTGGTCGGGCCCTCCGGCTGCGGCAAGTCGACCACGCTGAACATGGTCGCGGGCCTCGAGGACATCTCGTCGGGCGAGCTGCGCATCGACGGCCAGCGGATGAACGAGCGGGCGCCCAAGGATCGCGACATCGCGATGGTGTTCCAGTCCTACGCGCTGTACCCGCACATGAGCGTGCGGGAGAACATGGCCTTCCCGCTCCGGCTGGCCAAAGTGGACGAGGCCACCGTGCGTCAGAAGGTCGAAGAGGCCGCGCGCGTGCTCGACCTGACCCAGCACCTCGACCGCAAGCCGGCGAACCTTTCCGGCGGGCAGCGGCAGCGGGTGGCGATGGGGCGTGCCATCGTGCGCAGTCCCAAGGCGTTCCTGATGGACGAGCCACTGTCCAATTTGGATGCCAAACTGCGCGGTCAGATGCGCACCTCGGTGTCGAAGCTGCAGAAACAGCTCGGCACGACCACGCTGTATGTCACGCACGACCAGACCGAGGCGATGACCCTGGGCGACCGGGTGGTGGTGCTTCGGGCCGGGTACGTGCAGCAGATCGGCAGCCCGCAGTTCCTCTACGAGCATCCGGCGAACCTGTTCGTCGCGGGGTTCATCGGATCGCCTTCGATGAACTTCGTGTCGGCGACCCTGGAGGTGGGGCAGCTCAAGAGCGCGCTCGGGTCGTTCGCGCTACCGGACCGCCTTCGGAGGTCGGCCGAGGCCTCGAACGCGCCGCGAGAGGTCATCGCCGGCGTTCGTCCCGAGCATTTCGAGGACGCCGCGCTCGTCGAGGAGCACGCCAGGCAGTCCGGCGTGACCTTCACCGCGCACGTCGACGTGCTGGAATCGATGGGGGCGGAGAAGTACGCCCACTTCACCCTCGAAGGCGGCGGCGTGACTTCGTCGGATCTGGCGGAACTCGCGGCCGACAGTGGTTCGGACGACGTGCCCGGCGGCGGTGGCGCGCAGATCGTCGCGCGGCTTTCCGCCGCCTCCGGCGTGGCCGAGAGCGCCCCGATCGACATCTGGTTCGACCCGGCCAAGGTCCAGCTGTTCGACCCCTCCAACGGCAAGAACCTCACCTACGACGCCTGACCGGAGGGCTGGGTTTTGGAGGAAGGTGGCTTTACTACGGTTCATCCGTAGTAAAGCCACCTTCCTCACGAACGAGCAGCGGCGCTACTTGGCGGCCAGTTCGGGGTGGTCGGCGATGACGATGGCCACGACGGCGATCCAGACCACCGACAGGGTCAGCGCCCAGAACTTGAGGTTGGTCAGCAGACGGGACATGGGAAGACTCCTTTGGCGCCGATCAGGAAGGACTACAGCCAGCGGTTCTTCCTGAATATTCGGTAAAGGAGCAGGCAGATCCCGAGGATGACGACCAGGACCACGGGATAGCCGAACTTCCAGTGGAGCTCGGGCATGTAGTCGAAGTTCATGCCGTAGATGCCGGCGATCATCGTCGGCACGGTGATCATCGCCGCCCAGGCGGTGATCTTGCGCATGTCGGTGTTCTGTTGCAGGGAGATCTTGGCCACGGTGGCGTCGACCAGTGTGGTCAGCAACTCGTCGAAGGCGGCGACCCGTTCGGAAACGGTGGTGAGGTGGTCGTCGACGTCACGGAAGTACGAGCGCACCTCGTCGGGGACGAGCCGGGTGAAGCCCTCGGCCAGCCGCCGTACCGGGGTGGCCAGCGGCATCACCGCCCGGCGCAGTTCGAGGACCTCGCGTTTCATCAGGTAGATCTGCTCGGCGCTGACCTGAGTGCGGGGCGCGAAGACCCGTGTCTCCATCTCCTCGATGTCGTCCTCGACCGAGCTGGTCACCTCGAGGTAGTGGTCGACGACGTGGTCGGTGATGGCGTGCAGCACGGCGGCGGGGCCGATCCTGAGCTGTTCCGGGTCCTCGTCGAGTTCGCCGCGCAAGGTCGCGAGGCCGGAGTGCGCGCCGTGCCGGACCGTGATGATGAAGTCGAGGCCGAGGAACGTCATGAGTTCGCCGGTCTCCACGATCTCGTTGGCCGTGGTGGGCGACTCGTGCTCCACGTAGCGAAGCGTCTTGAGCACCATGAACAACGTGTCGTCGTAGCGTTCGAGCTTCGGCCGCTGATGCGCCTGCACCGCGTCCTCGACGGCCAGTTCGTGCAGTCCGTAGGCCTCGGCGATGCCCTGGATCTGTTCGTGGGCGGGCTCGTGCAGCCCGATCCACACGAATCCCTCGCGCCGCCGCCGCACCTCCTTGATCGCGTCGGCGTGCGTCCAGTGTCCGGGCAGGCGTTTGCCGTCGACATAGACGGCACAGTCCACGATGTAGTCGGAAACGGGTACCGAGAGCGTCGGCGCGACACGGGCGCGGCCGTTGCCCCGGCCCCGGAGGCCGCCGAGGGAAGGAATCGCGGGCATGGGATCTCCTGGCTGACGTAGTACGTGCTACGACGGCCGAGCGGTTTTTCGTCCGCCCGGCGACCAGCGCTCCCGAAGGTGTCCTACCGGCGATGAATCGGGCAGGCCGTCACGGTGAGAACGCTGGTTTGACTGGGGAGCGGACTATCACCACTACTCATCGTGCGTTCCTCACCTCCTTGGGCCGGCCTGCCAGTACTCCCGTTTGACGGGTTACCACCGATGGTCGAGGGTACTCCTCGACATTCCATAACGTCGCCCGAGGTCGGTGTGGCGTTACCCGCAGGGAGGTTCCTGGCGTGCAGTTCGGGCGTTACTTCGACGAGTTCGAGGTCGGCGCGGTGTACAAGCACTGGCCCGGCAAGACGGTCACCGAATACGACGACCACCTGTTCTGCCTGCTCACCATGAACCACCATCCGCTGCACCTCGATGCCCACTACGCGGGGGAGACCACCGACTTCGGGCGGAACGTGGTGGTCGGCAACTACATCTACTCGCTGCTGCTCGGCATGTCGGTGGCCGATGTCTCGGGCAAGGCCATAGCCAACCTCGAGGTGGAGTCGCTCCGCCACGTCAAACCGACCTTCCACGGGGACACGATCTACGGTGAGACGGAAGTCCTGGAGAAGACGCCGTCGAAGTCCAAGGACGACCGCGGCGTGGTCTCCGTGGAGACCAGGGGGTACAAACAGGACGGGACGATAGTCTGCGTCTTCCGCAGGAAGGTGCTGGTGCCGAAGCGCTCCTACGGCGATGTCCGTGGTGGTGAGCAACCCGGCCGCCCGGTGCCGCACGAGTGACGTGGGCGGTGTGGCGACCAGCCGGGAGGGACGAACCGTGACTCTGGACGAGATCAAGCGGGGCCTTCGCGCGTTCGCCGCTGGGCAGGCCGCCGGCGTCTCGCCGCTGTACGAGCATCTCGCCGAACGGGCCGCCGACGACGACGAGGTGGCCGGGCTGCTGGCGCCCGCCGCCGAACCGGCACTGCTGCTGGCCGCCGCGCACCGGCTCGTCCAGGCCGATCCGGTCCACCCGCTGTCGCGCTACTACCCGTCACTCGGTGGCTTCGACGGGGTGGACTCCGGCACCTGGCCGACCTTCCGCGACTTCCTGCTGGAGCGAACGGATCGAGTGCGCGAGCTGATCGCGTCGCACCGGATCGAAACCAACGAGGTCGGCCGGGCGGCCGGGCTGTATCCCGCGGTGGCGAAGGCGGCCAAGGAAGCGGGCGGGAAGATCGGGTTGCTGGAAGCCGGCTGTGCCGCCGGCCTCCTGCTCGGCCTCGATCGGTTCGGTTATCGCTACCAGTGCGACGGCGGCGAGCAACTCGTCGCCGGGCCTGCCAAGGCACCGGTCGGGCTGCACTGCGCGCTGGACCTCGGCGAGGGCGCGGTGACGCCGAAGCCGGCCAAGAAGATTTCCGTGGGGGCGAGGGTCGGCCTGGACACCGCGCCGATCGATGTCTCGGACGAAGACGAGCTGGCCTGGCTGGAGGCATGCGTGTGGGCGGACCAGCTCGACCGCATTCGCCTGCTGCGCACGGCGGCCGCGGCCCAGCGCAAGGATCCGCCGGAACTCGTCGCCGGGGACGCGGTCGACGACCTCGCCGCGGCCGCCGCGAGGGTGCCCGAAGAGCTGCCGTTAGTGGTGATCACCTGCCGCCTTCTCGCGCACGTGCCCGAAGGACGGCGCGGCGACTTCGTCTCCGAGCTGGCGAAACTGGCCGGCACCCGCCCCCTGTGGTGGGTTTCCGACGAGCCGTACGAAGTGGCGCTTTCGTACGTCCTCCCGGGCCGCGACGAGGAGGCGTTCTGGGGTGGGACCGGTACGTGCACGCTCGGCCTGGTCCGGTGGAACGACGGCAAGGCCGATGGCGTCGCGCTTGCTCGCACATCCCGCTACGGGCATCGGATGACCTGGCTGGCGCGCTGAGCGCCGGAACGATCGTTTCGTCAGGCGATGTCGACAGGTCGCCACGGGTGCGTGAGGATGGCTAGATGGCCGTCAACGACGACACCTGGTTCACGCCGCTCACCCCGCTGGCCTTCCTGGAACGTTCGGCCCGGGTCTTCCCGGACAAGGACGCGATCATCCACGGCGACCGCCGGGTCACCTATCGCGAGTTCGCGGCCGAAACCACCAGAGTGGCGCACGCCCTGCGCGCGTGCGGCGTCCGGCCCGGCGACCGGGTCGCCTACCTGCTGCCCAACATCCCCGAAATGCTCGTCGCGCATTTCGCGGTTCCGCTGGCCGGTGCGGTCCTGGTCGCGATCAACACCCGGCTCGCGCCCGCCGAGATCCGCTACATCCTGGAACACTCCGGGGCGAAGGTCCTCGTCGTGGACGCGGCGCTGCACGGTTCCGTAGCGCCGGTGGTGGCCGAGGTGGACCTGGCCGAGATCGTCACGGTGATCGACGGCGCCGAACCCGATCCCGCGGTCGGCGGTATCACCTACGCCGACCTCCTCGCGCGGGGTGCCGACGAGGAACTCCCGTGGACGGTGGACGACGAGCGGGCCACCATCTCGATCAACTACACCTCCGGCACCACCGGCAAGCCCAAGGGTGTGATGTACCACCATCGCGGGGCCTACCTGAACTCGCTCGCCGAGATCATCCATTCCGGGCACACGCCCGATTCGCGGTATTTGTGGACTCTGCCGATGTTCCACTGCAACGGCTGGTGCACCACCTGGGCGGTCACCGCGATCGGGGGCACCCACGTGTGCCTTCGCGCGGTCGACGCGGCCGAGATCTGGCGGCTGCTGGAGGCCGAGCGGGTCACGCACCTCAACGGCGCGCCGACGGTCCTGGTCACGATCGCCAACCACGAGGGCGCGCACCCGTTGCCGCGCGAAGTGGTGGTGACCACCGCGGGCGCGCCGCCGAGCCCGACCGTGATCCGGCGGATGTCCGAACTCGGTGCCCGGCTGGTCCACGTCTACGGCCTGACCGAGACCTACGGGCCCTACAGCGTGTGCGAGCAGCAGGAAGACTGGCTGAAGCTGGACATCGCCGAGCGCAGCGCGCTGATGTCGCGCCAAGGCGTCGGCATGGTCGTGACCGATGGCGTGCGCGTCGTGGACGAGGACATGCGCGACGTGCCCGCCGACGGCGCCACCATGGGTGAGGTCGTCATGCGCGGCAACAACGTGATGTCCGGCTATTTCTCCGATCCCGAGGCGACCGCTCGTGCCTTCCGGGGTGGCTGGTTCCATTCCGGCGACCTCGGCGTGATGCACCCCGACGGCTACATCCAGCTCCGCGATCGGGCGAAGGACATCATCGTCTCGGGTGGGGAGAACATCTCGACCATCGAGGTGGAGGCGGCGATCGACTCGCACCCGGCGGTGCTGGAGGTCGCCGTGGTCGGCGTGCCCGACGACAAATGGGGCGAGCGCCCCAAGGCCTACGTCGTGCTCCGCGAACCGGTCGAGAAGGACACGTTGCTGGACCACGTCCGGAGCCGGATCGCGCGGTACAAGGTGCCCGATCGGGTGGAGTTCGTCAGCGCGTTGCCCAAGACCTCGACCGGGAAGATCCAGAAGTTCCAGCTCCGTGAGCGGGACTGGGCCGGGCGGGAGAGCCGGATCCAGGGGTGACTACGCCCGGGGCAGGTGGCCCCACTCGCCGAGCGCCTCGGCGAGGCCTTCGGTGATCTCGAGCCGCGCGAACTCGCCCGCGTCGACCCAGCGCGCGTCGCCGGCATCGTCGCCGGCCCGCAGGGTCCCGCCGCCGACCTCGCACAGATAGTCGTAGATCTCGTACGGGCCGCGGATCACCCGGCCGGCGAGGATGGTCGGGACCACCCGCAAGCCCGTTTCCTCCCGCATTTCCCGGATCACGGCCTCATGGTCGGTCTCGCCGCGCTCGACCCGGCCGCCGGGCAGCGACCACAACCCTCGCCCGGGGTCTCGCGCACGGCGAATCACGAGCAGCCGGCCGGCGCGATCGAACGTGATTCCCCCCACGCACCGCACCAGTTGGTGATCGCCGGGCCCCATTGGTCAAGATTAGCCCAGCAAGCGGCGCGGGAGGGGGACACGCAGAGTAGCCATACGGTATGCTCACGTGCGGGCACTGGCCCAAGCGCGGGACTTTCCTCCCGCAATGGACCTCGGTGCGGTACAACGTTAGTGGCGCACTTGCTAGACCGATGCCGCAGCAACAGACGGGATTGATCGCAGTGAACACGAAGAAAATCGCCGGACTCGTGGCTATCGCGTTGGTCTTGTTCTTCGTGATCGCCCACCCGGGGAACGCCGCACACCTGGTCGGGAACATCGTCGACTTCCTTCGCAGCTCGGCCGAGGCCGTGATCACCTTCGTCAGTAACGTATTCGCCTGATCGGCTGATCCCATGGCTATGTTCGCGCCTCGTGATCCGGACGAGTACCTGCTCGACACGGAGCGGAGGGTCATCCGGGTCCGCAGGCACTGGACGGTGCTGGCGTGGGACACCTTCGAGGCCGTCGCCCTGCTGGCGATCTGCGTCATGGTCTCCTACCTGCTGCCCGCCTCGGCGTGGGTGCTGCAGAACGTGCTGTGGTACGCCGCGCTTCTCGTCGTCCTGTACTACGCCTACAAGGTGATCGAGTGGTGGGTCGAACGGCTGGTGGTCACCGACAAGCGGTTCGTGCTGACCAGCGGCGTCTTCACCACGAAGGTGGCCATGATGCCGATCAGCAAGGTCACCGACCTGACCTACAAGCGCACCGCCTGGGGCCGGATCTTCGGTTACGGCACGGTGGTCGTCGAGTCGGCGGGCCAGATCCAGGCGCTCAACCAGATCGACTTCCTGCCCCGGCCCGAGGAGTTCTACGACACCATCTCCGAGCTGGTCTTCGGTGACAAGGCCAAGCAGGCCGAGCGGTTCTCGATGATCAAGGCTCAACGGCGGGCGCAGGGCAAGCGAATGGTCGGTTGACCACTCTTTGGTGAGGTGAGGACCACCTGAGTGGGGCCTCGCCGGGGTCTCTCGGCGAGAATGGGTGCGATGCGTATCGACCTGCACGCCCATTCGACGGTCTCGGATGGCACCGACACCCCGGCCGAGCTCATGGCTGTCGCCGCCGGCGCCGGTCTCGACGTGCTGGCGATGACCGATCACGACACCACCGCGGGCTGGGCCGCCGCGGCCGACACCCTGCCGCGCGGTCTGACCCTGGTACGGGGCGCCGAACTGTCCTGCGTGAGCACCTTCGACGCCGGTCGTCCCGTCAGCGTCCACCTGCTGGCCTACCTGTTCGACCCGGCCTCGCCCGCGATCGTGGCCGAGCAGCGGCGGCTCCGGCGGGAACGCCGTGAACGGTTGCACGCGATGGCGGCCCGGATGGCGGACGACGGCTTGCCGATCGACCCCGACGAGGTGCTCGGCGTGCTCCCCCCGGACTCTCCCGCGGGCCGTCCACACCTGGCGCAGGCCCTGGTCCGCGCGGGTCTTGTGTCCACTGTGGACGAAGCTTTCGCGGGCTACCTCGGCAACGGCCGCGGCTACTACCTGCCGCGCCAGGACACGCCCGTCGAATCCGCCATCGACATGATCACGGTGGCGGGCGGGGTGACCGTGTTCGCGCATCCCTTCGCCCGCAGCCGTGGACGAATCGTCTCCGCCGACACCATCGCGGAGCTGGCCGCGCGCGGACTCACCGGCCTCGAGGTCGATCATCCGAACCACGACGAGGCCACCCGCGCCGAGCTGCGCGGACTCGCCCGGGAACTGGGCCTGGTACAGACCGGTTCGAGCGACTACCACGGCAGCAACAAGACGATCCGGATCGGCGCCGAGACCACCGATCCGGAGGCCTTCGACGAACTGGTGGCGAAGGCGACCGGATGTCCGCTGGTGACGGGATGATCGCTTGACCTTACGGAACATCTTCGACGTCAACCTGTTCCTCGAGGCCGCGATCACCCTGTTCGTGATCATGGATCCGCCGGGTACGGTCCCGGTTTTCCTCAGTCTCGTCGGCCGCAAGCCCCCCGCGGCGAGAGCTCGCGCGGCACGGCAGGCCGTGCTCGTCTCGCTGGTGGTGATCTCGGTCTTCGCGGTCGCGGGGCAGGCCATCCTGGCCTACCTGGGCATCGGGATCCCCGCCTTGCAGGGTGCGGGCGGTCTGCTGTTGTTGCTTGTGGCGCTCGACCTGCTCACCGGACGCAGCGGCAGCCAGCCGGAGGTGGTGGAGGACGTCAACGTCGCGCTGGTCCCGCTCGGCACGCCGCTGCTGGCCGGTCCCGGGGCGATCGCCGCGACCATCGTGTTCGTGCGCGGGGCGTCCGGGCGGCTCGGTGCGTACGTGGCGCTCGGCCTGGCCATCGTCGCCGTGCATGTGGTGATCTATCTGTTCATGCGCTACTCGGGCCTGGTCATCCGCTTGATCAAGGAAAGCGGTATCACGCTGGTGGCCAAGATCGCCGGTCTGCTTCTCGCCGCGATCGCCGTGGAACTCGTCGCCAGTTCCGTGCGCGGCTTCATCGCGGGCGGCTGACCTCTGGGCGCGGAGTTCTTCGCGGCCAACCCTTCCATGACGAGTGGCTCAGCGCGTCGTGGAAAAGCGTGCCCGGTAGGCGGCGGGGGTGAGCCCGACGTGCCGCAGGAACGCTCGCCGCAACGTCTCGTCGCTCCCGAAACCGCTTGCCTGAGCGGCGGAGGTCACCGCCACACCGGTCACGAGTAACCGCTGCGCGAGCTCTATCCGGGTCATTTCGACGAAGCGACTCGGCGGAAGTCCCAGCTCCTGGCGGAACAGGCGCGCCAGGTGCCGGGTCGACACGCCCGCCCGACGGGCCAGCGAGTCCACGGTGTGCTCGGCTGCCGGGTCGCCTGTCACGGCATCCAGGACGGTACGAAGGGGGCCGGTCCGCACGGCCGGAAGGGCCAGGCGCGTCGAGAACTGCGATTGTCCGCCGGGGCGTTGCATGAACACCACCAGCGAGCGGGCGACATCGCGGGCGAGCTGCGGGCCGTGGTCGTCCTCGACCAGCGCGAGCGCGAGGTCGATGCCGGCGGTCACCCCAGCGGAGGTGAAAACGGTACCGGCGCGGACGAAGATGGCATCGGGCTCGACAGTGACGGCCGGGTAGCCGCGGCGAAGCAGGTCGGCGTAGCGCCAGTGCGTCGTGGCGGCGCGATTGTCGAGGAGACCGGCTTCGGCCAGGAGAAAGCTTCCGGTGCAGATCGAGGCCACCCGGCCGGACACGCGTGCGAGCCGCCGCACCGTCGCCACCAGTACCGGATCGGCGACGGGCGGGCCGTCGGTACCGGGGACCAGCAGGGTGTCGTACCCGTGGCCGCCGGCGATTTCGTCTACCGCCAGCCGTACGCCGCTGGAGGTGCGGACGTCCTCGCCGCCCGCTCCGACCATCGAGATCTCATAGCGGCGCCGCCCCTGGTCGGCTTCGGTGAAGACCTGGACGGGCCCGGCCACGTCGAGCAATGTCATGCCGTCGAAGACCAGCGCACCCACGCGGTGGGTCGTCATCGCCCCCCGCTCGTCGATGTCCGGTTCTGAGGACTATACGTCCGATCGGACATTCCTCGGAGGGGCGCGGTAGTCCGAAGCTGGGCGCATGAGCGAAACCATGGACGTCACCGTCTGCCAGTTGGACTCCCGAGACGACCACCGGCCGGCGGGCATCGCGGCATTGACCGATCACGTCGCTCGTACCCGGTCCGATGTGGTCGTCCTCCCCGAGATGCCGTTCTCGCAGTGGCTGGCGGCCGCACCGGTCTGCGACCCGGCGCGCTGGCGGCGCAGCGTCATCGAGCACGACGAGTCCATCGCAGGGTTGGCCGGTCTAGGCGCGACCACGGTGGTGGCATCACGACCGACTCCGCGCCGGCGAAACGAGGCGTTCGTATGGTCGGCGACGACCGGAGCGGTGGGTGTCCGCGAGAAGTACTACCTCCCTGACGACGAGGGTTACTGGGAAGCCACCTGGTACGACCGGGGCGAGCGGCGTTTCGACTCCTGCCGCGTCGGTCCTGCCCGCACCGGTGTGCTGCTGTGCAGTGAACTCTGGTTCCTCGAATGGGCCCGGCACTACGCCCGCAGCGGGGTCGAATTGTTGTGCGTTCCGCGAGCGACGCCCTGGCAGACGCTGGACCAGTGGCTGGCGGCCGGACGAACAGCCGCTGTGTGCGCCGGGGCATATTGTGTTTCGTCCAACCACTGGGTGCCCTCCGGCTCCGGCATCGAGCATGGCGGAGCCGGCTGGGTGATCAGCCCCGACGGAGTCGTGCTCGCCGTCACCGACGAGAAGGAACCCTTCGCCACCGTCGAGATCGACTTGGACCTGGCCAGGAAGGCCAAACACACCTACCCGAGGTACGTCAAGGAGTGATGCCCCGCCCCAGCCGCACGCTGGGCGTCCTCCGTTGAACTGGAGGAAGGAGCGTTTACTACGGATAGTCCGTAGTAAACATTCCTTGCTGCCCTACCGGAGCGGTGAGTGTCGGTGGTGGTGCGTACGGTGGTGGCTGTGGAGCAACTGGGGTTCGAGTTCGAGGTGCAGCCGCGCCGGCTCACGAAGGTGAGTCCCGCGCGGCTCGCCACCTTCGACGACTGCCCGCGTCGTTACCGGATGGCCTATCTGGACAGGCCGACGCCCACGCGCACCGGTCCCTGGGCGCACAGCACGCTCGGTGCTGTGGTGCACAACGCCCTGCGCGCGCTCTTCGACCTTCCTGCCGCGAAGCGGACACCGGCACGTGCGGCCGCGCTGGTGTCCGAGCAGTGGAACGACGCCGGGTTCGCCGACGCGCGGCAGGCGGCCGTCTACCGCGAACGAGCGCAGGCCTGGATCGCCGACTACGTCGAACACAACGACGTCTCGGCCACTCCGATCGGTTTGGAGCGCTGGGTCTCCGCGCCGGTCAGCGCCGAGCCGGGGACGCCGGCGTCACTGATCATCGAAGGACGGGCGGACCGCATCGACGAACGGGGTCCCGAACTGGCGATCGTCGACTACAAGACCGGCCGCCGCGCGCCCGACGAGTACGAGGCGCGCGCTTCGCAGGCGCTGGCGATCTACGCGGTCGCCGCCGAACGCACGTTGCGGCGCCCGTGCCATCGCGTCGAACTGCACCACCTGCCGACCGGAACGATCGCGGCCGCCGAGCACACCGAGGCGAGTCTGCGCAGGCACTTGGCCCGCGCCGGGGAGACCGCCGAGGATCTCCGCGCGGCCACGGACAATCTGGCGGCGAACGGCGACCCGCAGGCTCTCTTCCCCGCTCGCCCGTCCGCGCGGTGCGGGTGGTGTGACTTCCGTCCCAGCTGCGCCGAGGGTCAGCAGGCCGCGCCGCCCACGAGATCATGGGAGTTGCTGGCGCCGTGACCGACGAGGACGTGGAGACCCGCCCGACGCGGACCGGACCGGAACGCACAAAGTTCGGGCGGCGTTGGCGTGGTTTCACCGGCTCTCTTGCCGTGGGGCTGGTGGCGCTCGCCGTCGTCGTGCTCGGTGCCGGGCTGGTTTCGGCGGCGGTCGGTGCGCCAGGCCCGGGAGTGGCCCCACTGTGTGCGCACCCGCTGGCCGCGATCCTCGCTTTGGCACTCCAGCGGCAGGCCGATCGCCGCGGCGGCCGGGTGGCCGCGGCGGCAGGAACGGGTGTCGTCGTGAGCGTGGTCGTCGTGCTGGTCTTCTTCTGGTGGTGGCCGTAGCCGCCCGTTTTTCGCGGAACAGGAAGGGTTTGCCCGGCCGCAGCCGGCGACGGCTATCGGGCGCCGCTATTCCGTAGTAAAGCCACCTTGCTCCCTATCGAGCCACGAGAGCCACGTCGGTAGCAGGACATCGAGGAGGCCGGCGGGGTTCTCCGTGTTCGGGGAATGGCCGGCGCCGCCGACGAGGGCGAACGGCGCGCCCAGCCGGGCCGCCATGTCGCGTTGGGACGGCACGCTCCAGGCGTCGTCCCACTCGCCTGCCACGACCAGGGCGGGCGTTCGACCGCTCAGACGTTCGGCCAGTGCGTCCACTCGGTCGGGTTCGCGGCGCAGGCCTTCGGCCATCCCGAGCAGGGCGAAGGGACTCGACGAGGTGAACCGCTGGCGGTGGAAGTCGTTCAGTTCGGCCGAAAGCGCGGACGACCGGGCGGTGACACGCTCGCGTACCGCGTACGCGGCGGTGAGCCCCTGTTCGCGCAGTAAGGGTTCGCCGAGGTCGAGCGCCTTGCGCCGGCTCCCCTCGGGCAGGGCACCCGGCCCGCTTCCCAGCAGCGTGAGTCCCCTGACCTCGGCGCCCGCCAGGACCGCGGCCCGCGCCACCAGGCCACCGAAGGAATGCCCCAGCAGGAGCACGGGATTCCCTTCCACCGCAAGGAGTTCCACCAGCTCCACGACCACCGCGCCGAGCGCGGCCGGGAGGTAGACGGATTCGTCGGGCGGTCCGGGCGACTCGAACTGGCCGGGCAGGTCTACGGCTACGGCGCGAAGCCCGGCGTCCGCGATGCCGTCGAGCAGTGGCGCGAAGTCTTCCTTTGAGCCTGTGTAACCGGGTACCAGGAGCACCGTCGCCTTGCCGGCAGCCGTGGTGCGGAGCGCGGCGATCCGGCTGTAGGGACCGGGTAGGTCGATTCGCTCCGCGGAGTGCGGCGTCAGTTGCGAAAAGATCATCGGTGTTCTCGCGGGAGTTTGACGCTGTGGTCACCTTGACAACCGCGCATAAGGGGTGTCATCGGAGCGCGACCACGGTGCCGCCGCGCTGCTCGAGCAGGACCGGGCCGAGCGAGGCCAGTCGGACCGGACCGGCATAACCGTGGCGGTCCACGCCGATGGTGCGGATCGTGGTGCCGTCGTGTTCGTTGAGCACGGCCAGGCCACCCTGGATGGGCACCACGAGCTGGTGGTCGTACACCACGCCCGGGCCGAGGGTGGACGCGAGTGTCCACTGTGGAATGAGAGTCTCCCTCGACAGCGCGATGAGTTTGGTGCCGGTGAACCAGTACACGTTGGAAAGGGCGGTCGAGGTGTCCGTCACGCCGCCGGGCGGGTCATGCGCGAGGTCCGAAGCCGGCAGATCCAGCGGGTAGGCCGACGCCTGTTCTCCCTGCGCACCGTAAAGCTCCAGCAGGTGCTGATCCGGCATCGCGACGGCGGCGAAGTCGCCCGACATCGCGACGAGTTTGGCGGAGTATCCCGGAAGAAGCGCGCTGAACACGACCTGCGGCTGGTCGAAATCCTTCGGCACGGCTCGCAGAACGGTGAGCCGGTCGCCGGATTCGCCCGGGCAGCGCTCGATCAGCCCGACGCGGCTCGATGCCGCGGCCACCGAGCCGTAGGTGCATCCGGTGCGCGGTTGCTTGCCCGGATTGACCAGCGCCGGAACCCGGCCGTATTCCTCGGTTTCCACCAGGTCGTCACGCCAGGTGTTGAGGAGAGTGGGGCCGAACGCGGTCACGTTCGAGCCGTCGGTGACCAGGCGGGTACCCAACTGGGCGCTGCCGGTCCGCTGAGCCGCTCGATGCCCGGTGTCCGGGTCGAGCAGGACGACTTCGCTGCATCCGCTTTCGTTGTTCAGACCGTCCTTGCGATACACGGCGAGCGCTCGTGACCAGGCCGTGCTCATCGTGCACAGCGGCAGATCCCGCGAGTAGCGCCAGCGCACCGCTCCGGTCAGCGGATCACGGCCTGCCACCTCGCCACCGGACGCGGTGACCACCGAAGTGTCCTCCGCGACCGGTACGGGTGTCGCCGCGCTGGGCGCCTGCCAGAGTTCGGTGAGCGAACCGGGCACGGTGTCCGGGGCGGCAGGCAGCGCCGGGCCGGGCGGCGCGGTTTCCGACACCGTCGCGCGGCTTTCACCGCGTGCCCAGACGAGCACGCCCGCGGCGACCGCGATCACCAGGAGCAGCACGCCCACGATCCGGTCCCGCGGGCGGGACCACGGCGATCGTCGCGCGCGGCGTGAACTTGTGGGCGGTACCGGCGCGTCGTGCCGGTTGGGTGTGTTCGGCCCCGGGCCCGCCAGCACGTCCTCGGTGCCGATCTCGGGCACGTCCGGCGCGCGATGCCGGCCCCCCTCCACGGGCTCGCTCACTGACTCTTCCGTTCCCTCATGGCCCTCAAGTGCGAATCCGAAGCCTCCAGCGCCCCGCGCGGCCGGTCCTTACCGAAGGAAGGAGCGTTTACTACGGACTATCCGTAGTAAACACCCCTTCCTGCCTTACGGGCTGCCTAGTCGCTGGACGCGGGGGTGTCCGGGGCGCCCACGCGGCGGCGCCGGCGGCGACGGGCAGGGCGTTCGGCGCCTTCGGCGCTCTCGCGTTCCGCGGGGGGAGCACTGGTGCTCCGGGCTGTGTCGGTGGCGGGCTCCGCCGCGGTGCTGTCGTTGGAGCCACCACCGCGGGTGCGGCGGCGCTTGCGAGTACGGGGAGGGGGTGAGTCCGAACGGCGGCGCCGGCCCAGTTTCTCCTCCGGCTCGGCGGCCAAGCCGGCCCGCGTGCGCTTGGCCAGCGGCAGCCTGCCGGTGGCGTCCGCCGGGATGCCGAGATCGCTGAACAGATGCTTCGAGGTCGAATAGGTCTCGACCGGTTCGGCGATGTCGAGGCCGAGCGCGTCCGAGATGGACTTCCAGCGCGCTTCCTCGTCCCAGTCGACCAGCGTGATGGCGACGCCTGTCTTCCCGGCCCGGCCGGTGCGGCCGATGCGGTGCACGTAGGTCTGCTCGTCCTCCGGCGTCTGGTAGTTGAGGACGTGGGTGACGTCGTCGACGTCGATGCCACGGGAAGCGACATCGGTGGCCACCAGGACGTCGATCTTGCCGGAGCGGAACGCCCGAAGCGCCTGCTCGCGTGCCCCTTGCCCCAGGTCGCCGTGCACCGCGGCGGCGGCGAAACCGCGCTCGGCGAGATCGTCGGCGATCTTCTGGGCGGTGCGCTTGGTGCGGGTGAAGATCATGGTGAGGCCGCGGTTCTCCGCCTGCAGGATGCGGGCGATCACCTCCGGCTTGTCGAGCGAGTGCGCCCGGTAGACGAACTGCCTGGTGCGTTCGTGTACCGCGCTCGCGTCGTTCTCTTCGGCCCGGATGTGCGTCGGCCGGTTCAAGAAGGTGCGGGCGAGGGTGATGATCGGACCGGGCATGGTGGCGGAGAACAACATGGTCTGCCGCTCGTCGGGCACCATCCGCAGGATGCGTTCGATGTCGGGCAGGAAGCCCAGGTCGAGCATCTCGTCGGCCTCGTCGAGCACCAGGGACCGGACCTTGCCCAGGACGAGTTGCCGCTGCTCGGCCAGGTCGAGCAGGCGGCCGGGCGTGCCGATCACCACGTCGACACCCTTACGCAGGGCGGAGGTCTGCTGCTCGTAGGGACGGCCACCGTAGATGGCCAGGGTGCGCACGCCGAGATGCTTGCCGGCTTCGGTGAGATCGTGGGTGACCTGGAGGCAGAGTTCACGGGTCGGCACCACGATCAGGGCCTGTGGCGTGCCGTCACCCGGGGTGGTCAGCCGCTGCAGGAGCGGGACACCGAAGGCCAGTGTCTTGCCCATGCCGGTGCGGGCCTGACCGATCAGGTCCTCGCCGGCCAGCGCCAGCGGCAGGGTGAGCGCCTGGATCGCGAAGGTGTGCTCGATGCCGGCCCCGTTCAGCGCCCGGATGATCTCCGGCCGCACACCGAACTCGGCGAAGGTGGGGTTTCCCGGAGTGACTTCGGCCGTCCGCTGTAGGGGGTGTGACGTGCCGGTTCCGGGCAGGTCGCTCTCGCTGTGCTCGAGCACCCTAGGATCGGATTCTGTTCTGTTGGGGGATGTACTTGCGGTCAGTGTGATCGCCTCTCTCGTACCAGCGCGCACAGCCTGGTCGGGTTCTCAGGCACTCGACCGCTCACACTCGTGGGTCGCGGGAATGCCGCTCACAAAGGCGTGCACGCACACTGTGTCATCCGTGAACGGTGGTGTCCAGCCGCTCACGCTATCCGTCTACGGGAGCGTTGTCCCTGCTAGGCGCCCTGCCGTTGTGACGGTAGCTTCGGTCAATACACCAAGGATTGTACCGCCCGTGCTCCGGGAGCAGGGTTTTTGGGTCTCGGTGTGTCTCGGGCGGCCCTGTCGGGCGCCAAGGTGCACGGGCCGGGTTCGTGCCAAACCACCCCTCGACGTGATCCTGCGGTTACGCTCACGGCCGTGACACGAGAGATCAGCGAAGGCGTGGTGGACCTGCTCGGCGTGATCGCCTACGGCGAGCTGTCGGCGTTCGACCGGCTGGCCGAGGACGCGCGCAGTGCGCCCACCCTGTCCGGGCGTGCCGCGCTGGCGTCGATGGCTGCCGCCGAGATCGGCCACTACGACCTGCTCGCCCGGTTCCTCGCCGAGCACGGCGTCGCGGTGGAGGACGCGATGACCCCCTTCGTCGAGCGGTTCGACGCCTACCATGCTTCGACCGCGCCGAAGTCGTGGCTGGAGTCGCTGGTGAAGGCCTACGTCTGGGACGGCCTGGCGGCCGACTTCTACCGCGAGGTGGCCAACTGGCTGGACACCCAGACGGCCGACCTCGTGCGGACCGTGCTCGCCGACACCGGGCACTCGGCGTTCGCCGAACGTGAGGTCGCCTCGGCCATCGCCGCCGACCCGAAGACACGGGACCGGCTCGCGCTGTGGGGCCGGCGTCTGCTCGGCGAGGGCCTGACCCAGGCGCAGTACGTGGCCGCCGAACGCGACGGTCTGGCCGAGCTGATCGTGTCCGGCTCGGGTGATCTTTCGGGAATCGCGGGGCTCCTCCGGAGGTTGCAGCAGGGGCACACCAAGCGGATGCAGGTGCTGGGACTCGGTTAGCCTTGACCTTGCACAAAGCTCTTCGAACCTGGCGGAGGTCGCACGTGGAGGTCAAGATCGGCATCAAGGACACGCCGCGCGAGCTGGTGGTGTCCAGCGGCCAGTCGGCCGAGGAGGTCGAGTCACTGGTCGCCAACGCGTTGAAGACCGATGACGGGGTGTTCCGCCTGACGGACGACAAAGGCCGCAAGTTCCTTATTCCGTCCGACCGCATCGCGTATGTGGAGATAGCCCCGACCGACGTGCGGAAGGTCGGCTTCGCCGTCGGAGCCTGACCGGCCGTCCGGAAGACCGGAACGGGCCTGGTGAGGGCTGGTCATCGGACGTAGTGGAGGAAGGTGTGTTTACTACGGATAGTCCGTAGTAAACACACCTTCCTGCAGTTCAAGCGCCCGCGTGACCGTCCTCGCCGGACAGCTCACCCCGCGTCCGGCTGTTCCGACCTGAGCTGTACGACCTTGTTCGCTTCTAGGGGCAGGTTCGGGTCGATGGTGATGTCGTACTCCCGCGCCAGGCCGTCGATCGCGGCCCAGATGATCCGGGTCAGGTACTCCACGACGGCGTCCCGGCTCATCGACCGCCGGTCGAGCCACCATTCGCCGGTGTTCTGCACCATGCCGACGATCCCGTACGCCCATGGTTCGGCCGCGCCGGAGTCCATGCCGAACATGCGCATGTAGTCGCCGAGCAGCGTGCTCAGTGCCGTCGCGATGAGTTCCTTGTCCTCGGCGACGACGTCGGAGTCGGCGGGCTTGCCGGCGAAGGTCCCGCGGGCCAGCAGACGGTAGAGGTTCGGATGTTCCTCGATGACGGCGAAGAAGGCGTCGAGCGCGGTCCGGATCCGTGGCACCGGGGCGAGTTCGGCGTTGATCGCCGGGACCAGCCGTGAGAACAGGATCTCGGTGCCGCGCCGGCCGAGCGCCTCGTAGAGGTCCGCCTTGTCCTCGAAATGCCGGTACAACACGGGCTTGGTGACTCCGGCGGCGGCGGCCACGTCCTCCATCGCCAGATCCGGGCCGTGCTCGTCGAGCGCCCGGAGCGCTGCTTCCACGAATTCCGCCCGGCGTTGGACGCGGTGCTTGCGCCACCGGTCCCGGCGAGCGTCGCCGGTGGGAGCGGCCCCGGCCTTCTCCCGCTTGACACGATCCGTCACAGCCGTGATGCTACCAGAGGTAACTGTTACCTCAAGTTACACACACTTTATTGGGAGCAAGGTGGCTTTACTACGGACTATCCGTAGTAAAGCCACCTTGCTCCCCTAACTCCTTCCCCGGCGGCGCGGAGATGTGGGAGGCACGTGATGAGTGGCCGTTTCGTCACCAGCGACGGGACCGCGTTGTTCGTGCGAAACTCCGGTTCCCCGGGCGAGTCACCGACGCTCGTGCTGGTCCACGCCTGGACGCAGGACCACACCGAGTGGGAACCGGTGCTGCCGCTGCTCCCGCCGGGAATGCGGGTGATCCGGTACGACCACCGCGGCCACGGCGGGTCGGGCCCGGCACGCCAGGGGACCGCGACCCTGGCCCAGCTCGCCGACGACCTCGCCGAGCTGATCGGCGAACTGGTGCCGTCCGGGGAACTGGTGCTGGCCGGACATTCGATGGGCGGGATGGCCGTGATGGCGCTGGCCGAGCGGCACCCGGAACTGGTGCGCGAGCGGGTGGCCGGCGTGGCGTTCATCGCCACTTCGTCCGCCAGCATGGACCGCCTGACGCTCGGCCTGAACGGCGCGGCCGGGCGGGCGGCGGCGCGTGCGGACAAGGCGCTCGGGCGAATGCTTTCCCGCTACGGCAAGGAGTTCGTGCCGGTGCCCGCGGTATTGGCGCGGCCCGCGATCCGGTGGCTGGCGTTCGGCAAGGGTGCCGACAAGGCCGGTGTCCGCGCCATGACCGGACAGTTCCTGCGGGCCCATCCCAGCAGTATCGGCGGCTTCCGCGACTCCATGTCCGGACACGACCGGCGGGAGGCGCTGGCGAGGCTACGGGACAAGCGTGTGGTGATTCTGGTCGGCGAACGTGACCGGATCACGCCGTTGCCCCACGCCAGGGTGATCGCGGAAGAGCTGCCCGAGGCCGAGTTCGTGTGTTACCCGGGAGCCGGGCACGAGTTGACCTACGAACGCACCCGGGAGGTCGCCGCGCGGCTGAGCGCGCTGCTGGTCACTGCGGCGGATGCTGGAGCGGGAAGCCGGCGCCGATCCCGCGCCAGGCAAGGGTCGCGGTGAGGGCGACCGCCTCCTCGCGGCTCATCGTGCTGTGATGCGACAGCCAGAACCGGGCACTGACCTGGCTGAGACCGACCAAGCCGACCGCCAGCATCATGGCCTTGTCCTCGTCGAGACCGGCGTCCGCGGTGATGGTCGCGGTGATCGCCTCCACGCTGTCCGAGGTCGCCCTGTCCACGGCCTCCTGGACCGCGGGCTCGCCGCGCAGGTCGGACTCGAAGATCATGCGATAGGCCCCGGTGTCGCCGTTGACGAAGTCGAAGAATGCGCCGACCGCGGCCTGGACGCGCTGCTTGTTGTCCGCGGTCGAGGCCAGGGCGTCACGCACCGCGCGGACCAGTGTGTCGACGTGGTTTTCCAGCAGCGCGATGTAGAGATCGAGTTTGCCGGGGAAGTGCTGGTAGAGGACCGGCTTGGACACACCCGCCTGCTCGGCGATCTCGTCCATCGCCGCGGCGTGGTACCCGTTGGCCGAGAACACCCGTTGTGCCGCGGCAAGCAGTTGCGCCCGCCGCTCCGTGCGGGGAAGCCGCACCCCCCGTTGCTGTGCCGGCGCGATCTCGGTCATGGTCCCCTCCTGCGTTGAACGATTCAAAGATTACTCGGCGGTACCGCCAAGTCGCCAAGTGCCGGGCCGCATAGGCATCCTGAACAAATGACGGAAACACGTCCCGGGACGCCTTCTGACCGGCAGACACCTCTCACTCACGTTCCGCTGTCGGCGAAGCCGTTGCCTGCCCTTGATCCGAAGCTGAGACCTTGGCCAGGGGAAACCGAGACGTTCGGCGACATCTCGGTCCATCTGCGGCGCACGCCCGGGGCCGCGGACGTGACGGTCGTCTATGTGCACGGTCTCGGGGGGTCGTCGACCAACTGGACGGACCTCGCCGCACTGCTCGCCCCGCACGGCCAGGGGATGGCCCTGGACCTGCCCGGCTTCGGGTTCTCCGAGCCTCAGCCCGGTTTCGACTTCAGTCTCGACGCGCACGCCGAGTTCCTCGGCCGGTTCGTCGAGCGACTCGACGAGGGGCCGGTCCACCTGGTCGGGAACTCGATGGGCGGGGCCATCTCACTCCTGCTCGCCGCCCGGCGCCCCGAACTGGTGCGCACGCTGACGCTGATCTCGCCCGCGATGCCCGACCGCAGGCCCGATCCGCGGCGGCTGTCCGATCCGTTGATGGCGCTGGCCTATCTGCCCTTGGTCGGTCGCCCGGTGCGGCGGAGGCTGGCCGCCTACGGGCCGCGGGAACGTGCCGAGCAGGTGATCCGCCTCTGCTACGCGGACCCGTCGGCGTTTCCCCCGCACCGGCTGGACGAACTCGCCGAGGAACACAGCGCGAGGGCCGCCTTCGCCTGGGCGAACCCGGCGCTGGCACGAAGCACGTTCGCCATCTTCCGGACCTGGTTCGCCCGGGGAACGGCTTCGCTGTGGGCGGTCGCACCGAAGGTGGATGTTCCCGCGCTCGTGATCTGGGGTACCGAAGACAAGGTGATCTCGGTGACCAGGGCCGCCCGCACGGCGAAGGCGCTTCGCCGGGCGCGGTTGCTGGTGTTGCCGAGGACCGGCCACGTCGCGCAGATGGAACGGCCGGTCGCGGTGGCGAAGGCGATTTTGGGCATGTGGGAGCGCGTCGAGCAGAATGACTGGTAAGGGCAATTCCGCAACCGAGCGTCAGATTGCGCTCACGCATGGTCCCCGTCAGGGGTGCTGCCGGTGTGTGGCACCCTGAGCGCGTGAACCGGGCGGCGAAGGATGGGCGGAAAGGCCGGGAGCGGGCCCACGACACACCCTCGGGCGAGCCGCGGCGCCGGATACGGCGGGGTGACGAGCAGCGGTACCAGCCGGGTGGCAGGCGCATCTCGGCGGACCCGCTGAGCGCCTCGTGGAAACCGGATCGGCAGGGAGCGCGCGAGGGCGGACCCCAGCGCGACAGTGGCTGGAGGCGGGTTGCCGGGATTTTCGGCTGGCGCGTCTACGTGGTGCCGCTCTTCCTCGTGGCGACCATTCTGGTGGTGATCAACACCACTCGTCAGCCCCCGCAAAACGGCTCCGTGACCCAGCCTTCCGCCGCGGGCACCGGCAGTGACGGTGGCGCCGTGGTGTCGGAGCGGCCCGCCGCGCCGGCGAACCTGAACATCCCGACGGCCGATCTCCCCCAGGGCGGCGCCTTCACCGAGACCGGGAAGGGCACCTGGCATGTGGTTCCCCTGGCCAAGAGCGGTGACAGTGGGAAGAAAGCCGGGACCGGGGCGCACTTCTACCGGTACACGGTGGAGGTCGAGGACGGGATAGACCCGTCCAGCTATGCCGGTGACGACGCCTTCGCGGCGGCCGTCGAGGGCATCCTGTCGGATCCCCGGAGCTGGATCGGCGCCGGTGACATCTCGCTGCAACGGGTGGATGGGACCGGCCCTGCCCCGAATTTCCGGGTGCGGCTGACCAGCATGAACTCGGCCACGAGACCGGACCTGTGCGGGTTCGGGATCCAGTACCCGACCTCGTGCTACGTCAAGGGCTTCGAGCACAGCGTGGTCATCAACCTGGCGCGGTGGGTGCGCGGCGCCAAGGCGTTCGGCGCCGACATGACCGGTTACCGACAGTACGCGATCAACCACGAGGTCGGTCACGCGCTCGGCCTGGGCCACGTCGGCTGCACGGACAACGGTGGGCCGGCGCCGGTGATGATGCAGCAGACCTTCGGCGTGAGCAACGACTACGTCGCCCAGCTCAACTCGGTGGACCAGTACAACAAGACGGCCGTGCCCGCCGACGGCAAGGTGTGCAAGCCGAACTCGTGGCCCGTGCCCGAACTCGGCGACCGCACGCCAGGCTGACTCCCAGGATCTGGGACGGCTGGGAAGACACAGGCCCTACGGTGTGTTGTGAACAGTCGGGGAAGCGAAATGCGAACACGGGCGGGGAAGCCGCCCTCGTACCCCGCGCGAGTATGGAGGAGCGATGTCAGGGACGCTGCCGCCGCTGGTCGAGCCCGCCGCCGAGCTGACCAGGGAAGAGGTGGCCCGGTACAGCCGGCATCTGATCATTCCGGATGTCGGGATGGACGGTCAGAAGCGGCTCAAGAACGCGAAGGTCCTGGTGATCGGTGCCGGTGGCCTGGGCAGTCCCGCGCTGCTGTATCTCGCCGCGGCCGGGGTCGGCACGCTCGGCGTGATCGACTTCGACGTGGTCGACGAGTCCAACCTGCAACGCCAGGTCATCCACGGGCAGTCCGATGTGGGCAAACCGAAGGCCGTCTCGGCGAAGGAGTCGATCGCCGAGATCAACCCGTTCGTCGAGGTCCGGCTGCACAACGAGCAGCTGACCACCGACAACGCGCTGGACGTGTTCCGTGACTACGACCTGATCGTCGACGGCACGGACAACTTCGCCACCCGCTATCTGGTCAACGACGCCGCCGTGCTGCTGGGCAAGCCCTACGTGTGGGGTTCGATCTTCCGGTTCGAGGGACAGGTCAGCGTCTTCTGGGAGGACGCGCCGAACGGCAAGGGCCTCAACTACCGCGACCTCTACCCCGAGCCGCCGCCTCCGGGCATGGTGCCCTCGTGCGCGGAGGGCGGCGTGCTGGGCGTGCTGTGCGCGTCCATCGGGTCGATCATGGTGACCGAGGCGATCAAGCTCATCACCGGCATCGGTGAGCCGCTGCTCGGGCGCCTGATCAGCTACGACGCGCTGGAGATGCGCTACCGCGAGGTCAAGATCCGTAAGGACCCGGAGACGCCGAAGATCACCCAGCTGATCGACTACGACGCGTTCTGCGGCGTGGTCAGCGAGGACGCGGCCGAGGCGGCGGCGGGGCACACGATCACCCCGGCCGAGCTGAAGGCGAAGTTCGACGCGGGCGAGGACTTCGAACTCATCGACGTCCGCGAGCCGAACGAGTACGAGATCGTCAACATCAAGGGCGCCAAGCTCATCCCGAAGGACCGGATCCTCTCCGGTGAGGCGCTCGCGGAACTGCCGCAGGACAAGCCGATCGTGCTGCACTGCAAGTCGGGCGCGCGCTCGGCGGAGGCACTCGCCGCGCTGCACCGCGCCGGTTTCCGGGACGCGACGCATCTCGGCGGCGGGGTACTCGCGTGGGCGAGGCAGATCGACACGAGCCTGCCGACGTACTGACGGCTCGGCGTTTTTAGCGAGCAAGGGGCGTTTACTCGGCCGGAGGCGGCAACGGTAGCGGCATCCAGGCTGAGCCGACCGCCGGAGGCTGCTGCATGCGGCCGGACATGCTTTTCGTCCGGCCGCCGATCGGGCACAGCTATCCGTAGTAAACGCCCCTTGCTTCGTAAACGGAGGCGGCCATGGTGGCTCCCTGGGGGTTTCCGCAGGTCAACGGTTGGGTGCGGGGCGTGATCGTGGTGCGAATCCGGCGACTTGCGCACTTTCAGCCGGTAATCTCGCCGCGTGTCCATCGCCCCGGGAGTCCGTGAGAGCCCGCCGGAGCGCGTACTCACCGCGTTCGGGGTCGCGGACGGGCCGGAGCGGTTGCCGGGCACATCCGTGTGGCGGTGTGGCGGGCTGGTGCTCAAGCAGGTGAGCGACCGGGCCCGCGCGGTGTGGCTGGCGCGCACGCTGCACCGGGTCGACGTTCCGGAGTTGCGCGTCGCCCGCCCGGTCCGCGCGAGCGACGGGCGGTGGATCGTCGGCGGCTGGGTGGCGAGCCGGTACCTGGAGGGCGGGCCCGAATACCGGAACGACCAGATCATCCTCGCCGCGCTGAAACTGGCGGGGGCTCTCGCGGACGAGCCGCGGCCCGGCTTTCGCCGTGACGACACCGCCGCGCTCGCGGATCGTATCGCCTGGGGAGAGGCGAACGTCGCGATCGAGGAAACCAAGGGCGGGCGCTGGTTCGAGGTTCTCGCGGTCGCGCGAAGACAGGTGCGGTTGCCCGACCAGGTCGTGCCCGGCGACCTGTACGGCACCGTGCTCTTCGACGGTCCGGCGCCGCCCGGGATCGTCGAGTTCGACCCCTACTACCGTCCCGCCGAATGGGGCGCCGCCGTCGCCGCGGTGGACGCGGTTTCCTGGGGCGGCGCCGATGTCGAGTTCCTCCGCCGCTGGTCGCACCTGCCCGAGTGGCCCCAACTGCTGCTGCGGGCACTACTGTTCCGGCTGGCCGGCCACGCGCTCGATCCCCGGTCCACGATCTCCGCCCTCGACGGGCTTCGCGCGGCCGCCAGCGCCGTGAGCGAAGTCCTGTGAGTGCGCCGCATCACCCCCACCCGTCTCCCACCACCACCCTCAACGGATGCCCTGCGGGCGGCGGTCCACATCCAGCGTCTCCCACCACCACCCTCAACGGACACGCTGCGCGTGGCGGTCACTTCTCACGGGCAGCGTCCGGGTAATACGCAAGCAATGTCAAACGCCTGAAACACGGCGCCATTTTCAGGTAACACGCCCTTCCTACCGTCGAACGAGTCGGAAGGAGGCGCGCGTGACGCTCGCTGCGGAACCCCGGACCGGGACGGGCACCCGGACGGACACGCACTGCCCCTACTGCGCGTTGCAGTGCGGGATGAGCCTCTCCGGGACCACGGTCGCGCCCAGGGACTTCCCGGCCAATGGCGGAGGTCTGTGCCAGAAGGGCTGGACCTCCGGCAGTCTGCTCACCTCGCCGGCCCGGTTGACCTCACCGCTCATCCGCGTCGACGGCGAACTCGTTCCCGGCTCCTGGGACGACGCGCTCACCCGGATCGTCCGTGGCATCACCGAAATCCAGTCACGCCACGGCAAGGACGGGGTCGCGATCTTCGGCGGTGGCGGCCTCACCAACGAAAAGGCCTATCTGCTGGGCAAATTCGCGCGGGTGGCGCTCGGCACCTCGCAGATCGACTACAACGGCCGGTTCTGCATGTCCTCGGCCGCCGCGGCCGGCACGAAAGCTTTCGGGGTCGACCGTGGCCTGCCCTTCCCCCTCACCGATCTCGGCGAGGCGGACGTGGTGCTGCTGGTCGGCGCGAACCCGGCGGAGACCATGCCGCCGTTCATGCAGCATCTCCGTCATGCGGCCGACACCGGGTCGCTGGTCGTGGTCGACCCCCGGCGGACCCCGACCGCGGAGCAGGCAAGTCTGCACCTGGCGCCCGCACCCGGCACGGATCTGGCGCTCGCGCTGGGCATCCTGCACGCGCTGGTCGCCGATGGCATGCTCGATTCATCCTATGTGGACACCCGAACGCAGGGGTTCGAAGCCGTGTGGCGGATCGTCGCCCGCTGGTGGCCCGAGCGGGTCGAGCGGGTCACCGGGGTCTCGGCGGCGGACCAGCGCCGGGTGGCCGTCCTGCTGGCCGAGGCGGGCAACGCCTACATTCTCACGGCGCGGGGCGCCGAACAGCACGCGAGCGGCTCGGACACGGTCAGCGCCTGGATCAATCTCGCGCTCGCCCTCGGCCTTCCGGGGCGCGCCGGCTCCGGCTATGGCTGCCTTACCGGCCAGGGCAACGGCCAGGGCGGTCGTGAACACGGTCAGAAGGCCGACCAGCTTCCCGGCTACCGCAAGATCGACGACCCGGCCGCGCGGGCGCACGTGGCGCGGGTGTGGGGCGTACCGGCCGACTCGTTGCCAGGTCCGGGCCGTTCTGCCTACGAACTCCTGGACGCGCTGGGCGGCGAGAACGGTCCGCACGGTCTGTTGGTGTTCGGCAGCAACGTCGTCGTTTCGGCGCCGCGCTCGGCGCACATCGCGGAAAAGCTGTCTACTTTGGACCTTCTGGTGGTGGCCGACCTGGTGCTGTCCGAGACCGCCGCGCTCGCCGATGTCGTTCTCCCGGTCACGCAGTGGGCGGAAGAAGACGGGACGATGACCAACCTCGAAGGGCGGATCCTGTTGCGTCGTGCGGCGATCGACCCACCCCCGGGGGTGCGGACCGATCTCGAAGTCCTCAACGAACTGTCGACGCGGCTCGGGCAGCCGCCGGAGCGGTTCTCCACCGACGCCGAAACCGTGTTCACCGAACTCCGCGAGGCTTCGAGGGGTGGTCTCGCGGACTACTCGGGTGTCAGCTACGAACGGCTTCGCGACGGTGAAGCCCTGTACTGGCCGGTGCCGGGCGACGATCACCCTGGCACGCCGAGGATGTTCCTCGACGCCTTCGCGCACGCCGACGGCCGCGCCCGGTTCGTTCCGGTCGACCACCGTGGTCCCGCGGAAACGCCGGACGCGGAATTTCCCTTGCACGCCACCACCGGACGTGTCCTCCAGCACTACCAGTCCGGCGCGCAGACGCGGCTGATCGCCGAACTCAACGAGACCGTGCCGGAGGCGTACGTGGAGGTCCATCCGGAGACCGCCGCGCGGTCCGGCCTCGCCGACGGCGACTGGGCGAAGGTCGTTTCCCGTCGTGGCGAGACCGTCGCGCGGGTACGGCACACCGCGTCGGCACGGCCGGACGTGGTGTTCCTGCCCTTCCATTTCCCGGGTGCGCAGCGCGCGAACCTGTTCACCAACCCGGCGCTCGACCCCACCAGCCGGATGCCGGAGTTCAAGGTCTGTGCCGTCCGGCTCGAGAAGGCCGGGGGTGCTGCACGATGACGCGGCGGGTGGTGGTGGTCGGTTACGGCATGGCGGGCGCGCGCCTGGCCGACGAGATCCGTGCCCGTGACCCGCACGGTGAGCGGGTCTCGCTGACCGTGATCGGCGCGGAGCGGCACGCCGCCTACAACCGGATCCTGTTGTCCGCCATCGTCGCCGGGACGATGCGCCCCGAACTGGTGCGGTTGCACGACGAGGAGTGGGCGTCCGCGCACGGCATCGACCTGAGGACCGGCGCCGATGTCACGCGGATCGACCGGGCGGCCCGCCTGCTCCATCTGGCGGACGGGTCCACTGTGGACTATGACGCGCTCGTGCTGGCCACGGGCAGCAGGCCGTGGCTTCCCCCGGTCGAAGGTCTCACGCTCGACGACGGGAGCCCGTCGCCCGGTGTGGTGACCTTTCGTACGCTCGACGACTGCGATCGCATCCTGGCCGGGGCCAGGGCCGGCGCGCCGGTGGCGGTGCTCGGGGGAGGCCTGCTCGGGTTGGAGGCGGCTCGCGGGCTCGCCGGGCGAGGACAGCTCGTGACCGTGGTGCATCCCGCCGGTCACCTGATGGAACGGCAGCTCGATTCCGGCGCGGGTCAGGTGCTCGCACGGGCGCTCGGCGAACTGGGCATCGACTTCCGGGTCGGCACGGGCGCTGCCCGCTACGTGCCCGGTGACGGCCTGAAACTCGACGACGGCAGCACCGTGCCCGCCGACCTGGTGGTGGTTTCGGCGGGTGTCCGGCCCGCGACGGCGCTGGCGGAGGACGCCGGGCTGATCGTCGACCGGGGTGTGGTCGTGGACGACGCGCTGCGCACCAGCGACGGCCGGATCCATGCCATCGGCGACTGCGCACAGCATCCCGGCACCGTGTCCGGCCTGGTCGAGCCCGCCTGGCAACAGGCCGCGGCGCTCGCCGACCTGCTGACCGGAAACGACGTCTCCGCGCGCTATCGCGGAACGAACGTCGTCACCAAACTCAAGGCCCGAGGTATCGAACTGACCGCTTTGGGAGACGCGCACACCGAGGTCGGAGATCCCGGCGCCGAGGTGTTGTGCCTGACCGATCCGTCTCGTGGCCGCTACGCGAAACTCGTGGTCCGCTCCGACCGCGTCACCGGTGCGATCCTGCTGGGCGTGCCGGACGCCGCGGCCACCATCACCCACTACTTCGACCGTGGGGTCCCCGTCGCCGGTGACCGCCTGGCACTCCTGCTCGGGCGGGCGCTGCCCTCCGGCGCCACCTCCGCGACCAGTCCGGCGGACCTGCCGGCCGCGGCGGTGGTGTGCCGGTGCAACTCGGTGACCAAGGGCCGTCTGGTCGAGGCATTCCGCGCCGGAGCGACGAAAACAGCCGAGCTGGCCTCGGCGACCAAGGCAACAACGGGCTGCGGCAGTTGCCGGGACGCGGTGTGTGGCATCGCGGACTGGCTGGCCGAGACCTCCTGACCGCAAGGAGCATGATGACCACGACCACCGAAGCCGCGCCGCACCGCGGCCGGCGCTGGATAGAGCACTGGGACCCGGAAAACGCCGATTTCTGGGCATCGACCGGAAAGAAGATCGCGAACCGCAATCTGTGGTTCTCCATTTTCACCGAGCACATCGGGTTCTCCATCTGGAGCCTGTGGTCGGTCATGGTCCTTTTCATGGGGCCGAAATACGGTCTGTCCGTCGGTGACAAGTTTCTGCTGACCTCGACGCCGACCCTGATCGGTTCGTGCGTGCGGATTCCCTACACCTTCGCGGTGGCGCGCTTCGGTGGCCGCAACTGGACCGTGGTCAGCGCGCTGTTGCTGCTCATCCCGTCGATCGGCGCGGCCATCGTGATGAAGCCCGGCACACCGCTGGGCGTGTTCCTGGCCGTCGCGGTGCTCGGTGGTTTCGGCGGCGGGAACTTCGCCTCGTCCATGACGAACATCAACACCTTCTTCCCGGAGAAGGCCAAGGGCATGGCGCTCGGCCTCAACGCGGGCGGCGGCAACATCGGCGTGGCCGTGATCCAGCTCGTCGGCCTGCTGGTCATCGCCACCAGCGGCACCACGTCACCGCGGATCGTGCTGGCCGTCTACATCCCGCTGATCGTGGTCGCGGCGCTGTGCGCGGCGCTGTTCATGGACAACATCGCCTCGGTGCGCAACGACAAGAAGGGCATGCGAGAGGTCATGAAGGACGCCCACTCGTGGGTGATGTCGTTCCTCTACATCGGCACCTTCGGCTCCTTCATCGGATACAGCTTCGCCTTCGGCCTGGTGCTGCAGAACCAGTTCGGCCGCACGCCGTTGCAGGCGGCGTACGTGACGTTCCTCGGGCCGCTGCTGGGCTCGGTGTCGCGGCCGGTCGGCGGGTGGCTGTCGGACCGGCTGGGCGGCGGACGGGTCACCTTCTGGAACTTCGTCGGAATGGCCGTGATGACGGTGCTGCTGATCGTCGCCTCCGAGCAGAAGTCGCTGGCGATGTTCACCGCCGCGTTCATCGTGCTGTTCGTGCTGACCGGGATCGGGAACGGCTCGACCTACAAGATGATCCCCGCGATCTTCCGCGCGAAGGCGAAGGCGGCGATCGAAGCGGGCGCGGACGAGGCAGCGGAACTGCTCAACGCGCGCAAGCTTTCCGGTGCGCTGATCGGCTTGGCCGGTGCGATCGGGGCGTTCGGCGGTCTGCTGATCAACCTGGCCTTCCGGCAGTCGTTCCTCAGCACCAAGAGCGGAGTCTCCGCCTTCGTCGGGTTCCTGGCGTTCTACGGCGTGTGCTTCGTGGTCACCTGGGTGGTCTACCTGCGGAAATCATCGGCACCGGTCAGCGAGAAGGGACTCGCGCTGGCCGGCGCACAGGTCTGATCCGGACACCGGAGCAGCGGACAAGGAGGGAAGACGAGTATGCGGACCCTGGTCGTCGTCGGGCACGGGATGGTGGGCCACCGGCTGGTCGAAGCACTGCGAGCCGGAGACTCTGACAACTCCTGGCGGGTGGTCGTGCTCGCCGAGGAGCCGCGCCCGGCGTACGACCGGGTCGCGCTGACGTCCTATGTGGACGGTTGGGATGCCGGAACGCTGACGCTGGCCGGCTCCGGCTACCCCGGTGACGACAACGTGGAGCTGCGGCTCGACGACCCCGTCGCGCGAATCGACCGGGAGGCGAGGACGGTCACCACGGCGGCCGGGTTCACCCAGCCCTATGACGCGCTGGTCCTGGCGACCGGGTCCCGTCCGTTCGTGCCGCCGGTGCCCGGTCACGATCTGCCCGGCTGTTTCGTCTACCGCACGATCGAGGATCTGGACGCGATTCACGAAGCCGTCGAGCGGGCCAACGCGATCAAACGGGGCCGGGCCGCGGCGATGGTGGTCGGCGGCGGCCTGCTCGGTCTGGAAGCGGCGAAAGCCCTGCGCGACATGGGTCTTTCGCCGCACGTGGTGGAGATGGCGCCGCGCCTCATGCCGATCCAGGTCGACGAGGGCGGTGGCAGCCTGCTGCGCAAGCTGGTCACCGGCCTGGATCTGACCGTCCACACCGGAACATCGGCGGAGCGGATCGAGCGTGACGGCGGCCGGTTGCTCACCAGGCTGACCAACGGCACGGAACTCGACCTCGACCTCGTGGTGTTCTCCGCGGGCGTACGGCCACGTGACGAACTGGCCCGCGACTGCGGTCTCGACGTCGGCGAACGTGGCGGTATCTTGGTCGATTCTTCGTGCCGCACCAGCGATCCCGCCATCTACGCGGTGGGGGAGTGCGCGGCGGTCGAGGGCCGGTGTTACGGCCTGGTGGCGCCCGGCTACTCGATGGCCGAGATCGTGGCCGCGCGGTTGCTGGGCAAGGACGGCGTCTTCCCGGGCGCCGACATGTCGACGAAACTCAAGCTGATGGGCGTCGACGTGGCGAGTTTCGGTGACGCCCACGCGACCGCCGAAGACGCGCTCGAAGTCGTGCTCGCCGACGCGGTTTCGGGCTACTACAAGAAACTCGTGGTCTCGTCCGAGGGCACTCTGCTGGGTGGTGTGCTCGTCGGTGACGCGAGCGCGTACAACCTGCTGCGTCCGCTTCTCGGCCGGGCGCTACCCGCCGAACCCGCGGCGATGCTCGCCCCGGAGGGCGGAGGCGGGGGAGTCGGCGTCGACGCGTTGCCGGACGAGGCACAGGTTTGTTCCTGCAACGGCGTCAGCAAGGGTGCGATCACCGAGGCGATCCGCAGCCAGGGCTGTGACAACGTGGCGGCGATCAAGGGCTGCACGAAGGCGGGAACCACCTGCGGCTCGTGCGTGCCCATGCTGTCCAAGCTGCTCGACCTCTGCGGTGTGGCGCAGTCGAAGGCGGTGTGCGAGCACTTCGAGCACTCCCGGCAGGAGCTGTTCGAGATCGTCAAGGCCACCCGGATCACCACGTTCGGGGAACTGATCGCCAAGCACGGCAACGGATCCGGATGCGCGATCTGCAAGCCGGTGGTCGCCTCCATCCTCGCGACCATCGGCACCACCTCCGGCGACGGAGGCCACATCCTCGACGGCGAGCAGGCCACGCTCCAGGACACGAACGATCACTTCCTGGCCAACATGCAGAAGAACGGGACCTACTCGGTGATCCCGCGCCTGGCGGGCGGGGAGATCACACCGGAGAAGCTGATCGTGATCGGTGAGGTGGCCAAGGAGTTCGGGCTCTACACCAAGATCACCGGCGGGCAGCGGATCGACATGTTCGGCGCCACTGTCGACCAGTTGCCGCGGATCTGGAGACGGCTGGTGGACGCCGGGTTCGAGTCCGGTCACGCGTATGGCAAGGCGTTGCGCACGGTGAAGTCGTGCGTGGGGTCCACGTGGTGCCGATACGGAGTGCAGGACAGCGTGGGTATGGCCGTCGAACTGGAACTGCGGTACCGCGGTCTCCGCGCGCCGCACAAGATCAAGGCCGGGGTTTCCGGTTGCGCGCGGGAGTGCGCGGAGGCCAGGGGCAAGGACTTCGGCGTCATCGCCACGGAGAAGGGCTGGAATCTCTACGTCGGGGGCAACGGCGGGACGATGCCGCGGCATGCGGACCTCCTGGTGTCCGATGTGGACTCCGAGTCGCTGATCCGCTACATCGACCGGTTCCTGATGTTCTACGTGCGGACGGCCGACCGGTTGCAGCGGACCGCACCCTGGATCGAGGAGATGGAAGGCGGCCTGGACCACCTGCGCGAGGTGATCGTCGACGACAGTCTCGGCATCTGCGAAGAACTGGACGCCGCCATGGTCAAGCATGTGGAGAACTACGCGGACGAGTGGCGGGGAGTCCTGGAGGACCCCGAGAAGCTGGCGCGGTTCACGTCCTTCGTGAACGCGCCGGGGACGCCCGATCCGACCATTTCGTTCAAAGTGGAGCGGGAACAGAAGGTCCCGGTCCTGCTGGGTGTGCCGGAGGTGGTGAGCCGATGAGACGCGGCGATCAAGAGGGGAGACGTCGATGACCGTGGTGGACGAGCGGACGGGGACGGTCGCGGTGTGCCCCGTCGATCGGCTGATTCCCGGGCGAGGCGTGGCCGCGCTGCTGCCCGACGGTCGTCAGGTGGCGATCTTCCGTACCGGCGACGAACTGTACTCACTGTCCAATGTGGATCCTTTTTCGCGGGCGGCGGTGCTTTCGCGGGGAATAACCGGGGACGCCGACGGTGTCCCGTTCGTCGCCTCGCCGATCTTCAAGCAACGGTTCGACCTCCGTACGGGGGTTTGTCTCGATGACGAGAGCGTGGTGCTTCGCACCTACCCGGTCGAGGTCGTCGACGGGGTGGTGCACATCCGCCCATGACCGGTCATTCCTCCTTCGGCATCCTGCCGCTCGCCGGGTTCGCGGTGGGCATCACGGCGGCGAGGCGCGCCGACGAACTCGGCGCGCTTCTCGTGCGCAAGGGCGCGACCGTGCGCTACGGACCGGCGATCCGGATCGTGCCGCTCGCCGACGACACCGAACTGCGCGCGGCGACCGGCACACTGCTGGAGGACCCGGTCGACATCGTCGTGGCCACCACCGGGATCGGGTTCCGTGGCTGGATCGAGGCGGCCGAAGGCTGGGGCCTCGGGGACGAGCTTCTCACCCAGTTGAGCAAGGCGACTTTGCTGGCGCGCGGTCCGAAGGCGCGAGGCGCGATCCGGGCCGCCGCGTTGTCGGAGGACTATTCGCCGGTCTCCGAGAGCAACGCCGAACTGTTGCAGTATCTGCTGGAGTCCGGTGTGGACGGTAAGCGGATCGCCGTGCAGCTGCACGGGGAACCGTTGCCCTACTTCGTGGAGTCGCTCGTCGGTGCCGGGGCGCGGGTGATCGAGGTGCCGGTCTACCGCTGGGTCGGGCCCGCCGACCCGGGCCCACTCGACCGGTTGATCGACGCCGTACTCGACGGATCGATCGACGCGATGCCCTTCACCAGCGCCCCCGCCGCCGCGAGCACACTGGCGATGGCGAAGCGGACCGGGCGCCAGGCCGCGCTGGTGAACGCCCTGACCCATCGCGTGCTGGTGGCGTGCGTCGGACCGATCACCGCCGCGCCGCTCGCCGCGCTCGGCATCCCGACGGTGCAACCCGACCGGTCTCGCATCGGCGCGCTGGCACGGACGGTGGCCGAGGCGCTGGTGGCACGTTCGCCGCGACTGTGCGCGGCGGGCCGGAAGATCGAACTGCGCGGCCAGGCGGCCATTGTGGACGGTCAGTTGCGTGAGGTCGCGCCCGCGCCGATGGCGGTGCTGCGAGCACTGGCCGCCGAACCCGGTCGCGTGGTGTCCCGCCGGGAACTCACCGCCGCGCTGCCCAGCGGCGGCGAGGAGCACGCGGTGGAGACCGCGATCGGCCGTCTCCGCACCTCGCTCGGGGAAAGCAAGCTCGTGCAGACCGTGGTCAAGCGTGGCTACCGCCTCGCCGTGGAAAGGAGCACGGCATGATCGTTTTGGTGGCGCACGGAACCCGTGCGCCGGAAGGGGCGCGGGTCGTCGAAGAAATCGCCGCGAGGGTGCGGAAAGAGGCGCGGATGCCGGTTCGGGTGGCGTACGCGGACGTGCGCGGACCCGACCTGACCACCGTGCTGGATTCCGTGCGGGGGCATCGTGTCGTGGTCGTGCCCGCCTTCCTCGCCGCCGGCTACCACGTGCGTACCGACATTCCCCGGCAGATCGCGGCGAGCGGACATCCGCACGTCGTCCTCACGCGGCCGTTCGGTCCCGCTCCCGAACTGGTCGAAGTCATGCGGGACCGTCTCGAATGGGCGGGGTACCGGCCGGGCGACCCCGTGGTGCTCGCCGCGGCCGGGTCGAGTGACCCCCGTGCGCTGGCGGAGGTCCGGTCGGCCGCGGCCACGCTGGGACGGCAGCTGCGGACGAGTGTCCATGTCGGCTACGTGGCCACCGCGCGACCTCGTATCGCCGACGCGGTCGCCCTGGCGCGTGGCCGGGGCAGGCGGGTCGCGGTCGCTTCCTGGTTGCTCGCGCCCGGCCTGTTCCAGCGCCGTGTGGCCGATTCGGGCGCCGAAGTCGTCGCCGAACCGCTCGGCGTGCATCCCGGCGTCGTCGACCTCGTGCTGCGACGCCACCACCAGGCGCTGCGCCAAACCGCCGCCGCTTGAAGTGGAGGAAGGAGCGTTTACTACGGATAGTCCGTAGTAAACGCTCCTTCCTCCTGAACGTCCCGCGCCACGGTGCCCGAGCGCGGGGGAGCAAGACACGCGTACGGGCGTGCCGGGTCGGGAAATTTTCGCCGGATTGGTGACCCAGGGTTGCGCGGGTCGCGTTTGCCGGAGTGACGAGTTCCTCCCGCAAAGGGGAAACATGCGCAGGAAAAGTCTCGGTGATCGTGACCGGCGCGGGCCCGAAATGATCTCTTCCCTGGTGGGCGGTACCGGCTTCACCTGGGGAAGGGCTGCTGCGCAGCCGCTTGTCGCCAGTGGCGTCGGTCAGCGGTGGGATGAGGTGGTTCTGCTTGGAGAGCGGGGGCATGTCCCGGTAGCGCGCCTGGCCCATGTCCGGGTGCTTGTCCAGCCGACTCTGGTCGTGCTGGTCGTCCGGGGCCTGGGACTGCTGGCGACGTGGGTAATGTGTCTGGCCGTCGGGCGTCCGGTCGATTTCCGGGCGTGGGACGCTTTCTGGTACCTGGGTATCGCCGAGCATGGTTATACCGGGTTTGATCCGGCGTTGACCTATGACGCGCAGGGCAACTACTTCCCCGAGGCGCCGATGGCGTTCTTCCCCGGTTACCCCCTGGTGGTGCGCCTGTTCGGGGTGCTGCTGGGCGGCCATCTCCTGCCCGCGGCGATCGGGGTGTCCGTGGTGGCGTCGGTGGTGGCGGGGTATGGGGTGGCGCGTCTGGCGCGCCATGCGGGAGCGGGACGGCGTGGCCAGGTAGTGGCGGTAACGCTCACGGCGGGGGCGCCGGGGTCGGTGGTGTACGCGATGGCGTATCCGGAGGCGCTGCTGGTCGCGCTTGCCGCGTGGACGTTGGTGGCGGTGCTGGAACGCCGGTGGGTGCCTGCCGGGTTGGGGGCGGCGGCGGCCGGGATGGTGTCTCCGATGGCGGCCGGGTTGATGCCGGTGGTGCTGGTCACAGCGCTGCCCGAGATCTACCGGAGCCGTTCCCCGTGGCGTGCCACGGTGGCGGTGCTGGGCGCGATCGGCGGGACGACGGGCTATCTGGTGTGGGTGAGCATGGTCGCCACGACACCGGGCGGGTTTTTCGGTATCGAGCGCAAGGGTTGGCACACTTCGTTCGATTTCGGCGCCACCACGGCGAGCTGGGTCGGGCAGGTGGTGCTGCACGGCGGAGACGTTTTCGTGGTCGCCACCGCGGCCGCGGTGCTCGCGTCTGTCCCGGCGCTGCTGTGGTTGGCACGCTTCCTGCCAGGCCCGCTGTGGCTCTACACCGTGGGCACCCTCGCCATGGCCCTCGGTTCCGGCGGTCTGGAACAGGACCGGCTGCGGCTTCTGCTCTCCGCCTTCCCCCTGCTCATCGCCCTCGCCACACGGATCGCCCACACCAGCGGGCCCGCCACCATCGCCATCACCGGCATCCTGGTCACCTGCGGCCTGTGGCTCGGCGCCTACTCACTCTCCGGATGGCGATATGCGATCTGACCAAGTACCAGGGCCGCGCCAGTCCCTCGCGCGGTGGGACAATCGACACCATGAGCGCGAGCGAGGAGCCGGAAGGCGGCGAGGCGGCCTGCTGGCTGGACCTGGTGTGCCCGGAATGCGGCCGGATGTGGGAAGACTCCCCGGCCAAGCGGCCGGAACGCTGCCCCCACTGCGACGCGCCGCTCGACCGGCGCGATGCCGAGGACTCCTGACGTTATTTCCAGCTCACACGCAGGTCCGGAAAACCGCGTACCGAAGCGACCCGTTCGGCTTCTGCCCCGGCTTCCGCCCGGATCGCGGCCGAGAGTGTCCAAAAAGGACTCATGAGGAAGTCCAGGCGCTTGCCTCCACCGGCCTTGGTGCGCCAGGTTCCGGCGACTTCGCCGTGCACCAGCAGGGCACCCGGGTTGCCGATGATCTTCCAGACTTCCTTCTGCCTGGCCCGGTCCGGCACCAGGAGGTCACGGTCACGGGACTGGAGGAACGGATCCCATGGCGGCAACAGCCGGACGAAGCCGGGCGCAGGCGGATTTTCCAGTGAAGGAACATCCTGTGGTGGCAGGAAGGCCTTCCGGCCGTCCACGCTGACCTCGGTCAGTTCCGCCGGCCACATCCGTTTCGCCACACCGGTTTTCGTGCCGACGAAACCCGCTGCCTCCGCCGGAGTCGCGGGACCGTGCAGGCGCAGGTAGTTCACCACGACGGAGGTCGCGGCGGCCGGGTCCGGCTCGGTGCGCATCGGCCCGCGTCCCTCGATCGGGGCGAGCGTGGCAGGCGAGACGCCCGCCTCGAGCCGGACCCCGCCGTGGATCGCGGCGAGCCGCATGACCTGTTCGAGGATGTGGGTCGCCTGGCAGCCGCGGCACCAGTACGAAAGGCCGGGCGGAATGATCTTCGTGACCGCGGTGCTCACCGCGCCCTTCGTCATCGGCTTGTCGACCACCCGCCGGATGGCCCGCGCGGCGGTGAACAACCCGTCGGTCGCGCTGATCCCCGCCGCTTCGACCATCCGCTTCTGGAAGAGCATCCGCGCCATCGCGTCGGATTCGTCGAGCGGGACGAGCGAAGCCGTCACCGCCGGCAGCGCGTCCCGCCGATGGAAATGCGGGGCTCCCCGGTGCGTCCAGGCGAGCACGAACCTCGGATCGTCCACGAGGGACTCTTCGGTCGGTTCACCGGACACCCTGGCCGCGAGAGCGACCTCGGCCGTCTCGCGCTGGGTGCTCTGCAGACCGAGGTCGAAGACCGCGAGCGCGGCGGGATCGCTCTCCACCCGGTGCAGCCCCTGTGCCGCGATCCGGTGGGCGAGGACCTGTTCGCGGTCGACTTCCAGCACGTTCCGCCTCGTCAGAAGGAGTAGTCGAAGGTGTAGTTCATGGTCTCGCTCGCGCCGGAGATGGTCCCGGTGCCGGACAGGCCGGTGAGTTCGCCGGTCGCGGACCCGGGTATCACCGTGAACGTGCCCCGCACGCCGTGTCCCGCATAACCTACCTCGTGCCGGACGACGAAACTGCCTTTCCGGCCCTCCACAGCGCACTCGAACCGCTCGAACCCCGGCGCCGTTTGACCGTCGCCTTCGTAGCCTTCACCCGCGTAGTAGAGCAGGTAGTCGCACGTCGAGGTGCCTTCGATGACGCCGGTGTAGGAGCAGGTGACGTGGGCGTGCGCGAATCTGGGCGCGTCCTCGGCGCCACTGACGATCTTTTCGTCCCATGCCGTGACGGTGAATGTGTCGGTCATGGAGCCCACCCTTCTCCCTCATACCTGCCATCTTGTGTCAGGATTTCGGCGGAGGCTGAATGTCATGCGGGCAAGCCGGTTGCTCTCCGTACTGCTGCTGTTGCAGAACCGGGGACGAATGACCGCCGAGGAACTGGCGGAAGAACTCGAGGTCTCGGTGCGCACCGTGTACCGCGACATCGAGGCGCTGTCCACGGCCGGGGTTCCCGTCTACGCCGATCGCGGGCGTTCCGGCGGATATCGCCTGGTCGCCGGCTACCGGACGAAGCTGACCGGGTTCACCGAAGAGGAAGCGCAAGCGCTTGCGCTCACCGGCCTACCGGACGCTGCCGCGGAACTCGGCCTCGGCGGTGTGCTGGCGGCCGCGCGGCTGAAACTGCTCGCGGCGCTGCCGGAGGATCTCCGGTCCCGGGCCGGACGGCTCACCGAGCGGTTCTTTGTGGACATCCCGGGGTGGTTCCGGGACGTGGAAAGCCCGCCCCTGCTGGCGGCGCTCGCTCATGCCGTTTGGGAGAACAACCGGATACGAGTCGGTTACCGTCGTTGGGACAACAGCGAAGTGACCCGGACGCTGGAGCCGTTGGGGCTGATTCTCAAGGCAGGGAACTGGTATCTTGCGGCACGCCGGAACGGCGCGGACCGGACTTACCGCGTGTCCCGCATTTTCGGGCTCGAAGAGTTGCCCGAACCGTTCGAGCGGCCGGCCGGTTTCGATCTCGCCGGGTACTGGCAGCAGTGGTCGGAGCGGTTCGAGCGGCGGTTGTACCCCAGCGTCGCCCTTGTGCGGCTTTCTCCGCGCGGGCGCGATCTCGTACCGTTCTATCTGGGCGCGGTCGGTGCGCGAGCGCTGCGGGAGTCCGGCGGAGAAGTGGACGAGGACGGGTGGTCGCGAGTGGAGTTACCGGTGGAACCGGGCGCACCGGCACTCGGCGAGCTGCTGCGGTTCGGACCCGAACTGCAGGTGCTGGCGCCGGACGAACTGCGGGCCAGAGTGGCCGAGGCGGTAGCGAAGATGGGGGCGGCGTATGGGTGATCTCACCGGTGTCACCATCGGCGTGACGGCCGAGCGCCGCGCGGAGGAGTTCATCGGCGCGCTCGAACGCAACGGCGCCACGGTCCGGCACGCGCCGTTGATCCACATTGTCCCGTTGTCCGACGACGATCGTTTGCGCCAGGCGACCGACGCCGTGCTCGCCGAACCCATCGACATGCTGGCCGTGACCACCGGCGCCGGATTCGGCGGCTGGTGTGACGCGGCCGAGGGCTGGGGCCTCGGCCCGGAGTTGCTCGACGTGTTGAGCCGTACCCGCATCTTCGTCCGTGGGCCCAAGGGGAAGGGCGCCGTTCGTGGCCGCGGTCTGGTCGAGGAGTGGGCCGCCCCCGAGGAGAGCAACCGGCAGCTCTTCCAGCACCTCCTCGAGTCCGGTGTGGACGGTCGGCGGGTGGCGGTGCAGCTGCACGGCTCCCCGTTGCCCGGTCACACCGCGGCGCTGACCGCCGCGGGTGCCCGCCTGATCGAGGTGCAGCCCTACCGGTGGGAGTGGCCCGCCGACCTGGACCCCGCGGACCGGCTCCTGGACGCCATGCTCGACGGTCAGGTGGACGCGCTGGCGTTCACCAGTGCCCCCGCCAGTTCGAACCTGCTGGACCTGGCGCGTCGTCGCGGGAGGTACGACGAGGTGGTTCGTGCGCTGCGGAAGGACGTGGTCTGCGCGTGCGTCGGCCCGGTGACCGCGGCGCCGCTGGCGGACGCGGGCGTGCCGACCCTCCAGCCCGACCGCCAGCGGCTCGGCGCGCTGGTCAAGCTCCTGGTGTCCGAGCTGGGCCGCTGATCACGCTCAGCGCGCGCCTGAGCTGGGGAAGTGGAGCAAGGAGTGTTTACTACGGATAGTCCGTAGTAAAGCCACCTTGCTCCGCAAAAACGCGACGTGACCAGGGCGTTCCGGTGGTCAGGGGCGCCAGCGGTAGGTGCGGAGGTTCACCCGCTGGCCATCGGCCAGTACGCCTTCGGCGCGGAGTAGCTCCAGCTGCCGGTGCCGCAGGTGCGGCGCGGGGGTGCCGTCCGCGCGGAGGACCCGGTGCCAGGGCAGGTCGGAGCCGTCCTCGGCGAGGATGCGGCCGATCAGCCTCGGAGTCGGCGCACCGGCTATCGCGGCGATGTCGCCGTAGGTCGCGACCTTGCCGAGCGGCACCGTCGAGACGACTTCCCGCACCCGCTCGTGCAGTTCTTCGTCCACCGGTCCAACCTACGCGGCAAGGTCGGAGAACGGACATCGGCGTGCCCTTCGCGCGATTGTCGGGGCGGCGTGATTCCATCACGGGCGTGAGCGGCACCCGAAGGCAAA
Organism: Amycolatopsis pigmentata; assembly: GCF_042684065.1. Lineage (NCBI taxonomy): Bacteria > Bacillati > Actinomycetota > Actinomycetes > Pseudonocardiales > Pseudonocardiaceae > Amycolatopsis > Amycolatopsis pigmentata. Next base: position 78,228 of record NZ_JBHUKR010000024.1, on the reverse strand, counting down.
CCCGGTTGGTGCGCCGTGCCGTCGAACCGCCACGTCCACACCACTGGGACGAGCAGGCGTCCGCCCTGCTCGAGCGGCCGCGCGGCTTCGCGCGTGTCCTCGGCGGTCCGGGCACCGGCAAGACGACGCTGCTGGCCACCGCGGCGGCCCGGCGCATCGACTCCGGCGTCGATCCGGAGCGGCTCCTGGTGCTCACCACGTCGCGCCGCGCGGCCGAGGCGATGCGTGCCGCCATCACCGGACGAGTGGTCTCCGGCGCGCACACGATCCGCGAACCGATCGTCCGCACGGTGCATTCGTATGCCTTCGCGTTGCTGCGGTTGCAGGCTGGCGTCCAGGAGATGCCGTCGCCCCGGCTGCTGTCCGGCCCCGAACAGGACGTGGTGGTTCGCGAACTGCTCGCGGGCGACCTCGAGTCCGGCGCCACGGACTGGCCGGAACGGCTCCGTCCGGCGCTGGCCGTTCCCGGGTTCGCCGAAGAATTGAGAGATCTGCTGCTGCGCGCGGCGGAACGCGGTCTCGGCCCCGAGGACTTGATCAAGCTCGGCAAGGGTCTCGACCGCCCGGAGTGGGTGGCGGCGGGCCGGTTCTGGCGACAGTACGAGGAGGTCACGCTCCTCCAGGGCTCGGGCGGCGCACCGGCGCTCGACGCGGCGGAACTGGTGGCGAGTGCCCTGGTGGAGATGGAGGGGGATCCCGAACTGCTCGCCCGGGAGCAGGCTCGCGTCCGCCACGTGTTCGTCGACGACGCCCAGCACCTCGATCCCCTGCAGTTCCGGCTGGTTCGGCTGCTCGGTTCGGCGGCGGAGGAGTTCGTGGTCGCCGGGGATCCCGACCAGGGCGTTTTCTCCTTCCGCGGGGCCGATCCCGCGCTGCTCGCCGACGCCGATCCGACGGGCGACCGCACGGTCACGCTGACCAGGACCCATCGCCTGGGGCCGGCCGTGTGCGAGGCCGTGACCAGGCTCGCGGGCACGCTGCCGGGGGCGGGCAGGCATCGAGCCCTCACCCTGCCTCCCGGCCGGGAAACCGGTGAGGCCGGTGCGGTCAAGGTCCGGCTGATGCCCACGCCCGCGGCCGAGGCGAGCTGGGTGGCCGACCAGCTGCGCCGGGCGCGGTTGATGGACGATGTGCCGTGGTCCGAGATGGCGGTGCTGGTCCGTTCGCCCGGCCGCTCGTTTCCCGTCCTGCATCGAGCACTCCGTGCGGCCGGGGTGCCGGTCGCGTCCGCCGCTGAAGAGTTGCCGCTCGCGCGCCAGCCCGCGGTCCGGCCCTTACTGGCGGTCCTGCGTGTCGCGGCGAACCCGGACGCGCTCGATGTGGACCTCGCCGAAATGCTGCTGTCCTCCCCGCTCGGCGGAGCCGATCCGCTGGCCTTACGGCGGATGCGCCGGGGCCTGCGCAGGCTCGAGCTCGCGGCGGGCGGGCAGCGCTCCAGCGACGAGTTGTTGCTGGAAGTGTTGCGCGACAACGACAAACTCGCGGGCCTCCCCGAGGCCGAAGCCGCGCCGGTGCGCCGCGTCGGGAGCCTCATCGCGATCGCCGGCGCGAGCATCCGGCGCGGCGCGGGGGTCGAGCAGGTCCTGTGGGAGGTGTGGAAGGAAAGCGGCCTCGAAAGGCGGCTGGTGCGCGCCGTCGCGGGCGGCGGGACGCTCGGTTCCCAGGCGGACCGGGACCTCGATGCGGTCGTCGCACTGTTTCACGCGGCCGGACGATATGTCGACAGATTGCCGAAGGCGAGTGTGGCGGCCTTCGCGGAATACCTGACGTCACAGAACATCGCCGGGGACAGTCTGGCACCGGTCGCGGCACGCGGTGAGGGTGTTGCACTGCTGACGGCGCACGGCGCCGCGGGTCGCGAATGGACGGTGGTGGCGGTCGCCGGTGTGCAGGAAGGAAGCTGGCCGGATCTGAGGCTGCGCGGAACCCTGCTCGGCGTCGAGAAACTGGTCGACCACCTCTCCGGTGTGGACGATCGTGCGGTCTCCGCGGTCGCTCCGGTGCTGGCCGAAGAACGGCGCCTGTTCTACGTGGCGGCCAGTCGTGCCCGGAAGACGCTGCTGGTCAGTGCGGTCGCCGGAGAGGACGAGCAGCCCTCCCGGTTCGTGGACGACATCGAAGCCAACAGCGCCGACGAGTCCGGTGTGGACTCCCGGATGAAGCCTCCCGGGCGCTCGCTGGTGCTGGCCGAACTGGTCGGCGAACTGCGCCGGGCCGTCTGTGACGAGCGCGCGGACCCTGACCGAAGGCAACTGGCCGCGCGTCAGCTTGCCCGGCTGGCCGCCGCCGGTGTGCCCGGCGCCCATCCGGACTCGTGGTACGGGGTGGTCGATGTTTCCACCGGCGACCCGCTCTACGGCGTCGGTGACACCGTCCGGGTTTCTCCGTCTACAGTGGACATACTCGCGAAATGTCCGTTGCGATGGCTGATCGAGCGGCATGGTGGCAGTGACCCCGCTCGTCTCGCGGCCGTGACCGGGACCCTGGTACACGGCCTCGCGCAGGCGGCGGCGAACGGAATGAACGACGATCAGCTGCGCCAGGCGCTCGACGAGGCGTGGGCCAAGATCGACGCCGGGGCGCCGTGGTTCTCCCGCCGGGAGCGCGCGCGGGTCGAGCAGATGGTGCGCAACTTCCTGGCCTGGCTGGAAAACAGCCGCGGCGAACTGGAACAGCTCGGGGTGGAGCAGGACATCGAGGTCGAGCTGCCGGTGGACGAAAGCGGCGACGGCCTGCTGGTGAAACTGCGCGGCCGCGTCGACCGGCTGGAAGCGGACCGGGACGGGCGTCCGGTGATCGTCGACCTGAAGACCGGCAAGACCCCGGTCACCTCCTCCGACGCCGAAGGGCACCCGCAACTCGCCGCCTACCAGCTTTCCGTACTGCTGGGCGCCTTCGGGGAGAACCGGGAACCCGGTGGCGCGAAACTGGTCTACCTGGCCAAGTCCCACAACAAGGACGGCGCCACCCAGCGGGATCAACGGCCACTCGACGCCGAGAACGGGAAGCGCTGGCTGAACCTCGTCCGCACGGTGGCGCTTTCCGCTTCCGGGCCGGAATACCAGGCGAACGAGAACACCGACTGCGACCGTTGTCCTGGCAAGGGTTCGTGCCCGATCCGGCCCGAAGGCAGGCAGGTGACCGAGTGAGCCTCGTTTCGCCCGGCGAGGTCGCGATCGCGCTCGGCCTGCATCCGCCGACTCCCGAACAATCCGCCGTCATCGCCGCGCCCGTCGAGCCCGCGCTGGTCGTCGCGGGTGCCGGGGCGGGCAAGACGGAGACCATGGCGGCCAGGGTGGTCTGGTTGGTGGCCAACGGGATCGTGACGCCCGACCGGGTCCTCGGCCTCACCTTCACCCGCAAAGCCGCTCGCCAACTCGCCGAGCGGGTGCGCTCGCGGCTGCGCCGGCTGGCCGGATCGGGGCTTTTGGACCGGCTCGATCCCGGAGGCCGTCGCCGGGCCGAGGTGCTCGCCGGCGAGCCGACCGTGCTCACCTACCACGCCTACGCCGGCCGTCTGCTCGGTGAACACGGGTTGCGGCTCCCCGTGCCACCGGGGGTGCGGTTGCTGTCGGAAACCTCGGCGTGGCAGCTGGCCCACCGGGTGGTGTCCACATGGGACGGTGATCTGGACACCGACCGTGTCCCGGCCTCGGTCACCGCCCAGCTCCTCGCGCTGGCCGGGGAGCTCGGCGAGCACCTCGTCGAGGAGAGCCGGCTCGTCGAATACACGCGGTCGCTGTGCGAGGTGATCGAAAACGCCCCACGCGCGAAGGGACAGCGTTCCGCGCTCCCCAAGGCGATGGTGGAAATCGTGGCGGCACAACGGTTCCGGCTCGCGCTGCTGCCGCTGATCGAGGGATATCACCGGCGCAAGCGGGGTGAAGGGGCGCTGGACTTCGCCGACCAGATGTCCCTCGCCGCACGACTGGCCGAGACCCATCCCGAGGTGGCCGGGGGCGAGCGGGAACGCTTCGGCGCGGTGCTGCTCGACGAGTACCAGGACACCGGGCACGCGCAGCGGATCCTGCTGCGTTCCCTCTTCGGCGGGAGCGCGAACCCGCCGCTCCCGGTGACCGCGGTCGGCGATCCGGCACAGGCCATCTACGGCTGGCGGGGCGCCAGCGCGGCGAATCTGCCGCGGTTCACCACGGATTTTCCCCGCGTCGTCGAAGGCAGGCTCGCCCCCGCGGCGCGATTCGGCCTGCTGACCAGTTTCCGGAATCCGCCCGAAGTGCTCACCCTCGCCAACGGAATAGCCGAGCCGCTGCGGGCGGTAGGGCTGGGCGTCGAGCGTCTCCGGGCACGAGAAGGCGCGGGGCCAGCCGATATCGCCTGTGCCCTGCTGCCCGACATCCGTGCCGAACGCGCGTGGATCGCCGACGCCGTCGCGGGCCGGTGGTTCGCCGAACTCGAGGCGACCGGTTCCCCGCCCACCGCGGCGGTCCTGGTGCGGCGGCGCGCGGATATGGCGCCGGTGGCCGCGGAGCTGCGGGCGCGAGGGCTACCGGTCGAGGTGGTCGGGCTGGGTGGTCTCCTCGACGAGCCCGAGGTGGCGGATCTGGTGGCCACGCTGCGGGTGCTCGCCGATCCGCTGGCCGGTACCGCGACCGCGCGGCTGCTCACCGGTGCCCGCTGGCGGCTCGCCGCCGCGGACCTGGCGGCACTGTGGCGCAGGGCAGGCCGGATCGCCGCACCGCCCCCCACCGAAGAGTCCACTGTGGACGAGCTGTTCGCCGAACATGCCGAGCAGACGGGTTTGGTCGACGCGCTGGACGACCCCGGGGAGCCCGGTGACTATTCCGAAGAGGGATATCGCAGAATCAGGGCGCTGGCCGCCGAACTCTCCCGGCTGCGCGCGCGGCTCGACCAGTCGTTGCCGGAACTCGTCGCCGATGTCGAGCGCACCATGCGCCTCGATGTCGAGTCCCTGGCCCGGCCGGGCGGCGCGGGACGGGCGCACCTCGACGCGTTCGCCGACGTTGTCGCCGACTTCGCCGAGACCGCGCCCGACGCCACCTTGATGTCCTTTGTGGACTATCTGTCCACCGCGGCGCACGCGGAGGACGGCCTGGCGCCAGGCGAGGTCGAGGTGCTGCCGGACCGTGTCCAGGTGCTCACCGTCCACGCGGCCAAGGGACTCGAATGGCGGGTCGTGGCCGTGCCGCACCTGGTCGACGAGGTGTTCCCGACCAGACGCCGCTCGTCGTCCTGGCTGCGCACGGTCGCCTCCCTGCCCGCCGAGTTGCGGGGTGACGCCGAGGACCTTCCGGAACTGGCTGTCCACCCCGGTATGGATCGCAAGGAGATCCTGGAAGCGCTGCGGGAACACGAAGAGGACTTCGCCGAGCGGGAAGCGGGCGAGGAGCGCAGGCTCTGCTATGTCGCGCTCACCCGGTCCGAGCACGCCCTCCTGGTTTCGGGGCACTGGTGGAACGAAACGAGCGCCAAACCGAAGGGCCCGTCGGCGTTCCTGACCGAGTTGGCGGAGCTCACCGAGCCCGCGGTGTGGACGCCGGAGCCCGCGGTAGACGCGGAAAATCCGCTGGCAGACCAGACCCGCTCGGCGCGGTGGCCGGTCGATCCTCTCGGCGCCCGCCGGTCCGCCGTGACCGATGGCGCGCGCCTGGTCCTCGTCGCCCTCAACGAAAACCTCGTCCACGAACAGGAAAAAGCCGCTCCGGCTCCGGACGACCCCGTTGGTGCCGAGGGAGACCCCGGCGGTGACGGCGACGATCCGGACGGATGGATCGCGGACACCGACGTCCTGCTGGCCGAGCGCGCGGCGGCCGGCGCCGTGGGCAGGCAGGTCGCGCTCCCGGGGCAGCTGTCGGTGAGCCAGCTCGTCGAGCTGGCGCGGGACCCGGCCTCGTTGGCCGACCGGCTGCGCCGTCCGCTTCCCGTGCCGCCGAACACCTACGCCCGGCGCGGCACCGAGTTCCACGGCTGGCTCGAACGACGGTTCGGCGGGCAGCGGCTGCTGGAGATCGACGACCTTCCGGGCGCCGCGGACGCCGACGAGGCGGGCGACGACGCCTTCGCGGAACTGTGCGAGGCGTTCGAGGCCAGTGCGTGGGCGCACCGGACCCCGCACGAGGTCGAGGTGCCCTTCTCCACCGAGATCGACGGCATCACCGTGCGTGGCCGGATGGACGCCGTGTTCGCCGACTCCGACGGCGGCTGGACGGTGGTCGACTGGAAGACCGGTTCGGTGCCCGATGACGCACGTCTGCCTGCCCTGGCGGTCCAGCTCGCGGCCTACCGCCTCGCGTGGGCGGCGCTGTCCGGCACGCCGCTCGACAAGGTCCGCGCCGCCTTCCACTACGTCCGCCACGACCACACCCTGAGCCCGGTGGACCTCCTCGACGCGGACGGCCTGCGCGCCCTCCTCCGCTCCGTCCCCGAACCTGCTTGATCTGGAGGAAGGTGGATTTGCTGGGCCGGAGGCGGCAGCGGCGGCCGACTACAGCACAAGCTGCCCCGCCGGAGGCAACCGCACGCGGCCGGACGCGCTTTTCGTCCGGCCGCCGATAGACGCAGCTATCCGTAGTAAATCCACCTTCCTCCACTTCCAGGCCGCCGCGCAGGGGCTGGCCGGGACCCGGATGATCCTTTACGATCCGCCGCGTGCGTGATGCCGACCGGACGCTCGCCGCCGTCAGAATGCCCGAGCCGTCCATCAGCACCAGATGGTCACTCGCGCGAAGGGTCGTCGGCGTCCTTGCGGCACTCCTGGTGACCGTGCTCATCGTCTACCTGGGCCGTTCCGGCTATCGGGACGTCCGCGGTGACGGCTTGTCCTTCCTGGACAGCGTCTACTACTCCGTCGTTTCCCTGACCGGAGCCGGATACGGCGACATCACCCCGGTCAGCGCCACGGCCCGCCTGGCCGATGTCGTGATCATCATGCCCCTGCGGGTGCTGTTCCTCATCGTGCTGGTCGGCACCACGCTCGAGTTGCTCAGCGAGCGCTCACGCCAGGCTTTCCGGGCATACAAATGGAGGTCGAGGGTGCGGAACCACGTGGTCGTCGTCGGGTTCGGCACGAAGGGCCGCGCCGCCGTCAAGACCTTGCTCGGTGACGACGAGGTCGAGCCGAACCACATCGTGGTGGTGGACACCGACCAGGACGTGCTCAGCGCGGCGACCGCACTCGGCCTGGTCACCGTGCACGGCTCCGGGACCAGGTCCGACGTGCTGCGCGTGGCCGGTACCCAGCGCGCGCGGGCGGTGGTGGTGGCGACCAACCGTGACGACTCGGCTGTGCTGGTCACGCTGACCGCGCGGGAACTCGCGCCGGAAGCGCACATCGTGGCCTCGGTGCGGGAGGCGGAGAACGTGCACCTGCTCAAGCAGTCCGGCGCGAACCAGGTGGTCGTGTCCAGCGAGACGGCGGGCCGTCTGCTCGGCATGGCGACGTCGGCCCCGGCCGTGGTGGACGTGGTCGAGGACCTGATCACGCCCGAAACCGGGCTGGCTATCGCCGAGCGGCCGGTCGAGACCGGCGAGGAGGGCGGTTCACCCCGGCACCTGGGCGACATCGTGCTCGGCGTGGTGCGTGAAGGCACGCTGTACCGGGTCGATTCGCCCGAAGTCGACGCGATCGAGCCGGGTGACCGATTGTTGTATGTGCGGAAGGTCACCCCCGCCGATCAGCGGGAGTGATCCGCGCCCGGGGAGCGTCGGCCGCTGTGAAACGTCCGGGGCATCTGGGAGCATTGGCGGCGTGCTGCGCTGGAAGAACCTCGCCGTCGCCGGCGGCGTGCTGCGCTGGAGGACTCTGGCCGTCGCCGTCGTGGTCGGCATCGCCGTCGTTACCGCGGTCTGGTGGGCAGGCCCCGGGGCTCTGGGCGTGACCGCGACCGGCGGAGGCGACACCACGCAGGCGACCGTGACAGCGCCTGCGGCGTGCACCGACGCGAACCCGACGGAGACGGTGCGGTTCGAGCACGGTGGCCAGAACCAGACCGGCACCCTCGACGCGTGTGGGCACGACCGCGACGACCGCGTGTCGATCTCCATCCCGGCGGATTTCGGCGCCGGTTCCACGAAGGTGCATCTCGCCGATGTCGTGCAGGGGCACAGCGATCTCCGGCGTCCGCTCGGCCTGGCCTTGCTCGCCCTTTCCTGCCTGGGCGGCGGCACCTACGCCTTCCTCGTCCTCCGTGGCCCTCGTCGCGAGCCCGCCCTGGCCTGAGGCTCCGCGTTTGTGGAGCAATGAAGCTTTACTACGGATGATGGGTAGTAAAGCTTCATTGCTCCACCATCAGGAGACGTCGGCGGCCGGAGCGGTGAAGGTGTTGCACTTGGCGATGCGGTTGTACTGGGCGCCCACTCGCCACCACGCGGCGTAGTGGGAGTTGGAGCCGTGGTCACGGCTGCCGGAGGTGTTGTCCCCCCGGGTGTCCTGGTCACGCCAAGCCTTCGCGTACATGTCCCGCGTGATCGATCCGCCCCGGTCGACGACGGCGCCCAGGAACATGCCCGAAAAACACTGCGCCTGGAGCTCCTTGCGCCGTGCGAGATCGAGACCGGTGGGGCTGGCCTGACCGGCCTGGTAGATCTTCTGCCACACCGCGTCCATGATTCCGGCGATCTCCTGCACGTGATGGCCGTACTCGTGCGCGATCAGCGCGAGATAGACGCCGGGATTGTCGCCGTACTGGTCGATCTGCAGCCCGCGATAGGGCACGTACAGATTGTTGTCGCAGTAGTACGCCGCGGTCGCGACTCCCACCGCGATGGTCCCGCAGGCGGTCTGGAAGCTGTTGCTGGCCGGAAAGTGCAGCTGGGGCGCGACGAACGGCAGGTGGTAGTAGGTCAGGAACGGTTGCCAGGCCTCGTTGAGGCAGCGCGTCGCCGCGGTGAAGAACGCCTCGGCGGCGGCTTCGTCGCTCGCCCAGCGCGGCAGATCGCAGACGATGTTCTGCAGGCCGGAGCCCGCGTCCTGAAGAATGGGGTGATCGCCCAGTTTGAGTACCTTCTGGCCGGCCGCGACGCCACTGCCGGTGCCGGAGCCATCGTCGGCGTTCTGCGTGGCGCGGGCGCTCGTGCCCGGAGCGGCGGCGGTCGGTCCCTTCGGGGGGTCGCTCGGCCACTTGCTCGCCAGGATCACCACTACCAGCCCCAGGAGCAGGATCGCGACAACACCCTGGACCGCCAGTGCGGCCGGAAACGATGACCCGGGCTTCTGTCGGCGCCGGTGTCCGGAAACGCGGCGTTGGGTACTCGGCGGAGGCGTCATCGGCAGCCAGCATACTGTGCTGATTTCGTTACCATTCCGACGGCGGTCACCGCCGAAAAGGGCCTCTACGAGCAGTTCGGCCGCGGAGGAATCTCCGCCTGCCTTCGGCCGGATCGGTAACGAGGCGGATCACGACTTGACCGCGGACCGGCGCGCCCGGCATGGCCTGCCGCGCGGCGTTCTGCCAGAGTGGGCGGGCGAACCGCGACGACCGGGAGATTTGATGAGCGAGAACGGCGGCTGGGCCAATCCCGGCGGTCAGGGAGACGAGCGACAGCCGCCGCCGGGCGGACAGCCACCTTCCGCCCCGCCGCCACCCGGGTACGGCGCGCCGGCCGGTGGCTACGGCAAACCCGGCGTGATCCCGTTGCGGCCGTTGACCGTCGGCGAGATCCTCGACGGCGCGATCGCCACGATGCGGCGCCACCCGGCCCTGGTCTTCGGTGTCTCCGCGGTCGTCGCGCTGGTCGAAGCCGCGTTGACGGTGACCTTGAGCATCGTGCTGCTCAAGGGCGTGGCGAACGCCCCTCAGCCGGGCCCGGCGGCGACGCAGCAGGAACTCCTCGACTACTTCTACCGGGTGCTCGGCAGCAGCGCGGAGGTCCTCGGCGTCACGGTGCTGGTGACCGTGCTGGTCCGGACCGTGCTGACCGGGTTCATGACGGTCGTGGTCGGCAAGGCCGTGCTGGGCAAGCCGATCACCTTCGGCGAGGCGATGAGTGAACTCGGCCCGCGCCTTCCGTCGTTGCTCGGGGTCACCATCATCTACACGGTCCTGGTCGCGGTGGGATTCTTCCTGTGCCTGCTCCCGGGCATCTGGTTGTACGCGTTGCTGGGCCTGGCCAGTCCCGCTCTGGTGCTCGAGCAGAGCGGGATCGGGCACGCGCTGCGGCGTTCGTCGCTGCTCGTGCGGGGCTCGTGGTGGCGGGTGTTCGGCATCCTGCTGCTCACCGCCCTGTGTGCCGGCGTGATCAGTTTCGTCGTCCAGATCCCGTTCAACCTGTCGCTGGGCATCGGTGGTTCCGACATGAGCGGGCTGGCCAACGCCTCGATCGGCGTGCAACTGCTGTCCGGCGTGGGACAGGTCGTCGCGCAGACGCTCGTCGCGCCCTTCGCCGCGGGCGCGACCGCGCTGCTCTACATCGACCAGCGGATGCGCAAGGAAGGCATGGACATCCAGCTCGCCCGCGCCGCCGGGACAGTGTGACCCGTCGTGCTGCCGTGCCTGCTCACCGATGTCCCGGTGGTGATCGACCGGGACGACGCCCGGCGTGCCGCCGAGGCTGAGCTGGCGAAGCACGAATATCTGACCGCGCAGCCGAATGTGTGGGAACGCGCGATCTCCTGGCTCGGTCACAAGATCGCCGGCCTTTTCGAGCAGGCGTCGCGCGTCACGCCCGGCGGGGCGCTGGGGCTTCTGGTGCTGCTCGCCGTCGTGGTGCTGATCGTCGTGGTGGTCCGGCTCCGGGTCGGCGGGATGGCGCGGGCGAACCGGGTGCGGCGCGAGGTGTTCGAAGATCGCTCGCGCGGTGCGCGGGACTATCGGAACGCTGCCGAGGAAGCCGCGGCAGCGGGTGACTTCGCCACCGCGGTGCGAGAAAGATTCCGGGCGATCATCCGTGAATTCGAAGAGCGGGGAGTGCTCGACGAACTGTCCGGCCGAACCGCGGACGAGGCTGCCCGGGAAGCGGGTGTGCGTCTCCCGGATGCGCGGGACGAGCTCTCGGCCGCGGCCGCGTTGTTCGACGCGGTGCACTACGGCGGCCACCAAGTGTCCAATGTGGACTATGAACGACTGGTGGCGCTGGACCGGGGAGTCCCGGCGTGATACCACCCGAGCCGATTCGGGCGTGTCTCGAAGGTGCGCCGTGTGAAACACAGCCTCGCGGAGGGCGAGCGTGACCTCGATCTCTCCCGATGCCGGGCGCGTCTGGCGCGCCGCGCGTGCCCCGGTGTTCATCGCCGTCGTGGTTCTGCTCGCCGCGATCGTGCTGATGCTCACGCGACCCGGCGGTACGCACGGTAATCTCGAACCCGGCTCCGCGGAACCGGGTGGCTCTCAGGCCTTGGCCAGGCTCCTTGCCGCGCAAGGTGTTCACGTCGTCACGGTCAGGACCTTCGAGGACGCCGGCTCGGCGCTTTCTCCCGGCGCGACCTTGCTGGTCACCGATCCGAGCCTGCTCCAGCCCACGCGGCTGGCCGCCTTGCGAAGTCGTGCCGCCTCGACCGTTCTGGTCGGCGCGCGGCAGGAAACGCTCGACGCGGTCCTTCCCGGTGTTTCCGTCGCGACCGCGCCCGACGTGAGCGTTCGCTCTCCTGGTTGCACGGTGGCGCCCGCTGTCGCGGCCGGGAGCGCCGTGATCGGTGGCATCGGATACACCGCGCACCAAGGTGTGCGTAGCTGCTACGACGGGACTTTGCTCCAGATCGGCGACACCACGCTGCTGGGCGGCGGCGCGCCGATGACGAACGAGCGTCTCGCCACCGAGGGCGACGCGGCGCTGAGTATGCGATTGCTCGGCAGGAACGACACGCTGGTCTGGTACCTGCCCTCGCCGGCCGACGCGGCGGCGGGTGCGGGACCCCGGTCGTTCTTCGACCTGGTGCCGCGCCCTTGGTTGTTCGGTGCCGTCGAGGTCGCGGTCGCGGCCGTGCTGTTCGCGTTGTCGCGGGCACGCCGGCTCGGACCGGTCGTCGCCGAGCCGCTGCCCGTCGTGGTGCGGGCCGCCGAGACCGTCGAGGGGCGGGCCCGGTTGTACCGCCGGTCGGGTTCGCCCGGGCACGCCGCGGATATCCTGCGGCAGGCAACGATCGACCGGCTGCGCCCGGCGCTCGGTCTCGGCGCGGGCGCGGAGCCGGCAGCGGTCGTGGAATCCGTGGCGTCCCGATGCGGCCGCGGTACGACGGACGTCGGTGCCCTGTTGTACGGTCCCGCTCCGCGGGACGACGCTTCGCTGGTCCGACTCGCGGACGAACTCGACCGGCTGGAGAGGGAGGTACGGTGACGGACGAGGCACGGGAGGCGCTCATCGCGCTGCGGGCCGAGGTCGGCAAGGCGGTGGTCGGCAACGACCCGGCGGTGACCGGTCTGATCATCGCGCTGCTGTGCCGCGGGCACGTGCTCGTCGAAGGGGTTCCCGGCGTGGCGAAGACGCTGCTGGTGCGTGCCCTGGCCACGGCGCTCGACATGGAGACGGCGCGCATCCAGTTCACTCCCGACCTGATGCCGGGCGACGTCACGGGTTCGATCGTCTACGACGCGCATTCCAGCGAATTTTCGTTCCGGCAAGGTCCGGTGTTCACCAACCTGCTGCTCGCCGACGAGATCAACCGCACCCCGCCGAAGACGCAGTCGGCGTTGCTGGAGGCGATGGAGGAGCGGCAGGTGTCGGTCGAGGGACGGCCGCGCCCGTTGCCCGACCCGTTCATCGTGATCGCCACCCAGAACCCGGTGGAGTACGAGGGCACCTACCCGTTGCCGGAGGCGCAACTGGACCGCTTCCTGCTCAAACTGACGGTTTCGCCGCCATCACGCGACGACGAGATCGGCGTGCTGGCCCGGCATGCGCAGGGTTTCGATCCGCGTGACCTCGGGGCGGCCGGGGTCAAACCGGTCGCGGGCCCCGCGCAGCTGGCGGCCGCGCGGTCGGCGGTGGCCGGGGTCACGGTGAGCCCGGAGGTGCTCGGTTACATCGTGGATCTCTGCCGGGCAACGCGCTCGCTGCCGTCCGTGCGCCTCGGCGTCTCGCCGCGAGGGGCGACGGCTCTACTCGCGGCGACCCGGGCCTGGGCTTGGCTGGCGGGCCGCGCCTACGCGACTCCGGACGACGTCAAGGCGTTGGCGCGGCCCGCCCTGCGGCACCGGCTGGAGCTGCGACCCGAAGCCGAACTGGAGGGCGCGACCGCGGACGGTGTCCTCGACCGCGTCCTGGCGACCGTCCCCGTTCCCCGATGAACCCCCGGTCGGATCGGTACTGTGCCGTTGGTTATCCATCCGACGGCAGCTACGGCGGAAGCGGGTCTCTCCAAGCGGTTCGGCTGCGGAGTGTTTCCGTCTCCTTTCGGTCGGATCGGTAACCGTGGCGATCAGCGGCCGGGTCGGGGTCTGCGCGCTCGTCGGCGTCGTCGTGGTGGCGCTCGGGGTGCCGTCGTGGACCGGTGTGCTGGCCGTGCTTGCCTTGCTGTGCTTGGGAATCCTGGTGGACCTCGCGCTCGCCGGAGGAGTGCGGGCGCTGACCTTCACCCGGGGAGGGGTCACCGCCGCGCGCCTGGGCGAGGACGTCGAAGTCACCCTGACCGTGACCAATCCCGGCCGCAGGCGGGTTCGGGGCACGATCCGGGATGCCTGGCCGCCCAGCGCGGGGATCACGCGGGACCGGTATCCGATCGCCGTCGCCCCGGGCGGACGTCAGGTGTTCACCGTGAGGCTCCGGCCCAGCCGCCGCGGTGAGCGGGCGGCCGACCGGGTCACCGTCCGCTCGACCGGGCCGCTGGGCCTGGCCGCGCGGCAAGGATCGCATCGCGTTCCGTGGACGGTCCGGGTGTTGCCGCCGTTCCACAGCCGTAAGCACCTGCCGTCGAGGCTGGCGCGGCTTCAGCAACTCGACGGGCGTCAAGCGGCGCTGGTGCGTGGCGAAGGCACGGAGTTCGACTCGCTACGCGAATATGTCATAGGCGACGATGTCCGGTCGATCGACTGGCGGGCGACCGCGCGGGCGGCCGACGTCATGGTGCGCACGTGGCGGCCCGAACGGGACCGGCACCTGATGCTCGTCCTGGACACCGGCCGGACCTCGGCCGGCCGGGTCGGGGACGCGCCGCGGCTGGACGCGGCGATGGACGCGGCACTGCTGCTGGCCGCGCTCGCTTCCCGGGCGGGCGATCGAGTCGATCTCCTCGCTTACGACCGCCGTCTGCGAGCGAAGGTGGCCGGCGCGTCCGGAGGAGAACTGCTTCCGTCGCTCGTCGACGCGATGGCTCCGCTCGAACCGGATCTCGTGGAGACCGACGCGCGCGGTCTGGTCGCCGAAGTACTGCGCCGCGCCGGCCGGCGGTCGCTCGTCGTGCTGCTCACCGGCCTGGAGGCGGCACCGCTGGAGGAGGGTCTGTTGCCGGTGCTGCCCTCCTTGACCGCGCGGCACCGCCTCCTGCTGGCGTCCGTCGGTGATCCCAGGCTGGCCGAAATGGCCCGCGCGCGCGGCGACGCCGAAGCGGTCTACGACGCCGCGGCGGCCGAGCGAACCCTCGCCGAGCGACGCCACGTCACCGCTCTGCTCGCGCGCCACGGCGTCGACGTCGTGGACGCCCTCCCCGACGACCTCCCCTCCGCCCTCGCCGACCGCTATCTCGCCCTCAAAGCCGCCGGCCGCCTCTGACGGCCTTTGTTGTGGAGCAAGGAGCGTTTACTACGGACTATCCGTAGTAAACGCTCCTTGCTCCACTTCCCACGCAAGCGGTGGTTGCGCCGGCCTCCGGAGCTGAGGTATACGAGACGGCGCGGGATGCCCTTCTCGCGTTTCGGTGGTGGCGGGACGGTGCATGATGTGGGCTTATCGCGTCGACGGACCGGGTTTCGTGCGGCGGATCGAACGCCCGGACGACCGGCGGGAGCTCGCCCCCGGCCAGGTGCGGCTGCGCTTCATGGTGGCCGGACTCTGCGGCAGCGACATGCCCAAGCTGAACGGCATTGTCGTCCGCAAGGGCACGCCGGCGCACGACGGCGCCCCGATCCACGAGGTGGTCGGCGAGGTGGTGGAGAGCGCCAGTGCCACGCTCCCGGTCGGGCAGCGGGTCGTCGGCACGGGCGGCGGCGTGACCGGACTGTGCGAGTTCCTCGTGGTGCCGGACCAAAGGCTCATCCCGGTGCCCGACGCATTGGGTGACGTCGAGGCGGTGTCCATCCAATCGCTCGGCACCGTCCTGCGCGCGGCCGACCGGTTGCCGGACCTGTCGGGGAAACGGGTCGCGGTGATCGGAGCCGGCCCGATCGGCCTGAGCTTCCTGCACGTGCTCAAGCAGCGCGGTGCCGCCCACCTGACCTCGATCGACCCCGTCGACCGCGAAGACACCGCGAGGCGGTACGGCGCCGACGAATTCGTGCGGATGCGCAGCACGCAGTGGGTCGACACGCTGCAAGATCACGAGCGGCCGGCGGTGGTCGTGGAGGCGGTCGGCCATCAGCACGCGTCGATCACGGACGCGCTCCGGGCGGTGGCCGACCACGGATTCGTCTATGGCTTCGGCAGTCCTGACGATCCGGACTATGTGCTTCCCTACCAGCAGATCTACGAACGGGGCCTTACCCTGCACGCCGGCCGTACCCTCGGTGACTGGCACGGTGTCCTGGCCGGCAGCCGCGACTACCTCCTCAAGCACCGGGACGATTTTTCCGATTACGTGTCGCACGTGATTCCGGCGAGCGACGCACAGACCGCGTACTCGCTCTACGCGCGACCACAGCGTGGCCGGCTCAAGGTGGCCATCGTCGCCGACTAGGCAGTGTTTCTAAGGCGCGCGATCGGATTTGCGTAGACGGGCCGTGGCTCTCGTCGTCGGCCTGCCTGGGCAGGTAGGCGGCCCGCCTCCGAAAATCCGAGGCCTTCGGCACCCGCGCGCGGCTACTCACCTCGTGCGGAAACACGGGCTTTCGAAACAGGCACTAGGCGTTTCAAAGGCGCGTGCCAGGCCGTCAGCTCGTGGTGATGACCATGAACAGGCGGCGGTTGATGGTCTCCATCACCGCGTCCGAGACATCGCCGAGGTGATCGGCGAGAGAACGTTTCGGCACGTGGTCGAGCCGGGTGTAGGCGATCCGCGTGCCCTCGGTGGCGATCACCTCGAGCGGGTTCGCCCGGTCGACGACCTCCATGGTGATCACGTAGGGCACGTCGGTGAGATCGTTGAACATGTCTCCGCTGTAGATCAGCACACGCCGGGGTCGTGGGCCGGCAACAGTCCAGATCTGTCCTCTACGCGGCCGAGGAGCCACTGGGCATCTCGGTGCGGCACTTCTGGCGAAGGTCGAAGTCCTCGGTGGCCCGGGCAGCCTCTTCGGGGTGGTCCTGCCACCACTCGTTCGTCTTCTCGCAGAGCTGGCGGAAGGCTTCCCGTTCCACCGCCGCGACCAGCCAGGCGTGCACGGACATCCCCGCCCGGTCGGCCAGTTCGCGGATCTGACCGTAGGTGTCGTCGGAGAAGTTCACCGCCTCGCGCTTCGCCACCGCGCCACTATAGGACGTGCCTCCGTGAGGGGCCGGGGAAGATCAACGGCGTGTCACCGAGCTTGCCCGGAAACATCACTCGGTGTCGTTCAGGCGCTCTCCGGCAGCACGTCTCCACCGTGGCGACGGTCCATGTCACCGGTGAAACCGGCTCGTGCGGCCCGTCGGCCGAGGACGAAGACATAGGCCAGGAAAGCGGTTTCGGCGAGCAGCCCGATCCCGATCCGGCCCCACGTGGGCAGCCGCGACGGTGTGACAAAGGCTTCGATCACGCCGGAAACCAGCAGCACGCACGCCAGGCCGAGGGCCAGCGCGGCCGTGGTGCGGCCCACCTCGGCGAGCGCGGCTCCGCGCGAGCGGCCGCCGGGACTGATCACCGTCCAGCCGAGCCGGAGGCCGGCGCCGGCCGCGACGAACACCGCGGTGAGCTCCAGCAGACCGTGGGGGACGATCAGTCCGAGGAAGATGTCGAGCCGCCCGGCCGACGACATCAGGCCCGCGCCCACACCGACGTTCAGCGCGTTCTCCCACAGTGCGGCGATCACCGGAATTCCCGCCAGCACACCGAGAAACAGGCATGTGGCCGCGACCCAGGCGTTGTTGGTCCAGACCCGCGCGGCGAAGGAACCGGCCGGATTGCTCGAGTAGTAGGTCTCGTATTCGCCGCCGGGCCTGGTGAGCGCGCGGATCTCGTCCGGTGCCGCGATGCTCGCCTGTACCCCGGGGTCGCGGGCGATCCAGGCGGCCAGCAGTCCGCCGACCATGATCGTCACGAGCGCCGTGGCGATCCACCATCGCCTGCTGAGGTAGACCGCGGCGGGGAAACGGCGGGCGAAGAAGACGCCGACTTCCCGCCAGGCTGGGTTGTGCGAACCGGTCACCGCCGACCGCGCCCGCGTCACCAGCGCCGAAAGCCGGTGCGTCAACGCGGGATCCGGCGCCGCGGACCGGACCGTCGACAGATGGGTCGCGGTCCGCTGGTACAGGGTGATCAGTTCGTCGGCTTCGGCCCCACGGAGGCGACGGCGGTCGAGAAGTTCGGCCAGCCGGTCCCATTCGGCGCGATGAGAGGCGACGAACAGGTCCACATCCATGCGCTAACACTACAGTTGGCAGGTGGCTGCCGAACCCGATCTCGTCACCGGCGAAGCGGTGGTGGTCGACCTGCGGGTCGCCCGTCTCGCCAGTCGCGGCGTGGCCGCCGCGCTCGACGCGTTGCTCCAGTTCGCCGTGTTGCTCACCGTCCTGGTCGCCATCCTCGTGGCGGGTCTCGACGATCCGGCGCAGTTGGCGGCGATTCTGCTCGGGGTGTTCGTCCTGGTCCGGGTCGGGTACTCGGTGTTGTTCGAGACGCTCGGCCGGGGACGCACGCTCGGAAAGATGGCCCTGGGCTTGCGTGTGGTGCGCGACGACGGCGGCCCGGTCCGGTTCCGGCATGCGCTGACCCGCTCGCTGGCGGGGGCGATCGTCGACTTCGGCCCGGTGCTGGTGTGGAGCGTCGTGGCCGTGGTCGTGTCGTTGTGTTCCGCGCGGTCGAAGCGGGTCGGGGACTATCTCGCCGGGACCGTGGTGGTCCAGGAGCGTGCCCCGGACATGCCCGTCCCGGCGGTGACGATGCCGCCCGCCCTGGCTTCGTGGGCCGGTCAGTTGGATCTGTCCGGGCTGGGTGACGAACTGGCCCTGGCCATCCGGCAATACCTCGCCCGGTACCAGGAACTGCGGCCGGAGGCGCGAGAGGCGCTGGGCCACGACCTTGTCCGGGACGTCGCCGGGCGGATCGAAACGCCGTTACCGTACGGCGTCCCGCCGTGGGCGTACTTGCAGGCCGTGCTCGCCGAGCGCCGCGCACGTTCCCTCGGGCACGCCCCTGCCGCGCTCCCCGTGGCGCCCCCGCCGGACCCCCGCCCGAGCGAGAGCGGCCCCTTCGCCCCGCCGTCCTGAGGCTGGTTTTTGAAGCAAGGTGTGTTTACTACGGATAGTCCGTAGTAAACACACCTTGCTTCAAAAAGCGCAGTGCAGGCGCGGGCTCGCGCAGCGTCGGCCGGAGCGCGGCCCCTGGCGCCCTGCCAGCAAGTCACGCCGGTAACCAGGGGTCATGCGACCCGCTACAGCACGTCGACAGATGTCCCGTCCCTGGCGGCACACTCGAGGGCGGGTTCCCCGTATGGTGGGCGGCATGGCCGCACCTGAAAATCTCCGCTTCACCCTGGACAACGGTCTCCGGGTCGTGCTGGCGCCGGACGGCACGGCACCCGTGGTCGGCGTCGCCGTGCATTACGACGTGGGCTTCCGGTCGGAGCCGGAGGGGCGCACCGGCTTCGCGCACCTGTTCGAGCACCTGATGTTCCAGGGCAGCGAGAGCCTGGAGAAGCTGGCGCACTTCAAGATCGTGCAGTCCAGCGGCGGCACCTTCAACGGGTCGACCCATCCCGACTACACCGACTACCACGAGGTGCTCCCCGCCGCCGCGCTGGAACGCGCGCTGTTCCTCGAAGCCGATCGCATGCGCGCCCCGAAGCTGACGCGGGAGAATCTCGCCAACCAGATCGACGTGGTCAAGGAGGAGATCCGGCTCAACGTCCTGAACCGGCCCTACGGCGGATTTCCGTGGATCCTGCTGCCACCGGTCCTGTACCAGACGTTCCCCAACGCGCACAACGGGTACGGGGATTTCACCGATCTCGAACTGGCCACGCTCGACGACTGCGCGGCCTTCTTCGACACCTACTACTCGCCCGCGAACGCGGTGCTCACCGTCGCCGGTGACTTCCAGCCCGATGCCGCGCGTGAACTCGTCGAGAAGCACTTCGGCGACGTACCGCATCGCCCGGCGCCACCGAAACGCTCGTTCGCCGAGCCGCCGCCTTCCGGTGAGCTGCGCGGTACGCACACCGATCCGCATGCGCCGCTGCCCGCACTCGCGATCGGGTACCGCATGCCCGACCCGGTCAACGAACTGGACGCCTACCTGGCCAATCTCGTGCTGGCGGGAGTGCTCACCGACGGAGACGGTTCACGCCTCCAGCAGCGTCTGGTGCATCGCGAACCGCTGGTGACCGACATCGGTGCCGGCGCGGGGCTGTTCGGCCCGTTCGAGGCGCGTGACCCGGACACCTTCTCGGTGACCGCGATCCACGCGCCCGACGTCTCGCCGGAACGGGTCTTGGCCGCGCTCGACGAGGAACTGGAAAAGCTCGCCACGACACCGCCGGACGCGCGGGAGCTCGCCAAGGTCACCGCGCGCTGGAGCTCCAGCCTGCATTCCGAGCACGACCGGCTGGTCTCCCGCACCCTCGGGCTGGGCGCGTTCGAACTGCTCTACGGTGACCCGTCCCTGATGTACCGGCTGGCCGACCGGATGGCCGCGGTCACCGCGGACGACGTCGCCGCGGCGGCGAAGGCGCTGCGGCCCGACTCGCGCGCGGTCCTGGTCGTGGAGCCCGGAAACGGAGGAGAGTAAGTGACTGCGACGACCCACCGCACCGCGGAGGAGATCGGCCGTACGGAGACCGGGGCACGCCTGGTGCCCGCCCTCGGGGACCAACGTGCCGCCGCCGACCTGCAGCACGTGGACACCGTGCTCGACAACGGTCTCAGGGTGCTTGCCGTGCGCAAGCCCACCGTGCCGATGGTCGAGCTGCGGCTGAGGATTCCCTTCGGGGGCGCCGGTCCTCTGCATGCGGCGACCGCCGAAGTACTGGCCGAGACCATCCTGACCGGGACGGCCCGGCGTGACCGCATCGAGATCGACACCGAGCTCGCGCTGATCGGCGGCGAGCTGAGTACCTCGGTCGACCCGGAACGGCTGGCCTTCACCGGTACGGCGCTGGCCACCGGCCTGCCCACGCTGCTGGACGTGCTCGCCGACGCGCTCACCTCCGCGTCCTATGTGGACAAAGAGGTGGCCAGGGAGGCCGCCCGCATCGTGGAACGCCTCGCGGTGTCGCGTACCCAGCCCCGGGTCATCGCCCGGGAAGCGTTGTTGAAGCACTGCTACGGCGACCACCCGGTGACCCGGGAGATGCCGCGGCCCGAGGACGTGGAGAAGGTCACGGCCGAAGCGGTCCGCGCCCTGCACGCCGAAGCCGTGCTTCCCCGCGGTGCGGTGCTGGTGCTCGTGGGCGACATCGACCCCGAGCAGGTGGTCGCCGATATCCGGAAAGCCTTGCAGGGCTGGCAATCCGACCGCACCGCCTCGGTACTGCCCGAACTGCCGGAACTCGCCGGTGGTGACGTGCTGCTGGTCCCGCGGGCGGGCGCGGTGCAGTCCCAGATCAGGTTCATCGCCCAGGGACTGCCGCGAACGGACCCGCGCTACCCCGCGCTTCAACTGGCGAACCTGGCCTACGGCGGATACTTCTCGTCGCGGCTGGTGGAGAACATCCGCGAGGACAAGGGCTACACCTATCACGCGCATTCCGGGTTCGAATTCACCGGTTCGGCCGCCACCCTGGGAGTCGATGCGGACACCGCGAACGAAGCGACCGCCGCCGCGGTGCTGGAGACGCGGTACGAGCTCGGAAGGCTCGCTCTCGTCCCGCCGGACGCCGACGAGCTCGAAGCGGTGCGCCAGTACGCGGTCGGGTCGCTCGTGATTTCCACGTCGGCCCAGACCGGACTCGCCGGCCAGTTGGCCGCGCTCGCGTTCAGCGGTCTCGGCGTCGAGTGGCTGACGGCGCACCCGGAGCGACTCGCCGCGGTCACCCTCGACGACGTGGCCCAGGCCGCGCTGGACTTCTTCGCCCCGGCGAGGTTCACCGGAGTGGTCGTCGGAGACGCGGCGAGCCTCGCGCCGAAACTGGCCGCGCTCGGCGGTTTCACGGTGGGAGAGCCTGCTTCCTGATGACGACCCCCTTCCGGCTCGACAAGCTGCCCACTCTCTCACGGTCCACTGTGGACCGTCAGGAGGGCTTGCGTGCCAACCCGGACCGGCTCCGGGCCCGCTGGCCGACCGCCCTGGTCGTGGTACTCGACGATCGGTCACGTTCGCCGGTCCGGGAGGGGGAACACAGCCTCGCCACGCGGAAAGCCCTGTCCTTCGGCGATATGCCGCCGGAAGAGGCGGTGTTCCTCGGCGAATGGCGTGGGCTTGATTACTGGTCGCTGCCCGGCGCCCCCGAGGGCGAGACGGAACTGACCGAGACTCGAGGAAGCTGGGGGTTCCGCGAGGAGGTCCCCAAGGCCGGCGACGAGTTCTGGGTGGACCTGCGTGGGTACGGTGACCTGCTCGACGACACGTCGGCGGGCCTGTTCACCACCGCGCAGGCCCTGCGTAACTGGCACCGTCAGGCCCGGTTCTGCGCTCGCTGCGGAGCGCGCACGCGGAGGATCCAGTTCGGGTGGGCGACCCAGTGCGAGGGGTGCGGCCGGGAGGAATATCCGCGCACCGATCCGGCGATCATCTGCCTGGTGCACGACGACGTCGGCGTCAATGGCGAGCACGTGCTGCTCGCCCGTCAGCCGATATGGCCTCCCGGGCGGTATTCGGTACTCGCCGGATTCGTCGAGGCGGGGGAGTCGCTGGAAGGCTGCGTCACCCGTGAGGTGAGGGAAGAGTCCGGGGTCGAGGTCCGGGACGTGCGCTATCTCGGCAGCCAGCCGTGGCCGTTCCCGCGGTCGATCATGCTGGGTTTCGCCGCCCGCGCCGACGCTTCGCAGCAGCCAGTCCCGGCGGATGGCGAGATCGAGGACGCACGTTGGGTCTCGCGGGCTGATGTCCGTGCGGCGTTCGAAGCGGATGGTGAGCCGGTGCCCGTCTCGGGGACGACCGCCACAATGGTTCTCCCCGGCAACTCGTCGATCGCCCGGGTCATGCTCGAATCCTGGGCCCGCGCGGAAGCGGGCACCGCCGCCCGGCCGGAGGACACTGGGCAGTAACCTCCGTCGGGTGAGTGGGGCACGAGCGATCGGACTGCTTTTGGGGGCGGCCGCGGACGGGGTGGTCGGGCAGCCCCGGCAGGTCGAGCGAATGGTCAGGGAAAAACCGAGGGCGCTGGTGGCCGGCACCGCCGTGGTGACCGGTCTCTGCTTGGAGCGGGCGGGCCGGAACCGCCCGATCGTGCAGGCGGTAAGCACCGCGGTGGCGACCTGGGCCGTGCTGGGCGGCGCGCGACTGGCGTCGGAGGGCACCACTCTCGCGCGGGAACTCGAACAGGGCGAACTCGACTCCGCCCGGAGCACACTCGCGGTGCTCGACACCCGCCGCACCGACACGCTGGACCTGATCGGCCTGTCCCGGGCCTCGGTCGAGTCGGTCGCGCGGCACACCGCGCAGACCGTCGTCGGACCGCTGTTCTGGGGAGCGGTCACCGGGGTGCCGGGCCTGCTGGGAGCGCGCGCCATATCCGCGCTGCGCGCCCGGAGCCGGCCTTGCGCGCGGATCCGTGACCTGACCGCACTCCCGTCCACCTGGGCGACCGCCGCGCTCACCGTCGCCGGGGCGCCGGTGGTCGGCGGCTCCGCGAGCGGGGCATGGCGGACTTGGCGGCGAGACACCATCGCGCATCCCAACCCCAACGCCGGACGCGTCGAGGCCGCTTTCGCCGGAGCGTTGGAAATCCGGTTGGGCGGCCGGACGGTCTATCCGTACGGAGTCGAGGAACGACCGGTGCTCGGCGACGGACGCAACCCGGACGCCGGGCACGTCACGCGCGCGGTGGAGCTTTCCCGGGTGATCGGCTGGCTGACCGCCCTGGGCTCGGCTCTTCTGGCGGCCGTGCTGGGGCTTCGCCGGTCTCGCTGACCCCGGCCCTTTCGTGCTCGTCGTCCTCGGCGAGCATCTGCGCGACGGACTTGCGCGACGTGCGCCGTCGCCGGGCGTTCTCGCGATCGCCCAGTTCCGCCAGCACACCCCCGGGTTTGAGCTCGCGCACGGTGAAGTACCCGAGCCCGGCGATGGCCATCACACCGAACGCGATCCATTGGAGCGCATAGGAAAAGAACGGTCCGGAGTCGATTTGGGGGAGCGGAAGGGCGGCGATCACACCGGGCTGGTTTTCGTCGAGCTGAAAGTAGCCCGGCCTGATGGGCAGGCCCTCGGCGCGGGCCACCACCCGCGAGTCCACGATGTAGCTCTGTGGCCGGGGACTGGCCGCGGGATCGGTGAACACGTCCCGGTTCTTCGGGTCTGTCTCGTCCTGCCGGATCCGCGCTTCGATGCGCACGATCCCGCCCGGCGGCGCGGAGTACGGCAGCGCGCTGCCGTGCTCGCCCAGCCTGACGTAGCCGCGGTCGACCAGCACGACCTGTCCGTCGGTGGTGCGCAACGGGGTGAGCACCTCGTAGGCCGGCTCACCCTGCACCGTCCGCAACCGCGCGACGACCTCGTCGTCAGGAAGGTAGGTACCGGTGATGGTGACCCGGCTCCATTCCGTCGTGGTGCTCGGCGCGACGCCGGGCGGCAGCACCACGTTCAATGGCCGCGGGCTCGCCGAGAGAGATGCCTGGATGGCGTTGTTCTGGGCCTCCCGCTCGGCGTTCCGGCCGAACTGCCAGGGCGAGAGGAGATAGAAGCAGGCGAACGCGAAGGCGAGCACGCCCACCACGAGCGCGATCCAGCTGGGGCGGAACAGGAACTTCAGT
The DNA here is from genome assembly GCF_042684065.1 of Amycolatopsis pigmentata. Taxonomy (NCBI): domain Bacteria; kingdom Bacillati; phylum Actinomycetota; class Actinomycetes; order Pseudonocardiales; family Pseudonocardiaceae; genus Amycolatopsis; species Amycolatopsis pigmentata. Next base: position 54,183 of record NZ_JBHUKR010000024.1, on the reverse strand, counting down.
GACCGCCACACCGAGCGCGAGGCAGGGGCGGGGGAAGCCGGTTCGGGACGCCCGTCCGTGCCCGCGGCTTCACCTTGAGCGCTCACCGTTCACCTCGGAAATCTTCGTCCGACTCACCGTCACGGGCACTGACCCGCACTTCTACGTTAGGCGCAGTGCTTCGCGCGCGGCGTCGAGGGCCTGCCGGGCGTAGCCACCACCGAAGACCGCGGCGTGCATGAGAAGCGGAAACAGCTGGTGCAGCCGGACCCGTCCACGCCAGCCCTCCGCCAAAGGCACTGCGGTGCTTTCGGCATAAGCACCGAGGATGTGGCTCAGGAGGGGAGCGCCGAAGAGTTGGAGCATGGCGAGGTCGCCCTCCCGGTGCCCGCCATGAGCTGCCGGATCGATGAGCCAGACGCCCTCATCCGACCAGCGCACGTTCCCGCTCCAGGCGTCTCCGTGCAGGCGCGACGGCGGCTCCGGCGGTCCGGCCGCGCGCGGCAGCGCCTCGCAGAGCCGGTCGAATACCTGAACCTCGCCGGCATCGAACAACTCCTGGTCGGCGCACATCCGGACGTAGGGCTCGATCCGGTGACGGGCGTAGAAGGTGGGCCAGTCCGGCTGCGGCTCGTTGCGCATCGGCGCGAGTCCCATCCAGGCGTCCGCGGGCCCGCCCGGCGGCGGGCTCCCGTACGCCGGGGCGCCCCGCAGGTGGAGCGCCGCCAAGCCCCGCCCGAGTTCCTCGGCGGCCCGCTTCGACGGGGGCCCTGGCGGAACGTAGTCCATGACGAGCCAATCCTCGTCGTGCGCGTGGACCGCGGGCAGCCGGACGTCCCCGTACTCGGCCAGCCAAGCCAGCCCGGCCGCCTCGGCCGCGATCGCGCCCTCGCCGGTGCCGTGCTTGGCGACGAGACGTTCGCCGCTGTCGAGTGTCACCACGAAGATCGCCCCGCCACCTTGGCGGACTTCGGCCACCGTGCCCCCGTGCAGTCGTTCGACGGCCTCGCGGACCTCCGGTGGGCTCACAACTGCTCCCGGACCCACCCGAGCAGTCCAGGCACGGCGCGTTCGAGCATGTCGAGCACCTCGTCGAAGCCGCCGTCACCCCCGTAGTAGGGATCCGGGACCTCGGCGCCGGGTCCGGCCTCGGGATCGAACTCGCGCAGGAGCCTGACCCGTCCGGGATCCTCCACTTCGCGCCGCAGCATCCGCAGGTGCCCGGCGTCGGCGGCGAGCAGCAGGTCGGCCGTCAGCCGGTCGGCGTCGATCTGCGCGGCGATGTGTTCACCGTGGTAACCGCGCGCGGCCAGCGTCGCCCTCGCCCGCGGGTCGGCTGGCTCGCCGGCATGCCAGGGCCCGGTGCCCGCGCTGGTCACCCGGACCCGGTCGTCGAGCCCCGCGCGCCGGAGATGCTCCCGGAACACGATCGCCGCCATCGGGGAACGGCAAATATTACCGGAACAGACAAAACAGACATGCAGCAGATCGCTCACCCTCACGAGTCTGCCGAACCCCGTCCCGCAACCTCGCGGGAAGGTGCCTTCTTTGTGGAGCAAGGAGCGTTTACTACGGATGATCCGTGCCTAATCGGCGGCCGGACGAAAAGCGTGTCCGGCCGCGTGCAGCGGCCTCCGGCGGACAGCTTTGTCGTGATGGGGCACCGTTGCCGCCTCCGGCCGAGCAAACCCACCTTGCTCCACTTCACAACCCCCGGCGGCGACCGTGCGAGGATCCCGGTATGCCCGCCCTTTCCGAGATGATCAAGGCTCTGGAGACCGCCTACCCGCCCGGACTCGCCGAGAGCTGGGACGCGGTGGGCCTCGTCTGCGGAGACCCCGCGGAGCGGGTGAACCGGGTGCTGGTGTGCGTCGACCCGGTCACGGCCACCGTGGACGAGGCCTTCGAGATCGGTGCCCAGCTGATCGTCGCGCACCATCCGCTGTTGCTGCGCGGCGTGCACGGCGTACCGGCCGACACGCCAAAAGGCCGCCTGGTGCACCGGCTGATCCGTGGTGGCATCGCCCTGTACTGCGCGCACACCAACGCGGACTCGGCCAGCCCTGGCGTCTCGGACGCGCTCGCCGAGGCGATCGGACTGCGCGTGACGCGGCCGCTGGACCCGCGTCCCGACGGCCTGACCGGTCTTGGCCGCATCGGTGAACTCCCCGAGCCGGAACCGTTCAGGGCCTTCGTCGACCGTGTCGCCGCCGCCCTCCCGAGAACCGAGCCCGGCGTGCTGGGGGCAGGCGACCCCGACCGCGTGATCAGGACGGTGGCGGTGGCGGGCGGCGCCGGAGACAGTCACCTCGCCGCGGCCGCCGCGGCGGGAGTCGACGCCTACGTCACCGCTGACCTGCGTCATCATCCCGCCGGCGAGCACCGCGAAGCGGACGGACCCGCGCTCGTGGGCCTCACGCACTGGGCGAGCGAATGGCCGTGGTGCGGGCAAGCCTCGGCCGTTCTTCGCGAGTCCGGTGCGGGTAACGTCGAAGTTCACGTGTCCACGCTCCCGACCGATCCGTGGACGATCCGCGCATCGGTCGCCACCGCTTCGAGGGAGAACCACCAGTGAAGGCAGAACCCGCCGTCCAACGCCAGCTGCTTGAGCTCGCGAAGGTGGACGCCGAGTTGTCGCGCGTCGAGCACCGCCGCCGGACGCTGCCGGAGCTGGCCGAGATCGACGCGGCCGAGAAGACACTGCGCGAGCGGCGGGACGCGCTGGTGTCGGCCCAGACCGCGGCCTCGGACCTGGACCGGGAGATCGCGCGCCAGGAAAAGGAGATCGAGTCGGTCCGCGCCCGGGGCGACCGGGACCGCAAGCTCATGGCCTCCGGCTCGGTGTCGGCCAAGCAGATGACCGACATCCAGCACGAACTCGACACCTTGGCCCGGCGGCAGACCTCGCTCGAAGACGACCAACTGGAAGTCATGGAACGGCGTGAGGCGCTGGAGATGGACGCCAACCGCACCGCCGCCGAGGTCGACCAGGCCGAACAGGCGCTGGCGGACGCCCAGCGCCGCCGGGACGAGACCTTCGCCGATCTCGACACCACCCGGGCCCGGCGCGAGGAGGACAGGGCCAAGCTCGTGCCCCGGTTCCCCGAGGACCTGCTGCGGCTGTACGAACGGGTGCGCGCGGCCAAGGGGATCGGCGCGGCGCTGCTCCGGGCCCGCCGGTGCGGCGCCTGCCAGCTCGAACTGGACCGGAGCACCGTCTCCGAGATCAAGGCGGCTCCGGAAGACGAGGTCGTGCAGTGTGACAACTGCGGCGCCATCATGGTCCGGACTCTGGAATCCGGTCTATGAGCGCCGGGCCGAAGGTCGTCGTCGAGGCCGATGGCGGATCGAGGGGAAATCCCGGTCCGGCCGGCTACGGCGCGGTGGTGAAGGACGCCGAAACCGGGGCAGTGCTCGCCGAACGCCAGGAAGGCCTCGGCGTCGTGACGAACAACGTCGCCGAGTACCAGGGCCTGATCGCCGGCCTGCGCGCGGCAGCCGAGGTCGGAGCGTCCACTGTGGACGTCCGGATGGACTCGAAACTGGTTGTCGAGCAGATGTCCGGCCGATGGAAGATCAAGCACGCGGCGCTGCAACCGTTGGCGCTGCAGGCACGCGATCTCGCGGCCCGGTTCGACCGCGTCCGCTACGAGTGGATTCCCCGCGCGCGCAACGCACACGCCGACCGGCTGGCCAACGAGGCGATGGACGCGCAGGCCGGCCGGGGCGGAAACCCGGGCGGCGACGCGCGGTCCGAAGCGGCGGCCCCGGAGGCCCGGCGAACCACCTCCTCGCCCACCCGGTGGACCGGCGCGCGCGGTGCGCCGACCAGGATGCTGCTCGTCCGGCACGGTCAGACCGAACTGTCGATCGACCGCCGTTACTCCGGCCGGCGCGACGTACCGCTGACCGAGCACGGCAGGCAGCAGGCGGCCGCGGTCGCCAAACGTCTCGCGGGACTGCCCGGTGTGGCCGACGGCGAGCCGGTCCCGATCATCGCCTCACCGCTGAGCAGGGCCAGGCAAACGGCCCAGGCCGCGGCCGACGCGATCGGTGGCCGGGTCACCACCCACCAGAGACTGCTGGAGGCCGACTTCGGCGAATGGGAGGGACTGACCTTCGCCGAGGCCGCCGAACGCGACCCGGACCTGCACGGCCGCTGGATCACCGACACCACCGTCGCGCCGCCCGGAGGAGAGAGCATCGACGCGGTCTACCGGCGGAGCCGTGATGCCCGTGACGAACTGCTCGCCGACCACCGTGGCCGGACGATCATCGTGGTCAGCCACGTCACGCCGATCAAGTCGTTCCTGCGCCTGGCGCTGGACGCGGGGCCTTCGCTGTTCTTCCGGCTGCACCTGGACCTGGCGTCGCTGTCGATCGCCGAGTTCTACCCCGACGGCAACGCGTCCGTCCGGCTGGTCAACGACATCTCGCACCTGGGCTGAGGCCACCGCGGCAGTCCGAAATGGACTGCCGGTGGGGGGAACACGGTCATGGTGCGGCGCGGGGGACTATTCTGGTTGCGCGGACGAGTTGGCCGGGCGGCCGCGAGGGGTATGCCCCTCGAGGAAAGTCCGGACTCCGCAGGGCAGGGTGGTTGCTAACGGCAACCCGGGGCGACCCGCGGGAAAGTGCCACAGAAAACAGACCGCCCCGGCCCGCGCGCCGGTGCTTCCGGCGAGCGTGGCGCGGGGTAAGGGTGAAACGGTGGTGTAAGAGACCACCAGCATCCCGGGTGACCGGGATGGCTCGGCAAACCCCACCCGGAGCAAGGCCAAGAGGACGCCCTGACCGGGTGTCTGCGCAGGCGTTCGAGGACGGCCCGTCCGATGCCTGCGGGTAGGCCGCTCGAGCCTGCCGGTGACGGCAGGCCTAGATGGATGGCCGCCACCCGGCCGCCGTGAGGCGCCGGGGACAGGATCCGGCTTACACGCCAACTCGTCCGCCCCGGGCCCGGAGCCGCTTCCGTGGGGCTCTTCTGCGCGCTAGCTTCGACGAGTGGATCACGAAGAAGCCCGCACGCTCGCTTACCGGTGTCATCGGAGCCTCGACTCGCTGCACGCCATGGTCTATTTCGCGCCCGAGGCGGACGAACGCTTCTCCGCGGCAGGGCTCCAGCCCGGGCAGATGGGGTACTTCGCCAGTCGTTCGGCGCCGATGGGAGCCGTCGAACCGGGCGTCGTGGCCGCCACGTTCTACAACTTCAATCCGGAGCTGGTCGCGCGGCACATCCCCCGAGCCTGGACGCTGGCGAGCCCGGAGAAGATCCTGGCCGCGCGATTCGACGCGGCCGACGCGGCGCTGCGCCGCCTTCTGGGAGACGCCGTGTCGTCGCCGGAGGTGGCCGAAGCCGCCACGCTCGCTCGCGAAGCCACCGGCGGCTGCACACCCGAAGGGCGTCCGCTCTACGCGGGGCACGCCGAACTCGACTGGCCGTCGGAACCGCATCTCGCGCTCTGGCACGCGGTGTCGTTGTTGCGTGAGTTCCGCGGCGACGGGCACGTCGCCGCGCTGGTCGCCAACGGCCTCGGCGGACTGGCCGCGCTGATCACCCATGTGGCGACCGGCAAGGGGTTTCGCCCGAAAGCCGCCAAGACCATCCGCGGCTGGTCCGACGAGCAGTGGGACGCGGCGACCGCCGGACTCCGCGAGAAGGGCCTCCTCGATGCCGGGGGAGCGCTTACCGATCAGGGCAGCGAACTCCGGCGGAGGATCGAGGATCAGACCAACGCCGCGGCGACCGGCCCATGGCGGAAGCTGGGCCCGGAGAAGGCGGTCAGGCTGGCCGACCTGGGCCGGGCACTGAGCCGGCAGGTCGTCGAGGCGGGTGCGTTCCCGGCGGGCCTGTTCGCGCAACCACGGGCTTGACCTCGTTGTGGGAGGAAGGTGTGTTTACTACGGATCATCCGTAGTAAACACACCTTCCTCCCCAACAGGGCTCTCCCGTACGTGGGATCACGAAGGGTGACCGCGGATGGAGGGCTCGATGGGTGTGGGGGATGTCTCGTCCGATCGGCTGATCAACTTGGGCGCAACGTCCGATCACTACCCGGGTATCACGCATGCCGCCGAACGGGGCATGCCACACTATCCAGGCCGCGCGCGGGCGGTGGGCCGGCAAACTCAGAGTGAATGCTGCCCTCGTCAGAGCGTGGGCTCAGGCGCAAACTACGAAATACGGGTGGTCGGGGTTAATCCTGGGCGGGGTTGCAACGATGATGGAGGGCGACCGAACTGGCGTGAATGGCCGTAATGTGCCTGGCGTGCCTGGATCACCTGCGACAGAGAGCACTTTGACCGTTACAACTTGTGACGCCATGATGTTCTAGACCAGACCGGACAATCTCTGACCCTCCGTGGGCCCGCAGGGCCCCCCGACACACTCCTCGCACCCGGGAGTACGCGATGACCACCATGATGACCGCCGTTCAGCTCGCCGCCGGCGAGATCAAGACCAGAGGCGTCCAGCAGTGGATGCTCGACAACATCATCCCGCTGGTACTGCTGGCCGTCGCGTTGCTGCTGCTCTGGCTCGGCGGTGGCAAGGGCGACAACGCCGGAGTGATGCGCCGCCTGGCAGGCGTGGTGATCGCGCTCGCGATCATCGGTCTCGCCGTGAGCGGTCTCGGCGTCAACGTCGGCCAGTGGCTCGCCGGCTTGTTCACAGGCTGAGCGCGGGGGACGCGCGTGCGGATTCGAACCGATGACGAGGTCTACCGGGTCGACGCGGTCTGGCTCGGCCCGCCCAAGGCCACCTTCCCCTGGCGTGCCCGGTACGTCGCGTGGGGCGTGGGCATCGCCGTTTTCCTGGTGGTACTGACCGCCGAGCGGCAACTGGGTGTGGGGTTCGGATTCTTCTCGACGGCGTGGGCGTTCGTCGCCACCATCCTCGTGACACGCCTGATCACCGCGAAGATCAGCCATGAACGGCCCCTCGGCGCGGTCTTCACCATGTGGTTGCGCGAGCTCCACACGCCACGGGAACGCACCCGTGGCGATGGCGGGGCGGTCACCGCCACCAAGATCCGGGTGACCGCCGGCCGGCCGCTGCCCAGGCAGAAACGAAAGTCCGGGAGGTCCAGGCCGGTCAAAGGCCGGCCCGGACGCGGAGCACGGGGGTCGCACCTCCACGAAGCACAGCCGTCGCGCCGGTCCTCGGCGCCATTGGGGAGGTAACGCCGTTGTTCGGTCGTGGCGGACGCCGGAAGAACGATGCACGCGGGGCCGGAGCCTGGCAACCGCAGACCGCCGTACCGGCCAAAGCCCGGGGCGGCCGCCGGTTGCCCGGTGAGCAGGCGATCCCGAGCTACACCCCGTCGATCGCCCTGCGCAGCATCGACGGTCACCTGGTCCGAACCAACCACGAGGTCTACGCCTGGTACCGGCTCGCGCCGCAGCGCTGGTCGTTCCGCTCGGATTCCCAGCGCCGGGATCTGATCGCCGCGATCGCCGGGCAGTACGCGGAACTGCAGGGCCGCTGGTTGCACCTGCGGGTGACCACCCGCCCGTATCCGATCCGGATGTGGGCCGAGGCGCACGTGCACAACGCGATACGCCGGCCGCAGGACGTGGCGGGCGCGTTGTCCTTCGACGACTACCTGATCGGCGAGCAGCAGCAGCTGATGGGCCGCTCGATGGCCGAGAAGGAGGTCTACATCGGCGTCCAGGTGCAGACCCGCCGCATGGTGGACCGCGCGGTGGAAAGCGCCGCCCCGTTGCTGCGCAAGATCCTCCCCGAGGCGGTCGACGCCGAGCTGACCGCGCTGGACTCCGAGGTGGAGCATCTGGACCAGGTGATCGGGTCGTCGGGCCTGGAGGGACGTCCGGTGCACGCCGAGGAGATGTCCTGGCTGATGCACCGGTCCTGCTCGCTGGGGTTGCCGGCGCCGCGCAACCTCCCCGCCGTGCCGGGTGCGGCCTGGGAACCGGAGGATCTGGCCAGTTTCACCGACGCGGCGGACTTCCACGCCGAGCCCTACGCTCCCACCCTCACCGTGCGGGGCCGCACCGGCTCGAACGCCGGCATCGCCCGGCACGTCGCGGTGCTCACCGTCGGGCAGATGCACGGCCTGCAGATCCCCGAGGTCGACGACCCGTGGGTGCAGCACGCCGACCGGCTGCCCGCGCCGGTGGAATGGTCGGCGCGCATCTACGTGCGACGGCCCGAGGAGGTCGCCGGCGAACTCGCCCGCCAGATGAACAAAGTGCGCTCCCAGGTCAAGCACTACACCGACGAGCACGAACTGGAACCGCCACAATCGCTTTCCCGCCAGGCGTCTCGGGTGCTCGAGATCGACGACGAGATGACTTCGGGCTTCACCGCGCTCGCCACCCGAGTGCGTTCCTGGTGGCGGCTCGCGGTTTCCGGCGCGACGGAACGGGAGGCTCTGCGGCTGGCTCAGCAACTGCTGGACCTGTACAAGCCGAAGATCGCCGTCGAGCATCCGGAAGCGCAGTACGCGATGGCCCGGGAGTTCATCCCGGGCGAGCCGCTCGCGTCCTCGGCCTACATGCGCCGGGGTTCGGTGGTCTGGGCCGCGGCCGCCGTGCCGACCGCCACCGCGGAGGTCGGTGACCGTCGCGGCATCCTCCTGGGTGAAACGTGTACGGCCACCCGCAGGCCGGTGGCCTGGGATCCATGGATGGCGCAGGAGATCCGCGACGGTTCGGGCCTGACCGCGATGGTCGCCGGACTCGGTGGCGGCAAGTCGTTCCTGGGTGGTGGCATCGTCTACAAGACGCTGCGTGCCGGTGCGCATTGGACGCTGCTGGACCCGTCGGGACCGCTTTCCCGGCTGTGCGACCTGCCCGAGATCCGTCCCTACGCGCGGCCGATCAACCTGCTTAACGCCCAGCCCGGCATCCTCAACCCGTACCGCGTGGTAGCCGAGCCGCTGCTCGAGCACTTCATGGACGAGGACGATCCCGAACGCGCGTGGCGCCGCGAGCGTGCGCTGGCCGGGGCGACCCGGCGCCGGCTCGTGCTCGACGTGCTCACCGGCGTCCTGCCCTACGAAGTGGCGCGGATGCCGCAGAGCCGGATCGTGCTGCTGCGCGCGGTCCGTGCGGTGGGCGGCCGCTACGACGCCGACCCCGGTCAGGTCATCGACGCGCTGCGCCGTGACTCCAGCGAGCACCATGAGCACGCGGTCGTGGTGGCCGACTTCCTGGACGAGATGCGGGAGCGGATGTCGCTGCTCATCCCGGAAGACGACGCCGACCCGTATTCGGAGACCCGGGACGACCGCCTGACCGTGCTGACCATGGCGGGGCTCACCCTGCCCAAGGACGGCGTCGGCCGTGAACACTGGACCGACGCCGAGGCGCTCGGCGTGGAGATGCTCAACCTGGCGGCGTGGCTCACCCAGCGTTCGGTCTACGAGAAGCCCAAGGACCTGCGCAAGGGTGTGTGGATCGACGAAGCGTTCTTCCTGTCGGAGGTGCCGACCGGCCGGGTGCTGATGAACCGGTTCGCGCGTGACTCGCGGAAGTGGAACGTGCGGGTGTTGTTGTCGTCCCAGATCCCCGCGGACTTCCTCCGGATGCAGGGTTTCGTCGCGCTGCTGGACTCGGTCTTCGTCGGCCGCCTCGACGACGACGAGGCGCAGGCCGACGCGCTACGGCTGCTGAAGGTACCGGTCGGGGTCGGTTACGAGCAGGTCGTCTCCGCGCTCGGCCGCCGTCCGGGCGCGCACCGGGATGTCGAGCGCGACCGGGAACCACGCCAGTTCATCTTCGGCGACGGTGCCGGGGGCGTGGAACGGATCCGGGTCGACTTCTCCGGTCCCCATCTGGACCATTTGCGCGCGGTTTTGGACACCACCCCGGGCTCGAAGGACGCCCTTCCGGCCGATGCCCGCCAGGCGTCCGAATCGCAGGCCGAGGAAGTGCGCGTACCGGAGCCCGAACCGCCGGACGACGAAATCGAGGCCGACCTCGAACTGGCGGCCGAGCGTGAGGTCGGGCTCACCGAGGAACAGATTCTCTCGGAGGAGCCCGCCGGGGCGGGCAAACGCGGCGGCGGCCGGGACGCCGCATGAGCCCCCTTGTGTCAAGTCGCGGCTGTCAAAGTGACGGCAGCGCGCGCAACCTCGCGGAGGGCACAGCATGAGCACGGCGGCGACCTTGGCGGTCGTGTTCGCCTGCGCCGGGGGGTGGCACGCGCTCAAGAAACGTTTGCGGCCTTCGGAACGGCCGGTCCGCCGGAAAGGGTCCGGCAGGCTCGGCGCGCTGCTCGCGGCCGCGCTGCTGTTCGGGGTGCAGGTGATCTCGTTCGCGCCACCCGCTTCGGCCGCGGCCTGCGGCGAGGCACCGAACCCCGAACGCCCGGGCGCCGGCATGGTCGGCGCCCTCGACCCCGCGCAGGGACAAGGAGAAGCCGGCAGCGCGTACATCGACTACGGTTACGCGGGCATGGTCTGGGACACCTACCAGACCAACTGTGGTCCGTTGGCGGGTATCACCAGTCCGAATTCGACCATTGACACCTGGGCCGGCAACGAGCTGTTCAACATCGCCAAGAACATCGTGGGCGCAACGAACTCGCTGCACTACACGGTCATGCAGGGCGGTCTACTCACCCCGATCTACGACGCGGTGAAGTCCGGTGCGGAAAAAGTCTACAACAATATCTACGCCCAGTTGTTCGGGCTTGCCGCGCTGATCCTGGCCATCATGATGTTCCGCAACATCTGGCGGGGTGACCTGTCAGCGGTGGGCAAACGCGGTCTCTACGCGCTGGCCGGTATGTGGCTGGCGGCGTCTTCGCTGGCGATGTTGCGCTACTTCGACCCGATCGACAACGCCATCGTCCAGACCACGACCAACATCCAGGCCGGGTTCGTGGACTCGACCGATCGCGTGGTGCGGCATGTGCTGCCCACCGATCTGCACACCCATGTGGTCTACGACAACTGGTTGCGCGGGGAGTTCGGTGCGCCCGATGCCGCGCAGGCCAAGCAGTTCGGCCGCCCGCTGCTGGACGCGCAGGCGTTCACCTGGGCGCAACTGCGCAACGGTGACGACGCCAACCAGTCCGTTGTGGACGGTAAGAAGGCTGCGTACAAGAACATCTCGACCCAGCTGGGGCCGGTCACCGGGTATTTCACCGGCGAGGACGGCAGCCGCACCGGCGCCGGGTTCCTGGCTCTGCTGCAGAGTCTGGTGTACGCGCTGTTCCAGTTGCTTGCCAAGGCTTCGGTCCTGCTGGCACAGGTGTTGATCCGGTTGTTCGCGCTGACGGCGCCGCTGATCGGGCTGGTCGCGCTGGTGCACAACGACATCCTCCGCCGAGTCGCGAAGGTCCTCGGTGCGGTCGGGTTCAACCTGCTGGTGCTGTCCGTGCTGGCCGGTATCCATGCACTGTTGTTGCAGGCGATCTTCACCGCGGGCAGCTCACTGACCATGCTGACTCAGATGGTGCTGGCCGGGCTGGTCACCGTACTGCTGTTCCTGGTGGGGCGGCCGGTGCGGCGGCTGTGGCAGATGGTGGAGATGTCGGTGGGCATGGTCGGATCGTCGATCCCGGCTCCGAGCGGTGGGCTGTTCTCGCGGTTCCGCCGCAAGCCGGGACCCACACCACAGGACGAGTTCTGGCAGAACGTACGCGACTCCGACGAGAGCGACCTCGAATCGCGCGGACCCATCGGAGCCACGGCCGGCGGAGGACGTTTCCGCCCGGAGGCGACCATTTTCGCCAACGCGCAGCGGCTCGACGGCGCGGGTTCGATGGCCGCGCGACCGGCCGCGGCCTGGTCCGGCGCGCCCTGGCCGGGCGGTGGGCCCGGACTGCCGGGCGCCGGCGGGCGGCGCGCGTTGCCCGCCAGTGGTGGCGCGGCCGGGGTGTTTCCCGGTTATGCGCCCGTCGGCGCGGATCCGGACGCCTATGTGTATTCCGCGCCGCCCGGCACGACCCGCCGCGCCGACGCGGCGTGGGTCCCGCCGCAGCCGCAGAGCCGCCGGGTCGACACCTCCCCGGTGTTCGACCGGGGCTGGGACGAGCCCGACCCGGTGGTGGTGCCGTCGCGGCTTTCCACCGCATCGCCGAGGGTCGCGGCGGCACCGCAACCACGGCGAGCCGAGCGGGAACTCGTCGGCGGGAAACCGGTCTTCGTGGTTTACCGGCCTTCACGGGGAATCGAGCTCCGCGACACCGACGACGTCGTGAGGTGAGGGTGTGCCTATCCGGACCAACCGCGGAAGAGCCGCGGTTTATCGCAGGCTGTGGGGATTCCCGCTCCGCTCGCCGCGGCATCTCGTCGCCACCGTTGTCGCCGTCGCCGTGGTGGTCATCGGCATCGGCGTGGTGATTCCGCGGCTGCTCGGGCCGCAGGGCGGCAGCGGTCCGGCGGCGGCCGGAAGCAGTTCGTCCACGCAGCCCAGTGCCACCACCGATGTGACGTCCGCACCGCTGTCGACCCGGCTGACCGCGCCGCTGGTACAGCCCAGCTCGGCACCGCCGAGTCAGGAGGCGTTGAACGTCGCGGAGTCGTTCGTGCGGGCCTGGGCGAGTCATCCGGCCGGCATCACCAACGCGCAATGGCTCGACGGTCTTCGTCCCTACACCACCGTGGAGTACCTCAACGCCCAGATGGCCAGCGTGGACCCGGTGAACATCCCGGCCAGCAGGGTTACCGGTGACCCGGTCGTCGTCGCGTCCTACACCAGTTCGGTCCAGGTCCTGGTCCCCACCGACGGGCCCAAGCTCAGCGTCACGGTGTCGCGGACGAGCGATGGCTGGCGCGTGTCCGGATACGACCAGGCGAGCTGAGGAGACCCATGCGCGTCGGGCTGCTTCTCAGTGCGGCGGTGGCGGTGGTGGCCGCCACCGTTCTCGTCGGCGGCGTGCTGGTGAAGGTGGTCACCGACCAGGAAGCCGTGCAGGCGCAGGGAGTGATGAACCTCAGTTGTGACGCCGCGATCGGACCAACACGTCCGGGCGACGCGGTCACCGCCTCGACACAGGCGAACGGCCTGACCGGTGAACAACGCCAGACCGTGTCGCTGATCGTGTCGGTGGGCAAACAACGCAGTCTCTCCCCTCGGGCTTGGCAGGTCGCGATCCAGGCGGGGATGACCGAGTCCGGCTTGCGCAACCTGAACCACGGCGACGCGGACTCGCTGGGCATCTTCCAGATGCGGCCGTCGATGGGCTGGGGAAGCGTGGCACAGCTCCAGGACCCCGTCTACGAGATCAACAAGTTCTACGACGTGCTGCTCGCGGTGCCGGGCTGGGACCAGCAACGTCCGGGCACCTCGGCACAGGCGGTGGAACGGTCGGCCTTCCCGGATCGCTATCACCGGTGGGAGCAGATGGCCGCCTACCTGGTGGAGAACGTGGGTCAGGTGACCAACGTGACCGGTTGCGGTCAGAGCGTCGGACTTGCCCTGCCGGGGAATCCGGCGGCGGCCGGGGCGATCCAGTTCGCACTGGCACAGCTCGGAAAGCCCTACCTGTGGGGCGGAACCGGGCCGAACTCGTTCGACTGCTCGGGCCTGATGCTGCGGGCCTACCAGGCCGGCGGAATCACCCTCGACCGGGTGGCCGCGGACCAGTACAAGGACGGCGCGATGCTTCCGGTCCGTGCCGCACAGGCGGGTGACCTGCTGTTCTGGGCCTACGATCCGGCCAACCCGGTCACGATTCACCATGTCGCGATGTACCTTGGGAACGGAAAAATGGTGGAGGCTCAACAGGATGGTGTGCCGGTCCACGTCCGCCCGGTGTCCTTCGACGAGTCGGAACTGGTGCCGCAGGCCGTGCGACCCGGCGTCTGATCGGCGACCGTAGTGGAGCAAGGTGGCTTTACTACGGATAGTCCGTAGTAAAGCCACCTTGCTCCAAAACCCGGATGGCAGGAAGCGCGCGAAGTAGGGATTGATCGTCAAGTGGCTAAGAAATTCGGCAAGCGTCGCAAGCCCGAACCCCGGGATCTGTTCGGAGCACCTCCGCCCGCCCGCGCGTCCAAACCACCGGCGTCGACCACTCCGCTGGCCGACTACCTGTCCCACGGCTGGCCCGGGGTGGACGAGGGGTACGTGGTGCTGCCGCGCTCGCTGGCCGAATCGATGTCACTGCCGTGGCAGCAGCAGCTGGCGGGGCTGCTTTCCCAGTTCCACGAGACCCATCGTGGTCTGTCCTGGCCCATCTACCGGGTTGTGCCCTCCCGCTACGAGAACCTCGTCGACCTGGACGAGGAGCAACTGGCCGAGGCCGGTTACCTGGTGGAGATCGACACCGAGGGCGAAATGGTGTACCGGGAGCGCGGCGGCCGGAAGGTGGAGGACCCCGGCAACACCACGGTGCTGGTCTCCTGTCTGGACCCGTTGCCCCCTCGCGGCACCGATCGCCGGCAGCCTGCTGCTCCCACCACGGGGTCGTCCAGTCCAGCACCGATGAACATCCCGCCTGCCCCCGTCTGGCGGTCGACGCCGACCAATCCTTCGTCGGCGGTTCCGCCCTTGCCGGTGCCGTCCCGCAAGACCGCGCCCTCCCGGGAACCTGCCGCCCCACCACCCTCACCGTCGGCCGCCGTCCCGCCACCACCGGCCGCCGCCGAGCTGCCCGCCCCGCCCGCGGTCGCCGAGCCCGTCGCCCCGCCCGTCGCCGAGCCTCCCCGGACGCCTCCGGTTCCCCCGGCTCGTCAACCCATCGCCGAGAATCCCGAATCCCCGGCTCCGGCGGAACCCGCGCCGGCCGACGAGGACACGCCTCCTCGCGGCATCCCGTTGGCCGATCGTGGCTGGTTCGACGAACTACCCGCCGAGGACGGAGCCGGGTTCGGGCCGACCGGCAACCCTACGGAGATCCCGTACCGGTACCGCGCGCCCTGACACGGCGGAGCGGCGATAACACGCGGGCGCGATGGGATGCGTTGTGGCGCGTCCGGCGAGCAGCCCGAACTGGGCTTACGGCACCCTGAGTAGCGCGCAGGCAGGCGCTTTCGGCTGAACGGCGGTTATCCGACGCGTCGCGGAAGCCGTATTTTTGGCACGAGGCGCCGTAGTAGGGGTGTGACGGTGAGTGATCGCGAGAGTGACGTGGACAACGCGCTCTCCGGACATTTCACCGGACCTGTCGTGCAGGCTGGGGCAGTGCATGGCGACGTGCATTTCCACACAACCGAAGCGAGTTCCCCCGTACCCCGCCAGTTGATGGCGCCTCCTCCCGGATTCACCGACAGGTCCGCCGAGCTGTCTATTTTGGACACTTTGCTCGAACGGCCCGGTGTGGTGGTGATCAGGGGCCGGGGTGGAATGGGCAAAACGGCGTTGGCTTTGCGTTGGCTCGGTCTGACGGCGGCGCGCTTTCCGGACGGCCATCTCCATGCTGAACTGTCCCTGCCGAACGGCGGCCCTGTCGCGCCCGAGGACGTACTGGGCCGGTTTCTGCGGTCGTTCGGAATACCGCACGACCGGGTACCGACAGGGCTGCCGGAGCGTATCGCGCTCTACCGCTCCGTGACCGCGGAAAAGCTGGTCGCCTTGCTGTTGGACGATGCGGTGTCGGCCGCTCAGGTCCGGGTGCTCGTACCCGCATCAAGCGGTTCCGTCACCGTTGTGACGTCACACCGTCCGTTGTTGGGACTGCTCGCCTCCGGGGCACGAGCAGTCGCGGTAGGCCCGCTCGACTCCGCAGCCGCCCTGGATGCCCTGGGGCACCACATCGGGCACGACCGGGTGGCCGCCGAGCGGGAGTCTGCTGAGCGGCTCGCTGATTTCTGCGGCGGACTTCCTATCGCGCTGAGCGTGGTCGGCGCGAATGCCGCCGCCCGTCCCAAGCGACCGCTGGCCCGCCTGGTCGCCGAATTGGCCGACGAGCGAGCGCGGCTGGACGGCTTGTCCGTGGAAGGAGACATCTCGGTGCGCTCGACCCTCGACATGGCCTACCTCGACTTGCCACCCGAACTCCAGCGCGCCTACCGCCTGCTCGGTCTGCACCCTGGACGTATCATGGAAACCGCCGCTGTGGCGGCGATGCTCGCGACGAAGCCGGATTTGGCTCGGCGCTGGCTAGGGGCCCTCGTGGACGCGTCTTTGGTCGAAGAGCTTGACGACGATCGCTACTCACTGCACGACTTGGTCCGTGTACACGCTTTCGAGCAGGCGCTGGCCGAAGATGACGACAAGGCGCGTACAGATTCCGTCCGCCGTGTCGTGTGCTGGTACGTGTTCGCGACGCAGGCCGCGAATCGGCGTGTCATGCCGGCGCGGGCGACGCTCGCCTTTTCCCCCGACACGTCTTTCGTGCTGCCCGACGACCTGTCCGTCCAGGTGCACGCGCTGGAGTGGCTGGAGCGACACAGACCGACCCTCCTGACGGCTATGACGGACGCGCTCGACCGGGGCTGGTCCGAACTGGCCTACCATCTGGCCGACGCGCTACAACCGATCATCATCCTGCACGGGCACCCCGCTGACGGTCTGAAGACTGCCGAAACCGGATTACTGGCCGCTGAGGCTACCGGTGATCTGGTCGGCCAGATCAGGATGCGAAAGCGTCTCGCACGAGTTCAGGCTGCCGCCGGTGACCTCGAGCGTGCACAACAGAACACCGACGAATTGCTGCGGAGCGCGCGTGCGAGCAATGACCGGCGCGGTGAAGCCAGCGCGTGGAAAACGCGGGCCCTGATCGACGTGGGCCGGGGAAACCTCACCGACGCGGCCGACGCCCTCTCCCGAGCAGTGGATATTCTGCGGTCGCTCGGAAGGCGGCGGGGCGAGGGCCTGGCCTTGATCAACCTCGGCGAAACCCTCACCCGGCTCGGCCAGTCCGATCGCGCCATCGGACACCTTCGCCGCGCCCGCGAACTGCTGACCACGTTAGGGGTGCCCGACCCTTACAACGACGCCCGTGCCGCGCTGGCGCTGGGCCAGGCATACCTCGACGAAGGTGACACGAATTCCGCACGTTCGCTGTTCGACCATGCCCTGATCGTCTTCGCTGAGCACGGGTCGGACCACCAGCGTGGCCTCACTCACCAAGCTCTTGCCCGACTGGCCGCGCGAATCGGCGACGAGGAGCAGTCACGGCGGCACAGTGATCGCGCCAGAACACTGCTGGTCCGGCCCAATTGGTTCGAGTCGTAGGCCGGACGACGCGGTGGCGGACTCCTTGCCACCGCGTAGCGGATGGAAGCCCGTGGCGCAGTCGTAACTCTGCCAGGTGGTCGGCCCCGACGCCGGGTTCTTCGTCAGGCTCCCCACCCACTTTCCAGCCCGCGGCGAGCATCGCCATGCGTGCGGAGGTGAGGGGATCGCCGTCGGCGAAGTAATGGTGCACGAAGGTGGCGAGGGCAAGGTCACCGGCGCCCGCGACGAAACGCACGCCTCGTGGCGCGTGGCTCCGCACGTGCCAGATGGCCTTCCCGGCGCGGACTCCCAGCACGACACCGTCCGGCCCGCAGCCGACCAGAACGATTTCGGTACCGAAGTTCCGCCACACTGACCGGATCCATTGCTCAGGACCTTCCGGAAGCTCCTCGTGTGAGCACGCGAGGATGTGTGCCGCGGCCATCCAATCCCGGTAACGGGGTGGGCTCGCGCTGTCGACCGTGTGCAGGTCGGTGGCGAACGGAATGCCCAGCTCGATCGCGATCGGAATCAGCGACCGAGTGAAACCGATATTCGTCAGGATCGCCGCGGTGCAGTATTTGTCCATAATGGACCGTCCCAACGCGGGAGGGTACTTCAGAAAAGGTGTGGACCGCAGGTCCGATGCGCCGGAACGGCGCCCGTCGGCGTCGTAGAGCACCATCGCCCTGGGGTGTTCCTCGCAGACCAGCGTGGCCGGACCGTAAAGTCCGTGCCGCAGCAGGCTCTGTGCGGTGAACTGCCCGATCTGGTCCGCGCCGACATAGGTCGCGAACGTGACCTGGGTGCCCAACCGCTGAAGGGTTCGGGCAGCGGTCCAGCCGGTACCCGCCAGACGCATGCTGATCCGGCCCGGCCGCGTGTTCTTCGCGACGAACGGAACAGGGAAGCGGCCGACGTTTCGCGCGACCCGCAAGGTCACGACCCCGGCGACAAGCATTCGGTTCACCGCGCCACCAGCCCTTCATGGCGGGCTCGCGCCATCGCCTCCACCTCGTGCTCAGTGAGTCGCTCACCGAAGCAGGGCCGAACGAGGTCGGGTTCCTGGCCACGAGTGGCCAGTTCGCACCAATGGCCGTGATCGTGGCGGACCGCGACCACCAGGCACCCCGGATACCGCGCGAAGACACTCGCGATCCACCAGGCCGCCACGATCGGGTTCGGCGCTTCACCCACGACGATGTCGGCACACTGGAGGGCGGCGCGGTCGCTCTTGCCGTCCACTGCCACGATCTCGTAATCACGCATGACGCCGCCCGCCATGGCTCCCGGGAAGTTCCGCCGGTTCGACGGCACGGTGCCTGCCCTGTGGACGCAGGTCGAGCAGGCGATACATCTCCTCGCGGAGCCGCCGGTGCGCTTGGCCGGGATATGAGGTCAACCGGTCCACCACATCCCTACTCCAAGAGGACGGCAGTGCCAGCCCAGCCCTGCACAACTGGGGCCCGATCGGCTGACTCATCAGCAGTCTGGGAGCTCGTCGGCCGATGAACGCCTGCGGAGACGAAGCGTCGACCTCGTCGAGAGTGAGGTCGGTGTGCAACACCGGTTTCCCGATCGCGGCCGCGTAGACCGTGGCGGAACCGTGGTCACCGATGACGTAGTCTGCGGCCACGACGACGCCGCGCCAGTCTTCTTCCGGTTCGATCAGCACCAGGCCTGCGGCGCGTTCCTCACGCAGCCATGCCCGTATTTGCCGCGGCCCGTGCCCGAACCAGGTGGCCGGGTGAAGCATCGCCACCACTTGGTAGCGGCGCGAGTCGAGCTCCCGCAACGCTTTCGCGTAGAGATCACGACTGCACTCGAACAGCGAGTGCGGCCCCCAGGTCGCCGCCAAGAGCACGATCTCACGATCTGCCGGCGTGCCCAGCGCTTCGCGATACCTCGCCCGCTGCGGCACGCTCGCGCGCAGGATGTCGTAGCACGGATCACCCGCGACAACGGCTGCCTGAGCGGCTTCGGGACACTGCCGCAGCAGGATTTCGCGCTGTGTCTCGTGGGAAAGGACGAGCGCCGACGGTATGACCCGCCCGCCCTGGATCAGATGTTCGGGGGTGAGCGCGTGAACCGGCCGTTCGACCGGTATCCCACCAGCGGCCCGGCGTTCGCGCTTCGCCCGGCCGGCACCGTGTGCCATCATCAAAACCGGTGCGTGCAGTTGTGCGAGGCCGCCGGGCGCGGCCGCGAGCGCCAGGTCGAAACGTTCGTGGATCGCTTGCTGCCACGGTAGTTCGAACGCCCCGATCCCGCGCAGAAAGTCACTTACGCCACTCGGAAACGCGGTCTGGGCGCGGGTCCAGACCACCTGGATCCTCGGATCCTCCTCGACAATGCCGACGATCTCCAGCAGGCGCTGGATGGTGACAACGGTATGGACCACTACGAGCACCGTTCGCCGGGTTTTCCGGGTAACCCAGCGCTCCGCGTCCAGGCCGACCGGGACCGACGTCCACTCAGGCTGACTCACGATCAACTCCCCTCAATCGTGCCGACTGAGCCAGCATTGAGGAACCAGGTAGGCGAACGGGTTGCAATCGGCTTACCAAAGACATGGCCGTGGCGGTAACGATGCTGTATCGGAAAGCGGTTACGTCCATGTGTGGTGGCCGCCGGCGCGACACTGCCTTGAGAAGGACTACGGGGTAGCCCAAGTCGGGGGCGGAGTAGTGGAATTTCAGATTCTCGGTGTGCTGCGTATCGACCTGCAGCGAAATGTGGATCTTCGCTCGGTCAAACTTCGCGGTCTGCTCGGATTATTACTGCTGAACGCGAACTCGCCGGTGTCCGCGAGTTTGATCATGAGGTTGATCTGGGACGACCTCGACGGCAGTAAGCCCAGGCAGGAGCTGTACCGGAACATCTCGAAGGCACGCCGCGTGCTGGGGAAAACGATCTCGAAGCCATCGATCGCCGTCGGCAACGGCCTGTATCGGCTCGACGTCGATCATTCGAACGTCGACTACCATCATTTCCGCCGGCTGGTCGACGAAGGTGTTTCCCTGCATCGTTCGGGGAATAATCGTGGCGCCATCAAGATCCTCAGACAGGCGCTGGCCATGTGGCCGGATGAACCGATGCTGGTGAATGTGCCACTGCCCTGGGTCAAGCAGGCCGAGGAAGAATTGATCGACGAGAGCTTCAACCCGGCCGTACGCGCGTACTTCGAGGCGTGTTTGGCTGAAGGACGTGGCGACTCGGTGATCGTCGAGATCGAGCGCTTGATGCGGCGGCAGGAGTTGAACGAGACCCTCGCGGAGCTGCGGATGAATGCGCTTTCCCAGCTGCGCGGTCCGGACAGTGTCGACAAGTTCTTCCGCGCCTTCGTCCGACGGACCACAGAGGAGCTGGGTGCCGACGTCAGCGCGCATCTGAAGCGTCTGCATCGTGACCTCGTGGAAGGACGGGCCACCGCTGCGGCGGCAGGTCGTCTCCGAGTTCCCGTGATGCTTCCGCGGGACATACCGGATTTCCTCGGCCGCGCAGACGTTCTGGCCAGACTGGACGAGTGGTTGCTGGCTCGGGGGCCGGCCGCGGTGGCGTTGCACGGTGTCGGCGGGGTCGGTAAGACGGCGGTCGCACGGCACTGGGCCACTACACGGAGAGAACACTTCCCCGACGGCCAGTTGTACTTCGACCTGAATGGGGACTCGGATCCGGAGAAGCCCACGGCGGTGGCCACCGGGTTCCTGAAGGAACTCGGGGCGGACATACCGCTCGACGCAGATCGGATGACTTTGCTGAGGCACCGGATCGGTGATCGGCGGATGCTGGTTTTCCTCGACAACGTGGGAAGTCCGGACGAGATCAGGCCCTTGCTGGACGCGACCGCGTCATGTTCGGTCCTGCTCACCACTCGCCAGAAGCCTGACCTGATCGGCTGTCGTGATCTGGTGGTCCCGAGGTTGCGGCCGGTCGATGCCGTGGAGATGATCCGGCGGCGGATCTACGATGACCGCAGGGCCATGGAACCCGCCGCGGTCGAAGAAATCGCCAAACTGTGTGACGGTCTGCCGCTGTGCCTGCGTATCGCCGGTGAGTACGTGGTCGCACGCTCCGGGATGACTATTCGTACCTTGGCCGACCAACTCGCTGCCGAGGAACGACGCCGTCTGCTGGATGCCCACAGCCGAACCGACGGGAAAGGCCGGTCGCTCCGAGCGGTCTTCGACTCTTCCTTGTCCGGTTTCGACCCCAGGACCAAATTCCTCTTCACCGTGCTGGGCCTGCATCCTCACCCGTATGTCAGCCTCGCGGCGGCCACCGCCTGTGCAGGCATGAGCGCGACCGAAGTGGAAGACTGCTTCGACTCTTTGGTCACCGCCGGATTTGCGGAACAGAAATCGGAGACCGTGTACCACCTGCACGACATCATGCATGCCTACGGGAGGGACGTCGCTCGCCGGGAAATCGGCGATCAACAGCGTACGTGGATTCTCCGCCGCATGTTCGACTTTTATCTTCGCACGGTCAGGAATGCTATCCGGTTGATTTCGCCGGAATTGACCGAAGTGCCACCTCTGGCGACCGACGATTCTGTGGTTCCGGTCGCGTTCGCGGATCGTGTGGCTGCGCAGCGGTGGTGTTTCGAGAGCAGAGCGGAGACTCTGGCGGTCGCCCGGTTGGCCGCGGAAGTTGGTTTCCAAGGTCATATGTGGAGGACAATCGGTTTGTTCAGTGTCTGGTCGTGGGAGTACTCGGACGACCTTGACGATGTGATCACCCTGTTGGTGTCGGGGGTCCGGGCGGCAATAAAGGACGCGTCGCGTACCGGCGAAAAGATGCTCTTGAACAACCTCGGTGCGATGTACTTGCAGATCAAGAAGTATCGGGAGGCGGAAGCGTGCCTGGAGCAGCTCCGCAGGTTCAGCGTCGAAAGTGGTGATCTTCTGGCCGAGGCCATCGCGCAGCACAACATGGGGACGGCACTGCTGGGGCGAGGAAGGCTGAACGACGCGGCCAAGCAGTACCGGATCGCTCTGAACCTCTTTACTCGGGCCGGCAACGAGCCCTATCGAGGCCGGGCGTATCTGCGCCTGGGTGACGTGTCACGGCGAATGGACAGGCCGGATGAGGCGAAGCGATATTACGTCGATTCCTTGGCGGTCTTCGGCAAGGTCCAAAGTGATGAGCGGGCCGATCCGTTGCTCGGGCTCGCGTCCTTGGTCGCCGAGAGCGGAGATCTGGAGAGTGCGAAGAGCTACGCGCAAGAGAGCCTCGAACTGTACCGTCACGCGGTCAAGGAACGTGAAATGGGCAATGCCCTGCTCGCGCTGGCCCATATCCAATGCGAGATGGGCGAATTCCCCGAAGCATTCACGCGCGCGCGTGAAGCTGTCAGACTAGCCGACGCCAGGGGAGATCTGGCCGAGAAGGCACGCTCTCTCGAGACTCTCGGTGAGGTTCGTGTCAAGGCGGGCGATGTCGACTCCGCGCGTACCGCCTGGGAGAACGCCCGCTCTCTCTTCGATGAGTTGCACGACGCCCGGGCGTCCGCGGTTACAGATCGATTGACCGAGTTGAATGCGAGTGAGAGCTTGCCCGAGCAACGAAAGCGTTCACAGCAGTTGAGCGAGGGCCACTGATCGCAAGCTTCTCCGTCGTTACGATGTAGCAGTCCGGCTTCATCAGCGCCACGCTTGAGGTGACCGCGGCGTGGGAAGCCGGGGCCGTCATGGTAATCGGCGTGCCCTTAGCTGCGGTGGCATTGAAGGACAGGATGGTCAAGGCGACCGCCCCGCCGGCCAAGAGTGCGCCGACAGATACGACAACTCGGTACCGCAGCCAGTTACGCAGAGCCACTTCTGAACTTCCTACCGTGTGTATCGAGGGTCTCATGTAGGTGTCACCCTATCGGGAGGTAGCGGCCCGGCGTTCCGGGGAGTGGGTCCTCGCCTGCGGTGTGGGCGAGGTAAGATCCACTGAGTTCTTGTGGCCTTCAACAGCTGTTTGTGTGGTGGTTGAGCCAGGCCCGGAGAGTCCAGACTCGATCGGTGGGTGAGCAGGTGCCCAATCGGGTTATGGTCGTTCTGTGGCCCCGGTCAGCGTTCACTCGGCAGACGGTGACTTCGGCCGGCTTCGTGCCGAATTCCAGCTGCCGGACTCGTTCGGGCCTGATGTGCTGGCCGAGGCAGAGGCGTCGGTGGGGGAGACGCCGGCCTTTTCGGCCGAACGGGAGGACGCCACCGGCCTTCCGTTGGTGACGGTCGATCCACCCGGTGCGAAGGATCTCGATCAGGCCCTCATGATCGCGCGCAGGCGAGACGGGTTCCGCGTGCACTACGCGATCGCGGATGTGGCGGGATTCGTGCGGCCAGGTGGCGCCGTCGATCGCGAGGCCCGGCGACGTGGCCAGACGCTGTACCTTCCCGACGGGAACGTCCCGCTGCATCCACCGGTGCTCGCCGAGGACGCGGCCAGTCTCCTTCCCGGTGAAGTCCGTCCGGCGGTGCTCTGGACGATCGATCTGGACTCCGGCGCCGAACACGTCAAGAGCCGGGTACGTCGCGCGTGGGTGCGTTCGACGGGACAGTACGACTACGAGGGTGTGCGGGCGGCGCTGGAAACCGGCACCGCGCATCCCTCGGTCGCCGCGTTGCCGGTACTGGGTGTACTGCGGCGCCAACTGGCGGTAAGCCGCGGCGCCGTAGAACCGCAACTGCCGGAACAGGCGATCGCCGGAGACCCCGGGAACGGCTGGATGCTGGGTATGCGCGCCCGGAACGACGTCGAGGCGTGGAACGCCGAGATCTCCTTGCTCACGGGCATGACGGCGGCATCGGTCATGATCGAGGCCGGGGTCGGTGTTCTCCGGACGTTGCCCGAACCCGACGAGGAGTCGGTGAACTGGCTGCGGCGGTCGGCACACGCACTCGGCATCACGTGGCCGGAAGGGGCCGGTGTTTCGGAGCTCCTCGCCGGGCTGGACCCGGGCTTGCCGGAGTCGATGGCTCTCTACACGTGCACGACGCGGTTGCTGCGCGGCGCCGGATACACCGCCTTCGAGGGCGAACCGCCGCCGTCGACCGGCCACGCCGGGATAGGCGCGCCGTATTCCCACGTCACGGCGCCCATCAGACGGCTCGTCGACCGGTTCGCCGCCGAGATCTGCCTCGCGGTGAGCGCGGGAACTCCAGTGCCCGGCTGGGTCCGGGACGCATTGTCCGAGTTGCCCGTGGTGATGAGCGCTTCGGACACGCTCGCCGCCCGGGTCGAGCGGGCCTGCATCGATCAGGTCGGTGCCTGGATGCTCACCGGGCTGGTCGGCGGCACGTTCGAGGCCGTGGTGCTACGCGCCGAGGAGGCGCGTGCCGAGATTCTGGTGGAGAATCCGCCGGTGATGGGTAGGTGTAGCGGCGTGAACCTGCCCGAGGGCGAGCGGATAGTGGTGCGGTTGTCGGCGGTGGACGTGGAGAAACGGAAGGTTTCCTTTGAGCGGGCGTGAGGCACGGGCCGGGTCATGATCACCTTGTTCGACGACCTCGGCTCGGATGTGGCGCTTCGTGGCGCGCCGGCGCGTGTCGTGTCGCTGGTGCCCGCGCTGACCGAGGCGATCGAGGTGACCGTGCCCGGACGGCTCGCGGGCGCGACCGACTACTGCACGCATCCGTCCACTTTGGATGTCGCCAGGGTCGGTGGGTCGAAGTACCCGAAACTGGACCGGGTCCTCGCGCTGCGTCCCGACCTGGTGCTGGCGAACTCGGAGGAGAACCGGCCCGAGGACGTGGAAACGCTGCGGGCGAACGGAATTCCGGTCTGGGTGATGCGTGCCCCGGCGACGGTTCCGCACGCGCTCGCGTCGTTGCGCAGGTTGCTGACCCAGGCCTTCGAAGCCTATGAGCCGCGATGGCTGGTCGAGGCCGAGGAACTGTGGCGGGCAACGCGACCGGTGCGTGCGCGTGCGGTGGTACCGGTCTGGCGGAAACCGTGGGTGATTCTCGGGCGGGACACCTTCGGCGGCGACGTCCTCCGTCGGCTCGGGATCTCGGTGGTCTACGCCGGACACGAGGATCGATACCCGCGCCCGGAACTGGACGAACTCCGGGCTTGGTTCACCGACGGCTCCGCCGACGTGCTCGTGCTGCCGGACGAACCGTACGAGTTCACCGACGACGACGGGCCCGGCGCCTTCCCGGGGGTCCGCTATGTGCTCGTCTCCGGTCGCTACCTGACGTGGTACGGGCCCTCCCTGATCGAGGCCCACCGGGCACTCGACGCCGCGCTGTCCGCTGTATTGGAGGAAGGAGTGTTTACTACGGATGATCCGTAGTAAACACTCCTTCCTTCACAATGAGGATCCCCGCGCGGCGCTGCCTGTGCCCGTCGTGGCGGCGGCCACCTGGTCGGGTAGCGTCGTGGCGGTTGCCGCGTCGTGCCTGAAGAAAGGTCCTCAATGTCCGGTGTGACATACTTCGAGGGGATTGTCGTGGGCGCCCTGCAGGGCGTGTCGGAGTTGTTCCCGGTTTCCAGTCTTGGGCACAGCATCCTGCTGCCCGCGTGGGTCGGCGGTTCATGGGCGACCGATCTGAGCATGGGGGAAGGATCGCCCTATCTCGCCGTGCTCGTCGCGATGCACGTGGCCACGGCGCTGGCGCTGGTGCTGTTCTTCTGGCGTGACTGGGTGCGCATCGTGCGTGGCCTGCTGACCTCGATCCGCGACAGAAGTGTCACCACCCCCGACCAACGTCTTGCCTGGTTGCTCGTGATCGCCACGATTCCGGTCGGGATCGCGGGCCTGCTGCTGGACAAGGTGGTGCAGGAGTATCTCGGCAAACCGGTTCCCGCGGCGATCTTCCTGATCCTCAACGGAGCCGTGCTTTATGCGGTGGAATGGTTCGGGCGCGGTGGTCATGACGACACCGGAGGGCCGGAGCCGGTACTGGCCACGGAGACGACCATCGACTTCTCGGCCCAGCCCACCATGCCGATGCGCGCCATCCGCGTCGAAGAAGCCTCCGACATGCGCCTGTCCCAACTGCGGATCAGTCAGGCCGTGGTCATCGGCGCCGCGCAGATCTTCGCGCTGCTCCCGGGAATCAGCCGTTCCGGCAGCACCATCGTGGCCGGGTTGCGCCAGAGGTTGTCCCACGAAGACGCCGCGCGTTTCGCGTTCCTGCTGGCCACGCCGGTGATCCTGGCGGCCGGTGTGTTGAAGATGCCGTCCCTGCTGAAGCCGGCGGCCCACTCCTCACTCGGGCCCGCGATCGTCGGGAGTCTGGTCGCTTTCGTGGCGGCCTACCTGTCGGTCCGCTTCCTGGTCTCGTATTTCGAAACGCGCACGCTCACTCCGTTCGCCATCTACTGCGCGATCGCCGGGGCGGCGAGCCTGGTTTACTTCACCTTGTGACCGCTCCGCTTTCCTGGGAAAGGGTGTTCACGTCCTGGACACCTGATTTCGCGGCGCTGGCGTTCGTCCTGGTGCTGGGCGGCGGTTACCTTCTCTGGTCCCGTCGTCTTCCGGACTGGCCGCGGGCACGAACCTTTGCCTTCGTGGCCGGGCTCGCCACGGTCCTGCTGGTCACGTGTTCTTTCCTGGGTGTCTACGACCGGACGCTGTTCTGGCCCCGGGCGGCGCAGACCGTCGTCCTGCTGATGATCGCGCCGCTGTTGCTCGCGCTCGGTGCGCCATTGACGCTGGTGCTGGCGAGCGTGCCGGGCGCGGCCCGGTTGCGGGCTTTCGGACGTGGCCGGACGGCTCGCGCACTCACCTTTCCCCTCGTGGTCAGCGCACTGCTCATCCTGCCTCCGTTCCTGCTCTACCTCACTCCGCTGTACGAGGTCTGCCTGCGCGATCAAGCGGTCGATTCGCTGGCCCGGCTCGGCTTGCTGGCCTGTGGTTTCGTCTACTTCTGGACCCGGCTGAGACTGGACCCGACACCGCGAGACGACCATCACCTGATCTCGTTCAGCATCGGATTCGCCGAGGTGATCGTCGACGCGGCGCTCGGGCTGGTCCTGTGGCTCGGCCCGCTGCGCGCCGCCGGCTATTACCAGGCACTGGCCCGACCCTGGGGGCCTGACCTGCGAACCGACCAGATCATCGGCGCCGGCATCCTGTGGATCGGTGGCGACCTCGCCGGCCTGCCGTTCGTCGGCGCGTTGCTGGCCCGATGGAGACGCGACGACGAACAGCAGGCCGAGCGGATCGATCACGAACTGGACAATCAGGAGACAGACGGCCCAGCACAGGGGATGTGGTGGGACACTGACCCCGTCCTTGCCGAACGGTTCAAGCGTGAACGACAGACGTGAACCCGCTGTCAGTGGAATGCGTGTTCAGGTGCGGGGAACTCGCCTCGGCGGACTTCGTCGGCGAACGCGCTCGCGGCGCCGGAGAGCACCCCGGCCAGGTCCGCGTAGCGCTTGACGAAGCGCGGTATCTTGCCACGGCGCAGGCCCGCCATGTCCTGCCAGACGAGAACCTGCGCGTCACAGTCCGAACCCGCGCCGATGCCGACGGTGGGAATGTCCAGCTCATGAGTGATCCGCTTGGCCACCTCGGCCGGCACCATCTCCAGCACCACCGCGAACGCGCCCGCCTCCTGCACCGCCAGCGCGTCCGCGACCAGTTCGTCTCCGGCCCGGCCACGCCCCTGCACCCGGTAGCCACCGAGGTTGTGTTCACTCTGCGGAGTGAAGCCGATGTGTGCCATGACCGGCACCCCCGCCGAGGTCACCGCCTCGATGTGCGGCGCGAACTTTCGGCCGCCTTCCAGCTTCACCGCGTGTGCCCGGCCCTCCTTCATGAACCGGACCGATGTCGCCAGCGCCTGCTCGGGCGAGAGCTGATAGGACCCGAACGGCAGGTCCGCGACGACCAACGCCCGCTTCGTCGCCCTGGTCACCGCCCGTACCAGCGGCAACATCTCGTCCACGGTGACCGGCAGCGACGTTTCGTAACCGAAGACGTTGTTCGCGGCCGAGTCTCCGACCAGGAGCACGGGGATACCCGCTTCGTCGAAGAGCTGCGCGGTATACATGTCATAAGCGGTGAGCATCGGCCATGGTTCGCCGCGCTCCTTGAGTTCACGCAGGTGAGGGATGCGCACCTTCTTGACCGGCGCACCGGTACCGGCACCGTACGGCGCAGGTTCGGAGTCCGGCCGGGTCGGTTCCGTCGTCATTGTCGTCACCTGTCCTTCCCTCGAGGCCCTCGTCGGGTCCCCGGGTCGTGGATCTGGAGAATCCAGCGTGGCACCCTCGTGGCGATGTCGGAAAGCCGCTGCGATGAGCTTCACATGGGATGGCGAGCATGAGTGAGAAAGCCGTTCCGCGCTGGCGCCGCAAGGCCGGCGGCATAGTCGCCACGGTCGTGCAGTTCGGCGCGTTCATGTCGGTGGCGCTGCTCGTCCTGGGGAACCACCACGCCTTCTACTCGTGGACCACGTGGATCTTCAGCCTGCTGAACATCCCCGCCGACGCCAACGTGCTGATCGCACTGGTGCTGGGGGTCCTCGGCGCGGCCCTTCGCCGCCGCAAGCGCGCCGCGCTGAACACCCTGATCCTGTTCCAGATCGGCGGCCTGCTCACCACCGGGGCATACGAGATCGCGCTGATCTGGGCGCCGCCACGGTTGCCGCGCGCCGAGCCGAGGCACGTCCCGCCGTTGCTCGGGGTCATCACCGGGATGGAACTGCTCTCCATCGGGTTGATCGTGTTCCTGCTGTTGCTGCGGCCCGCGTTCCAGGCACGGCTCGCGCCGGGCGCCTGGTGGCGGGCGCTGATCGTCGGGGCCACCGGGATCCCGGCGGTGGTCGTCGGCGGATGGCTGTTGATCGAGTTGTTCCCTGGCTCGCTGAAGACCACCACCGACCGGTTCCTGTGGGCGGCCAACCACGGCACCGGTGAATTGCTCCAACTGCGCAGGGTGGGTGTCCGGGGGATGGGCCCGGACTGGATCGACCTGGTGATCGACGTGAGCGCGACGCTGGTCGCGGTCGCCACCCTGTACGTGTTCTTCCGCGGAGTGCGCAGTCGCCGGCACCGCACCGACGACGAAGAGCTGAGGCTGCGGACGTTGCTGGCCAAGTTCGGCGAGGACGACTCGCTCGGCTATTTCGCCACCAGGCGTGACAAGAGCGTGGTGTTCGCGCCGTCCGGACGGGCCGCGGTGACCTACCGTGTGCTCGGCGGTACGAGCATCGCCAGCGCCGACCCGGTCGGTGATCCCGAGGCCTGGCCGCAGGCGGTGGAAGCGTGGTTGGCCGAGGCACACACCTACGGTTGGTCACCCGGCGTGCTCGGGGCGAGCGAGCGGGGAGCCAAGGCCTACACGGCGGCCGGGCTACGGGCGCTCGAACTCGGTGACGAAGCCATCCTCGACGTCCGGGACTTCACGCTCAGCGGCCCGGAGCGCCGTTCCGTGCGGCAGGCGGTGAGCCGCATCGAGCGCGCCGGATACACCTCGGTGGTTCGCCGGCACGCGGAGATCTCCCAGCAACAGATGGATCAACTGCTCGAGGCGGCGCAGCACTGGCGCGGTGCGGAGAGTGAACGGGGTTTCTCCATGGCCCTGTCCCGGCTCGGTGACCCGACCGACGGCCGGTGCGTCATGGTCGAGGCTTACGACTCGCACGGCATGCTGCGCGGACTGCTGTCGTTCGTGCCGTGGGGGCGGCGGGGCCTGTCGCTGGACCTGATGCGGCGTGACCGGCTCGCCGAAAACGGACTCAACGAGTACATGATCGCCAAGCTGGTGGAAAACGCGGGACGGTTCGGCGCTGCGCGGATCTCGCTGAACTTCGCGATGTTCCGGGCGGTGTTCGAGGCCGGGGAACGGATCGGGGCCGGCCCGGTGTTGCGTGCGTGGCGTGCCGTGCTCAGCCTGTTTTCCCGGTTCTTCCAACTCGAGTCGCTGTACCGGTCCAACGCGAAGTACGGCCCGGAGTGGGAGCCGCGGTTCCTCTGCTACACCTCCGCGCGGAGGTTGCCGAGAATCGGGCTGACCGCCGGTGCGCTCGAAGGCTTCTTGCCGGCCAGCCCACGGCCGAGCTCACGGGGGATCACCTCCGACGCGGTGAGCGAGGAATTCCTCGCCAAGGTCAAGGAAATCGACGCGCTCGCGAAGCCGAGCGAGCCGCGACCGATACGGCGCCCGGAGCAGGTGCGGGTGCGGGTGGCGAAACTCGAACGATTGAGGCAGGCGGGGGTCGACCCGTACCCCGCCGGCTTCGAGCGAGACACCGTGCTGGCCGACGTGGTGCGGAAGTTCGGTGGCTTGGAGCCGGACACGCGAACCGGTCACGAGGTCCGGGTGACCGGGCGGGTCGTCGCCATCCGGGACTTCGGTGGCCTTTGCTTCGCGCGATTGCGGGACTTCTCTTCGGAACTGCAGTTGATGCTCGCCGACGACAACCTCGGTGCCTGGCGTGACGGCGTCGATCTCGGTGACCACGTGGGTGTGCGTGGGCAGGTGGTCACGTCCAAGCGCGGTGAACTGTCCGTGCTCGTGGACGAGTGGACGATCACCGCCAAGTGCCTGCATCCCTTGCCGGACAAGCGAAAGGGCCTGACCGACCCGGAGACGCGGGTGCGCCAGCGATACCTCGATCTGATCGTCAACCCGGACTCGGCGAACATGCTGAAGCTGCGCAGTACCGTGATCCGGGCCGTGCGGGAGCGGTTGCACGCACGGGAGTACGTCGAAGTCGAAACGCCCATGCTGCAAACCGTGCACGGTGGCGCGAACGCCCGGCCGTTCGTCACGCACATCAACGCCTACGACATGCGGATGTATCTCCGGATCGCGCCGGAACTGTATTTGAAGCGCCTGTGCGTCGCCGGTGTCGAGCGAGTCTTCGAACTCAACCGGAACTTCCGGAACGAGGGTGTCGACGCGACCCACAACCCCGAATTCACGATGCTCGAGGCTTATCAGGCCTATGCCGACTACGCCACCATGCGGACGCTCACCCGGGAACTCGTGCAGAACTGCGCCGAAGCGGTCTACGGCGCGCAGATCGTGCGCAGGGGCGGCGAGGAACACGACATCTCGGGCGACTGGCCAGTGATCACCGTGTACGACGCTGTCTCGGAGGCGCTGGGCGCTCGTGTCGGGCCGGAGTGCACGGTGCCTCGGTTGCGGAAGCTGTGCCGCGCCGCGAGCGTCCCGGTCGACGACGACGCGGGTCACGGCGACCTGATCCTCAAGGCGTTCGAGCACCTGGTCGAGCCGAACACGGTCCTGCCCACGTTCTATACCGACTATCCGACCGAGGTCTCTCCGTTGACCCGTCAGCACCGACGCGACCCGCGACTGGCGGAGCGCTGGGACCTGATCGCCTTCGGTGCGGAGATCGGCACCGCCTATACCGAACTGACCGATCCGTTGGAGCAGCGTCGTCGCCTCGAGGCGCAGTCGCTAAGGGCGGCCAGCGGAGATGTCGAGGCGATGGAACTCGATGAGGACTTCCTGCTCGCGCTGGAGCACGGCATGCCGCCCACCGGTGGCCTCGGCCTCGGCATCGACCGTCTGATGATGATGCTCACCGGTGCCTCCATCCGGCAGACCGTGCTCTTCCCCTTCGCCAGGCCCCGCGCCTAGCTCCCCCGGGTTTTGTGGAGGAAGGTGGCTTTACTACGGATGATCCGTAGTAAAGCCACCTTCCTCACAAACCCCCGCATCCGCCACCGATCACGACCCACCGGGCGTCACGAGCCCGGACTCGTACGCGAGCACGACGAGCTGCGCACGGTCGCGGGCGTTCACCTTGGTCATCGTTCGGCTGATATGCGTCTTCACGGTGAGCGGGCTCAGAAACAGCTTCCCCGCGATCTCGTCGTTGGACAGCCCCGCGGCCACCATCGCCAGCACTTCCCGCTCACGTTCGGTGAGCCGGGCCAGCAGATCCGGCCGCATCGGATCGCGGTGCGGCCGGGCCACGATGTCAGCGATCAGTCGCCGCGTGATCCTCGGCGAGAGAAGGGCGTCACCACGGGCCACGACCCGGATGGCTGAACCAGTTCAGCGGGTTCGGTGTCCTTGACCAGGAATCCACTCGCTCCGGCCTGGAGCGCCTGGTACACATACTCATCGGCGTCGAAAGTGGTCAGGATCAGTACGCGTACCCCGGCCAGATCTTCGTCGGCCGCGATGATCCGCGTCGCCTCCAGACCGTCGACGCCGGGCATCCGGATGTCCATCAGCACCACGTCCGCCCGCCCCCGGCGCGCCGCTTCGACGGCCTCACGGCCATCCGTGGCCTCACCGACGATCTCGATGTCGTCGGACGCCAGCAACACGCGGAAGCCGGCGCGGATGAGTGCCTGGTCGTCGGCCAGCACCACCCGGATCATGCCGGGATCCTGGCGCGGACGCGGAAGCCACCGTCCGGTCCTGGGCCGGCGTCAAGGCTTCCGCCGACTGCCGCGGCTCGTTCGGCCATGCCGCGCAGTCCGTGTCCGGAGCCGTTGAACGGCATGGCAGGCCCGGTATCGGTCACGTCGATGTCGAGGCGGTCGTCGCCGAAGCGCAGCATGATCGTCGCCGTCGCGGTACCCGCGTGGCGGATCGTGTTGGTCAGCGATTCCTGGACGATCCGGTACGCCGCGAGCTCGGCCGCGGGCAGCAGCGGACGCCGGTCGCCGATGATGCGCAGCGTGGTCGGCAGACCGGCCCGGCACGTCGCGGTCACCAGAGCGTCGAGCTGCGCGAGGCCGGGGGCCGGCTGCGTGGGCTCGGCTTCGTCGCACTGTCTCAACACGGTGAGAATGGCCCGCAACTCGCGCAATCCCTCCTTGCTCGCGGACTTGATGAACCGCAGCGCTTCGGCAGCCTGGGCCGGTTGCTCGTCGAGTACGTGACCGGCCGCCGCGGCCTGGACATTGATCGTCGCCATCGTGTGTGCCA
Organism: Amycolatopsis pigmentata; assembly: GCF_042684065.1. Taxonomy (NCBI): domain Bacteria; kingdom Bacillati; phylum Actinomycetota; class Actinomycetes; order Pseudonocardiales; family Pseudonocardiaceae; genus Amycolatopsis; species Amycolatopsis pigmentata. The sequence continues at coordinate 21,266 of NZ_JBHUKR010000024.1, read as the reverse complement.
CGACATCGTGCAGTTCACGGGCGATCCGTAACCGCTCGGCGTCGACCTGCCGTTTCGCTTCCTCTTCACGGGTCCTCTCGGCGTGCTCGGCGCGCGCGATGACTTCGGCCACGTACGCGCGGCGGTTCGCCACGGCGAGTCCGAGGAACACGGACGCCGCGATCACGAACGGAGCCACCGTGCTCGTTCCGCCCCCCAGACGGTACGGGCCGAACAGAGCCGACGTGCCGACCAGCGAGCCGATCGTCGCAGCGGTGTAGAAGGCCGTACGGCGAAGGGTTCCTTCGGCGGCGATCGTGTACAGAGCGATCACCGGAGCGATGAGTGCGGCACCGTTCACGTAGCCCATCACCGTGTAGGTCAGCACGGCGACGAGGGAAAGCCAGAACACCGGGACTGGCCACCGCCGCCGCCGGATCAGGACCAGTCCGGCGAATACGACCAGAAGGTACGCGGCGGGCGGCGGCACGGCGTCGGGCGGAATTCGGTCCGACGGGTCCATCGGATAGCTCTCGCCGATCGCGCCGAGCAGAAGCAAGGCGGTCACCAGCACCGCGGACACAGCGTCGGTCACGGGTGTCGGCAACCGCCACATTCTCATGGACCGAGCGTAAAGCCGGAAAAGCCGGAGGTCCTCCTCCAGCGGATGTACTTCCCCGGGAGTACGCCGGTCCTGGCGAGACTGCTTCAGGAGCAGACGGATTGCCTCCCCACGTGCGACGACCCAGCAGGCCTTGGCAGCAACGCTGGCAGGGCATCACACACGGAGGTCCACATGTCCGTCATCACGAGATTCGTGTTGAACCACAAGCTGTTCGTACTCGCGTTCTGGCTGGCGCTCGCGGTGGCCGGAGCCTTCGCCGCCGGTCCCGCGGCGGCGCGGTTGACCACCAGCTTCGCCATGCCTGGTCCGGCCACTCAAGCCGACCAGGCGATCGCTGAGCGCTATCACGTGGGTGTCACGGACCCGGTGGTTCCGGTCGTCACGCTTCCGGCCGGCCAGACCGTCACCAGTCCGGGCATCACCACCGAACTCACCCGCGTTTTCTCGGCCGTCAACCGGACCGTTCCGGGTGCACGGGTGGTCGATTACGCCTCGACGAGCGACCCGGCCTTCATCACGAAGGACGGCAGGAGCACCTTCGCCCTGGTGACGATCCCGCGGTTCAACCCGATGGCGGGAACGAACGCGCCGGAAGAGATCGGGCGTGCGGTTCGGGCCGCGGCACCGCCCGGCTGGCAGGTCGGTGTCACCGGTATCCAGGCACTCGGTGACTCACAACCGCGGAGCGGAGGCGTGGACGTGCTGGCCGAATCGATGCTCGGCGCGCTCGGCGCTCTGGTGGTCCTGGTCTACGTCTTCGCGAGTTTTCTCGCCATGCTTCCGTTGCTCATCGCGGGGATCTCGATTTTGACGACGTTTCTTACTGTTTTCGGTCTTACCCAGGTCACCGGTATCAGTCAGATCGTCCAGTTCCTCATCGGGCTGATCGGCCTGGGCGTGGCGATCGACTATTCGTTGCTTGTCGTCACACGCTGGCGTGAGGAACGTGCGCACGGTCGCGACAACCGTGCCGCGGTCGAAGCCGCGATGGATTCCGCCGGCCGAGCGGTGGTGTTTTCCGGCGTGACCGTCGCCATCGGGCTGCTGGCCCTGGTGGTGCTGCCCGTACCGTTCCTGCGTAGCGCGGGCCTCGGCGGAGTGCTCATTCCGCTGATATCGGTGGTCGTCGCGATCACGCTGCTTCCGGTACTCCTCGACACCGTCGGGCCGCGTCTGGATTGGCCGCGCGTCCGCGACGAGAACACCGCCAGCCGCGGGTGGACGGCATGGGCGAGAATCACCTTTCGCCGCAAGGGTTTGGCGGCGTCGATCGGAATCGTGGTGCTGGCACTGCTGATGATTCCGGCGTTGTCGCTGCACGTCGGCGAACCACGCACGAGCTCACTCGCCCAGTCCGGCCCGGCCCACGACGCCCTGACGATCTTGACCGCCGGGGGAGTGCCCAGTGGTGTGCTCACGCCGATTGTCGTACTCACCGATGGCGGGCAGGCGGGGACCGTTGCCCATCGGCTGTCAGGTTTGCCGGGGGTGGACGGCGCGGTCGCGCCGGCCGCGGGCGGCAACCGGGCGGCGGGCACAGCGCTGGTCACGGTGCTGCCGAAGGAAGAAACGTCGATGCCCAGCGGTCAGGACACGGTGCGCGCGGTCCGTGCCGCGGCCGACGGCGAGGCGGCGATCCTCGGAGTGGACGGTTCGGGCGCGTCGACGATCGACTTCGTCCACGGCGTCTACGGCAGCTTCCCGCTCATGCTTTCCCTCATCGCGCTGGCGACTTTCCTGCTGCTGGCTCGTGCCTTCCGGTCATTGCTGCTCGCGGCCAAGGCCGTCGTGCTGAACCTGGCTTCGCTCGGTGCCGCCTACGGCGTGATGGTGTTGATCTGGCAGTTCGGCTACGGCTCCGTGACGGTCTGGGGCATTCCCGCGACCGGTTCGATCACCATGTGGGTGCCGATCATGGTGTTCGCGTTCCTGTTCGGGCTGTCGATGGATTACGAGGTGTTCATACTGGCCCGGATGCGCGAGGCGTTCGACACCACGCGTGCCACCGGCGCGGCGGTGGTCGAGGGTATCGGGCGCACCGGCAAGCTGGTGAGCAGCGCGGCTCTGATCCTCGTGCTGTCGTTCCTCGCGATGTCCACCGCGCCGCAGACCGACCTCAAGATCCTCGCCACCGGTCTCGGCGCGGGCATCCTGGTCGACGCGACCGTGATCCGGTGCCTGCTGGTGCCCGCGCTGGTCGGGTTGTTCGGAAAATTCAACTGGTGGCTGCCCGGTTGGGCGGCGAAGATCCTCCGCACGAAACCCTCCCTGCTACCCGCCGTCCCCACCACGCACCCACCCCACCCAGCCACCACCTCCAGCTAGCTGTATTGGCCCGTGGGTTGTGGAGGAAGGAGTGTTTACTACGGAACATCCGTAGTAAACACTCCTTCCTCCACCAAAAAGCAGCCGCTAGGCCCCGGCCCCGGAGGCTGAGAGCCGGTACCCGACCCCTCGCAGCGTCTCGATCGTGTGCTTGCCGAACGGCGTGTCGATCTTCCTGCGCAGGTACCCGATGTAGACCTCGACGACGTTCTCGTCGCCCTCGTAGTGCGCGTCCCACACGTGGGTCAGGATGTCGTTCTTGGTCAGCGCTTCTCCACGCCGCCGCAGCAGGTACTCCAGCAGACCGAACTCCCGCGCGGTCAACTCGATCTCCGTTTGACCTCTGTGGACGGTGCGGGCGGCGGGATCCAGCCGCAGGTCGCCCGCGGTCAGCACGGCAGGCCGCGCCGGCGCGCCACGCCGCAGCAGAGCCCGTAGCCGGGCGAGGAGGACCACGTACGAAAACGGTTTCGTGAGGTAGTCGTCGGCGCCCAGGTCGAACGCGTCCGCCTCGTCGTATTCGCCGTCCTTCGCGGTGAGCATCAGCACGGGTGTCCAGCGCTCTGTGGCGCGAAGCCTTTTCAGCACCTCGTATCCGGACATTTCGGGCAGCATGATGTCCAGCACGATCACGTCGTAGGTCTGCTCGGTGGCGGCCCACAGCCCTTCGGGCCCGGTATGCGCCAAATCGACACTGAAGCCCTCGGCGATCAGTCCTCGGCGCAGAGTTTCCGCGAACGGCCGTTCGTCCTCGACCACGAGCACACGCATGCTCCCAGGATCCCTGGTCACTCGGCACCGTCCGCGATGGGGAGCTCCAATCGGAAACGGGCGCCTGGGTACTGTGGGTCCTCGGCGTCGACACAGCTGGCCTGGCCGCCGTGCCGCAGCGCGATACCGGCCACGATCGACAGTCCGAGGCCCACCGCGCCACCTACTCGCCGCTCGCGTGAATCGTCGAGCCGGACGAACCTTTCGAAGACGCGGAGTCGCTCGGCGACGGGCACCCCAGGCCCGTCGTCCGCGACTTCCAGCACGGCCATCCCCTCGACGGTGCTGGTGGCCACCCGGATGCGGCTGCGCGCGTAGTCGCGCGCGTTGTCCACCAGGTTGCGGATCGCCCGCCGCAGTTGCTCGGGGTTGCCGCGTACCTTCGCCGGCAGAGCGCGGATCTCGACATCGAGATCCGCCGTACGGATCCGTTCGCCCTCGGCCCGCGCGAGATCGTCCAGGTCGACTTCCTTCCACGTCGGGGTGTCCGTGGTGTCGTCGGTGCGTGCCAGCACCAGCAGGTCGTCGACGAGTTCCCGCAACCGCGCCACCTCTTGCGAAACGATGTCGACCAGCTCGTCGCGGCTCATCGTTTCCGGATGGTGCGCGGTGACTTCCAGTGCCGTGGTGATCGTGGACAGGGGGGAGCGCAGCTCGTGGCTGGCATCCGAGACGAACCGCCGTTGTGCCTCCTGAGCGGAAGCCAATCGGTCCAGCATGCCGTTGAGCGTGGCGGCGAGCCGGTAGACCTCGTCCTTGCCGGGTGGTAGTGGCACCCGGAGGGTGACCTCACGGGCGGGGATCTCGGCCACCGTCCGCCGCATCCGTTCCACCGGGCGCAGAGTCGAGCCGACCGCGCGATGCACCGCGAGCGCCGCGATCACCAGCAGGGGCAAGGACGCCAACGCCAGGAGCAAGGTCAGCCGGATGGAGGCGGCACTCACCGGATCGAGGGAACGGGCGGAGATCACGATGAAGGAAGCGCCCCGCGCTCGCACGCCGACCGAGACCAGACGGAAGGACTGCTCGTTGCCACTGACCGACAACGGGACGGTCTCCACGATCTCCCGGCCCGGGGCCGGGCGCGCCGTGGTCAGCGCGTCGCGGCCCGCGATCACCGGGTCGCTCGCGATGGGAAACCCCGCACCGTCCAGCACCTGGATCACGGCAGCCGTGTCCCCGGTGCTCGCCACGTCGTTGTCACTGAGGTTCGAGGGACCCTGGCGCACGAGCTGAGTCGCGATCTGGCGGGCGGTACCGCGGGCACTGTCCGTGGTCGTCTTGTCCAGCGACCAGTTCAGCAGGACGACCACGCCCGCCTCGGCGACCACCAGCGCCAGCGCCAGCACGACCACCGCGACCGCCGTGGCGCGCATCCGGACTCCCGCGCGGGACTTCATGGGTCCTAACGGGTCCGACGGCGTGCCAGTCGTTCTTGCCTGAGGATTTCCACCTCCGGGACCTCCAGCGGCGGCAGCGGGTACCCGACCGTCCAGCCGAGCACCAGGTCGGCCAGCTCCGGATTGCGGGCGAGCACCGGTCCGTGCAGGTAGGTGGCCAGCACGTGCCCCTTGACCGCGCCCTCGGTCTGATCACCGTTGCCGTTGCCGCGCACAACCTGCCCGAGCGGCTCGCTGTCCCCGCCGACCATGGTGACGCCCTGGTGGTTCTCGAAACCGGTCACCGGCTCCGAGCCGAACCGTGCGTCCGGCTGCACCACGACCTCGCCGATTGAACGGCGCTGACCCGGTTTCGTGGTGACATCGAGCAGTTCGAGACCACTGTGCTCGACTCCATCCGAGGTGGTGAAGGAGCGGCCCAGTACCTGCAAGCCCGCGCACACGCCGAACACGACCGCGCCGCGCGCGGCCGCGACCCGCAGGCCGCGGTCCTCTCGAAGGTAATCGGCGGCCAATGCCTGTGCGTCGTCCTCGCCGCCACCCATCACGTAGAGGTCGAGAGACGACGGAGTCGGCTCACCAAGCCGGACCGGGAGCACGGTGGCATCGATGCCACGCCACTGCAACCGCTTGCAGAGAACGGTGGCATTGCCTGAGTCGCCATAGGTACCCAGTACGTCGGGCAGGATCAGGCCGATCTCGATCTTTGATTCAGTGGGCATCGGCCAGCCTGACGTTGACTTCCCGGAAGGCGGTGTAGTTGGCGATCAGCTCCACCGGGCCTTGGTCCAGTGAAGCGACGGCTCGCAGTGGATCCGGCTGCGAGACGGAATCCACTTCGGCGTAGCGGAGCCGGACCGCGAGATCGGCGGAACGTTCTCCGGTGGCGATCACCCGGCGACCGCGCAGTTTTTCGAACGGCACGTCCCACAGCCAGGACAGATCCCGGCCGTCGGCCTCCCGGGCATTGACGGCGATCACGACCGGTTGATCGGGTTCGAGCATCATCAGCGTTTCGGACCACCCGGCGGGGTTCTTGGCCAGCAGCACGCGCACGGCATGCCCCGTGTAGGGCACCCGCTGGTACCGGCCGGCGACTGCGGTGATCGAGCGAATCCGCTCGACCGCCTGGGACAGGGGAACGCCCACGGATGTGGCGGCAGCCAGCGCGAGCGCGGCGTTCACGGCGTTCACCCGTCCCGGCAGGCTGAGTTCCAGCTGTTCGGGTGGGTTGTCGGGTCCGGTCAGATAGTCGCCGTCGAGAACCCAGTCGGGCGTCGGGCGCGCGAGCCCGCAGACACAGTCCCACTCCATCTTGTCCTGGGGATGGTGCCGGACGGCGCGGCCGCAACGAGGGCAGGCGACCGAATCGTCGCGCCAGCTCTGTCCCGTACTGACCCACACAGGATGATTTCCCGCGCCCGCCGCCGAAGCGACCAACACGTCGTCACAGTTCGCGACGACCGCGGTGTCGGAGAGCCGGGCGATGCCCGCGCGCAAATCGCGTTCGATCTTGCGGACCTCGCCCACCCGGTCGAGTTGGTCGCGGCTGAGGTTGAGCAGCACCAGGGCGGCCGGGCTGACCCTCTCGGCGACCCACGGCACGTAGGTCTCGTCGACTTCGAGCACCGCGAACCGGGCGTCGAGGTTCGCCATCAGCGCGGCGAGTACCCCGTCGGGCATGTTCGCGCCGTCCCCGTTCGAGGCCACGGGCGCCAGCGCCTCGATCGCGCGCCTGAGCATGAGGGTGGTCGTCGTCTTGCCGTTCGTACCCGTCACCAGAAGCACCGTGCGGCCGCGAGAGAGGCGCTCCAGTGCGTGCGGATCGAGTTTGAGCGCGATACGGCCGCCGATCATGCCGCCGCTCCCGCGTCCGGTCCACCGGGAGACGGCCGCCGCGGTGCGGGCGGCCGCGATCGCGAAGCGTGTTCGCAACGGCAGGTCACTCGTCACCAGCATGGCGCATAGAGTGCGAGAAGCAAGCTGTGAGGACCCTGAGAATGTGACTTTGAGTTGCCTGATTGGGCCGGGCGACGGACCTTCGCCGCGGAGTGCACCGCTTCGCGCACGCGCTGACATGACCCAACCGGCCCCGGCGCTTCGGCTGCGATCCAAGCACAGGTTCTGACCTGGTGCAACGGCGAGGTGATGATCACCCGTAACCTGGCGGCTACGGTGTGGCGTCGGGTTTTCGCCGGGAACCCCGACCGTAACCGCACTGGGCAGTCCGCTATTATCCCGCACTTTCATCGCAGCGTCGGTGCTTGCGTGCCACGGGGCGGGTTGCCCGGGCAGGACGCACCATCGTGGACGCGGCACGAGCGGACGAGCGAAGCGGAATCGAGTGCGTGACACGATGATTTCGTCGGCCACGTCCGGTCTTCCACCGATCCCCGAACCCGTCAATTCACCGAATCGGCTTTGGGCGCCACGGTACCGAGACGGCGTGCTGCTAACGGGGCTTCGTCCGGGGCCGGCGCGGTGCACGGTTCGAACGATCTCATCCGCGCGCGGCAACGCCTTCTCGCCGCGACCGTCACCGGCCGTCGCGGAATTGTCGGTACCCGATGTGACCATGTCCTCACCCCGAGAGAGGAGTCCTGTCATGAACAACCATGTTCCCCCGGTCGCCGACGAGCGTGAGGGTTTGCTGGCGTTCCTGGCCCAGCAGCGCCGCGTGCTGCGCAACGCCGTGCATGGCCTGACCGACGAGCAGGCGCGCCTGGTGCCCACGGAGAGTGCTCTGAGCGTCGGCGGGCTGATCAAACACGTCGCCCATGCCGAAAAGGGGTGGATGGACACCATCCTCCGGCGTGACGTGCGGGGCACGATGGCGGAGCGCGAAGCACGGCACCTCGCCCAGTTCCACCTGGCCCCCGACGAAACCGTCGCGGATGTGTTGTCCTTCTACGCCGAGGTCGCCCGCGAGACCGAAGAGATCATCGCCGGCATCCCCGACCTCGGCAGGCCGGTCCCGGTCCCGAAAGGCGTGCCGTGGTTTCCGTCCGATGTGGACGCATGGTCGGTGCGATGGGTGCTCTTCCACCTCATCGAGGAAACCGCACGCCACGCCGGACACGCGGACATCATCCGGGAACACGTCGACGGCGCGACTGCGTTCGCGCTGATGGCCGCGGTCGAGGGCTGGCCGGAGACACCGTGGCTGAAGCCGTGGAAACCGCCCGGTACGACAGCGGCACACCGTCATTAGAACAGGGTGGGCTCCACGGTCGGTACGCCCTCGATGAGCAGCATCCTCCGCTTGGTCTCGACACCACCCGGTGCGGAAAAACCGGTGAGCTTGCCGCCCGCGCCGAGCACTCGGTGACAGGGGACGACTATAGGGAACGGATTGCTGCCCATGGCCCGTCCGACGGCCTGCGCCGACCCCGGCATATCCAGCCGGTTCGCGATTTCGCCGTAGGTGACCGTTCGGCCCGGCGGGATCGTGCGCGCGATGTCATAGACACGACGATGAAACTCGGGGACTCCGTCGAGATCGAGTTCGATGTCGGCGAGGCTCCGGGGCTCACCACGCAGCAGGGCGACAATGTCCTCGATGCCCTGCCGGATCGCCCGAGGCGGCTCGAGCTCGCCCGCTTCCGGGAACTTGGAGCGGAGCCGACCGCGGGTGATCGCCGCGCTGCGGTCCGGCAGTCTTACGCTGACCACGCCGTGCTCGCCCCACGCGATGCCGCAATGGCCGATCGCGGTCTCGAACACGGCGAAGCCTTGAGCCGTCGTCACGCAGTCGATTCTCCTGGATCGCGCCGCAACCGTCACCTCCCGGTTCCACACTCACCCGCTGCCGAAGTGGAGCAAGGGACGTTCACTACGGACTATCCGTAGGAAACATCCCTTGCTCCGGTTTTCAGTGCTGTTGCCCCTCGCGCCATCCGCTGGTGATCGGCAGTCGGCGATCACGCCCGAACGCCTTGAAAGTGATCTTCGTGCCGATCGGGTACTGACGCCGCTTGTACTCCGCCCGGTCCACCATGCGGATCACCCGGTCGATCGTTTCGGCCTCGAAGCCGGCCGCGAGCAGGTCCTCGTAACCGCGGTCGCCTTCGACGTAGTCATCGAGAATGTCGTCGAGCAACGCATAAGGGGGCAGCGAATCGGTGTCCAACTGTCCGGGACGCAGCTCGGCCGAAGGCGGTTTGATGATCGAGTTCTCCGGGATCGGCGGCACCTCGCCGCGCTTCTCCGCCTCGGCGTTGCGCCACCGCGCGAGGGCCCACACGTGTGTTTTGAACACGTCCTTGATCGGGGCGAAGCCGCCGACCGCGTCGCCATAGATCGTCGAGTACCCCACCGCCAGCTCCGTCTTGTTGCCGGTGGCGAGGACCAGATGACCCTCCAGGTTCGACAATGCCATCAGCAGCATGCCCCGGGCCCGCGCCTGGATGTTCTCTTCGGCCAGGCCAGTGCCGCCGAGGTTCAGCTGCTTGACGTAGACGTCGACCATGTCCGCGACCGGCTCGACGCGCAGGTGGCATCCCAGGCGCCGGGCCAGTTCGGCCGCGTCCGACCGCGAGTGTTCCGACGAGTACTTCGAAGGCATCGACACGCCGTAGACGCCATCGGCCCCGAGCGCGTCCACGGCGAGCGCCGCGGCGACGGCGGAGTCGATGCCGCCGGAGAAACCGAAGATCACCGACCTGAAGCCGTTCTTGTGCACGTAGTCGCGCAGGCCCACGACGAGTGCCGACCACACTTCGGCTTCCTCGGAGAGCGGCTCGCTGATCGGGGGCTCGCTCAATGGCTCGTAGGCCGGCGCCGGGTCCGTGCTCGCGACGCGGCGGCGAACCTGGAGCCCTTCGAATTCACCTTCCGCGGCCTGCCCGCTCCCCGGCAGGTCGAAATCGACCACCAGGAGGTGCTCGGTGAACTGCGGTGCCCTGCCGAGCAGTTCCCCATCTTCGTCGACCACGATCGAGTCGCCGTCGAAGACGAGGTCGTCCTGGCCGCCCACCAGGTTCGTATAGACGATCGGCGCCCCCGCTTCGGCCGCACGCCGAGCCACGAGCGGGAGCCGGATGTCATCCTTCGAGCGCTCGTAAGGTGAAGCGTTCGGTGACACGACCAGATCGACCCCGGCCCTGCCGAGCGCCGATACCGGACCGCCTTCCTGCCAGATGTCCTCGCAGATCACCATCCCGATCTCGAGTCCGCGAAAGGCCACGACGTCGAGGGTTTCGCCGGCCTTGTACCAGCGATGTTCATCGAAGACCCCGTAGTTGGGGAGGTGGTGCTTGTACTGGCGGGCGACCACCTTGCCCTGGTAGAGGGCGGCGGCGGCATCGCGAGGGCCGACCTGGTCCCGGTCGAGGTATCCCACATAGGTCAGGATGTCGCCGCACCCCGCTTCTGACAGCCTCAGGGCCAGGTCGTCGACCGCCTGCCGTGAAGCCTGGGCGAAGGTCTCCCGGAGCGAAAGGTCTTCAACCGGATACCCGGTCAGTGACATCTCGGGGAAGACCACGACGTGCGCCCCGGCATCGGCGGCCTTGCGTACCCAGTCGACGGCCGACCGTGCGTTGCCCGAAATGTCTCCGACGGTCGAGTTGACCTGCGCGAGCGCGACTCTCAGCTGCGGCATAGCCACATTGTCACCCCACACGTCGCCTCCGACGACACAATGTGCCGAACCCCGCGCCCGCCCCGGAACCGGAGGAAGGGGCGTTTACTACGGATAGTCCGTAGTAAACGCCCCTTCCTCCACGAAAAGACCGGGCGGTTCAGTCCTTCTTGCGGCGCATCAGGCTCCGCACCTGCTTCAGCGTCTGCTCGAAGTCCGAGTCGAACGGGTTGTCGTGCACGAGGTAGGTCCATGTCGAGGTCGGCCGGCGCACTCCTGACGCGGCGAGGTTGATGCCGTCCGAGCTGATCTCGGCATCGTCGAGCGTCTTGACCGACCGCTCCTCGACCTCCGGAATGATCTTGTGGAACGCCGGGATCGCGGTCCGGTGGAACTCGTCGAGCGGTGTTTCCCGCGCGAGCGCCCGCAGATGGATGCTTTCGCGCACGTCGGTGAGGAATGCCAGGTGATCCGACCACAGCTCGTCCAGGTGATACAACATGATTTCCCGGCACACCTGCACCAACGTGTCCTTCTCCAACGCCTCGGCGAGCTCGGCGTAGCGGTCCGCCGAAGCCTTTTCCAGCGTCTCGGCCGCCAGTTCCGAGCGCAGCAGCTTGCTCCGGTGATCGAGCAGTTCGCGGCGTTGATGCTCGATCAGCCGGGTGTAGCGCCAGGTGTTGCGATGGACCTCCAGATGCACACCTTCGGCCACTCGCTGCGCGTGGTTGATCTGCCGCTGCGCGGCCGGGTCGCTGATCTCCCCGGTCTCGTCGTCGGCCTCGATTCCCTCCGGCACGTCCGGCGCGTGTGCCAGGACCAGTTCGTCGTTCAGACTGGCGAAGAAGACCGCACTGCCCGGGTCGCCCTGCCGGCCGGACCGTCCGCGGAGCTGCCCGTCGAGCCGGCTGCTGGGATAGCGCGCGGTGCCGATCACGTGCAGGCCGCCCAGTTCGGCGACACGCTCGCGGTCCTTGCCGTCGGCCCCGCCCAGCCGGATGTCGGTGCCCCGCCCGGCCATCTGGGTCGACACGGTCACCGCACCGTAGGTGCCGGCCTCGGCGATGATCGCGGCTTCTTCCGCGTCGTTACGGGCGTTGAGTACGACACACGGCAAATCGACCTTGGCGAGCTTCTCGGCCAGCTCCTCGGATTCGGCGACATCCTGGGTCCCGACGAGGATCGGTCGCCCGGTCTCGTGCACGCTGCGGATCTCGGCCTGGATGGCTCGCAACTTCTGGGACGGCGACGCGAAGATCCGGTCCGGCTGGTCCTCGCGAACGTTCGGCTTGTTGGGCGGGATGACCGCCACCTCCAGCCGGTAGAACTCGCGCAGTTGCTCGGCGACCGCCACCGCGGTACCCGTCATGCCGGCGACCTGCGGATAGCGGGCCAGCAAAGCCTGGACCGTGATCGAATCGAGGATCTCCCCGCGGTCGGTCGCGGGCAGCTGCTCCTTGGCTTCGACGGCGGCCTGCAACCCGTCCGGCCAGCGTTGCAGTTCGGCGACGCGACCCCGGGACGCGTTGATCAGCTGGACTTTGCCGTCCCGGACCAGGTAGTCGACATCGCGGGTCAGCAGCGCATGGGCATGCAACGCCACATTCACCGCCGCGAGCCGGTCCGACCCCGAATCCCCATAGAGGTCGATGCCACCCAGCGCCTTTTCCACCACGGAGGCACCGGCCGAGGTCAGCCAGGCGTTCCGGCCGTCCGAGTCGGTCTCGTAGTGCAGTCCCAGCCGGAGCCGGCGTACGACGTTGGCGACCTCCACGTCCGCGACGGCAGCGTCCACCGAACCGGCCATGACCAACGGCACCCGGGCCTCGTCCACCAGTACCGAGTCCGCTTCGTCCACGATCGCGACTTCGGGCTCCGGCTGCACGACGTCCTCCGGCCGTGTGACAAGCCGGTCACGCAGGACGTCGAAGCCTATTTCGCTGACCGCGCCGTAAGTGACCTCCGCGGCGTAGGCAGCCCGTCGTTCCTCGCGGGTGAGCGCGGGCTCCACCCAGTTGGCGGAAACACCGAGCAGCCGATAGAGCGGCCCCATCCACTCGGCGTCACGACGTGCCAGATAGTCGTTGACCGAAATGACGTGCACTCGCTTGCCCTGAAGGGCATATCCGGCCGCCGCGAGCGCGCCGGCCATGGTCTTTCCCTCGCCGGTCTCCATCTGCACCACGTGGCCCGCCAGCAGTCCCAGGGTGCCGAGCAACTGCACGTCGAAGGTGCGTTCGCCGAGCGCACGGCGTGCGGCCTCACGGCCGAGCGCACAGAGTTCGACCAGCTCGTCGTCACCGAACTGCGGGTGCTCCCTGAGCTTGGCGGTCCGCTCGGTCAGCTCGGCGTCGGTGAGCTTCTCGACGTCGGGCTCGAGCTCCCCGACGGCCGGGAGAAGGGCTTCGTACCGAGTCAGCTCGATGCTGGCCGGACGCTCGATGAGGCGGCGAAGCCGCTTGCCCATCCGGCTGATCAGTGCTGGCACCCCTGGTCTCCTGTCTTGTGTCCGGTAACTCACACCAACGTGCCACACCTGATGCCACAGTGGTGCATATGTGCTCCCTGCCAGGATGGCACGATCACGCGGTGCCCCTCGTCAAACGAACCGCTCGGGTAGCCGTTTTGTCCTGTGTCGTCCTACTGGCGTCGGTGGCCGCGTGCTCCCCGCAACAGCCGGCGACCGGGCACCAGCAGACTTCGATCGAGTCGAAGGGACCAACCGGCCCGGTGCCGGCAGGTTTGGAGAAGTTCTACTCGCAGCCCCTGGCCTGGGGTGACTGCGCCCCTTACGCGAAGTCTCAGGACGCCCAGTCCGCCTTCAGCGGCGAAGGACTGGACTGTGCCCGGCTGACGGTTCCGTTGGACTACTCGAAACCGCAGGGTGACACGATTACTCTCGGCCTTCTACGCCACAGGGCGACGGACTCCGGCGCCCGCGTGGGAGCCCTCGTGATCAATCCGGGTGGTCCCGGCGCGTCGGGTATGGAACAGGTTGCCGGGTTGTCCGGGCAACTTTCACAGAGTGAGGTCAGGCGGCGTTTCGACCTGGTCGGCTTCGATCCCCGGGGCATCGGGGCCAGTGAGCCCCAGGTCCACTGCCTGACCGATGCCGAACGGGACACCGAGCGCGCCGAAGACCTCGACACCGACGGCTCGCCCGTCGGCGTGGCCAAACGAGAGGCGGAAGCCAAGGACTTCGCCGTCAAATGTGCGCAACGGACGGGGCATGGGGCGGCGATGCTGGAGAATCTGGGCACTCGCGACGTGGCCAAGGACATGGACGTGCTGCGGTCAGTGCTGGGCGAGCGGAAACTGACCTATCTCGGCTATTCCTACGGCACCCGGCTCGGCTACACCTATGCCGAGCAGTTCCCGGACAACGTCCGGGCGATGGTGCTGGACGGGGCGCTCGATCCCAACCAGGACGAACTGGACTCGATGGTCGAGCAGGGTGCCGGGTTCGAGAAAGCCTTCACCCAGTTCGCGGCATGGTGCGCGCCGCGCCAGGACTGCGCGCTCGGCAGTAACCCCGCCGCGGCGAGCGCGATGGTCCAGAACCTGGTTCGTCCCTTGATCAGTCACCCGGTCGACGTAGGCGACGGGCGAAAGCTCACCTTCGACGACGCGACGCTCGGAGCCATCCAGGCGCTCTACACACAGCAGCTCTGGCAACCACTCAACGCCGGTTTGAACCAGCTGAAGCGTGGCCGTGGTACGAGTCTCATGGCGCTGGCCGACGAATACAACGAGCGCGACAATCGTGGGCACTACTCGAACACGCAAGACGCCTTCACATCGGTGCGCTGTGTGGACGACCCGCCGGTGACGGACAAAACGAAGATCCTCAACGCGCAAACCCGCTACGACCAGGTGGCGCCGTTCCTCGACGATGGCCGGCCGAACGGAGCGGCGCTGGATTCGTGTGCGTACTGGCCCGTGCCGAACACCTCGAAACCGCACGAGCCGAAGGCCAGCGGCGTGCCACCCGTTCTGGTGATTTCGACCACTAATGATCCAGCTACTCCCTACCAGGCCGGAGTGAACCTCGCGAAGGCGATGAACGGTGCACTCCTGACCTTCGAGGGCACCCAGCACACGGTTTTCCTGCAGGGCAACCAGTGCGTTGACGACGTGGGCGCCGCCTACTTGATCAACGGCACGCTTCCGGCGGCCGGACAACGTTGTGCCAGTGGGTGATCGCGCTGGCACGATGTGACCGATGCTCGCCGAACCGGACCGCCGACCGCTGAAGGGCAGGAAGGGGCGTTTACTACGGACTATCGGTAGTAAACGTTCATTGCTCCACTACGCAGGCGTCGCTCTGCTCATCGGCACATTGACGACGTGCACCACGACGCACGAGCCGCAACATCCGGCGCCATCGCCCGTCGCGGATGCCCACGTCCTCGACCGTTTCTACGAACAGAAGCTCTCGTGGGGTGACTGCGCGCCTTACGCGACGGATAGCCAGAGCAGCGAGGCGTTCCGCGCGACAGGGATCGAGTGCGCCAGGCTGACCGTCCCCCTGGACTATTCACGACCGCACGGTGACACTATCTCCGTCGGCGTCCTGCGCTACAAGGCGCTCGATCCGGTGAATCGGATCGGCTCGTTGGTGATGGACCCCGGGGGCCCTGGCGAGTCGGGCATGGAGGCGGCGGCGCGCCTGGTGAACACCGTCTCCAGCGACGCGATCGGGCTGCGCTTCGACCTGGTGGGGTTCGACCCACGCGGCATCGGTGCCAGCGAACCCCGGATCCGGTGCCTGACCGATGCCGAATGGGACTCAGAGCGCGCGAGCGGCGATTTTGGTGACTTCGCGGCGAAGTGTGCGGAGCGCACGGACCACGGCACCGAGATGCTGGCGAACGTAGGCACCCGGGACGTCGTCAAGGATCTGGATGTGCTCCGCGTCGTGATCGGCGACGAAAAGCTGAGCTATCTCGGCTATTCGTACGGCACCCAGATCGGTTACCGCTATGCGGAGGCATTTCCCCGGAACGTCCGGGCGTTGCTGCTCGACGGCGCGGTCGATCCCACCGAGTCGGAGCCGGATTCGTTGATCGCACAGGGACAGGGCTTCAATCGTGCGTTCGCCTTGTTCGCGAAGGAGTGCGCGCGCCACACCGGCTGCGCACTCGGCTCGGACCCAGCGCGGGCGACCGGTGTTTTCGAAAATCTGGTCCGGCCGCTGAAGACCGTTCCGGCGGCGACAGGGGACAGGCGCAAGCTGTCCTTCGACGACGCGATCACCGCTGTCGTCGAAGCCATGTACTCCGAGCAGTCGTGGCCCGTGCTGAA
This sequence comes from Amycolatopsis pigmentata, assembly GCF_042684065.1. Taxonomy (NCBI): domain Bacteria; kingdom Bacillati; phylum Actinomycetota; class Actinomycetes; order Pseudonocardiales; family Pseudonocardiaceae; genus Amycolatopsis; species Amycolatopsis pigmentata. The sequence goes on along the minus strand of NZ_JBHUKR010000024.1, from coordinate 5,281 downwards.
CACGGCATTGGGTCTGCTGGGGTCCGGCGACGGGAGTGTGCTTCTCCGGCTCGCCGACCGGTATTACGAACGTGGACCGGACGGGCATTACTCGTCCCTTCAGGACGGGTACTACGCGGTTCGGTGCGTCGACAACCCCCGCGCGACCGATCCGGCGGCGATCGACGCGGCCCGCCGGCGGGCTAACGACATGGCACCGTTTCTCGGTGACGGGCGTCCGGATCGCGCCGAACTGGATATCTGCGCTTCGTGGCCGGTCCCCGGCACCTCACATCCGCACCGACCGTTCGTGCCGGGCCTCGCACCGCCGCTCGTCATCTCAGGGACCGACGACCCAGTGACGTCTCACCAGGCCGGTGTCAACCTCGCGTCGGCGTTGGGCGGCGGACTCCTCACCTTCGACGGCGCTCAGCACACCGCCTTCCTGCACGGCAACCAGTGCGTCGACATCGCGGCGCTCGCCTATCTCGTCGACGGCACCATGCCCGCCCCGGGCACCCACTGCGCCCCCTGACGCCCGCCTGCGCTCGTTGGGGAGGAAGGAATGTTTACTACGGATAGTCCGTAGTAAACATTCCTTCCTCCCCAACCACCGCCCCCGCCTCACCCCGAGGCAACCGTGCTCATCGGCGCGTTCACGTCGGACAACCCGAGTTCCAACATGACCGCGCCTTCGTTCGGTTGCCGAGGCGGCACCTGCATCCACACCCGCACCAGCTCACGCGGTTCGCTCTGGGTCACCCAGAACTTGACGTCCACGTCAGCCTGAATCGCCGGCACCACACTCGACACGACAGACCGCGCGAGTTCGCCGGTGATCCGGTAGGTCTGCACTCCCTTGACGTCCTCGCGGGTCTCCGTCTTCAACTCCGTGGCTCCACTGAGCAGCCGTGGCAAGCCCCGCGACGGATCGAGCAGCACGTCAGGGCCGTAGGGCTCCGGAACCGGGCGTTGTGTCCGGTTGCCGTGCTCGTCGGTCAGGTACAACGCCCGCCCGTCGACGAGGAACGTCATCTGCATCCGAGTCGTCCCCTGCTGCACATCGGCATGCCCGTAAGCCGGACCATCCCGCCCGGCCTGCCCGTCGACCTCACGGACGTCGAGCCCCGGAATCGTGCCGCTCACGTTCAATTCGTACCGCACGGTGCGGATGGCGTCGAAGCTCGCCGCCGCGGCGGAAAGGAGGTCACTCCCGCCAGGTAGGGGGCCACTGGCGTCGGGGGAAGATTCGCAGCCACTCACCAGCGCGAAGGTCAGCAGGAAAACACCAGCGGTGCGGCTGAGCATGTCGCTAACGGTAGCCGGTCAGGACCGCGAGAAGGTGCGGCGGTAGGCCAGCGGTGCGACGCCGATCGCGGCTTGCATGTGCTGCCGCAACGACGCGGCGGTACCTAACCCGGCCTCGGCGGCCACGCGGTCGATCGGCAGGTCGGTGGTCTCGAGCAGGTGTCGCGCGTGGAGCACCCGTTGCTGGTTCAGCCAAGCACGGGCGGACAGCCCCGTCTCGGCCCGGAACCGCCGGCTGAAGGTCCGCACGCTCATTCGTGCGTGCCCGGCCAGCGTCGCCAGGTCGAGTGGTTCGTCCAGTCGTTCCAGCGCCCAGGCCCGTGTCTTCGCCGTACTTCCGTCGCCAGGCTCCGGCAGCGGCCGGTCGATGAACTGCGACTGGCCACCGTCTCGCCAGGGCGGCACGACACAGTAGCGCGCCGCGTGGTTGGCGACAGCGCTGCCGTGATCGGCTCTGACGACGTGAAGACACAGATCGACTCCGGCGGCGAGGCCCGCCGAGGTCAGCACCTTCCCGTCGTCCACGAAGAGCACGTTCTCGTCCAGGTCGACCCGTGGGTAAAGCTTCCGGAAGGTGGCGGCATGGGCCCAATGCGTTGTCGCCCGCCTTCCATCCAGGATGCCGGCGGCGGCGAGGACGAATGCCCCGGTGCAGATCGACATGATTCGGGCGTGCGGAGGAATGAGCGCGAGCGCATCCGCCAAGGGCCCCGGCAAGGTCCCGTTCCGGCGCGGCCCATGAACCCGCGTTCCCGGGATGATCACGGTGTCCGCATCGGCCAGCGCTTCCGGCCCGTGGTCGAACTTCGCCGTGTAGCCGAAACTGGCCCGCACCGGGCGATCGTCGACGCCGCAGATCCGCACATCGTAGAGCGGCCGTCCGTCATGAGAGGCCGACGAGAAGACCAGCGGCGGGATGTTGAGGTCGAAGCCGACCACTTCCTCGATGGCCAGGACGACGACTCGATGCATGGCCGGATTCTTGCACATAATGGCGCTCCGGCCACTCGAATGCCTGCCGGAGATCGATCAAGCTGATCCGGTGACCCGACTGAAAACGATTCACAGAGCCTGGTTCGTCGCTTTCGCCGCTTTCGTGGCCCTGGTCGGCGCCGCGGGTTTCCGTTCCGCGCCGGGAGTGCTCATAGAGCCACTGCACGCCGAGTTCGGTTGGTCGCGAGGCACGATCTCGGCCGCGGTGTCGATCAACCTCGTCCTTTACGGCCTGATTTCACCGTTCGCCGCCGCGCTGATGGAGCGGCTGGGAATGCGCCGGGTGGTCGCCGGCGCCCTCGTGCTGGTCGCCGCCGGCAGCGGGTTGACCGTGATCATGACGGAGAGCTGGCAGCTTCTGCTGTGCTGGGGTGTGTTGGTCGGGGCCGGTACCGGCTCGATGGCCCTGGCCTTCGTCGCGACGGTGACCGGACGCTGGTTCGTCCGGCATCGCGGCCTGGTGAGCGGAGTGCTGACCGCCGCCGGAGCGGCGGGACAACTGGTCTTCCTGCCACTCGTCGCCGCGCTCGCCGCCACGAGCGGGTGGCGGTCGGCCTCCCTGGTCATCGCGGGAGTGGCCCTCGCGGTCGTGCCGGTGGCCTTGCTTCTACTGCGTGATCACCCCGCGGACGTGGGTACGACACCGTTTGGCGCGGCGGGACCGGAACCCAGGCCGGAACCGGTTCGGGGTACGGCGCGACGCGCGCTGACAGTTCTTGCCTCCGCAGGCCGCACCGGTGCGTTCTGGCTCCTGGCGGGCGGTTTCGCGATCTGTGGCGCATCGACGAACGGCCTGGTCGGAACCCATTTCGTGCCCGCGGCTCACGACCACGGGATGCCGGCCACGACTGCCGCCTCGCTGCTCGCCTTGGTCGGACTGTTCGACGTGGCGGGCACGATCGCTTCCGGATGGCTGACCGACAAGATGAACCCTCGCCACCTCCTCGGCGCGTACTACCTCCTGCGCGGCGGGTCGCTGATCCTGCTCCCACACCTGTTCGCGCCGACGACCGAACCGCCGATGTGGGCGTTCATCATCTTCTACGGACTCGATTGGGTGGCTACGGTGCCTCCCACCGTTGCCCTTTGTCGCGAGCGGTTCGGTCTCAGTGGCCCCATCGTCTTCGGCTGGGTGTTCGCCTCGCACCAGATCGGTGCCTCGGTGGCGGCGGTGGGGGCCGGCCTTATCCACGACCACATGGGCAGCTACGACCTCGCCTGGTATCTCGCAGGTGGGCTGTGCGCCTTCGCGGCGGCCATGTCGATGTCGATTCCCGCCTACACGACGGCGAAGGAGGCCGGAAACATGGTGTTAACACGGCGAGCATAGGGTTCGGACATGGATCGCCAGCAGGAGTTCGTGCTGCGCACGCTGGAAGAACGTGACATCCGGTTCGTCCGGCTCTGGTTCACCGATGTCCTGGGATTCCTCAAGTCGGTGGCGGTGGCGCCGGCCGAACTCGAGGGTGCCTTCAACGACGGCATCGGGTTCGACGGATCGGCCATCGAAGGTTTCGCGCGGGTCTACGAGTCGGACATGGTCGCCAAGCCCGATCCCGGAACGTTCCAGGTGCTGCCCTGGGAAACCCCCGAGGGGGGCCACTACTCCGCCCGGATGTTCTGCGATATCGCGATGCCCGACGGGTCACCGTCCTGGGCGGATCCACGCCATGTGTTGCGCCGCCAGCTGTCCAAGGCGAGTGAGGCGGGCTTCACCTGTTACGTCCACCCGGAGATCGAGTTCTTCCTGCTTTCGAGCCTGCCTGAGGACGGCCGGGAGCCCGAGCCGGCCGACAACGGCGGGTACTTCGACCAAGCCAGCCACGCCACCGCCACGCACTTCCGGCGTCACGCGATCGAGACCCTCGAGGCGATGGGAATCTCGGTCGAGTTCAGTCATCACGAAGGCGCGCCGGGCCAGCAGGAGATCGATCTCCGCTACGCCGACGCGCTGACCATGGCCGACAACGTGATGACCTTCCGCTATGTGATCAAGGAGGTCGCGCTGACGCAGGGGGTGCGGGCGACGTTCATGCCCAAGCCCTTCACCGCCCAGCCCGGCTCCGGGATGCATACGCACGTGTCCCTGTTCGAGGGCGACCGTAACGCTTTCCACAATCCGGAGGAACCGTACGAGTTGTCCGAAACGGGCAAGGCCTTCGTGGCCGGTGTGCTTTACCACGCGCGGGAGATCTCGGCGGTCACCAACCAGTGGGTGAATTCGTACAAGCGGCTCATCAGTGGCGGAGAGGCTCCCACGACCGTCTCCTGGGGCCGGGCCAACCGCTCCGCACTGGTCAGGGTGCCGAACTACTCACCCGGTAAGGCGTCGTCGCGGCGGGTGGAGATTCGCACGATCGACTCTGCCTGCAACCCCTATCTCGCCTATTCGGTGGTCCTGGCGGCCGGCCTGAAAGGGATCGAGAAGGGATACGAGCTGCCTCCGCCCGCGGAGGACAACATCTGGTCCCTGAGCGACGCCGAGCGGAAGGCGGCGGGTTACGAGCAGTTGCCACAGAACCTCGGCGAGGCGCTGTCGGAGATGGAGCGTTCAGAGCTGCTCCCGGAGGCGCTCGGCGAGCACGTCTACGACTTCTTCCTTCGCAACAAGCGAGTCGAGTGGGACAACTACCGGAGCGCGGTGACCCCGTACGAGCTGCGCACCTTGCTACCGGTGCTCTGACCTGCGGTTTTCACGAACAGGGGACCCCCTGTTCCGGGGTGGTTCCGCCCCGTGTAATCTTTTCTTCGTCGCCAGGGACACCGGGCCGACGGGGTGAAAACCTCCGAGGTCAGGTTTCGGGCCGGGTGGTGTTGACACCACGAGCCGAACCGAGTAACGTTCCGCGATGGCCCTGGGGAGGGTCGGCCAACTACCACTACAAACAAGTAGGGGTACGGGCTTCCCTTCTTCAGGACATGAACTTCAGAAGCAGCTTGGCTGCGTGTTGTTTGAGAACTCAACAGTGTGCTAGTGAACTATAGCCAGTAGAGCTTTGTT
>NZ_JBHUKR010000023.1:0-289929 GCF_042684065.1 Amycolatopsis pigmentata | reverse complement strand
GGGACCGAGGGATCACAACCCTATCGGCCCGGGCTGCAGAAGGGATGGTGGCCTAGTGAGCAGTCTGCTACTGCGCGCCGACGCCCTGTTTGACGGAGCGAACCGGCTGACATCCCCGCGGGTACTGATCACCGACGAAGTGATCACCACGGTCGGGGCGCACCAAGACCCCGCGCACGGGCCAGGGACGATGGTCATGGACCTTCCCGGAGCGACGTTGCTTCCCGGGCTGATCGATTCTCATGTCCACGCGACACTCCGCGGCGGGACGTCCCTATCGAACGGGCCGCAAGAGCTTTCCGACGTCGCGGCGGGCAACTTACGTTGTGCGGCACAAGCGGGCATCACGACAGTCCGGGACTGCGGGAGCCCGGGTGACAGCATGATCCGGCTACGCGACACGGCCACGACGGGACTGCCACATTGCTTGGTCGCTGGACCGTCGCTCACGCCGCCAAGGGGCCATGCCCACAGTGTGGGCCGGGAGGTCGTCGGGGTGCGGGGGCTGAGGGAGGCTGTCCACGACCTGGCCAAGGCGAACGTCGACTGGATCAAAGTGATCGGATGCGGCGGCGGCACGCCGGGAACAGATCCGTTGGTCTCGACATACACCGCCGACGAACTGCGAGCAGTGGTCGAAACCGCCCGCGCTCACGGGCTCCCGGTCACGGTGCACGCTCTTAATGCCGACACCATTTCGCTTGGACTCGACGCCGGAGTTCGTCACTTCGAACACGGATGGCTGTATCAGCCGGGCTCGACCTTGGCGCACGGCGCGACACTGGAGCGGCTTGCGGCAACCGGCGTCGTTATCTGTCCGACGATCTGGGCTACCGCCCACCGTGTCCCGTTGCTCCGCCGCCGGCTACGAGACTCGCCGTCGGACAGCCAGGCGCGCGCCGACCTCGACGACGCTCTGCGGCGGACTGACGCGGTGATCCGCAGTGTCGGCGACTGCTACGCCGCCGGCGTGCGACTCATTGCCGGCACCGACGCGGGTTGGCGAGACGTGGGATTTGGAGACCTGGTCGATGAGCTGCTTTTGTTGCAGCGCTGCGGTCTGTCGGCCGTCGACGCGCTTGCCTCCGCCACGCAAGTGGCCGCCGATGCGCTCGGGGTGGGAGCTCGTCGGGGGCGGATCGCTCCCGGCTACACGGCGGACCTGATCGCCGTCGCGGGTGACCCCACCGTCGACCTTGAGGTTCTCCGGCGCGTCCAGTTGACCATCATCCGTGGCCGGTCACTTGACCAGTCACGCCAACATCACCGACAGGACACATGACGACGGCCCACGCCGGAATAACGCTGAGAGTCAGGCGCAGGCGTGTGGGCCGCTGCCTCCGGGCGGCCAACGTTGGTCAATTCCAGCCCAACCGCGTGACGCCGACGCCTCTGCGCATGTGGCCGAGATCAATGGCTATCTGGCGAACGCCGCAAAGAATTTAGCGGCGGACGCGTTTAACAGTCACGCAGAAGCAAGCCGAAGACGCCGCCCGCCAGTCGGTGGGTTCATTTTGGTGACGTTGGAGATACTCGACCGCGCAAGTACATCGGTCGACCCGCTGGACGATTCCCAGCGCGGCCTGTAGATACGGCCGGAGGGGGCACACCATTGCACTGAAGTAGGAGCCACCTACCCGCCCTGGCCTGACCATCTTGTTGGAGTTTTCTGATGAGTTACAGTTTTCAACTCCGGAACGCCCCGGACATGCTGTGGAACCCGTCCAACGGTCCCGGGCCGGACCTATGTCGGCATCGCCGAGGTCATCTCGGCCGACCCAAGATTCCCTGACCTGGAAGCCTGGCTCACTGAGTGGACTCCGGGTGGGACCCCTGATGGTGACCGGGTGTAGAACGCAGTCGGCCATCGTCTGTCGCCGTTGGCGGTGGATGGCAGGGGGCGCTGTGCTGGTGGTGATGGAAGGGATGCCACCGGCACAGCGCAACGTGACGGTCGAAGTGGCCGTACAGGACCGTCGTCGCGGACGCGGAGCGCTCGCGCTGCGGAGAGTGCCGGTCTGTGTGGCGGGCGCTGGTGTCGGTCAGGGTTTGCGGCCGACGCCGCAGAGGATCACCGATTCCGAGGGGGTGTCGAATTCGATCTCCGGAGCATCGGGGCTGCTCGCCTCCGGGTGCCAGTCGGGTGTCCATACCAGTCCGGGCTCGATGAGGTCGAAGTCGCCGAACAGCGACCGGAACTCGTTGCGGGGTCGCCAGATCACCGGGCTGCTGGATGCGTCGTACATCCGTTTGAGGTCGACGAGGCCTTTGCCGACTTCGGGTGGTACGCCGTCGTCGGAGATGTGGGAGAGGGCCAGGTAGGAGCCGGAGGGCAGCAGTTCCCGGTAGCGGGCTACGGCGTCGGGTCCGATGTCGGTGCCGTCCGGGCCGGGTTGTTGGACGTGGAGTACCGCGACCATCAGCAGCGCCACCGGCTGGTTGGGGTCGAGTACTCCGGTGTCGATGGCTTGTTGCCAGAGTTTGTCCGGGTCGCGCAGGTCGGCGTTGATCGCGGCGTGGCGTGCCGGGTCTCCGTGTTTTTCGAGCAGGATCTGGGAGTGGGCCACGGCGACGGGTTCGTAGTCGGCGTAGACGACGCGGGAGTCGGGCGCTATCTCGCCGGCGACTTGGTGGGTGTGTCCCATGGTCGGTACGCCGGATCCGATGTCGAGGAACTGGCGGATGCCCAGTCCGACCAGGTGCCGTACGGCGCGGTGCAGGAACAGTCGGTTGGCGATGGCGATGGGGCGGATCAGGGGGAATGAGGCGAGGACCTTCTCGCCGAACTCCCGGTCGATCGCCCAGTTCGCGGTGCCGCCGAGGTACCAGTCGTAGACCCGGGCCACGCTCGGCCGCTCCAGGTCGACGCCCTGGGGCGGAAACGGGTCTTTCACGGTGCCCTCCCCGTTGTTGATCATGTTCGCTCATCGTACCGGTCGGGTGCGTGATCTGGACGTCTGGACGGTACAGCGGTTCGGGAGAGATCGTTGTGCGGAAATTGCCGAGGGCCGCACGATGCGCCTTGGTGATCGGGTACGGGCACCGTGGTCGGTTGCCGGCGCGGTAGTGGGCGGGTGACAGGGGTGCGGTGGGGTGGTGGGTATGGCGGGAATGACACCGGCCCAGCGCATCCTGCGGGCCAAGCTCGCGGCGCATGTGTCGTGGGCCAATACGAAGGACCGTGCGGCGCGCACCGCTGCGGCACGGAAGGCAGCTCATGGTCGGTTCGAGCGTTCCTCGGCCGCGGTAGGGCCCGTACGGCGGCGTTCCCCGCTGGCGCGGGAGCGACAGGGCCGCGCTCAGGAAGAACCGCCCCGTGGTCGAACCATCCCCGCTGGCGCGGGGGCGACGTTGGCTGAACTTATGGGAGTGGTGGAACGGGCTTTGTCAAACTGAGTCAAGGACGTGGGGGGTCGAATTCGCGGCGTATTTCGGTGGCCACACGAGTGTTGCCGCTGGCTTCGATCAGTTCTGCGATTCGGTGCGCGGTAAGGTCGCGAATGGGGTTGTTGGAGGGGAGTCCGGCTGTGTCGAGAAGTTCTCCGACGTGGTCGGTGATGGTGTAGGTGGGGTGTACGAGTTTTCGGTATATTCCGGCGAGGACCGTGGCGAGTATTGGCGCGGTGATCCAGAATGGCCAATTCAGGAGCAGGCCGGCGACGAGCGGGAGCGCGAAGGCGGTCGCGAGTCCAGCCGCGAGGATGCGGTTTTGTCTGGTCATGGTGTTGTTTCCTTGGTGGAGTCGGTCCCCGAGTGGGTGGATTCCTTGGGTGGCGTCGATAAGGCGGGTAAGAATTCGTGGAAGGTTGGAGCGCGGGTTGAGCGTGTGGCTCCAGTCGCGTGCCAGTACATGGAGCGTGGCCAAGCGCTGTACATCGTGATCGGCCGCGTCCACGATGATGTGAAGTAACAATTGGGGGTCGTGGGTATCGGCTGCGGTGGACAGCCAGCGACGGACCGCGTGGGAGACCGTAGCGGGATCTTGTCGCAGGATGGTGTACCAGCCGCGTACGAGTTGCGCGTGCACGGTCTGGTCCGCGGCGAGGGGCTGGGTGCGGTTGTGTGTGTCGGTGAGGGTGGGCGAGTTGATCAGATCGAGGAACAAGGCCTGGTCGACGGGTGATCGTTGTTTCTCGATTCGGTCGACGATCCGTTGCAGGAGAAAGCGGAACAGGATTGGGTCATTGGTCGTTAGCTCGCGCAATGCGTCTCTGGCTGTGGGCGGCGGGGCGTTCGTACCCTCTCTTCTGGCTCGTTGATGTAGTCGGACCACGGCCTGTTCGGGGTAGAGAGGGGCTATCACCTCGGTGCACACACGCACCAGCAGCGATCCCACATAGTGGGGTAGTTGATTGCTGGTGGCCCACGCGTAAACGAGATCCCGGAACCATCGGCCGTGGTCGTCATCGTTGAGGCCGGTGGTGAGTGCCTGCGCGGCGAACCGCAGGCGTATGGGGCGGCCACGTACTTGTGCGTTCGCCCACCGATTGACCAGGTTCGCTACTTCGTTGGCGCAGTTGGTGCGTAGTGCTTGTTCGAGGAAGCGGTCGAGCAGGTCTTCCCGTTCCGTGAAGGTCAGCCACGGGAGTTCTACGAGGTGGTCGGTCCATGCGCAGAACGAGGCGCGCAGGTCAGGGTAGTTGTCCCAGAAATGAACGCGGACGGTGTGGTCGTAGTGGAAGCTGGCGAACCGGACTCGTTCGTCGTTGACCTCGATTTCCAGGGTGGTGAGTTGTTTGAGGTAGCCGTCCTGTTCCAGTCTGGGTCGTTCACCGGTAGGCGGTCCGACGACGTCGAGCAATTTTTGGGCGGCGAAGAACACGGCGTCTCTGGTTGCGTCGGGGCACATCGCGGTGGCCAGCAGGACCGCACGGTCTCGGATCGAGGGACGGTCGTTTATTCGTTGTGCCACCTCGACGGTGCGGTCGTTGACCGCGATGGCCCCCTCCAGCCAGTCGGCTGTGCTGGCGTGGGGGTTCGCCGCGGCGGCCTGACGTACCGAGATGGCAAGGCCGGCGATGTCGCGCATGGGGCCGTCGATGTGGGCTTTGAGCGCGGGGAGCGCGAGGTCGTCATCAGTGAGGTGGATGCCGTCGGCGTCGAGATGGCGCCGGAGCACCAGGTCACCGAGCGGCTTCCCGATGGGCACCGTGTGCTGGAGTAGGTCCAGGTCGGCGTGCGGATCGACGTTGTCGGGGAGTACAACGACCAGGTACGCGTGGCGCTCGGGCAGGACTGCACGCATGGTGGGCAGTTGCGCTCGTCGTGCGTTCACGATCGCGGTGTCGGAATGGGAGAGGTCGAGCAGGAGTCTGCTTTGAGGATGAACGTCGTTGGGGTTGAGGTCGTCTTCTTCGGGTAGCGGGGTGAACGGGCCGGATTGGTCGCGTAGTTCGTGGAGAAGCATCTTGGCCGCGGTGAGTCGACCACTGCCGGGTTGTCCCCTAAGAAAGACGGTGCGGTGGTCATGCAGCCGGTGGCGGGCAGCGGCCAGGTTTGGTGGTGCTACGAAACGTCGGTCGAGCCACTTCAGGTCGTCTTCGGGGATCAGGCGGGGGATGCGTTGTCTGAGGTCTGCCAGGATCTGGACGATGGTGGAGTCGTTATACAGGTCACCGTTGCCGAAGTGTGCCGGACCGTGCAGGTCGTTGATTTCGGTCACTGGTTGTTGTCCTTGTCGCTGCTTCGCCCGAACTTCTGGTGGATACCGCCGGTGTTCTTACCGGTGATGTAGTTGTTCCCGTCTCCGTGGAAGGTCGGCGAGTGATACTGGTTGTGCTGATCGCCGTCGCCGGTGTGCACCGGGCCGTGGGCGTTGTGGATGACAGTTCGGCCAACGGCGCCACCGGTCTGCTGAAAGTCACGAGCCTGGATCGAGACGCCGGACACGGTCCCGTTGAGCTGGTTGCGGGTGTGCCCTGTATCGCCCGATCGCTCGACACTCCGGTCGACGAGTCCGGGAACCAGTTCGACGAGACGTTTCGCGATCTTGGCCAGGCCCGGATCGGGGTCGCCGGTGTCCAGCGTGATGGACTGCTGGTCGGCCAGCGGGGCGAGCGCGGCAGGGAGTGAATGGGGTGACAACCGCGGCGTCTTTCGTCCGATGAGAATCGGGATGACCCAGGCTCCGTGGTCGAAGGCGTTGAGGATTTCCCGGCGGGTCCAGTTTTCTTCGTCGTCCAGTCCTGGATTGCCGTTGTCGTCGGGGAGGGTAAGCCATTTCTCGCCGATGATGACCAGCAGGACTTGGGTGGTGCTGGAGGCGGTCGACAAGGCGTGGCGATAGTTCTCGCCGGGCCGGATGGACTTGCTGGCGCGGAAGATCCTGTCACTGCCGAACCGGCGAGAGAGCTCTCGTTCGATCAGCGCGGCCACATGGTCCCCGTCACCGGTTCGGTAGTTGACGAAGATCTCGGGCACGGTTGGTCGTCCCATGAGTAACGAATGTCCCTTCACAGATCGGTTTGCGGAGGTGTTAAGTGGACGGGCGGTGTAGCGAGGTGACCAGGCGCGGCTGGATCGCTTTGACCGCAGATGATGTGTGGAATCTGGCCAGTGTGCGGGCCAGGCGCTGTAGGTCGGTGTTGACGGTGACTGAGTCCGCGGCGTCAACAAGGTCGAGTATCCGCGCGGTCAGCACGCAGGCGTGTTCGACCTCGCCGCTTGCCGCGTGGGCCAGGGCCTGCCGCACGCCGTAGCGCGCGCGGGAGCGCACAGCGTGGCCGGGAATCCGGTCCATCTCCCTGTCCAATATGGAGGCGGCTTCATGTGGGCGACCGAGATCGTGCAGGCTCCAGCCTTCTGTCATCGCGACCGGGTCGGCCACGTTGGTCGGCCCCAACGGTGGCAACGTCGATTCGTTGGTGGCCGCGGCCAGGAGCGCCCTTGCACGGTCCAGGCCGCGCATGCACTGGTCGTAATCACCGGCGAGCGCGTGGCCCTGGGCCTCCCGTTGCGCGGCCAAACCCCTGATCCGGTGCGAAGAATTCGGGTTCTGTGCCTGCTTCGCGAGCTCGATCGTGTCGTGGGCGTCGCCCCGGTAGAACGCGACAAGCGCACGCCGCACCACGGCATAGGTCGCCATCTCGCGGTCGCCGCCGGCCTCGGCCATCTCGACGGCGCGGTCGGTCCACCACAGCGCGGCGTGGTCATTTCCTGATTCTTGTGCCATCCATCCGGCGTATTCCGCATACCGGGCACACAGCGTCAAGACTTCGCCGCGTTCCCCCGGACGGGCGTTGCGGGCGAGTTCGCGCAGTGTGTGGGTATGGGTGACGAGCGCGGGCAACACCACGGCCGGGCTCATCGACTGGCCGAGCCGGCGAAAATGGTCGAACATGGCGCGGAAGACGTCGATCGGAACCGTGGAGGCCGTCTGGGTGTTTCCGGCGCTGATACCGAAGGTCAGCATCGATGCGGTGCCGCTCGCCAGCGCCTGACGCCGGTCCATCGGTTGAAACCAGCTTGCACCCCCGGGTACCAGCGTCATCGTCCACCCCTCGCCATCGACACTTGTTTCCCCTGCCGGACCGTGTTGCGGTTTTCCAGGGAGCAGCGTGACCAGGTCGCCGCTGGTGCCCAGGGCCGCGTCGCATCGTCGGGCAATATCGTCCGTTGGTTGTTTCTGGCCTGTCTCGATCTTGCTCAGGTATCCTTTGCTGTAGTGGACCAAGGCGGCCAGGTCGTTCAGTGACAAGCCTGCGGCGAGCCGTAGCTCTCGCAGCTTTGCCCCGAACAGTATGGGTGGCGCGCTCACCATTGCCTCCGGGTTTCCCGTTTCCCATCAGAAGGGCAACAGGAAACCCCTTCTGGCAAGGCGTCAAATTCAGAATGTCTGGACCGTCACCACGCAAAAATGCCGAGTTGCCTGTCGCTGATCTTGACCGTAGGAGAACACGGCCCGATGTGGAACTCGGTGCGTCAACCAGTACCCGATCAGCCCACCCCAGACCGGTCCGGCCATCGCGGGTCGATGAAGAGCATCCGGCACGAGAAGACCGATGCGGACACGCGCTGCGGTCAGGTTCAAACGCCGCCGAACAGATGGGCGGTTGCCGACGCGGGTCAGCACATGATGTCGGCGGGGAGGCTGGGGTCGGCGAGCGCGAGGCTGGTTGTGGAGATGGCCTGGGTGACGGCGACCGCGGCTTGTGAGGTGGTCAGGTGGTCGAGGGCGGCCGGGTCGTCCGTGGCTGCTTGTCCTGCGGTTGCCAGAAGACCCGCTCCGGGTTCAGGGCACGACGACGGGACAGACGGTGGTTGGCGGTGGAGGGTGTGGAGGAGGCGTCGCCACCAGGTGGTGATGTCGTTGCGGAGCGCGGGTTCGTCGCGGGGATCGGCACTGCGGAGGGCGGGTAGATCGGCGGCGAAGCTTCCGGCGAGCGCTGGGTCGGTGGTTGCCGCGGTGGCGAGGATGCAGTTGCGGAGTCGTTGTTCGGTGCGGCGGGTGTCGTCGGTTGAGAGCAGAACGCAGGCCGTGTTGACGGGGTCGGCGAAGAGGTCGCGGGCTGCGCGGGCGGTGGTTGCGGGGTCTGTGGCCGCTACGTTGGTGAGGAGTGCGAGGAAGTCACGGGTGTGCCGGCGACGCCGGGCAGGGCCTTGGGCGTTGCCGACACGGCGTCAATGCTGTTGGAGCCGTTCCGGGTGGAGATGATCACGCGGGACCATGCGGAGAGACTGGCCATGGCCGCCGAGCGGTACGGCCCGGCGTGGACGCGGGAGGTCATCGAGGGGTGGTTCAGGGAAGGTCATCACTCCACAGCGGACCGGTCGGAGTGGATCAACGATGGGTTGCCAGGCCTGTGCCAAGGGTTGTGTACCGCCGGGCGGCCGGAAGCGGCGCGACTGCTGGCCGCGCGGGCGTGGCACTGGATGGACGGCAGGCTCCGGCTTTGGATCACCACCGCGCGCGGCGAAATCCGCCGACCGCAGCTGGAACTGCTGAGCTCACCATTGGTGAAATTGCTGGAAGCAGCCGACGACACGCTGCGCGAGGAGATTACCGGAGCGCTGTGCGAGTACGAGGACACCGTGTTGGAGTGCCTGATTCCGGCACTGAAATTCGTGGGCGCGCGGAGCATAGCCGGGCTTGATGCGGTCGTGCGCGACTGCGCGCAGCGACTCCGCGCGATGGCCGACCAGCCACCCCGCGACGAAGACGACTGGTCGATCCCCTGGACCGGGTGCGGATGCGGCCTCTGCGACACGCTGGCCGCGTTTCTCGGCTCCCGCTCGCGGCAGGTCTTCGAGTGGCCGCTGGCGACAGAGGGACGGCGGCACGTGCACGCCCAGATCGACTCGGCCGGCCTGCCGGTACGGCACCAGACCCGGCGACAAGGACGGCCCTACACATTGGTGCTGACGAAAACCGGCGAACTGTTCACCCGCGCCACGAACGCCCGGCACAAAGCAACGATCGACCTCGCTTGGCTGATGTCGATGTGGGGTGGCGCTTCGGAGCGAACGTAAGGTCGTCGAGCAGGCCGGTGCGCGTGATTACCGGAAATGAATCGAACGGCCAGCAAGAGTCGGAAAATTTGACTAAATGGTGTCCATGACGGTCGGCAGAATACGGCGGATGGACACCTTAACTCGGTGTGTTACGCTCGTTGTTGAGCTGGATGAACAGTTGTGAGGACAGCGTTTATTGATCAAGTGCTAGGGGTCGCAGGTTCAAATCCTGTCGCCCCGACGGCCAAGAGGGTTTTCGCAGGTCAGAGCCTGTGGGAGCCCTCTTTTTCTCGCCCTCGGTGGACCCTGTTCGGTCCAGTTCTTGGTGCACAGCGCTCGTAGACACCTTGACTGGCGCATGTTCTCATGCCGCGAAAATTGACCGAAAGGGGTCTGCCGGTGGGTAGGTGGCCAGGCTGCCGATCACCGTTGTAGTCATGAGAACGAAGCAGAGTCGCCCTCGTGTTCTGTAGCCCGTGGGGCAACCTGCTCGTGGTCGACGAGTCGACCAACCGCTTGGACCTATCGGCTCGAGCAGTCCGACCTCGCCTTGGGCGCCAGCCCCCGGCATCACCGAGCGCTACATGCTCGACGCCACCAGGTCTCGGACGGCGTGGTCGTACTGGAAGCTAGCGAACCGGACTCGTTGATCCTCGACGGGGTTTCGAGCTGTTTGAGGTAGCCCTCCCGCTCGAGCCGTGGCCGTTCGCCCGGCTCTACCACGGGCACGGCTTGACTGAACGCACCGGGTTACCGCTGTCCGCGGTCGGCACCCACCACTCGTGGCCGGGCAGGACATTCCAGAGGGCACAGGTTGTTGCCACGCGGCGGACTCGTGGCTAAGGTGTGAATGAAGATTAGAGATCAGTGAACCGCGATTCGAGTCGCACGCCGGGCAGGGTTCGAAGGAGAACGACACATGGCCGAAGTGGTCACCGCGACCAGTGGCGTCGACTCGCGGGCGGGTTCGTGGCTCGCGAGCTTCGAGACGTGCCTGATGAGTGGGGAGACGTCGCAGGTCGGTGCGCTGTTCGCCGAGGGGGCCTCGTGGCGCGACATTCTGGCCTTCACCGGAGACTTCAGAACGCTGCATGGGCGTGGTCCGATCGAGGAAGCGTTGAAAAGCTCGGTGGAGCGCGACGGTGGCTTCGTGTTCAGGGTGACCGAGACCGTCCACATTGAGCGCAATGAGCGGACCGGACGTCCCGCGGTCGAAGTCGTCTTCCGTTTCGAGACTGCCACCGGGCACGGTGAAGGGGTCGTGCGCCTGATCGACGATGAGTCCGGGACGGTGCGAGCCTGGACATTGCTGACCGCGCTGGCGAAACTACGGGACGATCTCGTCCGCGAGCCTGCGGCGCGTCCGACTGAGCACGCTTATGAAGGCGAGGATCGCCGGAACTGGCTCGACTACCGCAAGGTCGAACTGGCCTACGCCGATCGGGAACCTGAGGTCCTCATCGTCGGCGCGGGGCAGTGCGGGCTGGCGCTGGCCGCCCGCCTGCGACAGGCCGGCGTCGACACGCTGCTCGTCGACAAGAACGAGCGGGTCGGCGACAACTGGCGCAAGCGATACCACATGTTGCGGCTGCACAACCAGAAATTCGGTGACCATCTGCCCTTCCTGCCGTTCCCGGAGAACTGGCCGGCCTACATACCGAAGGACAAGCTCGCGGACTGGCTGGAAAGCTATGCCCAGAGCATGGAGCTCAATGTCTGGACGAACACCTCGTTCGAAGCCGGGGAATTCGATTCCGCGGACCGGTGCTGGAACGTGGTCGTTTCCCGCCAGGGGGAGCGCCGGACGCTACGACCCAAGCAGCTTGTGCTCGCTATCGGTGTCAGCGGGATGGCCAAACGTCCGGAGATCCCCGGGCTCGGCGAATTCCAGGGCGACGTCCTGCATTCGAGCGACTACACCAATGGCGCGCGGTTCCGCGGTCAGCGTGTGCTCGTGGTCGGCAGCGGTGTCAGCGGTCATGACATCGCGCAGGATCTGTACTGGCACGGCGCGAGTGTCGCGATGATGCAGCGGAGCGAGACGATCGTCGCGAGCCTGCGACCGGGTGCCGAAAAAGTGTACGCTCATTACCGCACGAGCCTGCCCCTGGACAAGCTAGACCTTTTGAGTATTTCGGTCCCGTACCCGGTCAAGCGCGAGCTGACGCGGCGGTTGACCAAAGAGATCCGCGCGCTCGACGACGAGTTGATCCAGGGCCTCCACCGCGCCGGTTTCCGGACCCACAGCGGATCCGATGGCACTGGTTTCCAGATGCAGTTCCTGCGTACTGGTGGCGGGTACTACATCGACGTGGGCTGCTCCGGCTTGATCGCCGAGGGCAAGATCGATGTCGTCAACGCTTACCACACCACCGGATTCGACTCCGGGGGCCTGGTTTACCGGGACGGCTCCCACCGGGAGTTCGACGCCCTCGTGCTCGCCACCGGGTACCGGCCTTTCACCGACACGGTGGCCGGCATGCTGGGCAGTGCGGTGGCCGAGGCGATCGGTCCGGTATGGGGACTGGACGACGAGGGAGAGCTGCGCAACATCTGCCGTCCCACCGCGCAGGAGGCCTTGTGGGTCATCGGCGGGGGTTTACCCGAGGCGCGCATCTTTTCCCGTTTCCTCGCGTTGCAGCTGATCGCCGAGCTGTCCGGTGTCCAGCTTGCCGGTCAGCGTTGAGGAGCGCGGGATGACTGCCGATTCGTTCCGCGTCGAAACCACGACGGCCGGACCGGTCGAGGTGCTGACGATGTGCGGGAAGCGTGGTAACACCTTGTCCGCGCAGGCATTCGGCGCGCTCGAGGATGCGCTGCGCACCGCGATGTCGACCGCGTCGGTGGCCGGGGTGGTCCTGACGGGCAGCGGGCGCGTGTTCAGCGTCGGCGCGGACCTCGCCGCCGGGCCCACCGCGTTGTCGGACCTGATCGCCGCGGACGGCGGTGAGCGGCCTGGCTGGCTGGAGCCCGCCGGGCGGGTCACCACGCTGCTACGGTCCGGTCCCGTCCCGGTGGTGGCCGCGGTCAACGGCGACGCGGTCGGGGGCGGCGCGACGTTGACACTGGGTGCCGACGTGCGCATCGCCGCCCGTGGGGTGCGTTTCGGCTTCGGATTCGGGAAGGTCGGCGTGGTCCCGGAGGGTGGATCGACCTGGCTGTTGCCCAGGCTGGTCGGGTTGTCCCGCGCGACCGAGTGGATGCTGACCGGGCGCGTGATCGCGGCGGAAGAAGCACGTGATGCCGGACTGGTCACCGAAGTGGGCGAGCCCGCGGCCCTGATCGAGCGCGCGGTCGAGATGGCGAGGGCGATCGGCCTGGGGACATCCCCGCGGGCGCGCTGGGAGACCCTGCGCCTGCTCGCTGACGGGCAGGAGGGGAGTTTCGGCGAGTCTCGCCGCCGTGAGTCGGAGGTCATGCGTTCGCTGGCCGGCAGCCGCGATGCGGCCGAGGGAATGACCGCCTTCGTGGAGCGGCGGGCGCCCCGTTTCGGCCGGCTGGAAGGTGCCTGATGGCCGCGGAGCCCAGCCATGGCCGTTCGTATGATTGTCGAATGGATATTCACCTCGATGCCGGATCCCGGGGCGGCCGTCATGACTGAATTCACCGGCGTGCCGGTGCGCCGCGAGCGGCGCAAGTCCCAGCGACTGAACGAAATCATCGAGGCGGGCGCACGCCTGATGTGCGGCGGCGGATTCGAGAACACCGGTGTGGCCGACGTGACCCGCGAGGTGGGTATCACGGCCAGTGCGCTTTACCGGCACGTGTCCAGCAAGCAGAAGTTGCTCGAGATCATCCTGGATCGCCGTTTCCTCGACTACGAATCCGCACTCGACGAGTGTCACGGATGGAAAAACGTCGCCGAAGTCCTGACACCGATCGCGACCACGCACCGCGATCTCGGTGTCCTGTGGCAGCGCGAAGCGCGCAACCTGCCGGAATCGGCTTACGCCAGTTTGGCGAGCAGGCTTCGCATGGTCGCCAAACGCATTTCGGGCAATATCGACGAACCGGCCGGCCGGCCTACCGCGATCGCCAGGGCATGGGCCACGATCTCGGTGCTGATCAGTCTTTCCTACCACGACACGAAGATGTCGGAAACGCGACTGCAAGCGTTGATGCGGCAGTTGATCCTCGGTGTTGGCGCCGACTCACCGCGCAGTTCCCGTGACCTGGAATGGTCCGGTGAGAAGATCGCGACCGTCTCGGCCCGCACGGTGGAGGACGACGAATTGGATTCGACCGACCGGGCGATTGTGGAAGCGGCTGCGAAACTGTACGGAACCCGCGGGTACCACAAGGTCTCGATGGAGGAACTGGGGCAGGCGGTCGGGATGGCAGGCCCGAGCATCTACTACCGTTACACCTCGAAGGGCGCCGTGCTCGCCGCGGTGCTCGGACGGGCGAACGCACGCTTGTCCGCGGACGCCTCCGCGGCGCTCAAGACCGCCACGGATGACTGTGGCGCGATGCGGGCCCTACTGAATTCCTATGCGCGCCTGGTGACGCATGAGCCGCATATCGTCGAGGCCTTGCTGAGCGAGATCCCGCACCTGGCCGATGACGAGCGGCAGCCCGCGGTGGATTCCTGGGTCCGCTACGTCAAGACCTGGGGCCGTCAGTTGCGCAAGTGCTATCCGGAAGTGACACCGGCAGAGGCGTCGGTCCGGGTGCACGCCGCGATGACGATCGTCAACGACCTGTCACGCACCTATTCCACGCGAGCGGAGTTGTCGGTCGGCGAACTGTGCGGGCTCGCGTGGAGCGCGCTGGTGGCGGGCCTGCCCGCCGATTCGGACGAAAAACCCGCTCATCGATGACGGAGGAGAGGTCATGGGCGACCGCGACGCGATTCTGGAACTGGCGGCCAAGTACATGCACACGCTCGACCTGGACGACCGGGAGGGCTGGTTGAGCTGCTGGACGGAAGACGGCTATTTCGAACGTTACCAGTCGACCAACCGTGCCCAGGGCATCGACGAACTCGGCACGAAGATCTTCGACAGGCGGCCGCACGGGTTCCACATCACCTCCGACTACGCCATCACCATTGACGGCGATTCCGCGACCGTCCAGTGCTATCTGCTGTTCCTCAACGAACAGAGGAAGTGCGAGGTGTCCATGTTCGGCGTCTACCGGGACAAGTTGCGCCGCACCGGCCAGGGCTGGCGCTATGCCGAGCGGATCTTCGAGCCCAAGTACATCGTGGACTCGATTCCGAACGTTCTGGTCGGGCACTGATGGCGCCCGCGGCCGGGGACCACGCGGCGTTGCGTGCGGATGTCCGCCGCTTCCTGGCCGAGGAGGTCACGGCGGGCGGGTTCGTGCCCAAGATCGACTCATGGGTGCGGGGTTTCTCCCGCGAGTTCACCCGGCGCCTCGCCGCGCGTGGCTGGGTCGGGATGACCGTCCCCGGTCGTTTCGGCGGTGCGGGACGCTCGCATCGGGAACGATTCGTCGTGGCCGAGGAACTTCTCGCCGCCGGTGCACCCGTGCTGGCGCACTGGGCGGCGGAACGGCAGGTCGCACCGATGCTGCTGCGGATCGGCACCGAAGAGCAGCAGCACCGGCTTCTGCCCGGAATCGTGCGGGGCGAACTGTGTTTCGCGATCGGGCTCTCCGAGCCGGACTCGGGCTCGGATCTCGCCTCCGTGCGGACGAAAGCGGCCAGGGTCGAAGGTGGGTGGGAACTCACCGGGCAAAAGGTCTGGACCAGCGCCGGGCATCATGCCGACTACATGTTCGTCCTGTGCCGTACCAGCGAATCCGCCCAGCGGCATGAGGGGTTGAGTCAGCTGATGGTCACCATGACAGCCGAGGGGGTCACCGCGCGGCCGATCCCCACGATGAGCGGCGAGGCCGAGTTCGCCGAGGTCTTCTTCGACCGGGTGTTCGTGCCCGATTCCGATGTCATCGGCGACGTCGGCCGGGGATGGGAACAGGTGACGCGGGAGCTGGGCTGGGAACGCAACGGCCCCGACCGCTACCTGAGTACCTATCCGCTCCTGGCGAGGTTTTTCGCGCTGGAGGACGCCTGCCTGGCGGCGGTGAAGGGACAGTTGGCCGCGAGGCTCCTCGCGCTGCGGGCGTTGACCTTCGAGGTGATGGAGCGGAGCCAGGCGGGCCTCGACTTCGCCGCCGAGGCGGCGCTCGCAAAGGACGCCGGCACGACTTTCGAACAAGACAGCGTGGAACTCATCCGCCGTGCGCTCGGCTCGGCGGTGTCCGATCACCCCGAACTCGAAGCCCACCTCAGGGCCGCGCAGATCGCGTCCTCGACCTTCACCTTGCGTGGTGGCACGACGGAAATGCTCCGCACCGTCACGGCCCGGCAGTTGGTGAACCGATGACCGACGAACTGCGCGTGCTGCTGGATCAGGTCGCCCAGGACCTTTGGCACGCCGTCGAGCCTTCGGCCGAGGCTTCGCGACGACTGTGGGATGAACTGGAGTCACTGGGACTGACGCTCGTGGGCGCCGGTGAGGCCCTCGGCGGCTCGGGTGGCACGGTCTCGCATGCCGCCGAGGTCGCCAAGGCCGTGGGCAGGCATGCCTTGCCGTTGCCGATCGCGGAGACGGTGCTGGTGGCGTCCTGGCTGCTGGAGTCGGCGGGGTTGAGCATCCCGCCCGGCCCGCTCACGGTCGCCGGAGCGGGCCCGGGCGACTCGCTGGCCGGTCGCCTCGATGGATCAGGACTGGTCATCAGCGGCACCGCCGAAGGCGTTCCGTGGGCGGCCGAGTCGGCGCGAATCGCCACCGTCGTCCAGGCCGGGGGACAGTGGCTGGTCGCGCTTGTCGATCCTGCCCTCGTCAAGGTCGAAGGCGGTGTCAACCTCGCGGGCGAGCCGAGGCAGCGTGTCCATTACGAAGTCGCCGTGGGCGAGGCCGGGTACCGGACGCTGCCGTTCACGGTCGAGGAGGTGCGGCAGCGTGCGGCCCTGTCGCGCTCGGCCCAGCTTTTCGGTGCCCTGGAAGGGACTCGTGAGCTGACTTTGGACTTCGTCGGGCGACGGGAGCAGTTCGGTCGCCCAATCGCGCGCTTCCAGGCGGTCGCGCAAGCGGTCGCGGCACTGGCCGCCGAGGTGTCGCTGGCACGGGTGGCACTCGCGGTCGCGATCAGAGCGGCCGAGGACGAACAGGCCGGAGAGATCGAGTGCGGCACGGCCAAGGTGATGACCTCCAGGGCGGCACGGCTGGTTTCGGCCGCCGCGCACCAGTTGCACGGTGCCATCGGCGTCACCGCCGAGTACCCCTTGCATCAGCTGACCCGTCGCCTGTGGTCGTGGCAGGACGAGGACGGCACCGAGGACGAGTGGAGCGCGCGGCTGGGCGCGGCCGTCGCCGGTGACGACGCGTGGGCCGTGTTGAGCGCGATCGAACCGGGGACGTGCAGGTCGCGGAAGGACACAGCATGACATCCGGTGGGCCGCTGAGCGGAATCACGGTGGTGGAACTGGGCACGGTGCTGATGGTGCCGCTGGCCGGCCAGATCCTCGGCGATCTCGGCGCCGACGTGATCAAGGTCGAGTCCTTCGAAGGCGATCCCAACCGCCAGATCGGCCTCGGACCGCATTCCGAGCTCTCGGGCCCGGCCCTCAACCTCAACCGCAACAAGCGGTCCATCGCGGTGGATCTCCGCACCGCCGAGGGACACGATGTGCTCGGTCGCATCACGGCAGGTGCCGACGTCTTCCTGACCAACCTGCGGCCTTCGGCGTTGCGCAAGCTCCGCGTCGGATACGAAGACGTCCGTGCCTGGCAACCGGCAATCGTGTACTGCCGGTCCCATGGTTACCGCGGTGACACGCCAGAGGCCGACGATCCGGCCTACGACGATGTCATCCAGGCCGCGAGCGGGCTGGCGTCGCTGAGCGAACGGGTGACCGGGGAGCCCGGTCTGCTCCCGACCGTGCTCGCCGACAAGGTCTGCGGCCTCACGATCGTCTATGCCGTCCTGGCCGCGCTGTTCGAGCGGACCCGGACCGGTGCCGGCCAGGAGGTGGAGGTGCCGATGTTCGACACGATGGTGGCCTTCACGCTCGTCGAGCACCTCAGCGGCGCGACTTCGCGTCCACCGCTGGGCAAGCCGGGCTATGATCGCGTGCTCACTCCGCACCGTCGTCCACATCGGACGGAAGACGGGTGGATCGTGATCATGCCCTACTCGGCTCGCGACTGGGACCGGCTCTGGTCCCGTCTCGGCCGGGAGGAACACCGGGCGGCGCTCGACGGCCGTTCCGAACGTGAAGTCAAGCAGATGGCGCCGAGCATGTATGCCTGGCTGGATCAAGAGCTTCCCGCGCACTCCACGGCGCACTGGCTCGAGGTCTGCGCATCGCTGGACATCGCCGCGGCTCCGGTCAACGATCTCGAAGAAGTCATCTCCGGCCCAGGCCGGGCGCGCGGTGTGGTCACCTCCGCGCGGCATCCCGTCGCCGGGGACTACCTCCGGATCGCTATGCCCGTCGGATTCGATTCCCCGTGCCAGGTTCGCCACGAAGCGCCGCTGATCGGCGAGGACACCTGGGAAATCCTGGCCGAGGCGGGCATCAGCGGTCCGGACGCGGAAAAGCTGATCGCACTCGGTGCGGTCCGTGCCCAGCGGGGAGGCTGAAATGCCATCGGAAAACACCACCGCCCGGTTCGCGGCGTTCGCCCACGATCTGAAACTGGTCGATATCCCTGCCGCCGTCCAGGACGCGGCCAAGCGCGCGATCCTCGACTGGGCCGGAGTCGCGCTTGCCGGGAGCGCGCAGCCGCTGGCCGACGCGCTGGTGGCCGCGAAGCGTGCGGACACCGGAGCCGTGACGATCGTGGGCCGGAAGGCCACCGCCGGGATCGAAACCGCGGCTCTGATCAATGGCGCCGCGGCACACGCGCTGGATTTCGACGACTATCTGGCGGAGGGCGTCATCCACGCTTCGGCCGGACTGGCCGCCGCGCTGCTCGCCGTCGCGGAGGACCGGCGATCCACTGGTGAAGATTTCCTCACCAGCTTCGTCGCGGGGTACGAGGTGCACGCGCACCTGTCCACCGTCATCGGACATCCGTTGATCTACAAGGGTTTTCATCCGACCGGCGTGCTGACACACCTCGGGTCGGCGGCCGGGGCCGGCAAGCTGATCGGCCTGGACACCCCAGGCTTGGCGACGTGCCTGGGGATCGCCGCGACGCAGGCCGCGGGCCTGCTCGCCAGCTTCGGCACGATGGGCAAGCCGTTGCACGCAGGGAAGGCCGCCGCGGATGGTGTGCTGTCGGCCTTGCTCGCGGAAGCCGGCTTCACCGGCAATTCGCGGGTGCTCGACGGTGAGCGGGGGTTGCCCGCCGTACTGGCCGGAGCGGACCCGGAGCGGCCTCTCGGGCGAGAACTGGGTTCGCGCTGGCTCCTGCTGGACAACGCGATCAAACCGTACGCGGCGTGCGGTGCCATTCACGCCGCCATCGACGGGGCCATCGCGTTGTCGGAGGAAGTCCGGCCGGAGCGGATCGAGCGGGTCGAGTGCGCGGTTTCCTCGGTCACCGTTCACTCCGCCGGGATCCCCGCGCCCGCGACCGGCCTGGAGGGAAAGTTCAGCACCCAGTACGCGGTCGCGTCCGCACTGTTGTCGGGACAGTCCTCCGCGCCGGATTTCACCGACGGCGCCGTTCGCCGTCCGGACGTCCGGGAACTGACGGCCAGGGTCGCGCTGCTGGATACCTACGAGCGCATTACCGAAGCGGAGGTCCGCGTGGCGCACTCCGACGGGAGCGTGATCGAGCGCAAGGTCGACTGGGCCAAGGGCAGTCCCGGGAACCCGATGACCTACTCCGACACCGTCGGGAAGTTCCTGGGACTGGCCGAACCCGTGCTGGGCGAGCGGCGGGCCCGTGCCGTCGTCTCGTTGATCGACACGCTGGACGAGCAACCGGACGCCGGCCGGCTCGCCGAGTCGCTGGCGTTACCCAGGTCCACAGCAGACACTTCGGGAGGTGCGGCATGAACCAGTGTCCCGTCCACGTCAACTATCCCTCGCTCGAGGGCGCCGAAAACCCTTACCCCCTCTATGACTGGTTGCGCGCGGAGGCGCCGGTCTACCGGATTCCGGGAACGACCGACTTCCTCGTCACCCGGTTCGAAGACGTCACCGCGATCGCGAAGGACCACGAGACCTTCTCCAGCGTCGGCAGCCGGAGCCGGTACAACCCCTTCAACGAGACCGGCGACGGAAAGGAGACCCAGAGCCTGCTGGAGGCCGATCCGCCCGACCACAGGGCGAAACGCGACTTCTGCGGCAACGCCTTCAAACCCCGCCGGCTCCGTGCCCGCACCGGCCGGATCACCGAGATCTGCCAGGATCTGATCGACGATCTCAAGGGCCGCACCCGGATCGATTTCGTTGCCGATTTCGCCGAGCGGCTGCCGCTTCTCGTGCTGACCGATATGATGGGTTTCTCGCGCGAGGATCTGGGTTGGCTCGATGGCTGGTCCCGAGTGGACAATGGTGGCCTGAGCTTCCTGCCGCCGGAGGTGCAGGAGCTCCAGAAGGCCAGTGCCCACGGCGCCACCGAGAACTTGACGCGCACGATTCTCCGGCTTGCGGACAACCCCGGTGACGACGAGCTGAGCGGGATGATCGCCCGGCAGGTCGCCCGGGACGGGGCCCTGGACATCGACTATGTCCGGGACAATGTGGTCACGGTGATCCGCGGCGGGGTGATCACGACGGCGCACCTGATCTCGATGACCATGCTGAAACTGCTGGAGCAGCCGGGCCGTTTGCGTGCCGTGCGGGAGGATTTCTCGCGCATTCCGGCGGCGCTCGAAGAGACGCTCAGAATGGAATCGCCGGTGCAGTGGGCACCCCGGATCGCGACGCGGGACACCTCGATCGGCGGTGTCACGATTCCGGCCGGCGCGCGCGTACTCCTGATGTTCGGCGCCGCCAACCGCGATGGGAGTGAGTTCTCCGGCTCCGCCGAGTTCGCGGCCGACCGGGCGAACGTCCATGCTCAGGTCGCCTTCGGCGTGGGTCCGCATTTCTGTCTCGGCGCGCCGCTGGCCCGGCTCGAAGGCCGGATCGCGTTCGAAACGTTCCTGGCCCGGGTCGGCGACATCCGGCTCGTACCCGGGCAGAACCTCGATCATGTCCCCAGCACGCAGTTCCGTGGCTTGAACGCATTGCACATCGACATCGAATTCGAGGTGGACGCGGATGTCTGAACCCCGGACCCTGGCCGGGCAGGTCGCGATCGTTACGGGAGCCGGACAGGGACTGGGCCGCGCGGAGGCACTGGCACTCGCCGCGCGCGGCGCGCGCGTGGTCGTCAACGATCTGCACGAGGAACGCGCGCGGGAAGTCGTGGAGGCGATCGTCGCGGCGGGCGGCGCGGCGGTCGCCGACACCAGCGACGTCAGTGAACCCGACGGAGGAGAGGCGATCACGGCGAAGGCCGTGGCGTCGTTCGGCACCGTCGACATCGTGGTCAACAACGCCGGTTTCCTGCGACCGGGCCGGTTCGAAGACCTGAGCATCGACGACATCGACTCGATCCTCGACGTCCACCTGCGGGCGGCGTTCTTCGTAACCCAGCCGGCCTGGCGGGTCATGAAGGCGAAGGGCCACGGACGGGTGATCATGACCGGTTCGAGTGCCGGCATGTTCTCCCAAGCCGCGAACAGCAACTACTGCGCCGCCAAGGCGGGCGTTTTCGGGCTCGCCCGCGCGCTTTCCCAGGAGGGCGCGGAATGCGGCATCAACGTCAATGTCGTACTGCCGTTCGCCGCGACGACGATCAGTGTCGACAACCCGATCCCGGGAAACCGGGAGATGCGGGAGCGTCACGGAGCGGTGTATCGGGGTGAGATCGAGAAGCGGCGCGCGCCCGAACTGGTGGCACCACTCGTCGTCTTGCTCGCCCAACCGGACTGTGCGGCCAACGGTGAGGTGTTCTCCGCCTGCGCGGGCCGCTATGCCCGCGTTTTCGCCGCACTGGGGCGGGGCTGGCTGTCACCTCGCGCGAACGGCGTGACGGTCGAGGATCTGCGCGACAACTGGGCCGCCGTGTGTTCCGCGGACCCGATCAGCGAACCTCGCGTCCTGTTCGAAGAGACCGCCGAGGTGATCAACGCGCTGGAAGCGCTCTCGGCGACCTCCGCGCTCGCCGAGAGCTGAACCGCGAAGAAGGCAGGCATTGGTCCCCGGCGCGCATGCCGCGCCGGGGACTGTTTATTTGGGTTGTTGTTCCTCGAGGGAGGCGGGGCTCGCGCACTTGTCGTCGCCGTTGGTGAGGTCATCGCGGATCACGGTCAGGAGCCGTCCTAGTTGCTGACGCTGGGTGGCGGTCAGTTTGGCGAACAGGGCGTCTTCGGCTTCGTGTTGCGCTTTGGATGCTTCGCGCAGGCGGGTGCGTCCGGTGTCGGTGAGGGCGACGACGTGGCGTCGGCGGTCGGCCTGGTCCCTCTCCCGCACGATGAGGTCTTCGGTTTCGAGTGGGTTGAGCTGGGTGACCAGGATGCTGGGCGCGATGCCCATGAGTTGTCCGAGTTCGGTTTGCCCGAGGGGGCCGCGGTCGTGCAGCAGCCCCAGGAGTTCGAACTGCCGGGGACTGAGGCCGTGGGCGGTGTGCGCGTCACGCAGGCGCCGCATGGCCTCGTTGCCGAGTAGCGCCAGCATCAGCCCGGGTCGTGAACGGTGCTCGTCGAGCAGTGACCTATCAGCCATGGCAATAGTCTAGCATCTTGAATCGTGTAGTGCTATAAACGACTTGTAGGATTAAATGGTTCTGGGAGGGTAAATGAGTACTGCGGTCATCGTGGGGGCGGGTCATGGGTTGGGCCGGGCGATCGCCCACCGTTTCGGTGTTGAGGGTTTCGACATCGCGTTGATCGGCCGTAACGCGAGCACGCTCGACACGCTCGTGGAGGGTCTGAGCGGGGCAGGCGTGCGCGCCGAAGGCTTCGTGGCCGATGTGACCAGACCGTCCCGGTCTGGTCAAGGCGTTCGATGACGTGAAAGCGCGCTTCGAGGCGATCGAGGTGCTGGAGTATTCCCCGGCGCCGAGTGATCCCGGCACGATCGGTGCGGTCGACGCGGCCGAGGTCACCGTCGAGTCGTTGCTCCCGCAACTGGATGTGCATCTTTTCGGCGGGGTGACGGCGGTCCGGCAGGTCCTGCCCGACATGGTCGCCCGCGGGACCGGGACGATCCTGGTCAGCACCGGGGCGTCGTCGGGCCCGGTCATACACCCGCCGTTCGCCAACATCGCCGCCGCGTCCGGGGCGCTGCGGAACTGGGTGCTCAACCTGCACGCGGCCCTCGAACCCCGCGGTGTGTATGCCGCGCACGTGGCGATCGCGACCTGGATCGGCCAGGCAGGCCCGGACAGCCGGCCGGAGGTCATCGCCGAGACCTACTGGGAACTGCACCAGACCCGTCGCGAGGCCGAGCGCCTCTACGCCGTGCCGAGTGCTTCATGAGCGGGCGACTGGCCGGCAAGGTTGCCATGATCAGCGGCGCGGGACGCGGTATCGGGGCCGGCATCGCGCGCCTGTTCGCGGCGCAGGGCGCGTCCGTGATTCTGACCGATGTCCGGGACAGCGAAGGCGAGAAGGTCGCCGCCACCATTGCCGAGGCCGGAGGTTCCGGCCTCTACCGGCATCTCGACGTCCGCTCGCGCTCGGACTGGGACGCGGCCCGGGACGAGGCGGAACGCCGGTTCGGCCCCGTCGATGTCTTGGTGAGCAACGCTTTCCGGTACAGCATGCCCGCGCTGGCCGATCTCACCGACACCGAATGGGCCGGATCGCTGGAGGTCAATCTCACGGGTGGTTTCCACGGCATCCGGTCGGTGCTGCCCGGCATGCGTGCCCGCGGCCACGGCTCGATCGTCGTCATCTCGGCGACCAACGGCAATGAGGTGGCCCTGCCGGTCAACGCGGCCTATCAGGCGGCCAAGGCCGCCCTGACCGCATTGGTCCGGCATGTCGCCGTGGCCTAGGGCCACGACGGAGTGCGAGCCAACGCGGTACACCCGGGCGGCACCCGTACCCAAATGCTCGAAGAAGAGGGCTACCTCGGCGCCGCCGAGGTGATGGCCGCGGGCTTTCCGATCCCGCGACTCGCCGAACCCAGCGAGGTCGCTCAGGCCGCGCTGTTCCTCGCTTCCGATGACAGCAGCTATGTCACCGGAGCCTCACTCGTCGTCGACGGCGGATCGTCGGTCGGCGTCAGCACGCCAGAATAAGGGAGTAAGCATCATGAAATACCGGACCTTCGGGCGGAACAACGGATTACGCGTTTCGGAGATCGGGCTGGGTACCGGATTGTTCGGCACGCACGAGGGCATCAGCGGCCGGAGCCGTCCCGGCGAGGGGGCCGTCCTACCCCGGCGGACCTGGCGGCGCGTGACACCGTCGCCAAGGTCGCCGGCGAGCTCGGTGCCACGCCGGCCCAGGTCGGGCTGGCCTGGGTGCTGGACCGGGCGCGGCGTTCCGCCACGGCGCTGGTCCCCATCACCTCCGCTCCGACCGCCGCCGATCTCACCGAGAATCTCCAAGCCGTCGATCTTGTACTGTCCACTGAGGACACCGAGCGACTTGACTCGGCCGCTGGCTTCAGTCTCGGTGAACCGCACGTGCACAACCTCGAAGCGGAGGCGTATGTCACCAGCGCCGACCTGATCCGGCCGGCCATCCCGGCGGCCTGACGTCTCACCTTTCGCCCTGGGTGACCAGAACCAGTAAATCCGCGATACAAGACGGTTTTCCGGCACCCTCGACGGTGATGACGACGTTCGTGGTGATGATCGTGCCCGCCGGATTCGGCCGGACCGACCCGATGGTGGCGCTCGCCCGCAAAACCGAACCGGTGGGCACGGGAGCCGGAAAGCGGACCTTGTCGAGGCCGTAGTTCAGCCGGGCGCCACCGAACTCGAAGCGGTACAGAAGACGGGCGAACCGCGGCACCAGTGAGAGGGTCAGGAAACCGTGCGCGATCGTGCCACCCCAAGGACCATCAGCGGATCGCTCCACATCGACGTGGATCCACTGATGGTCGTCGGTGACCTCGGCGAAACCGTCGACCCGCTGCTGGTCGATTTTCAGCGGTTCACTCGGCCCGAGCTGGAGACCGGCCGCCGCCACTACTTCGTCGACGGAGGCGAAGACACGCGGAGTCGATTCGGTCACCGAAAATCCTTTCTTTTGCCTCATACGCCGACGGGCTCGAACCGCGCTCAGTGCCTCTGGCCGCCCAAGCCCGGTGCCGGTCGCGCGAGTCTAGACAGTCGGGAAAAGCCCGCCGTCGATAACGTGATTGGTACCGGTGATGTAGCTCGCGGCCGGCGACACGAGGAACCGGACCAGCGACGCGACATCGTCCACGGTGCCGACCCGGTGGAGCGGAACGTCGAAGTTCTCCAGAAACCGGCGGCGGGCAGTGTCGAGATCTGTGTCGCCTTCCGCGCTCAGTTGATGGAGCCGAGTGGTCAGTCCGGCGGTTTCGATGATGCCGGGAGACACGAGGTTGACGCGCACGTTGTGCCGGCCGACCTCGTTGGCGAGCCCTTTGCTGTAGGTCGCCAGGGCCGCCTTCGCGGTCCCATACGCGAGCGCGGCCGGCTGGGGCAGCCGGGCGGCGCCGGAGCCAATGTGGACGATCACGCCGCCGCCGGCGGCGATCATGCCGGGCAGCACGGCGCGATCCAGCCGGACCGCGGAAAGCAGACT
This sequence comes from Amycolatopsis pigmentata, assembly GCF_042684065.1. Classification (NCBI taxonomy): domain Bacteria; kingdom Bacillati; phylum Actinomycetota; class Actinomycetes; order Pseudonocardiales; family Pseudonocardiaceae; genus Amycolatopsis; species Amycolatopsis pigmentata. The sequence goes on along the minus strand of NZ_JBHUKR010000023.1, from coordinate 264,774 downwards.
GCCGTTCAGATCGGCGAGCCAGTCGGCGTCGGTCATCGCCAGCGCCCCGCCGGGAACCCGGGTCTGGCTTGCGGCGTTGTCGACGAGAATATCGATACCGCCGAGATGTTCGGCCGCTTCACGCGCGAGCCGCTCCGGCCCGTCAGGAGTCGACACGTCGGCCGCGATGAAGTGACCAGCGCCCTGGTCACCACCAGGGTTTCGAGCCGACACCACGACCAGCGCTCCGGCGTCGCCCAGGTGCCGGGCGATCGCCGCGCCGATACCCTTTGTGCCGCCGGTGATCAGCGCCCGCAGACCGGTAAGGTCACCCACTGCACTTCTCCCCGTCATCGATGTTCGCTTGTCCGTGGCAACGGATCTGGAAAATTTTTAGCACGAGCCGGAACCCGCTGTCGAGGCGGGTTGTCGATGAGGTGAACCGGCGTTAGGCTGGCGTAAATGACCATTCGAAACGATCCGATCGTGGACGGCGTAGCCAGAATTACGCTCAACCGCCCGGAAACCGGGAACGCGCTCGATCTCTCGACGGCGCGAGCGTTCCGGCGGGCGATCGTCGAAACGGCGCGGAACGAGCAGGTGCGGGTGCTGGTTCTGGCGGCCACCGGCAAACTGTTCTGCGGTGGTGGTGATGTCGGAGAAATGGCCGCCAGTGCCGACCGCTCCGGGTATCTCGCCGAACTCGCCGGAACGATGCATGAGGCACTCGACGCGCTACGCCGGACACCTGTCCCGGTCATCGCGCAGGTGCAGGGAACGGCTGCTGGAGCCGGCGTCGGCCTGGTCCTGGCCGCGGACATCGCGGTCGCGGCGGATCCGGCGAAGTTCGCCATCGCCTATCCCGGAGTGGGGTTGTCGCCGGACTGCGGAGTGAGTGCGTTGCTGCCTCGCGTCGTCGGGCCACGCAGGGCCGCCGTGTTCGCGTTGACCGGCCGCGTCCTCACCGCCGTCGAGGCCGAGGAGTGGGGACTGGTGACCGAGGTTTGTTCCGCGGAGCGGTTGCCGGGCCGGGTGGACGAACTCGCCGGAGCGATCGCGGCCGGCCCCGCGCCGGCGCTCGGCCAGGCGGCGATCCTGCTCCGCCAGGGTATCGAAGAGTCCCATGTGGACCAGCTACGCCGTGAGGCCGTGACCATCGCCGGTCTGGGCGCGGGACGCGAGGCGAAGGAGCGCATAGCCGCCTTCGTCTCCACGCATCGCTGACTCCTTGCGCCGATGAGTGAATGATGCTTAGATAGATGTGAATAGCGATTAGGCAGCGGTGCCTTGGCTTGGAGTGCGCTACTATGAGTTTGCCGATGGCGGCCAACGGTGAGGTGCGTCCGATTCGCAGCCTCGTGTACGTGGGGGCTGCCGACGAAGCCGCGGTGGCCCAGGCGGTCGAAGCGGGCGCGGACGCGCTTTTCCTGGATCTGGAGGATCCCGGCTATCCCTATGGTCCCGCGGAGCGACGGCAAGCGCGTCAGGCGGTAAGCGAGTACCTTCACTCGGTGCCCGATGACGGACGGACTCGTTATTTCGTGCGGGTGAATCCCCCGAGCACCGGGTTGACCACGGCGGACCTGGCCGCGGTGATGACCCCCGCGCTGACCGGGGTGCTGCTGCCCAAGGCGGCGCGGGCGAGCGATATCCACATGCTGGACGGAGTGCTGACCTGCGTGGAGGCCGAGCACGGCCGCTTGCTCGGGAGCACCCAGGTGTTCCCGTTCCTCGAGTCCGCGGAGGGGATCCGGCAGGCGTATGAGATCGCCACGGCATCACCCCGGGTGACCTGTCTGGGCGGGATGACTTCGCGCTTCGGCGATGTCTACCAGTCGATCAGGTACCGCTGGACGCCGGGTGGTGACGAGAGCCTGTACTTGCGCGCCAAGGTATTGCTGGACATCCGTGCGGCCGGAATCCGGTACCCGGTCACCGGGGTATGGGCCGGGTCGCCGCACGATACCGCCGGGATCCGGGCCTGGGCGGAGTCCCAGCGCGACCTCGGCTATTTCGGGATACTCACCGATCCGGACGGCGTGGAACTGGCGCACGAGGTGTTCACTCCGACGGCAGGCGAAATCGCGTTCTGGAAACAGGTGATCTCGGCCGGCGAGCGTGGAGAGGCCACCTTCCACTGGCCTGACGGACAACGGGGTGGTCTCCATGCGTCGTACCTGGAAAGCGCGCGAATGAATCTCCAATGGGCACGAGAACTCGGCCTGTGATCACGTGAAGGACGATGAAGCGAATGACTGTCTCGACTACGGCTTTGTTGGTGCTGGATTTCCAACGTGGCCTCGTCCCGGCTTGCCCGGAAGGCCTGACGGCGGTGCAACGGGCCGCCGAGGCGGTCGCCAAAGCACGTGAGGCCGGCTTGCCGGTGCTCTACGGTGCCGTGCGCCTGCGTCCCAACCATGCCGATGTGAGCAACCAGAACGTGATGTTCACCGGTGTCGCGGTGAGCGGTGCCTTCGATACCGGTGCCCCGACCGCCGAGTTCGCGGACGAGATAGCGCCGTCGGCCAACGACATCGTCTTCGTCAAACGGCGGGTCAGCGCGTTCACCGGCAGCGATCTCGACGTGATCCTGCGCTCGCTGCGGATCGAGCGCGTGGTCCTCACCGGACTGACCACCAGCGGCGTCGTGCTCTCGACGCTGCGTGAGGCCGCCGATCGGGATTTCCGCGCGGAGGTGCTTGCGGACGCCTGCGCCGACCCCGATCCTGAGCTGCACAAGGTCCTTGTCACCAAGGTGTTCCCGGCCCAGGCATCGGTGCGGGACGTCGATTCCTGGGACCCCACGGCCGGCTGAGAAGAGAAATGGATCGGTCATGACGATTCGTGCAGTGACAGACGCCGAAATCCGTGAGCTCACGGATTCGGGCGTGTGGCGGTCCGAAAAGCTCTACCATGTGCTCGACGAGAACGCGGCGCGCCACGGGGACCGTCTCGCCGTGGCGGACGGGCATCGGCGGCTGACCTACCGGCAGTTCGCCGATGCGACCCAGTTGCTGGCCGGCTGGCTTTCCGGCCTTGGCCTGCCACCCGGCTCGGTCGTCGCGGTGCAGAGCAGGAGTTCGGCGTTGATCCCGCTGATGCATTTCGCCTGCGACCGCGCCGATCTCACCTTCCTGCCGTTGTCGGATGCGTGGCGGTCGCGGGAAATCGGCCACCTGCTGAAGAAGTCGGCGGCCCGGGTGTTCATCTCGCCGCCCGACTCCGAGCACTTCAGTTATTCCGGCATGATGGCGGAGCTACGGGGTGAACTGCCCGACCTCGATGTCGTCGCGGTGAGTACGAGCCTGGACGAGATCGTCGCCGGTTCCACCCCCATCCGTGGCTCGCACCAGGCGTCACCCAACGAGCCACGGATGTGCATGGTAACCTCCGGGACATCGGGATTGCCGAAGATCTCCCTCTATACCGACAACAATCTCTGGTACTTCCTCACCACCTACGTGCGAACGCTGGAACAGGACGGGCCAGAGGTCTTCGTCAACCTCGCTCCCGCGAACACCGGTTCGACCGGCTATCTGTTCCCGATACTGACCCCGCTGCTGTTCGGATCGACCTCGGTGATGCTGGAGCACTGGAATCCGGTCGTCGCGCTCGACCTGATGGAACGGGAGAAGGTCGCCGTCGCGGTGGCGGTGCCCACTCAGGTGATCAAACTGCTTGATGTCGCGAAGAATCGCCGGATCGATCTGAGCACGCTCCGTGGCGTCACCACCGCGGGCGCGCCACTGGCACCTGAGGTCGCCGCGGAAGTAGAGCGTGCGTTCGGCTGCAAGATCCTGCCGATGTACGGCGCGACCGATGGCGGGGTGCCCGCCTTCACCACCGTTTCCGATCCTGCCGAAAAGCGCTATGTCTCGGTCGGGAAGATCATCCCGAACACTGAGTTCCGGCTCTCGGCGGAAGGTGAAGTGCAGTGGCGCAATCCCATCAAGACACTCGGTTATTTCAACGACGACACGCAGACGGAGGCGGCGTTCACGCCTGATGGACTCTATCGCTCCGGAGATCTCGGAAAGCTCGACGAAGACGGTTATCTTCGGATCGTCGGGCGCGCGAAGGATCTGATCATCCGGGGTGGGCAGAACATCAGCCCGCGCGAGATCGAGGACGTCGTGGTGGGCATGGAGGATATCGCCGAAGCGGCGGTCGTGGGCATTCCCGACGCGGTTTACGGTGAGCGGGTGTGCCTGTGCGTCGTCCCCAAGGAACCGGGTCTTCCGCTCGACCGGGTCGCCGGATATCTGCGGGATCGCGGTCTGCCGGAGTTCATGATACCGGAGCGGATGGTGGAGTTTCCCGAGTTCCCGGTGAATTCCGGTGGCAAGGTGAGCAAGGTCGATCTCCGCGCCTCCGTGCTCGAACGTCCGTGAGAAGGAAGGCTGCTGTGCCCGAAATTTCCGACACCTACGCCAGCTTGCATCCCAGCTTCGTCTCGGACGGCGTCCTGGAGTTGCTGTTCGACGCACCCAACCTCAACGCCGTGTCCGCGGAGATGCACGCGGATCTCGCCCGGATCTGGCGGGACATCGAGAACGCACCGGATGTCCGCGCGGTCGTGGTGCGAGGCGCGAACGGCACGTTTTCGGCAGGCGGCAGTTTCGACGTCATCGACGAGGCGATCGAGGACCCTGCGGTCCGGACCAGGCTGTACCAGGAGACGAGGGACATCGTCTTCGCGATGATCGACTGTTCGAAGCCGATCGTGTCGGGAATCCGGGGCACCGCCGTCGGAGCCGGTCTCGTGGTCGGGCTCCTCTCGGACATCTCCGTGGTGTCGCGAACCGCTCGCCTGGTCGACGGGCATACGCGCCTGGGCATCGCCGCCGGGGACCATTCCGTGATCTCCTGGCCGCTTCTGTGCGGTATGGCCAAGGCGAAGTACCTGCTGCTGACCTGCGAACCCATCTCGGGCGAGGAAGCGGAGCGTATCGGGTTGGTCTCGCTCACCGTCGACGACGAAGAGGTCGACACCCGGGCGCTGAAGATCGCGACCCGGCTCGCGAACGGAGCACAGGACGCGCTCCGCTACACGAAGCAGGCACTGAACTACTGGTATCGCGACAACGGTGGTGCATTCGATTTCTCGACCATGGCCGAGATGTTCGGAATCGGCGGCCCCGACATTCGTGAGGGTCTCGCTTCGCTTCGGGAAAAGCGACCCCCTCGATTCGTCTGAAACAAAGGAAGAGTGCCCGTAATGATCCGGACGCGCATCACCGAGCTTTTCGGTATCGACCATCCCGTTGTGTGTGGTGGCATGACCGGCCTCGGCACGGCCGCGCTCGTCTCGGCGGTCGCCGACGCCGGCGCGCTGGGGTTCCTGACCGCGCTGACCCAGCCGCGTCCGGAGGACCTGGCCAAGGAGATCGCGCGCACGCAAGAGCGGACAGACCGGCCCTTCGGGGTCAATCTGACGATCCTGCCGACGATCCGGCCGGTGCCCTATGACGAGTACCGCGCGGTGATCGTCGAATCCGGTGTCAAGATCGTGGAGACCGCCGGCTCCGACCCGGCGCCGCACCTGCCCGACTTCCACGCCGCCGGAGTCAAGGTCCTGCACAAGGCGACGAGCGTGCGCCACGCCCTTTCGGCCGAGCGTAAAGGTGTCGACGCCATCAGCATCGATGGTTTCGAGTGCACCGGCCACCCGGGTGAGGACGACATTCCCGGGCTCGTGCTGATCCCGGCCGCCGTCGCCAAGCTGTCGGTGCCCGTCATCGCCTCGGGCGGCATCGCGACCGGATCCGGCCTCGCGGCGGCGCTGGCGCTGGGAGCGGACGGGGTCAACATGGGCACGCGCTTCATGGCGACCGCCGAGGCCCCTGTGCACGAGAATGTCAAGCGGCAGATCGTCGCGAACGGCGAGCGCGACACCCTGCTGGTTTTCCGCGAGTTTCACAACACCGCCCGCGTCGCCCGCAACAGCGTTTCCGAACAGATCCGGGAAATCTCGCGGCGACCGGGTGCCACGTTCGCCGATATCGCCGATCTCGCCTCGGGCGTGCGTGGCCGCGAAAACGTTCTTGGTGCGGGTGACATGGAAGGCGGCCTGTGGTGGGCCAGTCAGGCACAAGGTCTGATCAATGACATCGACACCTGCGCAGGCGTCGTCAGCCGGGTGGTTTCGGAGGCGGAGGAGATCATTTCCCGCCGCCTTCCCTCACTGGTCGGCCGATGAGCTGAGCCAGGTGGCGACCTGGGTGCGCGAGGTGAAACCGAGTTTGACCAGGATGTGTTCCACGTGGGTTTCGGCGGTGCGTTGCGAAATGACCAGCGTGCCGGCTATGTCCTTGTTGGACAGTCCTTGGGCGACGAGCCGCGCGACTTGATCTTCCCGGGGGGTCAGCGGAGACACGGCTTTGGCGACCGCTGGGGCTGGGATCTTGCCAAGCGCGTAGGCCACGGCCTCATCGGCGGTGAGGTGCCGGCCGTGCTGACAGGCGGCCTCGAAGGCCTGGTCCCCGAGGGCGGCTCTGGCCTCGGCTTGCGCACGTGCGCGCCGTTCGAGCAGGAAGTCCATGCTGGTCAACGGTCGGCCGATGGGTTTCCACCGCTCTTCAGCGGCTCCGAGTAACCGGGCGACGCGTTCGGCATCACCGGAACTCGCCGCGGCGAGCGCGAGAGTGTCGATACAACTGGCAATGCCTGCCGAATCGGCGAAAAGACCTTTGAGGCGGAGTGCTTCCCGCATGTGCGTGGTCGCCACTCGGACATCGCCCTCCACCAACTGCGCCAGGCCAAGGGCCCACAATATCCAGCTCAATACCCATTGGTCGCCGTGGTGTTCGCAGATGGCCCGTCCCTCCTTCGCGACCGCGATGGCCTCGGAGGTGTTTCCCAGCGCGCAGTGGATCGTGGAATGGATCGGGTAACTCGCCATGGCCGCCAGGGGCCACCCGCGCTCCGCCCGGTGCCAAGCCATGGCCTGGTCGTTGAGTCTGAGCGCGCCTGCCAGGTCGTTCTGGTTGATCGCGGCCCGGGCAAGGAACTGGGCAGCGTAGGCCTGCGTCCTGCGATCGTTGAACCGGCGGGCCAGCGCGGCGCACTCTTGAAGCATCGATGTCGCGGAGCGAGGATCTCCCTGTCTTTCCCTGAGCCAACCGCCCACCCACAGGGCCTTGGCCCGTTCCGGGGTCGGCTGGGTGTCCAGTGCCAGTGCCCGATCCAGATGCCGACCGGACGGGGTGACGCCGCAAACGGTCCAGGGGAACCACAGCGCACGAACCATCCGCAATGCCGCACGGCCTTCACCGGGCTGGGTAAGGCAGAACTCGAACGCCGCCCACAGGTTCGCCTGCTCCGCCCGAATCCGCATCACCCAGTCCCACTGCCTTGGTCCCAGGACATCCCGGTCGGCGCGTTCGGCGAGGCCGAGGTAGTAATCCCGGTGACGGCGTCGCAACACGACCTCCGCGCCGTGGTCGTCGCCGTCCCGGAGTCGTTGCCGGCCGAACTGACGGATGGTCGCCAGCATCGAATACCGTGCCGGCCCGCCATGCTGTTCGGGAACCGAGACCAGCACGGACTTGTCCACCAACCCGGCTACCGCGGTGAAAACCTGCTCCGCATCCAGTCCGTCACCGGCACAGACCGATTCCACGGCGTCCAGATCGCACCCGCCGGCGAACACCGACAACCGGGTCCACAAGGTTTTTTCCGCGGGTGAGCACAGGTCGAAGCTCCACTCGACCGCCGCCTGCAACGTTTCGTGATGCGCCAACCCCCCGCGGTAACCGGTGGTCAACAGGTCGTAGCGGTTCTCCAGGCGAACCAGGAGCTCCTCGACGGGCAACACTCGCAGCCACACCGCGGCCAACTCGATCGCCAACGGCAATCCATCCAGCCGCTGACACAACCGCGCCACCGCCGCCTCGTTCTCCGCGGTGACCCTGAACCCCGGGGCCACCGCCGCCGCACGCTCGGCGAACAAAGCCAACGCTTCGTAGCGGCCCGGCGAGTCCGCCGGTGAACGGGAGCCGGCCGGCCCGTCACCGCGGGGAAGAGACAAGGGCGGCACCATCCATACCTGCTCACCGGCAACGCGGAGCGGCTCTCGGCTGGTGGCCAGCACCTGGACTCCCGGAGCGGCCGGCAGCAGCACATTCAGCAACCGCGCGGACGCCTCCAGTACGTGTTCGCAATTGTCGAGCACTATCAGCAGGCGCTTGTCCGCCACATACTCCAGCAACGCCGCCAGGGGCTCACGAGACGTCTGAGCCGGCAGGGCCATGCCGGTCGCCACGGTATGCACCAGCAGTGCGGGGTCGCGCAGCCCAGCCAGCTCCACCAGCCACTCGCCATCCGGGAAGGCCCGCCGGACATCTCGAGCCACATGCAGGGCCAACCGGGATTTTCCCACCCCGCCCACGCCGGTCAACGTCACCAGGCGCGACGACGACAACACCCGCTTCACCTCGGCGCTGCTCCGGCGCCGACCGACGAAACTCGAGATCTCGGCGGGAAGGTTTCCCACGGTACGGACTGGCACGGCCTCTTCGCTCTGTTCGGCGCTGACTGTCCGACATCCTACCTTTCCGCAGGTCACAAGCCCATGACGAACGCACTGCCCAGAACGTGCCCCGGCCGGTCCGCTCGGTAGCCGCTGGCGGCCCGGCGGCGATCCACGCGTGGGCCGCTAACCAGGATTATCACCGGCGAGCGAGAGACGCCACATTTCTCGTCGATAACCGTGGTAGTCGTTCGGTGCGTTGTGTTGCAGGCAACGGTTGTCGTACAGCACCAGCATTCCGGGTTCCCAGGTGACGCGTAAGGTGAATTCATCGCGCGCCGCGTGTTCGCACAGGTAATTCACGAGCGGCGCGCTTTCCTCGACCGTCATGTCGGCGAGGTTGGCGATCATCCCGCCGTCAGCCAGCATCTTGTTGACGTAGAGGCATTTGCGGCCAGTCTCCGGGTGAACACGGGAAAGCGGGTGTCGTGCCGTCTCGACCTTCGCCTTGATGCGCAGCTTCATGGACTGCTGCGCCTGCCGCTCCTCCCGCGCCGCGGCATCACCCAGAAAACCGTTGGCGTGCACGACTTCGATCCCGTCGACCAGACGGCGCATACCCGCCGAGAGGGTTTCGTAGGCGAGATACATATTCGAGAACAGGGTGTCACCGCCCTTCGGGGGCACGTCGATCGCATAGAGAACCGCCCCCGCGGGCGGACGCTCCCGGTAGGTCGAGTCGATGTGCCAGCCCTCACCGATGTTCAGGCGGTCGCCGGGTTCCTTGACCAGCGGCATGATCTCCGGGTGTCCCTCGAGACCGGAGTAGGTTGCCACTCGCTCGAGCTCACCGAAGGCCTGCCCGAAGGCCAGCAGGCGCTCGGGCGACAGTCGTTGGCGACGGAAGACGAGGACATGATGCTCCAGCCATGCCTTGCGAAGCCGGGCCACCGTTTCTTCGGCGACCTCGGTGGACCAGTCGACGCCCGTCACCTCCGCTCCCAGAGCGTCGGCTCGTCGAGTCACCCTGATATCGGCTCGCGTCATCATTGACACCTGGCCTCTCTGACCTCCACTGGTCTAAATCATCTAGATGATGATAAGATGCGGTCCCGAGTGGCGCAACCACTGACAATGAACGAATACCCCTAGTCGAGGAGATCCAGAACGTCCTCGGTATCGAGAATCGACCGGAGGTATTTACTCGTCTCGCGGAGGTGTCGGGCCCAAAGACGCGCGGCGGCCTCGGCGTCCGAATCCGTAATGTAGTCGAGCAGCATGCGATGGGTCTGGTCGCTCTTGTGCCGGGCCTGCAGTTGACGGATCGATTGTCCCTCTCGCTCGAGTCCGCGGCGGGTGGCGGTGTCGATGACGCGCCGGACCATCTCCGAAAGAGCGATCAGGGTAACGTTTCCCGACAGCTGGACCACCAGTGTGTGGAACTGGTTCTGGGCACGCAGGGAATCGGCCAGATCGTCCGCTGCTTCCTCGCTGTCGATCGCCTCCTTCAGCCGGATCAGGTCCTCCGGTGTTCTGCGGCGGGCCAGTGAACTCACGCATGCCGACTCGATGGTGGCGGCGGCCTCGAAAACGTCGGAAAGGGTGGCGCTCCGATACTCCAGAAGAAACGCGGTGTACCGTGCCGCCATTTCGCCGTCCGGCGGTTTCACGCGTGCTCCGCCCCGGCTTCCCCGGCGCACCTCGATGAGGTTTTCGGCTTCGAGTACGCGTAGTGCTTCCCGTAGCGTCGGCCTGCTGACACCGAAACGTGACAACAGCGTGGCCTCGGGAGGCAGGAAGTCTCCTTCGCGGACCTCGCCGCGGATGATGTTCTTCCGCAGGCGCGCCGCCACGAGTTCCGCCGCTTTCGGTACGCGCACCTGTTCGGACCCGGAATGCAGGTCTTTCGCTGGAGACATGGACATCATGCTAGCGCCCTCGAACCGGGCCGGACGCGTTTGTGCCGACATTGCCAACCGTGGGTCATGGAGTTAGCATACCTCTACTACATATAGATGATTATGACGATTGTAGGTGACTTACCGTGTTGGGTCATGTTACTGGACGTATCCGGTGATCGCGTCCATCGGTACCTACCTGCCGGTCTGGGGGCGTCAAGGGCAGCGGTTCACCGGCGCCGACGAGGACGCGGTCACCCTCGCGGTCGCTGCCGGTCGTCTCGCGCGAGAGGGCTACGGAGAGGCCGTCACCCGGGTTGTCCTCGTTTCACGAGATCTTCCTTTGCTGGAGGGCGGAAACGCCGCGTCTCTTCTGGGTGGCCTGGGCCTGCCGGCCGACGTCGAGGTGGTCGAGCAGGTCGGCGGTGCCACGGCGGCACTTGATGTGCTGCTGTCGGCGCCGCACGGCACGCTCGTGATCGGCGCGGACGCCGGACCTCGCGCGGGTGCCGCGGCGGCGGTCGTCGGTTCGACCGGTGTGAACCTGACCCCGGTGGCCCGGAGCAACCGGTCACTCCCGGTCACGGCACGCGACCTGTCCGGCCATCATTACGACTACGGAGACCCGCGTCTGCTCCGGGACCGTGGCGCGGTGGCGACCCTGAGCCGGTCGAGTGAGGGAAAGCCCGACGCGATCGCGGGGTTGCCGGCGAAGCAGGCCCGGTCGTTGTGCGCGGGCGAAGCACCCGACGTACCCACTACCGGGGCCTCCTCGACGCTGTTCTGCCTGGCGGCGCTGGCTTCGTCGGCTGGATCGGTGCTGGCTGCGGTCGACCAAGCGAGTGTCACCACCGCCGTCGTCCAGGGCGGTGAAGCGGTGTGCCGTCGCGATGAGCGGCCGGTGCGAGATCAGCCGCGTGCCACCTACACCGACGGGCCGCCGATCCCGATCGCGTTGCCTGCCTATGACCGGGCGTTCGACGCGAAGCTGCGGTGGCAGGCCAGCACGAACTCCGAGTCCGGTGGCCTGGATCTTCCGCCACGCCCGCACGCTGCCGTCCGGACGTCCGACGGCAGTGTGGAACTCACGGATCTGCCACGCCGCGGCACCGTTTACACGACCAGCACCATTCACGTCCCGGTGCCGGGTAAGGCGACGCCCTACCAGTTGGTCATCGTCGAACTCGCGGACGTCGGCGTGCGGTCCATCATGGCCACGACGGGTGCGGCGCGCCCGGTCGGGATCGGTGACCGAGGCGAGGTCGTGTTGCGCCTGGTGGCGACGCGATCGGGGATTCCCGACTATGGCTACGCGTTCCGTCCCGACGAGGAGTTGACAGCATGAGGCGATGTGCGATTGTCGGTGCCGGGATGACCCGGTTCGCCGAGCACTTCGATCTGGGGATGAAGGATCTGTTGCCGGCCGCGCTGGCCGAATGTCTCGCGAGCGTCGACAAGGGCGCGCGCAAGGAAGACATCCAGGCTGCCTGGTTCGGCCAGTTGCAGACCAGTGACGGGTTCCCGAGCGGCGTGCTCGCCGACTCCTGCGGCTTGCTCGACATCCCGGTGACCCGGGTCGAAAACGCTTGCGCCACGGGTAATGACGCGTTGCGCAACGCGGTGTTCGCCGTGAGTTCCGGTGCCTTCGATGTCGTGCTGGTCATCGGTGCCGACAAGATCCGCGAGTCGTCGGCACGCACGACATTCTGGGAGTGGGCCGGGATGACGCGTGACATGGCATGGGACTACCCACTGGGCCTGATCGCCCCGGCGAACTTCGCCCTGCATGTGCAGCGCTATCTGCATGAAAGCCCGGCCACGCGGGAACACATGGCCATGGTGGCGGTGAAGAACCACCGGCACGCGGTGGGGAACCCGAAGGCGCAGTTGCGGTTCGAAGTCACGGTCGAGCAGGTGCTGGGGGCGCCGATGGTCGCCGATCCGTTCGGCCTGCTGGACTGCACCCCGCAGAGCGATGGCGCGGCCGCTCTCCTCGTCGTCGCCGAGGACAGCGTCGACCGCTTCACCAATTGGCCGGTCTGGGTGCGCGGGGTGGGGCTGGGGCTTGATCATGTCATGCACCAGCACAAACGCGACATGACGACCTTCCCGGCCACCGTGCGCGCGGCCGGGCAGGCGTATCGCATGGCCGGGATCACGCCCGCCGACGTCGATGTCGCGGAGGTGCATGACTGCTTCAGCGGAGTCGAACTCATCTCCTACGAGGACCTGGGATTCGCGGAACGCTTCGAGGCGCACCGGCTGGTCGAAAACGGGGAGACCACGGTGGGCGGAAGGATCCCGGTCAACCCCAGTGGCGGTCTGAAGGCGAAGGGCCATCCGCCGGGCGCGACGGGCGTCGCGCAGTGTGTGGAGATCTTCGACCAGTTGCGCGGTGAGGCGGCGAACCAGGTCGACGGCGCGCGGATCGGCCTCGCCCACAACATCGGCGGGCCGACCGCGGTTTCGGCCGTGTCGATCCTGTCGATCGACACGGCCTGAAACGATGGCCGGGCCCGCCGGGCCCGGCCATCACTTCGGTCCGCGCGGCAGCCCGAGTACCCGTTCGGCCAGAATGTTCCGCTGGATCTCGCTGGTGCCACCGAGGATGGTCTGCGCGTGCCCGACCAGCATCCGCTTCACCAGCGGCTGATCCTCTTCCAGCGCCGCCAGCCCCAGCGCGGACACACCGAGGTCGCCGATGTCACGGTAGGTCTCCGAGGTGAGCAGTTTCAGCACCGAGAACGAAGCCCCGCCCGGTTCGGCGCCTTCGTCGATGGCGCGCTCCCAGGTCGTTCGCAGCAACCACACCCGAAGCCACAGCTTGGTGATGTCTTCGGAGAGCGTGGCGTCGAGCAGATTGTGTTCCTCGGCGGTGGATTCCAGTTCGGCGAGCGCTTTGAACATGCCCACCGCGTTGGCCCCCAGCGACAGTCGCTCACGACCCAGCGTGGCAGTGGCGACTTGCCACCCCCCGCCGACCTCGCCGATCAGGCAGGCCGGATCCAGCCGGACGCCTTCGAAGAACACCTCGTTGAACTTGCTCTCACCGTCCATCTGCCGCAGCGGCCGCACCAGGATTCCCGGCGCCGACATGGGCACCGAGAACACGGACAGGCCAGCGCGACCGGGCCCACCGGTTCGTGCCAGCAGGAGTCCGTAGTCGGCGTCTTCCGCACCACTGGTCCAGACCTTCTGGCCGTCGACGATCCAGCCGGTCCCGTCCTGCCGGGCTTTGGTGCTCACCGATGCGAGATCCGAACCGGAGCCGGGCTCGGAGAACAGCTGACACCACAAATCGGCTCCGGTACGGATCCGGGGCAGGAAGTTCGCATTCTGCCCGGCTGTGCCGAATCGCATCAACACCGGGCCGACCAGGTCCGGGCCGACGATGGAAAGCTGGCGCGGCACCCCGGCCCGCGCGCATTCCTCGGCGAACGCGGCCTGCTCCGCCACCGAGGCGTCACGCCCGCCGTGCTCGGCCGGCCAGTGCAGGCAGGCGTAACCGTGCTCGGCCAGAATCGCCTGCCATTCCCGGCCCGCCGCGACGTGTTCGGGGCCTGGCGTCGGGCCGTAGTCGGTCAATCCATCCGGACGGCGCACCGTCCACAGGAACTCCGCAACGTCATCACGAAAACTCATGAGCCGGCCAACACCTCGTCACTGGACATCAAGGCTCGGCGATGCTGGGCGGGGGAGCCGAGCAGAACGAGAGATCCCCGCGACCTCTTGACATGCATCTGGGCGAAGTGTTCCCAGGTGTATCCGATGCCACCATGGATCTGGACGTTCATGGAAGCGCAGAACGCGTATGCCTCGCCACAGGCGGCGCCGGCGGCGAGGGTGGCCACACGATCGGCGGGCTCGTCGCTGTCCAGGCCACGCACCGCGCGCCACGCCGCCGATCGAGCCGTCTCCACCGCGATGAGCATGTCGGCACAATGATGTTGCACCGCCTGGAAGGACCCGATCGGCCTGCCGAACTGGCGCCGCACCCGCGCGTACTGCACGGCCTGGTCGAGACAGAACGCGGCCCCGCCGGCCTGTTCGCACGCCAGCATGGTGATCCCGGCGCGGTGTGCGGCCGCGGCCACTTCGGCTCCGCCGATACGGGTCGCCGGTGTGCCGGTGAAGGTGAGGGAGGCGATCCGCCGGGTCTGGTCGGAAGTCCCGACGGGCGCTGCCATCACTCCTTCGACCGCGTACACCCCGATACCGTCGGCGGAGCGGGCCGCCACCAGGACGAGATCGGCGGTGTCGCCGTCGAGCACATACGGTGCGTCGCCGGTCAACCGCCACACCGGACCCGATCGCACCGCGCTGACCCCGAGATCGCCGAAATACCAGCCAGAGACCGGTTTTCCCGGCACCGCGACGGTCGCGGTCACACTCCCGCCCGCGATCTCCGGCAGCCAGCGTTCCCGGGCAGGTTCGTCCGCGGCGAGTAGCGCCGCGGTGGCGAGCCCGACCGTGCTCAGGTAGGGCACACACGCCAGGCGCTGTCCCAGTTCCTCGAACACGAGACCTTGCTCGACCCAGCCGGCCCCGGCGCCGCCATAGCGTTCCGGGATGGCCAGGCCCTGCAGCCCGATGTCGGTGGCCATCACGTTCCACAGCGCGTGATCGAAGGTGTCCGCCGCCATCTGTTTGCGCACGGCGGATTCGGTCGCGAGGTCGTCCAGCATGGACCGGACGACCTCGCGAAGCTCCTTTTGCTCTGTCGTCTGGGGCATCAGGCGCACTCCCGGGCTGCCGACCGTTCCAAGTGGACCGTTCCGTAGGCCACTGCGACCTCCATCACATAGTGGCTCACATCACTGAAAACATCTAGACTATTGATACGATAGTAGGGCCACAGCGTCGCGGCGGGGTGACGCTGCTCACGAGGAGGAACAGCGTGGGACCCATCGTTACGCCGAGTTCGCCTGTGTTGCCTGAGTACGCCGATCGCGTCGCGGACTCGCTGCGGCGGTCGATCCGGCACGCGGACTCCGAATATGTGGTGCCGTTCTCCGTGCCGACGGTAATGGCAACGGTATCGAAACCAGAAGAACTGGAATGGTCCGACTGCCTGGTCTGGGTGGCGCCCCGGTTCGAGCCCGATGGGATGTCGCTCTCGGTCGCGACCAGCGTCGAGGATGTGACGAAGCACTACCAGTGGGTCGGCTCGAACGGCAAGCGCGAGCGCTACGACATGAACGCCAGGCTCGCGACGGACTGGTGGGTGATCTGGGATACCGCCTGGACAGGCGTCTCGCCGTTCACCGGTAAGCGGGTCGAAAGCCAGGCCTTTTCGCTGCACTTCACCGACGGCCGGGGCATCAACGCGGAGATGACATCGATCAAGTTGCGGGCGCCGGAAGGCCAGACGCACGCGCAGCGCAACGAGTTGCTCGAGACGTACTTCGTCGCGTCCCGGGAGGGAGACGTCGACCGCTTGATGAGTCTGTTCAGTCCCACCGAGTACGCCGGCTCGGCGGTGCGGTCGTATTTCGGTGACGACCGTCCGTCGCTGGTTCACCTGGACAGCCTCGAAAAGCTACGGCAGAACTACGAGCAGTTCTACCGGGCCGTGACCGTCGAGGACGTGGTCAGGCTCAACTGGTACGTCCGGGATTGGTACTTCTTCGTGGAGGCCCACTGGCACCTCCGCCTCTCCGATGGCACTCGCGGCGCGATGACGACGGCCGAGGTCATGCTGCTCGGCTCCGACGGCCGCATCGCCGGACGCATGGGATGGGGCAAACCGTTCATGGCGCGGCCATGAGCGCCTTGCTCGGGGTCGCCGTACTGGGGCTGGGGCTGAGCGCACTGTACGCGCTCGCGTCCTTGGGGATCGTGCTGATCTACCGTGGGTCCGGCGTGATCAACTTCGCGCACGGAGCGATCGGTCTGTGCGCGGCCTACCTGTGGTTCGAACTTCACGTCAACCACGGGTGGTCCTATCCGGTCGCGTTGCTCGTCGCGGTGCTCGCCGCCGCGGCCGCGGGAGCGGTCATCCAGCTGGGACTGATGCGCCGGCTGGCTTCCGCGTCGTCGCTCGCGCGCACCATCGCGACCCTCGGGCTCCTTATCTCCTTGCAGTCCCTGGTGATTCTCCGCTACGGCACCAGCGTCAACGTGGTGCCCAGTGCGCTGCCGACACGGGCGTGGACGCCGGGTGGGGTCGCCATCCCGCAGGACCGGGCCATCCTGATCGGCATCGCGCTGGTGCTTTCCGCGGGCCTGTGGTGGATCTACCGGCATACCGGTTTCGGCCGCGCGACGAGCGCGGTCGCCGAGGACCAGACACTTTCGGCCGCGGTCGGCGTCTCGCCCGACGTGGTGGCCACCGTGAACTGGGCGCTCGGCTGCGGACTCGCGGCGCTGGCGGCGGTCCTGGTGGCGCCGATCATCACGCTGCAGGCCGGTGGTATGACGACGCTGGTGCTGGCCGCGCTCGCGGCCGCGCTGATCGCGGAGTTCCGCTCTTTCCCGATCGCGTTCGCGGCGAGCCTTGTCCTTGGCGTCGGGCAGACCATCCTCACGAGCTACATGACCAAGCCGGGCCTCGCGTCCGCGGTCCCCTTCCTGGTCATCGTCTTGGTGATGATCGTGCGCGGGCGCGCCGTGCCGCTTCGGGGACATGTGGCCTCCCGGCTTCCCGTCGCCGGTACGGGACGTGTACGTCCCTGGCTCGTGGTCGCCGGTGTCGCGGCCGTGGTCGTACTCGGCACCGTGCTCTCCGATGCGTGGGTCCAGTCGTTCGGTGCCACCTTCGCACTGTCCTTGTTCATGCTGTCGTTCGTGGTGCTGATCGGCTATGTCGGGCAGATCTCGCTGGCTCAATGGCCGCTGGCCGGTTTCGGAGCCTGGGTCGCCGGCCGTCTCGTCGCGGGGCAGGGGATGCCGCTGGTGCCGGCGATCGTCATCGGCCTTCTCGCGACGGTGGTGCTCGGTGTGGTCATCGCGTTGCCTGCCTTGCGCACCCGCGGCATCAACCTGGCGATCGTGACGCTCGGCCTGGGCACCGCCCTCGACCTGATGCTGTTCCAGAACTCGGCCTACACGGGCGGGCTCATGGGCACATCGGTTCAGCTGGAGATCGGTGGCTGGAACTTCGACGGCGGCGCCCATCCCGCCCGGTATCTGTTGGTGTGCGCCGGCGCGTTCGTGCTCGTGGCGCTTGTCGTGACGAACCTGCGCCGTGGCCTGGTGGGCAGGCGCATGCTGGCGGTGCGCACGAACGAGCGCGCGGCGGCGGCACTGGGCATCGGCGTGCGGTCGGTCAAGCTCTACGCGTTCGCGGTCGCCGCGGGCATCGCCGCGCTCGGCGCGATCCTTTTCTCCTTCTCCGTGGGGATCGTGGACTACACGGTGTTCTCTTCGTTCCACTCGATCCTCTACCTGGGTTTGACGTTCGTGGGCGGGATCGGCTTCGCCACCGGCCCGCTGCTCGGCTCGCCACTCGCGCCAGGCACGGTCGGCACCCAGTTCGGCACGACTGTCCTTTCCGGACTGGCCGCCTATCTGGGACTCATCGGCGGAGTGGTGCTCATCCTCTCGGTGCTGCTCAACCAGGACGGTGCGGCGAAAGAGATGGCGCAGCGCTTGCGTCATCTCACCGGCCACCTCAGGCGACGCAAGCGGCCGGATACGGCAGCCCGCACGGCGGCCGAAAAGACGATCCGGACGCGCGTAGGCCCATTGACCCTGACCGTTGACCGTCTCAGCGTCCGCTACGGCGATGTCCTCGCGGTCGACGACGTGAGCCTGACTGTCGAGCCCGGTCGGATCTTTGGCCTCATCGGCCCGAATGGCGCGGGTAAGACGACGCTGCTCGACGCCGTCACGGGCTTCGCCCGAATTTCGTCCGGACGGGTCGCGCTCGGCGGCAAAGACGTGACGCGAAGTTCTCCGGTCGTGCGTGCGCGCGCCGGAATCAGCCGTGCCTTCCAGTCCTTGGAGCTGTTCGAGGATCTCACGGCGCTGGAGAACATCGTCGCGGCGACCGATCCCACGAGCCGTTGGTGCTACCTCCGTGATCTGGTCTATCCGGCACCGCTGAAGTTCAGCGCCGGAGTGCTCGACGCGATCGGCGAGTTCCACCTGGATCAGGACCTGGACCACGTGGCTTCCGTGCTGCCGTACGGCCGTCGGCGACTGCTGGCCATCGCTCGCGCGGTCGCCGGCGGTCCGAGTGTGCTTTTGCTGGACGAACCGGCCGCGGGCTTGTCGGGCGAGGAACGGCGCGAACTGGTCACCGTGGTCCGGCGACTGGCGCGGGAGTGGGGGATGGCGATCCTCCTCATCGAACACGACGTCGAATTCGTCCTGGACACCTGCGACGAGTTGATGGTCCTGAACTTCGGCCGTGCGATCAGCCACGGACCTCCTTGCCAAGTGCGCAACGATCCTGCGGTCGTGGAGGCCTATCTGGGCGGCGAAACGCCGGTATCGGTGCCCTCCGAGGTGATCCGGCCATGACGAGCGAACCTGCCGTGCGCGTGCGCGGCTTGGCGGCCGGATACGGCGACGTGCCGGTCGTGCACGGTGTCGACCTCGACCTGGTCCCCGGACAGGTCGTGGCACTGCTGGGCCCCAACGGAGCCGGCAAGACGACCACCCTTCGTGCCATCGTGGGCCAGATTCCCGCGGCGGCGGGCGAAATCGCGGTGGACGGGGTGCGCACCCGCGCGCCGATGCACCGGCGAGTCCGTGGGATCGCCTATATCCCGGAGAACCGGGCGGTGTTCAAGACGTTGAGCTGCCGGGACAACCTGCGCCTTGGCGGTGCCGGTCTGGACGAGGCACTGGCCTTGTTCCCCCAGTTGGGAAACCGGCTCGATGTCGCGGGCGGGCTCCTTTCCGGCGGCGAGCAGCAAATCGTCGGACTGGCCAGGGCACTCAGCCGAAAGCCCCGCGTGATCATCGCCGATGAACTCTCCCTTGGCCTGGCACCGCTGGTCGTCGACACCCTGCTCGCGACGATCCGGGCGGCGGCCGATGACGGGGCCGCCGTGCTGCTGGTCGAGCAGCATGTGCGGAAAGCACTGGCGGTCAGCGATTTCGCCTTCGTGATGCGGCGAGGCCGCATCGAGATCTCGGGGAGCAGCGGCGAACTGCTCCAGCGGGTTGACGACATCGAGCGAACTTATCTGAGTCTTGCGATCTGAGTCTTTTCCAGACAGGAGTGACAAATGGACACTACGAAAACCTCTAGATCCTGGCGATCGGCTCTGGCGGCCGGCGCGGTACTCGCCGTCGCCGCTTGCGGCACGACCGGAGCGGGCGGTTCTGGTTCGGACGCCACGCCCATCACGATCATGGCCACCTCTGCGGTGAACTCCGATCTCGCCAGCCTGCCCCAGTTCTTCGATGTCGCGAAAGCCTACGCGGAAGCGGTGAACGCCGAGGGCGGTATCAACGGCCACCCGATCCGGATCACCACCTGTGACAACCAGGCCTCCCCAAACCCCACGGTCACCTGTGCCCGGCAGGCGGTGACCGACAAGGCCGTCGCCGTGGTCGGGTTCGCGATCGTCAGTCCCGCCTTCCTGAAGGTGTTGTCCGACGCGAAGATCCCCTGGGTTCCCGGCGTGGCACGGTCGCCGCTGGAGTTCAGTGATCCGGACTCCTTCCCGGTGACGATCGGGTCGTCCTCCACCAAGATCGGCGCCATCGCGCTGGCGGCGAAGACCGGATGCAAGACGGCCTCGGTCATCACGAACTCGAACTTCCTCACGCAGGCGGAGCAGGTCCGGGATCTCGCCAAGGCTCAGGACATCACGATCAAGATCGTGACGTACCCGTCGAACGCCACCGACGCCGCTCCCTACGCCGCGCAATTGGCCGGCTCGGACTGCCTGCTGGTCGGTGACACGTCGGACCAGTTCACCGCGCAACTCGGGGTGGCGCTCGGGCAGTCGGGACAGAAGTTCCGGCAGATCATCGGCCAGGGGACCCTCACCACGGAACTGGTTTCGAAGAATCCGGCCGCGTGGGAGGGCGCGCTGATCTGCGGCCTGGTCACCGACCAGACCACCCCGCCGTGGGCGAAGTTCGCCGACGCGGTGAAGCGGTACGTGACCACCGACCAGGCCAAGCACCCCGCGCAACAGGCCCAGCCGACGTGGGTGGCGATGTCGGTCATCGGCAACACACTTCGTGACCTGGCGTCGCAGCGCAAGGAGTTGGCGCCGGCCGGCCTGCAAGCCGCGTTGAACGCCACGACCTCGGCGAACAGCGACGGAACCGGCGCGGCGCTGGACTTCACCAAAACGTCCCCGGTGCCGGGTTCCCCCCGGCTCTTCGCGTCGGAGATCGCGATCTCGCTGGTGCGGAACGGGGCGGTGGAACCGGCCTTCGACGGCAAGTACTACACCATCCTGCCCTTCCTCATGGGACAGAAGAACACCGATCCCTTCTTCCAGGAGAGGCCTTGATGCGGGCATTTCTCCTGGAGAGTTTCGACGGGCCGGACGCGCTGCGCCTGACGACCACGGCGGAGCCTTCGCCCGGTGAGGACGGCGTGGTCGTGCGGGTGCGGGCAGTCGGCGTCAACTTCCCCGATTTGCTCACCACACGTGGCAAACTGGCGGATTTGCCATCCCTGCCCACCATTCCCGGGCGGGAGATCGCCGGTGTCGTGGAGCACGCCCCCCGGGACAGTGCTTGGCGGCCCGGTGACCGGGTGGCGGCCTATATCGATCACGGTGGTTATGCGGAAGCAGTCGAGGTCCCCCTGGATCGCGTCATGGCGCTGCCTGCTTCCGCCGATTTCGCCGCTGGGGCGGCGCTGGTCGTCAACTACCAGACTGCGTATTTCGCGCTCACCACGCGCGGGCGTCTCGCCAGTGGCGAAACGGTTCTGGTGCTGGGCGCCGCAGGGGGCATCGGCACCGCCGCTGTCCAGGTGGCGGGGGCCTCGGGTGCTCGCGTCATCGCGGGCGTGGCGAACGAAGAGCAGGCGGAAACCGCGCTTTCGGCCGGTGCCGGGGACGCGGTCGTGCTGGCGACGGGTTTCGCAGCGAAGGTGCGTGCGCTGAGCGGCGAAGGTGTCGATGTCGTCGTCGATCCCTTGGGCGGCGACGTGTCCCTGGAAGCGTTGCGGTGCCTCCGCCCGGAAGGCCGGCATCTGGTGGTGGGTTTCGTGGCGGGTGGCGTGCCCGCACTGCCTGCCAATCGGTTGCTGATGCGCAACCTCGAAGCCATCGGCGTTTCGTGGACCGGGCCGATGCGCGCACCAGGGCCGGGTTTCGCCGACGTGGGCCGGATTCTGGCGGAGATGTACGAACGCAACCTGCTACGTCCGCAGATCGGCGCGCGTTATGCACTGACGGACCTGCCATTCGCGCTTTCCCAACTGGAGCAGGGCGCGGTGCACGGCAAGGCAATAGTCGAAATCGGTTGAGTGGAAGGGTCTCCATGGGATTGCTCGATGGCCGGGTCGCGATCGTCACCGGCGCCGGCCGTGGTCTGGGCCGCGCACACGCACTTGCCCTCGCAGCCGAGGGCGCGGCTGTCGTGGTAAACGATCTGGATGCCGGCCTCGACGGCCGCGCGACCGGGGGATCGGCGGCGCACCGTGTCGTCGACGAGATCACCGCGGCCGGTGGTACCGCGGTCGCCGACAGCGGGTCGGTCAGCGACTGGGAGGCCTGCGCGGCCACGGTCGCGCGCGCGATCGACGAGTTCGGCGGGCTCGACATCGTCGTGAACAACGCCGGGGTGACCCGGGACCGCATGCTGACCTCGGCGTCCGAAGCGGACCTGGACGTCACGCTGGACGTGCATGTCAAGGGCACGTTCGCGATGTCGCACCACGCGTGCCGATACTGGCGGCAGCGGTTCAAGGAAGGCACTCCGGTATCGGGACGCGTCATCAACACCACATCAGGAGCCGGCATGTACGGAAATCCTGGGCAGACACCCTATGCCACCGCGAAGGCCGCCATCATCGGGTTCACGCAGAGTCTCGCGCTGGAGGCACGCCGCTATCAGGTGTGTGTCAACGCGATCTCACCGCTGGCGCTGACTCGCATGACCGAAACCTACCTGGCCGGTCTGTCCGAAAAGGACACCAGGAAACTGGACCCGGCCAACGCTTCCGGGCTGGTCGCTTACCTCGCTTCGGCCGAGGCCGGATGGCTCACCGGCCAGGTGCTGCGTGTCGAGGGACGGCGGATTATCCGCATGCACGGCTGGAGTATGGGAGAGGACTACACGTCCCGAGAGCCAGGTGTCCTCCAGCCGGAGGAACTGGTCGAAGCCGTGCCGGTGTTGTTCGGTGTGGCGCCGCGTGGCCTGGCCGGAGCGAAGTGAGGATTCGTTGTTCGAGGAGCCGCTGAACGACACCGAACGGGAAACGGCGCGGGAGTTGGGCCGGTTCCTGCACCGTGGGTGCCGCGTGGTGCTCGCCGACGGTGCGGGGGCCCCGTTTTCCCTGCTGCGCCCGCTGGCTCACGCGGCACGCGCGGTCGGCGGCGTGGAACTCGTTCTTGGCTGGTATCTCGGGCCGCAGGTGCGGAAGTTCCCGTCGGACGCTTTCCCGGTGGTACGTGGCTATCTGGGCGGATACGGGCTTGCGGGCAACGAACACGTGCGCTTCGCTCCGGTCCGGCTGAGTGCGATGCCGGCCTTGCTGGCCGGTCCGTGGCGACCGGATCTGCTGCTGCTCGGCCTCACGACGGGCCGGGCACTGGGAACGGAGGTGTCCTGGATGCCGGCCGCGATGCGGTCGGCATCCCAAGTCATCGCCGAGGTGAATCACGACTTGCCCGCGGCGAGCATCACCGTTGCTGGTACGGAAGGCGTTCCCGTGGTCGCGGAGGTGAACCGGCCCCCGGCGGCACTTCCGCTCCCGCCCCGGTCCGAGGCCGCAGACGCGATCGGCGTGGCGGTCGCGTCCCGGATCCCGGCGGGTGCGTGCGTTCAGGTGGGCCCTGGTGCGGTCGGTGAGGCGGCGCTTCGGGCGATCGATGTTCCGGTCCGGATCGAATCCGGGGTCCTGACCGATCCGGTCCGTGATCTTGCCCGACGCGGGTTGTTACTCGGCGAGCCGGTTTGTGCCTACGTCGCGGGCACGCCCGAGTTGTACGCGTGGGCCGATCAGCGGCCGCTGGCCCGCGAGGTCGAGTACACCCACGACATCGGTCGCCTGTCCCGGCTTCCGCTCGTGGCGATCAACACCGCGCTGGAGATCGATCACACAGGCCAGGTCAACATCGAAGGTGTGGCCGGGCGCACGATCGCCGGCGTCGGTGGGCACACCGATTTCGCGGCGGCGGGCGGCCGTGCCGCCGACGGTCTGAGCATCGTTGCCCTACCGGCGTTTCGCGGCGGACGACCCACCCTTGTCGACCGCTTGAGCGCGCCGGTTTCGACGGCTCGAACTGACGTCGACATTGTGATCACCGAGGCTGGCTCACGTGATGTGCGTGGGCTGAGCGATTCAGAACGCGCCACAGCCCTGGCCGCCTTGTGGGAGCGGGCGCGGCGAAACCACGGCGCGCCGCCATCGTCGAGCCGAGTTGACCGGTGACCGTCAACTGAACACCATTGCCCCGATCCTGCGGCCTTCGAGGCGACGACTATCGGTTGTGCTTGGCGGGTAGAGCGAGGAGGACTGAAAAGGTTTGAGAAATTTGACTAAATGGTGTCTATGAACATTCGGGGTAAGGTTTCGTGGACACCTCGGCGTCGGGTTTGCTCGGTGCGGTTCGATCCTTGTGCTCAGTTGGCGCCGTAACGGGGCGTCGTAACGGGGCGTTGACCTGGGCTGATCGAGTCGTGGCCAGCCTGTTGTGGATCTCGACGGTGCGGGTGGTGGTTGTGGCGGAATCTGTTAGCACAGCGGTGAGCGACTCCTTGACTGTCGCGTGACCGGGTGTGGTCGTTTTGACTAAAAGGTGTCCAAGGTGAAGTCCCCGTCCGCAATGGAGTATGGGTCCGGCGCGTACGCGGGAGAACTACCTGCTGGCCGTCCGGCAGTTGGCAGCGTTCCTGGCCGGCCCGGAGATCGTGGGTTTTGTGGGCCGCTCGCGTGTGGAGTGGATGCTGAGGGGTTGGGCGAGGGTGTGGAGGGCGGTGGGGGTGCGGCGCGGGCATGTGCGGTGGTTTCTGGTGTGGATCGCGGAGACGCGGTCGGCGGCGACGGCGTTGAACAAGTTCAAGGGGTTGCAGCAGTTTTTCCGGTATCTGGTGGGCGAGGGGGAGTTGAGCGTCAGTCCGATGGAGGGCATTTCCCAGCCGGCGGTGCCGGAGAAGGTGGTTCCGGTGGTGGAGGATGGGGATTTGGGCCGGTCGTTGTCGGCGTGTGCGGGGTTCTGCGTGATCGCGACCGTTGTGTCGGCCGGACGTTGGAAGACCGGCCAGCTACGTCCGGGACGGGATGTGATCCGGTTCCGCGAAGTGTCGCTCGAGGAGGCCCTGACGCTCGCCGACCGCCTCGAGTACGCCACCCACCCGAAGCATTACGACATACTCGCGCATCATTACGTCGCGGGCTGACGAGGCGAGCGCGACGAATGGATCTGGGCGGTGCGCGGCATGGCCAGGTCCGCTCAACGAACTCGAGGAGCATGGGGATACAAATACCCGGCTTTTAGTGGCTCCCTCGCTTCCCGTGCCGTCCCCGCAAGCATTAAACGGGCTGAGGTCGCGAGCGCTCGTGCTTCAACGACCAGTCCAGGAGCAACAACCAGTTCGACTGCGCCGGCAACCACTGCGGAGACGACCACTGTCATCCATGCCGGGGTCGAGGTGCCTGCTGTGGTATTTGATTGAATGGTGTCTATCGAAGCCGACAGGAAACATCACTGGACACATTAGCCGTGCCGAGCGTGCCTGGGTTAGCGCTGTTGCCGGGGAGCCGGAACGGTTCGACAGCATCGCGGTACTGGCGCTGGACATCTTTGGTGTTGCCGAAGTGTTGCGTGAGGAAGCGGCACACCGGGAACTTCGGGTCCTTGATCTCTCGGGTCAGGGCGCGCATGGATCATCACCTTCGTCAGTGGTGCGGCTGGTGCGCCGGAGCCTACGGCCGGGCACCGACAACCCGGTCCCCGCTGGCTCTGCAAGGTGCTGGCTGGCCGCGTCCTGGGCTGCCGCGCCGGTGCGTTCGCTGCCAAGCGAAGTGCGCTATCGCCGGCGTCAGTGCCTGGCTACCACATCCCTGATCAAGGACCCGGTTGACTTTGGCGGGCGTGGTACCGACGCGGGAATCGGGCCGGGTGGGTCCGCCGGGTGGCTGGCCCACCCGGCGGCCGATGCTCGGGGCGGCAGCGGTTGACGCTTTGTCGACTACGTGCTGGGCGTCAGTGGTCGCAGTCCGAGGGCCCGCGCGTCTCAGCGCGGAGATTCGGTCCTAGCTATAGGAAACCTGGGTGGTGTTGGTGGTGGCGTTCCAGGTGATGGTGCCGTGTTGGAAGTCCATGCGGCGTCCGCCGGGGTTGTCGTATTCGTCGGTGGTGGGGTAGCCGAGCTGGCTGGTTTCGCGGCCGAGGGATATCCAGGTGTCGCGGATGGTGCCGTAGATGGGGTGGACGGAGGTGGCAGGGGTCCAGTAGATGGAGGTGTTGTTGGTGAAGTCGTTGTATTTTCCGGTTCCGTCGGTGGTGGTTGTTTCGTCGGTGGTGGGGTAGCCGGGTCCGGTTTCCCAGCCGAGGGATGCCCATTTGTCGCGGATGGTGCCTTGGATTTCGTGGGCGCCGGTGGTGGGGGTCCAGTAGATGGAGGCGCCGTCGGGGCGGTTGAAGTGGTTGTAGTGTCCGATGCCGTCGGGTGTGGTGTTTTGGTCGGTGGTGGGGAAGCCGAGTCCGGTGGGTCCGTGGAATTCTTGGTATTTCGAGAGGATGGGTCCTTGCACGGAGTGGATGCCGGTGGCGGGTGAGGTGTAGAGGGCGCCGTTCTGATAGTCCTGTGCGCTGCCGTCGGCGATGGTGTATTCGGTGCCGGTGGGTGCGCCGAGGAAGGATGTCGCGCCGCCGAGGTCGAGGTAGCGGGCGAGGAGGGGGCTGGTGGTTTGTTGGGTGAGCGTGGTGTGGAGGTCGTCGATGCGGGTTTCGGTGGCGCTGGTGCGGGTGTCGGTTTCGCCGAGGCATCCGCCTTGCCAGGAGGTGTGGTGCAGGGCGAGGAGTTCGGGTTGGCCGGTGGTGGTGGTGCGCCAGGCGGGGCCGCCGGCGTCGCCTTTGCAGGTGGTGGGGCCGGTGGTGGTGCTGATGGGGAAGGTGGTGGTGTCGGGGGTGCCGGCGGTGACGGTGGCGTAGTGGGGTTGGTCGGGTACCCATGCGGTGGCGGTGCGTCCGTATCCGGCGATGTAGATCTGGTCGCCGGGGTTGGGTGGGGTTGTGGCGAGGGGGGCGATGGTGACGTCGGTGACCGGGGTGGCGAGCCGGGCGAGCGCGATCGGTCGGCCTTGTTGGGTGATGAGTGCGGTGACCGCGACTGCGTGGCCGTCGGTGCCGGTGGTCAGGTCGTTGCGGCCGAGGGTCGCGGTGGTCGCCGCGGTGGGTGCCGTGTAAGGGGTGGTGTTGGGGAAGCAGGTGCTGGAGGTCAGGACCCATTGGGTCGCGATCAGCACGCCGCTGCAGGCGCCGTTGGTGTTGCTGAGTTTCACTATCGCCCCGGGCCCGTTCGGGGTGGCGTCACCGGTCACCGCGCTGGCCGGTGCGGTGAACAAGGCCGTGCTGGACAACGCCACAGCCACCGCCGCGGCCGTCGAGCCAAGGTGTCTTCGCGAAAAGCCAGGCATGAAAAATGCTCCCTGAGAATCACATAGTTCCGGTCGGGACCAAAGGCGTGAGCGTGTCCGGACGAGGCCCGCATCTCGATAACCACCAGAGTGACGATGGTGGTCCAGACCTCAGCGATGGGTGACCATCAAGCATGTTCAACTGGTGGCGCTGAGTGTCAACAAGGTGGTGGGTTGGTTGGCCGGGCCGTTGCCGATCCCGACGGGAGTGCTACCACTGGGATTGACTGCGACCGTGGTGTGTGTGCCGTCGTCCGTGGTGAGGTCGGCGGTGACGTGGTGCCCAGCACCGGCGGCGAGTCCGTCACCCCTGATTTCATAGACGGCGGGCACCTTCATCTCCAGATGGCCGGGAACGGCCAGGACCTTGAAGCAGATCAGTCCCTGCTGTCCGGCTCCGACGGCCTGACTCGTGTGAACTTGGATCAGCCCGAGATTGCCGGAGGTCGACGTCGCACAGTCGGCGAACATGATATGTCCGTCACCGGAGACCAAGGCCACCCCATAGGTGGCCTTGATGGCATCCGCACCGGGATACGAATAGTCCTCCACCAGTGAAGGCTGCGCGTCTGCCGCAACGGCCGAGGCGACCCGACTGGTCGAGACCACTCGTGGGGCAGCAGCAACGGCTCCGGCGATGATGACCACCGCGGCACTCGCCGAGGCGGTGATCAGCAGGATGCGACTACGGATTTTCATGGATCTCCCCCTGCGCTTCGAAACCGTGCGAGCACCATCGTTGTCGAGTCCTCCGGGAAAAACCAGCGCTGTGATGCGCATCATGACATATGGTTACGAACGCATGGTCTGTCGGGGTATCGTCACGGGGTCCGCTTCCTGAAGTCCGAAACCGTCGACAGTGGCAGTGATACGCCATTGGTTGGTACTGGATTACGCCGAAGTATCGAATTTGTTCAGTCGAAATGGGGGGTCTGTGACTGGCAGGCGAATGGGTGTGCGCTCGATTGTTCTGACGACGGTCACGGCGCTTGTCGCTGCGATAGTCGGAGTTCCCGCGCCTGCCTTGGCGGCACCCGCCGACGACCACAGTGGGGATCGTGGACGGGTCGTGGCGTTGTGGCACTTCGGCGGACCTGCCGTCCGGGCGGCAGCTGAACAGGCGTTGGTGGGTTCAGACGCGGATGTCGAATCCTTTTTGGCCACCGGTTTGGCGCCGGCGCAGGCGACTGACCGGCGGATCAGCGTAGACCGAATGCTCGCCTCCGGCGGGCCGGCGATGCAGGCCGCCGCGCAACAGGCTCTTGACTCCACCGATGCGGGTGCGCTGACGGCGTTTCTGGGTTCCGGCTGGCAGACGCCGTGGGCGAATGACCAGCGGCTTCGAGTGGACCAGATGCTGGCCGTCGGCGGCAGCAACCTGCGGCAGGCCGCGCAGCGGGCGCTCGATGACGGATCCGTCGCGGCGTTGCAGGAATTCTTGAAGTCCGGATGGCAGACACCGTACGCCAACGACCAACGCATCCGGGTCGATCAGATCCTGGCCGACGGCGGCCCAGAGGTGAAGAAGATCGCGCAGGAGGCGTTGGACGCGGGCACGGTGGACGCGTTGAACCGGTTCCTGGACACCGACTGGGCGGTAGCCCAAGCCCGTGACCAGGAGACCGCCACGGTGGCGCAACTGGCTGGAATCGCCCGGGATGCCGGTGAGGAAGCGGCACGCGAGACTGCCGCGGCCAAGGAGGCCACCGACAAGGCGGTAGCCGAAGCCGAGTTGGCTCGGCAGGCGGCGCAGGCTGCGGCACAAGCGGCCGCAAATGCCCACGGAGACGCCAACGCGGCGGCGGCCGCGGCCAGTCAGGCTGCGACGGCGGCCGACAATGCGGCGGCCGCGGCGCGCGAGGCGATCGGTGCCGCGAACGCAGCCAGTACCGCAGCACGGGTCGCTGCCTCCGCGGCCGCACGGGCGGCGACGGCCGCATCCATGGCAGGACAGGCGGCAGCTCGGGCGTACTCGGCGGCGGCGTCAGCGGCCACGGACGCCAGCCAGGCGGCCGCCGCCCGGCAGGCAGCACAGAACGCTCGCGACGTTGCGGCCGGCGCGCAGAAAGCCGCGGACGCGGCGGCGGCCGCGGGCGATGCCGCGAAGGCCGCCGGCAACGCCGCCCTCGCGGCTGGCCACGCCGGTAATGAGGCTGCCGCGGCGGCAGACGCGTCAGCTCAGGCCAGCCGCGACGCCGCTAACGCCGGCGCGGACGCGGCGGCCGCGCGAGCCGCGGCGGCGACCGCGCGAGCGGACGCTGACCGGGCGAATCGCGCTGCCACGGCAGCACAAGGGTTCGCCGATACCGCGGCGAACGCGGCATACGCGGCCAGGGACGCAGCGAATCGGGCCACACAGGACGCCAACGCGGCCGCGGCAGCGGCCGACGATGCCGCCAATCACGCCGGACAGGCCGCGGACGCGGCCCAACAGGCCACCGACCACGCCAACGCCGCGACAGCCGCCGCTCAACGAGCGATTGATGCGGCCAACCAAGCACAACAGGTCTATGACGCGGCGCGGCAGGCGGACGCGCAGCGGGTGGCCACCACTTCTGAGCAGGCCGACGAGGCCGCACTCCAGGCCAGCGCGGCCGCGCAGCGAGATCAGCAACGAGTGGCCTGGAATGCCACACAGGCCGCGAAACGTGACGCGGAGACCAACCGGTTGCTCGCCGAGGCAACGGCGGCAGGCACGGACCCGGCGGTCGCTGTCACCGACGCCCGCAAGGTTGCGCTGGCCTTGGCCGCCAGCAGTAGTTCGTGGACGCGCGAAGCCGCGCTGACGGCGTTGGCCGGTACCGACGAACAGGTTATGGACTACGTGCGGTCCGGGGTCGCGATCGCTGCCGGCCAGGACGACCGGGTCACCCTGGCCGACTTGGAAGCGACCGGTACGGACAACTTCCGCGCGGCGGCAGGGACAGCGCTGGCGGGCAGCGACGCTGACGTGGCCGGTTTCCTCCAAAACCCCACCTATCCCCAGCACTACACCGACGACCGCATCGCGGTGGACCAGGTTCTCAGCGCAGCACTCCAGGCCGGCAACGTCGCCACCCAACAAGCCGCGCAGACCGCTTTGGACGCCGGCACCGACCAGGCTCTGCTCGATTTCCTCACCACTGGGCAGTACACCGCCGCCAGTGCGGATGAGCGCATCGTCGCCGACCAGATTCTGGCCGACCCCAACAGCGGCCCGGAACTCAAAGGCGCCGCGCAGGCCGCGCTCGACGGCCCGCCTGGAATACTGCACCAATTCTTGGTCCAAGGCCGATATGTTGCCGCGCAACATGACGCCGACAGCGCCGCCCACGTCGCGGAGGTCGCCGGGTATCTGAAACAGGCGTCCGAGGCGGCCCAGACGGCGAGCCAGAACGCCAACGAAGCCCAAGCAGCCGCGGCCACCGCACGCGGCGCGGCCACCGTCGCAGCAAACTACGCCCAGCAAGCCCAAAACGACGCCAACCAAGCGGCGACCTACGCCCAGCAGGCCCACGACTCCGCCGCGCAGGCCGAGGCGTCAGCGCAACAGGCGGCGGCCTCGGCCGCGACCGCCAAGAACGCCGCCGCTGCGGCCACTGCTTCCGCGAACCAGGCCACACGATCGGCCATCTGGGCCGAATCATCCGCACGACAGGCCTCCGGTTTCGCCAGCGACGCCTACCGATCGGCCACCCAGGCCTTCAACTCCGCCGTCGCCGCCGGGAAAGACGCCCTGAAAGCCGCGCAGGCCTTTACCCAAGCGGTCCAGGACGCGCTCGGCAAGCTGGACCAAGAGAAGAAAGACGCGCAGACCAAGCAGGCGGCCTACTGCGCCGGGCAATATCCCCAGGGCACCGATGGGTTCAACAACTGTATCCACCTGGCGACCGCATCCGACGAACAGCTCCTCGGAACCGCCTACGCACACGGCCTGGAATGCTCCCACAGCGCCAAAGAAGGCAGCCCCGCCTACCAGAACTGCCTGCGCGATGTGCTCAGCCCCACCTTCGAAGACGACCAGACACTGAACCTGCTCGAACCCCTGGCCGAGGCCATACTCGGGTTCACCATCACCTTCGCCGGACTGACCGTCGGCATGGCATGCCTCGCCTCGGAAGTCTGCGGCGCCATCGTGCTCTCAATCACCCCGGACGGCGCAGCCCTCGCTCCTGGCCTCGCTGGGCTGGTCGGCAGCGCCGCCGGTGCCATCAGCGGCACCCGAATCGCCGCCATCTTCGAAGAAGCCATGATCGACGCGGAAGCGGCAGAGGTCAGGCTGGGCGATGAGGCTTTGGAGGCCGCGGAACGCGGCTTGCTGAAAACAAGCTGCGAAGCCAACAGCTTTACTGGTGATACTCGGGTTCTCATGGCTAACGGGACAACGAAAAAAATTAAAGATGTACGCCTCGGTGATAACGTTTTGGCAAAAGATCCGGCGCGCGGTGCAAACCAGTCGTATCGAGTCAGCGGCCTGATTGTCGGGCGAGGAATAAAATCACTTGTCGACGTCACTGTTGACGGTACAGAGAGTGTCCACGCTACACGGAACCATCTGTTTTGGTCCGCCGATCAGCGGGCATGGTCCGCTGCTAATTCCCTCTCGGTCGGTGAGCGCCTGGAGACACCAACCGGCCATCCCGCAATCGTCACAGCCATACGACGCGAGACCGAAGACGTTCGCGTTTACAACCTTACGGTCGCGGATGTCCACACCTACTATGTGTTGGCAGGTGGGGTTGCGGTACTGGTTCACAACGCAGACTGTTTCGACCCGGTCTTGGACGCTCAGGGAGAGATCTACATCAAAGGTAAGCACGTCGTAGGTGGTACGAACGTCGACTTCACAAAGGGTGTCTTCGACGCAGACGTCGATCTGGATGCCCTTGCAGCACAGTCCGTCCAGGCTGCGGCCATCGGTCCCAACCCGGCCGGGTTCTACGAGCGGACCGTCGACGCAGGTAGACTGATCGGGGTCACGTCGGAGATGACGGGACGCCAGCCAACATCTTGGTACATGCTGGTTCAGGACAAGTGGGGCGGCGTGATCACGATGTATACAATTGCCACGCCGGTTCGTTAGGGAGTACATTTTGGGAATTTCCATACGCATCGAGAATCAAAACCACGACGAGGTGGAGAGGGTTGTCGACGACGTGGAGGGGAGCTTCGCCAGGATTTGTCAATCCGCCCCGGAAACCAGCATGCGCAGGGGCATCCTACCGTGGCTTGACACGATGCTGAATCCATACCAGCTAGGCGTGCTGGTCAGAGAACTCGAGAGTCTGCCCGGCGATCAGACAACCGCAGCGGTTTCTCGAGTCATCGATGCTGCCGAACGCGCAATCCGGCTACGAGGATATCTGTATTTTATTGGCGATTGACCAGGCGAACGAATCACGGGACACTGTCGAGTGGTGCTTGCACCTGTAGCGTGGAGTAGTAATCCTAGGAAAAGATGGCAACGGACGTACCAAAGATTGTCAACGATGTTCGCCAGAGAATTCTCGACGGTTGCACCTTTGTCGACTTGTTGTCCTTCGTGCGCTCGGGAAAGGAGTTGACACCAACGCCGTTCAATCTCATCCGAATACTAGTGCAGGCTGGAATTGACCTGCGCGAGGTGCAACATCTTTATCCGTTTTTCGACGAGGATCTCCATCCTTTGGTTCTGAGGCAGCCGAGGACTCGCAGGAGCGGGCGGAGCAAGGGGGATTGCCAGCGTTGCCGAGGTCCTGCGTCGTCTGCGTGTCACCGAAAGCCTGGACGCACTTGTGACCGGACGAAAGCGCCTGCGCTAATTGGCGTCATAAGTGGACCGAAATCGACTGGACGTCCTTTTGTGCTGGGCTGGTGATTCTCTGGTTGGTCGAGGCTGCCTGCCGGCAGGTCGTCGGACGAGATCCAGGCGTCGAAGAGGTCCTTAACGGATTTCGTAGGTTCCGTCCAGCCGGGCGCGGCCAATGGCGTGGCCGGCGATGGCGGCGATCGCCTCGTCGAGGGTGAAGCCACCGGGTAGCCGGGGCGCGTGGTCGAGGGCGAAGAGCTGGAAGACGTAGGCGTGCGGTCCGTGGGATCGGATCGGCAGGGGGCCGGCCCAGCCGCGGCGGCCGAGCGGGCCTTTTCCGTGCTGGATGCCGGCGATCGGGCTGGGGTTGGCCAGCGCGTTCTCCGGGATGCCGGGCAGCGACGGGTCGATGCCCAGCGTAAGCGCATGGGTGGCGGGCTTCCCGCGCGGGACGTCGGGATCTTGCACGATGAGCATGAGCTCGACGGTGCCGGCCGGCGGCTTTGTCCAGTGCAGGGCGGGTGAGATGTTCGCGCCGAACAGTCGGCCGCGGTGCTTGTCCGGGATGGGGGCCCCGTGGTCGAAGGCCGGGCTGGTCAGAGTGAAGTTCTCGGGGGCCTGCAGGTCGGGATGGGCCCAGGCGAGAGTGTGGTGGCCGGCGCGCCGGTTGCGCAGTGCCACGCCGAGCGGGTTTACGGGCATGATTTCGGTTCCTTCTCGCTGCGAATCTGGTTGTGTGTGGGTCTGGACTACGGTCGGTGGGCGGCGCGGTCGGTGCGGCGGGGCCCGTGGTCGAGGAAGTCGATGATCTCGGCGGTGGTGGCGGTTTCACCGAGCTTGGGAAAGACGCGTTCGACGCCGTGCCGGTGGGCGTGGGGGTCGGGGTCGGCCATCGCGTCCGTGGCCAGGACGACATGGTAACCGTGGTCGTGGCCGGAGCGAGCGGTGGACTCGACGCCGGAGCTCGTGGAGACCCCGGCGAGCACGATCTGGCTGATGCCCAGGTCGCGCAGCAGGGTGTCCAGGCCGGTGTCGTGGAAGGCGCTGCGGCGCCGTTTTGTGATCACGTGGTCGTCCGGCTGTGGCTCCAGTTCGTCGATGATGTCCGACCAGCCCGAGGGAAGCGTCGTGGTGGTGCCGTGGCCGCCACGGCTGTCGGCATCGGTGCGACCGGGCGCCCGCCCCGTGACGTTGACCAGCACGACGGGGAGGTCGTGCTCGCGAAATGCCTTCGCCAGAGTGGTTGCGTTCGGCACGACGCTCGCGACCGAGCCGGCGACGATCCCCTTCTGCAAGTCAATGACGATCAGGGCGGGCGTGGGCCCGAGAGTGGTCAGCGGCATGGATCGCGCTCCTTGCGGGCTCAGGGGTGACGAAAGGGGGTCAGGGTCGGGCTGCGGCCGTCGGGGTCACGGCCGCTGCGGTGTCGGCCGACGGCGGGTTGCTGCCGCGCATGAGAGAGACGATCGCGGCGATGATACCGAGGGCCGCGGAGACGGCGAACACGACGACCAGTCCATTGTGGAACGGGCCGGAGATGAGGTCGGGAAAGAACTCGCGGCCGGTGAGCAGGTTCGCGTTCGCCGGTGTCAGCGGCGACAGCGCTCCGTACTGCGACAGCAGGTAGTGGATGGGGTTCACACCGAGCAGGGCGGCGAACAGGGACGAGACCGGCGGGAGGCCGCCGATCTGCTCGGCGACCTGGTGGGAGACGCCGTGCTGGGCAAGGCCGCTGGTGAGAGTGCCGGGCAGGGAGTTGGCCAGGCCCCCGATCATGAGGGAGAAGAACACCCCGATCGACAGAGAGGTGCCGGAGTTCTGGAAGGTGGACCGCATCCCGGAGGCGACGCCGCGGTACCCGGCCGGCACGCTGGACATGACCGACGCGGAGTTCGGCGAGCTGTACATCCCGATGCCCACCCCGTTTAGGGCGATCAGCAGGGCGAACGTCGGGTAGGGGAAGTTCACCGGAAGCGCGAGGAGGCCGACGAAGGTCAGGGCGAACAGGAGCATGCCGCCGGAGGCGAACCAGCGCGCGCCGAACCGGTCGGACAGGGTGCCCGACAGCGGGCCTGCGATGAAGAATCCCGCCGTCAGCGGCAGCAGGAAGATGCCCGCCCAGAACGGCGTCTGGCTGTAGTCGTACCCGTGCAGCGGCAGCCAGACGCCCTGCAACCAGATGATCAGCACGAACTGCAGGCCACCCTGCGCGAGCCGGGCGATGAATCCGGTGATGGTGCCGGCCGTGAACGCCTTGATCCGGAACAGGTGCAATCGGAACAGCGGCTCGGCAACACGTCGCTCGATCACCACGAACACGGCCAGTAGCACCATTCCGCCGACGAGTCCCACGATCACCGCCGGATTCGTCCAGCCCATCGTGTGACCGTGGTAGGACTGGATGCCGTAGGTGACCGCGACCAGAATCGCGCTCAGACCGATCGCGAACGTGGCGTTGCCCCACCAGTCGATGCGCTCCGCCCGGCGCACCCCGTTGTCTCGCAGACGGAGGTACGCCCACAACGTGCCCGCGATGCCGACCGGCACGTTCACCCAGAACACCGCGCGCCAGTCCCACGCGGCAAGCAGGCCCCCGGCGGTCAGCCCGATGAACTGCCCGGCGAACACCGCACCCTGGTTCACGCCCAGCGCGAAGCCGCGCCGCTCCCGGGGGAACGCGTCGGTCAGGATCGCGGCCGAATTCGCCGCGAGCATCGAGCCGCCGAACGCCTGCAGGAAGCGCCAGCCGATCAGCCACAGCGCCGCCCGCGAACCGGTGAAGGGATCGAGCGAGAGCAGGATCGAGGCCACGGTGAACACCACGAAACCCAGGTTGTAGATCCTGACCCGGCCCAGGATGTCGCCCAGCCGGCCGAGGTTCACCACGAACACCGCCTGCACCAGCCGGTAGCCCATGATCATCCACAGCAGGTAGGCGATGTTCGCCGGAGCCAGCGGATCCAGGCCGATGCCATTGAAGATCGCCGGCAACGCGATGATCACGATGGATCCGTCCAGGCTCGACATGAACACGGCCATCGTCGTGTTCGTCAGTGCCACCCTCCGGTAGCGGTCGGGCTTACCGGAGCTGGACCGCGCCGTTCGCGGTGGCCCGCCTGGCTGGTTACGCATCACTTCTCCGGCTCGTCTCGCGCCTCGCGGCACGGGCGCCGCGCGGTGAACGCGGGGCCCGTACTCGATGTTTAGTAATAAGAAATATCTCTTTAGGTATATTAACGAGCCATGGAGAAGCGTGCAACTGACCAGCACTCAGCCGAGGCCGACGAGACCGACCTCGGCGGGCAGGTGCGCTCCGCCGTCGGCCGCCTCTACCGCCGCTTCCGCAGCGAGCGCCCCGAAGGCAGCCTCGGCGACGCGGCACTCGACGTGCTCACCCGCCTGCATAAGCACGGACCGCAGACCCTCACCGAACTGTCCGAGCACAACCGGGTCTCGCCAGCCTCCATGAGTCAGATCGTGAACCGCCTCACCTCGGCCGGCTACGCCGTACGCACCCGCGATCCGGGCGACGGCCGCAAAGTGCTGTTCAGCGCCACCACGGAAGGAGATGAACTCGCCGGCGCCGCCCGAGCGCAGCGCAACGCTTGGCTCGACGACCAGCTGCGAGCCCTCAGCGCAGAAGACCGCGCGGTCATCGCCCGCGCCGCACGGCTGTTCATCAGCATCGCCGACTCCTGACAACACTGAGACGCCGACGAACAACCTCGTGCGAGCCGGTAACCTACGTCACCGCATCCGGAATCGATGCCGGA
This sequence comes from Amycolatopsis pigmentata, assembly GCF_042684065.1. NCBI lineage: Bacteria > Bacillati > Actinomycetota > Actinomycetes > Pseudonocardiales > Pseudonocardiaceae > Amycolatopsis > Amycolatopsis pigmentata. Next base: position 228,155 of record NZ_JBHUKR010000023.1, on the reverse strand, counting down.
GCGGTTCCGGGGACTGTTCCAAGATCGGCTCTGGCCCAAATTCGGTGGTGGCGCTGGGATGTCTCTGTAAAAGTCCACAGTTTCGAGTGTCATACTCTGCCGCTCAATACCGGGTAGTCCCGGGAACGCTGGTAGAAACAAGAATACCATGTCTTCGAATGCCGTCTAGTGTCGCCGAGTGTCGGGCAATGTTTTGGCACAGGAGCACCCAGGGAGCACCATGCAGGTGCCGCTGCCAGTCAGGCCGCCGCAGGTAGGGGCGAACGCCTCGACTCGCCCGGGATGCCCGGCACTAGCAAATACGAGAAGCTACTTCACACGGCTACCTGAAACCGTCTAAGGCCCCACCGTTCGAGGGAATCTCAGGACTTGCAATTCGTTTCCGAACTTTGACCCGCTGAAACCACTGCACCCAATGTGGCCGACGGTACGCGCCGGCCACATTGGGTGCGGTTTCCCGAACCTATCCGTGGAGAGGCATCAGAGGGTCGAGCATTGCCCGGTCTTGGGCCCTGTCACCATGTTCGGCCGGCCGTCATTGGTGGGCGGAGGCACGTTGCCGCTGCAGCTCAGGCCGCCGAGGATCCTGTTGGCTTCCAACTCGGTGGCGGTGGCGTTTTCCGGCGCGACGGTCAGCGTGGTGGTGTTGTTGTTCACCGTCACGGAACCACCGGTGCTGTTCGCCGAGAACTCCAGGAATCCGGTGTTGCCGGTCAGGGACACCGGTCCTGCCAGGCTGTTGCCACCGCATGGCGGGTTGCCGTCGTCACCGTCGTCGCCGATCACGATCACGCCGTTCATGCCGGAGATGTTCGTGCTGCCGCCCACCGTGCTGGAGCACAGCCGCAGCCCGCTGCCACCGATCGCGGTGAGGCTGCCGAAGATCTGCACGCCCTCGGCGTCGAGCGACCCACCGGCGCCGATCACCACGTTGCCGAAAATCCGGGTTCCCGGCGTGATGGTGGTCGGGGTGGTGATGGTCACCGTGCCGAACTGGTTGCCACTGATCGTCCGGGTGGTCGAGACCGTCAGCGACAGTGTTCCCGTGGAAGAACCACAAGTGGCGGTGCCGCCGAAAGCCGCAGAGATGGTGTGCGTGCCCGGAGTCAGGCCGTTGACCGTGATCGACGCGGTACCGGTGGGCGGACCGCCCACGACGGTCGCCGTACCCAGCACGGTGCCGGTCGTGGTATCGGTAAAGGTCACCGTCCCGCCTGCGGGAGTGCCCGATGCGCAGGTCACCGTCGCGGTCAGGGTGACCGGCTGACCGAAGGACGGGTTCGACGGCGAGGCCGACACCGTCGTGGTCGAGGTGCCAGTGCTGACCGTGACCGAGACCGAACCGGTGCCGGTCGAGGCCGCGCAGGTCGCCGTGCCCCCGAACGCGGCACTGATGGAGTGCGGGCCCGGGGTGGCGAAGGTGACCGGTGGCAGTGTCGCCGTGCCGGTGGGCGGGCCGCCGACGACGGTCGCCGAGCCCAGCACGGTGGAAGTCGTGGTGTCGGTGAAGGTCACCGTCCCGCCCGCCGGGTTACCCGAGGGACAGGTGACGGTCGCGGTCAGCGTGGTCGGCGTCCCCACCGTGGTCGGGTTGGGCGAGGCCGACACAGTCGTGGTCGACGCGGAGGCATTGACCACCACTGTTGACGTGCCGGCGGACGCGGTGCAGGTGAGCGTGCCGCTGTAGACCGCGGTGATGGTGTGGGCTCCGGTGGTGGCGAAGGTGGTGGAGAACGTCACCGTTGCCGGTGGCCCGGTCGTGACCGGCACGGTGCCCAGGAGGGTTGCTCCGTCGAAGAACGTCACGTTGCCACCGAGCGTGCTGCCCGAGGTGCAGGTGACGGTTGCGGTCAGCGTGGTCGGCGTCCCCACGGTCGTGGGGTTGGGGGTGGCCGACACCGTGGTGGTGCTGGTTCCCGGGGCGATCACGGTGACGGTCGTCGTGCCGGTCGCGCCCGCACAGTTGGGGTTCGTGCTGGTGTAGGCGGCCGTGATGGTGTGCGGACCGAGACCGGTCAGGGCGGTCGCGGGAATCGTGAAGGTGCGCTGGTCGGCGCCAGGGCCGGCGGTGCCGACCGCGTCGGTGCCCAGCACGGTGGCGGTGGTGGTGTCGGTGAAGGTCACCGACCCGGTCGGGTCACCATCACCGGTGCAGGTCACCACTGCCGTGAAGGTCACGTCTTCGAGTTGGGTCGCCGGATTGGGCGTCCCGGTCACCGCGACCGTGGTGGTGGTGACGGTGACGGTGGTGGTGCCCAGCGACGGGTCACAGTTGGCATCACCGCTGTACACCGCCGTGATGGTGTGGACGGTCGGCGGCGCGGAGAACACCGCGGTAACCGACGTCGTCGCCGTGGGTGGCCCGCCGGCCAGCGTGCCGGTGGCGAGGAACGTCGGGGTGCCGGTGGCGTCGAAGAAACTTACCGTCCCGGTCGGACCGGCCGGTGCGAGGCAGTTGACCGACGCGGTCAAGGTCGCGGCGCCACCGGAGGGAACCGTGCTCGGCGTGGCCGTCACGGTCGTGGTCGAACTGAACGCGGCTCTGGGATTGGCCCGCGGTGTTTCCGCGGCACCGGCCTGCCCGGCGGCGGCCACCATGGCTGGCAGCACCATGGCGACCATGCCGGCCAGCGCGACGAACAGTATGCCGACACGCCGGAAAAGCAACTGGCAAGAGACCCTCAACGGTCCTCCCTCGTGATATTTATGGGTTCAATCGACTGTCGGTCGTGACGTGGTCGACCAGAGTATTTACGGTGCTGAGACGCGTAACGACAACGTCACCTGAGCACATTTGACCCGTTGGGGAGCCGATTCACCCCCCGGACGGGGACCTGAACAGAGGACGCCGCAGTACCCCGCCGAACGCGCCACCCGATCGGAGCGAAGCGACGCACAACCACCGTTACTTATCGAATCGAACAGTTCGGACGTCGTGAGCAAACCGGAACCTGCAGAACCATTACACGGGCCATCGATCGCGCACACCCGCGCCTTCTCCGCATTGATCAAGGACGGTCTACACGACTGTCCGAACTGGACGTGTAACGGGTTCCGCAGAAGACAACATCGCTCGGCAACTTGATTGCCAGCGAAACGAGCGGACCTGCACGTGACCGCCGCTTCGTGCAGTCGGCCTGATCTTGGCAGTCGTGTGGCCGGACCGGCGGCGACTCGGGTAGATCGACGCCTTCGCATTGCTGAGCTGGATGATCGGGCCCTCCGGCAAGAAAAGGGATCAAGCAATGGTGATGACGATCCGGGAGGGCCGATCTTCACGGTTGGCGGCAGGGGGAACCCAAACAGCCGATTGTTTTCCGTTAATGCCGGATTACAGTTGATGACTGTGACCTGAGGGTGCGCTCTTCGGACCGGAGCACCACCTCGTCCCGGTCGCCGATCCGGCGGTGTGGGGCAGGGGCCGCGACCAGTGGAAGCACGGTTCGAAGGAGAACACCTCAATGGCTCTACCCACGATTACCAGCCTCGCCCCGACATCGGGTACAACGGCTGGCGGCAACCCGGTGGTGATCACCGGCACCAATTTCAACACCCCGACGGTGACGGCGGTCGACTTCGGCGGGAACGCGGCGACGTTCACGGTGAATTCGGACACCCGGATCACCGCGACCGCACCGGCGCACGCGGCGGGCGCGGTCACCGTGACGGTGACCAACGCCGACGGGTCGGCGACCTCGAGCTACACCTACACCACCGGACTCACCCTGGCACCGGGATCGGGCACCTCCGCCGGCGGCACCACGGTGGACATCTTCGGGACCAATCTGCAGAACACCAGCGCGGTGAAGTTCGGCACCACGCCCGCGACCTCGTTCACTCAGGTTTCGCCCACGGAGGTCCAGGCGGTGGCGCCGGCCGGCACCGGGGTCAAGGCGGTCACGGTGACCACGCCGGGTGGGACCAGTGCCCCGGTGAACTACTTCTACGTCAGCCCGCCGTTCAAGAGCAGTCTGTCGGTCACCTCCGGGCCGACCGCGGGCGGGACGCCCACCACGATCACCGGGACCAACCTGGCCAATGCCTCCTCGGTGACCTTCGGTGGCGTCGCGGGCACCATCACCGCCAACACCGCGGGGTCGATCACGGTCACCACCCCGGCGGGCACCGCAGGCAACGCGTCGGTCGTGGTCACCGGCCCGGGTGGCTCCACCAACGGGTTGACCTTCACCTATGTCGGCACACCCACCGTCGCCGGGGTGACGCCGACGACCGGGTCGACCAACGGCGGGGACACCGTGACCATCACCGGCTCCGGTTTCACCGAGACGACCGGCGTGACCTTCGGTGGTACCCCGGCCGCGTTCGGCGTGCTCGACGACGGCACACTCGCCGCACAAACCCCGGCCCACGCCGCGGGCACCGTGGACGTCACGGTCACCACCACCGGTGGCAGCGCCACCGCGACCGCCGCCTACACCTACCAGGCCCCTCCGGGCGGCTGACACCGGAGGGCGGGGGTGCTCCCGCTGTCCCTTCGGGCGCACCCCGCCACGGGAAACAGGTGGGGCGTGGTGAGAACCGGCACCACGCCCCACCGCACGACCGCCCGTGCGCGATCGTTGGCCAGCTTCGATCCAAAGTGTGGGGAGCCCAGACATCGTGAGCCCGTCGATCACCTCGCTGAACCCGTCAAGCGGGACACCCAGCGGCGGGAACCAAGTGACCATCACCGGCAGCGGACTGACCGGTGCCGCGTCCGTCAAGTTCGGCTCGGCCAGTACGGCCTTCACCGCCCTCTCCGACACACAAATCCGCACCATCGCGCCACCCGGCAGCGGCACCGTGCAGGTGACCGTGACCACCCCGTCCGGCACCAGCAACGGCCTGCCCTACAGCTACATCGCACCGAGCCTGGCCAGCCTGAGCCCCACCTCGGGCCCTGCCTCCGGCGGCAACACCGTCGTCCTGACCGGCACCAACCTCGCCGGAGTCACTACTGTCCACTTCGGAGCGAACCTGGCCGCCTTCACGGTGGTGTCGAACACCCAGATAAACGCGATCGCCCCGGCGGGCAGCGGAACCGTCGCGGTGAACGTCTCCGCCGGCACCAGCACCAGCAACTCCCTGTCCTACACCTACGTTCCGGCACCCACGCTCACCTCGATCAGCCCCACCCAAGGGCCGCTGCCGGGCGGTAACCTGGTCACCCTGACCGGCACCGGCTTCACCGACGTCGCGGGTGTTTTCTTCGGCGCTGTCCCCGCCTCCTCGTTCACCGTCGTGGACAGCACGCACATCACCGCGGTGGCACCCGGCGGGAACCCGGCAGGTCCGGTCCAGGTAAGCGTCACGACGTTGTCCGGCACGAGCAACGCTGTGTCCTATTTCTCTGTGCCCGCGCCCCTGCTCACCGACATCTCGCCAGCCCAGGGTCCAACCGCCGGGGGTAACAGCGTCACCCTGACCGGAAGCGGTTTCACCGGCACCACATCCGTCCATTTCGGAGCAGCGGCGGCGCCGTCGTTCATGGTGGATTCGGACAACCAGTTGAGCGTGCACCCACCGGCGGGCACCGGAACCGTCCCGGTCACCGTCACCACAGCGGGCGGTACGAGTTCCGGGACCGTTTCTTACACCTATCTTCCCGCACCGGTGCTGACCAGCCTCATCCCGAACCAGGGCCCCGCCACCGGTGGGAACTCGGTCACCCTGACCGGCACCGGCCTCACCTTCACCAGCACGGTCTCCTTCGCCGGCACGCCCGCCCCGTTCACCGTGCTCTCCGACACCCAGGTCGTCGCGCTCGCACCCGCCGGCCCGGCCGGCCCGGTCACCATCACGGCCACCACCCCGGGCGGCACGAGTAACGGCCGGACCTACACCCGCCTAGCCGCACCCGGAACATGAACCACCCCGAAACCTGCACCAGCCGCCGAACCCTCTCCCCAGCTTCTGGGCGGCGCACCGCCCAGATCCCCTGGCGGCTAGACGGTGAACTTGATCGAATGGGCGGGAGCGAGACGAGGGTCAACCCCTTCGAAAATGTAGCGCGACGCATGCGGGACCGGTCAACCGGGCGCGTCGCGATCACGCTACGCCGTCTACAATTGAGGCCGGACACTTGCTGGTGTCGCTTACCTCGCGAAAAGCCGGAAAATTGACAACCACGCGCCGATACGTGGGCACGCACCGCCTGGTGATCAGGATGACAGGACCTGGGTAATGGTAGCTGTTTCGCTCAGATCGGTCGGAGCGCAGGAGATAAGACCCCCTGCGCCACCCGACCTCAGCCGCAACCCTCCTTCGCCCGCACGGCCCGACCGAAAGGTGGCCGCGTGTGCGATGATCGGCCGCCACGGTGATTGCGGTATCCATCACTGACCGGAAGGGAGCACTGCAATCCCAGCCGCGTCCTGGCGACTGGGGCTGCAGACCTCACAAAAAGACTCCAATGGAGCCAAGGGAAATTTCAAGGCTTGCGACAATCATCGTTCCTCCTTTCGTTTCCCAAACCAAAATCCTGGACCCGATTCACGCGGGATGGATCCGTTCGACAGGCTCCCGGACCCTCCCGGGACGCAGAAGCGGGTCGTTGCCAAGATAATCGGCCGGGCCCCGGTCAATCGCTAGTCGAAACCCCGACTGTTAGCGGAGAACACCTGGTTGTGTGGTACCTGATCGGAAAACGCCGCGCATGCGTGCTGGAGAGTGCGCGGTCCGAGCGGCGTCGCGGACTCCGTGATCGTTACTGGACGGGCTGGTGAAGGCCGGCGCGGCCGCCAGTTGATCACGCGCGGTTGTGGGACATCGCAAGGACGACCACAGCAGGGGCCGTGCCGTCAGTGACAGATACGCGGTTCGAAGGGAACGAAACCATGAGGATGTCGACGAGAGGAAGCTGCAGTCGAGGATGCCCGCAGAACGCCGGGAGCACCTGCAATGGCGGTCTTCCGGGATTCCGGAGACCAGTCGATGGGCGTGCTGACGGGTCGGGGCCGCACGTTCACCGACTGGCTGGCCGAACGCCCGGGGCTCGGGGCAAGGCCATGGCCTGCTGGATCACTGGTCGTCGACAGTGGTGGTCCAGACCATCGCTGTTCAGCACGGTCCGGACCACCACTGTCTCACCGATCAGATCAAAAGAAGCGAGTCCATTATGACCCGCCCAGCGGTCTGCTTGCTAGAACACGATTGTGGATATCGAGCCACGCCATCTCTCGGTGGACCACCCCGGTGCTCTTGGAGGCCGTTGGTTGGCACCCGCACGCTCGGTGACGGAGAGGACATCGCGAGTTCTTGATCACGCGTTACAGGCGTCCACCGCAAACCTGAGCCGTCGACCGCGGCTGAGGGTTCTTCTCGGGAATTGGTCGCCCAGGCGGCGGAAACCACCGCCTGGGCAACCAGCGAGCCGCATCCGAGCCAGCCGGCTCGACACTGGGGCCACATGGTGGGTAACGGAATGATTGTGATTCAAAAATTCTCAGCAGGACCCACTCTGCTGGACTATGCCCACTTGGCCAAAATAACCCAGGCGTTGCCGCCCCCAGAACATTTGAAATCGAGCATATCAAAATGATCGAGCGCAGGACTATTATAATAATTGATTTTGTCCTGACAAGCACTCTCCGACGTATACAGTTTGCCGTCGTACATCACCCACCCACTGTCGGCCTGCGCGACAGCGCCTCCGGAAAAGGCCGATTTTCACAGGAAACCCAGAAGACCCAGAAGACACACCGGGCGAGCCAGCCGAGAGGCAGGTGCGGCGTGGACGGGATCAGCTTCCCCGGAGAGACCGCCGCCGCGCTCCCACAAGGCGGATCTGCCTAAAGGACCAACGATCCGGCCTTCCCTGTGCGTAACGACCTCGGCCCGCTTCGACTTCACCGCACAAACCTGCTGACTCGGGCACAATATCGTCGCCGTCGATCCGGATCAGCGGTTCGATCATATTTTGTATCGAAGCTACAAGCGGGGACCCACGCACTGACAAGTTCCGGAAAATTCATGGTGACGGTGAACTCCGCTACTTCCCTTTCCACGTCTCGTTGGCCGGGCCTGGCCAAATGTCCGCCAGGAGGCCGGCGAGCCAGCGGCCACGCTCCTCGATCGCCGCCTCGTCCCAGGTGTCCCGTACCGCAAATCGCGCGTTGAACAGGAGGACACTGTGATCGTTCGGACTCGACCACGGCCAAGGCGCTGCGGCGGCGGGTCACGGTGACCTCGGGCGACCGGAACAGCAGAAGCACTATCGGCAGCACGGTGCCCGCGTCGAGCGGGGCGAAGCTTTGGCCTCCCCCCTACGCGTGGTGATCGATCAACCCATGAAGGTGGGCTGCCGCGTGGCCCTCAACCAAGATCGAGAACAAGTTCACAAAAGCGCGTATCAAATGCCCTTCAGAACACGATCAAGTGCCGCCCGGCCTCAGGTCCCGTCATGTCGGCCGGCCGGGCCGTCGGGCATTTCGACCTGCATCAGAAAAGGCCCACAGTTCGCGAAATCCTCGCCGTCGCCTTTGGAGTAACCCCGTGAACATACCCACTGACGTCCCTGCGATCGCGCCTCCGGCGCCAGGATCCGCGCCGGAGGCAAGCGAGGCGAAGACGGCTCTCGCACGGCGCTTTTTCCGGAAGTTCGGCATCTACGCGGTTCTCATCGGTGTGGTGGCCGGTGCGACGATCGCACCGTTACCCTTGGTGATCGTCGTGCTCATTTTCGTATCCGGATGGATCGTGCTCAAGCGCAGCATTCTCGGCCGCGAGCTGCTTTCGGTGGGTGGCAACCGGGAAGCGAGCCGGCTGGCCGGCATCAGGACCGCCGGTGTACCGCGGTAGGCCTGCTGATCATCGTCGGCCTGGACAATCTGTTCTTCAGCCTGGCCTTCGATGCGAATTGGCAGTCCATCACGCAAGGCGCGATCGTCATCGCCGCGGTCGGCCTCGACCAACTGGCGCGGCGAAGCGGTCGATAGCAGGTGCCCGCCACCCGCGCCTCGTCCCGGCGAGGGGGCGGAGCGCGAGGTAGCCTGGCCTGGTATGACTCGGTCGGTGAGGCTGCGAGGCCCCGTCGGTGCATTGCCGGCGGAGCTGACCAGCTTCATCGGCCGTCGTCGCGAACTCTCCGAGGTCAGGCGACTGCTTTCTGTTTCGAGAAGCGTAACACTGACGGGGTTGGGCGGGGTAGGCAAGACGCGGCTGGCCGTGCAAGCCGGAACCGCGCTGCAACGGACGTTCGCCGACGGCGTGTGGTTCGTCGACCTGGCGGCCGTGGACGATCCGCAGGTGCTCGCTCAGACCATCTGCTCTTCGCTGGGCTTACGGGGGCAGGTCACCACATCCGACATGGACGCGCTGGTCGACCATCTCAGGTCGCGGAATCTGCTGCTGGTGCTGGACAACTGTGAACATCTCGTCGCCGCCTGCGCGGCACTGGCCGAGGAGTTGCTGCGGGCCTGTCCCGGCCTGTCCATCCTGGCGACCAGCCGCGAGACCCTGGGCATTCGCGGGGAAAATGTCCTGTCGGTAACGCCCTTACCGGTACCTGACGAGGACGTGGCCTCGGCAGGGGTGTCGCAGAATGATGCGGTCCGCCTGTTCTGCGACCGGGCTTCGGCGGTCCTGCCCGGCTTCGCCCTGACCACGGACAATCGCGCGGCCGTCGCCGCAATCTGCCGACGGCTGGAGGGCATCCCGCTGGCGGTCGAACTGGCTGCCACGTGGGTACGGGTTTTGTCGCTGACGCAGATTTTGGAGCAACTGACCAACCACTATCGCTTGCTGAACATCCGTGGCCGGAGCTTACCCGAACGGCACCGCACTTTGCGTGCGTGTATCGAGTGGACCCACGGCCTGTGTACCAGCGCGGAGCAAAGCGTGTGGGCTCAGGCGGCCGTGTTCCGTGAAGGTTTCGAACTGGATGCCATCGACGCCGTCTACCTCGCCGGACCCGAGCACGACCGGGATTCGCCGCACCCGCCGGTGGTCGACATCGTAGCGTCGTTGGTGGACAAATCGATCCTGATCCGCGACGAGCGTGGCACGCGGGTGCGGTACCGCATGCTGGAGACGATTCGCCAGTACGGTGAGGAGAGGATCCAGGAAACCGAGGACTGGACGGCGCTGCGCCGCCGGCACCGTGACTTCTACGCTGACCTCCTCGCCCGCGCCGAAGCCGACTGGCACGGCTCCAGGCAGGCCGAGTGGATCAGTCGCCTGCGTGATGAATACGCCAACCTCCGGGCCGCGCTGGAATTCTGCCTCAGCCGCCCCGGCGAGGTCGATATCGGCCTGCGCATCGTCGCCGACGTGCACGAAAAATGGCCGATCTGGGGGCTGATGAGTGAGGGACGCCAATGGCTGGACCGGCTCCTCGCCGTGTCGCCCAGGCGGAGTCAGGCACGCGTGCGCGCGCTGCACACCGGAATCTGGCTGGCCATCGCGCAAGGCGATCGTGACCGGGCCGCGGTGCTGCTCGATCAAGGCCGCGACCTCGCGCGGGACTTCGACGAGCCCGCCGCCGCGCTGATCAGACTGGTGTCCGGCTATGACGCGATGTACGCCGGTGATTTCGCCGGCGCGGTCGAGGCCTATGACAAGGCATTGGTCGCGTTTCGAGCGGCCGGTGACCTCAGGTTCCAGGCCGAAACTCTCAATCTGCTGGCTCTCTGCCACTTCGTCGCCGACGACACCGAGCGGGCGCTGGCGTACTGCGCCGACTGCCTCGCGATCACGCAACCCACGCAGGAATCATGGTCCCGGTCCCGTGCCCTGTGGATCGCCGGTATGGCACGGTGGCGCCAAGGAACCGGCCGTGAAGCGACCCGGCTGGAACGGGAGAGCCTGCAACTGAGATCGGAGTTGGACGACCAGTTCGGCATCACCCTGTGCCTGGAAGCACTGGCGTGGATCGCCGCGGACAACGATCCACGCCGCGCCGCCCTGTTGTTCGGTGTAGCCGCGCGCCGATCAGAGGTGATCTTCATCGCCGCGATCACACCCTTGCTGTCGGCCTTCCACCAGGACTGCGAAACGCGCACCCGTCACGCGCTGGGTAACGAACGGTTCCAGGCCGCATACGACCATGGAATGTCCCTGACCGCATCCGCCGCCCTCCGTTACGCCCGTTACGAAGAATCCCCAGCCGAACCCACGTCGAAGCCGACGCCGCTCACGCGCAGAGAACACGAGGTCGCCACACTGGTCGCCCAAGGCATGACCAACAAGGAAATCGCGAAAAAACTTTTCATCGCGCAACGCACTGCGGAAAGTCACGTCGAAAACATCCTCACGAAAATGGGCTTCACGTCCCGCACCCAAATCGCCGGCTGGATGGCCGAAACTCAGTCCACCGGCTGAACTTCGAACAGAAGACCCTCGAGAACGGTCGTGGCACGAGCGGGTGTCCACTCGCGCCACGGTCGCCACCCCGTTCGCCAAGGTCGGCCAGGTCGACCTGCAGGCGTACTGGAGGAGATCGGCACCACCACCGTGGTCGGCGGCGTGGTCATCATGGGCACTCGCTGCCGCTGGTCCACCTCGACCTCAACGAGTTCACCGACCCCCTCCAACTGATCGCCGACGCGGTCGAACGACGACCGGTCATGGACCCGCGATAGCCGCTATCCGGTCGTGGATACCGGCCAGGTGGGTGGCGGGAAGCCACTGGCCGGACAGTTTCAGCGAGGTCGCGGTGCTGCGCTCGCGGCAGGTCCGGATGATCGCGTCGAGGCCGGGCCGGTGCCCGGGTTGTTTGTGCAGGCAGGTTTCGACCAGTTCGCGCAGATCATCGGATAACCGATCGAGGGAGGGTGGTTCGTGCACGACGCGGTAGAGCACGGCCGGGTCGACACCGTCGCCGAACGGTCCGTGCCCGGTGGCCGCGAAGGTGACGAGCCCGCCGAGGGCGAACACGTCCGCGGCGAAGGTGAGGTCGTGCCCTTGGACGTGTTCGGGCGCCATGAACTGCGGGCTGCCGATCTGGATGCCGGTGCGGGTGAGATGGCTGGCGTCGCTGGCGCGGGCGATGCCGAAGTCGATGACCCGAGGCCCGTCCAGGGCGAGCAGCACGTTGGAGGGCTTGAGATCGCGGTGCACCAGCCCGGCGGATTGGATGTTCTGCAGTGCCTCGGCGACACCGGCGGTGAGCAGCCAGATCGACTCGGTCGGCAACGGGCCGTGCTCGGCGATGGCGTCCTCCAGGCTCGGCCCCGGCACGTAGGCACTGGCACACCAAGGGCGCGGACCGTCGGTGTCGGCGTCGAGGACCTCGGCGGTGAACATCCCGTGCACTCGCCGGGCGGCGGCGACCTCGCGGGCGAAACGCCGCCGGAACTCCGGGTCCTCGGCCAGGTCGGCGCGGATGACCTTGACCGCGAGCGCGCGTCCGCCCGGCGTATAGGCCAGATGCACGCGCCCCATGCTGCCCGCCCCGATCACCCGGCGCAGCCGGTACGGGCCCGCATAGCCGGCATTGTCCCGGAGAACCGCGCCGGGTGCCGGCGGCGGGTCGGTGCTGAGGCGATTCCGTGCCGTGGGTGCAGGGTCGCCGGTTTGGTCTGTGACGGCTTGGTCTCGCGCCTGTCGCCAGCGAGTTTCCCATTCATGCGGCTCGCCACCACAGGCCCCGGCATATGCCAGCGCCACGTCCAAGGACGGCAGGGCGACGCCGCTCGCCGCGGACGACAAGGCCGAGGCCGAGTAGCCTGCTTTCCGGGCCAGCGCACGGTAGCTGGGCGAACCGGCCTGTGCCCGCAGTCGACGGAGCGCATGGGCGAACGCCTCCACCGGCCCTGCGGTGGGATCCACGGCCAGTTCGCGGCGCCCCATGCGCGTCCTCCTCGTGCCGATTCGTTTATTGACCATTCTCGGCCGATTGTCCAGACAATGTGCGGACTTTCTTGGCCGGCGTCAATCGAATCAGCCCGTCGCGAGCGGTCATGTTGCGCCGAACGCCGCTCGCCGGCCGGTACCCTACCCTGGCATGCTGAAACGACCGTGCATTCGGCCTGGGGGAGGGTGGCGGTATGGCCCTGGAATCCTTGGCTGAGGGCGATCCCCGCACGATCGGCGATTACCGGCTCCGGGCCCGGTTGGGAACCGGTGGTATGGGGCGGGTCTACCTCGGTCACACCAGGGGCGGGCGCCCGCTGGCGATCAAGTTGGTTCGTGACGAGCTGGCCGCCGAGTCCGAGTTCCGGCAACGTTTCCGGCGAGAAGTGGTCGCCGCGCAGCGGGTTTCGGGCTGGTACACCGCGCAGGTCGTCGATTTCGACACCGAGTGCGCGCAGCCGTGGCTGGCGACCGCGTATGTCGCCGGCCTGTCCCTGCGGGAAGCGGTGACTGGCGCTGGATCGCTCCCGGAGCACACGGTGTGGCTGCTCGCCGCGGGGCTCGCCGAAGCATTGCGCGATATCCACGGCACGGATTTGCTGCACCGCGATCTGAAGCCGTCGAACGTGTTACTGGCCGCCGACGGACCGCGGGTCATCGATTTCGGTATCGCGCGGGCCCTCGACGCCACCCAGCTCACCCGTACCGATGTACGCATCGGATCACCGCAGTTCATGTCACCCGAGCAGACCCTCGGTGACACCCTGACCCCTGCCGCGGACGTGTTCTCACTCGGTGCCGTACTCACGTTCGCGGCCACGGGCCGGGCTCCGTTCGGCGACGGACCAGAGGCCGCCCTGTTGTATCGGGTGATCCACGAGCAGCCTGATCTGGCCGGGATGCCGGACGGGCTGGGTGAGCTGGCGGGCCGCTGTCTGGCCAAGACGCCTGAGCGCCGGCCGTCGGTCGAAGAGATCCTCGAGTTCTGCCGCCAGGCCGGCCGGGTGGGCACCGTGGTGGTCGACGACGGTTGGCTCCCTGCGGAGATCACCAACGAAATCGACCAGCGCGCCGCCGAACCGCTCCCGCCGGCGACCCGGCCCGAACCAGCCTCGGGTCGCCGTCGCCGTTGGTGGCCCGCGGCGGTCGGTTCGGCTGTCGTGATGCTTACCGCTGGGGCCCTTCTGCTCAGCCATGTCCTGCCGGTCGGTCAGTCCGGCGGCACACCACCGTCTCCCGCGTCCGCCGCCCCGCCGCCGGTAGCCGTGCTGGTCGGCGGCGAGCCCGAAAAGGGCGTTGCGGTCAGTCCGGACGGGCGGACCGTTGCCGCCCCCGGCAAGGATCACGCGGTCAACATCTGGAACAAGACCGGCCAACGGGTCGACGTCGTCCTCGACGGCCACACCTGCGACATCCAGGCCACCGCGTTCAGTCTCGACGGCCGCGCCGTCGTCACCGGAAGCTGTGACCGCACCGTCCGGCTATGGCCGCTCACCGGCACCCACGCGGCGGACAGCGCAACGCCGTCAACGGCCCCGCAAACCAGCCACCCGCCGAGCGTGGACAGCCCGTCCGCGCAGCCTGCCCCGCCGATCGAACGGCAGATCGCGACACTCAGCCTGCCCGACGGCGAGACCATCATGTCGGTGCTGTTCGACGCCACCGATCGGGCGATCGCGATCACGCGCTCGGTGGCCGGAACGGTCCGGATCTGGGACGTCCTCCGCGGGCAGTCCATCGCCACGCTCGCGGTACCGGCCACGGACGTCGGCACCGGTGTCATCGCGACGGTCGGCGACGACCGGCGAATCGTGATCATCGGAACCGGCCACCGCATGGCGTTCTTCGATCTCGGTACCGGAAGATCGCTGGGCGACATCGACGGCGAGCCGGGCGAGATACGCGCACTCGCCGTGAGCCCCGACGGGGCCGTCCTGGCGACCAGCGACACGATGGACAAAACCGTCCGGCTGTGGGACATCCCCGGCAAACGCCTGCTGGGTACGCTTCCCGCCGAAATCGATACCGCCCAGGCTCTCGCCTTCACGCCCGACGGAGCCTTCCTCGCCGTCGGCGGCGCCGACCACAGCGTCACCCTGTGGGACGTATCGAAACGCCAACTGCTCCACACGCTTCGCGGCCACACCGACTCCGTACTGTCGTTGCGTTTCAGCTCCGACGGCACCCTGCTGGTGAGTGGCGGCGCCGACCAAACGGTGCGGTTGTGGAACACCAGCGGCCTGTCGGCCAAAGCGGCGACAACCACCACCACGGTGCCCGCCGCGCTGCCCAGCAGCACCGTTTATCACGACGACTTCGATCTCGACCAGGCCCTGCGACAGATCCGGGACAAAGGGGCCGATCCGAGCATGTGGGGCGGCGCACCACCGATTACCGTGTCTCCTGGCCCGCTACGCGCCTTCTACGCCTACCGGAACTGTAACGATCCCGGATTCTGCGGAAACCATCCGGCCACGATCGCGTTCCTATTCGACGGTAACCGGCTTCTGGGTTCGGTGCGGGCCAACGAAATCGACACTCAGGTCGCGGACGGGAACAAGATCGTCCTCACCCTGGCCTACTACCGGTCCGCCGACGTCATGTGCTGCCCCAGCGACCGGAAGGACTATACCTTTACCCTGATACAAGGCCGGCTTGCCGTCGACCCCGCGCTGCCCTACGACCCGAACGGTCACTTCGACTTCTGACTTTCGAAACGCCGTCGGCCGGGGAATGCCCGGGAGAAATACAACCAGCGAGTCCCGTCCTACCATTTTCGGGACCGTTCGAGCGTGGGCGGCCGGGAACGCCGAGCCAGTTCGGTACCGGACCGGCTCGGCGAGCCGGTCGGTTGCTCAGGCGACGTTCGGCGGCGGGTAATCACCGGGGACGCTGGGGAGCTGGACCGCGGCGGCGTCCATGAAGCTCTTGTGGTAGACGCCTTCGGTGATGCGGAACTGCCACGGGGTGCCCGACTTGCTGCCCCACGGGTTGGCAAGGGTGATGGTCCGGTTCTTCGTGTCGACGCTTTCCACGACGTATTCGTGCCTGCTGTCCACCACGTTCGTCTGTGAGGCACCCTGTGCGGCGCCGTTGTCGCCGACGGGCTGGGCCGGGACGTCGATGAAGCCGTCCACGAACGGGTTGGGCGCGTCCGGGAAGATGAGCAAGCCATTCGTGTACGGGTTGGAGCTGGTGACGACGGCCTTGCCCGCGGTGAGCCAGCGGGCGATGGTGTCCAGTGAGGGTGCCGAGACCACGGAGGTCGAGGCCGTGAACTTCCCGGCGCGCTCGGAGGCGTTGCCGGTCAGGTCGGTGTAGGCGGCGCCGGTCCATGCCTGCGGGCTGAGCGGATCGTTGCCCTCGATGGCCGGATAGCCGCCCTTGAGCTGCGCGTACGCCTTTTCATACAGGGCGATCCAGATACCGCTCTGTATCCCGCCATAGGTCCAGCCGCTCTGCTGGATTCCGTTCTTGTCCGTGTAGGAGAAGTACGGCAGGTTCGCGGTGATGTCGATTTTCGTGGCCGTACCGCCCGGATAAAAGGTCACGGTGTAGGTACCGTTGTCGTTCTGGGTGATGTTGTGCTCGACCCAGATCGGGTCACGACGGGCCAGCGAGAGCAGTTCGGCGTGGAAGTAGCAGTCGTTGAGATCCCTCTGGTCCGCGTCGTGCAGATCGGGGCCGTCCGCCGGGCCATAGAGACCGCCCGGCCGGCCGATCGCCGGCGTGTACTGGAAGTCCCACTTGGTGTTCTTTTGCCATGCTCCGTCGGAGGTCCGCAGCTCCGGCTGAAGGAAGGTCAGAAGCGGGGTGATCCGTGTGACGTTCCTACCGGAGGCGCGATCCAGCAACGCGTTGACCAGGCGCCTTCGGGCCTGGTCCGCGATCTGGCGCGGTGCCGCCGGGCCGGAGAACTGCGGGCGCAGAACCCGGTCGAGGGAACGAAGTTCGGAGTTCGACAAGGTGGCGAGGTAGCTGTCCATACCGGCCGGGTCGAGTGCCTCCAGATCCGTCGTCAAGACAGACGCCGAGTGAAGCAAAAAAGGCGACTCGATCATTTTGCGAGTCTGCTGCACCGCGTTGGCGACGGCGGCGGACCCACCGCCGTCGCCGGGGACGGAGACGGCAAGGTCGACGGTGGCCGCACGGTCGGCGTTGGACCGGCCGGAAAGGTGGCCGGCGGCGACCCCACCGACGGCGAGGGCAGCCGCGGCAACGAGCGCGGCGCCGGTGTACAAGCGATTCACGGAACTTCTCCCTCTGGATCAGACAGCGCGGAATGGTATGGACATATCACTTTTGTGGAAGCGACCTTGATGACCAGGCGGATCTCGTTGACCAGTTTTGTCCAGCGGACTCTGCGCACGCGATCCTTACCTCGTGATGACGACGTAGAAGGCGTCCCCGATCGGAATGGTCAACGTGGTTCCGGGAAGCCTCAGGACGCGATCGTTGTTGTAGAACGAATTGAGATAGTTGCCCGCGTTCGTGTTCTGTCTGGCGGGTACGGCATAGGCGGAAAAGTTCAAGCCCGCGTGTGCCGGTCCTTGGGCCGTGGTGGCGAACGGAAACTCGTCGCACTCCATGCCGGCAGCGGTGTAGTCGGGGTTGTTCCCGCTGGCTCGCTCGGCATCGCGGCACGCGGCCTGCACGTCGTTGTGTCTGCCGTCGTCCCGTATGGTGCGCTGCAGGGGAGCGTTCGCGGAGCCGCCCGGAATGTTCTTGTGCTGCCCGGCCGGGGGCCTGGGGAACGTTGTTTCCGGGTGGTTCAACGCCCGGTCGATGTGCCTGGTGACTTCGTACATGGACGCGTCCCGGTAACTCTGCACCAGGAACGGCGCGTGATAGAGGAATACCGCGCCGCTGCGGGAAGTCAGATAGCCCGCGGAATCGAAACGTATTCCGATCGGGTCGCTTTTCTTCCCCTGCGCCACGGCTCCGGTCGTGCCACCGCGCACGGTGAACCGGGCGTTGCCCAGCGCTCCGTCCACGGTCGCTTCACCGGAATGCGCGGGTGAGGAGAAGATGAATTCCGCGAAACGGCTGCTGGGATCGCGCCACTCCGACAGGGTCCGATGCTGGACGCCCGTGGTGCTCTGGCACGACGATGCCAACGGTCGAGGTGCTTCACATGCCGCGCCGATCTCCAGCCAGCTCGCCGCCGGGTTCGCGAATACTCCGGTACTCCTGGTGATGTCGACCGTAACTTTCAGGACCGCTTTCCGCGTATTGGTCAGGTTGACCCGGCGAGCGGGATTCATGTCGTCGGTTTGACCGACTGTCTTGCCCGTGATGGTCAACCTGACGTCGAGCCAGGAAACGTTTCCCTTCGAGTCCGCGTGTTCCACCCAGTACTTGTTGACCGCGCAGAAACTGGACCGGTTCCGGTAAGCCAGCCCAGTACCTGTCGCCGGATTGGCGCGAGCGACCGCGGTCTGGCATTCGATGGGGTCCCAATGGGCTTGCGAAGTGGGCTCCTCGAGCACCTGAACACCCTCGGCGGAGGTCAGGTCACTGGACAGTGACACCTGCCGCACCGAGGCGCCGGTCAACACGACATTCTCCGGTTGTGTCAAGAGGATCGCCGCGACGCCGGCCGTGACCAGTGCCGCCGCGACCGCGGCGAAGGCTGTTCGCCGATAACGAAACATGTGTTCTCCCCGAACGACGCGAGAAATATCTGGACGTGTCAGTCCCGGGAGCGCACAAGACCCGGGACAACGTCATTAGCGCCGCGCGATCGATGATTGGCAAGCGAGCCTGATCAATTGGTCAATCAGCCGGAAGCCTCGGCGGTCGCGGTGCGGATGATGACCGTTTGACCAATGACTGGCTTGGTTCGTTGCCGGTCATCAAATGACCAGGCCGACTTATGCCATTGCTCGTCGCGAGAAGAAACAGGAAGAAAGGCGAGAACATGGGAACGCCACGATTCGCCGGTGCGCACGGACCCGGCCCCCAGGACCGCACGCGGCGGCTGGCCCAGGCCCGGTATCGACCGGTACCGCGCTGGCTCGCCGGGACCTCGGTGGTCTTCGCCCTGATCACGGCCTGGTCGTGATCAGTGCCCGGGGTGCGAACCGGCAGGCTCAGCCGCAAGACACGCCGGCGGAAGCCGGCCGGAACGTCATCACCGCAACCGTCAGCCCCCAGGTCTCAACCCTCAATGTCCGCGCGGTCGCCGACGGCACGACCACCGTGGATCTCGGTCCGAGTGCGGTGATCGGGACGCTCGAACCCGGCGACACAGTGCGCGTGATGTGCGAGTTCACCAGCGACGAAACGTCCGATGGCGGCAGCGATTGGTATCGGATCGCCGGCCCGAACGTGCCCGATACGGCCTCGGGAGCCGGCGCGGTCGCCTCCGCCGGATATCTCGCCGTTGCTCCGGACGCGGCCGTGCCATCCTGCGCCACGCGCGATGCCGGCTACGGCACTCCGCTCACGGGGCGAACGACCGCTTCGTCGCGTGTCAGCCGGGAGCCACCACGGCCGTCTCCACGGGCTTGAGATCGCCGTCCGGACCGGCGGCCCGGGTGCATGACCTTCGATCGTCAACGCGATCCTCTCTGTGTGCCGGACCGGGATTGCGTGGGCGTACCTGCCGCACGACTTCCCGCCATACCAAACGGTCTATGACTACTACGCGAAATGGGATGTCGACGGCACCACCGATACCTGTCGTCGCGGGTTCCCAGCGGAAACATCGGCTGGGCGATGTATCCGGGCACGAGCCACCACCACCATTCCCAGCATCGCCTATCTCATTCAATAGGCGACGACCTCTGGCCTGGGCCCGGCGTAACCACTCCGCGTATCCCTCAGCGAGGCGCCGGTCACGTCAGATCGGCACTGGCAAATAGAGGAGAGACAGACCGCATGATCTTCAAAGGCAGGAGACAAGCAGTCCTAGCAGCCGTAATCCTCGCCGGTGCGCTGGCCGCCGGCGCGGTCTTGGCCAGCCCGGCCGACGCGATCCAACCCGGCGCGTCCACACCGCTCTCGGGCAGCGTCTTACCCAGAGCGGTGGGGAACGCTGTCGCCCCCGCGACCGCCGGCTGGACAGGGCAGCAGGCGATCAGCGGCTCCGGCACGAGCGCGGACCCCGCCCTGACCGTGTTCGACAACCAGCTCTACGGCATGTGGAAGGGCACCGGTACGGACACCGGTCTGTACTGGGCCACCAGCAACGGGTCGACCTGGTCCGGCCAGCACCAGATCCTCAACGTCGGCAGCAGTGAAGGCCCCGGCGTGGCCGTGTTCAACGGGCGTGTCTACGGCATGTGGAAGGGCAGCGACAACGACCCCTCCATATACTTTGCCTCCAGCGACGGTAACACCTGGACCGGCCAGCAACTGATCCTCAACCGGGGCACCAGCGCCGCACCCGCCCTGGCCGTGTACAACGGGCTGCTTTACGCCTTGTGGAAGGGCACCGGTTTGGACACCGCCATGTATTGGGCCACTTTCGACGGTACGACCTGGAGCGACCAGCACCAGATCAAAAACGCCGGCACCAGCGAAGGCCCCGCCCTGGCCGTGTTCGGCGGGCGGCTCTACGACTTGTGGAAGGGCAGCAACAACGACCCCGCCCTGTACTGGGCCTCCACCGACGGTACGACCGACAGCAAGGGTAAGACCTGGACCGACCAGACGAGGATCAACAACGTCGGCACCAGTGCGGGCCCCGCTCTGGCCGTGTTCAACAACCAGCTCTACGGCATGTGGAAGGGCACCGGTACGGACACCGGTCTCTACTGGGCCACCAGCAACGGGACGACCTGGTCCGGCCAGCAGCTGATCAGCAACGTCGGCAGCAGTGAAGGCCCTGCTCTGGCCCCGTTCAACGGGCTGCTTTACGGCCTGTGGAAGGGCAGCAACAACGACCCCGCCCTGTACTGGGCCTCAACCTCGGGTTGACCAAGGCATGCCGCCGACGCCTGGCCACAGCAGCAGCTGTGGCCAGGCAGGTGACAGGGGGAGCCGATGAGCGGCGTGGATTCCGTGCAGGTGCGATTGGTTGGTGACGTGCTGTTTGCCGAGGTCGGCGCTGGCTGCTGAGCGTCCGGTGTTTCACCGCGAAGCTGACTTCCAGCATCATCTGTCGGCCAAGTGCTGCATAGCAGCCTTGCCTGGGGTGAAGCGGCTGGCGAAGGGACCCGCCGGGGCCGGGACACCCCTCTCGAATTGACTGTGGACCGAAGGACAAGACCAATCCGCTCTACCATCGCTATTCGCTCGCTGTGTCGGCCTTGAAGTGGATCGCCGCGAACCGCGACAAGAACCAGATGGTGACCGAAGTACACGCAAGAACGCGGGCCGCGGTGCCCTGTGTCAAACCCGTGCGCGGGTGCCGTTGAGGAAGAAGCCGGCGGCGACGGCGCTGGCTTCTTCCAGCCCCAGGCGGTGTTGCTGGTTGAGCTGGATCGCCTTGAGGATGGTGCCGGCTAGGAACTCGTAGAGGATCTCGACGGACAGGTCGTCACGCAGTACGCCGGTCCGGATTCCGCGTGCGAGTACGTCGTGGAGCGGAGCGGCGAGTTGCTCATGGGCTGCTTCGAGCGTCGTGTGGTCGCTGGTGAGCACCGCGTAGCGATCTCCGACCGCCACGAACGCGCGCACGATTCGTTCGATCGCGTCTTCGACGGTGGCGCGTTCGAGACCGGCGTCGGCGAGGCGCCGGGCCGCGGCGTCGAGTGCGTCCGCCGTGAGGGCGTCGAGCAGGGCCTCACGGTTGGCGTAGTAGCGGTACAGCGTGGCGCGGCTGATGCCGGCTGCGACGGCGACGGCGGCGAGGTGCGCGCTCGTGCCTTCTTCGGAGAAAACCCGCGCCGCGGCGTCGAGGATCGCGGCGGAGGTGCGGTCGAAGCGCGGCGAGTTCTTGCTGCTGGTGGAAGGCGTTGCTGGTTCCATGGCAGGTGGCAGTGTATCAGATTGAGACATCACTGTCTTGGCACAGGTGTTTCGCTCTGATACATTCATGTCTCATCAGGAACCAGGCCTGTTGCATCCCGATATACCGGGGTGCGGGGAAAACCGAGCACAGGGGAGCGAAAGGCATGAGTGGCGAGACGGTGTTGGTCACCGGAGGCTCGGGTTTCGTTGGGGCGCACAGCATCCTGCGGCTCCTCGATGCGGGTTACACCGTGCGTACGACGGTGCGCTCACCCGAACGGGAGAAGTATGTCCGCGGCCTGTTGCGTGCGGGTGGCGCGGAACCGGGTGACGCGCTCGGCTTCGCGTTCGCCGACCTCACCTCCGACGAGGGCTGGGCGACCGCGGTGCGGGGCTGCGACTACGTGCTCCACGTCGCTTCGCCGTTCCCGCCCACCGTCCCCCGCCACGAGGACGACCTCATCGTGCCGGCGCGCGACGGCGCGCTGCGGGTGTTGCGCGCCGCGCGCGATGCGGGGGTGCGGCGGGTTGTGCTGACCTCGTCCTTCGCGGCGATGAGCTACGGCCACACGAGTCTCGACCGGACGTTCACCGAGCGGGACTGGACCGATTTGGACGGTCCGCACGTGAGTGCCTACGCGAAGTCCAAGACGCTGGCCGAGCGCGCGGCCTGGGATTTCGTGGAGCGTGAGGGCGGCTCGCTCGAACTCGCCGTCGTCAATCCGGTCGGTGTGATCGGGCCGGTGCTCGGACCCGAGCTGTCGACGTCCAGCACGCTCATCCAGCGGCTGTTGAACCGCGAGATGCCCGCGCTGCCGCGGCTGTCCTTCGCGCTGGTCGATGTGCGGGACGTGGTCGACTTGCACCTGCGCGCGATGAACGATCCGGCTGCTCGGGGCGAACGTTTCCTCGCGGTCGCCGGCGAGACGCTGTGGATCGCGGACATCGCCCGCGTGCTCCGGGACCGCCTCGGTGCCCGTGTTCCCCTGCGTCAGGCGCCGAATCTGCTGGTGCGACTGGCATCGCGCACGGACCCCTCGCTCCGCGGGGCCGTCCACGACCTGGGCAAGGTCAAGCGGGCGAGCTCGGAGAAGGCGCGCCGCGTGCTCGGCTGGCGACCCAGGTCCAACGAGGAGCTGATCGTCGACAGCGCCCACAGCCTGATGAAGTTCGGTCTGGTCAAGAACGCGGCCTAGGTGTACTGACCACGGTGGTTGAGCACGGGCGACACGGGAATGGATGATGTCGATGTGGGGGAGGACCTCCGGGTTCGGTGTGGATCACCACAATCGGCACCGCACCACGGAGGTCCTCGTGTCACGCCGTAACGCCCCGCTGACTCCTACCGGCAGGCTGCGCCTGGCCCGCTGTGTCGTTGTCGAGGGCTGGCCGCCAGCTCATGACGAGGTCGAGTAGCGCGACGAGGTGGTCGCGCCACTCACGGTCCAAGCAGCCTGTGTCGCACCCGGGAACTTTCGCTCACACAACTACCGGCACAATTGCGACGACAGTCAAACCGTCGCCCGATTCTGCCTTTTTCGCAAAACGCAGCCACCCTTGAGTCACCGCGGTCTTCCTACTGCCAAGCGAAACCCCTCCATTCTCCGGTAGCGCGGAATCATGGCATCAGCACCGGCAATGCGAAACGCGACGGCGGCCTGCGCGCACGCGACTTCTTCGAGACGGAGAAGTACCCGGTGACGACCTACCGCTCGACCTCCCTGGAGCCCGACGGCGACGGCTTCCTGCTGCGCGGCGACCTCACCTGCCACGGCGTCACCGCCGAGGTGCCGCTGCGCTTGACGCTCGAGGGTTTCGGCGACGCCCGCGTGGCTTTCACCGCGACCGGCGAGCTGAACCGCACGACGTTCGGCGTCGGCATCGGCCTGCCCCTGGACGGCGGCGGCGTGGTGGTCGGCGACAAGATCTCCGTCGCATTGGCGATCCAGGCGACCCTGGACTGACGGCGCGCCGGCCTGCCCATCGGCGAGTTCGCAGCGTGAAGCCCGCCCCGCCGACCCTCATCATCCGCGCCACCGTTGACGCCTTAACAAAGTTCAGGCACTGTGGGCTGCGGAAGTGAACTTAGTTCAGATGCCTGCCGGACACCTGCCGGCCGGCCGACACCTGGAGTCACGCCATGTCTTTCCTCGTCGCCATCGCGATCTACGTCATCCGCATCCTGCGCCGGCCGATGGACGTCCGGCTGAAGCTGCGGCACGCCGGCCCGCTGGCGGTCGTCTCCGGCGCCGGGGCGGTGGTGGCGGCCTGGACCAAGCTCCGGCCGGACGGGATTGAAACTTCTTACCTGCTGGGCGAAGTCCTCGGCGTGCTCGCGGTCTACCTGATGACCTGGACGACAGTCCTGGCCAGCCGGTTGCCCACATTGGAACGCTGCTTCGGCGGCCTGGACCGCATGTACTTCTGGCACCGGCTGTGCGGCATCTGGTCTCTGTTGTTGTTCCTCCCGCACACGCTGATCACCGGCGGTGGCCGGACGGCCCTCGAGGAAGAGCTCACCTTCTCCGGCGTGGCGGGGCGACTGTTGGGCATTTTCGCCGCTGTCGGCTTGCTCGCCCTGATCCTGGTGTCACTGGCCCGGGTGAGCCGGCTGCTGCGGATCGGTTACCGGCTTTGGCAGGTGACGCACCGCTTTATCGGCCTGTTGCTGATCGCCGCCCTGGTGCACGGCTGGTTGCTCGACGAAGTACTGGCGGGATCGGCCGTATTGCGCGTCATCTATCTGATCATCAGCGCCGTCGGAGTCACCGCATACGGCTACGACGAACTGCTGCTCCGGCGCAGAGCGGCGAAAGCCGACTACGTGATCAAGGACGATGCTCCGCCCAGGACCGCACATCACCGACGTCCTGCTGACACCTACCGGTGCCGGGTCGCCGTTGCAAGGCGGGCAGTTCGTCTACCTGAGCGTGGGCGGGGAACACCGCTGGCGCGAACACCCGTTCAGCGTGGCCGGGACATCGCCGGACGGCTCGGTCCGGCTCACCATCCGCTCCCGCGGCCGGGACACCCGGCGGATGCACGAGAACCTGCGTCCCGGACTGCCGGCCACGGTCAACGGCCCGTACGGCATGTTCGACCACACCCTCGGTGGAGCCCGCCAGATCTGGGTCGCCGGCGGTATCGGAGTCGCGCCGTTCCTGGGCTGGCTGACCACCGAGCGGCTCGACGAGCCGAACCGCCTCGATCTGTTCTACTGCGTCGGGACCGAGGCCGAAGCGGTGTTCCTGCCCGACCTCGTCGCGGCCGCCGACCGGTTGCCGAACCTCGAGGTGCACCCGGTCTTCTCCAAGGAGCACGGCAGGCTCACCGTCGACCGCATCCAGGCCGCGGCCGGTCCGGTGACGGCGGACACGCACGTGTTCCTGTGCGGTCCGGCTGCGATGATCGCGGGCCTCGGCGCCGACCTGCGGCGGAAAGGCATCCCGCGCGATTACGTTCACGCAGAGCACTTCGAGTTCCGCTAAAAGCAGCTTTCCAAAAGTCCGTTTCCCTGGACCGACAACGGCGAGGTCGTCAAGGTCGACAACGCGGCGTGGAACGGCGTTCTCGGCACCGGCGGCACTGCCACAATCGGCTACAACGCGAACTAAAGGCCCTCACGGTGTCACCGGGTGCGCCGTTTCCGTCCTGACTGCTCACCGCGAACGTGCCGGGCGGCGAGACCGTCGAGAACGATACCGAGGTGGCGCTCGAACCTCTCATCACCGTCGTCGCGAAGATGCCCAGCGACCTTGACCAGCGGCGCCTGCTCGCCCAACCCGGCGTCACGCTCGGCGAGGGAGTACCGCGACGGATCGGTTTCGGCGGACTGGAGCCGTTCCTGCTCCTCGATGACGAAGCCGACGACGAACGCGACGACCACGTCCAGCGCGTCGTCCGCCTCCGCAAGGGTGAACCCAGCCTTCGTCCAGCCCTGGTAAAGCGGCTCCTTGATGCGCACCACCACTGTGGGATCGGACACCCGCGCACCGCTGAAGACACGGGCACCGTCACGGTGGCGCAGGTACTCGGCGCGGAGCACGCGGGCGTACGCGGCCAGATCTTCGCGCCAGCCCGAACCTGGAGCCGGCAGCACATCCGCGATGCGGCGCAGGACCGTCGTGCTCATCTCGTCGAGCAGCTCCTGCTTGTTGCGCAGGTGCCAGTACAGGGCCGGCGCGCGGACGTCGAGCCGCTCCGCGAGCGCGCGGACGGTGACAGCGTCGATGCCCTTCTCGTCGAGCAGCTCCAGCGCGGCTTCCACGACCTTCTCACGCGTGATCCCCTTCGGCATGGTTGACAAGTTATCAAAGTTAAGTCAAGCTGGCCAAGGTCAACTTAACTTAGCTAAGGAGCTTCCGTGCCGAACACCGACCCGAATCCCCCGAAGGTGAAGATCCTGTCGGTCCACCAGCGTCTCGCCACGTCCGGCGCTCGCAGCGCGCACATCTTCCGCGTCGGCGACCGGCTGCACCTCGCCGTCCCGCAACTGGCCGAAGACGTGCCCGGGCGGCCCGTCGACATGCAGGGCGGCGACGCTGACGTGGACGCCGTCCTCTACCGCTGGGAAGCGGGGCGGTTCGCCGAGCACGACCGCCTCCCCAGCCCGAGTGCGGAAGACGCGTTGAGCTTCCGCAGCGGCGGGACGACCTACCTGGCCTTCGCCAACCTCCGGACCGGCAAGGGGCCATACGAAGTCAACGTCGACTCGCTCATCTACCGCGAGGAAGGCGGGAAGTGGATCCTCGACGAGGCCCTGCCCACCTTCGGCGCCAAACAGTGGCACCACTTCTCGATCGACGACCGCGAGTTCCTGGCCCTGGCCCAGGGGGTGATGATCCCCGGCATCCCCCTCGTACCCCAGGGTCACGGGCGCTCGGTCATCTTCGAGCGCATCGACGGGCGGTGGCAGGAATTCCAGGTCCTCGGCGGGCGCTTCGGGTACAACTGGGACTCCTTCCGCGTCGGCGGACACCATTTCCTGGCTTACGCCGACCAGCTTTCACCCAGCGTCGTCTACCGCTGGGACGGGAATTCCTTCGTCCCCTACCAAACGTTCGGCGAACGATTCGGCCGGAGTTTCCTGCATTTCTCCCACGAAGGCGAGGAGTGGCTGGCCTTCGCCTGCATCACCGGCGAGTCGACGCTGCACCGGTGGAACGGCGAGCTCTTCGAGCCCCACCAGTCACTCGGCGGCGCCGGTGGCCGCGAATTCGAACTCTTCCGCCGCGGCGACGACCTCTACCTCGTCCGGATCTGTTTCGTGCAGGGAATGCCCCCCACCCCCAAGACCGACCTGATGTCGCAGCTGTACCGGTGGGACAACGGAAAGTTCGAGGTCCTCGAGGAGTTCCCCACGTTCGGCGGCACCGACGCGAGCTATTTCGAGGCCGACGGCAGGTGCTTCCTGGTCGTCGCCAACAGTCTCACCCCAGACGTGCGGTTCCGTCAGGACAGCGTCGTCTACGAACTCTCGCTCGACAACGCCTGACCCGCACCAGCAAGGAGAATTCGATGCGATACCAACCCAACCCTCACTTCATGCGGCTCTTCGAGCTCTTCACCTCGGCTCCGGACAGCATCGGCGCGAACCTGCAGCGGGAACTGGGCGAAGCCCACTCCGGCACGCCGATGCTGGTGGCGACCGGCACCGACCTCGTGCTGTTCCCCGGCGGCGGACGCCCGCCTGCGGCGGTCGACTTCCGGAAGGGCACCCGGGGGTTCTTCGAGATCACCGCGGTCTCGCACCTCGGCCTCGCGATCCCCTACCTGGCCCGGCTGCGCGAACTCGACCACCCCAGCTGCAAGAAGGACGCCAGGGAACTCATCGCGCAGTGCCGCGTCGTCCAGGACTTCAACAGCGTTTCGTACTGGCGTGACGAGGTCGCGGCCGCCGCGTGGCGGGGACGTGAGGAGAAGATCACCGATCTCGTCGACTACACCTGCGCGACTACCGCGGACTACCTGGAACGTGCGATCAAGAACCCGAAGCTCCTGGACTTCGGGTACCTGCGCGCGAACCTGCTCGAAGGCGACGGCCCGGACGCGATCCCGGTGTCGTTCAACGACATGATGGCGGCGTCCTTCGCCCTCTCGGCGCTGGACTCGGTGCACCGGACCTTGAAGTGGCTGCAGGAGCAGACCATCGACTGGGCTCAGCTGATGGTGCTCGTCGTCGGCACTGCCGGACGCCCGAGCGCCGGCCTGACGTGGCAGAGCAACAACGTGTGCTCGCTGCTGTACGAGGCATCGGGCCGAAAGCTCGACCCGGCCCGGCTGATCATTGCCCCGGCGGCGCCGACCATCGATCTCGAAGACCTCGCCGACGGCGAGGCCGGCGCGCGGATCGAGGCGCGGTATCGCAGGTTCTGGTACAGCTCCCTGTCTTCGGTGGAGATGAGCCGTCTCATGTGGCCGGATTACCCGGGCTTCGAGAAGCGGATCGACCAGGCGCCCGTGGTCGAAGACGACACCGAAGTGGTCAGCGCCATGCCGGTCGTCCGGTCGGTCGACGACCAACGGGCCATCGTCACCCGGCTTCGCTATGTCATGGAGGACCCGACCGCGCAGATCGCGACCGCCGGCATGCAGTTCGTGCTCGACCAGTTGATCGCCAACGGGAACCGGCCCGAACTCGCCGAGCTCCCCGGCTTCACCTACACCACCTACCCGACCGCGGCGCGGAGGTAGGCCTTGCCCGCGCCGAAGCGGGAAGGGAGCGGATCGGCCCTTCCCGCGCCCGGCGCCGCTCAGCCAAACTAGCCACATGAGACAAGCTCTGGGCGACCTTCTATCCACGAGGACGGAACCGTGCTGGAAGGCGCCGGGAGCCGGCGTGGACGATCCGTGATCGCCCAGGCGCTGTCGACCGGGAAGGTCTTCGCCGCCACAAGTACACCGCGACCCAGGCAAGAAGTACCAGGCCAACAATTACGTACGCGTTGCTGAACACCAGAAACGCGCCACGAAAGCTGTCGTCGTGTTTGGTCGAGGTGACGATCATCCAGCTGTTCGTCGCGATGAATACCGGCAGCAGCACGATCGCAGCCGTTCGCTGGACGGCACCGCGCCACGCCGGCACGAGCAGCAATGGGACCGACCAGACCCAGTGGTGTGGCCAGGACACCGGCGAGATCAGCAACGAGGTCAGCGCGCAGGTGAGTATCCCGGTCAGTTCGAGTCCTCGACGGCTGGCCACCGCCGCGATGGTGATGCCCGCGAGGCCGGCCACCGCCATCACCGGCAGTGACCACAGGTGCGCCGGCCACGGCTGAGCCGTGATCCGTGCCATGGCGCCGAGCAGGGACTGATTGTTGATCGTGCGCGCGTCCGGGGTGACCCGGGATCCGTCCAGGAACAGCCCCGACCAGTACGCCCGCGAATCGCCCGGCAGGACCAGGAAACCCAATGCCACCGTAGCGAGAAAACCGACAAATGCGCGCAGGGCGGCCTTCGGCCGGCCGGTGAGCAACAGGTACAGGGCGAAGATCGCCGGAGTTATCTTGATTCCCGCCGCGACGCCGATGCTGACACCCCGCCACCGGCTGCGCGCCGGCCCCTGCAGATCGGCGACTACCAGGGCCATCAGCAGCAGATCGACCTGGCCGACGAGCAGGTTGTTGGTCACGGGGTAGACCATCAGCGCGAGCGACGACGAACCCAGCGTGAGCACGTTCCGGCGGGGTGACTCGGCACCCAGCGTGCGCAGTACCAGCCATATCGTCACCTCCAGCGCCGCGACTGATACCAGGGTCCAGCCGAAGATCGCCGCATCGGTGCCGATGACGGCGAATGGTACGAACATCAGAGCGGAGAACGGCGGATAGGTGAACGGGAGGGGGTCTCCCGCTTCGCCGTGACCGGCGAAACCGTACACCGGCCGACCGTGTATCAGCGCACTGCCCGCCTGCCGGTACACCTCCAGGTCAAGCCAGAACCGGCCTACGACCAGGTGGGTCACGACCGCGACGGCCGCCACCAGCATCGGCAGAGCGATGAGTGCCGTGCGCACGAGTCGGTCGCGCCGCATTGTGACCGGAGGGCGGCGCACCGTTTCAAAAATGGCTTCGGACATATGCCGCTCCTCAATCCGGCAGGGAAATCGTCAGATCCTGCGCGTCGTGGTCCGACATACCCTGCGGATCTTCGAACTCGTACCGGTGTACGCGCACGCCATGCATGGTGAACGCCCAGTCCAGACGCCAGAATCGCATCCAGCTCCCGGCCTGCCAGGACGCCGGATACAGCGAACGGGCGGCCCGGGCCGCGTCTGCGGTTATGGACCGCAGGCCGGCGAGGTCCGCCATCGCCGGGCTGGTGTTGAAATCCCCCGCAATCAGCACCGGCTTGGGGTTGGCTCCGACGTCGGACGTCAAGGCGGAGAACTGGGCGTGCCGTTGGTCGTCGGCTTCGCGCGTGTAGCCATAGAAGTCGGCATGCAGGGGGCTCCGGTTCATGTCGACCTGCACGGGGATATGTACGTTGTAGACCGAAAGGGTCGTGGTGCCGACTCTCAGGTCCGTTCGCAATACCTTTCCGGTGGTGAAATCAGCCCACCAGTCAGCAGCCGAGACGTGGGGCCAGCCCAGTACCGGGAACCGCGACAACGTCAGCAGTTCCCCCTTTGCCACCACCGTGTATCCGGGGAATTCTTGCCGCAACTGATCGATATCCTTCAGCTGTATCGCACCTTTCTCGTCCTTGCTTTCGTCCCAGTACATATGTTCCTGCAGCAGGTAAACGTCCGCGTGTTGCGCCTTGAGATAATCGTAGAAATGGCTTGCATCGTCGTTCTGATCCCAGTATTCGGTGTTCCACGAGAAAACGTGGATCGCGCCTGGTGGTACCGCGCCGTCGGGATTACCGGTCAGTGCGGCGACGTTGATTCCGGACTGCCCGAATCCGAGTATTCCGGCGAGAACGCCGGCGACGGCCACCCACCACCGAGCCGCCACCGGCAGGCGGATCCGGCAGGCGAGCAAGACCAGCACGCCGGCCAACAGCAGCAGCGGAACCAGGACGAACAGGAACGGCGGTATCGCGCCCACCAGCAGCCACACCCACCAGTGCCCGCTCAGGAACCATTGGGCGAAAACAAATCCAAGCCACAGGAGCGCGCAACTCACCAGCAGGCGAGTCGCCCGGCACCAGGTTCGTCGGCCGACCCGGGCCGTTACCCGCTCGACCTGCAGACCCTCGTCGGACATCAGCGGCTGACCGCTCATCTCAAGCCCCCGTCCTGGACACGGCGAAAGCCTGCAGGCGGTGGGTGGACATGCCCTGCGGGTCGACCAGCCGGTAGGAGTCCGTCCGCAAGCCGGAAGTGGTGAACGTGCCGTCCATTCGCCACAGCGACATTCCGCGGAAGGCCAGTGTGACAGGATAGAACGAGTCGCCGGCCGACACGGCATCGTGCAATCCGTCGAACCAGTGCCGGTCGCCCATGTTCGGCAGGGTGTTGGTGACGCCGCTTACTATCGCCGGGTTGCCGTTGGCAACCAGATCGGCGTGCAGGGCCTGGAATTCTGCCTGGCGCCACGTGTCCAATTTTCCGATCATTCGATAGAACGTCGAGGTGGCTGGGCTGAAATCGAGGTCGAGGACGTCGGGAAGATGGAGGTTGTAGACGGATAAGGTTTTTCCGTCGATCGTCAGATCGGTGCGCAGGACCCGGTAGGTCCAGAATTCAGGCCATGCGGTGTAGCTGATGCCGGGCGGCCTCGTCGCCGACGCGGGCAGCGGGATCTGTGCGGCGATGGGGAATCGGGACACGGTGAGGAGTTCGCCCGCGGAGGCGACGTAATAGCCAGGAAAGGCTTCGCGGATGCGGCCGAGGTCGTCGACCGGTTCCAACGTGTCCGGCCGGGGAATGCCGACCACGTACTCCTGCAACAGGTAAACGTCGGCGTGCTGTTCTTGCAGATAGGCGTAGAACCGGTCCGGGTCATCGCTTTGGTCCCAGTACAGGGTGTCCCAGGAAACAATCTTGACCGCTCCGGCCGGTATCAGGTTGTTTCCGTGGGGGCTCAGCGCTGCCCAGTTCACCCCGGCGTGTCCGATGCCCAGAACAAGCGAGATGGTGGCGGCCAGCACCGTGGCGACCCGAGACCGCGGCGGCATGCGCACCCGCGGCACCGGAAACGGCACGGTGCACAGCAACAGCACCACCGGAACCACGAGGAACAGCAGTGCGGGCGCCAGGTCGGCCAGGATCCATAACGACCATCTGCCGCTCAACAACAATTGCGACATCGTGAACACCAGCCAGGCCAGCGCCGCGCCCAGGAGTACCTGGGCGGGCCATCGGCGGCCCCGCCGAGGTGTGATGTCGTCGAGAACTGTGTCGGCCGGTTCGCTCACCACAGCGACCCCGCCTTGCTCTTCACGAACTCGGCCAGCAGTCGTACCGGACCCTTGGCCAGCGTGCGGTCGAGTGCGTTCATGAAGTAGTCGATTTCCGCCTGCTCGACCACCAGCGACGGCGCCACCACCAGCGGGTTTCGCCCATTGAGAGTGTAGTAGCTGTACACGCCGTGATCGCGGTACAACGCGTCCACCACGGCACAGGCCATCAGCTTTGTCCCGAAATTCGGATCTCTGCCGAGCCCGCCGGGCGCGATGCGCGATGCCATGCCGAGGATCCTCGGCCCGCCGAGGAAGACACCGAACAGCGCGCCCGATCCGGCTACGTCGGTGATCATGCGTGGATACTTCTCGGCGAGGTTGCCAAGCCCGGCCGCGATCTGTCGTTCGATTGTGCGGCCACGGCCGGGGTAATCGTCGTCGACGGCGATCCGCACCGCCTCGATGGCCGTCGCGATCTCCTCGGTCATGCCAGGCTCGGCCGAATCGTCGCCGGCGATGCGGCAGACCGATTCCCTCGCCACATAGCCGGAAATCGACGATTTTCCGCCGCCGAACGATTTCGAGGTGGTCAGCAGGTCGGGTACGAGCCCGGGATACCGGAGGAAGGCGAACAGGCTGCCCGTCTTTCCCCAGCCGGTATAGATTTCGTCGAACAGGAGCAGGATGTCCTCCGCCGTGCACAATTCCCGCAACTCGCGGAGGAAACCCTCGGAACAATGCCGCATGGTGGACGCGCTGAACGGCTCCACCAAGATTGCGTAGACGTCACATTCGCCCGATTCTTTCCGGCAGCTGTCTATCGCGGCCCGAACCGATTCGATGTCGTCGTAGGTGTACGACAGCACGCCGGAGATTCGGGGGAAGGCGAACGCGTGCTGCGCGGCTCCGGTCACGCTGCCGGAGCCGAGCAGCTTACCGTGAAAGCTAATGTCCGAGTGGAGAATGTGGCGGCGTCGGCCGCGGTGAAAGCGGTAGGCTAGTTTGATCGCCTCTTCCACGGCCTCGGCCCCGGAGTTGACGAACCGGCAAACCGACAGGTCGGCCGGCAGGAGTTGAGCAAGGTTGTGGCTCAGCACCGCCACGTACGGCGAAAGGTGGCCGTGGTGGGACTCGAGGCCGCCGCGGGCTTGGAACTCCCTGCGAGCGGCCAGGATTTGCGAGTGATTGTGCCCGTGACCGAGCACTCCGACCCCGCCGGTGAAATCCAGAATCCGCCGTCCGCCACGGGTATGGATCCACACCCCCTCGGCCTCGGCCACTAGCTCCCGGCCGAAGGAGAATGACGACATCAGCGACACCTGGCTCCGGCCGACATGCCGGCGATACAGGTCGTGTACCTCCGAGATGGACAGTCGCTCACACTCGTCGACACTGATCAGGTCATGCATTCGCTTTCCTATCACTTCGGCGGCCTTCAACGGCCTTCGCGATTGCGACGGACAGCCCGGTGCCGAGCAACTCGGTACAGAACGTGACGAGCCTGCTGGCGACCGCGGCGATTCCGGCGGCCTCTGCCGGCAGAACGGTGGTCAACGCGATCAGCATTGCGACCTCGCGGGCACCCCAGCCGTCGGGCAGGAACACGGCGACGCTGCCCGCTGCGACCGCGAGCGCGAAGCCTCCGACGCAGACCGGCAGCGCGGCCAGTGGGTTCGCGCCGAGCATGACCGCCAGCACCCACAGATGCAGACCGGACACCAGCCAGGAAGCCAGCGAGACCATAATCGACCTGCGCATCGCCTTGTCCGGGGCCACGGTGCCCGGTACGGGGCGTCCGGTCAGCATGAGCAGCCTGCTGACCGGCAGGCCGACTGCCTGGGGCCGGAAGAACATGGCGGCCACGAGCAGAACCGGGATGATCAGCAGCAGGGCACGGCCGCCGAGCACGCTCGGCGCGACCGACGAGCCGACCGCCGCGGCGGTCGTCAAGGCCACCGGGAGGCTCAGCGCGTAGGCCGCGACCATCCGGTTGGCCGTGACCCCAGCGTCGCCACCCAGCCGGATATGGGTGAGGACACCCCAAAACCGGCCGGGCAGTTTCTGCGTGACGATGCCGGCGAAAAAGATGCGCGCGCTGGCCGCATAACCGACGCGACTCTTTCCGGCGACCAGCAGGCAACGCCAGGATGCCATGGTCAGTGCCAACCCGGTCAGGTACGCCAGGCACGAGACCAGCAGCAACGGCACCATGTTGGGGCGTATCAGCGTTGCAGCCAGTTGCCAGTCCTGATCTCGAAGGGCCAGCACCACAGCCACCAGCACGACGAACGCCAGTACCCAGGAGACCAGCCTGCGCCAGAGCCGGTTCGGTGGCTTCGCCGTCTGGTCCGGCTTGACCGGCAGTTGGGTGAGTGAAGCACCGAACGTGGGGTCGAAAAGCCACCGCAGCAAGCCGAACGCCGCGCCCGCGACGAGCACGCCGCGGCTGAGCAGGCCCCGGTCAAGGCCGGCGATGGACCCGAGTTGCCGCCGTCCGGCGCCTCGGCGCAACGCGAGTATCGGAAGGAACGCTTGCGACCTGAAGAACGCGGTCCGCGCCAGCGCCAAGAATTTCGTACTGGCACGCTGCTGCCCGGTTACCAGATCGGAGAAGACGATTTCGTAGCGGTTCGCCAGCCGCGCCCGGTACTCGACGTCCCAGGATTCGCGCAGGCTCGCGTCGAACGGTCCGACCGCCTCGATCACCGGCATCGGAATCGCTGCCGGTGCGCCAAACGCGGTCCATACCGGCCCGAGCCAGCGGCGAAAATCGCGCCCGGAGGCGGGTTCGAGCACCTGTTTCCCGAACACGCAGCCGCGGCCGGGGCGTTCCCCCAGGAGCCGGACGGCATTGGCGATCGAGTCCGGTGCCAGCACAATGTCGGAGGCCACGAAGAACACGATTTCGCCATGGCTGGCGGCGACCGCACGATTTCCGGCCGCGGCCGGGCTGTCCCGAATTCCGGTACCGGTGTGGTTGGCGACGACGGTTTCCGTGGGCTGGTAGGTCTGCGCGCCAATGGCCGTGAGGCAGCGCCCCAGCGCGGCGTCGTCACCCCGGTGCAGAATGATTACCGATACGGTCGGCTGGCGATGAGGTTCTGGCATCTTCGCGCTTCCTCACGAGGTGACGGCGGGCGTGTCGTACAGCACCCGGAAACGCCGGGAAGCGATCCACTGGGCCGCACCCACCGCGACCGAGGCGGCGATGGTCACATTCACCAGGAATTGCATGACCGTGAAGTATCCGAGAAAAGCCGGACCCTGCTCGCGCAGGACGAACCGGTACATGCCGGCGTCGAGCCCGACCGACACGGCGAAAAGCAGCACCGGAACGGCGGCCGCGAGCGCTCCCGCCGCCAGCGGTAACACCGTGGAGACCACGGCGAGTAGCGCGGCGACGCTGGCGTACGCCCGGTTCGCTGTTTCGAAACCTTTCGCGAAGCGGCGTGCCTTGGCGTAAAGCGGAACCCTCAACCGGCCACGTTGGAACAGCTTGCGCAGCAACGTGACCAGCCGAGCATCGTGATCGTGCCGGCCACGCACGGCCGAAGTCAGCCGAAGCCGGTACCGTCGGCTGAGCCGGTAGCCGTAGTCTACCTCCTCGGTCTGACGGAGGGCCGCCGAAAAGGGGCCCAGTTCGGCGAAAACATCGGCCCGGATCGCGCAGATGTTGGGAAAGAGGAAGGACACGTTCCCTTCCGAACTGGCCGACCAGTAGTGGTACTGGAGGGCGCGAAACCGAGCCACCAGGCTGTTGTTGAGCAGCGGCACCGGATGCTCGATGCCGCATACCGCGCCGATCGTCGGTTCCGAACCGAGCACACTGAGCGCGGAGGAAATGGCATCCGGTTCGAGGGCGACATCGGAGTCGACGAAAAACAGCACCGCGCCACTGGCATGCGTGGCACCAAGATTGCGAGCCACACCGCACCCGCTGTTGCGTGGCGTGCGTACCACGCGCGCGCCGGCGCGTTCGGCGATGGCGACCGAATCGTCGGTGCTGCAGTCGTCGACCACGATCACTTCCGCTGGCCGGTGGTGCTGTGTCAGCACGGACCGCAGGCACAGTTCCAGGGTCCGGCCGCCGTTGTAGTTGGGGATGATCACGGACACGGTTCGCGGTGTATTCATCGGTGCTCCACCGCTTGCCCGGGCGCCGGCGGAGTCGGCGCGCGGTCGTACATGCGTCGGAACGAACTCGATGACAACCATTGCACGCCGCCGGCGAGCGCCGCGAGCCCGACCGTGGCGTTCACCAGCCCGTGCATCGCCAGGAAATATCCGAGGAAGCCAGGACCGCGCCGCCGCAGCACGAACCGGTACATCGGCACGTCGCACCCGATCGCGATGGCCAGCAACGACAGCGGAACGGCCGCGAACAGCGGACCGAACAGCACCGGAAGCGGGATCGAGAACAGGGCCGCCAGCGTGGCCATGCTGCCCCAGGCCCGCGGGCCGCTCGAGAAGCCACCGGAAAGCTCCGGACGCCGCAGGTACAACGGAATATGCAAGCGGGCCCGGGTGAACACTTTGGACATCACCACCCGCAGCGAGTCGTCGTAGTCATGACGACCGCGTACCGCCGAGGTCAATCGCACCTGGTGAGTGCGGGAGAGTCGGTGACCGAACTCGGCGTTTTCGGTGTGCCGCAACCGCGGGTCGAATCCGCCCACGGCCGCGAACAGATCGGCGCTGATCGCCAGAATCGCGGTGTAGGACGTGGTGATGGTGCCCTCGTCCTCCGCGAGCCAGTAGTACTGCTGAAGGCAGCGATATTCCTCGACCAGGCTGTCCCGGAAGAGCGGGACCGGGTCGTAGTTACCGCACACCGCCCCGATATCCGGGCTCGACTCCAGCAGCCGGACGGCGTTGACCACCGCGTCGGGGTTCAACGCGACGTCGGAGTCGACGAACAACAGGACTTCGCCGCTCGCCTGACCGGCACCGAGGTTCCGGGCCGCGGGAGCGCCCATGTTGTAGGGCGTGCGGATAATACGGATGCCCAGTTCGGCCGCGACCGACGCGGAGTCGTCGGTACTGCAGTCGTCGACAAGTAGTATCTCCAGGTTGTCATAGGTCTGCGCGAGTACCGACTCCAGGCATGGGCGAAGGGCACGCGCGTAGTTGTAGTTTGGGATGATCACGGACACGGTTGGCGAGGCCTTCGTCATGGGGCACCTCCGGATTCTCAAAACAGGACCTTGGCCAGGCTGAGCGCGCCTTGCCGCCACGGTTCACGCGAAGTGGTGCCGCGGCGGACAACGGACCCTCGTTGCGTCCGCCACCAGTCGAAGGTCCGCAGAATCGCCTCGCGATTGGAGAAGCGGGGTGTGAAACCGAGCCTTTCGCGAGCCTTTTCGATGCTCACGTAGGAGTCGGCCCGCAGCTTGCTCAGCAGGCGGCCGTACACCGGGGACAGTCGGGCCCATTGCAAGCCACGCAATATTGGCAGCGCGGGTCCGATGGGCACCGACACCACCTGTTTTCCGTGCCCCGCGGCGTCGAGCACGGCCTGGAAATCCTCCCGAAGCGTGGCGAACTCCGCGGCCGCGACGTTGTAGACGTCGTTCGCGATTTCTTCCGGTGCCGCCAGCACCGCGCGCACGGCGTCGATCAGATCCTCCAGCGCGCACATCTGGATGCGCACGTCACCACGGCCGAGAACTGGGAAGTTCCGGCCTTCGACGGCCCATTCGAACAGCATCGAGAACAAGCCCATCCGGCCGGGCCCGAGGAATGTCTTGGGACGCAACACCGACACGCACATGCCTTGCGCGCGGGACGACACGCACGCTTCTTCGGCCATG
This sequence comes from Amycolatopsis pigmentata, assembly GCF_042684065.1. Taxonomy (NCBI): domain Bacteria; kingdom Bacillati; phylum Actinomycetota; class Actinomycetes; order Pseudonocardiales; family Pseudonocardiaceae; genus Amycolatopsis; species Amycolatopsis pigmentata. The sequence goes on along the minus strand of NZ_JBHUKR010000023.1, from coordinate 190,308 downwards.
ACCTTTGCCGTGCTGTACGGATCCACGGGCACCTGCGGGTAATCCTCCGGCGTGGGCACCAGACTCGGCAGCCCGTAGACCGCGGTGGAGGAGATATGCACCACGCGTGGGATCTTCTCCTCACGGCTGCACGCCAGCACGTTCGCCGTGCCGTCGACGATCACCGATCTGATCTGCTCGGCGTGCTGGCTCGGCAACGCCGCGGCGCAGTGCACCACGGCGTCCGCGCCGGCGATCGCGGCGCGCACGACCGCCGGGTTCCGGACATCACCTTCAATCTGCCGTACGTCGGCGACCGGCTCCGGCGCCGGCCGGAGGTCCAGCCCACGTACCGTCATCCCATTCCTGGCAAGGCTTTTCACCAGGCCTCCGCCCAGCACCCCGGCCGCGCCGGTCACCACCACAGTCTTCATAACGTTGTCGCCTTCTCTCCGAGGAATTTCGTCAGCAATCGCGGCAACCCGTCGGCGAGTGCCGCCTCGAAACCGTCCAGAAATCGCTCGACGTGTTCCGGTTCGGCGATCAGAGGGGGACCGATGAGCACGGGGAGTCGGCCGTGTAGTCCCTGGTGGGCAAGGATTCCGTGGTTCTTGTACAGGGCGTCGAGCACTGCCGCGGAAGTGAGTTTCGCGACGAAGTCCCGATTGTCCGTCAATCCGCTGGGAAGCGCTTTTCCTGCAACTTTCACGACCTCATCGCTGTAGTCGAGCATGACGCCGAAGGTGGCGCCGCAACCGCGTATTTCGCTGATCGTGCCCGGGCACGATCGCTGGATCCGGGCCAGGCCAGGCGCGAGAACATCCTGGATGTCCCGGGCCCGCCGTGGATAGTCGTGTTCGACGGCGATCCGGATCGCCTCGATCGCGGTCGCGTTCTCCTCACCGAATCCGTAGTAAGTGGTGCTGGTGCTGTGCAGCAGGGAGTCGGCCAGGTTGTCATACGACTGCCGGAAGATCCGCTTGCGTGCGACATACGCCGAGACCGAGGATTTTCCGCCGCCGAACGACCTGGAGATGGCCAGCACGTCCGGAATCAGCCCGGGGTGGCGGGTGAAGTGGAACAGGCTGCCGGTCCGGCCCAGGCCGGTACGGGTCTCGTCGAAGATCAGCACGATCTTGCCGGCGGTGCACAACTCGCGGAGGTCGCGGAGAAATTGCTTGGAACACTGGCGCGCGGTCGAGGAGCTGAACGGTTCCACCAGGATCGCGTAGACGTCACAGTTTCCTGATTTCGTCGCTCGCGTGATCGCCGATCGCACCGATTCCGTGCTGTCGTAGTGATAGCGAGCCACTCCGGGAATTTCCGGATAGCGTCCCTTGTTTCCCGCACTCAGGCTGCCGGAGCCAAGAAGCCGGCCATGGTCGGCGATATCGGAACAGAGGATGGTGTTCCGGGTACCGCCGTGATACTTGTAGGCCAGCTTGACCGCTCCCTCGATCGCTTCCGCGGCGGAGTTCGGAAAGAAGGAAAGGCAGAGATCACCCGGCAGGATAGTCGCCAGATTGTGGCCGAGTGCGGCGAGATAGGGCGAGAAATAGGTCTTGTGCACCTCCATCCGGCGCCGCTCGGCGTAGCGGAGCCGGGCGGCGACAATGGAGGGATGGTTGTGTCCATGGCTGAACCCCGCCGCGCCACTGGCGAAATCGAGGATCCGCCGGCCATCCCGGGTATACAGCCAGACGCCTTCGGCCCGGTCCGTCAATGAATCGCCGCAGCCGAATGACGTCATCGGTCGGATCTGGCCGCCGTCGACGAAACGCCGATAGAGCTCGCGCACCTGACCGGCGGTCAGGTTGGCGGCACCAGCCAGGCTGATCAGTCCGGCCGTATCTGGATCCCAGCCGGTCGCGGACCTGCCGGCCGGCGAGAAAGAACGGTTTTCGGGCATGTGTTACCGACCCCCACTCGGAAGACGACCCGGGGTGTTGCGACTGCCTCCCCTGCCGCAGTGACCTCACCAGCCTGTCTCGGCGGGCCGACCCGGACATGGGTAGCCGCTACCCGGATTCGCGTCCGTGCGCGCGTCCAAATATGGGGGCGAGTTACCCATGTAGGTCCCGCACCGCTGTGCCATCGTGAGCGCGTGACAGACGCCTCGACACCGGATCTCGGCGAGTGGTGGTGGGCCCCCGCCCTCACTGTGAACGAGCGCTTGCCCGCCCCCGGCGGTCCGGAGGCCACGGGGAGACGCCGCGCCAGTGAGCGGCTTGAGCACTGGCGTTCGGCCCACCGTTCGCACGACAATCGCTGGTTCGCCGACCGGCTGGCCTCGGCCGGTCTTGACGAGGTCGGGCTCTTGGCCCTGCTCGCCGAGCCGTCGGAGGCTCTCGCCGCCCGAGTCCCGCAGCCGGGCTGGGCCCGGTCCGTGCACCGGACCCTGACGGAAGCGAAATCGGACCCGCCCGAAATGCCGCCGCCCGCGGACTGGCGCGACGCGTTCGCAGTGCCGTTCCGCCCGTTCGTCGAGTCGGCCCGGACCCGCCTGCTCCGGCGGACCGGCGACCTGCCGGGCGCCGAACACATCGACCTGACCGAGGTGGGCCGGGAGTTCGCCGGCCGGCTCGGCCGGCGGCTGGCCGCGCTGGCCACCCGCACCCTGGTGCGGGAACTGCACGCCGCCGCCGGCACGCTGACCGGCGCGGACTCGTCGGCTCGGTTCGCCGACTTCGTCAGGAAACAGTCCAGCCCTCGGACGCTGGCGTTACTGTTGAGGACCTATCCGGTGCTGGCCAGGCTGGTGACGGTCACCTGCGACCAGGCCGTCGAGGCCGAGGCCGAACTGCTGGCGAGGTTCTGCGTCGACCGGCCCGCCATCCTCGCCGAACTGCTCGACGACACCGACCCCGGTGCGCTGGTAGCAGTCGGGCTGTCGGCGGGCGACTCACACCAGCACGGGCGATCGGTCGCGATCCTCCGGCTGGCGAGCGGAGCCAAGGTCGTGTACAAACCGCGTTCCTTGGCGCTGTATCGCCATTTCGCGGAGCTGGTCGAATGGCTCAACGCGAACACGAATCGCGTCACGCTTCGTACCGCCAGGACAGTAGCCGGAGCCGGCTACGGGTGGGCGGAGTTCATTCCGTACCGCCCTTGCGACAGCCTCGCCGACGTCAACCAGTTCTACCGTAATCAGGGCGCGCTACTTGCTTTGTTGTATGCGCTCGACGCGACCGACGCGCACTGCGAAAACCTTGTCGCGTGCGGGGATCAGCCAGTACTCGTCGATGTCGAAACGCTGTTCCACCCCGCGCGGCCCGGCGCACCGGAAACCTACGCCGATCCCGCCGCGCAGCGGCTGTCGTCCTCGGTGTACCGATCCGCGTTGCTGCCGCAACTGCTGATCGGTCGGCATGGCGCGCTCGATGTCTCCGGCATGGGAGGAGACAGCGGCGCTACCGTCCCGGTCGACGCGGTTTGCTGGGAGGACGCGGGCACCGACCGGATGCGGTTGGTGCGGCGGGCCGTCAAGTTCCGCACCGCGGTCAACCGGCCCTCGTTTGCCGGTCGGCAGACGGAACCCGCGGACTTCCGCGCGCCGCTGCTCGCCGGGTTCCGGTCCGGCTACGAAACCATCGTGGCGGGTCGCGAGGATCTGCTGGCGCCGGGCGGACCGTTGCGCAGGAGCGGTGACGACGAGATCCGCGTACTCGCCAGGCCGACCCGGCTCTATTCGGTGCTGCTCGACGAATCCACGCACCCGGACCTCCTGCGGGACGCGCTGGATCGGGACCGCGCCCTCGACCTGCTGTGGGCCGACTCGGCCGACGACGACTTCCGCCGCCGGCTCGTGCCGCACGAACACGCCGATCTGTGGGCGGGCGATGTCCCGCTGTTCACCGGACGGCCGTCGGCCCGCGCGCTCTGGAGCGCGGACGGCGCCTGCCTGCCGGATCTGCTCGACCGACCCACTCTCGCCCACACACTCGAGAAGATCGAGGCGATGGGGGAAGTGGACGAGTCGTTTCAGGAATGGGTGATCAGCGCGGCCCTGGCCACGCGGCCGCATTCCGCCGATCCACAGTTTTCGCGCGCGGTGGCCAAGTCGGCCGTGGCCCGCGCCGACCCTGAGTATCTGCTGGCCGCGGCGAGCACCATCGCGGACGAGGTCATGGGCCGGGCCGCCCGGGGCGGCGGGCGTGGCAACTGGGTGGGCCTGGAACCGGCAGACGGCCGGCATTGGGCGCTACTGCCAATGGGGGCCGGGCTGGGCTATGGATACATCGGTGTTGCGCTGTTCCTGGCCGAGCTGGCCAAGCTGACCGGTCTCGCGCGTGGCCGGGAGATAGCGCGCGAGGCGGTGAGCGCAGTTCCCGGTCTGCTCGACATGCTGGGCCACCGGCCTGAACTGGCCGCCACCGCCGGCCATGGCGGGTTCCTCGGGCTCGGCGGGGTGTGCTACGGCCTTGCCCGGCTCGCCTCACTGCTCGACGACCAGGACCTGCACGGCTGGCTGGCCACCGCCGTGGACGTGCTCGCCGGACTGCCCGACGACGGCCGTTACGGGGTGTCAGGTGGCCTGGCCGGCGACCTTGCCGCGCTGATCGCGGTGGCCGAGGAAACCGGATTGCCCGCCGCGCGGCGGCTCACGCGGGCGATCGCGGACCGGCTCGTCGCGGCCGAACGAAGCGGTACCGGACGCGACGGGGAACCGGCCGGTTTCGCGCACGGATCAACCGGGATCGGCTGGGCATTGATGCGCTACGCCGAAATGGGTGCCGGTGAACCTTATGCGGCCGTCGGCCGCGCGGCACTGCGTCGTGGTCGGAAAGAGGTCGAAAAGGCGTCGGCGGAATCGAACCGTGACTATGGCTGGTGTTCCGGACTCTCCGGAACCATCGCGGCCGATCTGATCGACGGGGACACCGCCGACATACGGGTTCTCCTCGACCGGGCACCGCGCGGCGACCTGAGCCTGCGCCACGGCGAACTCGGCGTGCTCGAACCGCTGACCATGCTGGCCGCGGCAGGCGAGGAAACAGCGGCCGCCGGTTGCGCCTGGCGCGCCGGATTCGTCCTTGCCGCACTACGGGACCGCGGAGCCTGTTGTGGTACGCCGGACTCCGTCCCGACCCCGAATTTGTTGAGCGGACTGGCGGGTATCGGTTATGGCCTGCTCCGTCTCGGTTTCCCGAAGACGGTTCCATCGGTCCTGTTCCTCGAAGCCATGCCCGAAAAACAAGAAGACAGGGAGAAGTAGATGAACGAACAGAACAGTTGGCCCGGCTCGGAGAATGGCGATCCGCTCGGCCCCGTCGTCCTGTCGGAAGCCGTGACGCGGGGAACCCGGCACGGCGCGCTGACCGGCACCGCGCCGCGGATCGACGCGCTCACCATTATGTGGCCGGACAGCCCTTCGCTGGTCATCAGCTACTGGGAGGGCACCGACTGACCTCCGCGAGACGCTGGGTCGGCTCGCCGAATCGGGATCAAATCTCGCTTGAGACATACGATCGCGTCCGCGTAACATTCCACGGATGCGTCACCGCTCGTCGGTTCTGGTGGGGCGAGACCACGAGGTGCGAGAACTTGACCAAGCGTTGCGGGCCACCGTGGGTCGCCGGGGGAGTGCCATTTTTCTCGTCGGCGAGGCCGGGATAGGGAAAACCCGGCTCGCGCGCGAGGCGACCGGCCTCGCCAGCGAGCTCGGTCTGCGGATACTGCGGGGGCGGGGCAGCGGTATCGGCCCTATCGTCCCGTTCCGGCCGCTGACCGAGGCGCTGCTGTCGCTGTTCCACGGGAGCCGCCCGCCCGAGACGGCCGAACTGGGCCCGTACGCGTCCAGCCTCGGCCGGCTGGTGCCGGACTGGCATGACGACGGTGACACCGAGAACAACGAGCGCGGCGATTCACTGGTGGTGCTCGGCGAGGCGATCTTGCGGCTCCTGTCGGTGGCCAGCCGGGCCCGTGGTTGCCTGCTGGTGCTCGACGACCTCCAGGATGCGGACTCGGAAAGCCTGTCCATCGTCGAGTACCTGATCGACAATCTCGGTCGGGAACCGATCGTGTTCCTGGGGGGCGTGCGCTCGGAACCATCCGCCGCCCTGGAGCTGGCACGGGCGGCGGCGCAGCGCCGGACCTGTGTGCTGCGCACGCTCGACCGGCTCGACCGGCCGGGCCTGGACCAGCTGGCCGGCTCGTATCTGGGGGTCGAGCCGGCGGAGGTGCCGGCCGAGGTGACCGACTTGATGGCGCGGAACAGTGTCGGCAACCCGTTTCTGGCCGAAGAGCTGTTGAACCATATGCTCGACTCGGGTCTGCTGGTGTGCGGCCCGGACGGCTGGCGGGTCACCGGTGAGCTGGCCGCCGACGTGCCGGCCACGGTGTCCAGCAGCGTCAAGCAGGTGCTGGACCGGGCGGGTCAGCCGGGCCGGACACTGGTGGCCACGGCCGCGGTGCTTGGCGAGCGCTTTCCGCTGGCCGTCGTCCAGGCCGTCACCGGCACGGACGACTATGCGTTGCTGAGCCATATCCATGCCGGCGCGGTCGGCCAGCTCATCGTCGCCGACGACCGCGAACCGGACTGGTATGCGTTCCGGCATCCGCTGACCGCGCGTGCCGCGCTCGCCTACGTGACGCCGAAGACCCGCGCGGAGATCGCGGGAAAAGCCGCCGACGCCATCGAGGCAATGTACCTGGGGTTGCCGGGCGAGTGGTGCCAGTTGGCGGCCACCTTACGGGTGACCGCCGGGGATTTCGCCGCGGCCGGCCGGTTGTTCGCCGAAGCCGGCCACCGCGCGCTGGACAACGGGGCTCCCGATTCCGCCGTCACGCTGCTCGGTCGAGCCCGTGACCTGCTGGCCGACCATCCCGACCCAGCGGTCCGGGCCGATGCCCTGGAAGGGCTGCTGTACGCACTAGCCGAGACCGGCAAGATCGAGGAGGCATTCCGGCTCGCCGACGCGTTCGCGGCTTTCGCACAGCTCAACCGGGCGATCAAACTGCATCTCAGGCTCGGCTGGGCGGCATATCTGGCCGGCCGGTTCGCGGACGGTATGGCGCAGGTAAGGACGGTGCGCGCCCTGCTCGGCGCGGACGACCTCGAAGACCTGGCCGCTGTCGAGGCGCTCAACGCCAACCTGCTGCTGGAAGTGCCGGGCGAGGGGCACATCGCGGCAGCCGAGGAGTGTGCCAACCGCGCGCTCCGTCTCGCCGAACAGACGTCTGCCCCGGCGGTCTCCTGCCAGGCGCTCCAGGTTCTGGGTATCGCCGCGCGCGACCGGGATCTCGACGAGGCACGGGGTTACCTGCAGCGAGCCCTGCTGATCGCCGAACAGAACCGGATGACCCTCGTCCGCGCCCACGTCCTGCTCCGGCTCGGCGGGCACGACGTGCAGAGTCACGCCGATGCCACCAATCTCGACCGTGCGCGCGAGCAGGCCGGCGGCGCCGTCACGGTCGCCTGCGCCGCCGACGCGCTCTGGGGCATGGATCTGGTCATGCGCGGCGAGTTCACCGCCGCGCATGACCAGATGGACCGTTGCTCGGCGGTCGCGGCCAGGCTGCGGCTGACCGACGTGATCCGGTATCTCCTGGTCACCCGGGCGACGCTGGCCGCGCACCAGGGCAAGCGGGAGGAGATGGAGACCGCGCTCGCCCGGTTCGCCCAGGTCATCAGTGGGGAACCGGCACCCGAGCGGGCGGTCGTGTTCGGTCTCGCCCGCGCGTTTTGCGCCCTGCTGGAGGAGGACGTGCAGCTGGCCAGGGCCGAACTGGCGGCGGCCAGCGACCACGACACCAGAAATCCCTCGGGATTCCGGTTGACCGGCCGGTATGGCCTACTACCGTTGCTCGACGCCATCGCGGGCACGTTGCCCCCCGGCGACTGCGCGGACCTGCTGGCCGGCGCGTTCGGCCACATGCGCTGGAACCGGCAGTTCCTGTTGCTGGCGAACGCGGTGCTGCTCGGCCGGGCGGGTGATCGGGAGGGCGCGGCGGATGCGATGAACGCGGCCGCCGAGGCCACGGCGCCCTACGCCATGGCCCGGCATCTCGGTTTGCGCCTCGTCGCGGAAGCGGCCGCCGCCGACGGCTGGGGCGAGCCGGTGGCCTGGTTACGGCAGGCGGAAGAATACTTCCACCAGCTGGGCGTGACCGCGGTCGCCAGTTCCTGCCGTGCGCTGCTGCGCCGGAACGGCGTGCCGGTCCGGCAGCGCCGGGCCGGCACCAGTCGGCTGCCCGATCAGCTTCGTCGGCTCGGGGTGACGGTCCGCGAGTTCGAGGTGCTGGAACTGCTGGTACAGCGGCTCGGCAACAAGGCGATCGGTCAGCGTCTGCACATCTCGCCCCGAACCGTGGAGAAACACGTCGCCAGCCTCGCCACCAAGACCAACCAGCCAGATCGGGTCTCCCTGGGCGAATACGCCGTCACGATCCTGCGCCGGGCTGACCCAACGGAGCCGCTGTAGCGGTATCCGTGGCGGCGAGGGCGTCCAGGACGCGGTTCAGATCCGCAAGCGCCTGATCGTCGCCGTACCGTGTCCGCACCCCTCCGGCATGCAGCACGACCTCATCCACCCCCGCGGCCCAGTACCGCCGGATGCCGTCGGCCACTCGGGCTGGGTCACCGGTCAGCACGACCTCGTGCGCCAGCAGGTGACCGGCACCGAAAGCCGGCTGACTGGGCCCCACCGAGAGCCCCGCCTCGCGGAACATCGCGCGGTAGTGGGGTGCGGTCAAGTGCCCGGCGTAAGCGGCGAGAGTGAGATCCAGCGGGTCACGCCCCTCGCCGTCCAACGCCACACCCACCGCGGCCACGATACGAGGCACCGGCCGTCCGGCGGCGGTGCTACCAGCCACGACCGCCGGACGCAGGACCTCGGCGAGGTGACCCAGCGGCGCGAGCCAGGTAATCACGGCGTCAGCGACTTCACCGGCGAGGACCGCCATCCGGCGGCGAAGGACCCCGAGCCCGAGATACACGCGCGGATGCTCGATCCAGGGCAACGGCCACTCGTGTGAGTAGTACTCGCCATCAAACCGCGTGCTGTCGTAACTCAGCAGTGCCCGCATCACGGACGCGTACTCGCGGACCGCGCGGAGCGGGCTGCTATACCGCTTGCCACGCAGCGCTGCAACGAACTGGGATGGCCCGGTCCCGAGACCGGCGACCACGGAATGGCCGGTCAGCGCCGCGAGCGACCGGGCTTGCAGCGCCGCCTCCAGCGGATGGCGTAACGGCATCAGCGTCACCGCAGTGCCCACCGGGATCCGGACGTCGCGCCCGGCCAGGTAGGCCATCACCTGGTGCGGTTCGAGGAGAATGGACTGGCCTATCCACAGCCGCTCCGCCCGGCCGGTGCTGACCAACTCGGCGTAGCCGCCCACTTCCGACATCCGCGCCGGTAGCGACGGAAGCATGATCGACACCGCACCCGACACCCTGCGAGCCTAATGGCTTATCCCCGGTTTGTTCGGGGAATCAGTAAAGAATGGCAGGAGATGATCGGGATTCTCACGGGCCATGCCGCAGTGGCTGGGGTGGCACGCGGCGGCCGCCAAGAGGTTGTTGTCCGGTCGCTGACCCCTTCTACCGTTAGCCTCCCGCTTTCACGGTGGCTGGGGCGTGGGGTTGTGTCGCGGAGAAAGAAAGGTGCTCTGAGCTGCAAGAATATGACTTGCTGAGGGTCATGTTCGAGCGAGTTCGGGGAGCACCTTTCTGGTGTCGAAGTCTACTGGTCTTTATCCGTCGTTGTCGGTTGGCATTGCGGGAAGAGGGGTCGTGTCGCAGGCCGGGGCGGTCACGTTGCTGCGGACCCGCGACATTCGGTCATGTCCTGGCCTGCCCCGCCGGGTCCGGCTTGGTTGCTGTTACTGCTCGACACGGACCGGGCTGACGTAGGTACCGGGGTGAGCGGCGCCGTCCTGCTTGTTCAGCGCGCCTTGCTCCCACGGGAAGGTCTGGGTGTCGTAGGTGTTTGGCGGGGTGATCGAGACCGACTTGACGTGCCAGCCGGTGGCTTCGTCAGCGACCATGTACGTGAAGTTGGCGATGGCCCGTTCGCCCGGTTCCAGCACGACATCCATCGTCGGCTCATTGGTCCGGTCCACATTCCAGCTGGTGCCGTCTTCCCCGTCGAACCGGACCCCAGGAAAGCCGCGCACCACGCATTTCGGCCCCGGGTTGCGGAAGGCAAACGCGATGCGGAACTGAGGTGGGGCGGGTTCATTCGTCGTGGCCGGTGCGTCGTTGTAGATGGCCGTAGTCAGGTGCCGGCACCCCGGGACGCCGACACGCTTGGCTGCGTATTCGCTTTCCTTGTTGTCGTTGGCGGCGGCGGAGTCGGCACCGTTGAGGGCAACGACGTTCGCTGAAGCGGCGGTCGGCGGGGGTGCGGGTGCGGCCGTGTTGTGGTCGGTGGATGAGCAGCCCACCATCACCGCCGCGGATGCGACGGCCATGCCGGCGATTCCCGCTCGCCGAACCCATTTGACGTTCATTGTGGACCCCCTTGGTGGGCAACTTGCCTGCCTTACAAGCTCATAGATGTCGGACCCCATGCCGCGGATGCTCCGATGAGTTTCGTGTCTCATTCAAGCAACCTGAGTACCAAGCTCCATGCGCGTCCTCTGCACAGAGAGCCCCGCCCATCGTCCTGTTCGGCGGTTCCGCCCGAAATTCCGAGGCCGCCCACGCACACACCGTCGTCGAACAGCGGGAACCCGCCGCCCACGGCCATCAGCCGTGGATGGTGGGCCAGTGGTGCCACGGGCGGATCGGCGACGAGGGAGTTCCAGGTGTGCATGGCGAGCCGGAACGAGGCCGCGGTCCAAGCCTTGTCGATCGCGACCTCGGCGGTGAGGAACGGGGCTCCGTCGGTGCGCTCGAAAGCCAGGAGATGGCCCCCGGCGTCGGTGATCGCCGTGGCAACCTCGAACCTGGCTGCGGCGGCCTCGTCGCGTACGGCCTCGATCAGCGCGACGGCGGCGGCGCGGCTGATCGAGGGCGCGTTGTGCGTCTTCGGCTCGTTCATTTCAGCCCGGAATTCGGGGTGGGGACGACCCTGGTGACCTTGCTCTGATCGACGAGCAGGAAGCTCTGCACCTTCGGGGCCAACTCTTCTTGCCAGCGGTCGCTTTCGTAGACGTTGGCGTACAGGGCAATCCGTTCCTGTTCGTCTTCGAACCGGCGGATCCACACGTAGCCGTCCGGGTCCTCCTCGTCCACGAACGACGCCGTGACCGACATTCCCTGCTCGACCTGGAACGGGATGACGGTGTCCTCCATGTAACGGACCCATTCGTCGCGGCGTCCGGGCCGGACCTGGTAGCGGCGGATCTCGTAAAACATCAGTGTTCTCCCATGGTTCTGTGGCAGGGCTTCAGGAAGCGACCCGCAGGACGAGCTTGCCGCGGGTGCGGTTGGACTCGCCGCGCCGGTGCGCCGCGGCGACCTGCTCGAGCGGGAACGTCTCTTCGACCTCCACCACCACCTCGCCGGAGTCGATCAGCGCGCCGATGGTGGTGAGCGCGGGTCCGTCCGGCTCGACGAGGAACGGCGTCACCCGCGCGCCCTTCGCCTCGGCCGCGGCGGCCAGTTCGGGCGACACGCCGGCCGGAATGGCGACGAGCAGCCCACCTGGGCGCAGTACGTCCAGCGAGCGCGTGCTGGTGTCGTCGTACAGGTCGCCGACCAGGTCGATCACGACGTCGATGTCGGAGGCCGCGTCCTCGAACCGGACGGCGGTGTAGTCGATCAGCTCGTCCGCCCCGAGCTTGGTGAGCCAGTCGTGGTTGCGGGCCCGTGCGGTGCCGAGCACCGAGGCGCCGAGGTGCCTGGCGAACTGGACGGCCAGGTGCCCGACGCCGCCGGCGGCGGCGTGGATCAGCACGCGCTGCCCGGACTGGACGTGCGCGGTGTCCACCAGGGCCTGCCACGCGGTGAGGGCGGCGAGCGGCACGGCGGCGGCCTGCTCGTGGCTGACGCTCGAAGGCTTGCGGGCGAACTGCCGGGCCGGTGCGGTGACGTACTCGGCGTAGGCGCCCGCTGCCCGCGGGAACCAGGGCATGCCGTAGACCTCGTCGCCTTCGCGCAAAGTCGTGACGCCGAAACCGACCTTCTCCACGGTGCCGGAGACGTCCCAGCCCAGGATGAACGGCGGCTCACCGAGCACGTGCGCCATGCCGGCTCCTGCCCGGGTCTTCCAGTCCACCGGGTTGATGCCGGCCGCGCGCACCTTCACCCGGATTTCGGTCGGCAACGGTTCGGGGCGGGGTACTTGCTGCACCGAAAGTACGTCGGGACCGCCGAGGGCCTGCTGGACGACGGCGCGCATCGATATGTCGGACACTGGTTCTCTCCCTGGATTGGTTACCCGGAAAGACCGGACGACGGTCTTTCCGGACGCCGGCAACGTATCTCCTGGGATATAGTTACTCGCAAGGGCTAGAACTTCCCGATGGGAAGCATCGAGGTGAGGGGCTTTCCATGACCACTGTGTGCCTGACCGGACAGCACTCCGACCACGACGTCTACGCCGCGCAGTGCCCGTGCCGGGCGATGCTGGACCTGCTGGCGAACAAATGGTCCGCACTGGCCATCGGCGCGCTCGAGGACGGTCCGCAGCGCTTCGGCGAGTTGCAGCGGCACCTGCAGGGAATCAGCCCGAAGGTGCTGACCCAGACTTTGCGGCGCCTGGAGGAGTTCGGCCTGGTTGATCGCACTGTCTATCCTGCGGTGCCGCTGCACGTCGAGTACTCGCTCACCGAGCTCGGGCACAGCGCGGCCGTGCCACTGCGGATGCTGCGCAGCTGGGTCGAGGACAACATCGACAGTGCCGCACGCGCCGGGGCGGCGGAGGCATCCTGCGCGAGTGAGACCGCGGCGAAGCGCTGACCAAGAGGTTGTGTCAGGTCGCTTCGACCGGCGTGAGCGGCACGACGATGCGGGGCCGGGCATAGGTGCTCTCGCTGATCTTCAGATAAGTCTGGAAGTAGGGCTTCGGCAGCACGACATCGCGATACTCGGCGAGGTCATGCCACCCTTCGGAAAGAAGGAAAACATCGGGCTCGGTCATGGATTGACCGACGTGCAGATAGATGCAGTTCGGCTCGGCCCGCGCGGCGGGAAGCACCTCTCGCAGGGCCGCCAGGAACTCCTCCCGGCGTTCGGGCTGAGCCCGTTACGTCGAGAGACGCACGGCGGGTTCGGCGAGGTCAGGGGAAAACGGAGCAAGATGAATCCTGCCACCGCGCCCCGGGACCTGCTCAGCGGTGATGATGGGTGTCGGATTCTTGGTGTTGTGCCAAAGTGAGCGCCGTGCGCAGGTGATCAACTTCTGGCGTTGGTGTTGTCGGGCTGTCGTGCCTGGTCCTCGATGGTGTCGACGATGAGGCTGGGGTGCTGGTGGGGCGGACATCGACGCGGCCAGGGCCGGTGGATGCTCTGGCCAAGATCACTGACAGTCCCACGAAATTCGCCGCAGGCGGAGTGCGAGTTGGAGGTCCAATGCCTGCTCCGGATCCGACCAGTCGACACCGAGCAGCCGTTTGACGCGGTCGAGGCGCTGGGTGATGGTGTTGGGGTGGACGTGGAGTTGTTTGGCGCTGGTGGCGAGACTTTGTCCGGTCGCGAAGTAGGTTTCGAGGGTGGAGAGCAGCGTGGTGCCGCGGCGGGCGTCGTGGTCGATGACGGGGCCGAGGGTGCGGCCGATGAACGTGGTGGCGGACGCGCTGTCGCCCAGTAGCAGGCCGGTGTAGCCGAGTTCGTCGACTGTGGCGGAGTCGCCGATTCGGCCGAGTCGGAGCAGCGCGCGCGTGCAGGCGAGTGCTTCAGTGTAGGCGGTTGGCAGTTCGGCGGCGTTGTCGACGGGGCCTGCGGCGCCGGTGGTCACCGGTGCCCCGAGTCGCATGGTGAGAGAACCGGAGACCTGTTTCGCGGTGAGCGCGGTGTTGCCGGCGGGAAGGACGACGACCGCGAATCCGTCGCGGGTGGTGCTCAGGCCGCTGCGGGCGACGGCCAGGTCGGACGTGTTGGTCGCGAGCCGTTGCCGGAGCGCGGGTTCGATGTGCGCGACGACGACGATGTGCGGGGTGTCGGGCTCGTAGCCGAGTCGTTGTGCGCGGTCGGCGAGTGATGTGTAGGTCGTCGCGGTGGGGGAGAGCAGGTCGTCCAGGAGTTCGCCGCGGACGCGCGCTTCGGCGTTGGCGACGTTGTTGTGGAACAGCCGGACCAGCGCGGCGACGACGCCGGCGCGTTCGAGGATGCGACGGTCGGCGTCGCTCGCGGTGGATGACGGCGCCCAGACGAGACTGCCGAGGTCTTCACGGCCTGCCGCGAGGGTGGTGACCCAGAAGTTCCCGGCGGGTGCGCTGCGGACGCCGCGGTCGCGGTCGCCCTGAGTCGCGGACAGCATGGCCTGCAACAGTTTTTCGGGTGTGTCGGGCGTCCAGGCCAGCGTGGTGCCTTGCTCGTCGAAGATCGCGAGCGTGCCGTCGAGCGTTTCCGTGGTGGCGTTGACGACTTCCTGGACCCCGCCGCCACGGAGGACGATTTCCATGCTGCGGTCGTGCGCGGTCACGGCGCGTTCGGTTTCGCGGGCGCGGGCGCGCAACGTGGTGTTGGCCGTCTCTTTTTCTTCCAGCAGCTTGGCTTGGTGGATGGCGATGGCGGCGAGCGTGGCGAGTGAACTCAATTGGACGATGGACTCGTGCGGGAAGGGTTCGAGCCGACGGTTGGACGCGAACAGCACGCCGATGACGCGCCCTCGGTGCACCAGCGGAACGCCAAGGATGGCGGCCTGTCCTTCGGCTCGGGCGGACTTGTCGACAACCGGGTCGTGGGCGAGGCGTTCGTCGTGGAAGTAGTCCGAGGTGGCGAACGGCGTCGCGGTCGCGGCGACTTTGCCGCCGATGCCTGCTCCGAACGGGATGCGAATGTCCTTCCAACAGGACGAGGTCGCGCCGACCATGACCCGTACGTAGGTCTCCGACCGTTCCGGATCGTTGAGGCTGAGGTAGGCCAGGTCGCAGCCGAGCAGGCGCTGGGCCCTGGTCACAATCGAGGTGAGCATCGCGTTGACGTTGCTGGGCACGTCGGCGAGTTCCATGGCGCATTCCAGCAGTGCCCGTTGCGCCGCTTCCCGCGACTGGTGCTGTTCCAGCAGGTCGCGTGCGCGGAGTGCGAGCCGGTGGTCGTCAACGATCCGGTCGTGCTCCTCGCCCGAGGCCGCACCGGCCAGCGCTGTTCGCAGCGCGTCCTCGTAGTCCGAGGCCGGGGCGCCGTCGACGAGGAGCCGCAGAAAACTGTTTGGGCCCACGGTTTCCTCGCCTCCTTTGTCGTCGAGCGTCCAAACTAGTCTGTGTTTCCAAGGCGCGCGATCGGATTTGCGTAGACGGGCCGTGGCTCTCGCCGTCGACCTTGTCTGGGCAGGCTGGCGGCCCGCCTCCGAAAATCCGAAGCCTTCGGCGCCCGCGCGCAGGTACTCACCTGATGCGGAAACACGGGCTTTTGAAACACGCGCTAGTCCGGCGGTCAGGCGGAGCTACCGCGGTCGTTGGCCAGCCGGGTGAAGAATTGCAGCAACTCGGGCCGGTCCACGGCGCTCGGGGTGATCACGGTGTCCGGGGCGGCGCCCTGTAACAACCTTTTGATGGGAACCTCGAGTTTCTTGCCCGTCTTGGTGTGCGGGATTCCCGGGACCGCGTAGATGTCGTCAGGGACGTGCCGTGGTGAGGCGCGGCGGCGGATCGTGTCGCGGAGGCGGTGTCCGAGTTCGTCGTCGAGTTCGGTTCCGTCGCGAAGCACGACGAACAAGGGCATCCAGTACCCGCCGTCGCTCATTTCGGCGCCGACGACGAGGGCTTCGGCGACCTCGGGCAGGTCCTCGACGGCGTGGTAGATGTCGGCGCTGCCCAAACGCACCCCGTTGCGGTTGAGGGTGGCGTCCGAGCGACCGTGGACCACCACGGAGTGCCAGTCGGTGATGGTGATCCAGTCACCGTGCCGCCACACGCCGGGATAGGTGGAGAAGTAGGTGTCGCGGTAGCGTTCACCCGACTCGTCGCCCCAGAACGCGACCGGCATGCTGGGCATCGGTCGAGTTACGACCAGCTCGCCGACGTCGCCGGTGATTGGCCGGCCACGCTCGTCCCAGGATTCGAGCGCGACCCCCAGGCAGCCCGCGGGCAGTTCTCCCGGCCGCACCGGCACGGTCGGCGCGCCGCCGGCGAACGCGCCGACCACGTCCGTCCCGCCGCTGATGGACACGACGGGGATGTGCTTGCCGACGTGGTCTTCCGCCCAGAGCGCGGCACTGGCCGGCAGCGGTGAGCCGGTCGAAATGATCTGCCGCAGCGAGGAGAGGTCGAAACGTCGGCCAGGCTCGGTGCCGCCTCGTTCGGTCGCGGCGAGGAAACCCGGGCTGGTGCCGAAATGCGTGATCTGGTGTGCCGATACGGTCCGCCACAGTGCCGCGGTGTCGGGGAAGGTCGGGCTCCCGTCGTAGAGCACCGCGGTGGCACCGACGAGGGGGACCGAAACGAGGATGTTCCACAGGACCCAGCTCGGCGAGGTCGCCCACAGGACCCGGCTGTCCGGGTACAGGTCCCAGTGCAACCGCAACGTCTTGTACATCTCGAGCTGGATGCCGCCATGACCGTGCACGATCCCCTTGGGGAGGCCGGTGGTTCCGGAGGAGAACAGCACCCACAACGGGTGGCCGAAGGGCACCGCGACCGGCTCCAGGTTCGCGTCACCGACGGTGACGTCGCCCCAGTCGAGATCGTCGTCGCCGACCGGCAGGCCGAGCCGGGAAACGATCACCGTGTGCTCGGGGGCCAGCGACGTGCGCAGGCTGGCGACCGCGTCACGCTGGTCGCGGGCGGTGCCGGCGAAGCGGTAACCGTCGACGGAGATCAGGACCTTCGGCGAGAGTTGCGCCAGCCGGGCCGTGGCCGCCTCGGGTGCGTAGTCGGCGCCGACCGACGCCCAGATGGCGCCGAGGCTTGCCGTGGCGTAGAACGCGACAGCCGCCTGGCCGATGTTGGGGAGGTAGCCGACGACACGGTCGCCCCGGATGACACCGAGTCGCCGCAGCGAACGGGCCAGGGTGGCGACCTGTCGCCGGAACTCGTGGTGGGTGAGCGTCTCGGTGGAGCCGTCCTCGCTGATCGTCACGACTGCCGCGCGGGTGGCGCCCGACGTCGAGAGCAGTCCGTCGGCGAAGTTGGTTTCGACTCCGGGAAACCATTCCGCGCCTGGCATCTTCTCGTTCGCGAGTACTTCGGTGTGGCCGGTGCGGAACGGGACGCCGAGGAATTCCTTGACAGCGGACCAGAAACCGGACAGGTCGGCGACCGACCATCGCCGGAGTTGCTCGTAGTCGGTGAAGTCGAGCCCCCGGGTGCGCGCCAGCCAGTCTACGAACCGGCCCAGGGTGGAATCGTGCAGCCGCAACGGTGCCGTGGCACTCACCGGTCCCGCTCCGCGCCGATGAGGACGAACGCCATCGTGGCCGGCTCGGTGCCGCGGTTGGACCACCGGTGCCGGGTACCCCGCTGTACCACGCACGAGCCCGGCGGCAGGCGCCGCTCGGCTCCCTCGTCCAGCTCCAGCCACATCTCTCCACTGAGGACGATGCCGTAGTCGAGCGTCGCGCTGGTGTGCATCCCCGGGTCGTCCTTCTCCAGCGTGGCGGCGAGCCCAGCCAGCAGGTCGGCTTCATCGGCCGAGGGCGTGGCCGCCTGCCCGGTCTGCCCGGCCGGGAGCCAGGTGACGAGCACCAGCCTGGTGCCGCCAGGACCCGGGAAGTACGGGGCGAGAACCGGGGTGGGACGCTCGTCGCTGTTGCTGGCCGTGCCGTCCGCGGTTCCCCAGGCGAGAAACAGGTCCAGGCCTGCCAGCTCCGGGGTGGACACCGGCGTCAGCGGTCGTTCGTCGACGAAGGCTGACCTACCGTCGGCGCGACCGGTCACGACAAGATTCGGACGCAACATCGTGTTCTCCTCGTCAGGGTTCGGCGAACGACCGGACACCAGTCAAAGCCATCGCGTCCGCTCGCGCGATCCTCGCCGCCACACAGATCCGGGGGTTTCCCTGTGCTCGGGCACATGGCCCACTTCCTGGGGGCGAGCACATATCCGGTCCCCAGGAAGTGGGGTACGACCCACAGATTTCCGGCGCCCGCGTTCCTACCCTCGGCGGAATCCGCCTTGCCCGGCGCGCTCGTTCACCCCACGACAAAGGAGTCGGATATGGGAAGTCCCGGCATCTCCGTGCTGCGAAGGATCTTCAGTAGCGGCAACGCGGCCACCGACGACTACGCCAACCGGAAGGTTCCTCGCCATCGGTCATGGGGGTATTGGGGCATCATGCTGCCGCTCACCGGGGGCGGAACCGCGGGCGCGTGGCTGGCCATCGGCTCGTCGCTGGCCTCGCAATACGGCATGCCGAATACCATCGTCGGGCTGGTCTACGCGGTCATCGCGCAGACTGTGCTCGGTTACGTGCTGGTGCGGGCTTCGGCGGGCACCAGGCTCAGCTCCGATCTGGCCTCGCGTGGCCTCGGGATGGGGTTCCTCGGCTCGACGGTCACCGCCGTGGTGTTCGGCACGAACTGGTTCTTCTACTGGGCGCTGGAAAGCCAGATCCTCGGATCCGGCTTGGCGGCGTTCGTGCACATCCCGGAACAGGTAGGTTGGGTCATCACCGGGCTGTTGTTCATCCCGCTCACCTTGTACGGCATGGTCTTCGTGACCCGGTTCCAGAACTGGACGATCCCGGTGTTCGTCATCTGGCTCGTATGGAACCTGGTGGTGATCTTCCAGGACCCGGTGTCGCGGGAGCGGGGCAGGGATTTCCTGACCTACACGCCGAACGGCGGCGGGCTGAGCGTCGCCGGGATCTTCGGGGTGATCGCCACGGTGAACGGCGTGGTCGCTCTTGTGCCGTTGTTGTCCATGGAGTTCGCGCGCTTCGCGCGGCCGACCGACTCTCCGCGGCGCCGGTTCTGGGGGCTGCTCGGGGTAGCAGTGTTACCTCAGAACCTCCTGACGTGGCTGATCTACCTGCCGGTGGGCGTGCTGGTCTGGCGCGCCACCGGGCAGACCAACCCGGGGACGGCGTTCGTGGCGCTCACCGGATGGGTGGGCTTCATCGGCCTGTTCGTCACCCAGATTCGGATCAACTTGCAGAACACGTATGCCTCGTCATTGGCACTGTCCACATTGTTCGCCCGATTCCTGCGGTTCACGCCCGGACGAGCGTTCTGGAGCACAGTGACCTGCGTCGTCGGCACAGCCCTGATCTTCGTGCACATGCTGGACGTGATCAACGAGGTGCTGACCTTCGAAGCGGTCATGTTGTTCGCCTGGATCGGCACGCTGTTCGGGGACTATGCGGTGGTTCGTGGCTGGCTCCGCATGGACGTGGGCGAAATTGAGCACCGCCGCGCGTACCTGCGTCGGTTCAACCCGATCGGCCTGTCCTCGTTCGCCACCGGTGCTTGCGTCGGCTTGGCGTTGACCTACGTGCCCGCCGCGACGCATTTGAGTGGCGGCGTCTGGACCGTGCTCAGCAGCCTGGCTTCGTTCCTCGGGTTCGCGGTCGCACTGGTCACACATCCGTTCTATGCGCGCCTCTACGCTCGCCGCAGCGCGACCGGTGGGCACGGACGCTATCTGGCCCGCTCGCCCGAGGAGGTACCCGCAGAGGTCCGGACCGCGGCCGGCCAGGTTTCGTGCGCCGCATGCGAGGTGGAAGTCGAGGTGGACGACGTCGCGAGGTGCCCGGTGCGGTCGTTCTCGTGGATTTGTTCGGAGTGCTGCTCGGCCGACCGGACCTGCCGCACCGCCTGCCAGTCCTCCACCGTGACCTTTCCCGCGCTCCCGTTGCGGCCCAGCGACGCAGTCGGGCCGTGAGGTTCCTCCGCGGCAGCACCGAACGAAGGAGAATTGGTGTCCCGTCCCAGCAACGTCACCGCCGTGACCGCCAGCGACGGCGTCGGAGGCTCGGACTCGTATCGACCATTGGCCCGGCCATGGCGCAGTTACGTGCGGGCTTGGTCGCCGGCGGCTGTGACCATGGCACGACTGTTCACGCCGGTGGACCGCCTGCGGGCGGCATATGGACCATTCGTCCGAAGGCTGCACCGGAGCCGAGAGGTGACGAGGCTAGTGTGAGGGCCCGGAGGATGACCTCTGGGCCCAGCACCGGCGGGTGCATACCTGGCGTTACCAGGCAACACCCTCACGGAGGGCGTGGATCCGGGAGACGGGCGAGCGGTAACGGCCGCCATCGCGCGACCGCGACCGGTTCGGGCGGCGTGAGCCTCTCCTCGGACGGCAACATTTGCGCCGCGAAGTTCGATAACTCGTGGACGGGGCAGAATGAGGGTGGCCACTCCGGTGGGGGCATGGCCGCCGCTGCGTCCTTCGCCGGTCCGCGCCCGGGGTGGTCGCGATGTCACAGACGGCGGATTGTCTGTGCCGGGTTGCCTGCGGCGAACACTTGGTCCGGTATGTCCCTTACCACCACGCTGCCTGCGCCGATGACCGCGTTTTTCCCGATGGTCACGCCTGGGCAGACGATCACGCCGGCGCCGAGCCACGCGTTGTCGCCGACCGTGATGGGGGCGGGTCGTTCCCACCCGGCGCGGCGTCGCTCGTGGTCCTCCATGGGATGCAGTGCGGTGAGCAGTTGCGCCCGGGGGCCGATCCGGACGTCGTCGCCGATCGTGATCAGGGCGTCGTCCATGAAGAGTGCGTCGTTGTTGACGAAGCTGTTGGCGCCGATGGTGATCTGGGTGCCGTAGCTGCAGTGAAATCGCGGCAGGACGGAGGCGCCGGGGCCGAACTTGGCGAGTAGTTCTTCCAGGATGCGTCGGCGCTCGGTGTCGTCGTCCGCTCCGGTGGCGTTGAACCTGTCGAGGATGCGCCAGCAGTGCCGTCGTTCCGCGGCCAGGTCGGGTTCGTCCAGGTACCAGTCACCGCGCAGCATCCGGTCTTTCTGCTCGCCCATGTTGTGTCCTTTCTGGACGGTCGATGCCAACCGGTCGGCCGGCTGTTCCCGCAAGATCCCGTTCGCTCCTTGGAGCATCTTTCCCGGCCACCCTGAGAGCCTCCTTGTCGCCCCGGCGGTGTTCCAGTCTTGTCGACGACCGGGAGTCGGTTATGACGCGAAGGCAGGCTGCTCGGTTGTCGATAGCCCACGTGATGTTGATCGGTGCGAAGAACTCGGGATTGAGCGCCGATAGGAGTTGGGGAAAGGACGCTGGAAGACCGACCACTCGCCGGCGGTGGCCACCACACCGCCCACGTAGTGCCGGAAGATCTCCCGGCACCTTCCAACTTCAGTGACGCGCAAGAAGGTCAGGACCGATCTGGTAGGTGGCCTTGTTCGCATACGAGTCAACTCGACAGCTGACATTATCCGATTTTGACAAAAGTAGGGCCGTCCCGCCCTGTTCTTGTCGGTAACACGAAATTCCCCGCCTGACCGGGTCGCGGGGCAGGCGTTCGTAATACCGTACGCTGCGGGTCACTTTGGCAGGCACCGAACCGGATGTGACGGGTTCCCGACCGTCCTGCCTGCCGCACCGGCGATGTGGCAGGCGGCTCGGTGCGGATATGGCGAGGGCAAGCGTGCGCCGTATCGGCTGGGCTGGACGAAGTGTGATGGAAGAACGGAGTATCGATGACTTCTGCAAGGTCATCCACGGACCGCGGCTGGCAGCGCCCGGTCTCCCCGATCGAGTGGATCTATCAGGCCAATCCGGCCGAGACGTCGATGACACCGCAGATCTTCGTCGAGGGAACGGGAACGCTCGACGCGGGCGAACTGGCCGCCGCGGTCGGTGCCGCTGCCCAGGTGTGTCCCGGTGCCCGGTTGACCCGCAAGGGCCGGGTGTGGGTGGACAGTGGCCGGCCGCCTGAGGTGCGGGTCATCGACGGCGCGGGGCTGGACCGCGTAAATTATGCTCATCCTGGTCTGGACCGGCCGCTTCGCGGCGATCGCGGTGGCCCTTTGAGTGAGGTCGTTCTGCTTACCGGCGAGGCTCCGGTTCTCGTCTTCCGCTCGCACCACAGCATCATGGACGGGCGAGGCCTGCAGTTGTGGATCGGCGAGGTTTTCCGTGCGCTCCGTGGCGAACCACTCATCGGAGCTTCGTCCCCGCTGACCGAGACCAGACTCATCCGGCAGGTGGGCGTGCCGGACGGTGTCAGGCCGCGGCTGCTCAAAGGCGACGCGGCCTTTCGTGCCCGCGGCCCCTTCCGGAGCCGCGGGGGAATCATGCGCCGCCTTACGGTTGCCGGTGTCCACCCGGCTGTCCTGGCGAGGGTAGCGGCCACCGCGAACAAGGTTTGTGGCCTTGCCGCGGGCACGTTCTTCTTCCCGGTGGATCTGCGCCGGCATCTGCCGGACATCCGGGCTACGGGCAACCTCACCACAGGCATCGGGGTGAGGTTGAATCCCGATTCGACCTGGCAGCAAATCTACGCGGAGGTCCTGGATGCGCTGGCCAAGGACACCGACCTCGCCTCCTTCCCCAATCTGGACGCGATAGAGAGCATTGTCCGGGTCCCGCAGGCGTTTATGCGCGTCACGGTCAAGCTGCTGGACACGATCCTGTCCTATACACCACGCAACGCCTGGTCGTTCGCTCTCACTCACCTCGGGCGGCTGGACCTGGCTGACTACGCCACCAACACTTTCGTACCCTCCACCGTGTTCGGTGTGCCACGCCGCGGGTACTTCTTCCCGCCCTCTTTCACCGTCGTGGAACTTCCCGGGCACACAGAGATCACCTTCACCAGCGACGGAGGTCCCCAAAGCGCCGAACGAGCAGAGGAACTGCTGGAGGCCATCGCCTCCGACCTTGGCGACAGCACCGCGCATACGGATAACCGGGTCCTACCGGAGGTGGTCTCGCTCTCACGCGAGAAGTCGGCGCGTGCCGCTCCGGGCGCGCCTCCGCCGGCTGCGGCATCTGCGCTGGAGTTGGTTCGGCAGCACGCCGCTCGCCGGCCACGATCCGTTGCCCTCATCGAGCCTGGGGGCAGGTCCATCGACTACGGCCGACTGGTGGGTGTCCTTTCCTCCCTCGCTACCGCGCTGCGCGACGCTGGGGTCGGTCAGGGAGATCGTGTCGCGACGATTTTGCCCGACGGCCTCGATGCCGGTGTGTTGTTTCTCGCGGTGGCCACCGTGGCCGTTTCGGCGCCCCTCAACCCGGCTTATTCCGAAAGCGAACTCGACAACGCCTTCGCCCTGCTCGAACCCGCTCTTCTCGTGGTACGGCCCGGATTGTCGACGACGGCGCGCGAGGTGGCCAAACGGCACGGCATTCCGGTCGCCGAACTCGAACGGGACGACGACAGTTTCCGGATAACCCTGGACGAGCCGGCCCGGCGGCGCGGCCCCAGTGGCCCGCACCACGGGGAGAGCCTGGTGCTTCAGACATCCGGCACCACCGGGCAGGGCAAACTCGTACCGCTGACCTGGCCGACCATGCTTGCCGCAGCGGAAGCTTCGGCGAAGGCCTATGGACTGACATCGGCCGATCGCCGGTTGAACATCATGCCGCTGTTTCACGTGCAGGGTCTGGTGGGCTCGCTGCTGGCGGCGCTGTGCTGTGGTTCCAGCGTGGTCTGCGCCGACACTTTCCTGCCCGGCGACATCCTGAACTGGCTGACAAAACACGACGTTACCTGGTTCTCCGCCAGCCCGGCGATGCATCAGCGCATTCTCGAACACGCGCCGGAGGACTGGCTGCCACCGCGTGCGCTACGGTTCGTCAGATCCGGATCGGCCGCGCTTTCGCCTGTGCTGAGGACGGCGCTCGAGCGGTTTTACCGAATTCCGATCGTGGAGTCCTATGGGATGACCGAGGCGCATCAGATCGCCTCGACTCCCGTGCGACTCGGAGTGACTGCCATGGTGCCCACCGGATCGACGATCGGTCTCCTCGCCGACGGCGTCGTCTCCACACGCGCGGGCGTCCGCGGAGAGATCGTCGTCAGCGGCGCGAACGTCATCAGCCGTTACCTCGTGCCGGAGGAAGCCAACGCGACGGCGTTCGTCGATGGGTGGTTCCGCACCGGTGACGAAGGAGAGCTGACCGAGAGTGGAGAGTTGCGCATCACGGGACGAATCAAGGACCTCATCATCCGTGGTGGCGAGAAAGTCGCGCCCGTCGAGGTGGAGAACGCGCTGAAGAGGCATCCCGCTGTGCGGCAGGTGGCTGTTTGCGGTGTCCCCGGCCCCGGGTTCACCGAGCAGGTTGCCGCTGTCGTGGTGCTCGAAGAAGACGCCGCGGCCACTCCCGGTGAGCTGCGCGCCTTTGCCCGGAGCGCGCTCGCACCGTACAAGGTACCGACCCTGTTCGACTACCGCGAGGAGCTCCCGGTCAGCAGCGGCGGGAAAGTCTCTCGTGCCTCCCTTGCCCGGGAACTGAAGCTCAAACTTCCAGCGATCGGTCACGAAGCCGGCCGGCCGGCGTCCAGAGATCCCGAGGACGTCGTCCGTACGCCGCTCGAGGCGAATCTGGCCGGGCTCTGGGCCCAGGTGCTCGGCGTCGAATCGGTTGGCATCCACGACGATTTCTTCACCCTCGGCGGCCAGTCCATCGAAGGCATCGCGCTGGTGGCCGCCGTCAATCAGACCTTGCACACGTCGGTCGAGCCGCTGACCCTGTTCGACGAGGGAAACACGGTGAGGAAGATGGCGCGGCTGATCGAGAGCCGCCGCCTGCTTCCGTCTTCGGAAACAACCGGGGAAGCCAGCCGGTAGCGCCGATGTCGATGCCTGGACCTGCCGCAGGTCCAGCGTTGGCCCGATCGGCACCGATGACCTCGTCGCCGAGCCGTCGTGTGTGCCGTGGCGTTGATCTTGTCCGGAGTGACTTCTACCGCAGACGGTGAAGACGGGCGCGTTCTTTGCCGATGACGCACAAATCGTCGATCTCCCGTTCAGGTTCGTGTTGTCCTCTAGGCGATGTTTCAGAGGCCGAAGGCTGGTGTCCGAACTTGCCACGGGGATACGTTGCCGGATCACGCTGAGCCGACGGCCGTCATCGGATTGTCGTGCCGGCTGCCGAGGGCGGAGAGCCCGGCCGCGTTCTGGGAACTCCTGTGCGGCGGTGAAAACGCGGTGAGGCCGGTGCCGGCGTCGCGGTGGGGCCGGGATGACCACGCTGAATCCGAAGTGCCGGATTCGCGTGGATCCGGCGTGCACCGGGCCGGTGTCGTCGAGGATGTCGCCCTGTTCGATCCCGCGTTTTTCGGTATCTCGCCTCGCGAGGCCATCAGTATGGATCCCCAGCAACGGCTGGCGCTGGAGTTGGGTTGGGAGGCGCTGGAGGATGCCGGGATCGTCCCCGCGGATCTGCGGGGACAAGCGGTCGGCGTGTTCGTCGGTGCGATGCGAAGCGACTATGCGATTCTCAGCCTGGCATCGGATCCTTCTCGGATCGGACATCACACGGCAACCGGTGTCCAGCTCGGCATGATCGCGAACCGTTTGTCCTCCTTCCTGCATACGCGCGGGCCGAGTCTGACCGTCGACACAGGGCAGTCCTCGTCGTTGGTCGCCGTGCACATGGCCTGCGAAAGCCTCCGCAGGAACGAATCGTCATCAGCGCTCGTCGGCGGAGTGCATCTCAACTTGTCCATGGCGAGCGCGGTGGCCGCCGAGGAGATGGGCGCGCTCTCACCGGATGGCACGTGTTACACCTTCGATGCGCGGGCCAACGGGTTTGTGCGGGGTGAGGGTGGCGCGTTCGTGGTTTTGAAGCCGCTGTCGCGGGCTGTGGCCGACGGCGACCGTGTGTACTGCGTCATCCGTGGTAGCGCCACGAACAACGATGGTGGCGAAGAAGGTCTCGGGATTCCCGGCCGGGCTGGACAGGAGGCGGTGCTGCGAGCGGCTTGTGAACAGGCTGGGGTGAATCCGGGCGAGGTGGGGTACGTCGAACTGCACGGAACGGGCACCCGGGTAGGCGATCCTGTCGAGGCGGCCGCGCTGGGTGCGGTGCACGGTGCGGGCCGGGGCCACCGGGATGCGCTGTTGGTCGGCTCGGTGAAGACGAACATCGGGCACCTCGAGGGCGCCGCGGGAATCGTCGGTTTGGTCAAAACCGCACTGGCCGTTCGGCATCGGCTCATTCCCGCGAGCCTGAACTTCGATCGACCCAACCCGGCTATCCGGTTCGACTCGTGGCATCTGCGGGTGGTGACCGAACTCAGGCAGTGGCCACGGGCCGCCACGGCTGGTGATCGTGGTGACGGCCTCATCGCCGGTGTTTCTTCGTTCGGGATGGGCGGGACCAATTGCCACGTCGTTGTCTCCGATGCCCCGCCAGGGCCACCGAAGGACATCCCGGGCCGCGAACGTGAGTACGAACTGCAGCAGACCGAGACTGCCGTCCTGCCCTGGGTGGTGTCCGGCCACACGCCGGCGGCGACGCGAGCGCAGGCGTCGAAGCTGTTGGCGTACCTCGGTGAGCGCCGCGAACTGGGGGCGCGCGAGGCCGGGTATGCGCTCGCGGCCTCGCGGTCCGCGTTCGGCCATCGAGCTGTCGTAATCGGCGGCGATCGAGAAGATCTCATTGGCGGTCTTTCCGCGATAGCGCAAGGGAAGGCCCATCATGGTGTGGTATCGGGTCGCGCCCTGATACCACGGGACGGAAAAGTAGCCTTCGTCTTTCCCGGCCAGGGATCGCAGTGGGCGGGCATGGCGTTGGAACTGTGGGCGTCGTCCCCGGTGTTCGCTCACTGGATGGAGGCGTGCGCGGAAGCGTTGTCGGAGTGGATCGACCAGCCTCTGGCGGAGGCGGTCGCCGACGCGCGATCCTTGGAGAGCTCGGAAATCGTGCAGCCTGTCCTGTGGGCGGTGATGGTGAGCCTTGCCGAAATGTGGAAGGCCGCCGGGATACGGCCGGATGCGGTGGTGGGGCATTCCCAAGGCGAGATCGCGGCTGCCTGTGTGGCGAGGTCGTTGTCATTGCGCGACGGGGCTCGCATCGTGGCGTTGCGGGCCCGGGTGCTGACCGCCCTGAGCGGCCGAGGTGCCATGGCCGTGCTCCCGATGAGTAAGCATGAAGCCACGTCATGGGCGGGTGGGTCGAGCGGGATCACCGTCGCGGCGATGAATTCACCTGCCACCACGGTGGTGGCCGGCGACACCAGCGAGATGGACGAATTACTGGCCAGGTTGGCACAGCGTGGTATATCCGCTTCCCGGGTCGCGATCGACTATGCCTCGCACACCAGGCAGGTCGAGGCCGTCCGTGCGGAAGTACTGGCGGTCTTGTCCGGAGTGGAGGCCGGCCCGGCGGAAGTACCGTTCTATTCGACGGTCACCGGGGCGGAAATGGATACCCATGGGCTGGACGGCGAGTACTGGTATGCGAACTTGCGGCAGCCCGTCCTGTTCGAGCAGGCCACCCGCGAACTCCTCGATGCGGGCTTCAACGCCTTCGTGGAGGTCAGCGCGCATCCTGTGTTGACATCCGCACTCGGTGAAACATTCGAGACTGTCGGTGCGGACGCGTGTGCCATCGGATCGCTGCGCCGGCAACACGGTGGGATCAAGCGGTTCCTGCATGCTGTCGCCGAGTTACATGTGCATGGCATGAGTCCCGATTGGACGGCCATTTTTCCCCGCATGCCACACCGGGGTGATTCGCATTGGGTGGATCTGCCGACCTATGCGTTCCAACGGCGGCACTATTGGCTGGACCGAGTCGGGGCGGACACGAAGGTGGCTGCCGTGCCTTCGGGGGTTCTTCCGCGCGTTGCCGACCAGACGGACGTGGAGGCTGTGACGGGCAGTGCGCTACGAGATCGGCTGGTCGGACTGGACAGTGCTCGACAGAACGATTTACTGACCGGCCTCGTCAGTGCCGAAACAGCAGCGGTATTGGGGCTGGACGGCGATGGCCCATTGGACGTCACGGTGCCGTTCAAGGAACTGGGCTTTGACTCCGTGATGATGGTGGAGTTGAGAGGGCGGGTCAATGCGGTGACGGGACTGCGACTCCCGCCCACCTCGATCTTCGATCATCCGAGCGTGAAGGCCCTGGTAGCTCATCTTCACCGCGAGTTGACGCCCGATGACGAGGGTGATCGCCGACCGGTGGGTTCGGATACCACGCTTTCCGTGGAGGACGATCCGGTGGTGATCGTCGGAATGGCATGCCGGTTTCCTGGGGGAGTCGATTCACCTGAAGGTCTTTGGCGGCTGGTGGCCTCGGGTGGTGAAGGGATCGGTGGGTTTCCCACCGACCGCGGCTGGGATATGGACGGCGTGCGTGATCTTCACGGGGATGGCGGACCCGTCGGCGCCACGCCACGGGGTGGATTCCTGCACGACGTGGCCGACTTCGACGCGGCGTTCTTCGGGATTTCGCCGAACGAAGCACTGGCGATGGATCCGCAGCAGCGTCTCCTGCTGGAGACCTCATGGGAGGCGCTGGAGAGGTCCGGCATCGACCCGCTGTCCTTACCGGGGACAAGGACGGGTGTCTTTGTCGGCGCCATGGATTCGAACTACCGTAACCTCACGGACCGTCTGGGAAGCAGCACGGCTGGATATGCCCTGACCGGAGCCGCACCCAGCGTCCTTTCCGGACGTCTGTCCTATTCTCTGGGCGTCCAAGGCCCGGCCTTGACCGTGGATACCGCATGTTCGTCCTCCCTGGTGGCGCTGCATCTGGCTGCCCGTAGCCTCCGGGCCGGTGAGTGCTCGATCGCGCTGGCCGCCGGTGTGACCGTGATGGCGACCCCCACCATTTACACGGATTTCGCGCGGTTGGGCGGCCTTTCGCGGGACGGCCGGTGCAAGGCGTTTTCGGACACGGCCGATGGTACGAGTTGGTCCGAAGGTGTCGGCGTTCTGGTTGTCGAGCGGATGTCCGTGGCACGACGCCAGGGCCGGCGGATCTGGGCGGTACTGCGCGCCAGCGCGATGAACTCCGACGGCGCATCGAATGGTTTGACCGCGCCCAACGGAATGTCACAGCAGAGGTTGATCCGTGATGCCCTCGGCCAGGCACGCCTGACTGCCTCGGACGTGGATGTCGTGGAGGCGCACGGCACGGGCACAGCGCTCGGTGATCCTATCGAAGCGCAGGCGCTGTTGGCCACGTATGGGCAGGGACGTGCGCCGGGACGTCCGCTGTGGCTCGGCACGGTGAAGTCGAATCTCGGCCATACGCAGGCCGCGGCGGGGATCGCCGGAGTCATCAAGATGGTGATGGCGATGCGTTATGAACGTATGCCACGCACCCTGCACGTGGACAGGCCCTCGACCAAGATCGATTGGACGACGGGTGATGTCCGGTTGCTCACCGAGTCCCGGGCGTGGCCCGGGGATCGTCCTCGCCGGGCGGCGGTTTCTTCGTTCGGTATCAGCGGCACGAACGCACATGTCATCATCGAGCAGGCGCCCGTCGCGCAGGTTCGGGCGGACACCGCGAACACCCGCGACCGGGCAGGCGGACCGCTGCCATGGGTGGTGTCGGGCAGGAACCCGGGCGGGTTGCGTGTGCAGGCTGCCCGGCTGCTGACCCACTTGCGAGAGAATGAAGCGGCCGGTCAAGCCGATGTCGGGTTGTCGTTGATCACTACAAGGGCGATGTTCGACCATCGGGCGGTGGTCGTCGGTGAAGGGCGGGCCGAGTTGCTGGCCGGACTCACGGCTCTGGCACGCGGTGAGACCGTCGATTCCCTGATATCGGACCTTGCGGTGACCGAGGGGAAAACTGTCTTCGTCTTTCCCGGCCAGGGTTCGCAATGGGTCGGTATGGCCAGTCAGCTGATGGCCCGGTCTCCGGCGTTCGCCAAGTCGATGAGCGAGTGCGAAGACGCGCTCGCGTCATTTGTGGACTGGTCGCTGATCGATGTCGTGACGAATGGCGGCGAGGCGGTTCTGTCGCGTGTGGACGTCGTACAGCCGGCTTTGTGGGCCGTCATGGTGTCTCTCGCCGCGGTATGGAGTTCGTTCGGTGTCACTCCGGCGGCGGTCCTGGGACATAGTCAAGGCGAGATCGCGGCGGCCTGTGTGGCCGGTGCCCTGTCGTTGGAAGACGGTGCGCGCGTCGTCGCGTTGCGGAGCCAGGCGCTGAAGGCGCTGGCCGGCCGGGGAGGAATGCTGTCCGTCTCGCTCCCGGCCGAGATCGTCCAGGAGAGACTGGAGCGGTATGGGGGCGACCTGTCCATCGCTGTGATCAACAGTCCGCGTTCGGTAGTGGTTTCCGGTGAAAACAAGGCCCTGAGCGGTCTCTGCACCGAACTGACCGCCGAAGAAGTCCATGCCCGCCGGATCGAGGTGGACTACGCGTCGCATTCCGGAGAGGTAGACGAAATCGAAGAGCGGCTGTTGGCGGAGTTGGCGCCGCTGAGGCCTGGGCGGCCGCGCATTCCGTGGTACTCCACGGTCGACGGCACCTGGATCGACATGCCTGTCGCGGACGCCCGGTACTGGTTTCGAAACCTGCGGCAGACCGTTCGGTTCGCCGAGGCGGTCGGGCACCTTTCGGCCGAAGGTTACCGGCGATTCGTCGAAGTCAGCCCGCATCCGGTCCTCGTACCGGCGATGGAACAAACACTGGACCCAACGGCGAGGGCAGGCGATATCGAGGTCACGGTGGGAGGGACGCTCGCCCGGGGACACGGCGGTCTTGATCAGGTGCTGAGGTCGGTTGCCGCGTTCTTCGTCAGCGGAGGGAAAGTCGATTGGACCCCTGCCTTCGAGAATTCCGGGGCCGAAATCACGGACCTGCCGACGTATCCGTTCGAACGACGGCGTTTCTGGCCGGTGGATGCCGTGCCGGCGGGGCAGGACGGCATCTTCCAGCTTGGCTGGGTGGAATCGGACCTTCCCCGGAGGGACGGCACCTGGCCGCGG
The DNA here is from genome assembly GCF_042684065.1 of Amycolatopsis pigmentata. Taxonomy (NCBI): domain Bacteria; kingdom Bacillati; phylum Actinomycetota; class Actinomycetes; order Pseudonocardiales; family Pseudonocardiaceae; genus Amycolatopsis; species Amycolatopsis pigmentata. The sequence goes on along the minus strand of NZ_JBHUKR010000023.1, from coordinate 159,470 downwards.
CTGGTCCTGTTGATCGACGATAGCGACGGCGGTACGGCCGTTGCCGATTCCGCCATCGATGGCACCTTCCAGCGGTTCGCGAACCTCGACGCACTGGCCCGGGCATGGGACTCCCTGACGACGCCTCCCGACGCGGTGGTCACGACCGTTTCGGCTCAGGCGGGCGTGGGGACGACCGATGAAGTACACAGGGCCACCGCACACGTGCTGGCGCAATTGCAGACTTGGCTGGCTGACGACCGTTGGGCGGACACGAAACTCGTAGTGGCGACCAGTGGCGCAGTGACCGGTGAGGAAGAAGGCGCGGTCACCGACCTGGTGGGTGCGGCCGTGTGGGGTCTGGTTCGGTCAGCACAGAGTGAACATCCCGACCGGTTCGTGCTCGCCGACTTCGGGCCCCGGCCCGGCTTGAACACTGATGTGCCGGTGGACTTCGCGGCGTTGGCCCTCGGCCTGGCCCTCGACGACGAACCTGCCTTCGCTGTTCGTGACGGCAGGCTGCGGATACCTCGTATCGCGACACCGCGCTGGGGCGGTGTTTCTACACGTGGCGAACAAGTGACGGCGTGGGACCCCGACGGGACAGTGCTGATCACCGGTGGAGTCGGTGGCGTCGGCTCCATCCTGGCCCGCCACCTGGTCCGGCACGGCCGGGCCCGTCACCTCCTGTTGACCAGCCGGTCCGGCGAACGTGCGGCAGGTGCTTCGGAACTGGTGGCCGAGCTCACCGAGCTGGGTGCGGACGTGCGGGTGGAGGCCTGCGATGTCGGCGACCGCGCGGCGGTGGCTCGTCTTATTGCCGGGATAGGACCTCAGCATCCGCTGACGGCCGTGATTCACCTGGCTGCTGTGTTCGCCGACGCCATGATCACGTCGATTGACACCGAGAAGCTCGACGCCGCGCTGAGGCCCAAGGTCGACGGCGGGTGGCACCTGCACGATCTCACTCGGGAACTCGACTTGTCGGCCTTCTTGTTGTTCTCGTCGGTGGCCGACACCTTCGGCTTTGCCAGGCTGGGCCACTACGCGGCAGGAAACGCCTATCTCGATGCGCTGGCCTCGTATCGCCGCGGGATCGGTTTGCCCGCGGTAGCCATGGCGTGGGGGCCGTGGACGAACCAAATCGGTATGCGACGCGGTCTGCCCGACAGCGAGAACCAACGCACGGTTCGTTCCGGGACACCGCCGTTGAGTGTCGAGCAAGGACTCTCGCTCTTCGACGCCGCCGTGACCCTGAACCGCCCGGAAGTCCTGCTCACGCGTCTAGACATGGCCGCGTGGCGCGACACTCCCGGTATGCCGTCTGTGCTTCGCTCCCTCGCGGGGATGCCCACCCGGTCCGGCAGTGGCCGCGATTCCGCGGCATCCGCGACGGGCTTCGCGGAGCGATTGGCTCCACTCGACCCGAAACAGAGGTCACTTCTGCTGCTGGATCTGGTGAGCGACCAGACCACGGCCATACTCGGCCGCGGCGAGCCGGTCCGGCCTGACCGAACGTTCCGGAGTCTGGGCCTGGATTCCCTGGGCGTCATCGAACTGCGTAACCGCCTGGCCGGCATTCTGCGCATTCGCCTACCGGTGAGCATGGTTTATGACCATCCCACACCGGAGTCAGTGAGTGCGTTCCTGCTGGACCGTCTGTCTCCTTCGGCTGCACGCGCCCCCGCTCGTGATACGGGGCAATCGGCTCCACCGCGATCGGTCTTCATGGGCTCCGAATCGTTCGCCACGGCAACGGACGACGAACTCTTCGCGTTCATCGACCGCCGTTCGCAGGACCACTGACGGGATGGGACGAATATTGTCCAATGAGGACAAGCTGAGAAGCTACCTGCGGCAGGCGTCCAGCGAACTCGCGACGGCGAGGCAGCGGCTGAGCGAACTGGAGGCCGGCCTGCCCGAGCCCATCGCGATCATCGGTATGGCCTGCCGCTATCCGGGTGGGGCGAACTCGCCCGAGGGGTTGTGGGAACTCGTCGCCACCGGCGGGAATGCGGTGTCCCGGTTTCCGGAGGACAGGGGATGGGACCCGGCAGAGGTCGAGGGCGTCGGAGAGGGCGGGTCCGACGGCCGCTGGGGATCCTTCCTCTCCGACGCCGGCGAATTCGATGCCGAGTTCTTCGGCATCACGCCGCGTGAAGCGCTTGCGATGCACCCGGAACAGCGACTGGTGCTCGAGACGTCCTGGGAAGCGCTGGAACACGCTGGAATCGACCCGGCACGTCTTCGGGGGACGCCTACGGGCGTCTTCATCGGGGCCAGTTCGACCCCGGGCACGTATACCGCCGGATCGGCGGCCCAGCAAGATGTCGCGGGGTACCTGCTGACGGGCAACGTATCCTCGGTGATCTCCGGCCGGGTTTCCTACACACTTGGCCTTCGGGGGCCGGCGATCACGGTGGACACGGGCTGTTCGGCCTCTTTGGTCGCGCTCCATCTCGCGGCCCAGTCGCTTCGGTCGGGGGACTCGCGGCTGGCCTTGGCCGGTGGCGTCCAGGTCATGACGGGACTCGAGGTGTTCGCCGAGTTCGCACGTCAGAGCGGTCTGGCTCCGGACGGCCGGTGCAAGGCGTTCGCGGACACCGCGAACGGGACGGGTCTCGCCGAGGGTGTGGGAATCCTGGTCGTCGAAAAACTGGGTGACGCGCTCAGTCTCGGTCACGACGTGCTGGCAGTGATCCGGGGCAGCGCCATCAATCAGGACGGCGCGTCCAACGGCCTCACCGCACCGAGCAGCGCGGCGCAACAGGAAGTAATCCGTGCCGCGCTCGGGCGCGCCGGCCTCTCGGGGCCGGACGTGGACGCGGTGGAGGCCCACGGGACCGGGACACGGCTGGGAGACCCGATCGAGGCCGAAGCCTTGCTGGCGACCTATGGCCAGGACCGGCCGCGGGAGAAACCTCTCTGGCTCGGCTCGGTGAAGTCGAACATCGGTCATTCCCAGGCCGCCGCCGGAGTTGCCGGGATCATCAAGATGGTGATGGCGATGCGTCACGGCGTGTTGCCCGAAACGCTGCACGTGGACGAGCCGTCGCGGCAGGTGGACTGGTCCTCGGGCGCGGTGAGGCCGCTGACACACGACGTCGCGTGGCCCCCGGCCGAACTTCCCCGAAGGGCCGGCGTGTCGTCGTTCGGGATCGGCGGCACGAACGCCCACGTGATACTCGAAGAGGGCCCATCCGTTTCGGATCGTCGTCGAATGGCGCCACCGGAACCCGGCGGTCCCGGTGCCATGTCCAGTGTGGACACCGTGCGGCCGCCCAGGGCGGTGCCGTGGCTCGTGTCGGCGAAGTCGGCCACCGCGCTGCGGGCGCAGGCCGCCCGGCTGGCCGCCCATCTCGCGACGGCGCCCGACGCCGATACCCGCGTGGTCGGCCGCACGCTGGCGTTCCACCGTGCGGCCCTGGAACACCGCGCCGTCCTTGTCGGTGAAAGCAAGGATGACCTGTTGGCCGCGCTGACCGCCTTGGCCGAACGTACCGAAGACACGCCGGCCTCCGGTTTCCACGCTCGGCACAAGGGGGATATCGCCTTCGTCTTCGCCGGCCAGGGGAGCCAGCGGATCGGGATGGGACATGCGCTGTACCTGGACTTCCCGGTGTTCGCCGACGCCTGGGACACGGTCTGCGCGGCCGTGGACGGCGAACTGGGCCATCCCTTGAGCGAGGTGGTCTTCGCGGAACGGGATTCCGCGTTGGGTGCGCTTCTGGATCGTACTGAGTTCGCCCAGCCGGCCCTGTTCGGTTTGGAGGTCGCGCTGTTCCGGCTTCTGGAATCGTTCGGTGTCCGGCCGGATGTGCTGGTGGGCCATTCGGTGGGCGAGGTGAGCGCCGCACATGTCAGTGGTGTGCTGTCGCTGCACGAGGCCGGCCGCCTGGTGACGGCGCGCGCTCGCCTGATGCAGGCCTTGCCGCCGGGTGTGATGGTGGCGATCGAAGCCGATGAGGGGGAGATCCGAGCCCAGGTCGCCGGCACTCCGGCGGTCGATATCGCCGCGGTGAACGGCCCGGGCGCGGTGGTGGTGTCCGGTGAACGGACGGCCGTCGAGGAGATCGTATCGGTCTTTCGTGACCGGGGACGACGAGTCCGCGACCTACGGGTCAGCCACGCCTTTCACTCATCGCTCATGGAGCCGATGCTGGACGACTTCCGCCAGGTGGTCGAGAAATTGTCGTTCATCGCGCCGTCGATCCCCGTGGTGTCCACGGTGACCGGACAACCGGCCGGCGAGGAGTGGCTCGAACCCGGGTACTGGGTCGATCAGGTGCGTTCTCCCGTCCGTTTCGCCGATGCGATTCGTGTTGTGGCACAACGGACACGGGCGTCGGTGGTGCTGGAAATCGGCCCGTCCGGCGCGCTCTCCGCGATGACGGAACAGTGCCTTCACCCCGGCGACGAGGTAGCGGTGCTCCCGGCCATGCGCGACGGGAGGGACGAGACCGGCAGCCTGCTGAAGGCAGTGGGAGAGCTCTGGAAGCGTGGCTACCCGGTCAACTGGGCCCCCGCGTTTCCCGAACCCGCCGAAACGAGCCGCCTCGAACTGCCGACCTACGCCTTTCAGCGAAAGCGCTATTGGCTTGACCAAGCTGCCGGACCGAGCGGCTCGCCTCCGAACGCGGGTGAATTCCGCGTGGCCTGGCGACCGGCAACCATCGCGTCACGCCAGCCGGCCGGCCGATGGCTGGTGATGCTGCCCGAGTCCACGGAGGACAGTTCCTGGGCGAGGATGCTGCTCGCCGCGATGACCGCCGCGGGCGCTCAGGTCACCGCGCTCAGCCCGTCGCAAGCCGGCGAGGTGAACGATCACCTCGTGCACGGACCCGGGCGCGTCGCCGGCATCGTGTCTCTGCCGGCCGCGACCGGATCCGTCCATGGTGGACTGGACAGCACATTGACCCTGCTGCGGGCGGTCGAGGCGGCCGGTACCCCTACGCGCGTTTATTGCGTTACGCGGAACGCCGTTCTGGCCGCACCTGGTGATTTGCCGGTACCGAACGGACTGTGGGGACTCGCCGGCGTCGCCGCGCTGGAGACACCCCGGAACTGGGGCGGCATCGTCGATCTTCCGGAGCGGCCTGGTGAGCGGGAGATCGAGCAGTTGCTCGGCGTACTGGCGGAAGCCACGGACGAGGACCAGGTGGCGATCCGGCGCTCTGGCGTGTATTGCCGGAGGCTTGTGCCCGCCGTGGACGGCAACAGCACCCGCCGCCCGGCGTGGCGGCCATCGGGAACGGTTTTGGTCACCGGGGGAACGGGAGCGCTCGGCGCGTTCACGGCGCGCTGGCTTGCCGAACACGGCGCACCGCATCTGTTGCTTGTCAGCCGTCGGGGCCGGGCGGCCCCCGGCGTGCGAAAACTGGTCCTGGAGTTGGAAGAACTTGGCAGCAAGGTCACTGTCGTGGCGGCTGACGTAAGCGACCGGAACGCCCTGTCGGCGGTGCTGGACGCGATACCCGAAGAACAACCATTGACGGCTGTCATCCACGCGGCGGGTGTGCTCGACGACGGAGTGATCGGATCTGTGACTCCCGCACGCGCGCAGGCGGTGTGGGCGCCGAAGGCGCTGGCTGCCTGGCACCTGCACACGCTGACCGCGGACCGCGACCTGGCGGCGTTCGTGTTGTTCTCCTCTTTCGCCGGCGTCGCAGGCAACCCGGGCCAGGCGTCCTACGCGGCGGCCAACGCATTCCTGGACGGCTTGGCGGAACACCGCCGCGCGCGCGGGCTGCCGGCGACATCGGTGGCCTGGGGAGCTTGGGCGGGAGAGGGAATGGCCGCCGGCACCGAGTTCGCGGGACTTGTGCCGTTGGACCCCGCACAGGCCACCGCCGCGCTGCACCGGGCTCTGGACCGAGGGGAGACGACCTTGGTCGTAGCCGATGTCGACTGGAAGAAGCGGACCCGGGCTTTCCCCGGTGCGCGGCCTTTTCCTTTGCTGGCAGAGATCCCCGCGGCCGTGCCGGACGCGCCGGCCCAGCCGGTGAGGGAAGACACGTACGCACAGTTGACCCCGGTGGCGCGTCACCGTGTCCTCCTGAAGCTGGTGTCGGAGCATGTCGCCGCGGTCGCCGGTTACCTTGGCGCTGACCAGATCGATCCCGATCGGGCGTTCCGGGAGACCGGATTCGATTCGCTGGCCGCCGTCCAGTTACGTAATCGTCTCGATGCCGAACTGGGGCTCGGATTGCCCACGTCGCTGGTTTTCGACCACCCGACACCGCGTGAGCTGGCCGGCTGGCTGGCCGGAAAGCTTGCCGACGGCGAGGACGGCGTGCTCGCCGAACTCGACCGGATCGAAAAGACCATGTCGGGCCTCACTCCGGAGGAGGCCGACCGCGCCGGCGTGGTGGCGCGACTGGAAGCACTGCTCAGTTCCGCCAGGAGGCTGGTGGGCGCCGATGATGCCATCGAAAACCTGCTGGATTCCGCCGGCGCCGAGGAAGTCTTCGACTTCATCGACAGGGAGATCCGGTGACCACGCAGGAGAAGCTGCTCGATTATCTCAAGCGCACGACCGGCGAACTGCACCGCGCGCGGCGCCGGATCGGCGAACTCGAGGACCGCGAGAACGAGCCGATCGCCGTCGTCGCCATGGCATGCCGGTTTCCCGGACACGTCGATTCTCCGGACGACCTCTGGCGGCTGGTCGTCGACGAAATCGACGCGATCAGCCCCTTTCCGCTCGACCGCGGCTGGGACATCGATGCTCTCGCCGCGGCGGGACGAGGCCCGGCGGGCGCGGAAGTCCCCGTGCACGGGGGATTCCTCGACCGCGTCGGGGATTTCGATCCGGAGTTCTTCGGGATATCCCCGCAGGAAGCACTGGCGATGGATCCGCAGCAGCGGATCCTGCTCGAGATCGCCTGGGAGTCTTTCGAACGGTGTGGCATTGTCCCGGCGTCCTTGCGCGGACGCCAGGTCGGTGTGTTCGTGGGCACCAACGGGCAGGACTACCGAGACCTGCTCCTGCACGAGCCCAAGCTGGGGCTCGGCGTCAACATCGCCGCCGCCTCGGTATCCGGCAGGCTGTCCTACGCCTTCGGCCTGCAGGGGCCGTCCGTCACCATCGATACGGCGTGCTCGGCTTCGCTGGTGGCGACGCACCTGGCCGCACGGGCGTTGCGGGCCGGAGAGTGCGAGCTGGCCCTGGCCGGCGGTGCCACGGTCATGAGCACACCGGCTGTGTTCGAGGAGTTCGCGAAGCAAGGTGGCCTTGCCCCGGACGGGCGTTCGAAGTCGTTTTCCGACGCCGCTGACGGCACCAGCTGGTCGGAAGGCGCGGGTGTCGTTCTCCTCGAGCGCGTCTCCGACGCTCGCCGTCACGGCCATCGGATACTCGCTCTTTTACGCGGGAGCGCGGTCAACTCCGACGGCGCGTCGAACGGTTTCACGGCCCCGAACGGGCAGGCCCAGCAACAGGTCATCGAGGCCGCTCTCGCCGACGCGGGCTTGACCCCCTCGGACGTCGACGCGGTGGAGGCTCACGGCACCGGTACGCGACTCGGCGATCCGATCGAGGCCGAGTCACTCCTGGCCGTCTACGGACGGGATCGCGAACGGCCGTTGTCTTTCGGTTCGTTGAAGTCGAACATCGGACACACGCAGGCCGCCGCCGGAGCCGCCGGCGTGATCAAGACGATCATGGCGCTCAACGCGGGGATCTTGCCTCGCACCCTGCACGCCGACCGGCCCTCGTCGCGGGTTCGGTGGCCGGCGGGCAAAGTGTCGCTGCTGACCCGGCAGATGCCCTGGCCTGACACCGGCCGGGCACGGAGGGCAGGGGTCTCCGCTTTCGGTGCTACGGGCACCAATGCGCACGTCGTTCTCGAACAGGCCGCGCCGGAACCCGCGGTTGGTCACGATAAAGCGCCCGACGGCCCGCTACCGGTGCTGGTCTCGGCCCGCCATCCGCGAGCCCTGAAGGAGCAGGCGCTCGCGCTGGCTTCCTTCGTGGAGTCGACCGCGCCCGCGCTCGCCGAGGCCGGACTCGCGTCGGCCACGACCAGAACCGCGTTCGAGCACCGTGCGGTTGTGCTCGCCGCGGATCGAGACAGTCTCGTCACGGGTCTGAAAGCGCTTTCCGAAGGGATGGAGCACGTCGGTGTCACGTCCGGGCGTGCGATTGCCGATCCCGTGGTCGCGTTCTGCTTTTCCGGCCAGGGCGCGCAACGACTGGGTATGGGAAGGATGCTTTACGCGCGGTTTCCCGCCTTTGCCGAGGCATTGGACGACGTGCTCGGCCACTTCGACGGCGCGTTGCGACGCGTCATGTGGGGCCAGGACGAGGACGCGCTCAACCGCACCGAACACGCGCAACCCGCCTTGTTCGCCATCGAGGTGGCGTTGGCGAAATTGCTGGACTCGTGGGGCGTCCGCCCGGAATTCGTCGCGGGGCACTCCATCGGGGAGATCGCGGCCGCCCATATCGCGGGTGTTCTTTCCCTGGCGGACGCGTGCGTTCTGGTCGATGCCCGCGGAAAGCTGATGCAGCGCCTGCCCGAGGGCGGCGCGATGGTGTCGGTACGGGCGAGTGAAGCGGAAGTCTCGCCCAAGCTCGGCGACGACGTCGCTCTCGCCGCGATCAACGGACCGTCCTCAGTCGTGCTGGCCGGCCTGGCCGATGCGGTGGACCGGGCGGCGGGCGCGTTCGAGGGGGCGCGGCGGCTGCCGGTGAGCCACGCCTTCCACTCCCGGTTGATGGACCCGATACTCGACGAATTTCGCGACGTGGTTCGCCGGCTTCGGCTGGCGGAACCGCGGCTGCCCATGGTGTCGACCGTGACCGGCAGGCTCGTCGGCCCGAAGGAGATCTGTTCCCCGGAATATTGGGTGAACCACGCCCGGCGCACGGTCAGGTTCTGGGATGCCGTGGGGTCGCTGGCTGAGGCCGGAACCACGCACATGGTCGAGGTAGGTCCAAGCGCGGCGCTGGCGGCACTGCTCGGATCGGCCTCCGGCGCTCCGGCATGTATCGCTCTCGCCCACCGTGGCCCGGACGAGCTGTCGGCCATTCTCACCGCGCTGGCACGTCTGCACGTTCACGGTGTCACGGTGCGCTGGCGGTCGTTGTTCGGCGACGTCACGCCGAGCGCGCTGCCTACCTACTCCTTCCAACGCAGACGGTTTTGGCCTGCGACGGTCAGGCCCACCGGCCCGGGCCGCGGCGCGGGAGGGGGCACGCATCCTTTTCTCGGAGCCGGCATCGAGCTACCGGACGAGCAGGGAACCGTCGTCACCGGGAGCGTGTCGCTCCGGGATTTTCCGTGGCTGGCCGACCATGTGGTGCGGGGCCGGGCGTTGCTGCCGGGAACCGCCTTCGTGGATTTGGTCAGCCATGTCGCGGCCGAGACCGCCGGTAGGGCGATGCGGCTCGCCATCGGCGAACTGACGTTGGAGCGCCCGCTGGCGTTGGACGAGCCCGTTGAGTTGCGGGTGCGCGTCGAACCCGCGGACGAGGTGGAATGCCGCGGTGTCACGGTCCATTCGCGCGGACAAAGCGCGCGACAGTGGGTGCGGAACGCCTCGGGCACGCTCCGGCCCGCCCCGCCACTGGGGGAGTTCGACCTGGTCGAGTGGCCGCCCAGGGGCGCGGAGCCGGTGGATCCGGACGGCTGTTACGAGTCCCTTGCCGCCGCGGGATTCGCCTATGGACCGGCTTTCCGCGGTTTGCGCGCGGCATGGCGACTGGACGGGGACGTCTACGCGGAGACGGGTTTCGACGATGCCGACGCGGCTCGGCCCGGGCAGTTCGAAGTTCACCCCGCGCTGCTCGATTCGGCTTTGCATGCCTTCGCGCTGGCCGATCCCGAGCATCCGACGGTGACCGCGTTGCCGTTCTCGTGGCGAGGCGTCAGTGTTCACGCGTCCGGCGTTTCGGCATTCCGCGTCAGGGTGCGGCCTCGATCGCCACTGTCGTTCTCTCTCGCCATAACGGATACGGCGGGGTCGCCGGTCGTCACCGTGGACGAAGTTGTCCTCAGAGAAGCGGATCTCGCCGCGCGGGATGATCTGGGCGAGGTCCTGCACACGCTCGACTGGAAACCCGCCGCTCCGCTCGCCGGTGACGCCCGGCCCTCGGTGACCATGCTCGATCAGTTCGACGGGAGCGGGCCGGCTCCGGACGTCGTCGCGGTCGAGTTGTCCGGTGGCGAAGAGATCCTCGCGTCGGTGCACAGCCGGGTGGCCCGTGTGCTGGAACTCATGCGGGACGAGCGGTTCGCCAGGTCACGGCTGGTGTTCGTGACCCGTGGCGCGGTGAGCGGACCCGGGCCGCTCACCGATCCCGGCGGCGCCGCCGTGTGGGGTCTGGTGCGCTCCGCGCAGAACGAGGAGCCGGGGCGATTCGTCCTCGTCGACCTCGACCCCGGAACGGGGGCCCAGGACGATCCGGCCGAACAGGTCGCCATTGCGGTGAGCACGGGCGAACCCCAGATTCTGTTCCGGGCGGAGCGAGCCTATGCCGGTCGTCTCGTCCGGCGTGCCGACATCGCCGGAACCGGCGACGACCCGGTCACCGGCGAGGATGGCACCTGGCTGGTGACCGGCGGCACCGGCGGTCTGGGCGCCCTCGTTGCCCGCCACCTCGCGAGGGCGCACGGCGTCCGGCGCATGCTGCTGGTCAGCCGGCGGGGCAGTGAGGCGCAAGGGGCCTCGGAACTGGTCGCAGAGCTCACCGCACTCGGTGCCGACGTCACCGTGGCCGCGTGTGACGTGACCGACCGCGACGCGCTTTCCGAACTCGTTCGCGGTATTCCGGCCACACATCCGCTCACCGGAATCGTCCATGCCGCCGGTGTTCTCGACGACGGCGTTGTCTCCGCGCTGACGCCGGAGCGGGTCTCGGCCGTGGTGCGTCCGAAGACCGACGGGGCATGGCATCTCCATGAGCTGACGCGCGAGGCGCGGTTGAAGGCTTTCGTGCTGTTCTCGTCGGCGGCAGGAATCGTCGGCACCGCGGGACAGGGCGCGTATGCCGCGGGCAACGCCTTTCTCGACTCGGTCGCCCGCTACCGGCAGGACGCCGGTCTGCCCGCGGTGGCGATCGCTTGGGGGCTGTGGGACCACGCGACCGCACTGACCGGACATCTCACCGTGGCCGACCGGAGGCGGATGGCGCGTCACGGCTTCGCACCGCTGAGCACGTCACGGGTGCTGGCGGTGTTCGACGCCGCCCTGACGGTGGCCGAACCGGCTGTCCTCGCCGTGCCGTTCGACCTTCGCGCGCTGAGGAATCGTGATGACCTTCCCAGGGTGCTCCAGGAACTCGTGCCCGTTGCGCACCGGCGGGCGAGCGGACGTCCGGCGCGCCTGACGCGACTGCCGGACGCGGAGCGCGAGCGTTATCTGATCGACCTCGTCGCCGGTCATACCAGGCTTGTGCTCGGGCTGACCGACTCCCGTGAGATCGAGGTCGACCAAGCCTTCCGTGACATGGGTTTCGATTCGCTGGGCGCGGTCGAACTGCGGAACCGGCTGACCGAGGCGACCGGCCTCACGCTTCCCGCCACCGTGGTGTTCGATCACCCGACTGTTCGCGACCTTGCCGCGACGATCATGTCCCGGCTGGCCGCCCAGCCCGTGGTCGACGCCGCGACCGACGGAACTACACCGGGCCTGGCCGTGACGGGCGAAGATCCGATCGTCATCGTCGGTATGGCGTGCCGGTATCCCGGCGGCGTGCGCACGCCCGACGACCTTTGGCGCCTCGTGTCCGACGGCGTGGACGCGATTTCGGGCTTCCCCGGCGACCGCGGCTGGGACTTCGGCGATGGCTCGTTCACGCCGGCCGGCGGATTCCTCCTTGACGCCGCCGAGTTCGACGCCGACTTTTTCGGCGTTTCGCCCCGGGACGCGATCACGATGGACCCGCAGGAACGCATCATGCTGGAACTGGCCTGGGAAGCGGTGGAGCGGGCCGGGATCGCCCCGGCATCTCTGCGGGGCAGCCAAACCGGCGTGTTCGCGGGCGTGATGTATCACGACTACGGCATCTGGCCCAGCGCTGCCGGCACGGGCCGGGCGAGTTCCGGCAGCATGGTTTCGGGGCGAGTCGCCTACACCCTTGGCCTGGAAGGGCCGGCGATCACGGTGGACACCGCGTGTTCGTCCTCCCTGGTCGCGCTGCACCAAGCGGCGCAGGCGCTCCGTTCGGGTGACTGCTCGCTCGCGCTGGCCGGCGGAGTCACCGTCCTGGCGACTCCGGAGCCGTTCGCCGAGTTCGCGCGCCAGCGGGCGCTGTCCAGCGACGGACGGTGCCGGTCGTTCGGCGCGGCGGCGGACGGGGTCGGATGGGCCGAGGGCGCCGGAGTGCTTGTCCTGGAAAGACTTTCCGACGCCAGGCGCAACGGGCACCCGGTGGCCGCGGTGATCCGGGGATCGGCGGTGAACTCCGATGGAGCGTCGAACGGCATCACCGCACCCAACGGTCCGGCGCAGCAGCGAGTCATCCAGCGGGCACTCGCCGTCTCGGGATTGCGCCCCGTCGACGTGGACGTTGTGGACGGACACGGCACCGGCACCACGCTGGGCGACCCGATCGAGGCGCAGGCACTACTGGCCACCTACGGGCGAGACCGCCAAACGCCTCTGCTGCTGGGCTCGGTGAAGTCGAATCTCGGTCACACCCAGGCCGCGGCCGGCGTGGCCGGAGTGATCAAGATGGTCCTCGCGATGCGGCACGGCGTCGTGCCGCGCACGCTCCACGCGGAAGAACCGTCTCCTCATGTCGACTGGAGCGAGGGTGCTGTCGAACTCGCCACCGAGGCACGACCGTGGCCGAACTCGGACCGCCCGCGCCGGGCGGGAGTCTCCTCGTTCGGCATCAGCGGCACCAATGCCCACGTGGTGCTGGAAGACTTCCCCGGCGACAGCCCGGCCCGTTCCGGAGCAGCCGCCCCGGAAACCGGGCATTCCTTCGTGCCCTGGGTGCTTTCGGCCAAGAACGAAACCGCGTTGAGCGCGCGACGCGAACAATTGATGGCGTACGCGCGGACGCGGGACCTGCCCTCGGCGGATATCGGCTTTTCTCTTGCCACCGGCAGGGATCACTTCCGGCATCGTGCCGTCGCGCTCCCGGACGGCACCGTCCTCGCCGACGGCGCCGCGGCATCCGGCTCTGAAACAGCCGCCTTCTTGTTCACCGGCCAAGGCGCGCAGCGGGCCGGGATGGGACGCGAACTGTATGAGGCGTTCCCCGTTTACACCGAAGCGTTCGACGAAGTGACCGAACCCGCTTTACGGGAAATCGTCTTCTCCGCGGAGAACGTGACACTGGACCGTACGGAATTCGCTCAGCAGGCGATCTTCGCGGTCGAGGTGGCCCTCTTCCGGTTGCTGGAATCCTGGGGCCTGGTGCCCGGCCACGTGGCGGGGCACTCCATCGGCGAGATCGCCGCGGCACATGTGGCCGGTGTGTTCGACGCCGCGGACGCGGTGAAACTGGTCACCGCTCGCGGCCGGCTGATGGGTGCGTTGCCGTCGGCCGGTGCCATGATGTCCCTGCGCGCGACAGAAACCGCGGTACGCGCTTACCTCGAGGAATACGCGGGTGCGGTCAGTATCGCGGCCGTCAACGGACCTGCCTCCGTGGTCGTTTCGGGCGAGGAGACCGCCGTACTCGCTCTCGGCGAGCGGTTCGGCGGTACGAAACGGCTCCGGGTGAGCCGCGCGTTCCACTCACCGCTGATGGATCCCATGCTCGCCGATTTCCGCGCGGTGGCCGGGCGGATCACCTACCATCCGCCCCGGATTCCGATGGTGTCCACGGTGACCGGCGGCTACGTCACCGGCGAGGTCACGGATCCGGAGTACTGGGTACGCCAGGTGCGCGACACCGTGCGGTTCGAGGACGCCGTCCGGACTCTGACCGCGTCCGGGGTCACGGCATTCGTCGAGTTGGGACCCGACGCCGTACTCTCCGCGCTGGGCACGGATATCGTGCCGGGGGCGGAGTTCATCCCGACGCTACGGCGTGGCCACAGCGAAACCCAGGCGGTCCAGACCGCCCTCGCCAGAGCTTACGTGCGAGGCGTGCCCGTCGACTGGGCCCGACTGTTTCCCGGTCGCCGCACCGTGTCGATACCCACGTATCCGTTCCAGCGCGAGTCCTTTTGGCTGGCGACCGCCCGGCCACCGGCGGAGCCACCATCGGGCCTGACGCATCCGATACTGGACGGCTCGGTCGCTCTGCCTGCCACGGGCGGCCACGTGCTGACCGGGCACCTGTCCCTTGACGAGCACGCGTGGCTGGCCGATCACGCGGTGCTGGGCACCGTCCTGCTGCCCGGCACCGGCCTGGTCGAACTGGCCTGCCGCGCGGGGGAGGAGGTGGGCAGCCCGGCGCTGCTCGAATTGGTCCTGGAGGCGCCGCTGATCGTGCCCGTGGACCGGCGAGTGGATCTCCGGATCGAAATCGGTGCGCCGGACCGGACCGGTGGCAGGCCGTTGTCCATCCACTCGCGGCCTGATGACGACGGCGAGGGCCAGTGGAGTTGCCATGCCCGCGGTGTGGTCGCGTCAGAGAATTCGATCACCCCTGCCGACCTGCGGCTTTGGCCTCCTGCCGGGGCCGGCCCCGTCGATGTCACCGGCGCCTACGATCACCTCGCCGCCCGGGGATACCGCTACGGCCCGGCATTCCGGGGGCTGAATGCCGCGTGGCGGCTTGGTGACGACCTTTTCGCCGAGGTGAAGTTGCCGGTGCCGCCCGGCGGGTACGCCGTCCATCCGGCCTTGCTGGACGCGGCACTGCATCTCCGGATGGTCGTGGAGGACGACGACCGCGCGGTGCTCCCGTTCGCGTGGTCGGGAGTGCGGATGCACGCGAACGGAGCCGCCATGGCGAGGGTCCGGATTCGCGCCGTCCGTGACACCGTCCGGGTCGATCTCGCGGACGCCCTCGGCGCTCCGCTGGCCACCGTCGAGTCGCTCGTGGGGCGCCCGGTCACCGAAGACAGGCTCGCCTCGGCCGCGCCCCCTCGCCGGATCCCGCTGTGGCAGGTGGTGTGGGACCCCGTCCCCGCCGGGCAGGACCATGACGTTACGCCGGTGTGGGCCGACTCCGAGTGGTTCTTCCGGGACGAAAGGCCGGTGCCCCCGCTCGTGGCGTGGCGTGTTCCGGCGCACGAACGGCCGGAACGCATGGTCTCGGCAACCCTGTCGGTAATCCGGACCTGGTTGACCGAGCCGCGGTTCGCGCCCTCACGCCTGATTGTCGCGACCCGTGGGGCCGTCGCGGTCGTCGAATCCGAGGACCCGCCCAGCCCCGGGGCGGCCGCGGTGTGGGGGCTGGTCCGCGCCGCGCAGGCAGAACACCCCGGCAGGATCGTGCTGTTCGACGGAGAGAGCAGCCCGGCGATCGCGGCCGCGGTGGAAGCGGGCGAGACCGAACTCGCCGCACGGGACGAAACGCTCGTGCGCCCGCGCTTGTCCGCCGTCGCCGACCCGGAGCCGGAGGATGCCCGGCCGGTCTGGCCGACCGTCGGCACGGTACTGGTCACCGGAGGTACCTCGGGTCTCGGAGCGCTGGTCGCACGCCATCTCGTCACCGTCCACGGGGTCACCGACCTGTTGCTGGTGAGCCGCCGGGGACTCGCCGCCCCGGGCGCGGAAGCACTTCGTGACGAACTTGCTTCCCCCGGCGTGACCATCCGTTTCGCCGAATGCGACGTATCCGACCGCGGCGCCCTGGCCGCGCTTCTGCGCGGCGAAGACGCACTTTCGGTCGTCGTGCACGCGGCCGGCGCTGTCGGCAACTCGGTGATCACGGACCTGACCGTGGAGCAGATCGAGACCACTTTCGCGGCCAAGGTGCGCGGCGCGGAAAACTTGGACGAACTCACGCGTGGGCTCGATCTGTCCGCGTTCGTGCTGTTTTCCTCCTCCGCGGGGCTCGTGGCCGGAGCCGGTCAAGGAGCCTATGCGGCGGCGAACGCCTGTCTCGACGGTCTTGCCAGGACCCGCCGTGCGGCAGGTTTCCCGGCGTCCGCGGTGGCCTGGGGCCTTTGGGAGGCCACCCGGGTCGACGGTGTGCCCATCGACGCGAGCCGCGTGCAGCGGATGCGCAGGCTGGGAATGCCGCCCTTGGCCACCGGCGAAGCGCTCGGCCTGCTGGACGAGGTCGTCGGTGGCGGCCTGGGAAACGTGGTGGCGATGCGGATCGACCCGTCCGCCTTGCGTGCCAGGAAGGACGAACTTCCCCAGGTGCTGCGGCCACTCGCCGGTTCCCCGGCGCGGCGGGCGGTCGCCGTGGCGTCCGGCCTTCCGTTGCCGGACCGGCTCGCCCCGCTGGCCGAGGCCGAGCAGGACCGGTTGCTCGTCGACCTGGTCCGTGGTCAGGTCGCTGCGGTACTCGGCCACCGCGGCATTTCCGCTGTCGATCCGGACCGGGCGCTCAGCGAGTTCGGTTTCGATTCCCTCGCGTCGGTCGAACTGCGCAACGCGTTGTCCGGAGAGACCGGGCTGGCCCTGCCCGCCACCTTGGTGTTCGACCATCCCACGGTGGCCGCCGTCGCGGACCATCTCAAACGGGCACTCGGCGTCACAGCGCCGACGACCTCGACGGTGGAGCACGTCACCTCGTCCGCGGCGGCCACGGACGAGCCGATCGCCATCATCGGCATGAGCTGCCGGTTTCCCGGCGGTGTCGACTCTCCCGAGACGCTGTGGGAACTGCTCGCGGAGGGCCGCGATGTCGTGGGACCGCTTCCGGAGGATCGTGGCTGGACCACGGACGCGCTCGGTGAACTCCGGGAGGGCGGGTTTCTCGAAGGTGCCTCCGCGTTCGACGCCGGTCTTTTCGGGGTCAGTCCCGCCGAGGCCGTGGCCACCGATCCACAGCAGCGTCTGCTGCTCGAAGTGGCGTGGGAGGCGTTGGAGCGAGCCGGAATCGCCCCGCTGTCGCTCCGGGGAAGCCGGACCGGCGTATTCACCGGGGTCATGTATCACGACTATCCCGGGACCACCACCGCGGGCAGCGCGATACCCGGCCGGGTCGCGTATCAACTGGGTTTGCAGGGCCCGACGATGACGATCGACACCGCCTGCTCGTCTTCGCTCGTCGCGTTGCACGTCGCGGCTCAATCGTTGCGGACGGGAGAGTCCGAACTCGCGCTCGCGGGCGGGGTCACCGTCTTGTCCACTCCGGACAGCATCACGGCGTTCCAGCGGATGGGGGTGCTGTCCGCGGACGGTCGTTGCCACTCCTACGCGGATTCCGCCAATGGCGCCGGCTGGGCGGAGGGCGTGGGAATTCTGGTACTGGAGCGGCTGTCCGTCGCGCGCGGTCGCGGCCACGACGTACTGGCCGTGATCAGCGGGTCGGCGGTCAATTCGGACGGAGCGTCGAACGGCTTCACCGCACCCAACGGTCCCTCGCAACAACGGGTGATCCGTCAGGCCCTTGCCGCGGCAGGACTCGATCCGTCCGATGTGGACGCGGTGGAGGGGCACGGCACCGGCACCACCCTCGGTGATCCGATCGAAGTGCAGGCCCTGCAAGCGGTCTACGGCCACGGCAGGGTCCGTGACCGGCCGCTGTGGCTCGGCTCGGTGAAATCGAACTTCGGGCACACGCAGGCGGCCGCCGGTGTCGCGGGCGTGATCAAGATGGTGCTGGCGATGGATCACGGCCGGCTGCCCAGGACGTTGCACGCCGGGAGACCGTCGTCCCATGTCGATTGGCAGGCGGGCGGGGTGCGGCTCCTCACCGAAGCCGTCCACTGGCCCGCGGCCGGTCACCTCCGTCGTGCCGGCGTCTCTTCGTTCGGCATGACGGGGATCAACGCGCACGTGATCGTCGAGGACGCGCCGGCAGCGTGGTCTCAGCCGGTCCGCGCGCCGGCCGGGGCCGCACTGCCGACGGTGCCCTGGGTGCTGTCCGGCCACAGCCGGAAAGCGTTGCGGGCGCAGGCCGAACGGCTGCTTGTCCATGCCGGATCCTCGCGGGATTCCGCCGAGAGTATCGGCCACGCGCTGGTGACCACACGATCCGCTTTGCCGCATCGCGCGGTGTTTCTCGGTGCGGACCGGGAGGAACTGACCGGAGCGCTGCGTGCCTTCCTGCACGATGAGCGGTCCTCGCGCGTCGCCGAAGGCGACGCGCGAACCGAGGGCAGGACGGCGTTCTTGTTCACCGGGCAGGGTGCTCAGCGCCCGGGCATGGGACGCGATCTTTACCGGGACCACCCGGCGTTCGCCCTCGCGTTCGACCAGGTTTGTGACCGGTTCACCGCCGAGTTGGAATATCCGCTCAAGGATGTGCTTTTCGAAGCCGGACATTCGGACCTGCTGAATTCGACCGCCTACGCCCAGGCGGGTCTGCTCGCGCTCGAAACAGCGTTGTTCCGGCTGGTCGAATCCTGGGGCGTCGTCCCCGACATGCTGCTGGGGCATTCCATCGGCGAACTGGCGGCCGCGCATATCGCCGGTGTCCTCAGCCTCGACGACGTGTGCGCGCTGGTGGCGGCCCGTGGCCGCCTGATGGACCAGTTGCCCCCAGGCGGCGCCATGTTCGCCGTAGCCGCGTCGGAAGCCGAGGTCCAGGCGGAAATCGACGCGCCGGCCGGGGGCGCACGGCGGGTGTCCATCGCCGCGGTCAACGGACCGCGTTCGATCGTGGTGTCCGGTCCCGTGGACGCCGTCACCGAATTGGGCGCCCGTTTCGCCGCCGCCGGACGGGAGGTGACCCGTCTCAAGGTCTCCGGGGCGTTCCACTCGCCGCTGATGGAACCGGTACTGGCGGAGTTCCGCCGAGTTGCCCATTCCGTCACCTTTCACCCACCTCGGATCATGGTGGTCTCTGGGCTTACCGGAGAGATCGCCGAGGAGGTCGACGACCCCGAATACTGGGTTCGCCAGATTCGCGAGACGGTCCGATTCGCCGACGGGCTGGAGACTACGCGCCGTGCGGGCGCAACCAGGTTTCTGGAACTGGGGCCGCAGGCCGTGCTTTCGGCCCTGGTAGGTGACACACCGAGCGCGGGGAAACAGCGGGACGCCACGGAGGTAGCGGTTCCCGCGCTACGCGGCGCTGCCGACGAGACCCTGTCCTTGCTGTCCGCGCTGGCGGCTCTGTATGTCAACGGCGGCCGTGTTTCGTGGGAGGAATTGTTCCCGGGCACACCGGCCAGGCGCGCTCACCTGCCGACGTATGCTTTCCAGCACGACAGCTACTGGGCGAAGGCCCCTACGGTCGTCGGAGAAAGCGGTTTCCCGGACCGTTGGCGTTACCGCGTCGACTGGCAACCCGTCCAGGTTCCCCCTGGCCAGCCGACGGGTACCTGGGCGCTCGTCGTGCCCCCGGACATCGCCGGCACCCCGTGGCCGGTCGCGATACGAGAGGCATTGCGGCACACCGCGTCCGTCGTCGAGTTCGAGACCGGTGAGGAACTCCCCGGCGACGGCTTCGCCGGAATCGTGTCTTTCGCCGGTACGGATCTCGATGTCGGCGACGGCGTGCACCGGGGTCTCGCCGCGACCATGGAGCTGCTGCGGTCCACTGTGGATGGACGACTGTGGACGATGACGCGAGGCGCGGTGGCGGCGACGAGCGACGACAGCGTGATCGAGCCTGGGCAGAGCCAGCTCTGGGGTTTCGGCCGGGTCGCGGCGCTGGAGTACCCGCACCGGTGGGGCGGCCTGGTCGACCTGCCGGAGCAACCCACCCCTCAAGCGGTGCGGGAGTTACTCGCGATACTGTCCGGGCCGGGCGACGAAGATCAGATCGCCCTGCGCGCACCTGGCGTCCTGGCTCGACGGCTCGTCCGCGTGCCTATGCCTGGTGCCCGGACGCCTACGAAGCCCCGGCGTCCACAAGGGACAGTGCTCGTGACGGGCGGCACCGGAGCGCTCGGGCGCCACGTCGCGCGATGGCTGGCCGGCAATGGTACGACAAATCTGCTGTTGGTCTCACGGCGAGGGGCCGATGCGCCCGGCGCCGGTGAGCTCGTCGCGGAGCTGGCGGCTAGGGGGGTGTCCGTCAGCGTGGCAGCGGCCGACCTCGGCGACCGCGAGGCTCTGGCCCGCCTGATCGCCGGCGTTCCAGCCGACCGCCCGCTCACTGGCGTCTTCCACCTGGCCGGCGTGCTGGACGACGGCGTCATCGAGTCGTTGACGGGCGAGCGGCTGGCCGCCGTGGTGCGGCCTAAGGTCCTCGGCGCGTGGCACCTCCACGAACTGACCCGTGACCACAATCTGGAGCACTTCGTGTTGTTCTCATCGGTGTCGGGTGTGCTCGGTGGTGCGGGCCAAGCGAACTATGCCGCGGCCAACGCCTACCTCGACGCGCTTGCGCAGATGAGGCGAGCCCAGGGGCTCCACGCACTGTCGGTCGCATGGGGCCCCTGGGCCGGCGCGGGCATGGCCGGCACGGTGTCGGCGACGAGTACGTCGTGGCACGGCATGGAACCCATGGCGCCGGACTCCGCGCTCATCGCCCTGCGGCGCGCGCTCGAGGAGAGGGATCACGCTGTGCTCGTCGCGAATGTCCGGTGGGAACAACTGGTACCCCAGTTCACCGCGGTACGCCGCAGTGCCCTCTTTTCCGCGCTTCCAGAAGCGCGGGCCATCGCCACCGCCGACACCACCGCGACTCCCGCGACCGCGACGAAGAATGTGACCGAACTGACCGGGCCGGAACTCGAAGAAGCATTGCTCGTGCTCGTTCGCGGTGAGGTAGCCGCTCTGCTGGGCTACGAAGGTCCGGATGCCATCGATCCGCGGACAAGTTTCGGCGAACTCGGACTGGACTCCCTCGGTGCCGTCGAACTGCGGAACCGTCTTGCTTCCGCGGTCGACCTGCGGCTTCCCGCCACGCTGTTGTTCGACTATCCCTCGGCCGGGAAGCTGGTTCGTCACCTCGCGTCCTTGCTCGGCGGCGACGACCTGGCCTCCGAGGTGGAGCCCGTGCTTGCCGCGCTCGACCGGCTGGAGTCCACAGTAGCCGGACTGAGCCCGGACGACCTCGAGCGCTTCAAGCTCAGCGCGCGCCTGCAGACCCTGGTGTCTTCCGTGCACCGGGCGCTGGACGGTATCGCGAGTCCCGCTTCTCCGGAACTCGGCGACAACGCCACCGCGGAAGATATTCTCGCCTTCCTCGACCGGGAGATGGAATGACCCGCGCCGATCGAGAAATTCCTTCCGCATCGAACCGGGTTGGTGACTGACCGATGGTCGACGAACAGAAACTGCTCGACTATCTGAAACGGTCGGGAAACGAGCTGAAGCAGGTGCGCCGCCGGCTGCGCGAGGTGGAGTCCGCGAGTCAGGAACCCATCGCGATCATCGCGATGAGCTGCCGCTATCCGGGTGGTGTCAATACCCCTGAAGAACTGTGGCGGCTGGTCGCCGACGGAGTCGATGCCATTTCCGAGGTGCCGGCGGGACGTGGCTGGGAGCTGCCCGAACCGGTGTACGGCGGATTCCTCGACCACCCGGCGGAATTCGACAACGCGTTTTTCGGGATCTCGCCGCGAGATGCGCTGGCGATGGACCCCCAGGAGCGGCTTCTGCTGGAGGCCGCGTGGGAGGCCCTGGAGCGCGCGGGTATCCGGCCGGGAAGCTCGGCCGGTGCCGAAATCGGTGTTTTCGTCGGTTCCAATGGCCAGGACTACTGGGATCTGCTCGCTCACCGGGCCGAAATGTCGGGCGGCGCCGGCGCGGCCGCGGCCATCATCTCGGGCCGGCTGTCCTACACTTTCGGCTGGCAGGGTCCTTCGCTGTCGATCGACACAGCCTGCTCCTCCTCCCTCGTCGCCACCCACCTCGCGATGCAGTCCCTGCGGTCAGGCGAGTCGTCCCTCGCGCTCGCCGGTGGAGTCACCGTGATGGCGACCCCCCGTCTGTTCGTCGAGTTCGCCCGGCAAAACGCCCTGTCACCCGACGGCCGTTGCCGGGCCTTCGGTGACGGGGCGAACGGCACCGGCTGGGCGGAAGGCGTCGGGGTGTTGCTGCTGGAGCGCCTTTCCGACGCCCACCGCAACGGGCACGAAGTCCTTGCCGTGCTCCGCGGATCCGCCGTCAACTCCGACGGTGCGTCCCACGGGTTCTCCGCACCGAACGGTCCGTCCCAGCAACGGGTGATCCGGCGAGCGCTGGCGAACTCGTCGCTGACGCCGGCCGACATCGACCTGGTCGAAGCCCACGGCACCGGCACCGTGCTCGGCGATCCCATCGAGGCCCAGGCGTTGCTGGCCACCTACGGGCAGGAACGCGCCGGCGGCAGGCCCCTTTATCTCGGGTCGCTCAAGTCGAACATCGGGCACACTCAGGCGGCGGCCGGTGTCGGCGGGATCATCAAGGTCGTCCAAGCCATCCGGCATGGCGTGCTTCCCGCCACCCTGCACGCCGGGAAACCGTCGTCCCATGTGGACTGGTCCTCCGGTGCCGTGTCCTTGCTGACCGGGCAACGGCCGTGGCCCGGGAAGGAGAGCCCCCGCCGCGCCGCTGTGTCGTCCTTCGGCGTCAGTGGCACCAACGCGCATCTCATCGTCGAGCAGGCACCCGCCTCCGGGGTGCCGGCCGGTGAAGCGGGTGAAACCGGCGCAACCACTGCCGTCCCCCTTGTCCTGTCCGCCAAAACACCAGCCGCCCTGCGCGAAAGTGCGGCTCGGCTGGTCGAAGTGCTCGCCGTGGCCGAGCCCGTCGATGTCGCGTATTCACTGGCGACGACCCGGGAGTCCTTCGAATACCGGGCGGCCGTCACGACGAAGGACCGTGGGGATTTCGTGGCCGCGCTGCGAGCGCTGGCCGGGGACGACGAGCACGCGGGGCTCACCCGTGGCCGCGCCCGTGAAGCCAGAACGGCGTTCCTGTTTCCCGGACAAGGCGCTCAACGCGCCGGGATGGGCAGCGGACTCGCCGCCCGGTATCCCGTCTTCGCCCAGGCGTACGACCAGGTGCTTGATCAATTCGGGCCTCCGTTGCGTGACGCGATCGGGGATCAGGCCCGGCTGGACCAGACGGTGTATACCCAGCCGGCGATGTTCGCGGTCGAAGTGGCGCTGTTCCGGCTGCTGGAGTCCTGGGGCGTACGACCCCGGTACCTCGCGGGCCACTCCAACGGCGAGTTCGCCGTCGCTCATGTGGCCGGCATCCTCACCCTGCCCGACGCGTGTCGTCTGGTGGCCGCCCGCGCGCGGCTGATGCAGGCGCTGCCGGCAGGCGGCGCGATGGTCGCCGTCAGCGTCGGCGAGGACGAGATGTCGTCATATCTCGATGGCGAGGGAGCTGTGGCGGTGGCTGCCGTGAACGGCCCCAGCGCCGTGGTGGTGGCTGGTGACGAGAACGCGGTAACCGAGTTGGCACAACGGTTCGCGGCCAAGGGCAGGCGGACCAAGCGACTCGCGGTGAGCCACGCTTTCCATTCCCCGCTCATGGACCCGATGCTCGACGAATTCCGCACGGTCGCGGAAAGCGTGCGATACGGCGACGCGTCTCTCCCGATCGTGTCCACGGTGACCGGCGGCACCGTCGGTCACGACATGGCCAGTGCGGATTACTGGGTGGAGCACGTCCGCCGCACCGTACGCTTCGCCGACGCGGTGGCGGAACTGGCGCGCCACGGCGCGGATACCTTCGTGGAGGTCGGACCCGGGGGCGCGCTCGTCGCGATGGCCAGGGAAATCGTGCCGGATGCGGTGGGCGTCGCCACCATGCGGAGCGGTCGTGGTGAAGAAGCGGAGTTGGCCGCCGGGCTCGCCGAAGCCCACGTCCACGGTGTCGGCATCGACTGGGACCGGTTCTTCGGCACGGCCAGGGCACGCAGAGTCGACTTGCCCACGTATCCCTTTCAGCACGAATCATTCTGGCCAAGGGTCGCGGCGGTGGCGCCCGCCGAGGACGAACATCCGCTACTGGGCACCATCGTGGAACTGGCCGACTCCGCCGAGGTGTTGTTCAACGGGACGCTTTCCCCCCGGAGACAGCCTTGGCTGGCCGACCACCGCGTAGGTGACCGGATCGTCGTGCCTGGCACCGCGTTGCTGGAGATGTCGCTGTGCGCGGCTGACCATGTGGGGCTCGGCGGTGTCTCCGAACTGATCCTGCACGAGCCCTTGGTGCTTTCCCCCAAGGGGGAAGTCACCGTGCAACTGAAGGTCGCCGAGCCGGCCGCGGACGGCACCCGCCGACTGAACGTCCACGCGCGCTCCGTCGACTCGCCCGATGAGCCGTGGGCGCATCACGCCAGCGGGAAACTGTGCGCGGCCGAGCCGGACGGATCGGGTGTTTCCTGGGCACGGGAGTGGCCTCCGGACGGAGCACGTCACGTCGACCTCACCGGCGCGTATGACCCGGCGACCGATGGCTTGTCCTACGGGCCGGCCTTCCAGGGCCTGAAGGCGGTGTGGCAGTGCGACGGCGATGTCTTCGCGGAGGTGGTCCTGCCCCAGGCCGAACGCGCGGACGTCGATGCGTTCGCCATCCACCCCGCGCTTCTGGACGCCGCGCTCCACGCCACGGCGTACGCGGGACTCGACGACGTGCCCGTGCCGATGCCGTTCGCCTGGAGTGGCGTGTCGGCCGGTGCGCGCGGAGTCTTCACGGCGCGGGCCCGGCTGAGCCGGCTGTCTTCGGACACCGTTTCCCTCGAACTGATCGATCCAGCGGGAGAACATGTCCTCTCCGCCAGTTCACTGACCCTGCGCGCGGCAACGATCGATCATTCCGTTCGGCCCGCCGTTGACAACGCGCTGTTCCGGCTCGCGTGGATGGACACGGACGGGGACCACAAGCCGGAGCCGTCGGACGGTTGGCTCGTGGTCGACGACTTGTCGCGGATACCGGCGGCGGTACCGGATGTGGTGATCGTTCCGCTGCGCGGGACCCGACAGCGCAGTACGCCCGAAGAGGCGCACGCACTGGTCGCCCGCGGCCTCGGACTGGTCAGCGAGTGGCTTTCCGGCGAACGTTTCGCGAAAGCCAGGCTCGTGGTGGTGACGCACTGGGCGGTCTGCCCGGAGCCCGGTGGTCCCCCGATCGACCTGGCAGCCGCTTCGGTGTGGGGCTTCGTGCGTTCGGCGCAGGCGGAAAATCCCGGCCGGTTCGTCCTGGTCGACCTGGACACCGACGCGGTGACCGCCGACGCGGTGGCCGCCGCCGTTTCCGCCGGCGAACCTCAGGTCGCGGTTCGCCAGGGTGGCATCCGGGTGGCCCGGCTGAACAGGATCCGTGCCGGGGAAGGGCTCGAACCGCCCGTCGGCGACGTCCCCTGGCGCCTCGAAGTCGGCAACGGCACGCTGGACGAACTCGTACTCGCGCCTGCCCCCGGCACCCCCCTGGCGCCCGGTCAGGTGCGGATCGACGTGCGGGCGGTCGGTCTCAATTTTCGCGACGTACTCACCGCATTGGGCATGTATCCCGGCGCCACGGCCGGCCCCGTCGGAGCGGAGGCCGCGGGTGTGGTGGCCGAAGTCGGCCCCGGGGTCACCCGCTTCGTCGTGGGTCAAAAGGTCATGGGGCTTTTTCCCGGTGGCGCGGGGCAAAGCGCCGTGACCGATCACCGGATGCTGTCGGCTTTTCCGGCGCCATGGTCATTCCAGCAGGCAGCGTCCGTACCGGTGGCCTACCTGACGGCGTACCACGGCCTGGTGGATCTCGCTGCCCTGGGGACCGGCGAGCGGGTGCTCGTGCACGCGGGCGCGGGGGGAGTCGGGACAGCCGCGATCCGCCTTGCGAGGCACCTCGGAGCCGAAGTCTTCGCGACCGCGAGCCCCGCCAAATGGCCCGCGGTCCGCGCGCTCGGGGTCGCCGGCGATCACATCGCTTCATCACGTTCGCTGGAATTCGAGCGGTCATTCCGTTCGCTCTCCGCCGGGCGCGGAATAGACGTCGTCCTCAACGCACTTGATGGCGCGTTCATCGACGCGTCGATGAGATTGCTGTCCTCCGGCGGCCGGTTCGTCGAAATGGGGAAGACCGACATCCGGCGGCCCGAAGACCATCCCCGTATCGCTTACCGGGCGTTCGACCTGTTCGAGGTCGGCCCGGACCGGATCGGCGAAATGTTCGCGACGCTCTCGGAGTTGTTCGCGGACGGCACTCTCGCGCCCTTGCCCATCACGACGTGGGACATCCGGTCCGCGCGGGACGCGTTCCGCTTCGTCAGCCAGGCCAGGCACGTGGGTAAGGTCGTGCTGACGCTCCCACGCCCGCTCGCACCTCAGGGCACGGTGCTGATCACCGGCGGTACGGGTGGCCTGGGCCGGGCCGTCGCCCGCCACCTGGTCCACCGCCACGGTGTCCGGCATCTACTCCTCGCGAGCCGGCACGGTGGCGCGGAGGGACTGGCCGGGGAACTCGCGGCGCACGGGGCGTCCGTGCGCGTGGTCGCGTGTGATGTCTCGAACCGTGACGAGGTGGCTGAACTGCTCCGGCTCGTGCCGGCCGGGCATCCGCTCACGGCGGTCGTGCACGCGGCCGGAATCGTCGACGACGGCGTGATAGGCGCGTTGACCGGCGATCGCCTCGGAAAGGTCCTGCGACCGAAGGTCGCCGCGGCCTGGCACCTGCACGAACTGACCAGCCGGCTGGACCTCTCGGCCTTCGTGCTGTTCTCCTCCGTGACCGGCACTGTGGGTTCGCCGGGGCAGGCCGGCTACGCGTCGGCGAACGCGTTTCTCGATGCGCTGGCGGAACATCGCCGCACGCTCGGATTGCCCGCCACCGCGCTTGCCTGGGGCCCGTGGGCGGCGGACTCGGCCGACGGCGGCATGATCGGCAACCTCGGCGAGACCGACCTGCGGCGTATGACCCGTTCGGGCGTGGTTCCCATGCCTCCGGCCAACGCACTGGCCTGCTTCGACCGCGCCGTCAGCGGTCACCATCCGACGGTCGTCGCCACCGAGTTCGATCTCTCCACGCTGCGTGCGCGGGACGACCTCCCGCCCGTGTTCGATCATCTGGTGGCCCGGCGCGCGCCCGTGGCGCCCGCGTCGGTGGCCGGTGGACCGCGCGCCGGGCAGACGACGCTGGACATGGTGCGCGTCCACGCCGCACTCGTCCTCGGTTACGCGTCGCCCGGCGCGGTCCAGCCCGAGCAGACGTTCCACGAGGCGGGCTTCGACTCGCTCTCAGCGGTGGAACTGCGCAATCGCCTGGAAAGGGCGACCGGAGTAGCTCTGTCCGCCACGGCCGTCTTCGACTATCCGACCCCGGCCGCGCTCGCCGCTTTCCTGGACCGGGAACTGGCCGCGTTCCACACCGCCGCCGAGCCGGAGACCGGACGCGAAACCCTGGCCGTCGGCGATCCGGTGGACGACGACCCGGTCGTCGTCGTGGGCATGGCCTGCCGTTACCCCGGCGGTGTCACCAGCCCGGAAGACCTGTGGCGGCTCGTCGCGGACGGCCAAGAGGGCATCACGTCCTTCCCCGGCAACCGTGGCTGGGACATCGCCGGTGTCCACGACCCGGACCGGGTCCGGCCCGCGACCACCTACACCGACCGCGGCGGATTCATCGACACGGCCACCGACTTCGACGCCGCGTTCTTCGGCATCTCGCCCCGTGAAGCCCTGGGCATGGACCCGCAGCAACGGCTGTTGTTGGAGACGGCCTGGGAGGGTTTCGAACGGGCGGGCATCGACCCGTTGTCGTTGCGTGGCAGCCGCACGGGTGTGTTCGCCGGGCTCATCTACCACGACTATCCCGCACTCGGCGGGTTTCCCCAGGCTGCCGCGGACTATCTCGGTACCGGTAGCGCAGGCAGCGTCGCGACCGGCAGGGTGTCGTACCTGCTCGGCCTGGAAGGGCCTGCTGTCACGGTCGACACGGCGTGTTCGTCCTCGCTCGTAGCCATCCACCTCGCGGCGCAGTCGCTGCGTGCGGGGGAGTGCGAACTGGCGCTCGCGGGCGGAGCCACCGTGCTGAGCACGCCCGGTGCTTTCGTCGAGTTTTCGCGGCAGGGTGTGCTTTCCGTCGATGGTCGCTGCCGTTCGTTCGCCGATGACGCCGCGGGTTCGGTATGGAGCGAAGGTGCCGGAGTCGTGGTGTTGGAGAGGTTGTCCGACGCGCGGCGCAACGGCCACGAGGTACTGGCGGTGCTGCGTGGTTCCGCGGTCAACTCCGATGGCGCGTCGAACGGCTTGACCGCTCCGAACGGGCCTTCGCAGCAACGCGTGATCCGCCAAGCGCTCGGGTTCGCCGGGTTGTCGCCCGTCGACGTCGACGCCGTGGAGGCACACGGGACCGCGACCGAATTGGGAGACCCTATCGAGGCCCACGCGCTCATCGCGACCTACGGGCAGAATCGCGAGGCCGGGCGGCCGCTCTGGCTCGGGTCCGTGAAGTCCAACATCGGCCATACCCAGGCCGCCGCGGGAGTGGCCGGCGTCATCAAGATGGTGATGGCGATGCGGCATCAGACGCTGCCGAAGACCTTGCACGTGACTACGCCATCGGCGAAGGTCGACTGGGCGGCGGGTGCGGTGGAGGTGCTGACCGAGCGGAGGCCGTGGCCACAACCGGGACGCCCCCGGCGCGCGGCGGTCTCGTCCTTCGGCATCAGCGGCACCAACGCCCATCTCGTGCTGGAGGAGCCTGACTGGTCACCGGGACCGGGGCTGCGCGGGGCTGGTGCGAGCGTTCCGCCGCTGCTGCTGTCCGCGAAGTCCCCCGAAGCGCTCAACGGCCAGGCGGCCGCACTTTTGTCCTATTTGGACGGACACGCTGGAGCGGTGCTCGCGGACATCGGCTACACACTTCATACCGCGCGTTCGTTGTTCGCTCACCGCGCCGTGGTGCTCGGTGACGACCAGGACGAACTACGGAAGTCCTTGGCGGCGTTCGCCGCGGGCGATCCGGCTTCGCCGGTCGTGCTGGGGGTCGCGGAGTCCGTGGGGCCGCGCTGCGTGTTCGTGTTTCCCGGTCAGGGCGCGCAATGGACCGGTATGGCGCGCGAACTGATGGGCTCGTCACCGGCGTTCGCGGCTCGGTTACGAGAATGCGCGGCGGCTTTGGAACCCTACGTGGACTGGTCACCGCTGGACCTCTTGAGTGACGGTGAGGAACTGGACCGGGTCGAGGTGGTGCAACCGGCCTCGTGGGCCGTGATGGTCGCCTTGGCCGAGCTCTGGCGATCGTGGGACGTCCGGCCCACCGCTGTCCTCGGGCACTCCCAGGGGGAGATCGCCGCCGCCGTCGTGGCCGGCGGACTGTCGCTTGAGGACGGTGCGCGCGTGGTAGCGGCGCGCAGCAGGCTGATCGCCGAAAAGCTGGCCGGGACCGGCGGGATGGCGTCAATCACGGCGCCGCGGGACGTGGTCGAAAACCTTGTCGCCAGGTGCCGCGAGCGGGTCTGCGTCGCCGCGGAGAACGGGCCCGGCTCAGTGGTGGTGTCCGGGGCGATCAGCGCGATCGAAGAGTTCACCGCTCTGGGACGCACCGCCGGGGTTGATGTCCGTAAGGTAGCCGTCGATTACGCGTCGCACTCGCCGGACATCGAGGTCATCAGCGAGGAGTTGTCGTCCGCGCTGGCGGACGTTCGTGCGGCGGAAAGCGACATTCTCTTCGTTTCTTCGGTCACCGGGGAAATCATGGACACTGCCCGTGCCGACGGGCGGTACTGGCTCAGAAACCTGCGTGACACGGTGCGTTTCAGGCAAGCGACCCATGTGGCGCTGGCTGCCGGGCCCACCGTGTTCATCGAGGTCAGCCCACACCCGGTGCTGATGAGCGCGATCGAGGAAACAATCACCGAAGCCGGTGCTGTCGCGAGGGTTATCGGTACCCTGCGCCGCGGCGACGGCGGAAAAGACCGTTTTCTGCGGTCGCTTGCCGAAGCCCATGTGATGGGTGTGCCGGTCGACTGGGCGCCGCTGTACGCCGGTGGCCGTCTCGTGCCGCTGCCCACCTACGCCTTCCAGCGTGAACGATTCTGGCCGCGTGGCGCCGGCTTGCCCGGGATGTCCGCCGAGCGGCGACGGACCACCGGGCATGCCCTGATGGAAACGGTGGTGGAGCTACCGGACGACGGCGGATACGTGTTCACCGCCTTGATCCCCGCTCCGGCGCAGCCTGGGGGCGGCCGCGTCGATGCGGTCACCGACGTCGGTGACTTCGCGGATCCGGCGGCCGCGCCGATAGCCGCCTTGGTCGATCTCACCGCACACGCGGCCGAGACGGTGGGCGCGATCCGGGTGGACGCGCTCACCGTCGACCGGCCGCTTACGGTGCCCGAGGGCGGTATTCGCCTGCAACTGGTCGTCGACGCGGAAGCGGCGGGGCAACGGCGCTTCACCGTGTGGTCGCGACCGGCCGGAGTGACCGGGGACGGGAATGCCCCTTGGGATCGTTACGGCACAGGCATTCTTGGTTCGTCGTCTGATGTGGACACCGCGTTCGGAGCGGAAGTCCTTCCTGGACCTGATGCCGAGCTACTCGATGTCTCGCTATATCCCGGTCTGAGCGCACTGTGGCGTGACAGCGAGAGCCTGATCGCCGAAACGAGCCTTCCGTGGGACGCCGACACCGACGGATTCGGCCTGCACCCCCACCTGCTGGCCGCGGCTCTCGCCCCGGCGTCCACGTTGCTCGCGGGCGAATCCATGCGCTATCCGCTCGTCTGGCGGGACGTCACGATCCATGCCCGCGGTGCCGATGCCGTCCGGATCCGATTGACCGCCCTGGACCACGAAACCGTCGAACTGGTGGTGACCGACCTCAGCGGTGCGCCGGTGGCGTCGGCACGGTTGTCGGGTTTCCGCGAGATCACGGGGGACCAGCCGACCTCGCGGCCCGGCCGCCTGTATCACCTGCGCTGGGACGAAGTGAGCCCCGTTGGTGGCCCGCGCGGTGATGCCTGGTTCACCGTGACACGAGGTGATTTCGAGTTCGGCGACGCCATTCCGGGCGTCGTCGTCCTCGACCTGCGGGACCAGACCGCCCGCGGTACCGCGGCGGACGTGCCCGGTGCGGTGCACGCCGGCGCGGAGCAGGCGTTGGGTCTGCTTCGGCATTGGGTGTCCGACGCACGGTTCGACACCGCGCAACTCGTGGTGGTCGTCGGCGGGGGCTTCACGGGAGCCGCGGTGTCCGGCCTCGTGCGGTCGGCGCAGGCGGAACACCCCGGCCGGATCGTGCTGGTGGAGGACGGCACCCGGGAGCTCGCCTCGGCGACCTTGGCTACCGCACTGGAATCCGGCGAGCCCGTATTGCGCCTGCGCGAGGGCAAGGTGCGGGCGGCACGACTGGCCGGGTTACCGGCTCCCGCACCGGCGGACCTGAACTGGGATCGGGAAGGCACGGTGCTGGTCACCGGGGGAACGAGCGGTATCGGTCGCGAGGTCGCGCGGCACCTCGTCAGCGTGCACGGCATGCGTCATCTCACGCTGGTCAGCCGCCGTGGCCCGGCCGCGGAGGGCGTAGCGGAACTCGTGGCCGAGTTGTCCGGACAAGGAGCGGAGGTCCGGATCCGGGCCTGCGACATCTCCCGGCGTGAAGAGGTCACGGCCCTGCTGGCCGATATGCCCGCGGAGCAACCGCTCACGGCTGTCGTACACGCCGCGGGCATACACCGTGGCGGGGTCGTCGCGAGTCTCCCCGACGATCGGTTGCACGGCGTGCTGGATCCGAAGGTCGACGGAGCATGGCATCTCCACGAATTGACCCGTGAGCTTCCCTTACGGGGTTTCGTCGTCTTTTCGTCGTTTTCCGGTATCAGTGGTGCCGCTGGACAGGCCAACTATGCCGCCGCGAACGCCTTCCTCGACGAACTCGTCCGGCACCGTGTGGAGCAGGGCCTCCCGGGCACAGCGCTGGCCTGGGGGCTGTGGACCCGCGAACTCGGTTTCACCAGTCGCCTTGACCAGACGGATTTGACCAGAATGCTGCGCTCCGGCGTCGCGTACCTGAGTGTCGAGCGGGGACTGGCGCTCTTCGACGCGGGTCTGGGGGCGGAGAAGCCCGTCGTGATCGCGATGGCGCTGGACCGTGCCATGGTGTCCAGGGACGAAGTGCCCCGGCTGTTGCGCGGGGTGGTCCCTTCCGCGCCACGCCCGCGGAACTCCGGCGGAGGGTCGGCGGCGTATCTCGCGCACCGGCTGGCTCCGCTGCCCACCGCCGAACGCGAGCGGGTCGTGCTGGATCTGGTTCGTTCGGTCTCCGCGGCGGCGCTGGGACACAGCGAGGGGACCGTGATTCCGGCCGAGAGCGCCTTCCGCGAACTCGGGGTCGATTCGCTGGCCGCGGTCGACCTCCGGAACCGCCTCGCGACCGCCACCGGACTGCGGCTTCCGGCCACGGTGGTGTTCGACCACCCGAACCCGGCCAGGCTCGCCCGGCACGTGCTGGAGCGGATGCACGGTGCGAAAGGAGAAATCACCGCTCTCCGGAGACGACCGGCGGCACCGGTTCGAGAGCCGATCGCGATCGTCGGAATGGCCTGCCGGTTCCCCGGTGGGGTGTCTTCGCCGGAGGACCTGTGGCGGTTGCTGGTCCGAGGTGAGGACGCGATCACCGCCTTTCCCGGCGACCGGGGCTGGAACCTGGAACACTTGTACGACCCGTCGCGGGAACGACCCGGGACGACGTATGCGGCGCGGGGTGGATTCCTGCCTGACGCGGCGGAGTTCGACGCACAGTTCTTCGGTATCTCGCCCCGTGAGGCGCTGGCGATGGATCCGCAGCAACGGTTGCTGCTGGAGACGTCGTGGGAGGCGCTGGAATCGGCGGGAATGGATCCATCCTCGCTGACCGGCACCCAGACCGGTGTGTTCGTCGGGGGTTACCAGCAGGGCTACGCGACGCGTGCGGACGACGCGATCGACCTCGTACGGGGACACCTCCTGACGGGTAATACCTCGAGTGCGCTGTCCGGACGAATCTCCTACGTGCTCGGCTTGGAGGGGCCCGCCGTCACCGTTGACACGGCTTGTTCGTCCTCGCTGGTGGCCACCCACTGGGCTACCCGGGCGTTGCGCTCGGGTGAATGCGATCTGGCCATTTCGGGCGGGGTCACCGTGATGGCCCATCCGGACGTGTTCACGGAGTTCAGCAGGCAGCACAATCTGGCGGAAGACGGCAGGTGCAAGCCGTTCGCGGCCGCGGCGGACGGCACCGTTCTGTCCGAGGGCGCGGGAATCCTGGTCCTGGAGCGGCTGAGCGACGCTCGCCGCAACGGCCACGAGGTGCTCGCCGTGATTCTCGGTTCCGCGGTCAACTCCGACGGCGCCTCCAACGGACTGTCCGCACCCAACGGGCCTTCGCAACAACGGGTCCTTCGCCAGGCGCTGGACGACGCGGACCTGAATCCGCCCCAGATCGACGCGGTCGAGGCACATGGCACGGGAACGAAGCTGGGCGACCCGATCGAGGCTCAGGCGCTGTTGGCCACCTACGGATCCCGGCGAGAGGCCCCGCTGCTGGTGGGCGCCCTGAAATCGAACATCGGACACACGCAGGCGGCCGCCGGCATCGCGGGAGTGATCAAGATGGTCCTGGCCATGCGCCACGGACTTCTGCCCAAGACCCTGCACACCGATTCCCCCACCGCAGAGGTGGATTGGGAAACCGGCGCGGTGACCCTGTTGACCCAGAGCACCCCATGGCCGGAGACGGGGCGGCCGCGCAGGGCGGGCGTCTCCGCCTTCGGCATCAGCGGTACGAACGCGCATCTCGTGCTCGAACTGCCCCGAGACGTCGACGGCGGCGAGGTTTCACCGGGCCCGGAAGACGGCCCGGTGCCATGGCTGGTGTCGGCCGCGACACCCGGGGCGCTGCGCGCGCTGGCCGTCAGGCTGGCCACCGAAACCGATCCGCGGGCGTCAGCCGCGGACATCGGACTCGCACTGAGTACGACCCGTGCGCGGCTGCGCCATCGGGCCGCCATCGTCGCGGCCGACCGGGCGGCCTTCGTCGAAGCACTCCAGGCGTTGGGTGCCGGCGGCCGTGTGCCTGGCCTGGTCCAGGGTGTGACCGGCGCGCGCAGGCTCGCCGTGCAGTTCACCGGTCAGGGAGCCCAGCGCGTGGGTATGGGTCGTGAATTGCACAGCCGGTTCCCGGTTTTCGCCGAAGCGCTCGACTCCGTGCTCGACCATCTGGATACCGGGCAGTTCCCGTCGCCGCGTGACGTCTTTTTCGCGGAGTCAGGGACCCCTGAAGCGGAGTTGCTCCACCAGACCGGCTACGCGCAGCCGACGATCTTCGCGCTGGAGGTAGCGCTCTACCGCTTGGTGGAGGCCTGGGGTCTGCGCCCCGATTTTCTGATCGGACACTCCCTCGGCGAGATCGTGGCGGCGCATGTCTCGGGGGTATTCGACCTGCCCGAAGCCTGTCGGCTCGTCGCGGCGCGGGCACGGCTCATGCAGGAGCTCCCGGTTGCCGAGGGCGGTTCCGGTCTGATGGTGGCCGTCGAGGCGGCTGAAGCCGATATCCGCCCCCTGCTGGGCGATTCGGACGGGCGCGTATCCATCGCGGCGGTGAACGGGCCGACATCCGTGGTGCTTTCCGGAGACGAGGAGACGGTCCTCGACCTCGCGGACCGGTTTTCCCGGAAGGGCGTACGGGTGAAGCGGCTCACGGCCAGTCATGCGTTCCATTCGCCGCACATGGACCCGATGCTGGCGGCATTCGGCGACGAACTCGCCCGGCTGAACTTCCGGATCCCCGCCGTCCAGGTCGTCTCCACCCTGACCGGGCGTGAGGCCGCCGACGAGCTGACGTCGGCCGCGTACTGGGTTCGCCAGGTGCGTGACACGGTCCGATTCGCCGACGGTATGACACGATTGGCCGAACTCGGCGTCGATATGGTGCTGGAACTGGGGCCGGACCCGGTCCTGTCGGCGATGGCCCAGGAGACGGCGCCGGGACTCTCGTACACCGCCGCGATGCGGCGCGGCCGTCCCGAGACCGAAACGCTGCTGTCCGCGGTAGCTGAGCTTTTCGTGCGGGGCTTCGACCTTGATGGCGAAGCTCTATTCTCCCATACCGCCACCCGGAGAACCGTGTTGCCGACGTATCCGTTCCAGCGGGAGCGGTATTGGATCGGTACGGAGAACACATCCGTTCGTACGGAAGGGGCGGAACCGGCCGTCACGGATGGGCTCTGGCGGCTGGAGTGGGCCGAAGGGCAACGCGTGTCCGTTGCGCCCACCACAGATACTTCCGGCTGGGTGCCGGCCGGGTCGGCATTGCCGCCCGGTTCGCCGGACGTTGTCCTCCTGCCCGTCGCCGAATCCCCTACCGCCGGCCTGACCCCGGCCGACGCGGCACGGGAACTGACCGCGCGAACGCTCGCCCATATCCGGCAATGGCTGGGCGAAGACCGTTTCCTCGCCGCGAAACTTGTTTTCGTCACCCGGAACGCGGTTCGCGTCGCCGAAGAAGTGTCGCTTGCCCAGGCTGCCGTCTGGGGCCTGGTTCGCTCCGCGCAGGCGGAGAACCCTGGCCGGTTCGTCCTGGTCGACGTGGATTCGGAAATTTCGGTGGAGGCTGTCGCCGGTGCGGTGGCCACGGGCGCGCCCGAGTCCGCCGTCCGCGACGGACGCGTGCTGGTGCCGCGTCTGGTCCCGGTCGAAGAGCGGCGGCCCCTCACCGGGCCGGCCTGGGATCCCGAGGGCACGGTGCTGATCACGGGCGGTACCGGTGGCGTGGGACACGCGCTGGCGCGGCACCTGGTTGTCGATCGCGGCATGCGGCACCTCGTCCTGGTGAGCCGCCGCGGCGGAGCCGAAGAGCTGGTCGGTGAGCTGGCGGCGCACGGTGCCGGCGTGACCGTCGTCGCGTGTGACGTGGCCGATCGCTCGGCGCTGGCGCGGGTGGTGGATTCCATATCCCCGGCACATCCGTTGACGGCCGTCGTCCACGCGGCGGGCGTGCTGGACGACGGTGTGATCACGTCGCTGACGCCTGAACGGCTGGCCGGGGTGTTCGACGCGAAGGTGATCGGGGCATGGCACCTTCACGAATTGACCGAAAACGCCGACCTGGCCGCCTTCCTGGTGTTCTCGTCGGCGGCGGGACTGGTGGGTGCTCCGGGGCAGGCCGGTTACGCCGCGGCCAACACCTTCCTCGATGCCCTGGTGTGCTACCGGCAGAGCCTCGGCATGCCCGCTACGGCGCTGGCCTGGGGACCGTGGGCCGGCGACGGCATGGCCGGCAGGCTGACCGAGCCGGATCGCCGCAGGGCGGCGCTGGCCGGTTTCCTCCCGCTGCCGGCGGAGCGGGCGATGGATCTTTTCGATCGTGCCGTAACGGCGGACCAGGCGGTTGTGCTCCCGGCCCGCCTCGACCTGGCAGCGGTGCGGGCGCTCGGTACCGCCAGGCCGGCGTTGTTCGAAGCTCTGGTGCGAACCGGTCACCCGCATGACGTCGTGGGGACGACGGCCGGTAATGACAGCGATGCTCTGATACGGCGCCTTGCGGCTGTCTCGGAGGAAGACCGTCATCACGTACTGACCGACATCATCCGCGAAGAGGTCACCGCG
Source organism: Amycolatopsis pigmentata (assembly GCF_042684065.1). NCBI lineage: Bacteria > Bacillati > Actinomycetota > Actinomycetes > Pseudonocardiales > Pseudonocardiaceae > Amycolatopsis > Amycolatopsis pigmentata. The sequence continues at coordinate 123,057 of NZ_JBHUKR010000023.1, read as the reverse complement.
GTTCTCGGTTTTCCCGGCACTGCCCACGTCGACGAGCAACGGCCGTTCACCGAACTCGGGTTCGATTCGCTGACCGCGGTGGAGTTGCGCAATCGCGTCCAGGCGATGGCGGGAATCCCGTTGCCCACCGCGGTGGTTTTCGATCACCCGACCGTCTCGCGTCTGGCCGGGTACCTCCTGACGTTGCTCCGGCCGGGTTCGCGGGCAGCGGACGACAGGCTTCTGGAAAGGCTCGAAGAATGGGAAAGCGATTTCACCGCGGCGGAGCACGACACCAGGCTCCGGGCGAGGCTGGCGACCAAACTTCACGCGATGCTCGCCCGGGTGGAGCAAACACCGTCCACCGGGGAGAAATCGCTCGGTGAGGGCGACCGTGCCGTCGGCTCCCTGTCCGACGACGACCTCTTTTCCCTCATCGACGAGCTTTGACACCGATTGCCGCCCCTCGCCTCGCAGTGCTTGCCTTGAAGGAGTTCCGTTCCAGTGTCCGAGACCGACAAGCTGCGTAGCTATCTCAACCGGGTCACCACCGAACTGATCGACGCCCGTCACGAGCTTTCGCGGTTCAAGGCGGAGACGCACGAACCGATCGCGATCGTCGGCATGTCCTGTCGCCTGCCAGGCGGCGTGGCGTGCCCGGAAGATCTGTGGGACCTGGTGGCTTCCGGGACGGATGCGATTTCGGAGTTTCCCCGTGACCGAGGCTGGAACGTCGACCAACTGTACGACCCTGACCCGGGGAAACCGGGCAAGTCCAGCACTCGCCACGGCGGTTTTCTGGACAATGCGGCGAACTTCGACGCGGACTTCTTCGGGATGAGCCCGCGTGAAGCGCTGGGCACGGATCCGCAGCAGCGGCTGTTGCTGGAGACGACATGGGAACTCTTCGAGCAGGCCGGCATCGACCCGAGCGGTGTCGGGGGCAGCGCGACCGGAGTTTTCATCGGCGCTTCTCAGCAGCCGTACGGCGCCCGTTCCGGTGCGGCGGCCGATGAGGTCGAGGGATACCTCGTCATCGGTAACAGTGCCAGTGTGATGTCCGGACGGGTGGCTTACACCTTCGGGCTGGAGGGGCCCGCCGTCACGGTGGATACCGCGTGCTCGTCCTCGCTCGTGGCGCTGCACCTGGCCGGTCGTTCCCTGCGTGCGGGCGAGTGCTCCATGGCCGTTGTCGGCGGCGTCAGCGTGATGCCGCTGCCGTCGGTCTTCGTCGACTTCAGCCGGCAGCGTGGCCTGTCTCCCGACGGCAGATGCCGGTCCTTCGCGGAGTCGGCCAACGGCACCGGCTGGGGCGAGGGTATAGCGATGGTGCTGGTCGAAAAGCTGTCCACCGCGGTGGAAAACGGCCACCAGGTACTGGCGCTCGTCCGGGGATCGGCGGTCAACTCCGACGGCGCGTCCAACGGCCTGACCGCGCCGAACGGCCCGGCCCAGCAAGCCGTCATCCGCGAAGCACTGAAGAACGCCAGGCTCGCCGCCGCCGACGTCGATGCCGTCGAAGCACACGGCACCGGCACCGTTCTGGGCGATCCGGTCGAGGCCGAGGCGTTGCTCGAAACCTACGGGCAGGACCGGGCGCTGCCGCTGTGGCTCGGCTCGGTCAAGTCGAACATCGGCCATACCCAGGCCGCCGCCGGCCTCGTGGGCGTCATCAAGATGGTGCTCGCCATGCGGCACGGTGTGCTGCCCGAAACGTTGCACGTCGACAAGCCGTCGTCCCGGGTGGACTGGGAACGCGCCGCGATCGAGCTGCTGACCAGCGCGCGGCCATGGCCGCCCGCCGGCCGTCCGCGACGCGCGGCCGTGTCCGCGTTCGGTATCAGCGGCACCAACGCGCATGTCATCATCGAACAGCGCGCCGATGACCGGGAATCCGCGCCGCGCACTCCGGATCTTCCGGCCCCGGTGCCGTGGGTGCTGTCCGCGAAGTCGGCCCTCGCCCTGTCCGCACAGCGGGACCGGCTTGTCGATCATCTGACGGGTCGTGACCTGTCGCCGGTCGACGTAGGTTATTCGCTGGCCGTCGGCCGGGCTGTCCTGGATCACCGTGTGGTCCTTCTTGCCTCAGGTGACACGGTTTCCGTGGCGGCCGAGGGTGTGGCGAAGCACGGCGAAACAGCGATGTTGTTCGCGGGCCAAGGCGCACAGCGTGTCGGTATGGGAAGAAAGCTGTACGAGACCTTTCCGGCTTTCGCGTCGGCGTTCGACGAGGTGTGCGCCCATTTCGACGCCGGACTGCGTGAACGGCTTTTCCATGGCGCCCAGGAGACTCTTCGCGACACCGGCAACGCGCAGCCCGCGCTTTTCGTCTTCGAAGTGGCGCTGTTCCGGCTGCTCGAGTCGTGGGGCGTGCGACCCCGGTACCTGGCAGGACATTCGATCGGCGAACTCGCGGCAGCTCACGTGGCGGGCATCTGGAATCTCGCGGACGCCTGCGCGGTCGTCGCCGCGCGGGCCAGGCTCATGGGCGCGTTGCCGGCCGGCGGCGCCATGATGTCGGTGAACGCCCCCGTGGACGCAGTATCGCCCGCGCTCGCCGGGTACGAGAATGTGGCCGGCGTGGCCGCGGTGAACGGCCCGGAGTCCGTGGTGCTGGCCGGCGCGGAGCCGGCCCTGCGCGAAATCGTCGCCGGATCGCCATGGCGCGCCGACCTGCTCGAGGTCAGCCATGCCTTCCACTCGCCGCTGATGGAACCCATGCTCGAGGACTTCAGGGCCGTGCTCGAAAAGGTCACCTACTCGCCGCCGCGGATACCGCTCGTCTCCACGGTCACCGGCGAACTCGCCGGTGAATCGCTGTGTTCTCCTGGCTACTGGGTTCGTCAAGCCCGGGAAACCGTCCGGTTCTTCGACGCCGTGACCACCCTCGCCGAACGGAACGTGACAACCTTCATCGAAGTGGGCCCGGATGCCACGCTCTCGACCCTGGGCAAATCCTTCTGTGACGCCGATTTCCTGCCTCTCCTCCACAAGAAGCGGGAGGAATTGGCGTCGGTACTGACGGGAGTGGCCTCCGCCTTCGTCAAAGGAACGCCCGTGCGGTGGGCGGACTGGTTCGCGGGTTCGGACGCCAGGCAGGTCGCGCTGCCGACCTACGCCTTCCAACCGCAAAGGTTCTGGCTTGCCGAAGAACCGGCCCTGTCCGACCCCGCCCACCTGGGCCAGCGAGTGTCCGGCCATCCGATGCTCACCGCGACGGTGACGCTGCCCAACCGGTCGGCGCTGGTGCTGACCGGGATGCTCTCGGTCCGGACGCAGCCGTGGCTCGCCGACCACGTGATCATGGACAGGATTCTGTTGCCCGGCACGGGATTCGTCGAGATGGCACTCCGGGCCGGCGAGGAGACCGGCTGCGACCTGGTGGAGGAACTGACCCTCGAAGCGCCGCTGATCCTCGGTGCGGACGGGGCGCGCGATCTGCGGGTCGAGGTGGAGGCGGCGGAGAAGCCGGGACGCCGGGCGCTGTCGATCCACTCACGGCGGCACGACGCCGCCGAGGACGAATCATGGGTCCGGCACGCTCGGGGCGTCCTGAGCTCCGGCGCTGAACCGGCCGATTTCGACCTCAAGGCCTGGCCTCCGGCCGGTGCGGTGCCCATCGAGGTCGGCGACTTCTACGAAACCCTGGTGGCGCGGGGATTTTCCTACGGCCGGGTGTTCCGGGGCGTCCGGGCGGCGTGGCGGGCCGGCGACGAGCGCTTCGCGGAGGTGACCTTGCCGGCCGGTGAGGGAGTGGCCGGGTTCGGTATCCATCCCGCGCTGTTGGACGCGTCGCTGCATCCGAGCTTGCTGGATGGGGGCACCGAAACGGCGCTGCCATTCGCGTGGAACGACGTGCGGCTGCACGGCGCCCACGCCAGCACGGTCCGGGTCCGGGTCAGCCCGGCGGGCCGGGGCGGCATCCGGATCGAACTGGCTGATCCCACCGGCGAGCCGGTGGCCTCGATCGGGTCCATGGTCGGCAGGCCGGTCAGCGCCGAGCAGTTGAACGCCGTCGAGGATTCCGCGCGCAGCGGGTTGTGGGAGGTGGTCTGGGAAGGCGTACCAGACGTAAGAGACGCAGCCGCGACACCGGCCCACGACGTGCGGATCGTCGACGACGACTGGTTCGCTCACCTGCCACAGGCCGTGCCCGAGGTGGTGGTCTGGCCGGTGCGCGGCGACCTCACCGGCGGTCCTGGTGAGGCGCGGGCCGCCGCGTCCCGGGTGCTGGCCGGCCTGCGCCGCTGGCTCACCCTGGAGACAACGGCACATCTCGTGGTGGTCACGCGTGCCGCGGTCGCCGTGGGACCGGACGAGGAAGTGACCGGCCTGGCGTACTCGCCCGTCTGGGGTCTCGTCCGTGCGGCACAGGCCGAACATCCGGACCGGGTGACCATCGTCGATGCCGGCGACGCGACGACGGACTGGGTCGCGGGAGCCGTCGCCTCCGGCGAACCCGAACTGGCCGTACGCGCGGGGAAGTTGTTCCGGCCGCGTCTGGCGGCCGTCACCGGAGGGCCCCTGGCGCCCGAACGCTCATGGGCGGGGCAGGGAACGGTGCTGATCACCGGTGGTGTCACGGGCCTCGGCGCGCTAGTCGCCCGCCATCTGGTGGCCGAGCACGGTGTCCGTGATCTGCTGCTGACGAACCGTCGTGGACTGGACACACCGGGCGCGGCGCGACTGCGCGACGAACTTGCCGCGACGGGCGCACAGGTGCGAATAGCCGCCTGCGACGTCGCCGACCGGACCGCACTCGCCGAGCTGCTCGAAGGCGAAGAGGCGTTGACCGCCGTGGTCCACGCCGCGGGCTCGGTCGACAACGCGGTGATCACCGACGTCACCGAGGCGCAAGTGGACGGTGTCTTCCGGAGCAAGGTCGACGGAGCTTGGCATCTCCACGAGCTGACCCATGACCGCGATCTGGCCGCGTTCGTCCTGTTCTCCTCCTCCGCCGGATTGCTGCTCGGCGCCGGCCAAGGACCCTACGCGGCCGCAAACGCCTTTCTCGACACGCTGGCCCGCTACCGGAGCGCACGGGGCTTGCCGGCGACTTCGCTCGCGTGGGGCCTGTGGCAGGCGAGCACCACCATGGCCGACAAGATGACCGACGCCGCGCTGGCGCGGATGAACCGTCTCGGTATGCCGGCGTTGCCTCCTGCCGATGGGCTCAGGATGCTGGACGAGGCGGTCTCGGGTGGCTGCCCGGCGGTCGTGCCGATCAGCCTGGACGTGGCCGCGTTGCGAAGGCGGACGGACGGCGTGCCCGCATTGTTGCGATCACTCGTCGACAGGCCGGCCGGACGCCCAGGACCCGCACCGACGGTACGGGGTGACAGTGCCACCCCCCTGGCCGCTGAACTGGCGGGGTTGCCGGACGACGATGCCGACCGGGTTGTGATGCGGACGGTGCGCGCGCACGTCGCTGCCGTACTGGGACACCACGACGAGACCGTCATCGACGAGCACCGTGCCTTCCGTGACATGGGGTTCGATTCGCTGGCGGCGGTCGAACTGCGCAACATCTTGGGTGGCGTGACCGGTCTCCGCCTGCCGGCGACCCTGGTGTTCGACTACCCGACGGTGGCCGACGTGGCCGGTTACCTGCGGAAGCGGATCGAGCCGGCCGCGGTGCCCGCGCGTGCCGTCCCGGCGAGTGCGCGTCCCAAGCCCGGCGACGACCCGATCGCCGTCGTCGGGGCCAGTTGCCGGTTTCCCGGCGGTGTCGGCTCGCCGGAGGATCTGTGGTGGCTGGTGAGTTCGGGTGTCGACGCGATCTCCGATCTCCCCGACGACCGCGGCTGGGACCTCACCTCCCTTTACGACCCGACCCGGCAGCGGTCCGGGACCAGCTACGTCAACCAGGGCGGATTTCTTTACGACGCACCGCTTTTCGATGCGGCGTTGTTCGGGATCAGCCCGGTCGACGCTTCTCGTGCGGATCCGCAGCATCGCATCCTGCTGGAAACAGCGTGGGAAGCGCTTGAGCGGGCCGGTATTCCGCCCTCTTCGTTGAAGGGCAGCCTGACCGGGGTATTCACCGGACTCATGTACCACGAGTACCCGTTCCACAGCAGCGGGGGAAGTGCGGGCGCCGGCCGCATCGCCTATCAGTTCGGACTCGAGGGCCCCACCATGTCCGTGGACACGGCTTGCTCGTCCTCGCTGGTGGCGATCCACCTGGCGTGTCAGTCGTTGCGCAGCGGGGAGTCGAATCTTGTCCTGGCGGGTGGGGTCACGGTACTGGCCTCCTCGGACAGTTTTGTGATCTTCAGCGGAATGGGAGTGCTGTCGCCTGATGGGCGGTGTCGTTCCTACGCGGACGGCGGCAACGGTGCCGGCTGGTCCGAGGGAGCCGGCATGCTCGTGCTCGAACGTCTCTCCGATGCGCGACGGAACAACCATCCCGTGTGGGGCGTGATTCGGGGAACGGCGGTCAATTCCGACGGCGCCAGCAACGGCCTGAACGCACCGAGCGGGCCGTCCCAGCAGCGGGTCATCCGACAGGCCCTCGATGCGGCGGGACTGAAACCGTCCGATGTGGACGTCGTGGAAGGCCACGGGACGGGGACACCGCTGGGAGACCCGATCGAGGTCCAGGCGTTGCAAGCCGTCTATGGCCAGGACCGTCCCGTCGACAGGCCACTGTGGCTGGGCTCGCTCAAGTCCAACATCGGGCATACCCAGGCCGCCGCGGGCATCGGGGGAGTCTTGAAGATGCTGATGGCCATGCGCCACGGTGTGCTTCCCCGGACCCTGCACGCGGAAAAACCCTCCACGCATATCCAGTGGGCGGACGGTGGCGTCGAACTGCTGGCCGAGGCAAGACCGTGGGAAACCGGGGGAGGGCAGCGAAGGGCAGCCATTTCGGCGTTCGGCATGAGCGGCATCAACGCGCACGTCATTCTCGAGGAGTTTCCCGAGCCGACGGCGCCACCGGCCGCCGTGCCTCCGGACACCGAATTCGTGCCTTGGGTGCTTTCCGCCCAGAGCCAGGACGCGCTGCGCGTGCATGCCGGTCGCCTCCGTGATTTCGTCGCCGCGGACACAACGAACGGCCTCGCCGATATCGCGTGGTCGCTGGCGACCGGAAGACAGGCCCTGGGGCAGCGCGCGGTCGTGGTCGGCTCCGACCGGGACAGGATGGCCGGCGCGCTCGCCGCCGTCGCCGCCGGAGAGCCCGCGCCCGCGGTAGTCATGGGAAGGGCGCGCCAAGGCCGGCGCGTTGCCATCGTGTTCAGCGGGCAGGGCGCTCAGCGTCTCGCGATGGGCCACGAACTCGCCGGGCAGTTCCCTGTCTTCCGGGCGGCGCTCGACGAGACGCTGGCCCGGCTCGACGTGCGTGAGGTGATCTACGGCGAGGACAAGCGAGCCCTCGACCGCACGATCAACGCCCAGCCCGCCCTGTTCGCCATCGAGGTGGCGGCGTTCCGGTTGCTCGAGTCCTGGGGTGTGCGGCCTGATTACGTCGTCGGCCATTCCATCGGCGAGATCGCCGCCGCCCATGTCTCCGGCGTGTTGTCGCTGGATGACGCGTGCGCCATGGTGACGGCACGCGCCCGGCTGATGGACGCTCTGCGGTCCCAGGGAGCGATGGTGGCGCTGGCCGCGAGTGAGGCAGAGGTGATTCCGCTGCTCTGCGAGGGCGTCTCGATCGCGGCCGTGAACTCGCCCTTCGCCGTGGTCATATCCGGCGACGAGGACAAGGTCATGACCATCGCCGGTCGTTTCGACCACGCGCGTCGGTTGCCGGTGTCGCACGCCTTCCACTCGGCGCACATGGACCCGATCATCGACGACTTCCGGGCGGCGGTGTCCGGTTTGGACTATCACGCGCCGCGTATCCCTGTCGTGTCCACGGTGACCGGAGCCCTCGCCACGGCCGAACAGTTGTGTTCCGCGGACTACTGGGCCGAACAGATCAGGCTTGCCGTCCGCTTCGCCGACAGCGTGCGCACCCTCAGCGGTCTCGGGGTGACCACGTTCGTGGAGGCGGGTCCCGACGCGGTGTTGTCCGCTCTCGTCCGGGAAACCTTGGCAACCGCCGACGGGCCCGTCAAGGGTGGCGCGGGGGACCCGCTCGCCGTACCGATGATGCGCAAAGACGCCGACGAGCGGGAGACCGCGCTCGTCGCACTGGGCACGCTGTTCACCAACGGCGTGGCGATCGACTGGAACGCCTTCTTCGCGGGCCGCCGGCCGAGCCTGGTCGATCTGCCCACCTACCCGTTCCAGCGCGAACGGTTCTGGCTGACCGAAGATGTCGGCGTCGACGTGGCCTCCGCGGGGCTCGCGGTTCCCGGTCATCCGTTGCTCGGGGCGATGGCCGAGCTACCCGCCCTGGCGGGGCACGTGTTCACCAGCAGGCTTTCCGTGGCGTCACACCCATGGCTGGCCGACCACCAGGTATGGGACACGGTTCTCGTACCGGGTACCGCGCTCCTGGAGCTTGCGCTCAGAGCGGGGAAGGAAGCCGGCTGTGACCGTGTCGAGGAACTGACCCTGGAGGCACCGTTACGGTTGCCCGACCGCGGCAGCGTCCAGATTCAGACGTTGGTCGGCGGGCCGGACGAGGGGGGCCGTCGCCGCGTCGGCATCCACGCGCGGGCGGATGCCGACAGCGACTGGGTTCGGCACGCGGAGGGCGTTCTTTCCTCCAGCGTCTCGATTACGTCGGACTACGAAGGTGCGTGGCCGCCTCCGGGAGCGGAACCGTTGTCGCTCAACGGTTTCTATGAGGCTCTCGATGACCTCGGCTTTGTGTATGGCCCGGCTTTCCGTGGCCTGCGGGCCGCCTGGCGACTCGGCGAGGCGATCTTCGCCGAGGCCGCTTTGCCCGACTACATCGACGGCAAGGACTTCGAACTGCATCCGGGGCTGCTCGACGCCGCTACCCATGCCTGTACCTTCGCGGTACTCAATGGTCCGGACCATAGCGGCGGGTGGCTCCCGTTCGCGTGGCGTGGTGTGTCCCTGCGCATTCCTGGCGTGGCCGGCGTAAGGGTCCAGGTCGTGCCCAGCGGCCGGGGTGCCGTGGAACTGGTCGTCTACGACGGGGGCGGGCAGGTGGTCCTGTCCGCGGAGTCGTTCGTGCTGCGCGAGGCCTTCCCCGAACAGGTCAGGTCGATGCGTTCTCCGACGGCGGACTCGCTGTTCAAGCTCGACTGGGTGCCCCTCACCCGTGCCGAACCATCGGGCCGCACGCGTCCGGGAAAGTGGATGGTGCTGACATCGCTGACAGACGGGGAAAGCCGCACTCTTTCCCCGAACGGTGCCGGCATCGTCGCAACGCTGGACGATAGAGATACTGTGCCGATCGTTACCAATCCGACCACAGCCACGGCGGAAACGGGTCCATACAGCCAGATTGGCCGCGGTCCGTCTCCGCCTACTTTTGGTCGGATTGGTAACTTGCCGGAAATAGTGGTGGCGCCCGTCGGGGTGACGAGTCTCGCGGATATGCCCGCGTCGGTCCACCAGGTGACCGCGCGGGCACTGGCTCTGGTCAACGATTTTCTCACCCGGGCACACCTTGGTTCGACCCGGTTGGTGGTGGTGACGCGGCACGCGACCGCGGCCGGCGACGATGAAACCGTTGATCCCGTCGCCGCCGCCGTGTGGGGCCTCGTGCGCTCCGCGCAGTCGGAAACCCCGGACCGTCTGCACCTGGTCGATCTCGACGACGGAGACCTGCCGGCCGAGGCGATCCTGGCCGAGGAACCGCAGACCGCGGTGCGGGCCGGGCGTGTTCTCGTGCCACGGCTGGCTGCCACGACCTCTGTCGAAGCGCAAGCGGGCACAGCGCGTCCCTGGGACCCGGACGGCACGGTACTGATCACCGGAGGGACCGGTGGACTGGGTTCCGTGCTCGCTCGGCATCTTGTCGTGGCGCGCGGCGTCCGGCACCTCGTGCTGGCGAGTCGTAGTGGCGGCGCGGACGAACTCGTCGCGGACCTGACCGCGCACGGTGCGTCCGTAACCGTGGCCAAGTGCGACGTCGCGGATTCCGGCGCGCTGGCGGAACTACTGGCGTCCCTACCCGCACGACACCCCCTCACAGCCGTGGTGCATGCGGCCGGTGTGCTGGACGACGGCATGCTCGGCTCGATGACCCCGGATCGTCTGTCCGGTGTGCTGCGGCCGAAGGCGGACGCCGCCTGGCATCTGCACGAACTGACCAAGAACCTCGATTTGGCGGCGTTCGTGCTTTTTTCCTCGGTGTCCAGTGTGCTCGGCGGGCTCGGGCAGCCCAACTATGCGGCCGCGAACGCGTTTCTGGACGCGCTGGCGGCCGGCCGGAGACGAATGGGCTTGCCCGCTCTCTCGCTCGCCTGGGGAGCCTGGGCACCGAACGGCGGAATGACGGCCACGCTCGCGGAAACCGACTTGCGACGGATGGCCAGTCTCGGCATGCCGCCACTGAGCGAGGAAGACGGGTTGAAGCTGTTCGACGCCGCTGTGGCGACGAACGAGGCCTTTCTCGTCCCGGTCAACCTCGATCGTGTGGCACTGCGCGCCCACGCGGATCTGCCGCCCGTTCTGCGCGGCTTCCGGGCTCGCCGCCGATCCGGCCGAGCCGTACCCGAGGGTGCGCCGGTGCCCACTTCTTCGGCCGAGTTGTCCGCCCTTTCGGGGCAGGCGCTCGTGGACCGTCTCGTCGAACTCGTGCGTCTCCAGGCGGCGGTCGCGCTTGGCCATGTCGGCGGTGAAACCGTCGATGGCGATCAGCCGTTCGTGGAACTCGGGTTCGATTCGCTCACCGCGGTCGATCTGCGTAACCGGCTGGCCACCCTGACTGGCCTCGCGCTGCCGCCTACGTTGATCTTCGATTATCCCGACGCGCCGGCGCTGGGCCGGTATCTGGCCGGGCAGTTCGCGGAGTCGGTGGCCGCGGACAACACCCAGTTCGCCGGCGGGCGGCTCCAGGGCTCCGATTCCGGGCCGCCCGACGAGGTGAGCCGGATGTACCGGGACGCCGTGCGGAAGGGGAAGGTCGACGAAGGCGGCGCGCTGCTGCTCAGCGTCGCGGCGCTGCGGCCCAAATTCAGCTATCCCGACGACGAACCGTGTCTTGCGGACCCGGTGTCCCTGGTCACGGGAACGGGAGGCGCGCACCTGATGTGTCTGGGGCCGATCGTGCCTCTCGGTGGTCCGCAGGTCTATGCGCAGTTCGCGGCCGAACTGGCCGGAGGTCACGCCGTCTCGGCTCTTCCCCCACCCGGATTCACGGGCGATGAACCCCTGCCGGCTACCGCGAACGACTTCATCGCCGCGCAGATCGACGCCGTCCGCAAGCATGTGGGCCCGGATCCGGTGGTCCTGGTGGGCACCTCCTCAGGCGGTGTCCTCGCCCATGAGGTAGCGCGGGGTCTCGAACACTCGGGCGTGGGCGTACGAGGTGTCGTCATGCTCGACACGTACCGGCTCGACCATCCCTTCCTGTCTCTGGACCACAAACGATTCCTCTCGCTCCTGTATGAGCGCGAGGGACGGGCGGTCCGGTTCGACCGGAGCCGCCTCTCGGCGTTTCGATGGTCCGTCGACCTGTTCTATGACTGGCGCCCGGGGAAACTCGCCGCACCGACGTTGTTGCTCCGGGCCGGCGAATCCCTGATAACGGACTTCCCCGCATGGCGGACCGACGTGCCGGCTGACGTGATCCGCGACGTGCCGGGAAACCACTACACCCTTCTCGAAGAACACGCCGGAACCACCGCCGCGGCGGTCTCGGCCTGGCTGGAAGAACTGCCATGAAAAACGAAGCCCTGGACGGAAAGCAGTTGGTGACGTGCGCATCGGTGTGAACCTCAGATACTGGGACACCCGTGGCAACGCGGCGCAGTCGGCCCTGATCGAGGAGGCCGAGCGGCTTGGCTATTCCGTCGTGTGGGTGGCTGAGGCGTTCGGTACGGACGCGGTCTCGGCGCTCGGCTGGATCGCCGGCCGCACGACCCGGATAGGCATCGGAAGCGCCGTGCTGCAGATGCCCGCCCGTAATCCGACCGCCACCGCGATGGCCGCCGCCACGCTCGATTCACTGTCCGGCGGCCGGTTCCGGCTCGGTCTCGGTGTGTCAGGCCCGCAGGTGTCGGAAGGCTGGTTCGGAGTCCCCTTCGGATCTCCGCTGGCCCGGACCCGGGAGTACGTCGAAATTGTCCGGATGGTGCTACGGCGCGATCACGTCGACTACCGTGGTGAGTACTATCCCTTACCGTTACCCGAATCATCCGGAAAGGTGATCAGGCTCAACACGCATCCTGTTCGACGGTCGATTCCGGTCTATCTGGGCGCAATGGGACCGCGCAATCTCGAACTCACCGGTGAGATAGCCGATGGCTGGCTTCCGCTGTTCTTCTCGGTCGAGCACGCCGCCGAGCAGATCGCGCACCTGGCCAAGGGAGCCGCCGTAGCGGGACGGTCTCTCGACGAGATCGACATCGCCCCGAGCATGCCGCTCGTGCCCGGAGAGGATTGGCGGCGTTGTGCCGATCTCGTTCGCCCCGATGCCGCTTTCTATCTCGGCGGCATGGGGAGCCGAAAGCGGAACTTCTACAATCAGCAGGCCGCGCGCATGGGTTTCGAGGCGCAGGCGGCCGAGGTTCGGGAGCGATTTCTCGCCGGCGACCGCCGGGGCGCGATGGCGGCTGTCCCACTCGACCTGATCGACGGCACGTCATTGCTGGGATCGAAGGAACGAATCACCGACCGGATCCGGCAGTATGCCGACGTCGGCGTCACGACGTTGACGGTGGCTCCCTATCCGGCGGAGACGAGTGCCGCGGTCGCGTCACTGCGTACCGCGGCCGAAGCCGCGGAACTGGCCGGTGTGCTTTGACCCGGCTGTATCGAAGGGGAACTCCACTGTGAACACCATGACCGACTCCGGCGATCACCGCTTTGCCAAGAAAGTCTCCGTGCAGGAGCGCGTAATGCTCTTGGCCCCCGCCGAAGTGTCGAACTACCTTATCCAGATTGTCGTCGAGGGAACCGGCGTCCTGGATCGGGACCGGGTCGAGGACGCCGTCCAGCGCGCCGCGGAGGCCTGCCCGGGAGCACGGCTCGTGCTCGCCGGCCGCCGGGGCCTCGACTGGATGGACGGCGGTGCGCCGCCCAGAGTCCGGGTCCTGCCCGGCGATGGTCTGGACAGGGAGACGTTCGCCGACAGCGGCGAACTGTTCCGTCCGCTGGGAGGAAAACGCGGCGAGGACAACAATGAGGTCGTCATCCTGACGGGAGAGCGTCCCGCACTCGTCTTCCGTATCCACCATGCCGTGATGGACGGTCGAGGCGCGCTCATGTGGATCGCGGAAGTGTTCCGCGCCCTTCGTGGTGAACCGCTACGAGAAGCCCGTTCGACCGTGACCGATGCCGACCTGCTGCGCGACCTCCGGCCCTCCAGCCGGTCTGTTCGCAAACCCGCCGGGCGACCACCGCTGCGTGCGCCCGAGCCCGAACGTCATGGAAGCTTTTTTCTTCGTCGCACCGTTCAGGGGACGCATCCCGCACTGGTGGCCAAGGTCACTGTCGCACTCACCGACGCGATTGGGGAGGACGAAGTCGTCTACGGCGTTCCCGTAGACCTCCGCAGGCACCGGCCCGAAGAACGGTCGACCGGGAACCTGGCCTTCGGCACCAGATTGTCGGTGCGCAGGGGAATGGGCTGGGAAACCGTACACGAGCAGATGCTCAGGGCCCTCGATGAAAATGACGAGTTGGTGAGCATGCCCAGTGCCGGCATGCTCGACCTTGTCCGGCGCTTACCGGCCGGCGTTCTGCTCAAGATGACCAAAGGCAGGAGCCAGGCCGCCTTCGTGCTGACCCACTTGGGCAAAGTGGACCTGCCCGAGTTCAGCTGTGCCGGTTTCACCGCGACCACCGTGTATTCGTTGCCCGTGTGGGGTGCCCATGTGGCTCCGACCCTCACGATGGTCGAGGTCGAGGGACGTACCGAGTTCTTCCTCGGCGGTGATGCGGCGCCTGGCCTTGTGGAGCGGGGCCGAGCGTTACTCGACGCCGTCGAAAGAGCCCTCGCCAACGGTGGGGGTCCCCTCCACGGCAGGCAGACGCCGGATGACGGATCGACACTGGCCGGTCTGCTGACCGCGAGCCTCCGGGAAAACGCGCGGTCGGTAGCGATTCGTGCGGGGGGTGCGGAGGTCACCTACCAGGAACTGGACGCGAGGGCCGCAGACATCGCGGCCACGCTCATCGCGCATGGCGTGGGCCCCGGCGCGGTGGTGAGCCTCCTGTTGCCCAGGTCCGTGGACGCGATCGCGGCCATGGTGGCCGTGCTCAGGTGCGGAGCGGCGTTCTTGCCCTTGGATGTCGGCCATCCGGCCCCACGGCTGCGTGATCTGGTCATGGACGCGAAGTCGCCCGTCCTGGTGACTGACCGGTCCGCCCGCCGCTCCGGCGTGTTGCCGTCCGGATGTGCCGAGATCATCGTCGACGACATCGATGCCGATCGGCACAAGGCGCCCGATCCGGAGCGAAAAGAGCCGTTGCCCGGAGATCTTGCCTATCTTGTCTACACTTCCGGATCGACCGGCAGGCCCAAGGGCGTGCAGATTTCCCATCGGAGCGCGGCAAACTACGCGACCTGGGCGGTCCGGGAGTTCGGACTCGACCGCGACAGTGCTTTTCCGCTCTTCACCTCACTCGCGTTCGACCTGCCGATGACCGCGATCTTTCCCGTACTGCTCGCAGGCGGTCGCATCGTCCTCGGGAACGAGGAAGATGCTGTTCCCGTTCGTATCCGGGAAATGCTGCGAGACGGAAGCATCAACTCGATCAAGTTGACGCCGTCTCATCTGCGGCTGGTCGCCGACCTGGATGTTCGCCCCGATGGCGTCAGACTGCTCGTTGTCGGAGGCGAGAGTTTTCCGGCATCACTGGCCGAGAAAGCGCAGAGAATGTTCGGCCCCGGCTGCCGGATCGTCAACCATTACGGTCCGACGGAAGCGACCGTCGGGTGTGTCACCCACACCTACGACGCGGACCGCGACACCGGCGCCACGGTCCCGATCGGCCGCCCGGTGGACAACATGTCTGTTCATGTCTTGGACGAGCGGCGCGCGTTCGTAAGTCCGGGAGAGCCGGGGGAGTTGTTCCTCTCCGGCGTTCAGCTGGCCATGGGTTACCGGAACCGGCCCGACCTGGATCGCGATGCGTTCGTCCGGTTGGCCGACGGCACCAGGGCGTACCGCACCGGTGACCTTGTGCGGCTCCTGCCGGCCGGTGAACTGGAGCACCTGGGACGTATTGATGTCCAGGTCAAGATTCGCGGCCATCGTATCGAGCCGGCCGAGGTCGAATATGCGTTGATGACGCACCATGCGGTCGACGAGGCCTTGGTAGTGGCGCGTCCGTCCGGTGATGCCGACAGACGGATACTGTGCGCCTATGTCGTCACCAACGCCGATATAGAGGCCGCGGAGCTGGTCGCCTACGCGGACAGCGTGCTGCCGTCGTATCTGGTGCCGGCCGCGATCGTGGTCACCGGCGAACTCCGGCATACCAGGAACGGGAAGATCGACCTGGCCGCGTTGCCCGATCCGTTCGGCAACGACGCGTTGCCCGGCACCGAGCCACAGTGGCGGGACGAAAACGAGGCGGCTGTCGCGGTGATCTGGGAGCGCATACTCGGCATCAGCCGTACCGCCTTCGCACCGGACAGCGATTTCTGCCGGCTTGGTGGCGATTCGGTAGCACTGCTGACCATGGTCAAGTCGGTAGCGACAGAGGTGGCGAAAATCGATGACAACGCGATGCTGAGGAACCTGGCGGCGATTATTTCGAAACCAACCATAGAAAATATGGCCACATTGGCCCGGAATCCGGATCGAGCCGGGCGCACCAGTTACGACCGAAGCACCTTCCACTGACAGGAGAATGAACCAGGATGAACACGCCCATGGCCACCACGCGCCCCGTCCCGGAGTATGTCGGGCGCTTCTACGACCACCTGACCACCACGCTGACCGGCGACTCGTTCCGCGCGAACCTGCACTTCGGATATTGGGACGAGGGGGAGGAGATGAACCTGGACAAGGCCGGGCACCGCCTGACCGCGATGGTCGCCGACCGCCTCGGTGAAGCCGAAGGGCAGCACGTGCTTGATGTCGGCTGCGGGGTCGGAGGCCCCGCGCTGCAGGTGGCCGAGAGGACCGGTGCCAAGGTCACCGGTATCACCATCAGTCAGGCGCAGGTCGCGCTCGCTCGTGACCTGGCTGCCCGGTCCGGGGCCGCCGAGCGCGTGCGGTTCGAGCACGCCGACGCGACGTCGATGCCGTTCGCCGATGCCGAGTTCGATGCCGTTATCGCCATCGAGTCGATGGTCCATATGCCGGACCGGGAACACACACTTCGCGAGATCGCCCGCGTGCTCCGGCCAGGTGGCAAACTGGTCCTGACCGACTTCCACGAACGGTTTCCGATTCCCGCCGAGGACCGGCGGCACGTGGACCTTTTCCTCCGCGACTTCATGATGACTACGGCGACTGTCGAAGAATACGCAGGCATGCTGGGCCGTACCGGGCTGATCGCGAAGGAGATCCTGGACATCAGCGAGCACAGCGTGAAGCAGAGTTTCCGCGCACTTGCGGCAGGCATGAGCGAGGAGAACGAACGGGAACTGTTCGGCCGGCGGGATCTGTCCGACCAGTTTCGCCCAGCCGACCTTGTCGACGTCGACGCCCTTGGTTACCTGCTCGTGGTGGCGAGCCGCCACAGTGCGCGATAAGCCGATGCCGGCGATCCGGCTGAGGTAGGAGCAAAGCTTTCAGACGGCGCCATTATCCGAGACCGGAGTAACGAGAGCCGGTGGCCTTGCCGCCAGTATGGTGGCAAGGCCACCAGCCCACACGTTGCCATTCTGGCGCCGGGCCGACGACGACGGGACTGGTTCTGGGCTGCTGCTTGCGCGGCAACGGCCGGCTTGCGTTCGGGATCCTCCACAGCGGACACGGTGAATACCACGGTGGTGCCGTCCGCAAGGTGCGGAATCAGTTCCTCCGCCGTGATATTGGTCGCGTTCACTTGTCTGTTCCTAATCCGTAGTAGGCGGTAGTTCTTCCGGCTCGTAAAGGGGTCCCTCCCTGAGAAGACGGTCGAGCACGCAAAGGATGTTCTCCTCTTCGACGCGTTGCTCTTCGAGGCTGCCATGGACGACTTCGGAATAGACGCCCGCGCAATCAGTGCGCGGGCGATCTCTGGTGCCAACCGCGTCCCCGGGAACATCAGAATCCTGAACCCGTGACCACCACCCGACTGACAACCGAAACCGGCCGTCGGAGCGCGACCGTCACCGTCTCGTGCTTTTCGCTGGCGAGCCTGACATTCTCGGCTTCGCAGTCCCTCGTCGCTCCCGCGCTGGGGACCATCGCGCACGATCTCCACGCCACCACCGGCGATGTCAGCTGGGTGCTCACGGCATACCTGCTCGCGGCCTCGATCCTCACACCGGTTTTCGGCCGCCTGGCGGACATCATCGGCAAGCGTCGCGTGCTGGTCGTGACCTTATTGGAAGGTCGACATGAGATGGGCCAGAAGGAGTGCTGGTGCGTCTTCCTGCAGTAGGTGGCCGGCGCCTTCGATCCAGTGCAGCTCGGCGTGCGGGATCCGGTCGTGCAGCCATCGCGCGTGATGGGGTGGGAGGATGTGATCCTCGGTGCCCCAGATCAGGCGCGTCGGGATGGCGATCTCGCCGAGCAGATGCTCGTACTCCACCGTGTGGTCCTGCTTGATCTGGCTGTACTGGCGGTAGAAGGCGGCCTGGCCGGTTTCGCCGCGCCAGGGGGCGAGAAACGCGTCGAGGACTGCTGGTCGGTAGCCGATGTTCGTGGCGTGGCGCATGTGACTGGCGACCAGTTCCCGGTGGGCGTAACCCGGAAGCTGACGGAACACCTCGGCGTGTTCCAGGATGAGCTGAAAGAGGCCGCGTTCCCACTCGCCGCCGCTCACGGCGTCGAACAGGATGAGGTCTCGGAAGTTCGCCCCTTCCAGCAGCATGCTCCGCAGCGTGACCGCGCCGCCGATGTCGTGGGCCACGACGCTGGGGTGGGACAGTTCCCAGTGGTCGAGGAGCCGGGCGAAGTTCCGCGCGTGCGCGGCCAGGCTGAGGTCTTGGCCCTCGCGTTGCTCGGACTGGCCGAAACCGAGCAGGTCGAATACGTAGACCCGCCGCGTTCGGGCGAGTGCCGGCGCGAGGTCGCGCCAGAGGAAGGACGAGTACGGAGTGCCGTGCACGAGCACGAGCGGCTCCCCGCTACCCAGGGCCGTCCACCGGATCGTCCCGCCCGGTGTTTCGAACTCGTTGTCCAGGGACCAGGTCATGGTTCTCCTACACTGATCTGTGAAGTCACCTGTCGGAGGCTAGGTATACAGAACTGTGAAGTCAACGGGAGTGGTGATGAGCACCGACACCGGCCCGGAGCAACCGCTGACGCCGGGCGCCCAGCGGATTCTCGACGTTGCCTCGGAGCTGTTCTACTGGCACGGCATCCATGCCACCGGCGTCGACACCATCGCCGCCGAGTCCGGCGTGACCAAGCGGACCCTCTACGACCGGTTCGGGTCGAAGGACAACCTCGTCGCCGCCTACCTGGGCGCCCGGGACCGGCGCTGGCGCGACATGGTCACCACCCGCCTCCAGGACGCGCCCCCCGACCCCGTGGCCCGCGTACTGGTGCCGTTCGACGTGCTCCCCGACTGGCTCGCGCCGAGGACCCGAGGCTGCAGCTTCATCAACGCCTTCGCCGAGTTGCCCCACCCCGACCATCCCGGCCGGCGAATCGTCGTCGCCACGAAGGCGTGGTTGCGCGCCCTGTTTCGCGACCTGCTCACCGAGGCGGGCGCAGCGGATGGGAACGTCGACACGCTCGCCACGCAGTTGCTGAGCCTGCACGAAGGCGCCATCGTCAGCCACGCCATCACGAACGACACGTCAGCTGCGGCTGCCACGCGCGCCGCCGCGAAGATCCTCGTGACCGGCGCGCTACCCGGCCCTCTGGTCGATCATCCCTTGTCCTCCTAGCTGTTGGTGGCCTGCGGATCACGAGGGCACACCGGTGCAGCCGGGCGAGAGAATCATCATCTGATTGTCCGGCTCGGGGGCGGCGGGGCCGGGCGATCTCACCGTCCACTATGGATGGTCGAGGGCGGCGGGCCTGTCGGAGATCACCAGCTCAGGGACGGGCCCGATACTGGCTCAGTCCCTGAGCTGACTGTGACGCGGAATGGGCGATGGCCGAGCCGTCGGGGTCAGCGCACGGTGATGACCAGTTTGCCCGTGGTGTGTCCGGTCTCTCCCAGGGCGTGAGCCCGGGCGCCTTCGGTGAGGGGGAAGGTGCCGGAGACGTGCGCGCGGAGCTTTCCCCGGTCAGCGAGTCGGGCGACAGCGCGGATCCCGGCCTGGTCGTGCTCGACGAGCAGAGTGACGGCGCGGACCCGCGCCTTCTCCGCGGCGGCCTGGGTGTCTTCGGCGCCCGGTACCAGGGACACCAGGATCCCACCGGGACGGAGCACGCCCACCGAACGGGTCGCGGTTTCCCCGCCGAGGGCGTCGAGGACGACGTCGTATCGCTGTTCGGTGTCGGTGAAGTCCTCAGTGCGGTAGTCGATGCAGGCATCCACGCCGATCTCGCGCAGGAAGTCATGTTTGGCGGCACTCGCGGTGCCGGTGACATACGCGCCGCGCTCCTTGGCGATCTGCACCGCGAGATGACCGACACCGCCGGCCGCGGCGTGGATCAGCACCCGTTGCCCCGCCCGAAGACCCGCGGTGTCGACGAGAGCCTGCCAGGCGGTGAGCGCGGCCAGCGGCAAAGCGGCCGCTTGGACATGGTCGATCCCGGCGGGCTTGGCCGCGAAGGCGCGGGTGGGACCGGTCACGTACTCCGCGTGGGAACCGGCGCCGTAGGGGTACGGCAACATGCCGAACACCTCGTCACCGGGCCGGAACAGGGTGACGCCGACGCCGGTCCCCACCACGGTGCCGGAGACGTCCCACCCCAGGGTCATCGGCGGTGGCGGCAGGAAAATGTGGTGAGCGCGGTGTTTGAAGTCCGTGGGGTTGAGTCCGGCCGCGTGCACGGCGACAAGGATCTCTCCCGGGCCGGGCGTGGGCCGCGCGAGCTCGGTCAACCGCAGGACCTCGGGGCCGCCAAGGGCGGTTTGGTGCAGGGCGAGCATCACCGGGGTGCCCGTGGAGCCGGGGTGTTCGGCGGTGTCGGTCGAAGTCATGTCGTCATCCTGGCCGGACGCCCCGACTCGCGACGATGGCAAGGAGGTCATCTTCCGATATGTTCTTGCCATGCCCCCCGACTTTGTCGTCCGCGATGTTCCCTGCGCCGGCAGCACTTTGCTCGCCCGCGCTCCGTCGTCCCGGGCCCGTGACCTCGCCGACCGCGCGACCGAACTCGACCGCCGGATGCGCCGCCCGCGGCCGGACGTCCACAAGGTCGTCGTCCTTGTCCTCGACGGCGTCTACCCCTTCGAACTCGGCATCCCGCACCGAGTCCTGGGATCAGCCGGTGGCCGTTACGAGGTGTTGTCCGCGAGCGTGGACGGACAGCCCGTACGTACCGACGCGGACTTGACCGTCACCCCCGGACACGGTCCCGAGGTACTGCCCGAGGCGGACACCCTCGTCATCCCCCCGTACGCGATCTCCCCGGCCTCGGCCGCCGCCCCGGACACGCGGGCCGTCGCAGCGCTGTCCCGCGTGCGCCCCGGCACCCGTCTGGTGTCCATCTGCACCGGTGCCTTCCTGCTGGCCGCGGCCGGTCTGCTGGACGGGCGGCGGGCCACCACCCACTGGGCGCTGGCCGACTACTTCCGGGAACTGTTCCCGCAGGTCGAACTCGATGCCGGCGTGCTGTTCGTCGACCACGGTGACGTGCTGACCTCCGCCGGGGCGGCGAGCGGGGTCGACGTCTGCCTGCACCTGGTGCGCCAGGACCACGGCAGCGAGGTGGCCAACCAGGTCGCCCGCCAGTGCGTCATGCCACCGTACCGGGACGGCGGGCAGGCACAGTACATCGAACAGCCCGTGCCGCCGGAGAGTGCGACCGGTACCGGGCCGACGCGTGACTGGGCGCTGCAGCGCCTCGAATCGCTGCTGTCGCTGGACGAACTGGCCACCCACGCGGCGATGAGCACCCGTACCTTCGCCCGGCGCTTTCGAGACGAGACCGGCATGAGTCCTGGCCGCTGGCTGACCCAGCAGCGGCTGCGGCGGGCGCGGCACCTGCTGGAGTCCAGCGACCTGCCGGTGGATCGAGTCGCCCACGAGGTTGGCTTCGCCACCGCCACCTCGCTGCGTCGGCACCTGGCGGCGGAGACGGGGGTCGCCCCGTCGACCTACCGGCGTACCTTCCGCGCGTCGGACCCGGGTCCGGGCGCGACCGGGTAAAACTCGACACGGATCGTCACCACCGGATCTGGGCCGGAGCCGATCACGGGATCGACCCTCGCAGGAGGCTGACGAACGAAGCACTGCCCAGTGCGGCGGGCTTGAAAACCGACTCGGTGCTGCCCTTAGCGGTTATGCGCCTACTCGCCTCGCGGACCGGAGACGACATGCTGCTGGGCCCAGTTGGCGAGTTTGGCACGGGACAGGCCATGGAGCTTTGCGTCTCCACCGTTTTCAGTGTTTCCGGCCGAGTCCGACGTACACGCCGCCGAGGTGGGGGTTGTGGTCCGGGACATCCTCGGGGTCGGGGTGCCAGAGTTGCACGGGCACGATGCCGGGCGGTTCGAGGGCGAGTTCGGTGAAGAAGGTTTCTATCCGGTCTGGTCCGCGCAGGTAGACCATTGGTGGTTTGGCACCGAACAGCTTGTCGGCCATGGCGTAGCCGGCGGTGATGTCCCGGGTCTGGCTGAAGTGCGAAATCCCCAGGTAGCTGCCGGGGGCGAGGGCGTCGATGTAGCTGGATATGATCGCGTCGACGTTGGTGCTCGGATTGTCCGAGTCGGGGATGTGGAGCAGCGTCTCGATCAGCAGTACCGCTATGGGGCGTTCGAAGTCGAGGAGCCGGCGGGTGTCGGCCGCGTTGAGGACGTCGGTGGGGTTGCAGAGGTCTGAGCACAGATAGGCGACGTGGTCGTTGCCCGCGAGGCGCTCTCGGCCGATTTCGACGATGGATTCCTGGTTGTCCACGTACACCACCCGGCATTCCGGGTTCTCGGCCTGAGCGACATCGTGCACGTGACCGTGTGTGGGAATCCCGGAGCCGAGGTCGAGGAACTGTGTGATGCCCTGTTTCACCAGATAACGCACCATGCGGCCGAGCATTGCATGCTGAGCCGCCACGAGATACGGGATGTGTGGGGAGACGACGCCGATATATTCGTCGAAGCTCGCATCTTCTACGGTGAGAGGCACAGTTCCCGTCACTTTGTACTCCGCGGTCGTGGAGGCCTGTCGGCGAGAGAGCCAGAGTTCGCGCACCCGAGCGATAGTCTCCGCGCCGGCTGGCTGAGACGGCGCGACAGGTGGCGTCACGGTCGGTCTTCCTCCTCGAGAGCGATCCAGCTGCAGGTGACGGAGCGTTACCGCGACGGAGATGATACCGAAGTTGAGCAGATGCGGCGGTGTCAGGCCGATCGTCTTTTCGTTGGCGCGGTTGACCTGCGCGTCGGTCCGCCAGCTCCACGATGTGCTTCTGACGGAGGTGTCCACGGCCTGGGCACTGAGCGCTCATTCTTTGTGACAGTGGGTGATCCGAGAAGAGCGGTGGCAGATTTTCGATGTCCGCCGGGGCGGATCGGCTGGACGGTGTGTGAGGGACGGTGATTGGGGTCAATGAGTTCGCAGACAACATGCCGTACCGTTCCATCCGCTTGTGGTTCACCGCGGGCGCAGAGGTCGAAAGATTTCCAATCCGTCCTTTCCTCCTCGTGGTTGAAATGGTAGTCGTCTCGAATTGGCGGCCTGATGCTGGAAAATCCAAGTGGATGATCGAACAGGTGGAACAGCGCCGAATGTCCTTCGGGGAGGGATCGGAAGGCAGAATGCTGTCTTCGTCGTGGTTCGGTTTGCCGTCCCGCGCAGCCTGCGTCATACGGGCCACGAGCAGAGTCAGTGCCGGCCGGTGCCCTTGTGTGTCAACCAAAGTGCTGAACGGTTTGTCAGGGCCGTCCTCGGCGAGCGATCTGGACTTCCCCACAATCCGGCGTTACGGTGATCAGGTGCCATCAGCGAAAGGGTTCGCTAGATCTGTGTGCCAGCGTGACTACATCGCCCGCTACGGACATCACTTCCCGGTGGACAGCCTGCCGGCCCGAGGCCGGCAGGTGTGATGGAGGTCGCGCCGTGCCCGACACTGACGTTTGCCCGCCATGGTGAGTCGCGACGCCCCGAGATCGTGGGGGAGCCCGAAGAATACCGGGGCCTGAGCGACCTCGGTCGCGATCAGGGCCACCAACTCGCGACCGAGTTGGCCGCCGAGCATGAAATCCAGCCATACACCGACCTGTATGCCTCGCCACTGCCTCGCGCGCACGAGACCGCGCTGATTGTGGCCCATCGGCTCGATCTACCGGTGACGGTGCACCAGGGTTTGCGCGATCCGGATTACGGTCAGGCGCAGGGGCGGCGCTGGGACGAGGTGATGGCGCTGTCCACAGGATCTCCCATCGACGGTTTGGATTACCGGCTGGCCGAGGGGGCCGAGACGTGGCGGGAGTACTGGATCCGCGCTACGGCCGCGCTGACCGCGATTATCGAGCACAGCGGTGGGCAGGTGGGCACCGGGCGTGGTGGGTGTCGCGCAGGCCGCAATGTGATCGTGATCGGTCACCGCGAAACCGCTGCTGTGGCCGCGCTCCTCTTGCAGGGGCTCACCGCCGAGGACAGCGTTCGAGTGGATTACGACCTGGCTCACGCCGGGTTTTCCCGGTGGCAATACCGGCCGGTGCGGGGTAGCCGTTCTCATTACTGCTGGGCGCTGCTCGGATCCAACAAGCGCCCGGCGTCGCGCGCTGCTCCGGCCGGTCGGAGTTGAGCTTTCCAACCCCACAACGGAAATAAGCTTCCTCGCCGTTTTCAGCGGCCCACGCGAGACCAGGGATGGCGATGTTCGAGGCACAGCAGCCGGAAGGTACCGGCCCGGGACGGTCCAGCTCCGCCGGGTTCTACGACAGCCTCCTCGGAGGTTCGCACCACACCGCGGCCGACCGACAACTCGTAGAGATTGCCCTGCGCGGCACTCCTCACCTTCGCGAATGGGCACGACAGAACCGGGCCTTCGCGCTACGTGCCGCGCAATACTGCTGGGCCCAAGGCATCCGGCAATTCCTCGATCTCGGTGCCGGAGCGCCCGCGCCCGAGCCTGGCGCGCTCCACGAAGTCCTTCCATCCGCACGTGTCGTCTACGTCGACAGCGATCCCCATGTGGTCAGTGCCCTGCGGGAGACCTACGCCGGTCAGGAGTCGCTTGCCTGCGTGGAGGCCGATGTCCTCGACCCTGCGTCCGTGCTGACCGACCCCGACACGCGCCGACTCATCGACGCCTCTGAGCCGGTCGCCGTCTTGATGATCGCAGTGCTGCACTTCGTCGAGCGCGACGAGGATGCCTCCCGGTGTGTCGCTGGGTTTCGCGAGTGGATGGCCCCTGGGAGTTACCTCGCCCTGAGCCACGGCACGATCGACCCGGACACCGTTGTCCCGCCGGACAGGCAGTTCATGGCTCGCTACGCCGCCACGGCGACGTCACTCACGCCCCGTTCCAGGGAAACGATCGTCGAGTTCTTTGCGGGCTTGGAACTTGTGGCGCCCGGCGTCGTGTACCCGCCCGACTGGCATCCCGGCAGCGACGACAGTCCCAACGCGCGCGCCCGCCGCGGAAGTCTGGCCGGCGTCGGACGTAAGCGCGCGGCGACAACATAATCCCCGCAGCTTTCCTGCTACGACGCTGGGCGCATGCCGCGTGAGGGGGTGCGTAGCCGTCGGGGTACCAGCAGAACCTCCCTTCGCCTGCGGGCAGGGCCTACGGTGAAGGGGTGGCCACGATCGACCTGCGCACCGAGATCAAGGAATTCCTGAGCTCGCGTCGCGCGCGGATCGCGCCCGAGCGGGCCGGACTGCCCGCCTACGGCGGCAACCGCCGGGTCAAAGGTCTGCGCCGCGAAGAGGTAGCTCTGCTGGCAGGGGTGTCGGTCGACTACTACGTGCGTCTGGAGCGCGGCAACCTCACCGGCGCCTCCGACGGGGTGCTCGACGCGTTGGCCTCGGCCCTGCAACTTGACGAGGCCGAGCGCGATCACCTGTTCCACCTTGCGCGGCAGTCCAGGGCGCCCAGCGGTCCACGCCGCCGGCGACCCGCCGTGACGGTGCGCCCGGCGCTTCAGCAGGTGCTCGACGCCATCACCGATGCGCCGGCTTGGATTTGCAACGGCCGTTATGACGTCCTGGCCATGAATCAACTTGCCCGCGCGCTGTATTCCCCGATGCTGGCCGACACGCGACGGCCGGCGAACACCGCGCGGTTCGTGTATCTGGATCCCGGAGCGGCAAAAACCTTCTTCGTCGACTATGACCGGATCGTCTGCGATGTGGCCGCGAAGCTCCGCATGGAAGCCGGCCGCAATCCGCACGACGAGGAGCTGGTCGCCCTGGTCGGTGAACTGTCGACACGCAGTGAACTGTTTCGGCAGCGGTGGGCATCTCGGGACGTTCGGCTCCACCGGTCCGGACGCAAGCGTGTGCACCATCCGGTAGTGGGCCGGCTCGACCTGGACGTCGAGTCGATGGAGATGCCTGCCGAACCCGGCCTGCTCCTGAACGTCTACACCGCGCCCACCGGCACGGCGAGCGCGGACGGTCTAGCCCTGTTGGCGTCGTGGGCGGCTAGCCAGGAGAGGCTACCGACCGAGATGGTCGAGTGGGGTTGATTTCGCCCGGACCCTGAACCTTCTTCAGCCGAACATTCATCAAAGGACATAGCGAACCATGCACTATAATCAGTTCGGCCGCACCGGCCTGTTCGTCTCCGAATTGTGCCTTGGCACAATGACTTTTGGTCAGGCCGAGGGGAATATCTACGCGGCTATCGGCCATACGCGGCAACACGAGGCGGACCGGATTCTCGGTTCCGCGCTCGACGCCGGGATCAATTTCATCGACACCGCCAATGTTTACAGCACCGGTCAGTCGGAGACTATCCTGGGTCAGGCGCTGAAAGCCCTGAGCGTCAAGCGTGAGGACGTGGTCATCGCGACCAAGGTGCTCGGCCGCATGGGCGATGGGCCGAATGACGCCGGTTTGTCGCGCCGGCATATCCTGGATCAGGTCAAGGCCAGCCTGAAGCGGATGCGGATCGACCACATCGACCTCTACCAGCTTCACGGCTGGGACGCGGCAACGCCGATAGAGGAAAGCCTGCGCGCGCTGGATGATCTCGTGCGGCAGGGCCATGTGCGCTATATCGGCGTTTCCAACTGGGCGGCCTGGCAGATCACCAAGGCGCTGGGCATTTCAGAGCGGATGGGTTTGGCCCGGTTCGACTCGTTACAGGCATATTATTCCCTCGCCGGCAGGGCGCTGGAGCGGGAACTGGTGCCCATGATGGAATCGGAGCGGGTGGGCCTCATGGTATGGAGTCCGCTGGCGGGTGGTTTTCTGTCGGGGAAATACAGTCGCGAAGGCGCGGGCGACGGACGGCGTGCGAGCTTCGATTATCCCCCGGTGGACAAGGAGCACGCCTTCGCGATCATCGAGGCCATGCGCCCGATGGCAAACGCGCGCGGCGTTTCAGTCGCGCAGATAGCGATAGCGTGGCTGCTGGCGCAAGAGGTGGTGACGAGCGTGATCATCGGCGCCCGGCGGATTGATCAACTGGAAGACAATATCGCCGCGACCAAAGTCGTGCTGAGCGCGGAAGAACTCGTCACCCTCGACAGCGTCAGCGCGTTGACCTCCGAATACCCGGAGTGGAGTTTCGCGATGCAGCGCGCCAACCGCTCCGCGGTGCTCTCAAGCCAACGCCCAGCGGTTGGTTCGACCCATATGACCGGTTAACCTGCGGGCGCGCGGCAAGGCAGCCTCGCGCAGACAGGCGGTCGCGCCCCGGCATGAACCCGGGGGCCACGACGTCGGAATCGACACCGCCTGCGGTGCCGCCACGTCCTCGCGATAGGGAGGCCGCAGCCTCACGGCTGTGGTCGCCGCTCTGGCGCTGCGAGATCATGTTGGGCGTCGGCCGGCGGCGCTCGGACGATTTCGCCGGCGGACTCAACATCCGACGGGTCCCACCGCGTTTACCGGTGTGCATACGCCCGAACCACAGAAGGGAGCATCGAGTGCCGGACGGCTTCGACGAGTTCGTCACCGGGCGACTCGACCGGCTGCTGCGGTATGCCACCGCGCTGACCTGTGACCCGCACCTCGCGCAGGACATCGTTCAGGAGGTTCTGCTGCGGGTTCAGCGGCGCTGGGCGAAGATCGCGTCGCTGGCGGCCCCGGACCTGTACGTACGCCGCATGGTGACGAACGAGTACCTGTCCTGGCGCCGTAGGCGGGCCACCCGCGACGTCTCCGTCGAGCACGGCGCGCTGGACGAGATAGGGCAGCCGGTGCGTGATCCCGCGATCTCCTACGCCGAACGCGACGCGATGCGAGCGCGGATCGCCGTGCTGCCGCGCAAGCAGCGGGCGGCGATCGTGCTGCGTTACTACGAGGACCTCACCGATGCCGAGATCGGCGAGGTCCTCGGCTGCGCGCCGGGCACCGTGCGCAGCCACCTTTCCCGCGCGCTGAGCACGTTGCGCGCGGCCGTCGACCATCTTCCGGAATGGACCGTGAAGGAGGCCCTGTCATGACCGTCGACCGGACCGAAGCGATCATCCGCGATGCACTGGCCGCCGAGGCCGGGCGCGCCGTCGATTCGGAGACCGTGCTGGCCGAACTGCGCCGCCAGGGTGGTCGTCTGGTGCGCCGCCGCACACCGCTGCTGGTGGTGGCCACGGCCGTGGCCGTCGCCGTGGCGGCCGTGACCGCGGTGGTCGTGCCGCGACTGCTGAACCAGGCGATCGTCCCGGCGGCCGCCGGCGCGGCTGCGGGAAGCCAGAACGTGCTGCTGACCGGACTGGACCTCACCGGCAACGCTGATTCGATCGTGCTCGCCCATCTCGGGAAAGACGGTACCGGCGCCCTGATCTCGCTCCCACGGGACAGCTGGGTCGACGTTCCCGGCGCCGGGCAACTCAAGCTGTCCACGGCCTACAGCCAAGGCGGGACAGACAAGCTCGTGGCGGCGGTGGAAGGGCTGACCGGCGCGCACGTCGATCACTACGCGACGGTCGACATGCGCGGCTTCGCCCAGCTGAGCACCGCGGTCGGCGGCGTGCCGGTGTGCCTGAAGGCCGCCGCGCACGACCAGTACTCGGGCGCGTCGTTCCCCGCCGGACCGCAGACCGTGCAGGGCGACACGGCGCTGGCGTTCCTGCGGCAGCGGCACGGCCTGCCGAACGGGGATCTCGACCGCGTCGCCCGGCTGCGGGCCTTCCTGGGCTCCCTGGCGCACAAGCTGACCGGCCAACTCGGCGACCCGCAGGTGGTGAACAGCCTGATCGAGCGGGCGCGCAAGGACGTGCACGTCGATCCCGGGTGGGACCTGCTCGCCTTCGCCGGACAGTTGCGCGGCCTGCACTCCGACCAGGTGCGCTCGGCGACCATCCCGGTCGGCGACCAGATCATGCAGGGCGGCGTCGCGGCGATCGGCGTGGACGCCGCACAGGTGCGTTCCTCGGTCACCGCACTGCTGAACGACGAAAGCCCGTCTCCGGCCGGGAACACACCCGGCGCGGACGGGGCCACCTGCGTCAACTGACCAGGCCCTGGTCGGCGGAGCGAGGACCTCGGGCGGGAACCTGACACCTGCGAACGGGCAGGGCGACTGCCCGGAGGGCGCGCCGGCGGCCCCCCTCGCACCGCCGGCCGCCCTGAGTGTCACCGAGCGAGAGGTCGCCCGGCTGGTCGCGACCGGAATGACGAAAAGGCAAATCGCGGCCAGGCTCATCGTCTCCATCGAGACGGTCAAGACCCACCTCCGGCACATTTTCGACAAACTCGCCGTCCAGAACCGCGCCCAGGTCGCGGCCCTGACCGTCACCCGCGGCACCGACTCGCCCGGCTGAGGTACGCCCTCGCGATCGCCTGCCGCAGCAGGCTGATGCTCGTGCCGGCCTGGTCGGGCACGCGCGGAATCACCGCGGTCGCGCAGGGCGACGAGCGTGCGCCGGTACCGACGAACGGGCGGGGCTGATCGGGGGAACTGCGGCCGCACCGGCCCGTAGCGAGCCGGAAGTGGTCTATACCTTTGGGACCTACTCCCCGACAGCCGGAGTGCCCGATGCGTAGACGCGTGTCCCTGGCGAGTTTGTTCGGCGCGGCCCTGCTGACGCTCACTGCCTTCGCCCAGCCCGCGGTGGCGGCTCAGAGCACAAAACAGCTGGCCGACGTCATTCCCGTTCCAGTACAGGCAAAACCCGATCCCCGAGCCGACTTCCGGCTCACCCCGGCGACGGTCATCGTCGCCGACCGCGACGCCCGGCAGGTCGCCGACTACCTCGGCGGACTGCTGCGGCCCGCCACCGGATATCCGCTGCCCGTCGTCCCGTTCGCGGTGAGCCCGAAGATCGAACTCGACGTCACCAGGACGGCGCAGGTCGGCGACCAGGGCTACCGGCTCGACGTCACCCGGCGCGGCGTCACCATCCGCGCCAACACCACCGACGGGCTGTTCGCCGGCGTGCAGACCCTGCGCCAGCTGCTGCCCGCCACGATCGAGGCGAAGACCGTGCGGCACAGCCGGTGGGTGGTGCCGGGCGGCAGCATCACCGACTACCCGCGGTTCGGCTACCGCGGCGCGATGCTCGACGTGGCCCGCCACTTCTTCACCCCGGACCAGGTGAAGCTGTACATCGACCAGATCTCCCAGTACAAGATCAACACGCTCCACCTGCACCTGGCCGACGACCAGGGCTGGCGCATCGAGATCAAGAGCTGGCCCAACCTCGCCCGTTACGGCGGCAGTACCGAGGTCGGCGGCGGCCCGGGCGGCTACTACACCCAGGCCCAGTACAAGGACATCGTCGCGTACGCGGCTTCACGGCACATCACGGTCGTTCCCGAAGTCGACATGCCGGGACACACCAACGCGGCGCTGGCCTCCTACCCGGAGCTGAACTGCGACGGCGTCGCTCCGCCGCTGTACACGGGCATCGAGGTCGGCTTCAGCTCGTACTGCGTAGACAAGGACATCACCTACAAGTTCCTCGACGACGTGATCCGCGAGCTGGCGGCCATCACCCCGGGCAGGTACCTGCACATCGGCGGCGACGAGGCGCATTCGACCGCCGAGGCGGACTACCTGAAGTTCGAAGGCAAGGTGCTCCCGATCGTCGCCAAGTACGGCAAGCTCGCCGAGGGCTGGAACGAGATCGTCAAGGCGAACCCGCCGCTCACCGCGATCCCGCAGTTCTGGGGTATCAACGGCCAGGACGACGCGACGGCGGCCGCGGCCGCGCGCGGCAACAAGATCCTCATGTCGCCGGCGAACAAGGCGTACCTGGACATGAAGTACAACCCCGACAGCCCGCTCGGCCTGCACTGGGCCGGGTACGTCGAGGTGCGGGACGCCTACGACTGGGACCCGGCGACGACCGTGCAGGGCGTGAGCGAGCAGCAGGTCGCCGGTGTCGAGGCGCCGTTGTGGTCGGAGACCCTGATCAACAACGACGCGATCGAGTTCATGGCGTTCCCGCGCCTGCCGGGCATCGCCGAGATCGGGTGGTCGCCGCGGTCGACGCACGACTGGAACACCTACCGCGAACGGCTGGCCGACCAGGCGCCGCGCTGGGTGCAGGAGGGCATCGACTTCTACCGGTCGTCCCAGGTGGACTGGAAGTAGCGGTACTGGGACCGGGTGAGGCTGACCGCGGCGACGCTCGTCGCGGTCAGCCCCCGGTTCCGGAATCCCTCACGCGTGGGCGTCGACCGCGACCGGTGCGAGTTCCGGGTCCGTGCGATCGCCCCGGACGGCGAGCACCGTCAGGCCCGTGGCAAGGACCGAGCCGATCGCCAGCACGGGCCAGACGTGGTGCCCGAAACGCAGGAAGAGCCAGGCGCCGAGCACCGGTCCGGCGGCGGTACCGCTGGAGAGCATCAACTGGAACGCGCCGATGTACTGGGTCTTCAGCCGGGCCGGCGCCCGGATACCGGGGTAGGCGAAGGTGGCGGGGCCACCGACGATCTCCCCGAGTGACCAGACGAGCGTGGCGCCCAGGATGACCGCCGGGACCGCGGGGAGTCCGTAGGCCGCGACCCCGGTCCCGATCAGCGCCAGGCCGAGGCCCAGGGTCAGCCGGATCGGCCACGCCTGCGTGTGTTTGGTGACCACCAATTCGAACGCGATGACCATCAACCCGTTGAGCGCGACCGCCAGGGTGTACCAGAGGACGGGAATCCCGCTCGCCTGGACATCCAGCGGGAGGGTGGAGAGGTACTGCACGTATACCGCGCCCTGGCAGAACATCGCGACGAGATACAGCAGGTATTTCCGGTCGCGCAGCATTTCCCGGTAGCCACCGCGGACGACGACCTCGGTTTTCTGCGCGTCATGGCGGCCAGGGAGCGTGAAACCGGCGAGGAGGGCATATGCCACCGCGACCACGGCTTCGCACCAGAACACCATTCCGTAGCGGTCGCCTCCCAGGTGGTAGAGACCGAAGCCCAGCAACGGGGCCACGGTCGCGCCGAGGTTCAGGCAGAACCGGTACATCGCGAAGATCATGACCTGGCGGCCTTCGGACACCAGATCGGACAACAGGGCCGCCGACGCCGGGCGGTAGAACTGCGCGGCCATGCTGGCCAGGGCCACCGCGATGAGGATCAGCCCGTAGGAGGGCAGGTACAGCATCGAAGCCATGAGCACACCCGCACTGCTCATGCTGATCACGGTGGCGGTGCGCGCGCCGATCCGGGCGGAGAGGACACCGCCGGCCAGTACCCCGGCGATGCCACCTACCCCGTAGACGCCGACGGCCAGTGCTGCCTGTTCCTCGCCGTACCCGCTGGAAAGCAGGAACAGAACGAGAAAGATGTTGAGAAAACCGCTCAGGCGGTTGATGAAGACGCCCGCGAGCAGTGTCTTCACCGCGGGTGGAGCTTCGCGGAAGGCAGCGACGACGCTCGCGCGCTCCGGGCGGCCGGTCACGTCCGGTTCACGGTGATCGTGACGGCATCGCGGACCTGTTTCTCCAGCGCGTCCAGTTCCCCCGGGGCCGGGGCGTCGATGAAGAACGTGACCGAGCGGTCGTCGGAACTGGCGGGCGGGACCAGCGCGCTGCCACGCGGCTTCAGCACCAGCACCGCGCGCAGGGTGGGCCCGTCGTCGAGGCCTGGCGGGATCTCCGGCCACACACCGCTTTCGCCGATCCACACCGGCTCGACGCCGGGCCAGTCGACGGTGACATCGGCGAGCACACCGGGTTCGTGTTCGAGGTAGACCTGCCGCGTGAAGCGGCGTGGCGCCGGGTAGGACGCCTCCTCGCCGAGGGCGATGCGGATGATCTCGGGCTCCAGCGGCACACCGGTGGCGAGGTGATAGAGGACCAGCAGCCCGTCGCCGGGTGTGCGGCCGGCGATCTCCATCAGGACCGGCTGTCCGTCCTCGCCGACCCGCCACTCCGAGTGCGCGATCCCGTCGGAGAAACCGAGGCGCTCCAGCAGAATCTCGTTGGCCTTGAGCAGCCGGTCGTGCACGTCCTGGTCCGGCGTCGGCACGCTGTGCGCGAGTTCGACGAAGGTACGGGCGTGCGAGTCGGTGGTCTCCTTGGTGGTCGGGGACGCGAACAGGACACGACCGTGCTGCACAAGGCTTTCCACGGAGTACTCCGGGCCCATGACCTTCTGCTCGACCAGTACCACTTCGTGGTCCGGATAATGTGCGATCCGTTCTCGCAGCTCTGTCTCGTCCAGCACCGTCTCGACACCGGAACTCGAAGCGCGGGCGGCCGGCTTCACCACGGCGGGATAGGTGACCGCGTGGAGATCGGCCGAATCCCGTTGCCCGGTGGGAATGGTCAGCGACCGGGGGCTCAGTTCGGGCACGTACCACCGCTGAAGGTACTTGCTGCGACAGGCGCGGCTCGCCCGCAGCCCGGGTGATGGCACACCCAGGCCGTCGCAGAGCAGCCCGGTGGGCTCGGCGAGGTAGTCCCCGACGGCATAGGCGCCGACGATCCGGTAGCGCTCGCGCCAGGCGGTGGTGTGGGCGACGGCGCCCGCGACGAACGCCCCCTGCACGGTGAAATCGCCGGACACGTAGGCGATCTCGGTGATCTGTGAGGCCGGGTTCGTGGGATCGGACATCGCCCCGGTGGCCTGGCCGCGGTAGGACTCGGCGGTGATCACGAGGATTTTCAGGCCGCGCCGGGTCAGCTCGTCGAGGTAGAGCGGGTTACGCCGGATCACCGGAAACGAGCCGGTCAGGATGAAGGCACCGGGTGCCGCTGGCGTGGACCGGGTCATGCGCGCTGCTCCTCTTCCGGCGATGCCTCGCGGGCATCGCCAAGATCGTCAAGGTCTTGGTGGTGGCTGAGGGGAATTCCGTGGTCGCGCAGGTGATCGAGCAGGCGCGCGGCGGCCGCGGCGTTCGGGGCGGCTTGGGTCAGTCCTGGCGGGAGGGCGCCGGAGAGGATCTCGCGGACCCCGAAGGCCAGCGGCACCGACACGCAGCGGGACATCGCGCTGTCGGCGGGATCGCCGGTGAGATCCAGCCGGTATTCCCCTGACCAGCGCTTTCCGTCGTCGCGAACGACGGTGAGCGCGACCGTCAGGACCACCCGGTCCCGGTCGGTGGCGGTGGTCGGGTACCGGGCCGCGAGGTCCCGCGCCAGTGCGGTGATGCGGTCGTCGTCACCCGACCGGACCTCCGCGAACACGTCCTCCCACGCGGACAGCCAACCGTCGAGCCGCAGCGTGCCCCGCACGAAGGTGTCGAGTCGCCATGCCGCCGGAATGCCGTATCCGTCGACGTAGGGCAGGCTGTCACGGTTGGGATATACCTCGAACTTCTCCTGACCGAGGGGGAGGGAACGCGTGACCTCCCACGGCAGTGGGGCGAGGAGTTCGACGCCCCCTTCGATGTATCGGGCCGGTGACCGCAACGCGGTCAGCACCCCCCGGGGCGCCCAGCTGAAGCGGTATCGAAACTCGTTCGGCTCGGCGGGTACACCGCCGCAGTACGAGGTGAAGCTCGCCGTAGCGGGTTCGGTGTCTCCAAGCGCCTTTTTCGCCGCGTCGACGAGCAGGTCCGCGAAGAGGTGGTCGATTCCCGGGTCCAGCCCGGACTCGGTGAGCACGGACAGCCCGGCTTCGGCCGCTCGCCCGGCGCCGTCCCGGATCTCTTCCGAGGTGTAGCTGCTGCACGCGAAATGCGCACCGGAATCGAGACTCGTCCGCAGCACCCCGGCGTGTTCCGTGCCCGGGAGCATCGAGACGACGACGTCACCCGGCGCGATTTCCCTTGCCAGCGCGCCATGGTCGAACGCTCGCGCCTCCGCGAGGCCGGTGGCGCCCACGCGGCGCAGGCACTCATCGGCGCGCTCGGCCGTCCGGCCCCACACGACGACCCGGGACGCGACACCCGTCAGCACCTTCAGGCCGCGACCGGTCGACAAGCCGGTGCCGATCCAGTGGACGGTTCCAGGAAGTCTCTCAGGCATGGGAATCCTCCCGTCGAAGGCCGAGGTTCGCGGTGACCTCGTCGAAGGTGTCCAGGCAGCGTCGCCAGCCGGGCGACATCGGGTCGAGCGAGCGCAGATGCGGTACCAGCTGGGCGGAAAAGTCGAGGCTGGCCTCGCGCGGCAGCAGCGACGGCAGGTTGTCGATCGCGATGAGGTCCAGAGGAGCGCTCGCGTCGCCGAGCCTGCGCACCGGGTCGGTCCAGGTGGTGACCTCGTCGTAGATCGGCAGGGTGTGGAAAGGCGAGTCGACGTCGCAGGTGACGTCGGAGACCACCGACAGGCGGCGGGGCCACCGCAGTGTTTCGTCCGTGAGCAACGGCGTGCCGGGCCCGGTGGCGAGCACGGCGTTCACGAGGACGTCGTGCTCGAGGATCGCGGGGATGTCGAGAACGCGGGTTTCTTCGATGTCCCAACGGGTCGGGTCGGCGCCCGCGACTTCCAGCGCGGCGCACGCGCCTCGCCCGCAGCGCCCGAGCGCGCCGATCACCAGTGCCCGCACGGGTGCGCCGGCCGACCGCAGCGCGTCGTCCAGCTCCTCCTTGCCGCCCGGTTCCAGGGGTGCCCCGAGTCGTCCACGACTGTGCAGCACGGCCAGCGCCGCGCCCGCATACCCGGCCCAGTATCCGAAGGCGGCGAGTCGCCGTCCGTCGGCGGCGACGAGGAATTCCAGGTCCAGCAACGCGCCGCCGCCTTCGGTGAACCTGCGCAGCAGCGTGTGGGCATGGCGCTGCTTCTTGTAGGCATGGCCGAAATAGATGTGCCGGTGGCGGAGCGCGGCCGGTTCGTCCGGCAGTTCCTTCAGCCCGACGACGAATTCGTCCACCGGCGCGTCCCGCCAGCTGCCGGGCGGCGCGAGCACACATCCCGCGGCCGCGTATTCCTCGTCGGGGAACACGCGTTGTGCCGATTTCTCGACGGTGAGGACGATTCCGGCACCGACCAGGACGGCGGCGTCGCCGGGGGAGATCGGCGCCCGCCGCTCGGTCGGCCGGGTTTCGTGCCGCATCGTGATTCGCACGGTCATCAGAGCACCAGCTCCGCCGTGGTTTCCCCGGCCGGCCCGGCGGTGGCGATTTCCTTGAGCAGCGGCTGTTCCAGGAAGTACGCGAACGACGCGTAGCCACGCCAGATCCGCCGCCATTCCCCGGCGATGGCGGCTTCGCCGCTGGTTCGCCGAACCCGGTCGAGGTAGCTGACGATGATGTCGGCCGCCTGTTTCGCGTGGCCCGCCGAGAAGTTGTCGATGGTCAGATGCGCCTGCTCGTAGCAGTCGTCGAAGCCG
Source organism: Amycolatopsis pigmentata (assembly GCF_042684065.1). NCBI lineage: Bacteria > Bacillati > Actinomycetota > Actinomycetes > Pseudonocardiales > Pseudonocardiaceae > Amycolatopsis > Amycolatopsis pigmentata. The sequence continues at coordinate 87,044 of NZ_JBHUKR010000023.1, read as the reverse complement.
TGGTGGCGCAGTTTCTGGATCTCGTGCAGCCGCATCTCGCCCGAGCCGAACATCTCGATGGCGAGGTTGTAGCCGAGGATCTCGTTGTAGAAGCGGTCCGGGAAAAGACACATGCACAGTTGTTGCAACGCGAACCCGTAGAGGTCGTCGGGCAGGTCGTCCTGGTCCATGAAGGCCGCGTCGCGAATGTGCGGAAGATCGATGCCCATGCTGGCCAGAGCGCGCCGGGTGAGGGTGAGATGGTTCTTGCGGACGTCTCCGTTTCCCATTTCGTCGGCGTAGATGGCGAAAAGCATGGCGTCGCTTTCCCGCTCCTGTCTGCCGGTTCTGCCGAGCCGGTGCAGCCACGCCCCGTCGATGAGGTAGGTCAGGTGGTAGGTGTTCTGCCGGAACAGCACCTCGTCGACATCGGGGATCTCGGTCAGCGGCCGATACGGGTCCACCAGCTTCTCCCAGTAGATTCGCTCAGCTCGTTGATAGAGGGCGTCGGGGCTGTATTCGAAGAAGCTCGCGTCGGTATAGTAGCCGCCCGCGCCGTGCTCGAAGAGGATTTCGGCTTCCTGGAAGCATTTCTCCGCCCGCGCGGCGGCCAGCGGCAGCGTGTTGGGGAAGTTTTCGATGTTGACCAGGCGGTAGAAGAACTCTCGGTGATCCGCGGGTTCCTCTTCGGACACCACGATATCGGCGGGCCGAGCCTCGGCGATCGCGTCACGCCAGGAGCGGGCGTGCGCGTCGCCCGCGGTGTTCGGTGGCACCACGATGTCCGGACGTTCGCCGGCCTGGACGGTGGCCACCCATTCGGCGAGTGCTCGTGCCTCGGTCTCAGCGAAGATGCCGAACATCGGGCCGCCGAACCGGATCGCGGCGAGGAAGGCGCAGTCGCCGTCCGGCCGTGCTCTCAGGAACGGCGATTCGCGGAACTCGGTGAGAAACGTGGTCAGCGCCCTCTCGTCGACCTGTCCGGCCGCCCGGCCGAAGTGGCCGAATATGTCCACAAGCGACAGTCCGCCGACCCGGATCGTCCCGTGCTGGCGTCCGGCGAGCGGAGCGTGCCGCGCGATGATCTCCGCGACCTTCGACTCCAGCGACTGCGACCTCCGGAATTCGGCGAGCTCACCGAGCATCGCGACGTGCTGTCGCTCCAGCGCGAGGGTGAGCACCACGGCCGCGAAGACCCGGTCGAGTTCGTCGTCGCTCGCGAGCCGCGCGTATTCGGCGAGCAGCGCGCGCAGGTCGGGTTCGGGAAGCGGCGGTGAGGTGCCGAGCATCCGGTCGTCGACACCGAGTGCGTAAGACGCGTAGTGCACGCCGACGACCTCCGGCAGGAAGTTCGCGGGCAGCACCGCGAGCGCCAGCGGAAAACACCCGAGCAGAATCGTGAGGTCGCGCGCCCGCGCTTGATCGAGGAAATCGGCCGCGGCGACGTCGCCCAGCGCCGCACCCGCGTCCTCCAGCGCGCGGGAGCGCCGGTACCGGGCGGAACCGCGTGCGTCGCCGCCACCGCGGAGCACGAAATGCTGGGCGAAGAGCTCGTTGACCACGACCGCGGGCTGGGTCGCGGGCTGGGACACGACATCCAGCCAGCACCCGGCCAGCAGGCCGAGCACGCCACGCTGGCGCAGTATCTCGGCTCGCACTTCCGGGCCTTCGGCGCTCAACTCGTCCAGCCGCGGCGCGAGTTCGTCGCGGGCCCTTTCGACCAGCGCGGCGACCGCTCCGGCGAAGTCCCCGGACGGCCGTCCCGCTTCCGCCAGTTTCCGGCCGCGGGTCAAGAACGCCTCGAGCACGTGCCGTGCCACCAGCAGGGTCGACTCGGACTCCTGCCCGTGCATCAGGACACGGAACAGTTCGCGGGGCTCGTCGGCGAGCACGGCCATCGCCGTCTCGCGGGCCTTGGCGCCGACGTGGAACGGAAGTCCCGGCAGCGCGGTGGTGGTGTCGGGCGGCACGAACGTTTGCTTGGGGGGCATCAACCTTACCTCTTGTCTTGCTGGTCGTGAGCCGGTTTGCGGAGCAGAACGCCGAGGCGGGATCCGGGGATGCTGGACGCCAGCAGATAGCAGCCGCCGGGCCGGATCCGTCCGGCTTCTTCCCGGTCGGCGAGGTTGAGCACCGGATCGGCGGCGAAACAGTGCCCGACGCGGGGGACGTTGGCGGTGTGCAGCTGATCGGGGGAGAAACCCGCCTGCCGCTCCTTCATCACCAGCAACGGCAGGAAGATGTTGGCGTGCAGCAGGGCGTCGAGTTCGCCGACCTTCATGTCCAGCGGACCGAACAGGCTCTCGTTGACCTGCCGCGCAAGGTCGGAGCTGATCTCCGCGGACCAGTCCAGGGAAGCGGTTTCCTGGGCGTTCGCGCACCCAAGTACCTCGTAGGCGTCCTCGTGCGCGCCGTCGGCGGTGATCAGGCACCCCGCCGAACCGTCGCTGAAGAGCGCGTAACCGGTGATGCGGTCGGCCTCGTCGAACACGCGGTCCGCGGTGACCACGAGAATCCGCCGGTAGCGGCGGGCGGCCACCAGCGCGCAGGCGATGTCGATCCCGGCGAGCAGGTTCACACAGCGGTTGAGGCTCAGGCCGTAGACGGGGATGTCGCCCAGTCCGAGGTCGGTCAGCACGGTTCGGACGAACGTGCCGTGGCCCTCCGGCTTGCCGGGCACGAACGTCGAGCAGAACACGAGTGCGTCGATGTCGGCAGGATTCGTTCCGGTGGCGCGCAGTGTCGCGGCACCGGCGTCGACGGCCAGTTCGCCGAGATCGCGCGTGGTCCGGAAGACGCTGCCCCAGCCCCAGAGCGAGGCATTGGGCGCGAGGCCGAATTTCTCGGCCTTCGCTTCCAGATCCGGCAGTTCGGTGTGGTCCAGTTCCTCCTCACCGAGCACGTATCGTGGCCCTCGCAGAAAAACCCCCGCACTGTCCACTTCAGATCACCTCCACGTGCCGGTCGGCACCGGCGACCGACCGGAGCAGGTCGACGACCGGTGCGGGGTCGGGGTCGAAGTAGAAATGGCCCCCGTCGGCCCGGTGGTGCGCGGGCGGCGCGGCGCATTCGCGGTGCCACGGTTCGACTTCGGCCTCGCCGACGTGCGGATCTTCGCGGCCGACGAGCACCGAGACACCGATCTCCAATGGCGGGGCCGGACGGTAGCGGTAGCCGACCGCCAGCTCGAAGTCCGCCTTGAGCCCGGGCAGCAACAGCGCGAGTACGTCTTCGTCGGCGACCACCTCGGGCGGGAACTGCCCGAAGAACGCCAGCGCCTCGGCGAACTCCCTGCCCTCCAGCTTCGCGATGTCCCGGACCCGCCGCGACGGCAGCAGCGACGGCGCGGAGATGCCCGATACGACGAGATGCCGCAGGTTCGGCAGATCGCGGAGCCTGCGGGCCACTTCGAACGCCAGCAGCCCGCCGAAGCTGTGCCCGAACAGGTGAATCGGACGAGGATCGGTGCGCGCCGACTCCGCGATCGCCGCCGCGGCCTTCTCGGCCAGCGCGTCGAACGGTGGCAACGGCTCGTGCGCCCGGTGGGCCTTGCCCGGCGGGCAAACGGCCACGATGTCGGCATCGGCGTCGAGGCCGGGCTGCCAGCTGAGGTAGGTGCGGGGATCGCCCCCGGCGTAGGGGAAGCAGAACACGCGTGCGTGACGGTTGTCACCGCGGGAGACGAACCATTCGGGTTCAGGCATCCGTCGCCTCCTTTTCCGGTCGGTCGAATGCGAAGGAGCGGGTGGTGGACAGCACCGGATCACCGGGTCGGACGAGCAACTCGCCCCGGCGGGGCCACACCACGACCGCCGCGACCGTCCGTTCCCGGCGAAGGTCGCCGGTACCCTCGACCCGGATCGGCGCGGTGGCCAGCAAGGCGAAGTGATCCTCGCCGTCGGCCTCGGCGGGCAGCTCCGCGACGCCGCCTTGACAGGTCTTCAACCGCAGGCGGGAGAAGTTGCGGGCGAACACGTTCAGCTCGTCGTGCCCGGCGAAATCCGGATGGAGAAAGTGGTTGGTGTGGAAGGACTCCGGGCCCTCGCGGACCCGCATCTCGTCGCCGAGCACCTCGACCCAGGCCGTCGTCCGCGCATCGCACAGGGTGAGCGACCGGGAACTGGCCAGGCGTAGCCCGCGCAGGATCTCCACCGCCTCGTCGACACTGCCCGCGGTGTCCAGGAGATGCCGGATCGCCAGGTACGGCGGCAGGCCGGGCCGCCAGTCGCCGCCGAGCACGAGGTTCAGACCGATCGCGAGCCCGTCGGTGTTCACGCCGAGATAGCCGAGCAACCCGCCGAAGCTCAGCACGAGCGAGCGCCGCGGGCCCGTCGAGACGTCGAGGACGGCGATGTGCTCGTCGAGGTCGCCGTTGAGGTCCACGGTCTGTGCCAGTACCGGCTCCTGCCCGGTGGAACGGGCGTAGGTGGTGCAGTCGCCGAGCGTCGGGACCCGTTGGTAGCCCAGGATTTCCCGGCGGACCTGCAGCAGGGTGGCCTCGTCTTCGGTGATGCCGGCTCCGACGGCGAGGCCGCGCATTTCCTCGGCCAGTTCCGGCGTGGCGGCTTCGATCGCGGCACGGTAGCTCCCGAGAAGCGGGCGCAGGCGGTCGAGCCGGACCGGTTCCTCCAGCAACGCGTCGAGACGGCACAGGCCGTCGTCGAGGAAGGCCCGCAACCGCCGCGCCAGCGCCTCGCCGTGTGCCCGGCCGCGCTCGAAGGCGTCACCGCGGAGGCGCACGAACGGCAACGTCATGATTCGCGGAGCCTCACCTTCGGCCCGGCCAGCAACTGGTCCCGCACGGAAGGCCATTCGCCCCGCAGCACGCTGTAGTACACGGCGTCCCGGCGGCGCCCGCCCGGCATCGGGTTGAAACTGCGCAGGATGCCTTCCTCGGTCGCCCCGATGTTGCGGAGCCCCTGGCGCGCCTGCAGGTTCAGCGCGTCGGTCTTGAACTCGACCCGCTCGGCGCCCAGATCCTCGAAGGCCTCCCGCATCATGAGGAACTTCGCCCAGCGGTTGACCCCTTGACCATGGAACTTCACCCCGAGCCAGGACCAGCCGATCTCCAGCCGGCCGGCGCTTTCGGCGATGGCGCAGAAGCTCATGCTGCCCGCGACCAGCCCGGACCGGCGATCGGTGATCACGTAGACCACGCGTTGCCCCGCCGCCTGGTCGTCGACCGCGTTGTCGAAGAACGCGTCGAATTCTTCGTCGGTTTCGATCAGCTGGACGAAGTAGCGCCAGATGGCCGGATCCATCGCCTGCTCGCGCAGCGGCTCCCGGTCCCCTTCGGCGATCGGCCGCAGCAGGACGTGCTCGTTGGCCAGTTCGACGCGAGCGCGTTCGGCCCAGTTCAGCATTTTTCCTCCGCGAGTTTGCGCGCCCCGGCGATCGTGGCGCGAGTGGACACAAGGGGTGTCATCTCAGGCCACCGCCCCGGTGTGGCGGGCCAGCGCGCTCGTCACGTCCCGGAGTGTCCGCATCGCCGCCACGTCGGGCTCGGTGAAGGACTCCAGCGCGACGCCGGTGTCGTCGCAGGCGGCCATGAGGAACACGACCTTTTTCATCGACGTCAGGCCGTAGTCGTCGGCCAGGTCGACGTCAGGTTCGATGGCCTCGGGCGCGAGGCCGTTCCCGAGGACCCGTGTCAGGTTCTCGCGGACCGCGTTCTCGACCGCGCCGGCGTGGCCCGGTTCAGCAGCAGACATGGATACTCCCGTGGATGTCGTGGATCTCGTGGTGGTAGCGCTCGGCGATACGGGCACGCAGCGGTTTGAACTGTGAGGTCAGCAGGCCGTTGTCGACGCTGAAGGGTTCACGGGCGATGACGACCTTGCGAATCTGTTCGTCCTGGCCGAACGCGGCGTTGGTGCGGGCGAGTTGTTCGGCCACGGCGGCCTCGTCGACGGGCACCGCCGCGGGCGAGACCACCGCCACGAGATAGGTCTGCGTGGGGCAGAACACCACGCATTCCTCGATCTCCCTGGACGCGCGCATGTGCTCCTCGATCGGACGCACGACCACTTTCCTACCGTTCTCCAGCACGATCACGTCGTCCGCGCGGCCGCGGATGTAGAGATAGCCGTCCTCGTCGAGGTAGCCGAGATCACCGGTGCGCACCGTGCCGTTCTCACCGAAAACGCGTTCCGACACGCCGGGCGGCGCGTATTCATAACGGTGGCAGACCGGATACCGGCTCCGGACACTGATCACACCCTCGTGGTCGAGCAGCACTTCCTTGTGGGGCAACACTTTGCCCACGCTGCCGGGCCGGTGCGCGCCGGGATGGTTCTTCGTCACGATGCAGGTTTCGTTCAGGCCGTAGCCCTCGTAGATCGGCAGGCCCGCGTCGGTGAAGAACCGCAGGACCTCCGAGCCCGCGGGCGCCGACCCCGTCCACAGGTAACGGATCCGGTCCCCGAAGACCTTCCGCGCGCCCTCGGCGAGGGCTTCGGCGGGCGCGGTCTCGGGCCCGGAACGCTGCACCTGTCGCTCGATATAGCTCTTCGCGGTCTCGAAGAAGCCAGGCACGCCCATCACGACCGTGGGGCGGGCCCGCCGCAGCGTCACGAACGCCGCCTCATACGTGCTGAGCGTGACGTCGTGGCCGAAGCGCAGCGCGGAATAGATCCAGTACCTCTGTTGGAGCACCGACAGGGGCAGGAACACGAACAGGTTGTCGTCCTCGCCGTGGGCGAAGATCTCCTGCACCGCGGTTATCCCACTGTCGATGCTGCCGACCGAGGCCGTCAGGCCCTTCGGCTCCCCGGTGCTGCCCGAGGTGAGCTTGATCGTCGTGAAGTCCTCCGGTTCGTAGCGGACCGGCTCGGGCGCCTCCGCCGACTGTGCGAGCGTTCGCGCCTCGGCGACCGGCAGCAGTCGGGGCGCCGCGTCGTCGGCGCCGTGAGCGAAGAACACGGCCAGCCCGTAACGCTCGATCAGCGCTGGGTCGGGCTCGAACTTCGCCGGATCGAACCCGACGGTCACCGCCCCGATCCGCAGCGCGGCGAGGTCGAGCAGCACCCACTCCAGGCAGTTCGGCGCGAGCACACCGACCCGGTCGCCCCGGGCGACGCCCAGTTCGAGCAGCGCGCCCGCGAGCCGCCCGGCCATCGCGTGCACGTCCTGGAGGTCGAACTCTTCGGTCCGGTCGAGCCGGGCGACCGAGAGCCGGTGCCCGGCCCGTGGTGGTTCGGTGTTGATGTGGTTGAGGATCGAGGTTGTCATCGAGGTTGTCATCGCCGCGCCCCCTTCCTGGCTGGTGTCGCGGCGATCCGGGCCGCCATGGTGCGTACGGTGTCCACTTCGGGCAACCGGTCGAGCGTGAGGGTCACGCCGAACCGCTTGCGTACTCCGGCGAGGATGCGTGCGGCGGCCAGTGAATCGCCGCCGAGTTCGAACAGCGTGGTCGTGACACCCGGCTCGGTGGCGCTCTTGAGCACCTTCGTCCACAAGGCGGCGACTTCGCGTTCCAGTTGAGTGTCCGCTCCTTCGCCCTCGGCCACCGGCTCGGGTGCCGCAGGTCGCCACCGCAGCAGCTTCGCGCGGTCCACCTTTCCGTTGCGGGTCAACGGCAGGCTCTCGTGCCAATACACGGCCGCGGGCACCATGTAGTGGGGGAGGACCCGCCGCAATTCCTCGCCGAGCGTGGTGGCGTTCGGCCGCTCGTCACCGGCGGGCACCAGGTGTGCCACGAGCCGGTCGCCGTTCGTCCCCGTTTCCCGGGCCACCACGGCGTGCCGCACCGGGGCGAGCGCGACCAGGCGGGTCTCCACCTCACCCGCTTCGATCCGGTATCCGTTCACCTTGATCTGGAAGTCGGCGCGGCCGAGGATCTCGATCTCCCCGCTGGGCAGGTAACGGCCGAGGTCGCCGGTGCGGTAGAGCCGCTCACCGCGCACCGCGTCGTGGAAGAACCGCTCCGCGGTGCGTGCCGGGTCACCCCAGTAGCCGCGGGCGAGACCCATACCGGCGGCACAGATTTCACCGGTGACCCAGTTCGGCAGGTCGCGGCCCGCACTGTCCACAATGTAGGCCCGGTTGTTCGCGTTCGGCTTGCCGTAAGGAATGCTCTCGGAGCCGTCCTCGTCCTCGCCGACCGGGTGCAGGATGTTCCAGATGGTGGTCTCGGTCGGCCCGCCGAGCGAGACCACTTCCAGACCGGGTTTGAGCTTCCGCAGCGCGGCGGGCAGGGCGGGCGGCAACCGGTCGCCGCTCATCATCACCAGCCGAAGCGCCTCCGGCGCCTCGGCGCCCTCGGTCTCCACGTGTTCGTGCAGCAGCGAGACGATCGCGGGTACCGAATTCCACACCGTGACCCCGGTTTCGCCGCACAACGACAACCAGTGCGCCGGGTCCGCCGCACGCTCGGCGTCCGGGAGCACCAGAGCGGCTCCCGCCGAGAGTGCGCCGAACACGTCGTAGACCGAGAGATCGAAATTGAACGCGCTGATCGCGAAGAACCGGTCGGCAGGCCCGATCCCGAAGCGCCGGTTGCAGTCCGCGACGACGTTGGCGACGTTGCGATGCGTGACCATCACGCCCTTGGGCTCGCCCGTGGTGCCCGAGGTGTAGAGCACGTAGGCCAGATCATCGGGCGACGCGCCGGGCGCGTGTTCGAGGGGACCCGCCGGGTTCGCGGGCTCGGCGAGATCCAGGGCCAGCACGGCACGGGTGCCGTCCTGGTGGCCCGCGTTGGTGAGCACGCACCGCGCGCCGGAGTCCCGCAACAGGTACTCCCGCCGTTCGGCGGGCAACGTCGCGTCGACCGGCAGGTACGCCGCTCCGGCGATGACCGCGGCGAGGATGCCGGCCACCTGTTCCGGACCGCGTGTCATCACGAGGCCGACCGGTTCGTCGCGACGAATTCCGTTGTGCCGCAACCATTCCGCGGCGCGGAGGGCGTGCGCACGAAGCTCGCCGTAGGTGACGCGCCCGGTGGAGGTGAAGATCGCCGAGGCGTCCGGCGCGGCCTCGGCGCGAGCCAGGAACGCATCCTGCAACAGTTGTGAACCCGGGACGGGGATCTCGGTGCGGTTCGCTTCGGCCCGGCTGCGGCGCTGGTCCTCGGGCAGCAGGTCGAACAGCCGCTCCTGCCAGGACGTCTTGTCGAGCAGCAGTTCGAGCAACCGTTGGTATCCGCTCACCAGCGCTTCGATCAGGCCGTCCGGGAACAGCCCGTTGACGCTGTCGAACTGCACCACCAGGCCGCCGTGCTGCTCGAACGGTGAGACGTCCAGCCACACCTGTGGCGTCTGGCTCGAGGTCCAGACCTCGGGTCCGAACAGTTCCAGCGCCGAGCCGTCCGCGCCGTCGTAACCGATGGCGCTGTTGAAGGTGTAGGGCATGCGCGCGTCCGCGCCGTCCATCCGGGCGAACTCCCGCAGCACATCGATACCGGAGAAATGCCGGTTGTCCAGCGATTCCCGCAGCGATGCCTGGATCGCCAGGGCCCGCTGGGCGAACGTCTCACCGTCGAGCGCGACCTGCACCAGCATGGTCTCCCCGAAATTGCCGAGCGCGGTGTGGATCCGGGGATGGATCGGCGGCCGGTTGGCCACCGTCGTGTTGAGCGTGAACCGGTTTCCCGCGCCCCAACTCGCGAGCGTTTCGGCGTACGCGGCGAGGAGCACGCCGGACGGAGTCAGGCCGGCGTCGGCGGCACGGGCCTTCAACGCTGTCCATTGTGTCTCGTCGAGCCGGGCGAAATGGGCCGTGAAGCGTGGCCGTGTGATGCCCGACGGGCTGGTGCGCAAGGGAAGGTCCGGGTGCGGCGCCAGGTCGTCGAGCCGTTCGAGCCAGTACTGGCGCGAACGCTCGGCGGGAGCCCGGGTGCGCGCCCGCTCCTGTGCCGCCACATAGTCGGAGAAGGACGCCTCCGGCCCGTCGTCCTCGACCCGGCCGTGCTCGTAGGCCGACCACCAGTGCCGGAAGAACAGGAACATGCTGATCGCGTCCAGGATCAGGCCGTCGTGATCGACGTGCAGCACCATCCTGTCGTCGGCGAGGACGGTGACGTCCACAGCCAGCAGGGGCGCCTCGTCCGCGGGCAGCATGCGGTGCCCCCGTTCCTCCCGCATGGCCCGGCGATGAGCCTGCTGCGCCTCGGGGGCCTGCCCACGCAGGTCGTGTCGCCCTATTCCCACCTCGGCCGAGCGCTGCTCGACCTGCGTGCCGTCGTCGTTGAACCGGGTACGCAGGATGCCGTGGCGGGCCACCACCGAGCGCAGCGCCTCCTCCAGGCGGTCGAGGTCCCAGCAGCCCTCGATCTCGTGGTACACGTGGCTGGCGGTGGCGCCGATCTCCACGTGCTCCTCGCGGCCGATGAGATAGCCGCGCTGCAACGCGGTGATGCCGAACGCGGGCGAGGTGTCCAGACAGGACAGCAACGCGGGCTTGTTCGCCTTGATCAGGCCGATCAGTTCGGCGTCCATGCGCTCGCGCGGACCCTGCAACCGCAGGTCCCCACCGGTGGCCTCGATGCTCAGGCCACGGGCCCGCAACTCCCGCAGTACCTCGGCGGGGCTCATCGCGCCACCTCCGCGTGCTCCCGGACCACGTCCTCGGGCAGGTCACGCGCCAGAGACGACGCCAGGTCCGCGACGTCTTGGCCGCTGAGCAGGCCGGCGAGCGGTACGTCCGCGCCCAGCGCCTCGGTCAGCTGGTACTGGAGCGCGACGGCCTGCATCGACTGCATGCCCAGGTCGACCAGCGACCGGTCGTGCACCGGCGCGTCGGCGGGCAGCCGCAGCACCTCCCGCACCACGGTGGAAAGCCAGGGCAGCAGGGGAGAATCCTCCTTCTCGCCGAAGAAGACCCGCCCGGCCAGGTCGATGGTCGTGCCAGCGGACACGAGCCGGACCGAGCGCGGCCACCGGGTTGCCGGAGGTTCACCAAGCGCCCCGGCGAGCGCCGTCGCGAACCTGGGCATCACCGGGGTACCGCAGATGGCCAGCAGACGAGCCGCGGCGAGTTCGAGCGCGACGGCCGTGCGGGCCTCGTCCCGCCACGGGTCGACGTCGGCCGCTGGCGCCTCGCTCCGGGAAAACGCCCGGACGTCGTCGACGAGGCCGAGGAGAGCCTCCGCGGCCTGGTTGAGCGAAAATCCGTCTTGCCCCAGGCTGCGGGTCAGTTCCGCGAGCCGTTCGGTGAGGCGGGCGAGGAACGCGCTGTGCTCGGGCGTCCAGACTCCCGCGTCGGGCGCCTTGCCGCCGTACCGCCGCTCGATGCGCTCGCCGAGGTCGGTCAGCCAACCTTGCCACTGCGTACCGAGGCGCTCTTCGACGAAGGCGTCGAACTCGCCGGGGTCGAAGTTGGTACGCCTGCCTTCGGGCCGGGTCAGCGCGAGGTAAAGCCGCACACCGTCCACAGTGGATGGGCTGAGCACGTCCCGGCCCCACACCGCGTGGCGCCTGCTGGTGGAGAACTTGCTGTGCTGGAGCAGATAGAACTCGTTGAGGTGGTAGTCGATTCCGGGCTCCCAGCCGGGGTAGGCCGCCCGGTAGAGGGCGGGGATCACGATGGGGTGGAAGAAGCTGCCGTCCGCCCCGAGGAAGTGCACGATCTTCCAGTCCGCGCCGGGCTCGGCCGAACGCCAGCCGTGGCCGGTCGTCTCTCCCAGCGCCTCGACGCCGTGGAGGATGCTGAACGCGTAGTCGACCCACGACCAGATGACCTGGCCCTCCGTTCCCGCTTCGGCGGGCACGACGCCCCACTCGGCGGGATGCGTCAGCGGCACATCGAGCCGTTCGCGGGCGAAGACCCGTCCGGCGAGTTCCTTCACCGACGCGGGCACGCGGCCACGCCGGTGGTGTTCGGTCACATAACCGGCCAGTTCGTGCAGCGCGAGCGAGTATCGCTTCACGGTGCCCTCGTTCGGGGTCGCCTGGGACGCGGTCGACACCGGGTCGACGAGATCGGCGACCGAGTTCGGCTCACGGCAGCCCTCGCAGATGTTGCCGCCAGTGCGCTCGCCGCAGGACGGGCAGGTCCCGGTCACCCCCGCCTCGTAGAGGTAGGCCCCGGTGACCGGGTCGAACAGCGCCGCGGCCTCCTCCGCCCGTACCTCGTCCGCGGCCAGGAGCCGGGTGAAAAAGGCCCGTAACGCGTCGGGGTAGGTCTCGTCGGCGCTCGTCGCGGTGTACTGGTGGACTTCGATATCCATCGCGGCCAGGGTTTCCCGGATCCGCCCGCTGTAGTGGGCCGCGGTCTCGGCCGGTGTGCGGCCCTCCTTCTCGGCGGCGGCCACGACGTAGTTCTGGAAGTCGTCGCTGCCGCACAGGTGCCACGCGTCGACGCCGTTCATCCGCTGGAACCGCGTGTAGGCATCGGCAGCGAAGAACGGGCCCGCCAGGTGACCGAGGTGCAGGTCGCCGTTGGGCGTGGGGGCCGAGGAGAACACGAACACCGGGCGCCGCCCGAAGCCCCGGCGGCCGGGTAGCGTGGCGGCTTCCGCGGCACGCGGCCCGTCGCGCCAGAAGAACGACACCAGCAGGAGGTCGGTTTCGCCGGTGTTGGTCACGTAATGGGTTTCGAACGGGTCGAACCGGACCACCGACCGGGCCCCGACAGGGTACTGTTCGCCGTCCACGGTCAACTCGCCCGCACCGGTGACGATCACCCACGTCTCGGTCTCGTCATGCTGGTGGGTCAGCGATCGCACGCCGGGCGCGACGCGTCCCCACGCGGCGCCCACGCCGATTTCGGCCACCGCGCCCGGGTCGACGGCGGAGGTGTCGATGCCGAACGACTTGCTCAGCGCTTCCTCGCTGAAGGTACTGATGTTCACGATCCACTCCCTGCTGGAGGCTGTAGAAGGTCGGCCGCTTCGGCCCCGATGGCGGGCGCCAGCCGGTAGCCCGAGCCGTTGGCGGCGCCGGCGAAGATCACGCGCCGGTTCTCGTCGAGCGGGCGGACCACCGGTTCGCCGGTGCCGCTGTAGGCGTCGCAGAACACCCGGCCCGAGGCACAGGCGTCCACCATCCCGGGCGCGTAGCGCCGGAGGATTTCCTTGGCCTCGCGGAGGTTCTCCGCGGTCAGCCCGGTGGCGGGCGAGTCGGGGTCGGCGTCCCATTCGGGGCAGGTGTAGCTGAAGAGCCAGTGTCCGCGCTCGGGCAGCGGCAGCAGGAAGGCGTCCTCCTGCTGGAACAACACCGCGCGCTCACCCGCCGCCGGCCGGCGCCGGACGTGCAACGCGACCACCTTCTTCACCCGCGCGCGCAGCGGTGCGACGAGGCCGGCCCACGCCGGGTCGGACAACCAGGGGCCCGGCGCCAGCACGACCCGACCCGCCGCGACCGTCTCTCCGGTGCCGAGGCGGAGCCGTACGTCGTCCGCCGTGACATCCAGGCACTCCACGCGCACGGCCTCGCGGACGTCGGCCTCGCTTCCCAGGTCGGTCACCACCGCCTGCGCCACCGCGGGCACGGCGGCGTAGTGCCCGCCGCTGATGTCCCACGCCGCGCTCCCGTCCGGAACCCGGACGCCTTCGGGCAACTCCCGCGCGGGTACCGCGTGGCACTCGGCGAGATACGTGTCCTCCAGCCCCTGCCCGTCGTCCGGACCGATCACGGTCATGGGAATCGGATGGATCGGCAGGCCGGGCCGGGCGCGTCGCAGGTCGGCGTAGAAACGATGGCTGTACCGGGTCATCCGGCGCACCCGCGGCGTCGCCCCGCGCGGGGTGTGCAGCCCGGCGGAGCGCAGGCTCGCCCCGCCCCCGACCGCGTCGCGATCGAGCAGCAGCACCGAAGCGCCGGGGGAGCGGCGCACGATTTCCCGCGCCGTCAGGCAACCGATGATGCCCGCGCCCAGCACCGCGATGTCGATCCGTTTGCCGGTACCGGTCACCGCGCTCACGCCCCGCGCAGTTCGGCGGAACGCTGCTTGGCCGACCAGCCGATGAACGAATCCAACTGGTCATTGGACACCACGCCGAGGAGGCGGTCGAGAATGCGCTGGCTCCGCCACGCCACCAGGCTCAGATTGGGGTCGGCGAGACCGCGCTGGCCGCGTGCCCCGTTCTGCAGGAACACGCTGCGGTTCCGGGGACCGTCCCACTCGACGGCGAAGTCGCGGTCGACCCGGAACTCCTCGCCCTCGCGGCCGAGACGATGCGCGATCGGCGCCAGGAAGTCCGTGGGCGCGGACCGGAAGCCCGTCGCCCACACCACGTGATCGGCCTCCACATGCTCGACCTGACCGGGATCGTCGTTACCGGTCACGGTCAGGTCCCACCCGCCGCGATCGGCTCGCACCTCGGTGACGGTGCGGTTGGGCAGCAGCGCGAACAGGTCCGCGCTGCCCTCGATGAACCGGCGCGTATAGCAGCGCTGATAGACCTCGCGGAGCGTGGCTTCCGAGATCCCGTCGCTGGTCAGCACGTTCTGCTCGTTGAGCGCGATCCGGGTCGGGCGTTCGAGCTCGAAGAAATAGTCCGAATAGCTCGGCACGTAGTATTCGTTGGTGAACGGGGTGTCGTCGATGGGGAAGTAATTGCGCCGCCGGGAGATCCAGGTGACCCGCCTCGGCAGGGCGGCGGGCGGCCGGGAGATCAACTCGAGAAACGCCTCCGCGCCCGACTGGCCGCCACCGACCACGGCGACGCGCTTTCCCGCGAGATCGGCCGATCTCTCGGCGTAATCCGAGACATGGAACTGCGTGCCGCCCAACTGGCCGCGCGCCGGTTCCGGGACCCACGGCTGATTGCCGACACCCACGACGATGTTTTCCGCGGTCACCACCCGTCGGCTGGTGTGCACGGTGAAAACGTGCTCGAACTCGATGCCGAGCACTTCTTCCCCGAACACGACGTTCTCGTTGATCCGGCTCGCCCACGCCAGGTAGTTGCGGAACTCCTGGCGCGGCACGGAATCGAACTGAGCATTCACGAAATGGTAGATACGACCGTGCTCGTGTAAATAGGACAGAAAAGAGAACCTGCTGGTCGGATCGGAGAGCGTCACCAGGTCCTTCAGCAGCGAGACCTGCAGCTTGGCACCCGCGATCTGCTGGCCGTCGTGCCAGCCGAACCGGTCCTTCCGGTCGAGGAAGAGGTTCGTCATCTGGGGTTTCCCGTACAGCAACGACGCCAGGCTCAGATTCGCCGGCCCGACCCCGACACCGACGCAGCGGTAGTGCTCGGGACGGGAATCACCCGATGTGCCGCCGCCGCTCACCGGGACCTCCGGCCATCGGTTTCTTCGCGTGAATTTTCCCCACTGTTTTTGGACATGCCAAATCCCCCTGTTGTGAAACGTCGATAAGGGTGTCGACGATCGCGACTACTTCGTGGGGCATGTCGAACCCGGATGAATTACCTCCCCGGTTCCCCCGCTGTGCGTCAACTGGTTTGTCCAGGCCGCGCCCCAACGGATTCAACGCTAGCACAGAGTTTGTGATCTTCCCACCATCATGGTGGAATCGCCGTTCCACCTGCTGGTTGTTTGGGCGAAGGGAGGAGCGGCTGCCGCCGATCAGCGCACAAGTTCGCGGAGTGCGCGGGAAATATTAGCCCGAACGAGTGAGAGTCCTTCCGGGTTTTCCGTTGATCATGTCCAAAACATGGGCGCGGGATCCGGGTCCGCACTCACTTGTCGGAAGGTGAACCCTTGGGCATCATGGCGGAAGTGAACCGAATCGCGAACCCGCGGCCCGCCGAGCGGACGCCGAATGTCCGAAAAGGATTCTCATTCCTTGCGGAAACTCTGGTGACACACCAGCTCGTAACTGTCACCGGGCCGCCCGGGGCGGGGAAGACCCGGTTGGCGGTGGCCGGCGCGCGGCACGCGGCCGCCGAATTCCCCGCGGGTGTCCGGATCGCCGAATTGGGGCCGCTTCCCGGCACCTTCGCCCAAGCCGTCGCGACCGCCCTGGACGTCACCGAACGACCCGCGGAGCCGCTGGCCGAAGCGCTGTGCACCGCACTACGCCAAGGCCGTTCCCTGCTCGTGCTCGATCATTGTGACGCCAGCCCCGCCGAGGCCGCGTCGCTCGCCACGCTACTGCTGGCGGGTTGTCCCGAACTGGTCATTCTGTTCACCGCGGAGAATCCTCTCGGTCTCGAAGGAGAGCGGGTGATCGAGGCGCACCGCGACGAGTCGCCGGTGCCGCTTGCCGTCGCACTGCTGGCGGCACGCAAAGGTGCGGACATTTTCGCCGCCACACGCTCGGGCGCCCTTTCCGATGTCCTCGGCGCGACCTACGGCTTGCTTCCGGTGGCAGAGCAGCGGCTGCTCCGGGCGATTTCCCTGTTCTGCCGCGGATTCGACACCGAGATGGCGGCGGCACTCACCGCTGTCCCGGTGCACGAGGCCTCCGTGGGCCTGGACCACCTCGCCGCGCTGGAGCTGCTCGCCGAACGAGACGGCCGGTGGTGGCTGCCCCGCCCGGTCCGGGAATTCGGGCTGACACGGCTGACGGATTCCGGCGAAATGGCGGAGGCCGTCGCGCGGCGACAGGAGTGGGCCACGGCCACGGCCGCCGAACTGGTTGGCCTCGTCGAAGAAGGTAAGCCGTGGCGTGCGCGGTTCGACCGGATCGCCGACGATCTCCGGGCCGCGGTCCGCGCGATTCCCGGCCCCGGCCCGCTCGCGCACACCCTCGCCCGTGCGCTCGCCGAACTGCTCTACGCACGGCAGTTCCTGGTCGAAGCGCGCGCCACTTTCGAACAGGCAGCGGCGGTCGCGCCCGGCGAACGCACCGCCGCGGCGGACCTGCGCACGGCGGCCGACGTCGCCATGACCGAACATCGCGGTGAACCCGCGTTGGCTCTGCTGGTGGAGGCCGCGCGCCGGTCGCGCCTCGGCGGTGACCCCGCGGGACAGGCGATCGCGCTGGCCTATGCGGTGTGCGTGGGGAACCGCTTTCCCGCCACCTTCACCGACCTGGTGCCTCACGAACGCCTGTGCGAGCTGATGGCGGAAGCCGAACAGGCCGCGGCGGTCACCGCCGATCCACTGACCGAGGCCTACCTCGCGGCGGCGAGGGCGTGGAACGCGACCGGCCTCAAGACCACCCCGGATCTCGCCCTCACCAAGGTCGCACTGGACGCCGCCCGCGCGACGGGGGAAGCGGTCCTGGTCTCCGGGGCGCTGGACGCGGTCAGTAGTGCCGATGGCTCGGCGGGCCGTTTCGCCGACGCCTACCGGGCTTGCGACGAGCGTCTCCGGCTGTTCGACCGGCTGCCCCGGCACGATCCGCGCATCGGCGTCGAAATCGTCGACACCTTGCACGTGGTGCCCCTGGTCGCGATTTCGGCGGGCGAACTGCCCGGTGCGATCCGCGCGGCCGAACGGTCCTGGGAGGACGAGCTCCGCGGGGAGTACATGCGGGCGAGCAAGTTCGTCGTCCCGCTGATGTTGAGCGGCCGGTTCGACGAGGCGGGAAAATACGCCGGAATCATGTGGGACGCGTGGAATCGGGTCGGGCGCCCGAGCGCGCGCTGGATGGCGCCCGCGGTGCACGCCGCCGGCCTGGTGCACGGCCTGCGCGCGCGACAGGCCGAATACGACGACTGGCTGGCGCGAGCCCACACGATGTCCGAAGCCGGAGTCCACAGTGGACTCTACGAGAGCTTCGCCGCGTTCGCGTTGCCGAGAGAGGCGTTGCAGCGGGGAGCCTACCGGGAGGCCGTCTCCGCGGCGGTGAACCTCAGCACCGCGCCCGCGTGGGACCAGTCGCCGCACCAGTTCTACGACGCGTATGCGTGGGCTGTCGCGGCCGAGGCGGCAGTTCTGGCCGGCCTGCCCGACGGGCCGGCGTGGCTCACCGCCGCCGCACCCGCGGGGCGCGAGAACGCCTGGGCCGCCGCATGCCTGGCCAGGGCACACGGACGCCTGCACCGCGATACGGCGGCGCTGCGCGACGCGGTGGAACGCTGGGAGCGGATCGGGGCGCGGCATGAGCGGGCGTGCACACTGTTGCTGCTGCCTGGCGCGCGGACCGAGGCGGAATCCGAGTTCGACGCGCTCGGCTGTCCGCTGCCGCCGGCATCGCTATGATTCCTGCCGCATCGTGGGGGCCGAGGGGAGAGCGGGTATGAGCACGGAGATGCTGGAGGCGGAAGGGGTCGAGAACCTTCTCGTCTGCCGTGACGAGGAAAGCGGCCTGCGTTCGATCATCGCCGTGCACGACACGACGCTGGGCGCCGCCCTCGGGGGTGTGCGCATGCGGCCTTACCCCAGTGAGGACGCGGCGGTCACCGAGTGCACGGCCCTGGCCGAGGCGATGACCCTCAAGGCAGCGGCGGCCGGGCTCGACCTCGGCGGTGGCTGGAGCGTCATCCTCGGCGACCCGCGCCAGGACAAGACGGATGCTTTGCTCCGCGCGCACGGACGGGCGATCGCGACCCTCGGTGGCCGGTTCATCCCGGTCAACGACGTCGGCACGACGCAGTCGGACATCGCGCTGATCGGCGAGGAGACCTCTCCGGTCTGCGCGCAGGACGACCCGTCGCCGATGACCGCGCTCGGTGTCGTGGAAGGAATCCGCGCGTGCGTTCGCCATCGCTCCGGCCGGACCGATCTCCGCGGCCTGCGCGTGAACGTCCAAGGCGCGGGGAACGTCGGCGCCTCGTTGGTGCGGCTGCTCTCCACCGAAGGAGCACACGTGACCGTCGCCGATGTCCTTCCCGGCCGGGCCGAGTCCGTCGCCGCCGAGACAGGGGCGCGGGTCGTCGAACCCGCCGGCCTGCCGGCCCTCGAATGCGACGTGCTGGCCCCGTGCGCGCTCGGTGGGATCATCACCGGCGAAACGGTCGGCTCGCTCCGATGCGGTGTGATCGCGGGCGGGGCGAACAACGTCCTCGATTCCCCGGAGCGTGCCGACGATCTGGCCGAACGCGACATCGTCTACGCCCCCGACTTCTGCGTCAACGCCGGCGGCCTGATCTTCTTGGCGGAGCAACTACTCGGCCATGATTTCGATCAGGCCAGGACCCGGGTACTGAGCATCGGAGACGTGATCGCCGATGTCCTCGATCGCGCGCATCGGGAGGGCATCTCCACCACGCGGGCCGCACACGACCTCGCCGAGGCCCGGCTCAAGTCATGACGCCTCAGGTCACCGCGCCACGGAGTGCGCCCCTGGTGACACACCAGCCTGATCACGACGCCGCGTCCTGTCGCTCGTGCGAGCTACCCCGAGTTGGCTCTGCGGGGTGACGCCCCACGGCGATTCGATTCGTAGTGTTTCCCTACCGAGAAAGGACGAGGGAAACACGATGATCAGGACTGAAACGACCGTCGACACGGCAGTCGAACTCCGTGACGTGGTGCGAGAATACGGCGGCAAACACGCGCGAGTACGCGCACTGGACGGCGTCCGCGTCGGTTTCGCGCGGGGCACCTGGACCGCGGTGATGGGACCGTCCGGTTCGGGCAAGTCCACGCTGCTGCACTGCGCGGCCGGCCTCGAACGTCCCACCAGCGGCCAGGTGATGCTCGGCGAACGCGAACTGAGCGCCGCGTCCGAGAGCGCGCTCACGGCGTTGCGGCGTAAGGAAATCGGGTTCGTTTTCCAAAGCTTCAATCTCGTCAGCTCGCTGAGCGCCGAGCAGAACGTCGCACTGCCACTGCGACTGGCGGGCAGCAAGGTGTCGATGAAAGACGTGCGCGCGATCCTCACCGAGATCGGCCTCGGGGAGCGGCTGCGGCACCGGCCACGCGAACTCTCCGGCGGTCAGCAACAGCGCGTCGCGATCGCCCGCGCCATGATCACGCGACCCTCGGTCCTGTTCGCCGATGAGCCGACCGGAGCACTGGACTCCCGTTCCGCGCGCACTGTACTCGGCTTGCTGCGTGCCCTCGTCGACGACTCGAAGCAGACCATCGTGATGGTCACCCACGACCCCGCGGCGGCGGCCGCCGCCGACTCCGTGCTGTTCCTGTCGGATGGACGCATCGTCGGACACCTGACCCGTCCGTCCACGGCCCAGGTCGCCGACCGGCTCGCCGAGTTGGAGGCGTGATGTTGAACCTGTCCTTGGCCACGTTCCGGGAACGCTGGCAGCTGTTCGTCGGGGCGATCATCACCGTGACGCTCGGCGTCGCGATCGTGCAGTCGTCGCTGCTGATCGTCGTGTCCGCCGGGGACTACGGCGAGGCCATCGCGATACTCGGGCTGTCGCTCGGCGTCTCGACGTTCCTCGCCGTCTTCATCGTCAGTTCCACGTTCGCGTTCACCATCGCCCAGCGGCGTCGCGATCTCGCGCTGTTACGCCTTATCGGCGGCAGCCGCGGGCAGGTGCGACGGTTGCTGCTGTCCGAGGCGCTCCTGCTCGGTGTCATCGGCACGGTGCTCGGCGTGCCCGTCGGGCGGATCGCGATGAGCGCGCAGACTTCGCTGCTCGCGAGTCTCGGATTCCTCCCGGATTCGTTCGGCGCCAAGTGGCACGGCTGGATCCTTTGGGTTTCCTTGGGAATCGGCGTCCTCGTCGCTCAGTTCGGGGTGCTCGCCGCCTCGCGCCGCGCGTCGCGAGTGCGCCCTCTGGAGGCACTGCGGGAAACCGGCGCCGGCGCCAAGGTCATGACGTTCGCCCGCTGGTTCTGGGGAGTCCTGTTCCTCATCACGGCGATCACACTGATGTCGATCGCGACCGTGGTGGATCAGCCCAACGGCGCGATCCCCCTGGCGCTCAACTCCACGGTCGCGCTCGCGCTCGCGCTGACCGCGTTGAGCCCGAAAATCGTGCCACTGGTCGGCCGGATCACCGGAAGCCTGGCGGGCAGGTCAACGCTCGGCAGGCTCGCACGAGCGAACCTGCGCGATGGCGTCCGACGCAGCGCGTCCACCGCGGCGCCGCTTCTGATCCTGGTCGCGCTCGTCATCGGGCTGGCGGGCACGTTCGAAGCGCTGTCCGACGGCGCGCGACGGCAACTCGCCGACGACGTGCACGGCGACCTCGTCGCGGCGGGGCCCGTCACGTCCGGCACACCCGGCGTCGCGAGCGCGTCGACCGAATACGCCCTGTCGATCGAGGTCACCACCGTCAGCAACTACGGGGATGGCGCCGAGACCGACACCAACGAGGTGAAAGCACTCGCCATCGACCCTGCCGACTACGCCCGGGCGCACCGGCCACCGACCGCCGGATCGTACGCCGACATGCACGGACTCGCGGTCGCCGCGGCGGGTGGCGACCTCGGCACCACCGTCGGAATCACCGTCGGAGGACGGCAGATCACCGCACGCGTGGTGGCGGTGTTGCCGCCGACGCTCAACGGCGGCGCGGAATACCTGCTCCCGCGTGATCTCGTCCCGCCTGCCGCGCTCGGGCCCGCGCAGTCGATCGTGCAGCTTCAGCCGGGTGCCAACCCCGCCACCGTGGCCGGCGCGCTGCCGCAACCGGTGTCCACTGTGGACGAATGGCTCGCCGCGGGGGACCGGGCGCAGGACACCCTCAACGCCGGCGTGATGAAGGCCGTCATGGGACTGGCCGCGCTCTACGCCGTGATCGCCGTGGTCAACGCCGTCGTCATCGCCACCGGGGAACGCCGGCGCGAGTTCGCCGTCGCCCGGCTGACCGGCTTCACGCGCCGCCAGGTCATCGGCACCGCGCTACTGGAGTCGCTCGTCGTCAGCCTCACCGGCCTCGGGCTCGGCTGGGTCGCGGCACTGGCCACGCTGATCGGCATCAGCGGTGTCGCGGGCACGATGGTCATGCCGTGGGGCATCTTCTGGCTCACCGTCCTCGGCGCGTTCCTGGTCGTCGGGGCAACGAGCGTAGGGACGACCCTCGCCGCGACACGGCCCACACCGATCGCACTGGCGGGAACGCGCGAATAACCTGGTGATCGACGAGGCGTGGCCCGAGGCCCGAGCCCTTGGGCTCGTCGATCGGACGGTCAGGCTGTGGTCGCGGTCGAAGGTGGGACGGTGTGGTCGGCGTTTCACGGTTTCCCGTGATTTCCCGCAGGGCGCCTCTTACGCTGCCCGGGAAAGGTCACAGACGGCGGATCGTCCGTGCCGGGTTTCCCGCGGCGATCACCTGGTCCGGTATGTCCCGGACGACCACGCTACCCGCGCCGATGACCGCGTTCTCCTCGATGGTCACGCCTGGGCAGACGATGACGCCGGCGCCGAGCCACGCGTTGTCGCCGATGGTGATCAGGGCGTCGTCCATGAAGAGTGCGTCGTTGTTGACGAAGCTGTTGGCACCGATGCTGATCAGTGTGCCGTAGCTGCAGTGGAACCGCGGCAGGACGGAGGCGCCAGGGCTGAACTTGGCGAGCAGTTCTTCCAGGATGCGTCGGCGCTCGGCGTCGTCGACCGCTCCGGTGGCGTTGAACCTGTCGAGCATCCGCCAGCAGCGCCGTCGTTCCGCGGCGAGGCCGGGTTCGTCCAGGTACCAGTCCCCGCGCAGCATCCGATCTTTCTGTTCGCCCACATCGTGTCCTTTCCGGACGGCCAATGCCGGCCGGTCTGGTCGGCTGTCCCGGGGGATCGATGATCCACCATCCGGCCGGGCAGCCGCATCATGTGCGGGAGAGTCCGCCGCGGGAGGTTTCCGGATCAACCGTGCTGTTGGTTGACCCAGGCCGCGATCTGGACTCGGGAGGTGAAGCCCAGCTTGGTGAGAATGTTCTCGACATGAGCTTCCGCGGTACGCCGGGCGATGACCAGTTTGACGGCGATTTCTTTGTTCGCCATGCCCTCGGCGACCAGTGTGGCGACTTCTCGCTCACGTCGGGTCAGTTGCGACAGACCGGCAGCGGCCGCGGTGAGGGGTGGCGCTGGGCGCTCGTCCAGGGTGTAGGCGATCGCCGCATCACCGGTAAAGCTCCGGCCCTGTCGGAAGGCCGCGTCATACTCGCTTCGCCCGAGGGCTTGCCGGGCTTGATGCTGGGCGTGATTGCTCACATCGCGGCCGGTCTGCCAAGTACCCAGCCACTGACCGATTTCGGCCCACATTGTGTCGGCGATGCCGAACAAGACGGCCGCACGGTATGGCTCGTCCTTGGCCGCCGCCACCCAGGCCGATATTTCGACGCACCAGGCGATACCAGGGTGATCACGAAGGATCTGCCGGAGCCGGAGCGCTTCCTTGGCGTGCGCCCCTACTTCGGTGAGGTCACCACGGAGCCAGTGAACGATAGCGAGGTGCATCAGACCCCACGCGCACGCCCATTGTTCGCCCTGATCCCGGCAAAGAGCGACGCTTTCCCGGCACAACGTCACGGCGCGCTCCTGATCGCCCTGCAGAGCGACGATCGTGCCGTATTCGGCCAGCCCCACGGCCCTGGTGGAGTTCACCGTGCCGGTACTTCGGTAGTGCTTCAGAGCTTGTTCATAGGCGGCGGCCGCCTCGGGCAGCTTGCCTTCGAGGAACTTGCCCAGCCCGATGAACTGCAGCGCGAAACCAAGCCCTTGCTCGTCGTCGAAATTCCGTGCGAGCGCGACGGCTTCGTCGAGGCCGGCGAGGGCATGACCGGTGTCGCCTTGGGCGTTCGAGATCCAGCCAACGGCCCGGAGGGCCTTGGCCCGCTCGCGGCTGGGTTCGGTGTCGGCTGCCAGAGCCCGGTCCAACCATGCGCGTCCATCGCGGATGTCGCGCTGTATCCAGTACCAGAGCAGGCTACCCGTCATTCGCAGACCGGTGCGAACCTCGGTGGGCCGGCTGATGCAGAACTCGAGCGCCGCCTGCACGTTCGACTTCTCGGCCTGGAATCGGTCCAGCCATTCCACCTGGTCGGGTCCGAACCAGTTCGCCTGCGCCTGCTCCGCCAGGCGCAGGTAATAGTCCCGATGCCGACAACGCACCATGACACCGTCCTTGCCGGTCAGCCGTTGCTGTCCGTACTCGCGGATGGTCTCCAACATCCGGTAGGGTGCACCGTTTCCGGTCTCGTTCCTGACCAACAAGGACTTGTCCACCAGACCGGTGACGCCGTCTAATACGTCGTCCTTGCGCACGCCATCGCCTACGCACACCTGCTCAGCGGCAGCCAAGGAGAAAGCGCCGGTGAACACCGACAGCCGAGCCCACAACGTCCGCTCCAACCCGGAACACAGGTCGTAACTCCAGTCCACCGCCGCGCGCAGGGTCTGATGACGGGAGGGGGCGGCACGATTGCCACTACTGAGCAACCGAAAGCGGTTTTCGAGTCGGGTGAGGACGTCGGTGACACTCATTATCCGAAGCCGCACCGCGGCGAGTTCGATCGCCAGCGGCAGCCCGTCGAGTTGCTGACACAACCGTGCCGCCGCCTCGAGGTTGTCCGCATCCAGGGTGAAGTGTGGTGTCACGGCCGTCGCCCGCGCCTCGAGCAAGGTCAACGCCTCATACTGTTCCCAGCCACCCTCCGGTATGGAGTCGGCCGGCGGTGGTACGGACAGTGGAGGAACCTGCCACAACTGCTCCCCGGCGATGCCCAGCGGCTCCCGGCTCGTGGCCAGCACCCGCAGTCCCGGCGCGGCACGCAACAGTGCGTCCGTCAAGTGCGCGCATTCGCTCGACAAATGTTCGCAATTGTCCAACACCAGCAGCAGTCGCTTATCCGCGAGATAACTGGACAAGACGTTTTCCGGATCGCGGCTCGACCGGTCGGCCAAGCCCAAGGCCGTCGCGATCGTGTCCCCCAGCAACGCTGGGTTGCGCACCGCGGCCAACTCGATCAGCCACACACCGTCGGAGAATGTCCGCCGCAGATTCCGTCCGACGTGAAGGGCCAACCGCGACTTACCCGTCCCCCCGGCACCGGTCAAAGTGACCAAACGCCCCTTTGACAGCAGCTGTTTCACTTCGCCGGTCGCGCTTCGACGCCCGACGAAGCTCGTCATGTCGGCGGGAAGGTTGTCCAGTGCCCGGTTCGGCACAATCCGTCACCACATTCACCACGAAACCCCTCACTCGCATGATAGCTACGCGGCCTCCGTGGGCAAACAACCTCCGCCTTGCAGAGGAGAATCGCGAAAACGATTGTCCTGTTCGGAGTTTTCGTCGTGATCGAAGTCCGTCACCCGCGACCACTGGTGCGGCTTTCGGCGCTGCGCTCGGCGTGATGTTCCTTTGGTGTCCGTCTCCGGTATTCCTCTCGGGGAGGAGGTAAGCGAACTTGCCAGTCTGTCCACTCGCGACTGTTCTTGGGTGAACGCGACTTTCGCGCCGTCCGCTGCCAGCCGGGCGACGATACCGGCGCCGACGCCTCTGGAACCCCCGGTCACCAGCGCGGTTTTGCCCTCGAGCGGTCGTGTCGTCATGTGCGTGTCCCTTCGGCAAATTATGGAACGGTCGCTCAAATACACACAAGCCCGTCCCCACCAGACTTCGAGGTGTCCACCGTCATGACCACAATCGGCATCATCGGCGCGGGCGAGGTCGGCAGCCAGATCGCGCGTGCGGCGCTGGCGACCGGGTACCAGGTCGCCAAAGCCTTCACCCACATCCAGGTTCCCCGCGATGGCGATCGTGCTGCGGTCGCCGGCGGGAGAGGCACCGGCCGAGCGCATCACGAGCTTGCCCACCCGGCTGGTGCTGCGGGGCTCCGAACCGAGGCCCTGGGTCAGCGGACCTTCAGTGGGTCAGCAGTTTCAGTACCAGCGCGAGCGGTGGCCAGGCGGCGCGGCCGTGGCGAGTGCACGCGAACGCTCGTTGCCGGACATCCGGGCCGGCCAGGGGCAACACGGTTACGCCGCCAGAGGTGGGGTGGTCCATCGGTAGCAGGCCGACACTGTCGCCGGAGGCGGTGATGAGGTCTTCGACCAGTTCGAGACTGTCCGCGCGGTGCGTGACCCGGGGCGTGAACCCGGCCATGGACGCGAGCGTACGGACCACGTCCTCGTCAGCACTGTTACGGGAATTGCCGATCCAGTCGCGGTCGCGGAAGGCGTTGAAGACCGCGAGGGTCCCTTCGCCGCGTACCCGGTCCGCGTCGGGTGCGGGAACGCCGAGGCCCCACGACATGGTCCACAGTGGATTGACGGCGAGTGCTGGGTCAAGGGTGGCGGGCGCGAGGTCGTAGTCGTAGACAAGTCCTAGGTCGATGTCGTCCGCGAGCAGCGCGTTCAGCGTCTCGGCGGTCTCGTATTCGCTGACGTGGAGGCGCACGCGAGGGTGGTGTTCGGCGAGTGTGGCCGCCGCGGGCAGCACGGAACGCCGGACGGCTGTGGCGAACCCGGCGACGCGGACGCTACCCGCTGGTTCGGCCTGCGGGTCGAGGGCGACGCGAGCGGCTTCGACGGCGGCCAAGATCGTCACGGCGTGCTCGGCCAGCCGTCGGCCCGCCGGGGTCAGGCGCACGTGACGGCCGTCCGGTTCGAGGAGCGGCGCGCCGGTTTCCTTGGCCAGCACGGCGATCTGCTGCGAGACCGTCGATGTCGTGGTGCCGAGCACATCGGCCACCGCCCGCATCGACCCCTGGCGCGAGAGTTCGAGGAGAAACCGCAGCCTGCGCGTGTCCATGACTCGCATTGTTCAGGATATCTGGACGATGCGTCCAGGATCAGCACGTAGACATAAACGGTTCGGGCAGGTTTCCTGATCGGGTGCTGTCCTCCACCCGGTCCGGGGCGACCATGGCGGTCGTCGCCATGCTGTGCGTCCAACTCGGACTCGCCGTGTCCGTCGGCCTGCTCGATCGCATCGGTCCCCTGGGCACCGCGTGGCTCCGGCTCACCTTGGCGGGTGTGTTGATCCTCGTGGTGGTGCGACCACGGCCGTCATCGTTCCGTCGGCGGACGTTCCTGGCCTGCGTGGGACTGGGCGTGGTCACCGCGTGCATGACCATGCTGTTCATGGAGGCGGTGGCCCGCCTGCCGCTGGGCACGGCCAGTGCGCTGGAGTTCCTCGGACCGCTCACCGTGGCGATCATCCACGGCCGCGGTGGGAAGAAGCTGTGGCCGGTCGTCGCGGCGGTCGGCGTGGTGCTGCTGACCCGGCCGTGGCAGGGTGGTGCGGACCTGCTGGGCGTGGGCTACGCACTGGCGTCGGCGTGCTGCTGGGCGAGCTACATCCTGTTGACCCAGCGGGTCGGTGATGAAGTGTCCGGCGTGCGAGGGTTGGCCATATCGATGCCGGTGGCGGGCATCGTGGCAACGCTCGCGTACGGGGCAGACGTGGTCGGTCACCTGACCTGGCAGTTGTTGCTGGGCGGAGTCGGGCTCGCGATCCTGCTGCCGCTGGTGCCGTTCAGCCTGGAGTTGCTCGCTCTGCGGCGTCTCACCACGTCCGCGTTCGGGACGCTGATGAGCTTGGAGCCGGCGATCGCCCTCGCGATCGGGCTGGTGGTACTGCATCAGATGCCGGACGCGGTGGCCGCGGCAGGCGTGCTTTTCGTCGTGGCGGCCGGCATCGGTGCCGAGCGGGGCGGGAGGCGGGAACCTGTGCCGGAGACGGCTTGAAGGTCCTGCGCAGGATTCATCGATCGAGCCCGAGCCGGGCACGGTGCCACGATCAACCGATCGTCACCGAGGCACCTGGGACCAGTCGGTCGTACGGGGCTCCGGCACCAGGTCCATTGGTGCCCAGTAGCCCGCCGACCATTGCGGTGCCGATGTCGTTGAGGGCGCCGTCATGGATGGCGAGTGCCCGGCGGGGGGCCACTTCTCGGACATAGTCGATCAGTTGCCCGGTGGTGGACCAAGGACCGTGCACCGGCAGCAGCAGGGTGTCGACGGTGACGTCCGGAACGGTGAGGGCGTCGCCGGGATGGAAAAGGGCATCGTCGATCAGGAAACCGATGTTGGTGACCCGGGGAATGTCAGGATGGATGACCGCGTGCCAGGTGCCATGGACCTTCACCTCGAAGCCGGCCGCGGTGAAGACCGCGCCTTCGCCCACGGTGGTGACTCGCGCGCCCAGGTCGTCCAACTTCCGGGCGACCGAGGTGTTGGTCCAGATCCGCAAGGCCGGGTTCCGGTCCGTGGCCTTGCGAAGCGTCTTCTCGGAGAAGTGGTCGAAGTGTTCGTGGGTGACCAGGACCGCATCGGCACCGTCGAGCGCTTGTGGGTCGGTGAGGCCGCCCGGGTCGATCACCAGGCGGTGGTTGTTCGTCTCGACGCGCACGCAAGCGTGGCCAAACTTGGTGAGCTGCATGAAGTGCTGGGAACCCTTCGCCGGGAATACACCTTAACTGTACAACTAGACTGTACAAGTAGGGTGGATGCTTTGGGTAGGATGGCGCGATGAACGACACACTGGCCGAAGACCTGCGGCAGGCGGTCGGCGCTCTGGTCCGTGCCGTACGGGCCGTCGACACCATGCCCGCCGGCGAGGCGGCCATCCTCGGTTACCTCGACCGTGACGGCCCGCAGACCACGGCTGATCTGGCACACCGACGCAACGTGACGCACCAGTCGGCCACCAAGTCCGTCAAGGAGTTGCTCGGAGCCGCGTTGGTCCGTGCCGAACCCCACTCCGACGACGGCCGCAAACTGCTGCTGCACATCACGAATTCCGGCCGTGCACGTCTGCGACAGGAACGCGCGCAGCGCGCCACCTCGCTCAGTGGCGCCATTCACGATGCGCTCACCCCGCACGAGCGGCAGCGACTGCG
The DNA here is from genome assembly GCF_042684065.1 of Amycolatopsis pigmentata. Classification (NCBI taxonomy): domain Bacteria; kingdom Bacillati; phylum Actinomycetota; class Actinomycetes; order Pseudonocardiales; family Pseudonocardiaceae; genus Amycolatopsis; species Amycolatopsis pigmentata. The sequence continues at coordinate 58,572 of NZ_JBHUKR010000023.1, read as the reverse complement.
GGACTGTGTGCCTCTGCTGATCCGGCTCACCACTCATCTCACCGAAAGGTCACGGTGACCAGGATTCGGTAATGAACGGCTCCAGACGAGGACGCTGATGATCATGTCGGACAGTTGCCCGGTTCGTTCCACGTGGCGGGATTCCTCGAGGAGCCCGGTGGACAGGAATGAGATGCCGAGGTCGTAGTCCGGGTCGACCCAGCAGCCGGTGGATCCGGCACCGAAACCGCCGAACGCGCGCGGGGAGCTGAGCGCCCCGAATCGCGACTGGCCGGGACGTCGCTGCTCACCGCGGACGTGGAAGCCGAGTCCGAGCGCGGCGTACACCTCCTCCTTGCCCAGCTTCCCGAATTCCGGACTCACCCGGTGACCCGGCATGTGAACCGCAGCAGGCCAGCTCGACGAGGCTGAGCGTGAGAACGTTCGCGATCGCCTTCGAGACGGACATGGTCATGGGTGGTGCCCTTTCGAGGATGGTCGTGTGGATCGGTGGTCAGTGCACGCCCATTCCGCCGGAGACGATGAGGTTGTCACCGGTGATATAGCTCGCGGCGTCGGACGCCAGGAAGGCCACGGCCTCGGCGATGTCGAAGGGATCGCCGACACGGCCGAGCGGAATGTTCTGGCGCCAGGTGTCGATCATGTCCGGAGTGACACCCAGCTTGCCGTAGACCGGAGTGTCGATCAGACCGGGACTGACGGCGTTGACGCGAATGCGGCGGGGAGCGAGTTCGAGCGCGAGGGACCGCATGAGCGGCAGCAGTGCGCCCTTGGCCGCCATCATGGCGGCACCGATTCCTTCCCCGGCGCCCACCGTGAATACGACCGACGCGCCCTCGTTGAGGAGCGGAAGCGCCTTCTGCAGGGTGAAGAAGTTGCCTTTGACGTTGACGTCGAACAGGTCATCGAAGGCCTTTTCGTCGGTTGACCCGATCGTTCCGGGGCGGGAAATACCCGCGTTGAGGAAGAGCAGGTCAAGGGCGCCGAACTGGTCACGCGCCTGGTCGATCGCGTGGTCGATATCCGGCAAGGACCGGGCGTCGGCCCGGACGACCGCGACACCATCGGGCAGTCCCGCACCCGTGACATTGCTGACGCCGGTGACCATGACGCGGTAGCCGCGGGAGTGGAGCAGTTCGGCGGTCGCCTTGCCGATTCCGCTGGTGCCACCGGTGATCAAAGCTGTACGTGTGGTCATAGTTGGACAGCATACGTCTTTCTGGCAGTGACTGCCAAACCTCGTCTGAGTGTCCGGCTGGCAGTGCTCGACTAACCTGGTGACATGACGCGAGAGGACACGACGCCGACCACGCTGTGGGACCGGACCCGGCAGCTGGCCTCCCGGGAAATCCTCGCCACGGCGCTGCGCCTGTTCACCGAGCAGGGCTACGACGAGACGACCATGGCCCAGATCGCTCGAGAGGCCGGTGTCTCCCAGCGCACCCTGTTCCGCTATTTCGGTACCAAGGAAGACCTCCTCGGCGGTCGCGAGAACCGGTTCGGGGAGGTCCTGGTCGACACGATCGAAAAGCAGCCCGCCGAAGCCGATGCCTGGACGGTGCTGCGCGCTGGACTCGCCGCCGTGCTCGCCCTGCACGACAGTCGCGAACAGGCGCTGGAGCGGTTCCGGCTCCTGCACCACACCGCGTCATTGCGTGCCGGTTGGCTGGAAAAGCGGTTACGGTTTCAAGAAGATCTGCTGCCGTTCCTCGCGGCGCGAACGGATACCGTCCTGAGGGCCCGCGCGGTGATCGCGACGGCGCTCGCGTGCCTGGATGCCGCGACGATGACGTGGGTCGACAACGGGGGCAAGGGCGAGATCATGGACCTCTACGACGATTGCCTCGCCGCGGTCCGCGGCTGACACCGCAACCGGTGCGCCCAGCGTGACGAGGTCCCCGCGGCCGCGCCCGGGGTACGGTGAACCGACCTGACCGGTACCACACGAGAGCGACAGACCAGGGATATGGAACTCGATGAGCTGGGGGGATTCCTCAAATCCCGACGCGCCCGGATGCGGCCCGGCGACGTAGGTTTGGCGCCCGGAAGCCGACGGCGCGTACCCGGCCTGCGGCGATCCGAGGTCGCACAGCTCGCCGGCACGTCGGTCGAGTATTACACCGAGCTGGAACAGGGCCGCGGCACGCAACCCTCGACACAGATCCTCGCCGCGCTGGCGCAGGTCCTGCGGCTCGACGAGGACGAGCACAGCCATCTTTACCATCTCGCGGGGCGGCCGGTCCCGGTGTCCGCCGACGGAGCCGGTCAGGGTGTCCAGCCCGCGATGGCGGAGCTTCTGGAGCAACTGGACTCCGTGCCCGCGCGGGTCTTCAGCGATCTGTACGTGCCGCTGGCGCAGAACCGGCTTTCGTCCGTCGTGCTGGGGGAAATCCCGCTCGGGCAGGGCCTCGCCGCGAGTTTCCTGTACCGGTGGTTCACCGATCCGCGGACCAGGGCGACTTATCTCGAGGAGGACCATCCCGGGCACTCGCGCATGCTGGTGGCCGATCTGCGTGCGGTGGTCGCCCAGCGGGGCCACGATCCGGAAGCAAAGCAGATGGTCGCCGTTTTGCTCCAGCGCAGCGAGGAGTTCGCCGAGCTGTGGTCCACCCACGACGTCGCGGTCCGCAGGCAGGAGCGGAAACGCCTTCTGCATCCGGAACTCGGGCTCGTCACGTTCGAGTGCCGCAACGTGTTCAGCGAGGACGGGCGGCAACGCCTGATGTTGTTGAAGCCTGTTCCGGGGACAGAGACCCAGAAGCAACTCGCGCTGCTGTCATCGGCGGCGTGAGCTTCGGCACCGGAAAGGCGCGAGGGCGTCCCCGCCTGCCGTCCACCGGGCATGAGGGCAGGCGGGGTGCCTGGGCGTCAGGGCCGGAATCCGCCGGAGACCTCGATGCGCTGCCCGGTGACCCACCCGAAACGGCCGGAAAGTACCGCGGTGACAACCGATCCGATTTCCTCGGGCGTGCCGAGGCGGCCGAGCACCGCTCCCTGTCCGACCTGTTCCCGCGCGTCGTCGTTGTCGCGGAGGAATCCGCCGGCGAAGTCGGTGGCGATGGGACCCGGGGCGACCGTGTTGACCCTGATGCCGCGCGGTCCCAGTTCGATGGCCCAGTAGCGGGTCAAGGTCTCGACGGCCGACTTCAGCGCGGCGTAGGCCGACCACGGGCCGTCGGCCACGCGGGCCAGGAGGCTGGAGAGGTTCACGATCGCTCCGCCGTCGGCGATCCGGGGGACGAGCTGCTGGGTCAGGAAATAGACCCCGGTGAACTGCACATCGACGAGGCCTTTCACCTCCTCCCGCGAGGTTTCGCCGAGTGGGGTGATCACGGCGTGCCCGGCGTTGTTGACGAGGTGGTCGATGGTGGTGCGGTCCCAGTGCTGCTCCAGTACTCCAGCAAGGTCCTTCTCGAAAGCGGCGAAGCTGTCCGCGTCGCCCGTGTCGAGTCGCAGCACCGCGGCCTTGCGGCCCGCCGCGCGCACTTCGTCCGCGACGGTTTCGGCCTCGCGAACGTGAGAGCGGTAGGTCAGCACCACGTCGGAACCGTCGGCAGCCAGCGCCAGTGCGGTGGCCCGGCCCAGGCCGCGGTTCCCGCCGGTGATCAGGGCGAGGGATGAACTCATGGGTAGTTCCTCATTCTTCTGCCGAGTGTGTGCGGGGCCAGAAGCCCGGCTTGCGTCTCGATCCTGGCCATCCGCCGGAGAGGCAAGAAGAGGCACGTTACCCAGGGGGAGGCACCCCACCCTCCCCGGATCGCCCGGCACCTGGAGCGGCTGGCGGCCGACACCCTGGCCCCGCTCGGGCTCGACCCGGGCGAATTCGATGTGCTGGCATCGCTTCTCCGCGCCGGCCCGCCCCACGAGGTCACGCCGACCGTGCTGAACGAGTCGCTGATGATGTCCGCGGGCGGACTGACCAAGCGGCTCGGCAAGCTGGAGGAACGGGAACTCATCACGCGCAGGCTGTCCTCCGGTGACCGGAGGAACCTGCTGGTGACCCTCACCGCGCGCGGTAAGGACCTGGCCACCAAGGCCGTGCTCGCCCACACCAAGGCGACGGCCGGCATCGTCGACGCCATCGGGCCCGAGGCTCGCGAGCAGCTTTCGGATCTGCTCCGGCAGTTGCTCACGAACTTCGAGGGGTCACCGAGTGCCGGCGAGCACGAATCCCCTCAGCGAAGCGAAGAACCGGCCCTTCGCGGCGGCGACGTGTAGGGGCAGCGCCGTTGTTGTCCACAGTGTCCTCTGGGTAGCCGGAACCGGCGAAACGTGGCGACGAGGAGCGTTCGAATATCGAGTTCGAGGGAACGACCGTGGTGTCGATTCCGGTGGCCGGCGTGCTTGGTGACGATTGGATCACGCCGGTAACTCCTGCCCGGGGCGTACCGATCACCACGGTGGCTGGTCGTGTGATGACGGAGGGAACGCTTGGCAGGGTTGATCGCGCTCTCCAAGGCCCTCCATTTCGGACTGTTGCATCCTCGGGTCCAGCAGTGGGTATGGCAGCGGGGCTGGAGCACGCTCCACGATATCCAGGATGCGCTCATTCCGGCCGTGCTCGACGGCGGCACCGATGTTCTTGTCGCTGCCGCGACCCCGGCGGGCAGGACAGCGGCGGCCTTCCTGCCCATCTGCTCCGAACTCGCCGAGCCGGCTGGGCCGGGTGTCCGCGCACTGTACATAGGTCCACTCGAAGCGCTGATCAACGACCGGTTCCACCGGGTCGACGAGTTGTGCGAGGCACTCGAAATCCCGGCCCACCGCTGGCACGGAGATGTCTCGGGCACTCGCGAACAGGCAGTTCCGCGCGCGCCTTCCGGAATTCTGTTGATCACCCCGGAGTCGCTGGAGGCCATGTTCGTGTTGTGGGGAAAGCGGATTCGCTCGATCTTCGCCGCACTGCGGTACGTCGTCATCGACGAGCTCCACTCGTTCCTGGGCACCGAGCGCGGTTCCCAGCTGCTGTCCCAGCTCCATCGGCTCGAGACCACGCTGAAGCGGCGGGTGCCCAGAATCGGGCTTTCCGCGACCCTCGGGAACATGTCAGTACGCCCGGACGACGGCGACCGGGTCACCGTCCTGAAGTCGCGGGCGATCGGCCAGGACCTCCGGCTGCGACTGCGGAGCTCCATCGACGACAAGGCCGGACGGATCGGCCCACCGCCTTCGGTGGCCGCCCTGCGGCAACGGCTCGAGTGCTCCGGCAGTCGCGACGAACCTGCCGTGCTCCGGGTTGGCTGCTCCGCTGTGCGGAGCGACGCCCAGACCCCGCCGCTCGATCGGCTGCATTTGCCTCTCGTGCAGACGATCGCGTCGATCGAACTGCTTTTCCAGCGCTGGTGTGAACCGCCCGAGCCCGCCCGTCTGCACCTGTCGGCGCTGATCCAGCAACTCCTCTCGCTGGTCGCCCAGCACGGCGGCGTGCATCCCGTCGAGGCATACCGCGTCCTATGTGGCCAGGGCAGCCCGTTCTCGTCCGTCACGGCTGAGCAGTTCGCGGAACTACTGCGGGTGCTGAGCTCTCAAGACGTGCTCACACAGGCCGGCGACGGGGATCTTTCGCTGGGCGGACACGGAGAAGCCACCGTCAACGACCACGGCTTCTTCGCCGCGTTCCAGGCGCCCGAGGAGTATCGCGTTGTGCACCCCGAAGTCCGGCGCCGCATGCGGGCGTTCCTGGAAGACGACCACACTCCCGGCTACGCGGACGCGCAAACCCGTGTGCTGGTGGAACAAGCAAGGCGAGCGTACGCCGCCTTCAGGCTGGACGAGGCTCCTCTTCTTGCCGATGGCGCCGATACTCTGCTCTTTCCTTGGACCGGCGACCGCCAACTGAACACCCTTGCCGTGATCCTGTGCGCCACCGGCATGAACGCCTCGGCCGACGGCGCCGCCCTGCGGATCGTCGGCACCACCCGGCCCGAGGCGCTCACCGCGGTCGACGCGGTCGCTTGTGGACCGGTACCCGAACCCGGGGAAATCGCGCGGAAGGTCAAGAACAAAGCAACCCGGAAGTTCGACAACTGGCTCAGCGAGGATCTTCTGTGTGAGCAGTACGCGTCGACCTCACTCGATTGCGCGGGAGCGGTGGAGGCCGCCCGAATCCTCGTGCGAGAAGTCCACATCTGACGACGATGCAGGAGCACTGGCCGCTGAGCCGCCGGCCATCCGGCCGTCCACCCCGGTGCCGATCGGGTCGCGGTCGTACCCCAGTCACCATTTGTCCCGCTACAAGTGCGGGCGAGATTCGGTTCTGGCTATTTGGATTTCGTGTGCGCCGGGGGGGTGGGTGACCAGTAGATGGATGCGCCGTCCGCGGTTTTTCATTCTAGCGTGGCTCCGGCCGGCTATCATTTATGCGATCCCTTCGCGTGATCCGCCGCCAGGTCACAGGGGGCAGGGCGGACTTTGCCCCTGATCGCCGGAAAGCGTCGCGCGACCCTGTGCACGCCACGGCCTTGCTATGCTGCACATGATCGAGGACGGCGAAGACGGGCATGTTGTGTTCCGTCAGGAGGAGAGCTTCGCCGGTGTCCCGCTGTGGGTGTCCGGCGCTGCGATAAGGAAGGTCGAGGCGAAGCTCGACGAGCTCGGAAACGCTCTGAAGGCCCGGTGCGAAGCTGACCGCGCTGAAGCGGCTGGCTGATCACGACGCCGACTCGGACGAGCCTGCGCGATCTACTCGGCTTCGACAACGCCGACCTCGCCGACGGCGGCAGCCAGCGGCTGGCCGACGCGATAATCGCGCACGGTGACCGGGGGGCGATCTCCCCAGCGTCGACAGCCGGTCCCGCTGAGCTGTTCGCGATCACAGCGACCCGCACGCCGTCGGTCTTCGCTCAGAGCTAGGGACCCGGTCCGACCGGCGACGCTGGAACGATCTGTCGCTTATGTCCTGAGGCCCCACATGACAGTTGGTGGCACTTCTCACCCTGCCGTCGAAAGACCCGTCCCCTTACCTCAGGCCCCCGCCAACCGTCACCAAGGTCATGACCCGCAGCATCTAGACTCGCGACCGTGGGTTCACAAGGACGAAGCCGCATCTACGAGATCGGCGAGGAGAGTCGTCGCCGCATTCTGGACGCTGCCGAAGAGCTGTTCGCCGAACGCGGTTTCGACCGCACGTCCTTCGTGGACGTCGCGGAACGCTCCGGCATCAGCCGTGGATCCATCCCGTGGCACTTCAAGAACAAGGAGGGTCTGGTGATGGCCGTTGTGGAACGCGCCATCAACCGGCACGTCCCACCGGACCGCTACCAGACCGTGCCGCCACTCGCCGAGTTGTTCGACGACGTCGCGTCGTTGGCCGAGGACGCCAATCTGCCGCTGCTGTTCATGATCCTGGCCAAGGCGCTCAGCGGTTCCCGGGCCGTCCGCACCCAGTACCAGGAGTTCCTCGGCCGTCGTCGCGAAGGCTTCGAGGACTGGTTGCGCGCGCAACGCCCGAAGGACGCGGACCCCGAGACGGCCACAAAACAGGAGCGGGCCTTCGCGGTGGCGCTCAATGGAGCGCTCCTCGGCATCCACCTTCAGTCGCTCGTCGACCCCGACAGCTTCGACCTGCCTGAGGTCCTGCGGTCGCTGGCGAACGTGTTCGACGGCAACCTCACCAGTATCTGGCTCACACCGCCGGCCTCGGCGACCACTCAGCGCGCGGACACGAAGACCCTTGACAGGAACCCGGACGACACCTCCGACTGAGCGGACAGGCGCTTCCCGCTAAGCCACAGCAGCCGTGGACCGGAAACGGACCGCGATTTCGCGGTTGTGGCATCGGACATCGAATACTCCTTACCTGGCTCTTTCATGGGTTGTTACATCCGGAGCGGGCCTGGCGGGCCGCCGCAGCATCGCACCGCCCGCGTGCAGTCCGGCGGACGCGATCACCGCGAACAACGGGAAGGAAACCGGGTTGAACTCCGTCACGTCCTCGCCGGTAAGGAAGACGCGGAAGCAGACAACGGTCATGGCGGCGAGTAGCCCGCCGACGGCTCCGCGCAGGGCGGCCGACCGTCGGCGCCGGTGCTCGAGTCCGGCGAGGACGGCGCCGAGCGCACCGAGAGCCTGCCACGTCCACCAGGCAGGTGCCGTCCATTTCAGGGTAAGGGCGGCCACGACGCCGAACACGATCGGGATGACGAGCAGCGAGACGACCTGCCGCACACGGGAAAATTCGGCGAACAGCAGCGGAGCGCGGATCGAGCGTTCATCATGGCTTGCAAAGGGTTTCTGCTTCTGGTTTTCGGGCATGGATCTCCTTCGCGTCCAGTGGCCGGAGGTGGCCTGTCGGTCGAGCGTTCGAAGGCCGCCGGGTTTGCCGGAAACCGGTGTCAGGCAATGGGTCAGGCCGAGCGCGTCGTCGCGCCTGACGCTGTGGTGGTCGTTGCCCGCGCCGTCTCGCACCGGGCTGTCGATGAGCTCCTCAAGGCTCGGCCGAGCAGAAGTAAATCAGAGTGAACAAGTCTCGGTCAACCAACATAGGCAGCCGCTCGAACCCGCGGCGGCGAGATCGCCAGAAGTGCGCTATGCTGATTAACATAGGCTCAGTTGATCGTTAAGTTCGTGTTGTGTATCCATCGAAGGAAAGGTAGTCCTGTGCGGGAATGGAAAGGTTCGGTCGCCTTCATCACCGGCGGTGGCCAGGGCATTGGCCTGGGTATCGCACGCTCGCTGGCGAAGCGTGGCGTGCGCCTCGCCCTGACCGACATCAACGAGGCAGCGTTGACCTCCGGCAAGGAGGAGTTGTCGCGCCTGACGGACGTCGAAATCTTTCGGCTGGACGTGCGTGACCGCACGGGATACGCGTCGATCGCCGATCGGGCCGAGTCGAAGCTCGGCCCCGTCGACCTATTGTTCAACAACGCCGGCATCGCGCCGTCCTCGTCGGTGCCGACGCTGAACTACGAAAAGTGGGATCTGACGCTCGACATCAATCTCCACGGCGTGGTCAACGGGCTCCAGACCTTTTTGCCGCGCATGATCGAACGCGGTGAGGGCGGCTACGTCGTGAACACCGCGTCGGGAGCCGGTCTGGTCGCCGGCCCGAACGTGCTGTACACGACCAGCAAGTTCGCGGTGGTCGGGCTTTCGGAGTCCCTGAAGCTGGCGGTGAGCGAGTACGGCATCGACGTGAGCGTGCTCTGCCCCGCCTACGTCGACACCAACATTCTTGAAAACACCAAGTCCGTGGGCGCGGGCCAATCCATCGCCCTGCCGGAAGACGTCCGCGAAGAGACCGAGGCGTACTTCAAATCGGGCGTGAACATCGATGACGTCGGCGAAATGGTCGTCGCCGGCATGGAAGCACGGGCAACCTGGATCTACACCGACGGCTTCATCCGGCGGTTCCTGGAAATGCGGATGAACAGCCTTCTCGAATCCGTACCCGCCCCGGCCCCCGAAGAGGTCGCTTGACCTGGTCGTCCGGGCGTGGTCAGCGCCCAGCGACAGCGCATGCCTGACCCGCGTGGGGCGGTTCTGGTCACGGGTCAGGGATACGCGCTGGTGGCCGGCACGGTAGCTCACCTGGGACGGCGGCACACGGCCGGTACCGCCCGCGGATTTCCCCATCGGCGAAAGACTCGTTTCAAGTTCTCACCCCTGCGGCAAATATTCCGTCCGAGGTGCTTCGCGCCGCTCGGCCGGGTTGTGCCGCGCCGCGCTCATGGATAGGGTCCCCCCGAGGTAATTCGAAAATGGAGGACATGTTGCGCGGGGTCAAAAAATTGGCGAAGTTTTCCGCGATCCTGACCACGGGGGTCGTGGGCGCGATTTTCCTTCTGCCGGCGGGAAACGCGTATGCGATAGACAGGGTCGACTGTGGGCGGGCGGGCGCCGTGCACATCTCGGGGCACACCGTCTTCGGTTTGATCACGCACTCTTTTGAAGATTGCTGGGTAAACCATGGGACACATAGCTATGCCCAGCCTAACGACCAGGACGTCTACCTCGAAAAGGTTTCCACGGGAGACTTCTCTGTTTCCCTGCATGACTGCAACAGTGATCAGCCTACGCTCAACTTCGGTCCGTCGACCGTTTATACTCGTCCCAACAATCCCATGTGCCTTGACCACATCGACATCAACTGAGCCCATCCCGGCCGACGAAATCGGCCCAGTCACCCCGGGCCAGGACGTGGTCAGCGCTCGGCGGTAGCGCGGCGGGACCGGGCGTACTCGCTCGGCGTCTGCCCGTACTGACGCTTGAACGAGCGGGTGAAGTGGCTGCTGTCGGCGAACTGCCAGCGGGCGGCGATTTCCGAAATGGTCCGGACGGTCGTCGCGGGGCCGGCCAGTTCGAGGCGGGCCTGTTCCAGCCTGCGGCGGCGGATGTGGTCGGCGATCGAGTCGCCGGCCACGGCGGTGGCCCGCTGCAGCGTCCGGAGCGAGACGTTGAGCTCGCGAGCCACCGAGGACGGTGAGAGGCCGGGATCGGTCAGCCTGCCCTCGATCAGATCCTTCGCCGCTTGGGCCAGCGCGGGTGCGAGTCGTGGTTCGTGGTCGTCGAACCCCTGACCCGCCAGGCCCTTCGCGAGTTCGACCAGCGCGTCGCGGGAGGCCCGTACTCCCGCGGGAGTCAGCTCACCCAGCGTGGCCTCGAGCATTCCGGCGTGGGCCAGCAGCACACGCACCTCGGGCGAGTCGGCCGGCCCGACGAGGTGCCGCTCGCGGAGCAGCGGCCGGAGCACCGGGCCGGGCAGGATCAGCACGGTCGCCGTCGTGCGCGGCTTCACCAGGAACCGGGCGGTGCCGGTGGCGCGGACGATGAAGTGGCCGGCCGGCACGCTGACCTCGCCGCCGCGGGGTCCGGCGAACTGCCACGCGCCGCGCCGCAGGACGTGGATGAGCACCCGGTCTTCGTCCTGGCCGCCGCCGGCCCGGGTGTGGCCGGCCATCGACTCGCTGTAGAGGTCGGCGATGACCGTGTCGGCCACCTTGGAGGCGCGCACGCTGACCCGGAAGTCGCCGGTGTCGCCGGTGTCGAAGGCCGGCAAGGGGAACGCGCCGCCCACCTGGGTGTCCCAGCCCCGGCGGAAGTCGTCGAACCCCCGTCGCGGGGTTTGCGGCACGGTGACGTCGACGGTGAAGCTCCGGCCCGGGGCGCGGGGGGTGGCACTGGTCATCTGGCGCTGAAGTTCCATCCGGATGTCGTGATGGTCCAAGCCTAGTGGGTGCGCGAATTCCTAGAGTCGGCTCCTCCAAGGAAAGGACGAGCTGTGACGAACGACGATCCGGCCGCGGACGCCGCCGCCGTGATGGACCTGCTGGCGGGCGGTGTCATCGCGCAGGTGCTGCACGCACTGGTCGCACTGCGCGTGCCCGAGCACCTGGCCCAGGGCGCGGCGACCGCGGAGGAGGTGGCCCGGCAGGCGGGCAGTCACCCGCAGGCGACCTACCGGCTGCTGCGCGCCGCCGCCTCGCTCGGCCTGCTCGGCTATCAGGGCGAGCAGCGTTTCGCCCTCACCGGACCCGGCCGCCTGCTGTGCGACGGGATGCCGGGATCCTTGCGGTCACTGGTGCTCGTGCAGACCGGGCACGCGCATTGGCAGTCACTGGCGCGGTTCCCCGATGCCGTGCGCCAAGGGGTCTCCCAGGCGTCCGCCGCCCTCGGCGCGGACGTCTTCGAATACTTCGCGCGACCGGAGAATGCCGCGGAGGCGGCCTTGTTCTCTCGCTCGATGGCGGACATCTCCGGGCTGGTCACGCAGGGCGCGGTGGCCGCGCTCGACACCACCGGAGTGTCCACTGTGGTCGATGTCGGTGGTGCGGAGGGCCAGTTCGTCCTGGCGCTGCTGGCCGCCGACCCCCGATTGCGCGGCCAGGTGCTCGACCTGCCGCACGTCGCCCCCGCGGCCGAGCGGGAAGCCGCAGGCCGGGGTATGGCCGACCGCTTCTCGGCATTGGGGGGCGACTTCTTCACCGAGGTCCCGCCGGCGGATCTCTATCTGCTCAAGACCGTCCTGCACGACTGGGACGACGACCAGTGCCGCACCATTCTGCGCAACTGCCGCTCCGCCGCGCACGAGGGCACGCGGGCACTGGTCGTCGAGATGGTCGTCGGCGAGATCGGCAAGCCCGACTTCGCCACCATCTCCGACATGAGCATGCTCACGATGACCCACGGCATGGAACGAGACCTCGGCGAGTTCGACGCGTTGTTCGCCGCCACCGGCTGGCGGCGCACCAAGACCTACCCGGTGGGGGCCGGCTACCAAGGCCTCGAACTCGTGGCCGCCTGAGCGGAAACCGCACTACCAATCTTGCCGAATGCAGCCGGAGACAAGGAGATCGGACCTTCATGAAAATCGGCATCGGACTGCCCAACCAGGTGCGCAACGTGCGCCCCTCCGTCATTCCCGCCTGGGCCCGCGAAGCCGACGATGCCGGTTTCGCCAGTCTGGGCACGGTCGGCCGCAATGCCTATCCCGGTGTCGCCGACACGGTCGCGCTCGCCGCTGCCGCGGCCGTGACGAGCCGCGCCGAACTGATCAGCGGCGTGTTGATCGGCCCCGCGTGGCCGGCGCCGTTGCTGGCCAAGGAACTCGCCGGCATCGACGGCGTGTCCGGTGGCCGGCTGACCGTCGGGTTCGGTGTCGGTCAGCGTGAGGACGATTTCCTCGCCGAGGGCTACGGTCCGCGTGGGCGAGGCGCGCGGTTCGACGGTGACCTCGAACGGTTCCGGAAGATCTGGCGGGGCGCGCCCGTAGGCGGTGGCCCGAACGCGGCCGTGCCGGTGGGTGGCCGGCAGTTGCCCATGCTGTTCGGCGCGTTCGCGCCGGCCGCGATGGACCGGATGGCCCGCTGGGGTCAGGGCTATGTCGGCGGCTCGCTGCCCGCGTCGTTCGTCGCCCCGGCCTTCGAGGCGGCTCGGGACGCCTGGGCGCGGGCCGGTCGCGAGGGTGCGCCGCGCATGGTGGCGCTGGCGTACTTCGCCCTTGGTGACGGTGAGGCGGGCAAGCGTAACGTCCACGACTACTACAGCGCTTCCGGAGCGGAAATCGCCGGCGCGGTCGTCAACGGAGTGTGCGATTCGCCGGTGAAGGTGAAGGAGGCGATCACCTCGTTCGCCGACATCGGCGCGACGGACATCATCTTCAACACCGGCACCGACGATCTCGACGAGGTAAGGCGTCTCGCCGAGATCGTGCTCTGAGCCTACTGACCGGCGGCGGCTGCCGGCGAGCCGTTGGGGGAGGGGCACAGGTTCACCTCCTGTCGTCCCGGCGACCAAGAGGGTTTTCGCAGGTCAGGGCCTGCGAAAACCCTCTTTTTGATCTTGTGGTCGCTCCGTGGTAGACGGCAAACGATTGCGACAACAGTGTCGATGAGCGCGCCTCCGGTCTCCTGTATTGATCACAAAATGGCAGCTCTCGACGCCCATCCGACCGGGAGCGGAAAGCTGCCGGGCCGTGTTCGAAACTTCAACCATGGGAAGCTGTCTCTCCATCGAGGTCAGAGCGGTCAAGGTGACGCTAGCAAAAGTACGCAAACGATTGCAACGGCCGGAGCTGAGCCTGAACCCGAGGGCGTCTCCGAAAAGCGAGGACGACTCAGGCGCTCATCCGGCGGCTGCCGTCACGCGCGGGGGCGGCGGCCGAAGCGCGGATCACCAGTTCCGGTTCCAGTTGAACGGTGTTGGGCGGTTCGTTGGTCTGGTCGAGTTGGTCGAGCATCATCGCCGCGACCCGTCGTCCCAGGGCATTGCTGGGAAGTCGCACGGTGGTCAGCGGTGGCGTCAGGTGCTCGGTCAGCGGGGCGTCGTTGTAACCGACGATCGATACGTCATCGGGGCAGCGCAGTCCCGCTTCGCCGAGTGCTTCCAGCGCCCCGATGGCCATCAGATCGTTCTGCGCGAAGATCGCGGTCGGCCGGTCCACGTCGGCTGCCAGCAGCGCCGCCGCCAGTCGCTTGCCTTCGGCGGTGGTCGGTTCACCGGCACGGCCGTGGGTGACGACCTCGGTGCATCCGTGTTCCGCGATCACTTCCTGGAAACCGCGTGAGCGACCCGCGAACGACGACACGTCGTCGGGGCCACGGAGTTGCGCCAACCGCTGATGACCCAGGTTGACCAGGTATTCGGTCACCAGTCGCGCGCCGAGGATGTCGTCGTGCGTGACCGTGTGGTGGCCGCCGCCGCTGACCCGCCGCACGGCAAGGACCACCGGCAACGACTGTTCCAAAGTGGAGATGAAATCGCCGTCGCCGACATGGGCGGCGCTGATGACGATGCCATCGACGCGGCGCGCGATGAGTTGCTCGCAGACCCGGCGGAACGTCTCGGGATCCTCATGTGTCTCGGAGACGGCGATCATGTAGCCGCGCGGGCCGAGTACTTCGTCAAGGCCGCGCAGCATCGGGGGCAGGAACGGGTTGCCCAGATCGGCCACGACGGCCCCGATCATGCCGGTGCTGCCCTTGCGCAGGCTTCGGGCCAGGACGTTGACCCGGTAGCCCAGTTCGCCGGCGGCGGCTTCAACCCGTTGACGGGTCTCGGCATTGACCAGATGGCGGCGCTTCGGATCAAGGGCCCTTGACGCGGTGCCGACATGAACGCCGGCCCGAACGGCGACGTCCTTGAGCGTGACGTCCGGCATGCGCCTCCCTCGACATGGCAGACCGCGGACCGCGCGGCCTCCATCACTGTACGCGGTCTGCAACTGTTTGCACAGAACTCTCCTGTTCCGGGAGCGGCTTCGCTACCGAGTCCTTGACGGAATTCCCCGTACCGCCCTAGCCTCCTATTGGCAATCGATTGCAATTGCGGTTCGCCCGCGGCCTGATCTCCGATCCGGCCGCGCCGTTGGGCGGGGTCAAGCAGAGTGGGCTTGGCCGCGACGGCATCCACGAATTCCTGGAAACCAAGTACATCGCCGTCGAGTGGTGGGAGGGAGGCAATCGTGCGCGCAGCAGTGTTCTATGGCCGCGGCGACGTCCGTGTGGAGGAGGTCCCGGATGCCGAAGCGGGACCCGGGGAGCTGCTGTTGAAGGTGTCCGCGGTCGGCATCTGCGGAACCGACGCCCATGAGTTCGACTCGGGCCCGCACCTGTTCCCGATCGATCACGCTCATCCCGTCTCCGGGCATGTCGGCCCGATGATCCCCGGCCACGAACTGGCCGGCATCGTCGAGGACAAGGGCGCCGGCGTCGAAGGATTCGAACCGGGCGCGCTCGTGGTGTCCGGCGCGGGCATTTCCTGCGGCGAGTGCTTCTGGTGCGAACGCGCGATGACCAATCTGTGCCGGCAGTACTCGACCCTGGGCCTGAACCGGAACGGGGCGCTGGCCCAGTACGTCGCGGTGCCGGCGTCGACGTGCATCGACGCTTCCGGACTCGGCATCACGGTCGATACCGCCGCGCTGGCGCAGCCGATGTCGATCGCGGTCCACGCGATGCGGCGCGGTCGCCTGGCACCTGGCGAATCAGCGGTCATCCTCGGCGCCGGTGGTATCGGCGCGTTTCTGACCTACGCGGCCGCCGACCTCTGCGGCAGTGTCGTGGTCTCCGACCTCGACGCCGGGCGACTGCGGATCGCCCGTGCCCTGGGAGCCACTCACACGGTGCGGGCCGGGGGCCAGGGCAGCGTCGAGGATGTGCTGGCCGCCAACGACATCATTCCGTCGGTCATCTACGAAGTCTCCGGCAGCGCGGCGGGATTCGAGCAGGCGTCAAGCCTGGCGACGCGCGGCACGCGGCTGGTCATGGTCGGCTTACAGCACGGCCCTCGGGAGATCGATGTTCGCGACGTTTCTCTCCGCGAGGTCGAGCTGATCGGCACGAGCGCCCACGTCTGCGGACTCGATCTGCCCGAAGCGTTGCGGCTCTTGGCCTCCCGCGAGGGCGGATGGACCGATGTCGCACCGGTGGCGCTCTCGCTCGGCGAACTGGTCGAAGAGGGCCTGCGGCCGCTGGCCGAGCGACGCGGTACCCGAATCAAAACCTTGGTCGACCCATGGGCGGCCGAGACCCGGAAGACGGTGGCGTCATGAGGAACCCGAAGAAGGTCGCGTTCCTGGGCCTGGGTCGCATGGGCCTGCCGATGGCGGCCAACATCGCCGGGGCCGGGTTTCCCGTCGTCGTCTACAACCCCACCCGCGGCACCGCCGAGGACTTCGCCGCCGCGACCGAGGGGGTCACGGTGGCCGGCAGCCCGCGTGAAGCTGCCGTCGGCGCGGACATCGTCGTCACAATGCTCGCGGACGAGCCGGCCCTGCGCGCCGTCTACGAGGGTCCGCAAGGCCTGCTGGCCGGCTGGTCGCCGGACAAGGTGGCACTCGACATGGGCACCACCGGACCCGCGGGCACCGCCTGGCTGGCCCAGGCCGTCCGGGTGGTTGGGGGAACCGCCGTCGATTCCCCCGTGTCGGGGTCGGTGAAGGCCGCGGAAACAGCCGGGCTCACCCTCATGGTCGGGGGCCCCGCCGACGTCGTCGAGGAACTGCGTCCGCTGCTGCGATCGATGAGCGCCACGATCTACCACCTGGGAGATTCCGGTGCCGGCGCGGTCATGAAACTCGCGGTGAACAACGTGATCTACGCGCTCGGACAGGCGGTGTCGGAGTCGCTGGTGCTGGCCGAACGCTCCGGCATCGACCGGGCCGAGGCCTACGAGGTGTTCTGTAACAGTGCGATCGCCGCGCCGATGGTCAAGTACCGCCGGGACAACTACGCCAGTCCCGATACCTCGATCACCCAGTTCGCCTTGACCCTGGCGGCCAAGGACCTGAGGCTGATCACCGCATTGGCCGACGAGGTCGGTGCGCCGATGCCCCAGGCCGCGGTCAATCTCGACACCGCGGTGCGTGCGATCGACCAGGGCCTCGGAGACCGTGACATGGCCGCGGTGGCGGTCTACCTGCGCGATCGGACACCGCCTCAGGCTTTCTCCTGATGGCCCGTCAGCACAAATCGACCCGGCCACTGGTCCTCGATCTCCGAAATGCGGTGCTGAATGCGCCAGCGTCCGTCGGCACCCCGCTTCATCGTGTCCAGATACCGGCTGAGGCCCCAGATGAACGACTTCTCGCCGTCTCCCGCGTCGAAACGGAACATGTAGCTCACGACGTCGGCGGTGTCGCCGCGCAGTTCGATGTGCGGGTTGAGCGCGAGGTGCTTGTGACAGAGGTCAGGAGCGTGTGAGTGGCGGCTCGCGAAATCGAGCGTGCCCTCGCGGCCTTCCCAGCGATGGACCGAACCGTCCGGTCGCCGGTTTTCCCGCACCGCGTCATCGGTGAAGCAGTCCACCAGTCGATCGAAGTCGCCGTAGTCGAGGGCCTGGCCATACTGCGTCAGCAGGTCGATGATCGCGTTTCGGTCCTCCAGCGCCTGCACGCGCGCCCCGCTGTCGCCGGTGGCGATGCAATCGTTTGCAACTTGCCACACGCGCGAAGGAGAACGCAATACGAGGCCCGCGCACGGATACCGCACGGAGAACACAAGGTGGAACCAGCGCGCCGGCCGCACGCGAGCCGTGGACTTCGATACGGCGGCTAGGCTTTCGCTCGCGGGACCAACCTCTCGAGCTGTGTCACGTGCGTGGGCGCGAGTTCATCGAGGGTCGTGACGCCGAGCAACTTCATCGTGCGCTCGATCTGGTCGCGCAGAATGGAGATCATGCGGTCGACGCCTTCGCGGCCGCCGGCCATGAGTCCGTAAAGGTAGGCGCGGCCCACGAGAGTGAACTTCGCGCCGAGAGCGATCGAGGCGACGATGTCCGCGCCCGACATGATGCCGGTGTCGATCGCGATCGCGGTGTCCTTGCCGACCTCGCGGACCACCTCCGGCAGGAGGTGGAACGGGACCGGTGCGCGGTCGAGCTGGCGGCCGCCGTGGTTCGACAGCACGATGCCGTCGACGCCGAGGTCGACGAGCTTCTTCGCGTCGGCGAGGTTCTGCACGCCCTTGACGACGATCTTGCCGGGAAACAGCTCGCGGATGACTGTGAGGTCGTCGAAGGAGATCGTCGGGTCCATGGCGGCGTTGAGCAGTTCGCCGACCGTGCCGCCGGTCGAGGTCAGCGATGCGAACTCGAGCTTGGGCGTGGTCAGGAAGTCCCACCACCACCAGGGCCGCGGGATCGCGTTGGCGATCGTGCCGAGGGTCAGCTGCGGCGGGATCGAGAAGCCGTTGCGCTTGTCGCGCAGGCGTGCGCCCGCGACGGGAGTGTCGACGGTGAAGAACAGCGTGTCGAAGCCGGCCCTGGCGGCACGCCTCGTGAGGTCGTAGGAGATTTCCCGCTCGCGCATGACGTAGAGCTGGAACCAGTTGCGGCCTTTGGGGTTGGCCTCCTTGACCTTCTCGATCGACGTCGTGCCGAGCGTGGAGAGCGTGAACGGGATGCCGGCGGCGGCCGCGGCCGTGGCGCCGGCGATTTCGCCCTCGGTCTGCATGAGCCGGGTGAAGCCGGTCGGCGCGATCGCGAACGGCAAGGCCGACGGGCCGCCGAAGATCTCCGTCGACGTGTCGACGGTGTCGGGCAGGCCGCGCAGGATCGAGGGGCTGAACTCGACGTCGAGGAAGGCCTGGCGTGCGCGGGCCAGCGAGATCTCGTCGTCGGCGGAGCCGTCCGTGTAGTCGAACGCGGCCTTGGGGGTGCGGCGCTTCGCGATCGCGCGGAGGTCGTTGATCGTGAGCGCCGCGTCCAGCCGGCGCTTTTTGGCGTTGAACTCCGGCTTTTTGAACTTCATCAGTTCGAGTAGTTCGCGCGGCTTGGGAGCCTGACGGGTCACCATGGTGTGCCTTTCGGGAGGATTCAGGATTCGACGTGCGCGAGCAGCCGGTCGCGACTGACCGCGATGTGCTCGGCCGTGAGATGGGCCGCGCGATCGGAATCGCCGGCGAGAATGGCGTCGAGGATGCCCTGGTGCTGTTCCGCGACATCCTCGGCGCTGAGCAGGTGGGCGGCCTGCACCTGTCCGATGCAGAGTTCGACCTCGCCCATGATGAGCGCGTGCATGCGGGCGAGCCGCGAACTGGACTGGCCGGCGACGAGCGCGCGATGGAACGCGATGTCCTGGTGGGCGAAGTCGGCGCCGGCCTCGATCAGGGCGCGATGGGCGGCGAGTGCGGCCGCGGGGATGCCCTCGATCCGGGCGACCGCGGCACACTCGACGACGGCGCGGCTGTCGTAGATGTCGGCGATCTCGGCCGCGGCGAGTTCGGGCACGCGCGCGGCCTTGTGTGTCTCCCGGCGCAACAGCCCCTCGGTGACGAGGCGCGCGATCGCGACCTTCGCGGTCTGGCGGGCGACGCCGAACCGCGCGGCGACCGTGGACTCGGTCACTGTCGAGCCGGGCGGGACCTCCTGCGCGATGATGCGCGACCGCAGGTCCTCATAGATCGCCTCGGGGAGTATGCCCGCGTGTTGCTTCGCTGCCATCGCGTCCCCGTCCTGTCCGGCGATTGGTTGACAATGTAGCAGATTGTCAACCAATCGCCGAAGAGAGCATCGTGGACTCGTGGCTGGTCAGGAGCACTCCGGTACGGATCGGTTATCCGGAAGACGCGGGAGCGACACGGCAGTTGTGCCCTCTCGGTTTTAGGGGGTTGCGGACGTGCCACGGGGGTGGGACGCGGAGGAGTCCTTGCTTTGGATCTCGGCGGCGGCGCGCCGCAACTCGGCGAGAATGGTCCGGACGGCTCGTCGCGCGGTGCGTTCTGGTCGGTGGAGGACGTCGATGTGGCGTCGGGCGTGGACTGTGCCCAGCGGCCGCAGGACGACATTCGGGTGGTCGCGGACCGTCCAGCGTGGCATCAGCGCCAGGCCGGCGCCGGCGGCCACGGCCTCGGCGGCTACGGAGAATTCGTCGATGCGGTGGGCGATGTCGAGGCTGCGGCCGGCGACACAGGCGATGGCTTCGATGGTGGACATGAGCGGGAAACCGTCGTGGACGGTGATCCACGGCTGGTCGGCCACGTCATGGGGCGACAGCAGCGTTTTCGAGGCCAGCGGGTGGCCGGTCGGCAGAGCGACATCGAGAGGCTCTCGCAGCAGGGTGCCGGCGGCGACGGTGCGAGGCCAGGGCGGACTGTGGGCGAGCCGGTGGGCGAGAACCAGGTCGTAGTCACGGGTGAGGATGGGGAAGCGGTCCTGCGCGACGTCTTCGTCGGCGAGAGCCAGGCGCGGGTGTCCCGGCCCGGCGAGGTTGCGCAGCAGCAGGGGAAAGAACGCAGAGGCCGCGCTGTGGAACGCCGCAAGCGAGACGTCGCCGTCGGGTTGTTCGGCGAAGTCGGTGATGGTGTGTCGTGCCCGGGCCAGAGCCGTCTCCACCTCGATGGCCGCACGGGCCAGGGCTTGCCCGGGCTCGGTCAGCACCACCCGGCGCCCGGCGCGTTCGGTGAGCGGGATGGGGATCGAGCGCTGCAACAGGCGTAACTGCTGGGAGATCGCGGAAGGCGTCACGTGCAGTGCCTCGGCGACCGCACTCACACTGCCCAGTTCTCCCAGTTCGCGCAGGATCCGAAGCTGTCGCTCGTCCACGCCGATAGTGTAGGGCTACTACAACTTCGCTTTAGACGTTGGTTGTTGTCTACAAGATGCTGATGGCGCAGCGTAGGGATATGCCCGTTGCACGCCGTACCGATGTTGTCCTGTTCCTCACCGCCCTGGTCTGGGGTTCCAGCTATTTGGTGGCCAAAACAGCCACCGGCGCGCTCGCCGTGACCACCGTGCTCTTCGCCCGGTACGCGATTTCCGCGCTCGCCTGCGGAGCGGCGGTCGTCTTCCGTCGCCGGGCGCGCCGCTGGACCCGTGCGGAGGTCCGCGTGGGGTCGCTGTTGGGGGTCACGCAGGCAGCCGTTCTGGCACTGGAGACTTATGGGGTCGCGCACACCAGCGCCGCGAACGCCGGGTTGATCATCAGCCTGACCATTGTGCTGACGCCGCTGCTGGACCGGACCGCGACAAGCCGCAGACTGCCCTGGACCTTCTTCGTCGCCGCCGGCCTGTGCGTGCTGGCCGTCGGGTTGCTCACCTCCAGCACCGGACTGCACGCACTACGGCTCGGCGACGCCCTGGTGCTCGCCGCCGCGGTCGTACGAGCCGGGCATCTCGCGCTCGTCGGACGGCTCACCGCGCGCCGCTCCATGGACCCGTTCCGCCTGACGATCGTGCAGACCGTCGTCGGTTCGGCGTTGTTCTTGGTGCCCGCCCTCGTTTACCTGCCCGGCTTGGCCCGCAGCAGTGCCTCCACCTGGTCGGAGCTGATCTATCTCGCCCTGTTCTGCGGCTTGTTCGCCTTCCTCGCCCAGACCTGGGCCGTGCAACGCACCTCCGCCAGCCGGGCCAGCCTGCTGCTGGGCACCGAACCGATCTGGGCCGTCGCGATCGGAGTCATTCTCGGAGGCGAACGGCTCACCGTGTGGGCCTCCATCGGCGCCGTGCTCTTGATCGCCGGCACATACTGGGGCCAGGCCATCGAACGCACCCACCGCACCACCACCGCCGCAACCATGGAAGACGACCCGACGACGCGCACCCCGGCACCTACCGGCGTCTGATCGGCCCATCGGCACCACACGGGATTTCTACCCGTGCGCCAGCTGTCCGTCAGCTTATTTTGACGACTTGTTGTCGTCAACATAAGCTGACGGCATGGAGAGTGTGCGGTGATTCTCGAAATTGCCCGGTGACGACATGATCGAACAGGCGGACGCGTCGCGGCGCTGGAAACTCGAGCGTGGCGTGTGGTGGTTGCTGGGAACGGCGCTGGTGGCCTGGGCGGGTAGTTGGCGAGTCATCTATCTGGAAGTGACCCCGCTGGCATCACATGAACTCACGCCTCCGCTTCACCCCACCGCCCGTTCCGCCCGGCGCCCCACCTCCGCACGCCGGGTTACCGGTGATCATGGCGCTCACCGTCGCCGGTATCGCACCACTGCTGACCGTGGTGGCCGTGGCTTGGGCGGCCATGCGCATCTCAGCGCGGAGATCCGGGAAGGGCTGAACTGATGCCGGGGCATGAATGTGGTGGCGAGTGACCTGCTCACCGAGGGGCTCGCGATCGGAATTTTGCGGCAGTATCTCAAACACTTCCGTGAATTTGATTTGGTGGAACGAGTTGACCAGCTCCAAAATTCTGAGAATGAACAACAAGTCGGAGAAATGCGGCAGAACCGCGAAGCCCTGGATGGGAAGAAGGGCAGGTGCCAGAGCCCGTCGAAGGCCGGGTTCGAGTCGCGCCGTTGGGTGAGCAGGACGTTTTCGTTGTCGTCGACGAGGACGCCGGGGGCAGGGAGTCGTGGTCCGCCCATTGCCGCATCCGCTCGGGTGTCCAGTGGGCCAGCGCCGCGGCGCGGTCGGCCTCGCTCACGCGGGTGATCACGGGGCCGTCGTCGGCCGCGGTCGCGCGGGCGGCCACCATCACGGCCGTGGTGGCCGCGGCGGCCAGCAGGGCGATGGCCCGGGACACGGCGCGGCGCCGGTTCGGCGAAGTCGTGCGCATGCGCCGTGGACGCCCGATCGCGGGCGGGGTTGCCGTGGTGGGTGGTATCGGACGTGTCCGCCGAGCGGGCGGTCCAGCGCGGCCGGCCGAATCAACGCCTGAGGGGGAGCGACCGGTGGGTTCCACGTGGCGGAAGGATCATTGCCATCACGATTGCCGCTAATTATTTTAAAACTGATCAGAGTTTCCCGGATCGTTCCCGATCGAAGCCCTCGCCATCATCCCGGTCGCCGGTTTCGGCGTCACTCGCTGAGCAGCAAAAGGAGCGCTGGTGAACGAAGTCCGGTTCGTCGACACGACATTTCGCGACGGCTCGCAGAGCCTGTGGGCGATGGGCATCCGGCACGGGATGATGGAGGCGCTGGGCGGCGATCTCGACCGCGCCGGTTTCGACGTCATCGAGGTGCCGGCGAACCCGATCTTCTTCAAGAAGATGGTGCGGGACCTGCGCGAGGACCCGTGGGAGACCATGCGCATGCTCGCCCGCACCATCACCCGCACGCCGAAAACGTGCATGGGCGGCGCGGGCGGCAACCTCAACAGCTTCGGCACGCCGACCCCGCCGGTGCTCGGTGAACTGTTCTCGCGGCAACTCGCCGAGATCGGTGTGCTGAACCGCGCCCAGCTTTCGGCCAACACCGCCGACCAACTGTCCCGGCAGCTTCCGACGGCCGTGCCGTTCGCTCGTGAGCTGGGCCTGAAGGTCGCAATCGCGGTCTGCTACACGATTTCCCCGCGCCACACCGACGAGCACTTCGCCCAGGTGACCCGCCGGTGCGCGGCCTTGCGGCCGGACGTCATCTACATCAAGGACGCGGGTGGGCTGCTCACCGTCGACCGCATCCGCAACCTGCTGCCCGTGGTGCTGGCCGAGGCCGGTGACATCCCGGTGGAGTTGCACTCGCACTGCATCACCGGGCTCGCGCCCCTGGTCTACCTGGCGGCGCTGGAGCTCGGGGTTCGCACGGTGCACTGCGGCGTGCCGCCGCTGGCCGACGGCTCGGCGCAGCCGTCAGTGCTCGACGTGGCCCGCAACGCCCGCGTCATGGGGCTCACCCCGACGGTGGACGAGGAACTGCTCAGGTCCGTTTCGCAGCGGCTCGAAGGGTTCGCCCGGCAGGACGGACTTCCCCTGGGCGCCCCGCTGCGGCACGACCTGAACCACTACCGCCACCAGATCCCCGGTGGCGTCATCTCGAACCTGCGTCACCAGCTCGCGGAGATCCGGATGGACCACCGCATCGACGAGGTGCTCGAGGAGTGTGTGCAGATCCGGGAGGACCTCGGTTACCCGATCATGATCACGCCCTACTCGCAGTACGTGGCCACCCAGGCGGCCATCAACGTCGCCTCCGGGGAGCGGTACGGGGTGGTGATCGACGAACTCGTCCGCTTCGCGCAGGGTCGCTACGGCGAGGACTCCGGCTACACCTGGATGGACCAGAACCTGCGGGACCGGTTCCTCTCGCTGCCCCGGGCGAAGGAGCTGGAGGTGCTCGACCGGCGGCCGTCCGCGGACCTGACGCTGCAGGAGGCCCGGCAGGTGTTCGGCGCTCCCGGACTCTCCGACGAGGAGATGATCCTGCGAGCGATCATGCAGGGCACCACCGAGATCGACCGGATGCGGGCCGCCGGCCCACCGCGGCGGTACTCCTCGGCCGGCCTGCCCCTGGTCGAACTGGTCGAGCGCCTGCGCGACACCTCCTCCATCCGGTATGTCCGGGTCCAGCGCGGGCCGGACTCGGTCGTCGTCCGCCAGTAACCGCCTTGAACGCCGGTAATCGCCTCGAAGTTGGGAGTTGACATGAGCGAAGCCCTGAACGGGGGCGCCCTGGACGACACGACGGTCGAGCAGGTGGTCCGGCTCGTCGAGAGCCTGGACCGTTCGACGTTCGACTTCCTGGAGGTTCAGGTCGGCGAGCTCAAAGTGACGATCGGCAAGGGCGAGCCGCCGGCGTCCGCTCCGGCCGCCCTGACGGTGCCCGCCCAGGCCCCGGTCGTCGCCACCGCCGCGGCTGTCCCCGCGGAGGCCCCGCCCCAGCAAGCCCAACCGGCCGCCGTCCCGAGCCCGTCGGCTCCCGGTCTCCTGGAGATCACCGCGCCGACGATGGGGATTTTCTATGCCCAGCCCGAGCCCGGGAAACCGCCCTTCGTGACGGTCGGCGCCGTCGTCGAGGAGACCACGACGGTGGCGTTGGTCGAGGTCATGAAGACCTTCCACGCCGTGCCGGCCGGGGTGCGGGGCACGGTCGCGGAGGTCTGCGTGTCCGACGCCCAACTCGTGGAGTTCGGCGCGGTCCTGTTCCGGGTCCGGCCGGAAGGCCTTGAATGAGCGTGTCGCGGGTCCTCGTCGCCAACCGTGGTGAGATCGCCGTCCGGGTCCTGAATGCCTGTCACGAACTCGGGTTCGAGACCGTGCTGGCCGTGTCCGACGCGGACCGCGAGAGTCTGCCGGCCCGCATGGCCGACCGCACGGTGTGCATCGGCCCGGCCCGGCCCGCGGACAGCTATCTCAACGTCGGGGCGGTCATCACCGCCGCCGTCGGCACCGGATGCGACGCGCTGCACCCCGGCTACGGCTTCCTGGCCGAGTCGCCCGCGCTGGCCGAAGGCTGCGCCGCGGCCGGGATCGTGTTCGTCGGGCCGGGGCCCGAACACCTGCGGCGGATGGGGGACAAGATCCGTGCCCGGCAGCTCGCTCGCGAGCTGGGGGTGCCCACGCTGCCGGGCAGCGAGCGCATCGAGTCGGTCGACGAGGCCGTCGAACTCGCCCTGCGGATCGGCCTGCCGGTGATCGTCAAGGCGTCGGCCGGCGGTGGCGGCCGCGGCATGAAGGTCGTCACGGACGTGGCCGATCTGCCGACCGTGCTCGCCGCCGCGGCCGCCGAGGCGCAGGCCGCGTTCGGCGACTCCACCCTCTACCTCGAACGGTTCGTGGCCGACGCCCGCCATGTCGAGGTGCAACTGCTCGGTGACCGCCACGGCCACGTCGTCCACGTCGGCGAGCGGGACTGCTCGCTGCAGCGGCGCAACCAGAAGGTCGTCGAGGAGGCCCCCGCGCCCGGGATCCCGGAGCCGGTACGGGAGGAGATCCGCGCGGCCGCCGTCAAGCTCGCGGCGAGCCTGCGCTACGAGAACGCCGGCACGGTGGAGTTCCTCTACGACGCGAACACTCACGAGTTCTACTTCCTGGAGATGAACACCCGTATCCAGGTGGAGCACCCGGTCAGCGAGATGATCAGCGGGATCGACCTCGTCGGAGAACAGTTCCGGGTCGCCGCGGGTGAGCCGCTGCGGTTCGGCCAGGACGATCTCACCTTCCGGGGCCACGCGATCGAGTGCCGGATCACCGCCGAGGTCGCGGCGGAGGGGTTCCGTCCCAACGCGGGCCGGATCACCCGCTGGCAGCCGCCCGCCGGGCCGAACGTGCGGCTCGACACGCACGCCTACGAGGGTTACCTCGTGCCGATTCACTACGACTCGCTGCTGGCCAAGCTCGTCGTCTACGGCTCGACCCGCGAGGAGGCGGTGCAGCGGATGCGCCGGTCGTTGCGCCGGTTCGTCGTCGAGGGTGTCGACACCACAGTGGACTTCCTGGAGTTCCTCGTGAGCCGCCCCGAGTTCGCCGCGGGCGCCGTCACCACCCATCTGATCGCGGACGTGCTGGACGACTTCGTTCCCGTGCCGGTGGCGGCCTCGTAACCGGTTTCCGGGTCGCCTGACGCCGCTACCAGCGCATACGCTGGTGTGGTTCGACGCCACCGACCGGAAGTGAACGCGGAGGATTTCGTCATGCCCTATGCCGTGGACTTCGGCACCGTGTCGACCATCGGCCTGGAGTCGTCACCCGTCGCGGACGCGCTGGCCGGCCTGCGGGCGAACGAGGCCCGGTACTTCAAGAACAAGTACGGCCACGTCTTCACCGTCGAAGCCGCGAGCGACGCCACGCCGACCATCGACTGGGTGCACCGGATCCTCGAGGAGGAGCGCGGCATCGTCATCTCCGCTCGCCCGCTCGAGGCGACCGAGTTCGAGGTCGAGAACATCCGGATGGCTTACGTCTTCTATGAAAACGGTCTGTCGGTCAACGTGATGTACGCCCTCGGCGACTCCGGGAAACGGGCGGTCGGGTTCAAGCTCTCCGACGGGATGGAAATCCCCGAGGAACTCTCCTCGTTCAAGTTCGCCCGGCAGAAGTCGAAGCTGGCCGGGACCATCCGCGGCTCCTACTTCGTGATCAAGAACGAGCACTGATCTCGGGGACCGGCGGGCCGAACCGGCGTCGCTGACTGGCTGTGCTGTGCCGATCGTTACCAACCCGACCACAGCCACGGCGGAAACGGGTCTCCGCAAGCGGTTCGGTTGCGGACCGTATCCGCCTCCTTTTGGTCGGATTGGTAACAGGGACCGTGCGCGTTACGATCCCGCACCCGGTACAGCGATCAAGCCAAGGAGACCCAGTGGCCGAGTCCGACAGTAAGGCCAACGGGCGCTTGGGGCTGGCCTCGCAGGTCGTCATCGCGCTGACCGGAGTCGCCACAGTCGTCGCGAACATCGTGCTGACGACCCGCTCCCTCAACCTCACAAAACAGGTGCAGGACGAGCAGAGACAGGTCGTCAAGGTCGACTCGACCATGGCCAGCTGGTCGGCGGCACCCGATCCTCAACAGGCAGGCAGGGTCATCGTCAGCATCGACTACGCCCTGCAGAACGTGGGAGACAAGCCGATTCGCGGTTGCGGTACCTACTACGAGCCGGTTGCGGCGGACCTGACACCCGTCAAGTACTGGCCGTCGATCATGGAGCCCGGCGGTATCCAGTGGACCCTCGACTCCGGCATCACCCATGAGACGACCGACAAGATTTCGTTCGACCGGTCGTCCGAAGGGGACGAAATGCTCGTCGAGCTCTGGTTCGAATGTGTCTATCCCAAGGTGGTCAGCCGCTCGACCTTCCTGAGACTCGACCTCGCTGCCGCTACGGTGACGATGGCCGACCTGGACCGGACCAAACCGCTGGATTCCTACGACAGATACAGCATCGTGGAACGCGCGGACGGTCGCACCCCTCATCCGCGCCCCAACTAGGGAACCGGATGGCATGCTGGCTGCGTCCGACTGAGCAGCCGACCGAACCACTGGGGGATACGATGACCGATCCGGGCCTGGGCCTGTCATGAGCAATCCGCTGGTGGCGCAGAAGCAGGACTCGACGAACTGGCACACCGGTATCAACGTTCTCGACGACGCCGCCGGGGTGTATGACGGGGTGCAGTCGGGGTCCTGGATCGAGGGCGGGATCGCCGCGTTCGGGGCCGGGATGGACCTGCTGACGATGGCGATGAACCCGGTCGGCACGCTGATCTCCTACGGCCTGAACTGGTTGATCGAGCATGTGCAGCCGTTGCAGGACGCGCTGAACCATCTGGCGGGGGACGCGGATCAGATCGCGGCGTATTCGGCGACGTGGAAGAACGTCGGGGAGGCCGTCAGCAAGGCGGCGCGGGATCTGGCTGCCACGGTGGAGAAGGACACCGCGAACTGGACCGGTCAGGCCGCCGACACCTACCGCGCGAACCTCAAGAACAAGATCGACCACATCAACGCGGCCGCGACCTGCGCGAACACGATTTCCACGGTGGTGGAGATCGTCGGGGTGATCACCGGCGCCGTGCGCGGCCTGGTCCGCGACATGGTCACCCAGGCCGTCGGCGACTTCATCCAGGACGCCCTCGAAGAGGTCTGCTCGCTGGGCCTGGGAACCCCCGTGGTGGTGGCTCAGGTCGTCGAACAGGTCTCCGCCTGGATCGAAAAGATCACCGGTGTCATCAAGAAGCTGATCAACTCGGTCGAGAAGCTCCGGCCGATGATGAGCAAGCTCGAAGAGATCTTCGCCGCGGTCAAGAAGGTCATGGCCGAGCTGCACGGCCGCCCGGGCGAAGAACCCCACCTCGCAGGCGACGGCTCGACCCACGCCTCCTCCGCCGGGGACACTCCCACCACACACGGCGACGAGCCACACGGCACCACCCGCGACGGAACCCAGCCATCGGGTGCCGACGACACCGGGACCACGCCCTCCGGCGACGGGCCGGGCGGTAAGCCGAACGACACCAACGCGCGCGAGGGCACCGATCCGGCGAAGGACGGCCGCCCCAACGACGGGAAGTGCACCGGCGGCGACCCGATCGACCTCGCCACCGGCGAAATGCTGATGTCCCAGACCGATGTCGAACTTCCTGGTGTGTTGCCGCTGTTGCTTCGCCGGACGCACCTCTCGTCCTACCGTCTCGGGCGGTCGTTCGGCTCGTCCTGGGCGTCCACATTGGACCAAAGGGTCGAGCTGGACGCGGACGGCGTCTGTTACGTCGGCGCGGACGGGGTCACGCTGACCTACCCGCCGCCGTCGGCCGACGGCACGCCGGTGCTCCCGTCGCACGGCGCGCGCTGGCCGTTGCACGCCCTTTCCGGCCGCGAGTTCACCATCACCAGCCCGGCCGACGGGCACATCCGCCATTTCGGCTTCACGGCGGGAACCGGCGCGACCACGCGGGTGCTGCTTTCCGCGATCACCGATCGCAACGGGAATCGCATCACCGTCGCCCGGGACGCGGCGGGGACACCGACGGCGATCGAACATTCCGGCGGCTACCGCATCGCCGTCGACACGGTGGACGGCCGGCTGACCGGGCTGCGCATGACCCGCGCGGCAGGCGCTGACATCCCCTTGGTCAGCTACACCTACGACGCCGAGGGGAACCTGTCGGAAGTCGGGAACTCGTCCGGACGCGCGATGCGGTTCGAATACGACGGCCACGGCAGGGTCACCAAATGGACCGACCGCAACGGCCACTGGTACTCCTACCACTACAACCAGGCCGGCCAGGTCGTCCGCACCGAGGGCAGTGGCGGGGCGCTCGCCTGCTCGATCGAGTACGACCGGCAGGCGAAGGTCACCACCTACCGCAACTCGCTCGGTGCGGGCAGCACCTACCATTTCGACCGGAACTGGCAGCTGATCCGCCAGGTCGACCCGCTCGGTGCGACGAGCCGGTTCGAGCACGACGACTACGGGCGGGTCACCGCGGAAACGGATCCGTCGGGCCGCACCACCCGGTACGAGTACGGCCTGACCGACGAGCCCGTGCGGATCGTCTACGCGGACGGCAGCAGCACCGGAATGATCCAGGACGAACACGGCCTGCCCGTCGCGATCACCGGCACGGACGGCGCGCGATGGCATTACCGGCGTGACGAGCGTGGCAACATCATCGAGGAAACGGATCCCACGGGCGCGGTCACCCGATACGGCTACAACGAACTCGGACATCGCCGGACCGAAACCGATGCGCTGGGCCGCGTGCACCGGATCGAGACGGACGCCCGTGGCCTCCCGGTCGCGGTGACCAACCCGCTCGGCCACACGACGCGGATCATCCGGGACGAATTCGGCCGCGTAACCGAAGAGACCGACCCGCTGGGCAACACGACCAGGACGACCTGGACCGTGGAGGGGCAGCCACTGACCAGGACCAGGCCGGACGGGACGGTCGAACGGTGGCGGCACGACCCGGAGGGCAACTTCGCCGAATACTCCGTCGGGGACGGCCCGCTGCTGTCGGTCGCCACCACCCATTTCGATCTTCCGATCGCACAGGTGAACGCGGACGGCAGCCGTATCGAGTTCGGTTACGACACCGAGTTGAATCTGACCACGGTCACCAACGCGCAGGGCGCCGTATGGCGGTACGAGTACGACCCGGCCGGCCTGCTGGTGCGCGAGACCGACTTCAACGGCCGCGTGACCACCTATGAACGGGACGCGGCAGGCCGGCTCGTCGGCAGGACGAACGGCGCCGGGCAGACCACCACCTACCAACGCGATGTTCGCGGCCAGATCGTGGCGACACGGTCTCCGACGGACACGATGACCTTCGCCTACGACGCGGCCGGCCGGCTCGTGTCCGCGTCCAGTCGTGACTCGGAGATCGTGCTGACCAGGGACGCCCTCGGTCGCGTGCTGACCGAGACGGTGAACGGCCGGACGGTCACGTCGGAATACGACGCGCTGGGCCGGTGTGTCGGCAGGCGGACCCCGGGTGGCACGGTCTCGAAATGGGAGTTCGACGACGCCGGCTCACCAGTGGCCCTGCGCAACGGCAGCCGGACACTGGCGTTCGCCTACGACGCCGCGGGCCGCGAAATCGTCCGGACGACTCCAGCGGGTCTCCGCCTGGCGCATGCGTGGGACGTGAATGATCAGCTCGTCAGCCAGACCGTGCTGGCCGGAAACGGCGGCGCCGCGGACAAACCCGTGCAGCACAGGGTTTTCCAGTACCGGACGGACGGCAACCTCACCGCGATCGCCGACCGGATCAACGGATCGCGCCGGTTCGGCCTCGACCGGTTCGGCCGGATCGAGCGGGTGGACGGCCAACGGTGGTCCGAGCATTACACCTACGACGCGGCGGGCAACCTGACCGACGCGGGCAGGACGGGCGACGCACCGTCCGCGCAGTGGCGATACACGGGAACCCTGCTCCAGGAGGCGGGGGCGTTGCGTTACCAGTACGACGGCCAGGGCAGGGTCACGCGCAAGGAGCGTGGCGGCGAGGTGTGGGAGTACACCTGGAACGCCGATGACCAGTTGGTCGGTCTGATCACGCCGGACAAAACCCACTGGCGCTACCGTTATGACGCCCTGGGCAGGCGGATCGCGAAGGAGCGGCACGCCCACGGCCAGGTCGTCGAGCGGGTCGACTTCATCTGGGACGGCACCACGCTCGCCGAGCAGATCACCAACCGGCAGACGGTGAGCTGGGACTATGATCCGTCCTCCCACCGGCCACTGGTCCAGGTGGAGCGAAGCCGCACCGGCGGGCGGCGGGAACTCGACGAGAAATTCTTCGCGATCGTCACGGATCTGGTCGGTACCCCGACCGAATTGCTGGACGAGCAGGGGAATCTGGCGTGGTTCGGGCAGAACACCGCGTGGGGACTGCCGGTCGCGCACGGCGGCACCGCGATGACGCCGTTGCGGTTCCCCGGCCAGTACGCCGATCCGGAATCCGGGCTCAACTACAACTATTTCCGTTACTACGACCCGGAAACCGCGCGGTACTTCAGCGCTGACCCGGTCGGTCTCGCCGGTGGTTACACGCCGCACAGCTACGTCCCCAACCCCTTCACGTGGCTGGACCCGGTCGGGCTGTCGCTTCTCGATGTCATCAAGAACGGCGTGCGGATCGTGGTGCACGAGTACGACGTCGACAAACCGGCGCACGCCCACGTCACCGGCGGCGGCCGCGAGGTCCGGATCGGCCCGAACGGTCATCCCATCGACGGCCAGCCGGAGCTCACGCGCACGCAGCGGCAAGTGGTGGAACACTACAAGTCGGAGGTCAGGAAGGCCGTCCGGAAGCTCGGCAGGCGCAACCAGGCGGAGGAGCGGGCCGAACGCGAGCGGCGTGAGGCCGCCAACGCCAAACCCTGTGACAAGTGATGGACGCATGACGCTACGCACCGATCTGACCGCATTGCTGACCGAGGCCGGCCTCGTCGACGTGGATGTCGACGAGGCGATCGCGGACGAGCACGTGCGCTCGTCCGCCTACCAGCGCGTCGTTTCGGTGGTCGCCGGCTCCCGGAGCCATGACCGCGACCGCGCGATCGTGGCCGCGATCCTGCGCGATCCCGTCGAGATGGTGTCCAAGACGGCGGTCGTCGACCTCATCGACAAGGTCGCGATGGACACGACCGATCCCGCCGTGTTCCGGGAGTGGTCCGCCGGAATCCTGACCGAGGCGAACCGGCTCGCGACCGAGGGGAACCGGGAGTTCATCCGCCGCCGCGTCCACGATTGGTCGTGCTATCTGTCCATAAAGGACGGTCACGTGCCCGGGGCGGCCGAGTTGGCGGAAGTCACGGACTGGATGCAACGTGTCCTGGCCGAAGAGTCGACGTCGCTGCCGGTGCTCGCGCTGCTCGCCGAGTCCGCCAGGACCAAGAAGACACGGAACATCGCGAAGAACCGGGCCAGGAGCCTGGAGCCGAAAACGAAGTAGAGCCCGCGAGTCCATGGGCGGGCCGCGCGTGGCAACGTCAGCGACCCGTGATGGCCGGGCACGTCCTATCGCGACGAAACGGTTTTTCGCGCGGGTCGAGACGGGCAGGTGACCTCCCAGGCCGCTTCGATCATCCGGAAGATCTCCTCCACCGCGGCTTCCGGGTCGGCCGCCTCACGGGCCAGCGAAACGGCATCGACCGCGAACAGCGCGATCGTCCGGCAGGCCGTCGTGGTCTGTGCCAGGTCGGGATCGGCGGCGATGGCCGTTGCCAGCGAGGCGGCATGGCGCCGCCTCATCGAGTCTTCGTACTGCCGCAAGGCAGGTGACTCGTCGATGAGGCGCCAGATCGGGGCGGCGTCCTTCGCTGTGCAATGTCGCACGATGGCCTGGATCTCGTGGCGCAGCACAGGGATGAGCGGTTCGTGTGGCGCCCGGTCGGTGACCGCCTGCGTGAGGCGTTGCTCGAAGTTTTCGTCCTGCTCGAACACCAGCGCCTCTTTCGAGGCGAAGTGGGAGAAGAGCGTGGTGACGGCCACGTCGGCCTCGGCGGCCACGTCGCGGATGCCCACCGCGTCGAACCCGCGTTCCAGGAAGAGCCGCAGGGCGGTGTCGGCGATCTTCTGACGGGTCGCCGCCTTCTTGCGTTCACGACGTCCGGACGGCGCGGTCATGTGTTGATACTAACAGATACAAAGGTGTATCCGTTGTTAAAAGCTAACCGTTAGTGTTACGGTCGGCGGCATGAAGAAGGTGAGCTTCGCCGAGTTCGGGGGTCCGGACGTCCTGCGACTCGTAGACGCCGAGGAGCCTCACGCGGGCCCCGGCCAGGTGCGTATCGCCGTGCGGGCGGCGGGCGTGAACGCCGTCGACTGGAGGATTCGTGAAGGCCAGTTCCAGGCGTCCCGTCCGATCGAACTGCCGGCCGGAGTCGGGCAGGACGCGTCCGGTGTGGTGGACGAGGTCGGCGAGGGCGTCAGCGGGGTCGAGGTCGGCGACCACGTGTTCGGCGAAGGCGCGAGCACCTATGCCGAGTTCGCCGTGCTGTCGGCCTGGGCCCGGATGCCCGAGGAGTTGACGTTCGAAGAAGCGGCCGGGTACCCGTCGGTGGTGGAGACCGCGCTGCGCATCATCCGCGAGGTCGGCGTGCGGTCAGGGCAGACGCTGCTGGTCAGCGGTGCGGCCGGAGGAGTCGGATCGGCGGTGCTGCAGATCGCCCGCGACCGCGGCATCACGGTGATCGGCACGGCGGGCGTGGCGAACCAGGACTATCTGCGTGGCCTTGGTGCCCTTGCCACGACCTACGGCGAGGGCTGGGTCGAGCGGGTGCGGCGACTCGGCCCTGTCGACGCGGCTCTGGATCTGGCCGGCTCGGGCGTGATCCGCGAACTCGTCGAGCTGACCGGGGATCCGCGGAAGGTGATCTCCATCGCCGATCTCGGTGCGCCGGAGTTCGGTGTCCGGTTCTCCGGCGTGGCCGGGAACAGGCACGAAGCGCTCGCCGAGGCCGTCGACCTCATTTCGCGGGGAAGGCTCTCCATCCCGGTCGAGAAGTCGTACACGCTCGCCGAGGCCGCGCAGGCGCACATCGACAGCCGCGCCGGTCACACCCGCGGGCGGCGGGTCGTGGTCGTCTGAACTCGTTGGGGATCCTGAATCGCGAGCTGTCCGGCCAGTTCGAGCAGGCTTGCGATTCGAGGGTCATGCGAGTCGGCCGGCCAGGCCAGCAGGACATCGGTGGGAGAAAGCCCGGTCACCGGCACGGCGGCGACATGCCGTCCGAGCCGGTCGACGGCGCTGTCGCCGACGACCGCGATCAGTTGCCCGGTGGCCACCAGGTCGACAAGGGCGTCCAAGCCGAGGGGTGGGAGTTCGGTGGCGTAGGCCGGGTCGCGGAGCAGGCAGGCCGGGGTCAGCGTTTCCCGGGTCGCGAAAGGATGGTCGGCCGGAACGAGGGCCACCGGGTGTTCGGTGGTGACGTTCTGAACGTCCAAGCCGGTCAGGTCCTCGGTGGAGCAGACCAGTGCGATGTCGGCCCGGCCGTCGCGGACCGCGACGGTCTGGTCCGTGGCGAAGACGAGTTCGATGGTGTCGCGGCCGAAGAGGGCGACGTAGCCACGGACCATCTCGCGCAACAGACCCGAGCCGGTTCCCGGCGGAGTCGCGATGCGCAGCGCGCCACGGCCGACCTGCCGCACCCGGCGGACAGCGCGGTCGAGGGAGCGCAGCGTGGTGCGCGCCTCGGCCTTGAACACACGGCCGGCCGCGGTCAGTTCCACGCGGCGGCTCGTCCGCTCGAAGAGGCTGACGCCCAGCCGCCGTTCGAGCTGTGCGATCGCCCGGGACAACGGAGGAGGCTCGATGCCGAGCTGTTCTGCCGCGCGGGCGAAGTGCAGCGTGCCGGCCACGGCCAAGAAGTACTCGAGCTCGCGGACCTCGATCCGTTTCATGACTCACAGGGTAATGATCGAAGCCTTCTTCGTCATCGCGCCCGGCTGCCTCGGTTGCCACCCTTGCCGGGGAACACCAGCGAGCACGGAGCAACGCGGACCGGGCCCCGGCCCGGCTGGAAAACGGAGAAGGGGCAGTGCCTTGAGGATCGGTATCATCGGCACCGGCGGTATCGGGGCCAATCTCGCGCGCAAGCTCAGCGCGGCCGGACATGCCGTGCGGATCGCGAACACGCGCGGGCCGGCGAGTATCACCGAGCTGGCGGCGGAGTCGGGAGTCGTCGCGACCACCCTCGACGAGGTTCACCGCGGCGTCGAAGTGCTCATCACGTCCATCCCGTTCGGTCGTGTGCCGGACCTCAAGCCGATCGGCGATCGCCTTCCTGACGAGGTTCCCGTTGCCGACACATCGAATTACCTCCCGAGCCGGGACGGCCGCATCGAGGAGATGGACAGCGGCACACCCCAAGCCGTCTGGATCGAGCGGCAACTCGGCCGCCCGGTCGTCCGAGCGTGGAACGCGCTCGTCCAGACGACACTCGCGGACAAGGGCAGGCCGCCGGGAGCCGCCGACCGGCTCGCCCTGCCCGTCGCGGGAACCGATCCCGCTGCCAAGAAACTCGTGATGGGACTGGTCGATGACACCGGGTTCGATCCGGTCGACGCGGGTACCGTCGACGACGCCTGGCGCATGCAAGCGGGAACACCGGCCTACTGCACCGAACTGAACGCCGAACAGCTACAGAAGGCCCTCGCGCTCGCCGATCACGACGCCGCGAGGGTGCGACGCGAGGCGATCCTCGCGATCATCCGTTCCTGGGAACCGAGCGACGCGATCTTCGAGGACATCGTGGCGCTCAACCGCACGGCCGCGGGGCTCCATCGACTGCTGGGCCCGTTCCGGCCCAGTGACTCCGGTGCTTCGCCCACAACGCGGCGAACTCCTGGCTGTTCATGATCAGTTCGCCGATGAGTTCCGCCAGTTGGCGGTCGTCCTTGTGCCGCCGCGCCACCAGGCGCAGGGACGCGACCGCCCGCGTCGCCTCGTCCTTCCAGTTGCGGTGTCTCGTCGTCGTCGAGATCGAGCCCCCGGGCGATGAGTCAGCAGGTCGGTATCACCGTCGGCATCCCGCTCATGAGCGCCGTCGCGACAGCTCGGGTGCACGCGCTCGGCCCACCGGGAAGGCCGCGCGATGAAGTGCCTTCGGAGATCACGCGGTGAAGCCTCCGTCGACGTTCAGGCTGGAGCCGGTGATGTAGGCGGCGTCAGGCCCGGCGAGGTATGAGACGAAGGCGCCGATCTCGGCCGCGGTGCCGAATCGGTCGGTCGCCATGACTCCGAGCAAGGCCGTCGCGAAGGGGCCGTCGGCCGGGTTCGCTTCGGTGTCGATCGGGCCGGGCTGGACGTTGTTGACCGTGATTCCGCGCGGCGCCAGTTCGTGCGCGAGCCCGCGGGTGAGGCTCGACACCGCGCCCTTGGTCAGGGCGTAGACGGATTGACCGGGGAACGGCGTGCGGTCGGCGTTGATGCTGCCGATGTTGATGATCCGTCCGCCGTCGTCCATGTGTGCGAGCGCCTCGCGGATGGCGATGATGGTGGACCGTACGTTGATCGTCAGCATCGCGTCGATCTCGTCGATCTTCAGGTCGGTGATCGGGGCGAAGCTGCCGACGCCGGCATTGTTGACGAGGATGTCCAGGCCGCCGAAGCGGTCGGCGGTCCGCGCGACGGCGGCCTCGATGTCCTGCTCGTGCCTGCTGTCGGCGTGGATCGGGTGGGCGATGCCCCCCGCCGCGACGGCCTCGGCCGCCACGGCCTTCGCGCGGTCGGCGGAACGGGCGTAGGTGAACGCGACTTTCGCGCCGTCCGCTGCCAGTCGGGCGACGATACCGGCGCCGACGCCTCTGGAACCCCCGGTCACCAGCGCGGTTTTGCCCTCGAGCGGTCGTGTCGTCATGTGCGTGTCCCTTCGGCAAATTATGGAACGTTCGCTCAAATACACACGAGACCTCCGCCGTTTGTCAAATTTGAGCGATCGATCCATAACTGGTACGGTCGGCCCATGGCGAGGCCGAGGAAGTTCGACGAGCAGGCCGTCCTCGAGGCCGCGCGGGACACGTTCTGGCAGGGCGGTTACGCGGCCACGTCGGTCCAGGACCTCACGGATGCGACAGGGTTGGGGACGCAGAGCCTCTACGGTGCCTTCGGCAGCAAGCGTGACCTGTTCCTCCGGATCCTCGACGACTACTGCGCCCGTCAGTCCACGGGGTTGGAGACCGCCGTCAGCCAGGACCCGAGCCCGTGGCACGGGGTCATGTCGGCGGTCACGTTCGAGGACGGCGGCCGCCTGGACCTACCGCCGCAGGGCTGCCTGATGGCCAACAGCGCCGCGGCTCTGAGCGCGCGGGACGAGGGGGTCCGAGCCCGCGCGTGCCGGGCCTACTCCGAAACGCTCGCCTTGTTCGCCCGGCGGATCACCGAGGCTCAGGAGAGCGGCGAGATCGACGACGACATCGATCCGGAGTCGACCGCCCGGGCGTTGATCGCCGTCATGCAAGGGATCGAATTCCTGCACAAGTCAGGCATCGGCGAGGAAGAGCTGTGGCTCGCCAAGACCGCCGCGCTCGAGATGATCGAGCGCTCCGTCGGACGCTGACAGCGCCGGGTACACCCCTTTATGCCCTCAATCCGAAGAGAGCATGGCGCATCATTCGCGGTCAGAGCCAGTCCGGGTCGAGGTCGACGGTCGTATCGTCGAGCGTGGCGAGCAGGTCGAGTTGTGGCCGGGTGCGGGGGAGTTCGTAGCGGTAGAAGTAGCGGGCGGTATGCCGCTTGCCGCGCCGGAGGTCGTCGTCGCCCGTTCCGGCCGCGAGGAATTGTTCGAGCCAGATCCAGGCCAGCACGATGTGGCCGGCCGCCTCGAGATAGACGGAGGCGTTCGCGAGCTTGAGGTTCGTGTCCGGCTCGGCGTGGAGCCGCCGGGTGACGTCGATCAGCCGGGTCAGCGCGCCGTCCAGTTCGGCGCCGAGTTCGGCCGCTTCGGTGCCCGCGGTGCGAGATCTGTCCACAGTGGACCGGATCAGTGCTTCGAGTGCGCCGAGTGCGGCACCGTTCGCGATGGTGGTCTTGCGCCCGAGCAGGTCGATGGCCTGGATACCGTGGGTACCTTCATGAATCGGGTTGAGCCGGTTGTCGCGGTAGTGCTGCTCGACGTCGTACTCACGCGTGTAGCCATAGCCACCATGGATCTGGATCGCGAGGTCGTTCGCGTGCAGGCACCACTGCGACGGCCAGCTTTTCGCGATCGGGGTGAGGACATCGAGAAGCAGGCTGATCCGAGCGCGTTCGGCTTCGGTCTCGGCTGTTCGTTGATCGTCGAGTAACTTACCGCAGAACAGGATCAGCGCGAGAGAACCCTCCACAAAGGACTTCTGTGCGAGGAGCATTCGGCGCACGTCGGCATGCGCGGTCAGCGCGACCGGAGGCGAAGCCGGGTCCTTGGCGGCGGGAAGCCTGCCCTGTGTCCGGTCGCGTGCGTACGCGAGTGACTTCAGATATCCGGTGTAGCCCAGTGCTGTCGCGCCCATTCCGACGCCGACCCTGGCCTCGTTCATCATGTGGAACATGGAGGCGAGCCCGCGATGCGGTTCGCCGACCAGGTATCCGACCGCTCCGGCCTGTCCGCTGGGCGTGTGCGCGCCCTCGCCGAAGTTCAGCAACGTGTTGACGGTGCCCCGGTAGCCCATCTTGTGGTTGAGTCCGGCGACGACGACATCGTTGCGATCAGCGAGCGAACCGTCTTCTGCCACCAGGTATTTCGGCACGAGGAACAGCGAGATTCCCTTGACGCCAGGCGGTCCGCCGGGGATTTTCGCGAGCACGAGGTGGACGATGTTCTCCCCGAGTTCGTGGTCGCCGCCCGAGATCCACATCTTGTTGCCGAAGATCCGGTAGGTGCCGTCGTCGCGGGGTTCGGCGCGCGTGCTGATGTCGGCGAGTGACGAGCCGGCCTGGGGTTCCGAAAGGCACATCGTGCCGTGAAAGCGGCCTTCGAGCATCGGACGGACGAACATCTCGACCTGCTTGGCCGAACCGTGTTCGAGCAGGAGGTTGGCGTTCGCGATGGTGAGCATCGCGTAGCTCCAGGTCGCGATGTTCGCCGCCGCGAACCACGCGGCACAGGCGGTCTGGATCACCTGGGGGAGCTGGAGCCCGCCGACCTCCGCATCCGCGGTGGCGGCCAGGAGGCCGGTCTCGGCGAGGGCGTCGAGCGCCGGCTTGACCTCGGGGTTCAACCGGACCTCGCCGTCGGCGATTTCGGGTTCGTCGGTGTCGTTCTTCTTGTTGTGCGGTGCGAACTTCTCCTCGGCGAGGTCGGCGCAAACGTCGAGTACGGCGTCGAAAGTTTCGCGTGCATGTTCCGCGAAGCGCTTGCGGGAAGTCAGCGATTGGACATCGAGCCAGTCGTAGAGGAGGAAGTCGATGTCGCGGCGGGACAGCAGCAGTGATCGCGTGGGCATGGGCGGCTTCCGATGCGAGGAGGGTCAGCGGGTCAAGGTGACGCCGCCGTCGACCGGGAGGACGATCCCGGTGACGTAGCTGGCGGCCCGGGATCCAAGGTAGACGACCGCGCCGGCGATGTCGTCAGGTTCGCCGACGCGTCCCAGCGGGGCACGGGCCCTGAACTCCTCACCGTGCTCTTCCAGCGTCTTCGCCATCATCTTCGAGGGAAACCAGCCGGGAGCGATGGCGTTGCAGGTGATCGCGCGGGGCCCCAGTTCGGCGGCGAGGACACGGGTCAGGTGGTGCAGACCAGCCTTGCTGGAGGAGTAGGCGTAGGTGGGCATACCGGGCACGCTGAGCCCGTCGATCGACCCGATGTTGATGACGCGCGCTGGATCGGCCGCGTCGGCCGCTTTCTCCAGTAGCGGCAGGAAGGCGCGTGTGAGGTAGAACGGCGACTTGAGGTTGAGATCGAGAACCTTGTCCCAGGCCGATGCCGGGAACTCGGCGAGTGGCGCGCCCCAGGTCGCGCCGGCGTTGTTCACCAGGATGTGCAAGGCGTCGTGGCGAAGCGCGACCTCCGACGCCAGTCTCCGGCATTCGTCCTCGGTCGACAGATCGGCCGGCACGGCACTGACCTCGCCGAAGTCGGAGAGTTCTTCGCAGGCCTGCCGGCAGGCGTCCGCTTTGCGGGAGGAGATGACGACCTTCGCACCGGCCTGGAGCAGGCCGCGTGCGGCCATCAGGCCGACGCCGCGACTGCCGCCGGTGACGACGGCGGTGCGCCCGGTGAGATCGAAGAGAGTGTTCATGCGCGCTCCACAGAGATCGTGGCCGGTTGGACCCGGTCAGATGGAAATGCCGCCGTCGACGGGCAGCACGACGCCGGTGACATAGGCGGCCTCGTCGGAGGCAAGGAAGGCGACCGCGGCCGTCATCTCCTCGGGAGTCCCGTAGCGGCCCATCGGGGTCGCCTCGGTCAGTTGAGCCAGCTTGTCGGCGGGAACCGATTCGATCATCCGTGTCTGCGCGTTCGGCGATATCGCGTTCACGGTGATCCCGAAACGGGCGAGTTCCTTGGCCGTCGTCTTGGTGAAGCCGATGATCCCGGCCTTCGCCATGGCGTAGTTGGACTGGCCGAGATTACCGCGAAGGCCGGTGTAGGACGTCACGTTGATGATCCTGCCCGTTCCTCGCTCGCGGAAGTGCGGGACCACGGCGCGGGTGAAGCGGAAGGTGCCGCCGGCGTGGACCGCCATGACGGCTTCATAGTCCTCGTCGGTGAGCTTCCACACCATCGCGTCACGGAGAATCCCCGCGTTGTTGACCAGCACGTCGATCCGGCCGGTGTCGGCGATGACCCGCTCCACGACGGCGTTGACCTGGCCGGTGTCGGAGACATCGGCGGCCAAGCCGATCGCGCCGATCTCCCGCGACGCCGATTCGACCTCCGCGGCGTCGAAATCGACCAGATAGACCTTCGCCCCGGCGGCATGGAAGTGTTCGCCGATCGCCCGGCCGATTCCGCGCGCGGCGCCGGTCACCACGACCGTGCGGCCGCTGAAGTCGAAGCTCAGGTTTGCCATCAGGACGCCTTTCCGGGTTCTCGCAGTGCTTCGAGTGCCTTGCCGACCTCCGCGGGTATCCCGGTGGGGCGGCGCGTGACGTGATCGACGTACACGTGCACGAATCGCCCGACCGCGGCCGGCCCTTCGTCGTCGATGAAGAAGCCGACCTCGTACCGGACACTCGAGCGACCGGTGCCCTCCAACCGGATCCCGAGCTCCGGCGTGGCGGTGAAGTGGATCTCGCGAAAGTACCGGCAGCCGGTTTCCGCGACGACGGCGAACCCCGAGAGCTCCGTGCGGATGTCCACGCCGACGGCCTCGCCGACCCACCCGTTGATCACGGTGTCCATCAGCAGGTAGTGGACCGCGTTGTTCACATGGCCGTAGGTGTCCACATCGGACCAGCGCAGCGGCGCCGGGCGAAGCACCGGGTAGTCACTCTTGCGTCGTTCGCGCAGCTGTCCGTCGTTGCCCATCATCGACCTCCGGAGATGCCCGAGGGCGCCCAGGGAAGCGGCGCTCCCGCGTACTTCCACGCTCGCACATCGCCCGACCGGGCGTGTCCCTCGAAGAACTCGACGCGGGCGGCGCGGCCGCAGAGCGCACCAAGCCTCGCGCTGGCCGCCGGGTCCGTCACCTCCTGGTAGGTGACTGTCTTGAGGTACTTGCCGACCCACAACCCGCCGGTATACCGGGCGGCGCCGCGCGTGGGGAGGGTGTGGTTGGTTCCGATCACCTTGTCACCGTAGGAGACGCAGGTGCCTTCCCCCAGGAAGAGGGCGCCGAAGTTGCGCATCCGCTCCAGCGCCCGCCGCGGCTCCCGGGTGAGGATCTGCACATGCTCGCTCGCGTACTCGTCCGCCACCCGATAGGCCTCGTCGAGGTCGCCGGTGACGACGACCGCGCCGTGGTTCCGCCAAGCCGGACCCGCGAAGTCGGCCGTGGGCATTTCGACCAGGATCCGTTCCACCAGGGCGATGACGCGTTCCCCCAGCGCGCGGCTCGTCGTCACGAGGACCGCCGGCGAATCAGGGCCGTGTTCGGCCTGGCTCAACAGATCCACCGCGACCACGAAGGGATCGGCGGAGTCGTCCGCGACGATCAAGGTTTCCGTCGGCCCGGCGAAGAGGTCGATGCCGACCTCACCGAAGAGCTGGCGCTTGGCCTCGGCCACATAGGCGTTGCCGGGACCGGCCAGCAGGTCGACCTTGCCGATCGTCTCGGTACCGACGGCCATCGCCGCCACCGCCTGCGTTCCACCGAGAAGCAGGATCTCGTCGGCCCCGGCGAGATGCATCGCGGCCACCGTGGCGGCCGGGATCTCTCCGCGGATAGGCGGAGTGCACGCCGTGACATGCTCGACACCGGCGACCTTCGCGGTGACCACGGTCATGTGCGCCGACGCCACGAGCGGATACCGTCCGCCCGGAACATAGGCGCCGACCCGCCCTACCGGGATGTTCTTCTGTCCAAGTAGGACACCGGGCTCGGACTCCACCTCGAAGTCCCGCAGTGAGTCCTTCTGGTGCCGGGCGAAAGCGCGCACCCGCGACTGGACCGCCCGGATGTCGTCGATGACTCCGGCATCGACCCCGGCCACGATTTCCTCGATCTTGGCCGGAGCGAGGCGAAAGTCGTCCGGTGACCACGAGTCGAACTTCGCGGAGTACTCGCGGACCGCCTCGTCGCCTCGCTTTCGGACGTCGGCGATGACATCGCGGACCACGTCCGCCACGGAGCCGGACGAGGGGCGGTGGCCGGCGGCCGGCTCGGCCGCCTGTTTGAGATAGGTGGGCATGTGCGGTCTCCCTTCGCAGAACGCACTCTGGCTTGTATACGTATACATGTCAAAGGAGGCGATATGGCGAAGACCGTGACCGGGCACGACGTCGCCCGGCTTGCCGGTGTCTCGCAGGCGACGGTGTCGCGCGCGCTGAGGAATCTGCCGGGCACCTCTCCGGAAACCCGGGAAGCCGTCCTCGCCGCGGCCGAGGCCTTGAACTACCTTCCGAGCGACAGTGGCCGCGCTCTTTCCACTCAGCGAACCCGCCGCGTCGCCGTGGTGGCGGCGGAGCTGACGAATCCGTACTACCCGGAGCTCGTCGAGCCTCTGCGGCAGGCGTTGCTCGCCCAGAATCTCCGCACAGTGCTGGTGAGCGATCGTCCCGACCCTTCGGACTCCAGAGCGCTGGTGGATCAGCTGGCCGATGGGTCCTACGACGGCGTCATGCTGACGACGACCACGCGCGACTCCACTTTGCCCCGGGACCTGACCGAGCGAGCGGTGCCCCACGTGCTCGTCAACCGGGTCTTGGACCACCCCGAGTCGCCCAGTTGCACGTTCGACAACGTCGACGGCTCGGCGCAGGTCGCGCG
The DNA here is from genome assembly GCF_042684065.1 of Amycolatopsis pigmentata. Taxonomy (NCBI): domain Bacteria; kingdom Bacillati; phylum Actinomycetota; class Actinomycetes; order Pseudonocardiales; family Pseudonocardiaceae; genus Amycolatopsis; species Amycolatopsis pigmentata. The sequence continues at coordinate 15,170 of NZ_JBHUKR010000023.1, read as the reverse complement.
TCTTCTCGTGGATCTCGGGCATCAGGCGATCGGCGCCGTCTTCGGTCCGGTCGACACCTCGACCGGGCGAGACCGGGCGGCCGGTTTGCGGGATGCCCTGCGCGCGCTCGGAAAGCCGTTGACGCGCCGCTTCATCCGTCGCGCTTCCGCCTTCGAGCACGACACGGCGTGCCGGCTGGCGCGTGAGCTGCTTTCCCTGAGTCCTCGACCGACGGCCATCGTCTGCGCGAACGACGTCGTTGCCCTGGGCGCGCTCTCGGCGGCCCGCGAACTGGGCCTGGCCGTGCCGTCGGAGGTCACCGTGGTGGGCTTCGACGACATCGCCATGGCCGCGTGGCCGCTGGTCGATCTCACGACGGTGCGCTGCGACCTCCAAGATCTCGCTTCGCGCAGTGTCGACCTGCTCACTGGGCGCCTCCTGGGCGAGTCGCGGGACAACACTCTCGTGCGCGTGCCGGTCGAGTTGGTCGCACGTGGCACGCACGCGCCTCCAGCAGGTGGACAAGCGAGTTAGCCGTCCCTGACATAGTTACTCTTTCGCCCTGAATCTAAGGGATTTTTGTCAAGAAGTCACCATCGCTCGTGATGAGCGACTATTGACAACGCTGAGGTGGCCTGTCTTACTTGGCGCCGGAACCAGGGCGTCGTCGCGGACGCGTGGTGGCTCAAAGGAGAGCGGATACATGGACGGCAACCAATTCACCGGACTCAAGCGCATCGTGCGGCTGACGACCGCCACGGCCCTGGCCGTGAGTCTCGCGGCCTGTGGTGGTCAGGGCAACGGATCCGGCAACGCGAGCGGGGCTTCCGCGAAGTCGGTCGGGGTGCAGATGTGCGCCGAGAGCAACGCGTGGTGCGCGGCCTGGATCAAGGCCTTCGAGGCCGAGATGAGCGCCGCGGGCGTCAAGACCACGGTGCTGACGTCGAATTTCAACCAGGCGGAGGACAACCAGCACATCAGTCAGCTCGTGGCCAAGAAGCCGGATGTGCTGGTCATGGGCGCGGCCGACGGCAATGCCGCGATTCCCGCGATCGAACGGGCGGCCGCCGCCGGAGTGAAGCTCGTGAACGTCGTCGGCCCCCTGCCCGAGGTGGTCCAGAAGGACTTGACGGCCAACGTCCGCAGCGACAATCCCTCGCTCGGGAAGTTCGCCGCGCAGAATCTGGTCGCGGGCTTGAAGCAAGCGGGATACGCCGCCGGCAACGTCGTCGTCCTGCAGGGGACACAATCGTCGCCGACCGTGCAGGAAACCCTGGACGGGTTCAGGAAAGAGATGGCGAATTCGCCCGAGTACAAGATCGTGTCCTTTCAGGACGCGCAATGGGATCCACAGAAGACTCAGCAGCTTGCCGCGCAACTGCTTGCCGAATACAACGCCAAGGGCGGGATCCAGGGCATCTACGCCAACGCCGACTACATGGCCGCGGGGGCGATTCGCGCCGTCAAGCAGGCGGGTAAGCCGCTCGGCGCGTCGGCCAAGGACGGCGTGATCGTGGTCGCTTCGAACTGCTCGGCCGAGGGGCCCGCGTTGTTGCGTTCCGGCGAACTGTACGGCACGGGCACCTCGGCTCCCTCGACCGAGGCCAAGGCCGCGGCGAAGGTAGTCCTGTCGATCCTCAATGGACAGCAGTTCGAGAAGAACTCCTTCGTCAAGGAGGAGAAAATCACTCGGTCCAACGTCGACGAATTCGCCGACGTGTGCACGTTCTAAGGGCTGGTGACATGACTCAGCCTGATGTCATGACGGAGTCCTACCAGTCGAAAGCGGACGACCGGCCGTTGCTGGTCACGTCGGATCTCAGCAAGTCCTACGGGGCGGTCCGAGCATTGCGCGGCGTTTCGCTCGACGTGGCGGCCGGCGAGATCGTGGGCATCTGCGGCCAGAACGGCGCGGGCAAGAGCACGTTCGTCAAGATCCTGACCGGCCTGGTCCATCCTGACGCCGGTTCCCTGGAGTTCGAGGGCGCTCCACGGCGCTTCAAAAGCACGCTCGACAGCCAGATCGCCGGGATCGCGATCGTCGACCAGGAGCTGTCGTTGGTGCCCCAGCTGACCGTCGAGGAGAACATGTTCCTGGGGCACCGCGACACCCGCTTCATCGGGGGTGGTCCGGCCCGTCGAGCGCGGTGTCACGAGATCCTGCGTGAGTTGGGCCTCGAGCGTGTCTCTCCCCGTGATCGGGCCGGGACACTGCGCATCGGGGAGCGGCAACTCGTCGAGATCGGGAGGCTGATCGCTCGCGATGCCAAGCTGCTGATCCTCGACGAGCCGACCGCCACGTTGAGCGACGTCGAGATCGAGCACGTGTTCCGCGCGGTGCGGAGCCTGGTCCGCCAGGGCCGTAGCGTGCTTTATGTCTCGCATCGGCTGGGTGAGGTTCTCGATCTCTGCGATCGGGTCGTGGTCTTCGGCGACGGAGAGCTCAAGGGCGATCATCCCGTTGCCGACCTCGACCGCGAGAAGCTCGTCCGGCTGATCATCGGCGAGGCCGGGACCGTGAGCACGCCCGGGGCGCCCCTGCCCGGACCAGAGCCCGTGCCGGTCACGACCTCACTGGTCGTCGAGGGATTGACCGTCCCCGGCCGGGTGCGACCGTTCGACCTCGACGTGCCGGGCGGCACGATCGTGGCCCTCGCCGGACAGGTGGGTTCCGGCGCCGGCGAGGTGCTCCGCGCGCTGGCCGGTCTCATTCCCGAGGCGCGGGGAACGGTTCGGGCCGGCGGAATGTCGCCACTCGGTTCCCCACGCCGGGCGCGACGGGCCGGTGTCCGCTTCGTGACGGACGACCGCCGTGGCGAGGGGTTGTTCCTCGCCGACACGGTGCACCACAACCTCACGGCGACACGGCTGACCGAGATCGCCCGGCTGGGCGTTCTCATCCGGCGGAGAACCCTTGCCATCGCCCGCGCGATGGCGCGGCTGGTCGGCGTCAGCGACGACAAACTGCACACCGCCGTGGGTGATCTGAGCGGAGGAAACCAGCAGAAGGTGCTCATCGGCCGCATGCTCGAACCACGTCCGGACGTCTTGCTGCTCGACGAACCGACGCGCGGGGTCGATGTCGCCGGAAGGGCGGAGATCCACCAGGTGATCAAGCGGGCGGCGGCGGCTGGAAGTGTCGTGCTGGTCGCCTCGACCGAACTCGACGAGATCTTCGATCTGGGCTCGAAGATCATCGCCATGGCATCGGGACGTGTCGTGATGGCGGCCGACACCGGTGACGTGAGTCCGGGTGACGTGCTCCACGCGATGACCAGACCACTCGCTGGAGGGGGCCAGGATGACTGAGCAGATCAGCGCGGCACCGCCCAGCGCGAGCACAAGGCCAGGCTCTGCCCGGAAACGCGTTTCACGGCGCTGGATCGCCGCGCCGGTGGCCATCGGGCTGCTCGTGATCGCGTCGGTCACCACGGACGGTTTCGCGACCTGGGAGAACGCCAAGGCGATCGTCGCCTCGGTCGCGGTCATCGGACCGGTCGCGATCGCGGCCACCCTCATCATGGTCAGTGGCAGCCTGTTCTCGCTGTCGCTCGGTGTCACCGCGGCGACCTCGGGAATGCTGTTCCTGTCGTTGCTCGACCGGGGGCTGCTCATCGCCATCGTCGTGACCTTGGTGGCCGGTGCGCTGGTTTTCGCGGCACAGGGGTGGGCGATCGGCGCATGGGGCGTCAACCCCGTGATCATCACGATCGGCGCGGGTTCCCTCCAAGCGGCCGTCGCCGCCGAACTGTCCGGCGGCAACAATGTCCTGGCGCCCGCCGGTTTCCCCGGGCTCGATTTGTTGAGCCGGAACGTGCTGGGACTCCCGATGGGCGTCTACCTGTTCGCGGCCGTGGCGGCCGCCGTCCACGGGTTGCTCAGCCGCACTTCATGGGGACGGGGGATCTACCTCGTGGGCCAGAACCGGCAGGCCGCCTACGTTGCCGGTCTACCGGTGACGGCCATCCTCACCGCCGCGTTCGCCGTGGCCGGTGTGTGCGTCGCCTTGGCGGGCCTGGTGCAGGCGGCCTCGATCACCAGCGCGAACCTGGCCGCGCAGGGCACCCTGACCTTCGACGCCACCGCCGCGGCCGTGGTAGGGGGCAATGCCGTGCAGGGCGGACGAGGTTCCGTGCCACGGACACTGGCGGGTGTGATGATCATCGCGACGGTGACCGATCTCTTCCTGATCCGGGGCTATTCCACGGGAATGCAACTCGCTCTCAAAGGACTGTTGGTCATGGTGTTCGTTTTCCTGTCGGCGAAGTCGAGGGCGGCCCGATGAGCGCGCGAGAAGTCGTTGGTATCACCAGGAGAATTCCGGCGCCTTATTGGCTGACGTCGTCGTTCCTCATCGCACTGGTCCTCGCTCCGGCCTTCGGTGGCACGGCGCTTTCGGCCGTGAACTTCTTCAACATCGGGCAGACGTTCGCGGCCTACGGTCCGCTGGCGCTCGGGCTCGGCCTGTTGATGGTCGCGGGCGAGTTCGACCTGTCGCTGCCCGCCATCTACGGCCTCGGCGCCATGATCGCGGTCCAGACCGGTCAGGCGAACCCGTGGGCCGGACTGGCTCTGGCCGTGACGGCCGCGGCCGCGATCGGTCTGGTCAACGGATTCCTGGTCGCGGCGGCGAAGTTGAACTCGGTACCCGTGACACTCGGAGCGTTCATTGTGGTCAGTGGCCTGATCCTGGTGCTGGGCGGCGGGAAGAGCGTTCCGTACGAGAACTACACGGTGGGCTTGCGACTCGATGAGCCCATCGCCGGACTCGCGTCGATCAGAAGCCTCGTCGCCGTGGGTTTGTTCGTCGCGACAGGGCTTCTCGTCCGTGGCACGCGGTGGGGGCGTGACCTGAAGGCCACGGGCGGCGATCGCCGCGCCGCCGAGGTCGCCGGAGTCCGGACCCAGCGGATCCTGATCGAGACCTTCGGGCTGAGCGCCGGGCTGGCCGGGCTGTCGGGGGCGCTCCTCGGGTACGGGCTCTCGAGCGCGAATCCGGCCTATGGCGGCTTTTCCAGCCTGATCTTCGCCGCGACCGCCGTGTTGCTGGGCGGAGTCCGGCTGGCCGGCGGCGAGGGGAGTGCGGCCGGAATGGCGGCGGGTGTCTTCTCGATGGCACTGCTGGAAGAGCTTCTCGTGGTGACCGAGGCCCAGTCCTACGTCCAGGACCTGCTGACCGGTGGCCTGCTCGTCCTCATCGGAATCGCGGTCAGCCCGCACCTCCTGCGGCAGGCGCGGGCTCGCGGCAGGGTTACCAATCCGACCAAAAGTAGGCGGAGACGGACCCCAATCAATCTGGCTGGATAGAACCGTTTCCGCCGTGGCTGTGGTCGGATTGGTAACGATCGGCACTGTAAGGCTCGACCATGAACTGGACGCTGTTGAACGATTCCACGGCGTCCCGGGGAATGGCTTTGTGCGCTGGGTGTTCGAGGAAGCGGGAGAAGTCCTCGGCACTTTCGAACTCGGAGACCACCGCGTAGTCGGCGTTCGCCGGCCGCTCACCGCGGTCGTGCCCGTGCCGTGCGTGGAAGGGCAGGTCGATCTGGTCCGGCAGGGCCGCGAGGGCCGCGTGGAACGTCTCGATCTGCTGGGGCGTCGCCGTTTCCTTGAACCTGACGGTCAGGCAGTGGATCAGCATGCGGTCGACCTCCGGGGTTAAGTCTCTGATCACTAATCTTGATCAGGACAAGACTACCTTGCTATGAGCAATGAGAACGATACCTTGTCAACGATCGCTAACGGAAACGACTGTGTCACAGTCGACCTCTATCAGGAAGCAGGAGTCATGAACCAGCTCTCCGGCAAGATCGCCGTCATCACCGGTGCCTCGATGGGCATGGGCGAGGCGCACGCGCGGCTGTTCGTCGAACGCGGCGCCAAGGTCGTCCTGGCCGACATCGCCGACGACCTGGGTGCGGCGCTGGCCGCGGAACTCGGCGAGAACGCGTTCTTCGTCCGCCTCGATGTGGCCGACGAGCAGGATTGGGCTCACGCCGTCGATGCCACGACCCGGCGGTTCGGGGCGCCGAACGTGCTGGTCGGCAACGCGGGCCTGGCCGGGTCCAACACGCGCACCGCCGACCTCTCGGCCGAGGAGTACCAGCGAACCGTCGACGTCGACATGCGCGGGATCTTCCTTGGCATGAAGGCGGTTCTGCCCGGCATGGTCGAACAGGGCGGTGGCTCGATCGTCAACATCTCCTCGATCGCCGGCTTCGCCCACCAGCCCCAGTCGCCCAATATCGCCTACACCGGCTCGAAGTTCGCGGTGCGGGGCATGACGAAGTCCGTCGCGTCCGAGTACGGCCGGTACGGCGTCCGCGCGAACTCGATCCACCCGGGCGCGATCCTGACGCCGATGCTGCAAGAGGCGTTCTCGGCCGAGGTCCAGGCGAAAGTCGTGGCGGACATCCCGATCGGCCGCATGGCGGCTCCCCGCGAGGTCTCCGAGGCCGTCGCGTTCCTCGCCTCGGACGCCGCGTCCTACGTTTCCGGCACCGAACTCGTGGTCGATGGCGCGATGCTCGCCCAGTAGTGCATCGCGTTAGTTGTGGTTGACATAGGCGCGTGCTCTCTTGGTTGACAAGAAGTTGACTGATGATACAAAGTTAGCAGTGATGGACTAGCGGGGATGCTCGATACACGCTCCCCGGTCCCCGTGGTTCTCTCCCTCCACAAAGGAGCTTCACGTGTCCGATCGGCGAGTTTTCATCCTCGGCGGCCACCAGACCGACTTCCAGCTCAAGTGGCCTGCCGACGACCTGTTCGGCATGCTCGAGGCGTCGATTCTCGGTGCCCTGCGGGACGCGGAGGTCGAGACCTCGGCCGTCGACTCGATCCACATCGCCAATTTCGGGGCGGAGATCTTCTCCGGCCAGGCGCTTCTCGGCGGCATGGCGGTCTCGGTGCACCCGGACTTCGCCGGACTGCCCACCGTGCGGCACGAATCGGCGTGTGCCTCGGGCGGCGTCGCCATCCTGCAGGCGATGGCGGAGATCGAAGCGGGTCGCAGCGAAGTCGTCGTGGTCACCGGCGTGGAGATCATGCGGAACGTCCCGGGGCGCGAAGCGGCCGAGCGCATGCGTGCCGGCACCTGGCTGGGGAGGGAGGTCGTCGACGAGTCCCTGCCGGTGACACGGCTCTTCGGGAAGATGGCCGACGAGTACCAGCGGCGCTACGGGATCGACCATGCCCATCTCGGCCGGATCGCCGAGAAGAATCTGACCAACGCCCGGCGGAACCCGAAGGCGCAGACGCGTTCCTGGGATCTCGACGCGGTGAGTTTCGGTGAGGATGACGAGACCAACCCCGTGGTCTCGGGACTGCTGCGCAAGCAGGACTGTGGACGCATCACCGACGGCGGGGCCGCGGTGGTGCTGGCCTCGGCGTCATTCACCGAACGTCACCTCGCCCGGCGGTCGATCTCGATGGCCGGCGTTCCGGTCATCGGCGGTTGGGGCCACAGCACGGCACCTCTCCTGCTCGAGGACAAGTTCCGCGCCAGCCAGGATGATCGCTACGTCTTCCCGTTCGTCAGGTCGGCGATCACGAGCGCCTACCGCCGGGCGGGTGTCGACGGCCCGCGCGACCTGGATGTCATCGAAACCCACGACTGCTACTCCATCACGGAATACCTGGCGCTCGACCACTTCGGGATCACGGCGCCGGGCGAATCCTGGGTCGCGGTCGAGAAGGGCGAGACCGACTTCGACGGGCCGCTGCCGGTCAATCCGAGCGGAGGGCTGATCGGGCTGGGGCACCCGCTCGGCGCGACGGGCGTGCGAATGCTGCTCGACGCCGCCCGGCAGGTGTCCGGGACCGCCGGTGACTACCAGGTCGAGGGCGCGGCGCGAGCGGGGACGTTGAATCTCGGTGGGTCGGCGACCTCGGCGGTTTCCTTCGTCGTGGAGCGCGCTGGATGACCGGCCCTGGCCTCCCTCCGGTCGCGCCCGGTCAGTGGGAACGCAAGACCCGGGCGTTGCTCGATCCGTCGGAGTACGAAAGTCCGTTGTTCCTCGTTCTGGCCCACCACGAACCGCTGCTGCGCAACTGGTACCGGTTCACCGGGCGGCTGATGGCTGGGACGACGTTGACCGACCGCGAACGCGAGGTGTTGACGCTTCGCCTGTCGTGGCGAACGGGGACTCCGCTCCAGTGGGGCGAGCACGTGGGGGCCGGTCTCCGGGCAGGCCTTGTGCCGGACGAGATCGCGTCCCTGGCGGGGGAGGAGCCTTCCACTGGGTGGAGCGCGCGGGAGCGGACGGTCATCGAGGCGGCCGATCAACTGTGGGACACCGGAGCGATCGGAGGGGATCTGCTCACGAGGCTGTCCGGTCACTTCTCCATCCGGGAGGTGCTGGAGGTCCTGTTCATCGCGGGCAACACCGTTATGGTCGCGGCGGTCGTCAACACCCTGGGCATCTCCGGAGACTTCGCCGGAGTCCGCGACCTCACCACTTTGCCTTCCAGCGATTCGGTTCGTGAGCGTTCATAGACTAACGGGAGACCACCTTGGCTGTTGAACGCTCATACAGCCCTTCAAGTAGGGAATATATGTGGATTCTGGCGTCACTCGATCACCAAGCCTTGATGGAGTTTAAAAGTTATTGACGATTGACATTGGCGTACGAGTCACCTTAACTGGTGACCGTCGGCACACTTCGGCAAGAAAACCGCGGTGATCCTCCAACCATCCCCGGGTTCACCTCGACCGAAAGAGACAAAGCAATGAAGCTGGCCTGTTCCCTCGCCACGTCGCTCGAGACGCCGCAGCACATGCGAATCGCCGAGGAGCTCGGATACGAGAGGGCGGTCTGTTACGACTCGCCCGCGCTCTATCCGGACATGTGGGTCCAGTTGTGTCGCGCCGCCGACATCACCGAGCGGATCCAACTGGGGTCGGGCGTCCTGATCCCGAGTCTGCGGCACCCCATGGTCACGGCGTCCGCCATCGCCACCCTCGTGGCCGCGATCGGCCCCGAGCGCGTGATCGTGGGAGTCGGCTCCGGGTTCACCGGGCAGCTGGCGATGGGGCGGCCTCCGGTGCCCTGGGCCAAGGTCCGGCGCTATGTGGAGGTCGTGCGCGCGCTTCTTCGTGGTGAGCAGGTGGAGTGGGACGGCGCGATCACCCGGATGATCCACCCGGACGAGCGGTTCGCGCCTGCCCGGCCCATCACCGTGCGGTGGGCGATCGCCGCCGAAGGACCGAAGGGTCTCCAGGTGGCGCGTGACCTGGACGCGGAGGTGCTGCGGATTTCCAGCCCGGTGCCCGGCTTCGCCCGGCAGTCGATGATGACCGTGGGGACGGTCCTGGAAGAGGGGGAGGACCCGGGATCGGAGCGGGTCATCGACGCGGCCGGACATGGCGCCGGGCAACTCCTGCACTGGGCGCTGGAGCACGGGAAGCTCGACGAGCTTCTCCCCGATGGCGGTGGGGAATGGGCCGCGGCGTACGACGCCATTCCGGAGAATGTCCGCCATCTCGCCGTCCACGATCGTCACCTCGTCGAGGTCAACGAGGTCGACAGGCCGTTCGTCACGAGCGAGCTGATGGCCGCCTCCGGCCTGGGGGCCAGTGCGAAGCAGTGGCAGGACAGGTTCGCGGAATTCGAAGCCAACGGGTGCACCACGGTGTCCTTCCAGCCAGCCGGCCGCGACATCGCGCGTGAGCTGGAAGCGTTCGCGGCGGCCTTCCACGGGCGGTGACGCCAGGGACTCCAGGAGACAGCAATGAAGGCGAAAACGAGGCTCGACGCGGACCTCATCCACCGGTACACCGCACAGGGTTTCTGGCAGGGGAACCTGACCGACGACTACCTGGCCGAGTCCGCGGTCAAGGCACCGGAGAAGATCGCGGTCGTGGACCGGGGTCGTTCCTGGTCCTACGGCGAGCTGAACGACAGCGTCAACCGCCTGGCTTCCGCGTTGCACGGCCGTGGCGTGGTCGCCGGTGACGTCGTGTCGTGGATGCTTCCGAACTGGGTCGAGGCGGTCATCGTCCATCTCGCCGCGCTGCGGCTCGGGGCGGTCAGCAACCCGATCATCCCCATCTATCGCCACAACGAGACGAAGTTCATCCTGCACCAGGCCGGTTCGAGGATCGTCGTGGTCCCGCGGCGGTTCCGGAACTTCGACTATCCGGGCATGATCGACGACATCCGGGCCGGCCTCCCCGAGTTGCGGACCGTCGTCGTGGTCGGCGCCGCGCCCGGCGATTCCTTCTGCCGATTCGAAGAACTGCTCGACGAGGGGCAGGCCGGCCCCGTCGAGACGCCCGGCCGCGACGGCAACGACATCGCGTTGCTGCTCTACACCTCCGGCACGACGTCGGCTCCCAAAGGCGCCTTGCACAGTCACAACACGATCGACTTCGAGAACCGCAGCATCATCGACTTCTATGGCCTGTCGGGAAACGACATCGTCTTCATGCCCTCCCCGGTCGGCCACATCACGGGTCTACTCTGCGGGATACAGCTGCCGTTCATGCTCGGCACCACCGTCGTCCTGCTCGACATCTGGGAGCCCGGAAAGGCGCTGGAGCTCATCAGTGACCACCGGTGCAGCTTCGTCGTGGCGGCCACGCCGTTCCTCCATGGGATTCTCCATCACCCGTCGCGGCCCGAGTACGATCTCCGCTCGCTCCGGGTCTTCGCCTGCGGGGGCGCGGACGTGCCCCCGGAACTGATCAAGGCGGCGACGACCACTTTGGACTGCACGGTCAGCCGGGGCTACGGGTCCACCGAGTTCCCCACGGCCATCGGCAGCAACGAAGAGGACGTGCTCGACAAGCGTGCTCACACGGACGGGCGGCCCTACGGTGAGACCGAAGCTCGTCTGGGATCCGATGGGGAGCTTCTGTTGCGGGGGCCGGAGATGTTCCTCGGCTATCTCGACCATTCGTTGAACCCCGACGCCTTCACCGCCGACGGCTGGTTCCGTACCGGCGACCTCGCCCGCATCGATCCGGACGGTTACGTCGAGATCGTCGGCCGGAAGAAGGACATCATCCTCCGGGGCGGGGAGAACATCAGCGCCAGGGAGATCGAGGACCACCTGTTCGAACACCCGAAGATCGCGGAGATCGCCGTCGTCGCCTCGCCGGATCCCGTCCTCGTCGAGCGTATCTGCGCGGTGGTCGTCCCCCAGCCGGGAGAGCAGGTCACCCTGCCCGAGATCGTCGACTGGCTGGCGGCCCGGCAGATCGCGCGTCAGAAGCTGCCCGAACGCCTGATCCTGCTCGATGATCTCCCGCGCAATGCCAGTGGCAAGGTGCAGAAGTTCAAGCTCCGCGAACTCGCGCGCGCCGAGAGCGCCCCGGTTCGAGCCCAGTAGGACCTTCGGCGGGCAACCGTCCAATCCGGAATGGAGACAACGATGAAACCGCACGATCTGACGCGATTCGCGTCGGGCCACCAGTTCCTCGAAGCCCTGCGCTGGCACGCGGGAGCGCTGTGGGCCAGTGACTTCTTCAGCAAGGAAGTCCTCACCTTCTCCGCCGACGGAACGGCGAACGTCGTCGCGGAGATTCCCGGCGCGCCCGGGGGGCTGGGCTTTCTTCCCGACGGTTCCGTCCTGGTGGTGTCCCAGGCCGACGCCACGGTGCAACGGATCGCCACCGATTCGACGGTGAGCACGTACGCGGACTTCAGCGGTATCGCCGGTGGCCTCGGCAACGACATGCTCGTCACCCCGGGCGGGCATGCCTACGCCGGCAACTTCGGATTCGCCCTCGGCGCGGAGGATCCCAAACCGACCAACCTGGCCCACATCGATCCGCAAGGGGGCGTGCACCGTGTCGACGGCGAGGTCGTCTTCCCCAACGGGATGGCTTTCGACCCCGAAGGGGTTCTCCTGGTGGCCGAAACCTTCTTACACCGGATCAGCGCTTTCGACGTAAGGCCGGACGGTTCGTTGTCGGGCAAACGAGTGTGGGCGCAACTCGGCGATTCGTATCACCCCGACGGCATCGCCCTCGACAGCGACGGGGGCGTGTGGTTCGGAAACTCTCCGGCCCTGGGCGACGACTGCGGGTTCTACCGCGTCGTGGAGGGTGGGGAGATCACCGACAAGGTCCCCGTCTCGGGCGCCCAGTCGACCGCCTGCGCCTTCGGCGGTGAGAACCTCGGCACGCTGTACATGAGCCTCAACTACACCACGCCGGAGGATTACAGCGAGGGGCGCTCGTCCGGGGTGATCGCCACCGCCGACGTCGGGCGCGTCGGTGCGCCGGCCAGGTCGGGCGTCGCGGCGGTCTGAGGCCGAGGTGTTCCTCCGCGACGACGAGTCGGGACGACACGCGGTCGATATGATCACTCGACCGGCCAAAAGGAGACAGCAGCAATGGACAAGGAAATCGCGGAACCAGCCAGGGCACGCCCCCGCGACCGGCGGCTTCAGATCGCCAAGAACGCGGGCGAGCTCTTCAGCGCACGCGGTTTCCATTCCGTTCGCATGGACGACATCGCCGAGGCGAGCGGGATCACCGCACGCGCCCTTTATCGTCACTACGAAAACAAACAGGCGCTGCTGGCCCACGTCGTGCTCGAGGATCAACAGCGGATGATCGAGACGCTGACCGAGCTCACGGTGAAGCCCGCCGAGGAACGCGACCTCGACGACAGTCTCACCGCGCTCACCGAGGCCGCGCTGGAGAGTCGCCGGCTGTCATTGTTGTGGCAACGCGAAGCCCGCCATCTCGGCGCCGACGACTATCGCCGCGTGCGTGCCCAGACACGGTGGATCGCGAATCAATTCGAAGCGCTGCTGATCAAATCCGAGTACGCCGATCTCGGCGACGCGGCCGCGGATATCAGGAGCTGGGTCCTGATGAGTCTTCTGTCGAGCCACGGCCACTACGAGCATGCGCTTTCGCGCCAGCGCATCACCCGCGAACTGATCGCCGCGAGCAAACGGGTTCTCGCGGAACCCGCGGCGGTTCCGGGCGCGGAAGCCGGCGACGACGGCGTGGCCAGAACGTCGGGCTCACGCCGTGAACAACTCATTTCTTCGGCGGCGAATGCCTTCCGGCATCACGGCTACGCCGGAGTCAGCATCGATGACATCGGAAGCGAAATCGGTGTCGTCGGGCCGGCGCTGTACCGGTACTTCGACAACAAGGCCGACATCCTGGTCGCCGCGGTCATGCGGCTCCAGGAATGGCAGGCACTGGAGATGACACGCGCGATGCGCACAGCGCGCTCCGACGAGTGCGTACTCGCCGCTCTGGTCGAGGGCTATCTCCGTGTCGCGCTCGAAGCGACCGACCTCCTGGCGGTCTCGCTCACCGAGCGTCTCTACCTGCCGGAACCGGTCAACGAGCGGTTCGACCGGATCCGGGCCGACTATCTCGGCGAATGGCAACGCTGGATGGCGGTCACCCGGCCCGAGGTTCCCGAAGCACTGGCGGCCGTGCTGGTCAACACCGCCAAGACGATCGTCGACGACTGCGTGCGGATCCCGCACCTCCGCGAATATCCGAATTTCGCCGCCGAACTGACGTCCGCCGCGTTCGCCACGCTGGGACTGGACCGCGTCGGACAACGCGAAAAAACCTGAGTTCTCACTATTTCAAGAGGAGTTCCCCGTGAGCTATCGGTCACGTCAGATCGAATTGGCTTCCCGTCCGTCCGGCTGGCCGGAACCGTCGAACTTCCGGCTCGCCGAAACCGAGGTGCCGGATCCGGGCGAAGGCAGGCTCGTGGTCCGCAATCTCCTGATGAGCGTGGATCCGTACATGCGCGGGCGCATGAACGAGGTCAAGACCTATATCGAACCCTACGCGCTCGGCGCGCCCCTCGAGGGTGGCGCGATCGGTGAGGTCGTCGCGTCGCGGGCGGCCGGCCTGAGTAAGGGTGACATCGTCCTGCATTCCGCGGGTTGGCGTGAATACGCGCTCCTCGACGCCGGCTCCGTGGAGAAGGTGTCGGCCGACGAGGCACCGCTGGGCGCGTACCTGGGTGTTCTCGGCATGACCGGCATGACCGCCTATGTGGGCGTGCACAAGGTGGCGGAGGTCCGCGCCGGGGACACCGTGTGGGTCTCGGGTGCCGCGGGCGCGGTCGGCCAGATCGCCGGCCAACTCGCCAAAATCGGTGGTGCCGCGCAGGTTATCGGCAGCGCGGGCTCCGCGGAAAAGGTCGCGCTGCTGACCGAACGGCTCGGCTTCGACGCCGCGTTCGACTACCACGAGGGACGTCTGAAGGACCAGGTGGCCAAGGCAGCGCCGGACGGGCTCGACGTGTACTTCGACAACGTGGGCGGCGAGCACCTGGAGGCCGCGATCGGCGCGGCGAACCTCCACGCGAGGTTCGCGCTCTGCGGCGCCAGTTCCACCTACAACCTCCCGACCGCTTCGCAACCCGCCCCGCGCAACCTGGTCATGGTCCTCCAGAAGCGCCTCCGGCTTCAGGGACTACTGGTGTTCGACCACGAGGCGATCCGCGATGAGTTCATCGCGACGGTGGCGCCGCTGGTCCGCAGCGGCCGTCTGGTTTACGACGAGACGATTTTCGAGGGCCTCGAGAACGCGCCCGAAGCGCTCCTGGCGATCCTCACCGGGAAGACGACCGGCAAGGCGCTGGTCAGGATCGCGCACTGAATTCCCTAGGTTCCGGCTTCGGGCCCCGGGCGGCCCATGGTCGGTGACCATGATCGACTGGTCGTCCATCGTGCCGGCTCACCCGGCATTTCGCAGGCCGATTCAAGGACAGCAGGGAACAGCCAGCGCTGCAGGCGGTTGATTAGGGCGTCCACAGGCGGGGGCCGTGTGCCGTGACCAGTCGTGGGGCGTTCGGTTCGTGCGGGGCCGGAAGCTCGAGCAAGCCGTCGAGCACATCGGCCACACCGCCATCGCGGTTCCAGACCACCCCGCCCACCGGGTCGCAGCGGAAGCCTTTCGCGTCGGTCTCGGTGCGGATCGCGATCGCGTCCGACCACCCACCCGGCCACAAACGCGCCCCGGCCACGACCACCAACCGGCTGTCGGAGAACACGGGTTGGAAGAACCACGCGCCGCTCTCCCGCAGGTCCAGCAGACGTCGCAGCACCGACCTGGGGAAACCTGCACCTCAAATCCGGCCTCGCCGCCGCCCGCGCGGGCGATGCCGACACCGCCGATGCCCACCTCGCCGAAGCCCAACAGGCCGCCACCCACACCGGCGAACGCGACGACTACCGCCTCGCCTTCGGC